>NZ_JACCJY010000055.1 GCF_014596085.1 Azospirillum tabaci
TCGAAACGGTTCAAGCTGGCCTGCCGGCGCCTGGGGCTCAACGCCCGCGACGCCAACCTCAACTGCGCCGACTTCAAGCCCCCTCCAGCACTTGGCGATCAGCTGACCATGTTTTGACCGTTCCGTCCCGCATGGAAGCGATCCGGCCCGCTCCGAGTTGATCGGTCGGCCCTCGCCGGGCTACCCTCCGCCGCCTGAACACGCCCGTACGGGTGTCGCAAATCCGGGCCGCGGTTCGAAGGTCGAGGGAGACGGGGTGATGGCCACGATCGGTGAAGTCCTGGCCATCGCCTTCGACGAGCATCGCGCCGGCCGCGTTTCCGAGGCGGCCATTCTCTATCGCCGGGTCCTGGAAGCCGACCCGGCGACCCCCAACGCCTTGTATCTGCTCGGCATGGTCGAGTGGCAGAGCGGCCGGCCGGCCGCATGCCTGAGTCTGATCGGGCGCGCGCTTCGGCTCACCCCCGGCTGGATCGAGGCGCGCGTCAACCGGGCCATCATCCTGGACAAGACCGGCCATCCCGCGCGGGCCACCGCCGACTGGCGGCGGCTGACCCTCTTCGATCCGGGCCATCCGCAGGCCTGGCGCAATCTCGGCGACGCCTTCCAGGCCCAGGGCGATGCCGGCACGCCGCAAGCCGTTCACGCGCTGCGCCGTGCCGCCCGCCTCGATCCCGGTTTGGCCGAGGCCCATCACGATCTGGGGGTGGTTCTCCGTCGCGCCGGCGAACTCGACGAGGCGGTGGACAGTCTGGTCCGCGCCATCGCAGTCAAGGCCGATCTGGCGCCCGCCCACATGAACCTGAGCAACACCCTGCTCGAACGCGGCGATGACGCCGCAGCCCAGGCCAGCCTGCGGCGCGCGCTGGCTCTCAGCCCGTCCAGTCCGGAATACTGGTACAATTTCGGCAACGCCCTGTACGCCCATGGCGATCCCCTACGGGCTCTGCGCGCCTACCGGCGGTCAGCGCGGCTGGGGCTCGCCCTTGCCCATCTGCGGGTGGCAACGGTGCTGAGCGATCTGGACCGCTTGGCGGAGGCCCAGGCGGAACTGATTGAAAGCCTGCCGAGCCCCGGCGTCGATGTGTCCCTCAGCATCGAGTTGCTGAGCAACCTCTTCCTGCGCAGCGACCGGCTGGCCGAAGGGCGGGCGTTCTTCGCCCGCCTGGCCTCGACGCCGCTTGGCGGCGTGACCTATCGCGGGGAATGCCTGACCGCGCTCGCCGCGCTCGACCTGCGGGACGGCGCCCCCCGGGCGGCCCGCGACCGGCTGGCGGCGGTCCGCGGGGACAACGGCTGGTTCTTCACCGTGAAGTCGCTCGCCGCCTTGCGCGCGACCCTGGCCGATCAGGGGCTTCAACTGGTCCGCCCCGCAGCCGTGGGGGCGGACGGCGGGGACCGGCCCCCGCGCGTGACCTCGTCGTCCTTGGCCACCCGGGGCCGCTTCGCCCACACCGTCCTGGAATACATCCTGGTCCGGCTCTACGCCGAGAAGCACGGCTTCGTGCTCGAGACGCCCGACTGGGTGGGCGGCGCCTTCTTCGAGCTGAACGACCCGCCGCAGAGCGGTCCGCTGCCGCCGCTGCTGTTTTCCCGCCGCATCCTCAACGAGCTGGTGAGCGGCAGCGCGGAGCGGGCGCCGATCGCCGACCGCGACATCCTTTCGCCCCTGTTCCTGTTCGAGCACAAGCAGGCGTACCGGCAACGGGTCCAGTCCTGGCTGACGCCGCGCCGGGTCTGGGAGCCCCACCTCGCACCGGCGATCGAACGGTTGCGGTCGGCGGGAAACACGGTGGTCGCGCTCCACATCCGGCGCGGCGACTTCGTGACGTGCAACTATCCGATCACCGAGACCGCTTGGTACGTCGACTGGCTGCGCGTGTGGTGGCCGCGCCTCGACCGGCCGGTGCTCTATGTGGCGAGCGACGACGTCGCGGCGGTCCGCCACGCCTTCGCGGAGTTCCATCCCCTGACGCGGGCCGATGTCGTCGAGGAGTGGGCGGGGCTGGATTTCCTTCAGGATTTCCACGTGCTGATGAACGCCGACGTGGTCGGCACCAGCGCCGCCAGCGGCTTCAGCGTCCTCGCCGCCCGCCTCAACACCCGCGCCCGCCTGTTCGTCGAGCCGGACGTCGCCGCCCGCAGCATCCGGCCCTTCGAACCCTGGACGCCATGAAGCTGAAGCCCTGACGCCGCCTGCGACAGGTTACAGGAGGGAACGGGCGAGGGCTTGCAGAGCGGCGCGGACACAGCCGACGACGGGCGCCCACTCGCCGCGCCGGTTCTGGCGGAACAGGCGCATGGTCGGGTACCACGGCGTGCACATTCCCTGGTCCAGCCAGCGCCAGTCGGGGGCGAAGGGCAGCACCGTCCAGACCGGCCGGCCGAGCGCCCCGGCCAGATGGGCCGGCCCCGTGCAGGAGCTGATGACGAGGTCGAGGCTCGCCATGATCGCCGCGGTGTCGGCGAAGTCGGTGATCTCCGCGCCGAGGTCGATGAAGGACGGCGGCAGCGGCCCGCAGGTCTCCAGGTCCTGCCGTCCCGCTCCCTTCTGCAACCCGAAGACCGTGACGCCCGGAACGTCCAGCAGCGGAAGAAACGCCTTCAGGCGCGGCGAACGGATGTGGTCCGCCTTGAATCCAGGGTTTCCCGCCCAGACCAGCCCCACCCGCAGCCCCGTCCGCTGACCGGCCGGCGTCCCCATGCGCGTCGCCCAGCGTGTCACCAGCTCCGGCTCGGCGCGCAGATAGGGGGTGTCGGCGGGGATCGTGTAGAGCATGGTGCCGAGCCGGTGCGGAAGGCTTGCCAGGGCGACGTGCGCGTCGTGCGGCGGTGGGGTGTCGAACCGGCCGATCACGCCCTCGATGCCCGGCATGGAGGAGAGCAGGCGGACGAGCTGGCTGTTGCACTCCATGAAGACGCGCACGCCCCGCGCCTGAAGCTGCGGGGCGAAGCGGGCGAACATGATCGTGTCGCCCACCCCCTGCTCGTCATGGACCAGAAGGGTCCGCCCGGTGAGGTCGGAGCCGTCCCAGGGGGGTGAGGCGAAGCTGCGCAGGGGCGACGGGAAGTCGGCCATGCGCGAGCGCCATTCGTACTCGGCAAACCCCTCCTCCAGCTCGCCCTTGATCAGCAGCCCGAAGCTCAGCGCGGTGTGCGCCTCCGCCAGGGTCGGGTCGAGGCGGACCGCGGCCCGCGTCAGGGCGATCATCTCGTCGATCCGCATCAGGTCGCGGGCGGCGAGCCCGAGGTTGAGGTGGGTGTGCGCGGCGTCCGGCTGCATCGCGATGGATTGCCGGAAGCAAGCCACCGCCTCGTCGAGCCGCCCGAGATCCTGAAGCGTGACGCCCAGGTTGTTGAGGACGCCGGGATCGCCCGGCGCGAAGCCCAGCGCACAGCGGTAGTAGCGGACCGCCTCCTCGGCCCGGCCGAGACGGCGGTGGGCCATGCCCAGGTTGGCGTAGGCGGCGACCGACGACGGCGCCATGCCGAGGAGCAGCATCAGCTCCTCGATCGCCTCCTCGGCGCGCCCGTCCAGGATGAGCGCCTGCGCCAGCAGAAGCCGCTGGTCGGTCAGCCGCGGCTTGAGGCGCAGCAGCCGGCGCAGCGCGGTTGCGGCGTCGCCGTGCCGGCCCTGGTCCGACAGCACGTTCGCGAAGTTGTTGAGCGCGTCGGCGGAACCGGCGTCCAGCGCCAGGGCCCGCCGGCAGGATGCCTCGGCCTCGTCGCGCCGGCTGAGCCGCCGCAACGCGCTGGCGAGGTTGGAGAAGCAGGCCGCGTTGTCGGGGGCGGAGCGGATGGCCTGCGTCATCCAGTCCACGGCCTCCGCCGGCTTGCCACCCTGCAACGCCAGGGCCCCCAGGAGATGCAGGGCGTCGGGGTGACGGGGGTGGTCGGCGAGAACCCGCCGGTACGCGCTTTCCGCTTCGGCCAGCCGGCCGGCACCGTGGTGGGCGAGGCCCGCCGCGACGAGCGCGGCTGGGGCGGGGCGATCCATGGTGGCATTGGTGGGGAAGGCCATGCGTCCGTGCTTTGTGCGTTCGTTCGGGGGGCGATCAGATCAGGACCGGGGCCGCCCAGGGGTCGTAGGGGACCAAGGCCCGGCGCGTCGGGTCCGGGCGATGGAAACCGTCGGCGTTGCGGTTCAACATGGTCGCGACGAATGAGAAGGAGCTGTTGGAAATGGCAACCCGATCGGCGTGGCAGAGGACATGGAAATCGGTGAAGAACTCGGCACCTGAAATCGGCTCGGCGAGATCGCGGGCGGTGACGGGGCGGTAGGCGGCAAAGGCCGGCACCTCGGCGGGGTCGTCGGTCGCGATGAACAGGACAGGCCGGTCGAGCGTCGACCAAACGGTTTCCAGCCAGCGCAGGTACCAGGACACCGGGGCGATCCAGAACCGCCCCCAGCCGAAATCCCCGCGCCGGAGGTGCAGCGCCACGACGGTGCGGCCGGTGTCGCGCAGACGGCCGAGCAGTGCATCCGCGTGGGGTTGGAGGTGGCGGCCCGGCGTGAACAGCGCGCGGAACTCCTCCTTGAACGGTGCCAGAGGCGTGGTGTCGCCGCAGAAATAGCCGGACACGTCGCGGTTTGACAGGACGGCGGCGCGCTCGCCACGGAGGGAGGCGGTCAGGGCGGCTTCCCCCTCCGCTTCCGCCACGCGCGGCAGCGCCGGACCGGGCAGCGGGTCGTCATGGTCGTACAGGTGGCGGCCGAGCCATCGGGGAACCTCCAGGGTGAGGCCGTGCCGGGCGGCGTAGAGGCGCAGGGCGCCGTACTGGAGAAGCTGGTTGCCGAACCGACCATTGAGCCCGAGGACGGTCGAGGCGAGGCGGCGACCCGGCCCGCCCGCCGGGGCGGGTACCGGTGGCGGCCCCCATCGGCGCGTCAGGAGACTCACCGCGCGGCGTGTGAAGGCTTCACCAAATCCGGGGTTGCAGTGAATGGCCCGCTCCCAGGCCACCAGCGCCTCGTCGAGGCGGCCGAGCGCTTCCAGGGCTCCGGCCAGCGCCGCGTGGCCGCCGTACAGCTCCGGGCTGAGCCGCAGCGCCCGGCGGGCATGCTCCGCCGCGCCCGCCCCGTCGCCGAGAGACAAGGCGGCGTCCGCATAGTCCGCGTTGAGTTCGGCCCGCATCGGGTCCAGCCGGAGCGCCCGCCCCAATTCCCGCCCCCCCTGCCCGTCGTGACCGAGCCGCCGGTTCGCGCGGCCCAGCAACCACTGGGCGTTGGTGAGGCTAGGCTGGAGCGTCAAGGCCCGGCGCAGCCGGGGGACAGCCTGGGCATAAGTGCCGGCGTCGAACAGCATGGAGCCGAGATTGCACCATGCGGCGGCGGCGGTGGGATGAAGGCATGTCACCGCTCGGAAGGCCGTCAGCGCAAGCCGGTCGCGCCGAAGCCGGTGCGCGAGCAATCCCAACTCGAACCAAGCCTCGGCGCGACCGGGGTCCTCGGCGGCAGCGCGCGTCAGCGCGTCCGTGGCGCGGTCGAACTGCCCGGCCTGGATGGCGTCCTTCGCCATCGCGACGAGGTCGATGGCGCGCGGGGTGTCCGGACTTTCCGAAAGGGGCGCCAAGAAGGGCTCAGGCGGACTCTCGGTCTCCCCCTGCGCCGAGAGGAACGGTGGTCCGTTCCAACCGCCGGCGCGCAGAAGCGCGGATCGCCGGGCTTTCGAGGCGTGGATGCGGCGGTGGGTCAGGATCTCGATCGCGACGAAGCGGGGGTCGGACGCTGCCCGTTCCTCCGGCTTGGCGCCGCTGGTCATCGTCTGGCGCTGCCGCGCCAGGGCGTTGTCCGCCCGCATCGTGTAGTAGACCGTCTTCTCCGCGATCCGGATTCCGCCGAACATGCTGTGGAGCGCCCGGCCGTAGGCCACGTCGTCGGCCACGGCCGGGTGGAACGGCGCCTCCTCCGGGAAGCCGCCGATCAGGTCGTGGCAGACGCGCCGTACGCAGAGGTTGCAGGGATAGCTCAGCTCCGACGCCTCTCGCCACGCAGGGGTGATCTCATGGTCGATGCTGTCGAACTGCATCCCGGTGCGGACGAATCCCGCCTGGGGGGTGTGGTCCAGCGCCATCGCCGTCAGCACGAAATGGCGCTCGAAAAAGTAGTCGTCGGCATCGAGGAACCAGATGTACCGGCCATGCCCTGCGGCGGCGCCGATGTTGCGCGACCGGCCCGCCCCCTGGTTGCGGTTGTTCGCGATCAGCGCGACGCTCTGCTCCGGATGAGCCCGCGCCCAGCGCAGGACCCGCGACGCCGTCTCGTCGGGGGAGGCGTCGTCCACCACGCAGACATGGACCCGCGCCTGCGGGTCCCGCACCGTCTCGCGGTAGACGCGGGCCGCCGCGGCGACGCTGTCGAGCGCCCGCTCGATGGTGTCCTCCATCCGGTGGGCGGGGATCACCACGGTGCCGAGAAAATCGGTGTCGGCCTTGTGGCGCGCGATCCCCCGCAAGGCGACGCCCAACCCGCAATCCCCGGAGCCCGCAGCCGCGTGCAGCCGTTCGGCCTCCGCGTCGCGGCCCTGGACCAGCCGCACGACACCCAGGGCGCGCGCCAAGCTCCCCTGTGGCGGCACGATGCGCGCCAACGGTTCCAGCAGCGCCGCCGCCGCGTCGGCCGCCCCGTCCTGCACGCGCGCCAAAGCCCGGTTGGCGGCGAGGCTCAGGGGCTCGCCGATTTGCCGACCGAGCGCCTCAAGGTCGCCGTGCAGGCGGGCGGCTCGGACGAACAGCGCGATCATCCGCAGGTCGTCGCCCGCCGCGCGGGCGGCAAGCGCCGCATACTGCCACGCGACCGCATCCGCTGGATCGTTCGCCAGCGCCCGCCGGTGGAACGGGGTGCCGCCAGAGTCCTGCGCATCCAACGCCATCGCTAGGCCACCGCCGTCACGAAGGTCTCGGCGAAGGCGCGCCACGTTCGCTCGCCGCGCAAAAAGGCCCGCGCCTTGTCGGCGCGGGAAAGGGCGGCGGCGCGGTCGGTGTAGAGGGTTTCGAGGTGGGCGACGGCCTCCTCGACCGACGATTCCCCCCAGCCGCGGCGCCGGCCGGCGGGGTCGGGCACCGGGACCTGCCGGGACAGCGGCAGGCAGTTGCCGTCACGGATCAGGTCGAGATGGCCGGTGTTGGCCGACAGGATGATTGGCACGCCGCAGGCCATCGCCTCCATGGCGACGAGGTTGGTCGCCCCTTCGCAGCGGTTGGGAAAGAGGGCGGCGTGGCATTCCGCCAGGATGGCGGCGATCTGGCCGCGCCCGAGAAATCCCATGTCGACGAAGCCCTCCGGCGGCACGCCGCAGTCCATCGCCCATTCCACGATGCGCAGCTTGCCGTTGTCGCCAACGGCGGGGGCGGAGGGCACCAGGGGGGACTCGGCGATGTCGGCGGAGGTGTGCGGCCAGGGGTTGTGCCACGCGGTGACCAGCAGCGCGTCGGGATGGCGCTCATGGAACCGGCGGAAGGCGGCCAGCACGATGTCCTGCCCCTTGCGGAATTCCACCTTCCCACCGGCGAAGACGACGAAGCGGTCGCCGAAGCGCCGGGCCGGCGGGACGGGCGCCAGCTCGTCCGGGTCCACGCCCTGGAAGGCGCAATCGACGTCGGTGATGCCCTGTTCGGCCAGCAGCGCCCTGTTGTATTCGGAATGGACCACGATCCGGTCGTAGCTCCGCGCGCGGCGCAACGTGTCCTCGTCGAACAGGGTGTCCTCGAAGGCGATGACCCCGACGTTGCGGCTGCCACGGAACCGGGCGGACAGCGGACCCGCGACGAAGCCATTGCCAAGCGCGTGCAGAACGGTGCAGTCGTTGAGTCCGAGCATCCGGTTGCCCGACCGGTCGGCGATGGCGGTGATCTGCTGGTGGCCGTCCATCAGGCTTTCCAGCCTTTTCCGGTTCTCCGGCCGCATGGTGGACAGAAGCGGCTTTTCCAGCAGGAGCGGCGGCCGTCCCCGGTCGATCAGATGCAGCGCCGTGTGGACGCCGACCAGACCCCAGCCGTGAATCTCCGAAAGCTGCCACGTCAGCGCCAGATTCTGTTCCGCGCACGGCTTTCCCATCAGGGCCATCGCACTTCAAATCCCCTCTCCCCCCCAGGGAGAGGGTTAGGGTGAGGGGGTTGCGCTTTTGCCGAACATACCAAGATGGCGGGACCCCCTCACCCTGCCTTCTCCCCAGGGGGAGAGGGTTTAAACGGCCAAAGGCGATTGCCTTGGCCTTGTGTTAGGATAGCAGAACGCGGACGCCGCCATCCAGCCCGAGCCGCCGTCCAGCCCGAGCCAGCATGACCGTCAAAATCGCCTTTCTCGACCCGGCGGGTGGGGACTACACGCCGGACACGCCACGCTTTCGCCCTCTCGGCGGTTCGCAATCGGCCCTGTGCTACCTCGCGGAGGCGCTGGCCGCCGCCGGGCTGGAGGTCACGCTGGTCAACGGCACCCGGACAGCGGGCGTGGTGCGCGGGGTGCGCTGCCTTCCCGCCGGCGCGATGCCCTGGGAAGGCGTGCGGGCCTTCGACGTCGTGGTGCTGCTCAACGGCTGCCCGACGGAGGCGCTGACCCGCCTGCGCGCGGCGCTCGACGGCGGCCGGAAGCTGATCCTGTGGATGCAGCACGCGGTCGATCAACCGGCCGCGCAGTGTCTCGCGGAGCCGCAGGCGCGCGCCTGCTGGGACGGCTACGCCTTCGTCAGCCGCTGGCAGATGGACGGCTATCTCCAGGCGTTCGGCCTCGACCGGCGGCTCTGCCGGATCCTGCGCAACGGCATCGCGCCGGCCTTCTCCGGCTTGTTTCCGGCGGGGGCCGACATCGTGGCGGCGAAGCCGTGGCCGCCGGTCCTGGCCTACACCAGCACACCCTTCCGTGGCCTCGACGTGCTGCTCGACAGCGTTCCCCGTCTGCGGGCGGCGATCCCCGGAACCACCGTCCGGGTGTTCTCCAGCCTGGAAGGCTATCAGGTCCCCGCGGACCGGGACCCCTACGGCGCTCTCTACCAGCGCTGCCGCGAGACCGAGGGCGTGGACTATGTGGGGGCCGTCTCCCAAGGCGCCCTGGCCGAGGCATTGCGCGACGCGACCAGCCTCGCCTACCCGAACCGCTTCGCCGAGACGTCCTGCATCGCCGTCATGGAGGCGCTGGCCGCCGGGTGCCTCGTCGTGTCCAGCGCGCTGGGGGCGCTGCCGGAGACCACGGCCGGATTCGCCCGGCTGATCCCGGTCCCGCCGGACCCGGCGGACCACGCCGTCCGCTTCGCCGAGACCGCCAGCGCAGCCCTCGTCCAGTGGCACGACGATCGGGCGACCATCGGCCCCCGGCTTCGCGAACAGGTGGACCACGTCACCACCGCAATGACCTGGGCCGGACGGGCCGGGGACTGGCTGGCGTGGCTTGATGATCTGAGGGACGCCTCAAGGAACGGCTCCGCACCGGGCACGGCGACGTCGGCCGTCACCACCAGTCTGTCCGAAGCGCAGCAGCGCCTGCTGGGCGCGCTGGGCACCCACCTGAACGCCCGCCCACAGGACGGGGAGGAACAGGCTTGGCGGGCCGAGGCGCGGGCGCTGATCGCGCTGATCGAGCAGTCCCTGCGGCTCGACCACAACACGGAGGAGAACCGGTCGGCCGTCTGGACGACGTTGCGGGGGTTCGACGCCTGGTTCGCCTATGTCACGACGCTGACGGACACGCCGCCGCCCGCGGCCCCGCCACCCGGCGGGCGGCGGATCTACGACTGCTTCCAGTTCTACAACGAGCTGGACCTCCTGGAGGTGCGGCTGGCCGAACTGGACGCGGTGGTCGACCGCTTCGTCCTGGTCGAGGCGACCTTCACCCACGCCGGCGATCCCAAGCCCCTCCATTACGCGGAGAACCGCGCGCGCTTCGCGGCCTACGCCGACAAGATCATCCACGTCGTCGTCGACGACGATCCCGGCGGCTTCGCGTGGCAGCGCGAGGCCCACCAGCGCGACGCGATCATCCGCGGGCTCGACGGCTGCGACCCGACGGACATGATCGTCGTCTCGGACGCCGATGAAATTCTCCGGCCCTGGGTGATGGAGCAGCTGCGCCGGGAGCCGGACGACGGACGCTCGCTGTTCGCGCCCCACCTCGACATCTTCCTCTATTTCCTCGATCTCAAATCGCCGGACCCCTGGGTGTCGGTGGCCGCCGCTCCCTGGGAGCTGATCCGCCGGATCGGCGCCAACCGCGCCCGCTACCTGACCAAGCTGGGGCATGGGCGGGTCGTCCCGGACGCCGGCTGGCACTTCACCTGGATGGGCGGGATCGAGCGCTTCCGCGCCAAGCTGCAGGCCTTCGCGCACCGCGAGATGATCGCGGCTTTCGATCAGGACCCGGCGGCGAACCAGGAACGGCTGGACCGCTTCTACGCCACCGGACGCTTCGACGGCGGCGCCGTTCCCGGTATGTGGACGTCCCTCGCCCCCGTCCTCATCGACGCCGGCTTCCCCCGGTTGATCCGCGAGCGGATCGACCATTTCCGCAAGCTCGGCTGGATCTCGCCGGACGTCCCGCCGCCGATCCCGGACGAGCCGGTGGAGGACAGCGGGTCGGACCACCGTCTTGCGGTGGTTCGCGACCCCGCGTCCATCGACGCGTTCCATGCCCTGGCGATGGAGAGGCTCGGCCGCAACGCGCAGGAGGAAGCGGTCGGGCCGTTGCGCCGCTGCGTCGTCCTCGATCCGTTCGGCACCTTCCACCGCTTCCATCTCGCCCACGCGCTGTTGATGCGCCAACGCCACGGCGAGGCGGAAAGCGTGCTGCGGGACCTGATCCGCCTCGCCCCCGACGACCATCGCGCCTGGGCCAATCTGGGCATCGCGCTCAAAAATCTGGGCCGTCACGACGAGGCGGTCTGCGCCGGCCGCCTGGCGCTGGCACTGGCCCCGGCCGAGCCCGGCGTGCTCAGCAACCTGGGTCTGGCACTCTCCCTCCGGACCGGCGGGGACGCAGAGGCGGCCCGCATCCTGCGCCGGGCGGTGGCGACCGACCCGGACTTCACGTCGGCCCGGCTGAACCTCGGGCTGGTGCTCCGCAAATTGCGGCGCATCGGGGAGGCGGAGGCCCAGTGCCGCCACGTCATCGACCGCGATCCTCGCCATGCCGAGGCGCACACCCTGCTGGGCACCTGCCTGCTGCTCCGCGGCGAGTTGGATGCAGGGTTTCGGGAATACGAATGGCGGACCCGTCTGGCCGACCGTCAGGTCACGCCGCGCGGCCTGCCGACCCCGCTCTGGGAGGGCGGGAACCCGGAGGGCCAGACGATCCTGCTGCATGACGAGCAGGGGCTCGGCGACGGAATCCAATTCGTCCGCTACGCGCCCTTTCTGCGCCACCGGGGCAGCCGCGTGATCGTCGAGTGCAACGACCTGCTCGTGCGCCTGTTCGCCACGCTCCCCGGCGTAGACCAAGTCATCGGACGGTCCGACTCGCCGCCGCCGCACGACGCCCATGCCGCACTGCTCAGCCTGCCGCACCGCTTCGGCACCACGCTGGCGACCGTCCCGGCCGAGGTTCCCTACCTCCACGCCGAACCGGAACGGGTCGAATTCTGGCGGCGACGGCTGGGTCCGCATCCGTCGGCAGGTGGAGGGGCGGCGCGGTTGCGGGTGGGACTGGTGTGGGCCGGCAACCCCGAGTTCAAAGACGACCGCCGGCGCTCGCCGGGGCTGGACGCCCTGCGGCCGCTGCTCGACGTTCCGGGCGTTGTGGTCTTCGGCTTGCAGAAGGGGGCCGGGCGGCGGGATCTGGAACGCTGCGCACCGCTGCCGCCGTCCTTCACCGACCTCGGCGCGGAGATCGCCGACTTCGCCGACACCGCGGCGATCATGGCCAACCTCGACCTCGTCATCAGCTCCTGCACGGCGCCGGCCCATCTGGCCGGGGCGCTCGGCCGCCCGGTCTGGACGCTGCTGCCGGACATCGCCGACTGGCGCTGGCTGGAGCGCGGCGACACTACGCCGTGGTACCCGACCATGCGCCTGTTCCGGCAGGCGGTGCCGGGCGACTGGGAGTCCGTCGCCGCCGCCGTGCGGGCGGCGCTGGAACAGGTGGTGGCTACAGGGGCGGCACCGTGAAGGACTGGGGCGGCAGGCCGGCGGCGTGCCGTTCCCACATCGTCCGGTAGGCGTGTTCCAGATGGCGGGTGAAGCGGGGGCTGTCGAACAGCGGCGCCGTCGCCCGCGCGGCGACGAGACGGTGACGGAAGCCGACGAGGACCGCCGGTTCGCCGGCCAGCCGCACCGCCAGCGCTTCGTAATCGTCCAACGTGGTGGTGACCGTCTCGGGCAGGCCGACGGCGCTCAGCAGGCCGGCGGCGACGCGCGACGCAAAGGTTCCGCCCATCCGCGTCACCACCGGCAGGCCCATCCACAGGGCGTCTGAAACGGTGGTGTGGCCGGTGTAGGGAAAGCTGTCGAGAAACAGGTCGGCCAAACGGTAGCGGGCGAGGTGCTCGGCCTGCGGCCTGTGGGGCGCGAAGACCAGGCGGTCGGGATCAACCCCGCGCCGCGCCGCCTCGCGCCGGAGGTTGTCGGCACTCTCACGGCCGGCGCGCTGCAACCACAGCACGCTCCCCGGCACCCGTGCCAGCACGCGCATCCACACCCCGAACATCGAGGGGGTGATCTTGAACGGCGCGTTGAACGCGCAGAAGACGAAGCCGTCCGGCGGCAGGCCGCAGGCGGCGCGGTCCGGGACGGGCGCGTCCAGCGGCCGGCACCGGTCATTGGCCTGATAGGAATCCGGCAGGATCACCAGCCGCTCCCGGTAGTGCGGCTGATGCTCCGGCGGCGTGACGAAGCGGTCGCCGATCACGTAGTCCATAACGTCGCTGCCCATTGTTCCGGGATAACCGAGATAGGCGACTTGGACCGGCGCCAGCCGGCGCGCCAGAAGATCGAAGCGGACATGCCGCGTGTAGCCCTTCAGATCCACCAGGATATGGACGCCCTCGGCCGTGAGCCGCGCCTGCACCGCGTCCGGATCGGACCCGCGGATGTCGTGGAAGGCGTCGAAGGCGGCCTCCAGCCGGCGGCGCATCGGACTGCCGTCGTCGGGACCGTAGGAACAGGCGACGACGCGGAAGCGGTCGCGGTCGTGCAGCTCGAAAAGCTCGGCCGCCAGATAGGCGGTGGCGTGCTCGTGGAAGTCGGCGGAGAGGTAGGCGACGGTGATCCGGCCGCCATCACCGGAGGGGGCGCCGAGGGGACGCGCCACTGGAACGGTCGCTGCGGCTTGCGGAAGCGCCGCCGGTTGCACCACCGCGCGGTGGAAGTGGCGGGCGGCGCGGTCCTGCTGCGCCGCGCTGGTGTCGATCATCAGGGTGAGCAGCGGCAGGGCGATTCCCCGGCCGCTGTCGATGACCGCCAGGATCTGCCGGCACAGATCGTCGTACGTGTTCCAGTCGCAGTGCGAGAGGGCGGCGAACAGCCGGTCGCCGAGGGATTCGGTGCGGCTGGGGTCGAGCCGGTACGCCCGCCCGTAGGCGGCGGCGGCCGCACCCAGTTGGCCCTCGTCGCGCAGCGTGTGGCCGCACTCGCGCCACGCCTCGGCGTCGTCCGGCGCCTGGGCGACCGCCCGGCGATGAACGGCGCGTGCCTCCGCGATCCGGCCCAACTCTCGGAGCATCGCGCCCAAGGTCACGATCCGCTCAGCGTCAGCCTGTCCGGGGGCCAGCCGGATCGCCCGCGCCTGAAGCGCCGCCGCCTCGGCAAGGCGGCTCCGGCCCCGCAGCAGCAGCGCAAGATTGAAGAAGGCATCCGCCAGATCCGGCTTCAGCGCGAGGGTGATGGCGAGGTGGCGTTGCGAGTCCTCGACCCGGCCCAGCGCGAACGCGGCGACGCCCAGAAGGAAGGAGGCGCCATGGTGGTCCGGCCTGACGGCCAGGATCGCGCGGCACACCGCACCGCAGTCGGCGTGCCGGCCGTCCTGATGGAGCATCAAGGCGTAGCCCAGCGCTTCGGCGGGGGACGCGAAATGCCGGGCGGGGGTCATCCGTGGAGGCGTGCGGCGCGTGAATTCATCGGGAAAAGGGTTACCATCGGGCGCAACATTTCCAAACCCATTTGCCGGGTCGACCGATTGGATGGAGAGGGTGGGTGATAGAGGGAGCGTTCGACGGGTCCGGCGAGGCTTTTGACCGATGCTTCGGCTCCGGCGTGAGTCATGTCGAAGCCGAATCGCTGGACGAAGCGGCTTGCTCCTTCCGAACGGCGGTGGCGATCCGGCCGGACCATCCGGTGGCATGGTTCGTCCTGGGGCTGGTGCTGCGCGGCCTCGGCCGCCTGAACGGTGCGGCGGTGGCGCTGTGGGCCGCCCTTCGCCTCCGGCCGGACGATGCCGACACATTGTTCCAATGGGCATCGCTGCTGATCGACCGCCATCTGGCCGAGGAGGCGGTGGCGCCGCTACGGCGGCTCGTGGCGTTGCGGCCGGGCTACCCGGAGGCGGCGTTCAACCTCGGCAACGCGCTGATGGCCGTGGACGAGCCCGAACGGGCCGAAACCGCCTACCGCTTGGCCGTGTTGCTGGAACCGGGCGCGGCGGCAGCCAACAACAACCTGGGCGCGGCGATCCTGTCCCAATGCCGGCCGGAGGCGGCGGCCGTGAGCTACCGGCGGGCCGTCCGGCTTGAGCCGGGGTCCGCCGAACATCACAAGAATCTCGGCGTCAGCCTGCTCACCGCCGGGAACTTCGCGGAAGGCGCGCCCGAGTACGAATGGCGCAGCCGGCAAGCCGTCTGGCAATGGAACCGAAACTGTCCCGGCACGCCGTTGTGGGACGGCGGCCCGCTCGCCGGCAAGACCATCCTGGTCCATTTCGAACAGGGGCTCGGCGACACCGTGCAGTTCATCCGCTACATGGCCGTGCTCAAGGCCATGGGGGCCCGCACGGTCTTCGAATGCCAGCCCCCGCTCAAGCGCCTCCTCGCCGGCGTTCCGGGCATCGACGCACTGGTGGCGCGCGGCGAACCGGTTCCCGAAGCCGACTGCCACCTGCCCCTGATGAGCCTGCCCCATCGCTGCCGGACGACGGCGACGACGATTCCCGGCGGCGTTCCATACCTGCGGGCCGATCCGGACCGTGCGGCGTTGTGGCGGCGGCGGATCGCCGAGGCGGGGCAACGGGACGAATTCCGGGTGGGCATCCAGTGGCGCGCCGCGGGGGCCGACCGCTCGATTCCGCTGGATCGCTTCGCGCGCTTGTCGCACCTTTCCGGGGTGCGGCTGTACAGCCTGCAAAAGGCGGACGGACCCGGCCGATGGGAGCGCCCCGATGACAGGCAGGGGATCGTCTCGCTGCCGGGCAGGGACGGGAAAGGTGAGGATGAAGGGTTTCTCGATACGGCCGCGATCATCGACGGCATGGACCTGATCGTCGCCTGCGATTCCGTGGTCGGCCACATCGCGGGCGCCATGGGGCGCCCCGTGCTCCTGGCCTTGCCGTGGCTGGGGGACTGGCGCTGGATGCGCCTTCCCGACCGCACGCCCTGGTATCCGGCGACCCGGCTGTTCCGCATGACGCGCCGGAACGACTGGGACGGGGTGATGGACCGGATCGCCGGCGAGGTCGCACGACGCGCCGCGAGGGTGTCATGACGAGCGCCATGACGGGTGGGATCGAAGCGGCGTTCCGGCTTTACAGCGCCGGGCGGCTGGCGGAGGCCATCGACGCCTGCCGGGCCGTGCTGGCGGCGGAGCCGGGGCTGTTCGATGCGCTCAACCTGCTCGGCGCCACGCTGTTCTCGGCCGGCCAGGACGGCGCGGCCAGGGAGGCCCTGTGCGACGCCGTTCGCATCGATCCGGGCCACACCGCCGCGCTGACCAACCTCGGCATCGTCCTGCAACACCGCCAGGAGTGGCCGTCCGCCGCGCGCGTCCTGCGCAGGCTGGCAGTGTTGCAGCCGGAGTCGGCCACCGCCTGCAGCCGGTTGGGCACAGTGTTGCAGGAAATGGGAGACCTGGACGGGTCCGCCCGGCTCCTTGTGCGCGCCGCCCGGCTCGATCCCGGACCAAGCGTGCAATGGTACAATCTCGGTCTGATCAGGATGCTCGCCGGCAACTTCGCGGCTGCGGACCACAGCCTGCGCCGGGCGATCGGCTGTGCACCCGAGGGTGCGCTCGCTTACGTCCAACTCGGCGAGACGCTGCTGCGGCTCGGTCGGCTGAGCGACGCCGCCGTGGTGTTCCGCCGCGCGCTCCGGCTCGACCCGACCGCCTCCGGGGCGGTCAACGGCTTGGCGCGCTGCGCGCGGTACCGGGCCGCCGCTTCGGCGGCGCACACTTCCGGATCGGGGCCGGGAACGCAACAAGGGCTGGCGGTCCGCGGCGCCTTGGAGAGCGCCACGGGCTACGGCTATTTCTGCCAGCGCTTCATCCGGACGTTGCGCAAGCGGGCCGTGCCCCTCCAGGCGATCGGGATTGCCGGTCCCGAATCCTGGCGGGAGGAGGATCTCGACCCGCCGGTTCCCGCCAAGGCCCTGGTGAACTTCCTCATCCCCCTGGCGGTCGAACGGGTGCCCGGTCTGGCATCGGTGACCTTCTCGATGTTCGAGGGAACTCGCATACCCCCGGCATGGCGTCGCCAGTGCGAGCACAGCGACCTCATCATCGTTCCCACGGAATCGTCCCGCACGGCCTGGGCGGCGCAGGGCTATCCGGATGATCGTCTGCGGGTCTGCCCCTTGGGCGTCGATCCGGAGGACTCCGACAGCGGCGCCCCCGCGCCGACCATGGTCGATCCGCGCGGCCGGCTGGTCTCCAGCTACCGGCACCGCTTCATCAACGTCTCGGATTTCATTCCCCGCAAGAACATCGACGGTTTGCTGCGGGTCTGGTTGCGCAGCACGGCGCGCACCGACGACGCGGTGCTCATCCTGAAGCTGGGCAAGGGCAGCAACCCGGCGTTCGGTGCGGAACTCGGCGAGTTGGTCCGGCGGACGGAAGCCGCCGTCGGGAAGCGGATGGCCGACGCGGCACCCGTGGTGCTGATCAACCAACTCCTGTCGGACGGCGACATGACGGGGCTGCTGCGGGCGGCGACCCATTACTGGAGCATGTCGCACGGCGAGGGCTGGGACCTTCCCCTCTCCAAGGCCGGCGCCATGGGCTTGGGCCTGATCGCGCCGCGCCATTCGGCCTATGTGGATTATCTCGACGACCGGGTGGCCCGCCTGATCCCGGCGGCCGTCCGCCCCGCGCGACTGCCTTACAGCGAGCAGGCCTACCCGCCGTTCCACGGGCTCGACTGGTGGAACCCGGACGAGGACGCCGCGGCCGGCATCCTGACCGCCATCATCCGCGGCGGCGACACCGGCCCCCCGTCGGCCCGCGACCATCTGGTGCAAGGCTTCACCTGGACCCGCGCGGCGGACCGGCTGCTCGCCATCCTCGACGACGCGGGCCTGCGCTGATGGGGAACCCGGCCGAAACGGCGGCGGTGCGGAGCTTCGCCGCCGCCCTGGAGCACCATCGGGCGGGCCGGCTCGACGCCGCCGAGGCCGTTTACCGGGCGATCCTGCGCGACGATCCCGGACACGCCCACGCCAACAACAACCTGGCCATCCTGCTGCGCAGCATGGGGCGGTGGGAGGAAGCCGTCGCCTGCTACCGCCGGGCCGTCGCGGCGCTGCCGGACGACGCGCCGATCCGCAGCAACCTCTCCTGCGCGCTGGCCGACCTCGACCGGCCGGCGGAGGCGCTGGCGGCGGTGCGCGTGGCGCTGTCCCTGTCCCCGGACTACGCCGACGGCTGGTTCAACGCCGGCAACCTCCTGCAGGCGGAGCGGCAATCCGACCGGGCGATCGCCGCCTACCGCCGGGCGATACGGCTGAAGCCCGGCATGGGCGGAGCCCACAGCAACATGGGCGACGCGCACCGGGACCTCGGGGAATCGAGCCGCGCCGTGGACTGCTACCGGGCGGCGATCCAGGCGCAGCCCGACCTGCCGCAACCCGTCGTCAACCTCGGCGAGGCGCTGAAGGAGCAAGGACGGATCACCGAGGCCATCGCGACCTTCCAAAGCGGGATCGAGCGCCATCCCGATCTGGCGCTGCTGCATTCCAACCTGCTGTTTGCCCTGCACTACACGCCCTGGGTGCCGCCCGAGATCATCGCGCGCGCCCACACTCACTGGAACGAGCGGCACGCCCGGCCGCTGATGCCGCGGAACCGGCAATTCTCAAATGACCGCGACCCCGGCCGGCGGCTGCGGGTGGGCTACGTCTCGCCCGACTTCCGCGCCCACGCCTGCGCCCATTTCATCGAACCCCTGCTGCGCGAGCACGACCGCGGCGCGGTGGAGATTTTCTGCTACGCCACCTCGACCCATCACGACGCGATCACCGAACGCTTGAAGGGTCTGGCCGACGGATGGCGGTCACTGGTCGCGCTCGACGACGCGGCCGCCGCCGCGCTGGTCGAGCGCGACCGCATCGACATCCTGGTCGATCTGGCCGGCCACACGGCGCACAGCCGGCCGCTGCTGTTCGCCCGCAAGCCGGCTCCGGTCCAGGTCGCCTGGCTGGGCTATCCCGACACCACCGGCATGACGGCGATCGACCACCGCGTGACCGACGCGGTCGCCGACCCGCCGGGCCTGACCGACGCCTGGCACGCCGAGCGGCTGATCCGCCTGCCCAAGGGGTTTCTCGCTTTCCAGCCGTTGCGTTTCGTCACGGCGCGCGAGGAGCCGCCGGCGCTGGCCAACGGCTTCGTGACCTTCGGTTCCTTCAACAACGCCGCCAAGGTGACGCCGGAGGTGGTGCGGGTCTGGTCGGCCATCCTGGCGCGCGTGCCGTCCGCCCGCCTGTGTCTCAAGAGCCGCGCCTTCGCCGACGCGCCGACGCGCGCGCGCTATCTCCAGCAATTCGCGGGCAACGGCGTGGCCCCCGGCCGTGTCGATCTCCTTCCCCCGATGGATGTGATCGATGCCCATCTGCGGGCCTACGACCGGATCGACATCGGCCTCGACCCATTCCCCTACAACGGCACCACCACCACTTGCGAGGCGCTGTGGATGGGGGTGCCGGTGATCACGCTGGCCGGTCGCCATCACGTCGCACGGGTGGGTGCCAGCCTGCTGTCCCAGTGTGGGCTGGACGAGTTCATCGCGCCGGACGAGGCCCGCTACATCGAAACAGCCGTCGCCCTGGCCGGCGACACGGGCCGCCTGGCTGCGTTGCGCCGCGGCATGACGGGCCGGATGGAGCGCTCCGCGCTCAACGACCACCGTGGCTTCGCGGCGGCGGTCGAGGCGGCTTACCGCGACATGTGGCGGTCCTGGCTCGGGCGTGAGCCGAAAGCGGTGGCGGCGGAGCGCTGAGCGCCGGGCGTGTCACCGGCCGGTGATGCGGCGAACCTCCGCGCGCAGGGCCTCCGCCGCCCGGACGAACACCGGTTCCCAGTCCTGCTCAGGCCCTTGGCGGAACAGCCGCATCGTCGGGTACCAGGGCGTGCGGTCTCCGGAAAAGCCGTAGACCCAGTAGGGGACGTGCTGCACGAGGTTCCAGACCGGCTTGCCGAGGGACCCGGCGAGATGCGCCACGGAACTGTCGGTCATGATGACGAGGTCGAGCTGTTCCAGAATCGCCGCCGTGTCGGCGAAATCGTCCAGGTCGGGGCCGAGCGGCGTCACCAGGCACCCGGCAACGCCACTGTCCGCAAGTTCGGCTTCGGGCGGTCCCTTCTGAAGGCTGTAGAGCCGCACGCCCGGCACCTCGGCAAAGCGCAGGAATCGGGCGAGGCTGGTGGCGCGCCGGCCGTTGTCGGCGAAGGTCACCCGTCCCGACCACACGATCCCGACGCGCAGCGTGCCCGGCTCCCGCGCGCCGAGCCGAACGGCGGCCTTCTCACGGGACGAGTCCGGAACGGTCAGGGTCACCGGTGGCGGGATCGAGGCCAGCGAGGTGGCGAACAGGCCCGGCAGGCTCATCTGCGACGCCTCGACGTCGAAAGCCGGCGGCGGGCTCCCCGGCGGCAGGACGGCGTCGACTCCCAACCCCGACAGCACCCGGCGCAGTTCCGGATGGCACTCGTACAGCACCCGGCCGCCCCGCGCCTTGACCAGCGGCACGTAGCGCGCCGCCAGAATGGCGTCGCCGAATCCCTGCTCGGCGAACAGGAACAGGGCGCGCCCGTCCAGCGGGCCGCCGTTCCAGTCCCGTTCCGACGGCGGCCGGCCATGGTAGGAAGCAAGGCCGCGCCGGGCTTCGTAATCCGCGAAGCCATGGACGTAGTCGCCGATCTGAAGCCGGGCGAGCGCCCGCTCCCAGCGCAACTCGGGGGTGGAGGTCCCGCCCGCGGCCGCCCGCTCGATCATCGCGAGCGTCTCTTTGAAGCGCCCCGCCTTGCGCAGGGCCACGGCGCTGTTGAAAAGGAAGCTCGCGGCGCCGGGATCGAGCCGCAGCGCCTCGCCATGCGCGGCCAGCGCCTCGTCGAACCGGCCGGCCTCCACCAGGGCGTTGCCGAGATTGCTCCAGATGCTGGCGTTCGCGGGCGCAACCTCCAAGCCCCGCCGGTGGCAGGCGATGGCCCCCTCCAGCTTTCCCGCGCGTCGGAGGAGATGGCCGAGCATGCTCCAGGCTCCATCATCGCGGGGATTGGCCGCGAGAAGGGCTTCCAGCCTGGTCGTTGCCTGTGCGTGCTCCATCCTCGTCCCCCGGCTCGCCGTGGCCGAACCGCAGGACCACGCTGCGACCATAGACTCGCGTCATCGCGCGGCTGTCAACCACTCGGCCCCGGGAGACGACGGCGCGATCGCGCGCCCACGCGGGATGGCGCGATCCCTTGGGAATTCACACAACCTATTGCAAATACCCTTAGTTTTTATATGGTCAAATCCCTGAAGTAATTCGTTACAATTCGCGACACTCAGCAACCGACGCGCGACCAAACGAGAGATTTGGGAACAATCAGATGCCATCCCCACAACTCAGTCTCGCAGAGCCTATTTGGCACAACCCATACATCGCGTCGATTTCCTACCGCGGCGCGCATCTGCTCAAGCGGCGCGAGTGAGGCACAAGTAGGCGTAGATGATTTTTTAACTTCAATTACCCACTATTTCGCGGTAGTGGCCGATCGTACGAGAGCCATGACGCTCCGGCCGCCGTGGCGGCAGAGCCTAAAAAACGCCGATGCGAGAGGGATGAGATGGCTGCTGGTGGGACACTGACGCTGACGGGCGGCTCGGACTACGTCTTCTCCTCGACGGAGGCCTGGTCGGGAATCGTCGGCAACGGCAGCACCCAAGGCGTCAGGCTCAACACCCAGGGTCAGACCCTGACCGTGTCAAACCTCGATCGCCTCATTGGCGGCACATCGACCCAGAGGAAGGATGTCGTGACGCTGGCCGGCACGGGCGGCAACACGATCACGGTCCAGGCTCTCGAGACGCTGATCGGGGGGTCCGGCAACGACCGGGTTCTGTTGACGTCCACCGGCACCACCATGGTGGTGGAATCGATCGAGACGATTATCGGCGCGACCACCGGCACCACCCTCATCACGCTGGCCGGCACCACCGGCAACACCATGTCGGTGGCCTATCTGAAATCGCTCGTCGGCAGTGTCGGCAAGGACGTCATCAACCTCAACGCCGCAGGGTCCACCGGTGCCACCATGGCGGTGTCCCTGATGGAGACGCTGATCGGGACCAACGGTCTGGACATAATTGCCACCATTGGGGGCGGCACCAACACGATGTTCTTGCAGGGCATCGAAACTGTCCTCGGAAACGGGGCCGCCGGCAACGATACGGTCATTCTGGCCAGCGGCGGCAACACGATCGGCGTCGCCTTCCTGGAAACCCTGATCGGCGGCACCGGCAACGATATCGCGACGCTGGCCTTCAGATCCGGCACGATCAATATGCAGACCGGCGGTGGCACCGTGGCCATATCGTCGATCGAAACGATCGTCGGTGGAGCCGCCGTCAACGGCGCCGGCGGCAGGAGCGCCGCCATCCTCCTCGACATCGGCAACACCATCACGGTGGCAAGCCTCAGCACCCTGATCGGCGGCGGCGGCAACGACGTTGTCAACATCACGCTCCGGGACGGGAGCCCGATCGTCGGCGACCAGAACATCCCCTGGAGCACCACCGGCAGCACGATGCTGGTGTCGCTGGTCGAGACGATGATCGGCAGCTCCGGCGACGATCTGGTCGTCGCGCTCAACAGCGACGGCATGACCCTGTCGGTTTCGGCGATCGAATCCGTCGTCGGCAAGGCGGGCAACGACGTCGTCGTCCTCGGCGCCGGTGGAAACACCATCCAGGTGGAGGCGTTGGAAACCCTGATCGGCAGCGCCGGCAACGACGTGGTGACGGTGCGCACCAGCCGGGGCGCCACCATGACGGTGTCGGCCGTCGAATCCATCGTCGGCAATGCGGGCACCGACGTCGTCTATCTCGGCGCCGGTGGCAACACGGTCCAGGTCCAGGCGGTTGAAACCGTGATCGGCGGCACCGGCAACGATGTGGTGACCATCACCGACACCGCCGGCACCGTCTTCGTGTCCGGTGTCGAGACCATCTACACGCCCTATCAGACACTGACGCTGAGCGGTACGGATACCTACGTCTCCTTGCCGCCGGTTCCTGCCGACACGACACCGCCGTCGATCACGGCGGTATCGATCCCGGACACGGTGATGAAGATCGGCGACGTGGTGACGGCGACGATCACCGTGGCGTCGGACAGCGACACCTACACGCTGGGCGTCGGCAGCACCATCGGCGGCTTCGCGCTCGGCAACCTGACCAAGATCAACGCGACGACCTACACCGCGACCTTCACGGTGACCAGCGGCGGCACCGACGTCGCGGCGGGTTCGGACGTGCCGGTCAACATCGTGCTGACCGACACCGCCGGCAACTCCAACACCCCCTACACCACGGCGATCAGCCAGAGCGCCGACCGCATCGACGCCAACCGGCCGACCATTGCCTCTGCGGCGGTGAACGGAACGACGCTGACGATCACTTTCGCCGAAGCCATGTCGGCGACCAGCGCCGCCGGCCTGACCGTCACGGTCGCCGGCCAGAGCCGTGCTGCGACCTACGCCAGCGGTTCGGGCACCACCACCCTGACCTTTACCCTGGCCTCGGCGGTCGCTCACGGCGAGACGGTGACGCTCGACTACAACCCCGGCACCGGCACCCTGACCGACACCGCGAGCAACGCCCCGGCCACCGTCACCAACCAGACGGTCACCAACAGCACCTCGGCGCTCGACACGGCGCCGCCGTCGATCACCAGCGTCACCATTCCCAATCAGCCGGCCAAGGTCGGCGACACGGTGACCGTGACCATCACCGTGGCGTCGGACAGCGACACCTACACGCT
>NZ_JACCJY010000056.1 GCF_014596085.1 Azospirillum tabaci
CCGCGATGCCAGTCCCATCCGGAACCGGTCCGCGGCCAACGGCCAAAACCGCCGCCTGCGCATCCCTTCTCGATTTTCACGATCAACGATGTCAAAGATCCATCGCCCGGCGAACCACACAGAACGACGTCCGGCGAACTGGCCGTGGTCGTCATCGGGTTTTTGAAGGCCGGAGAGACACAAACGGTCGTTCGTGTCAGCGGAGGGTCAATCTAGCGCTTACGGCAGAAGGCGTCAAGCCCTTTGTTTCGTATTCACCGAACCGCCTAGGCCGCCTAGGGCGGAAAACGGATCGGCCAGCGCCCTGACCTCCACCCCTCCAGTCTTTCGGGGCGCCCCTCCGGACCGCGTCCGGCGAGGGAGGCGCTGTATAGGGCAGCGCCCGCCGCCGATCCAGCGAAAAGACTCGTTCGGCGACAGATTCGATTCTGAACCGGGGACGACAAAAGAGCGCGGCGGCTGGACAGGCCCCAGGCTGGGCCTCTATGGTTTCATCACAAAACCGCAGGCACAGAGGAAGCCGGCATGCGCCCAAGCGCGCGCGCGACCGCCGAGGTCATGGCGCAGGTTCTGCGGACGACCGCCAGCCTCGCCTTCACGGATGGGCTGAATCCGGCCCAGTGGGCGGCGTTGCGCTACTTCGCCCAGGCGAACGCGAGCGCCCGCAACGTCGTGGCCTTCGCCCGCCATCACGGGACGACCAAGGGCACGGCGAGCCAGACCATCGCCGCCCTCCTGAAAAAGGACCTGCTGGAGCGCCACCCCAGCGAGACCGACCGCCGCTCCATCCGGTTGACCCTCACGGCGCGGGGGCGGACCATGCTCGCCAACGATCCGCTGAACGAGTTGGTCGCCGCCATCGACGGCTTGGCGCCGGCCCAGCACGGCGCCCTGGCCTCCGGGCTGGACGAGCTGTTGCGCACGCTGCTGTCCCGCCGCACCGAGAGCGGGGCGGGCGACAGCGACGCGCTGGCCCCCTCCGGTCACACCGACTGCAACGGCGCCGCGGCGGACTGAACCGCCCGCGCCACCGCACTTCACGCCATCGCCTTGTTGGGAGCGACGGAGCCCATGGCCCGAATTCTGGTGATCGACGACGTTCCGGCCTTTACGGCGCTGTTGCGCATGACGCTGGAGACGCAGGGGCACCGTGTGGAGGAGGCCCATGACGGCCTGTCCGGCCTGTCCATGCTGGAGCGCGAGTCCTTCGACCTCGCCATCGTCGACATGATGATGCCCGGCCTGGACGGGATCGAGCTGATCCGTCGCCTGCGCGCCCGCGATGCTGCCAAGGCCCCGGCCATCATCGCCATGTCCGGTGGTACGGACGACTTCCCGGCAGCCTTCTCGCTGAATCTGTCGGCCATGCACGGTGCTGATCACGTGCTGTACAAACCCTTCGACAACAGCGAGTTGGCCACCGCCGTGGACGAGTTGCTGGCCGCCCGAGCGGCTTGACACCGCGGCATAACCGCCACGGCAGGATCTTTTCTGGCCAACGCGGGACTTTTTTTGCGCATTCCGATCCTTCGCGCCCCCGCTGCGCTTGCGGCGGTCATTTTTGAGCCGCATACAGACGCCGTCCCGGACGGCCGGCATCCGGCCCGACCCAGCCAGCGCGCGGCCATGCACGATCCCAAACTGCTTTTCGACGTCCTGTTCCTCCTGCTGGCGGCGGTGGTGATCGTCCCGCTGTTCCAGGCGCTGCGCATCCCGGCGGTGCTCGGCTATCTGGTGGGCGGGGCGCTGCTGGGTCCGCACACGCCGGGGCCGGTGGTGGACATGGAGCTTCCCCAGGTCCTGTCCGAATTCGGGGTGGTCTTCCTCCTTTTCGCCATCGGGCTGGAACTCCCGCTGTCGCGTCTGCGGGCGATGCGGCGCTACATCTTCGGGCTGGGGCTGATGCAGGTCGTCCTGACCAGCGCCGCCATCGCCGCGGTCGCCTACGCGCTGGGCGAGGAGATGGCGGCGGCGCTGGTGATCGGCGGCATGCTCGCCTTCTCCTCCACCGCCACCGTGCTGAAGCTGTTGGTCGAGCGCGGGGAGACGGTGGCGCGCTTCGGCCGCGTGTCGGTCGCCGTGCTGATCTTCCAGGATTTGGCCGTCGTGCCGCTGCTGACCCTGCTGCCGCTGCTGGCCGGCGGCGACACCAGCATCCCCTGGGCGCTCGCCCTGGCCGGGGTCAAGGCCATCGCGGCGATCGGCGCCATCATGCTGCTGGGCCGCTTCGTGGTGCGCCCGGTCTATCACTTCGTGGCTTCGGCCAAGAGCCCGGAGGTCTTCACGGCGACCAACCTGCTGGTCGTCCTGGCGGTCGCCTGGCTGACCGCGGAGGCCGGCATGTCGATGGCGCTGGGCGCCTTCCTGGCCGGCATGCTGATGGCCGACACCGCCTACCGCCATCAGGTGGAGGCCGACATCGAGCCGTTCCGCGGCCTGCTGCTCGGCCTGTTCTTCATGACGGTGGGGATGACGCTGGACCTGCCGGCCATGCTTCAGCGCGCGGACGAGATCCTGATGGTGACCGTGGCGCTGCTGGTCGGGAAGAGCATCCTGCTGTTCCTGCTCTGCCGGCTGTCGGGGCTCGGGCTGGCGACCTCGCTGCGCATCGGGCTGCTGCTGTCGCAGGGCGGCGAGTTCGCCTTCGTGCTGATCGGCAAGGCGACGCGGCTGACGGTGCTGGAAGGCGAGACGGGGCTGCTGCTGTCCTCCTGCGTGGCGCTCAGCATGGCGGTCACGCCGCTGGTCGGCGCCATCGCCCAGCGGCTGGCCCAGAAGGTCGAGGCCCGCTACGGCGCCGAGGCCTTCGGGGTGGAGACCAGCGACATCACCGGCCATGTGCTGATCGCCGGCTACGGCCGGGTCGGGCGCGCCGTCGCGCGGCTGCTGCGCACCCACGACATCCCTTACGTCGCGCTGGACCTCGATCCGCAAAGGGTGGCGGCGGCGCGGGCCGAGGGGCTGCCGGTCTATTACGGCGATTCCAGCCAGATCGGCGTGCTGCGCGCCGCCGGGATCGAGCGGGCGCGGGCCGCCGTCATCACCGTCAACCGCCCGGACATGGCGGAGCGCGCCGTGGAGGCCATCCGCCGGGCCGCCCCGCGCCTGGCCATCGCCGCCCGCGCCCACGATCTGGACCGCGGCGCGCGACTGAAGATGGCCGGGGCCAGCGCCGTGGTGCCGGAGACGCTGGAGGCCAGCCTGCAGCTGGCCAGCCTCGTGCTGCGCACCGCCGGGGTGGACGCCGAGACCATCGACCAGAGCCTGAAGAGCGTCCGCGACCGCGGCTACGACGCGCTGAGCGAGCCGGCCGGCCAGAACGACTGAGCATTCGCGTCAGCGCTCCACCCGCCACAGATCGAACACGGCGCCACGGTAGGCTTCCTCAGCCCCCGGCGGCGGCGTCAGCCCGGCCTCGTGGAAGACGTTGGAAAACATCACCAGCACGTAATCGTACTTCTCCCGCCAGCCAACGTAATGCGGACAGGGCTCCACATGGTCGCGCAGGGTCGCCTCTTCAGGGCGGGCGAGCAGGCGCACGTCCACCGGAACCCCTTCGTAGATCGCCATGCAGCGGTCGCGGTAGGGCTGGGTCACGGTCAGCGGCTGCTTGCCCGGGTGGCTGAACAGGGTCGGGACGAAGGCGCGCCGCTCCACGGTGATCAGCGACGGCAGATGGATCAGGCTGGGCAAGGCGACCAGCGAATGCCGCCAGGGCGGCTGGGTGAGCAGAAACTCCCGCGTGTTGCAGCAGCCGGCCTCCTGCCCCGCCCAAGCGATCAGGACGGAGCGTCCGGGCTCGATCCGCTCCATGGCGCGGCGCAGGTCGGCCACATCGTCCTCATAGGCCAGCCAATTGAGCGTCAGCACACCGGTCCGCACCGTCAGCAGGGCGAGCAGCCCGGCGGCGAAGGCCGTAGCGGTGCGCGCGGTGGGAAAGCGGACATCGGTGCCGGCGACCAGCAGGAAGGCCGCCAGAATCCAGAAGCGGATCGACACGAAATAGGTGCCGAAGAAGGGGTCCGGCACGACGAAGAAGGCCAGCACGAACAACCCCACCGCCAGCATCATCGCCGGCGCGGCGCGCAGCCAACCGGCCAGACGCGCCGCCACCATCCCGCCCAGGATCAGCAGCAGGGTCGCCACGTCCAGCAGCGTGTTGTAGTTCAGGACCGGGGCCAGCATGTCGTGGAGCCGGTAGCGCCACTGCTTCAATTCCGTCAGCTTCTTCAGCCGCCAGTAGAACTCCTTCAGCACCAGGATCGGCGTGCTGTCATGCGCGCCCACCGCAGCCGCGTCGGACCGGAGAAGCTGCGTCCCCACCGTGCCGGCGAACAGCGCCGCGGGAAGGGCCAGCAGCGCGGCGAAGCGCAGAGCGTCGCGCCCCAGGTTGGCGAGCGTCAGCGGCTTGCGCCCCTCCCCCACATACTTCACCGCCTCCACCGCGAACAGGCAGAGCAGGAAGGACCCGAGCACGATGGCGTGGGCGAAATAGAGGAACAGGGCGCAGCCCATCCCCACCGGCACCTGCCAGCGCCGCCCCGCCAGCGCGATCCACAGCGACAGCCCGACCAGCAGGAAACCAAGGCCGAGCGAGAAGCTCATGAAGCCGCCGATCAGCGTGGCGTTGTAGAGGAACAGCGCGCCGCACAGCGGCCACAGGCTCCACCGTCCGAACAGCGTTCGGTTCAGCAGCATCGCCCCGAACAGGGTCAGCAGCCCGGCCAACGCCATGTAGACGCGCCCGGCGACGTACAGAGGCAGCACGCTGGCGAGCGGCAGCATCACCGTCTCCATCAGCAGGTTCGGAACCGGCGTCAGGGAAGCGGAGTAACGGTCGGCCAGGAAAGGGTCGGACCGCACATGCAGCAGCACGTCCACCCGCGCCAGATGGTTCGGGTAGTCGAGCAGCGGCGGCATCTCCACCAGGATGAGCGGCAGCAGAAGCAGCGCCAGGATCACCGGCAGCACGAGCGCCAGCGGCGGCGACCAGGCTCCAGCCCCGGCGTCCGTCCGCAAGGCGGCGGCACCGGGGACCGGGGCCTGCGACAATCCTGGATGGTCCACCGGCGCCTCCTGCATTTGGTGCAATGCGGAAGGCTCAACACATCCGCCGTCCGCATCGCCAGTAGGCAATGGCGTTACGAGTCGGCGTTGGACTTAGTCCGTGGCCCCGACGGGGCAGGCTCCATGATCCGCAGAAAATCCCGTTCGCATGAGGCCGGGCGCCCTGCCCGCCCCTTTTCGCGGGTAGGGCGGGCACCGTCCGTATGCCGTCACGGCTGCGGGAAGACGCGGGCGCGGTCGATGTGGACGGCGCACAGATCGCCGGGGCGCAGACCCAGGGCGGACAGGCGCTCGCGGTCCATCTCGGCCTCCAGCGGCAGGCCGGCGAGGTCGATCTCGATCCGCGCGTCCGGCCCCACCACATGGATGCCCGACACCCGGCCCGGCCCGGCGGCGCTGGGGCTCAGACCCAGATCGTGCGGGCGCACATAGGCGATGGCCGGGCCGCGGACCGTGCCGTCGGCGGGGATGGACAGCGCCCCGTTGGCCGTCCGCGCCACCCCGTCCGCCACCACGCAGTCGAAGCGGTTCACCTGCCCGAGGAACTCGTAGACGAAGGCCGAGGCCGGACGGTCGTAGACCTCCGCCGGACTGCCCACCTGCTCGATCCGGCCCTGGCTCATCACCACCACGCGGTCGGCCAGTTCCAGCGCCTCCTCCTGGTCGTGGGTGACGAAGACGGAGGTGATGTGGATGTCCTCGTGCAGCTTGCGCAGCCAGCGCCGCAGCTCCTTGCGCACCTTGGCGTCGAGCGCGCCGAACGGCTCGTCGAGCAGCAGCACCTTCGGCTCGATGGCCAGCGCGCGGGCCAGCGCCACGCGCTGCCGCTGCCCGCCGGAGAGCTGCGCCGGGTAGCGGTCGGCGAAATGGGCGAGCTGAACCAGTTCCAGCAGTTCCATGACGCGCCGCTTGATCTCGGTGGAGGTCGGGCGCTGGCCGCGCGGCCGCACCTTCATCCCGAAGGCCACGTTGTCGAAGACGCTCATGTGGCGGAACAGCGCGTAATGCTGGAAAACGAAGCCGACCTGCCGCTCCCGCGGGGTGAGGCTCAGCGCCTCCTCCCCGTTGAGCAGGAGGCTGCCGGAATCGGCGAACTCCAGCCCCGCCATGATGCGCAGCAGGGTCGTCTTGCCCGACCCCGACGGGCCGAGCAGGGCCAGAAGCTCGCCCGAGCGGACTTCGAGGTCCACCGAATCGAGCGCGCAGAATGTTCCGAATTGCTTGGTGATGCCGGAAACCTGGATCGCCATGACGTGCGTCGCCTCAATGCCGGGTGGCCGCCAGCTCGGCCCCGAAGCGCCATTCCAGCACCGACTTCACGACCAGCGTGACGAGGGCGAGCATGGCCAGCACCGAGGCCACCGCGAAGGCAGCGACCAAGTTGTATTCGTTGTAAAGGATTTCGACATGCAGGGGCATCGTGTTGGTCTCGCCCCGGATGTGGCCGGACACCACCGACACCGCGCCGAACTCTCCCATCGCGCGGGCGTTGCACAGCAGAACGCCGTACAGCAGGCCCCATTTGATGTTGGGCAGGGTGACGCGCCAGAAGGTCTGCCAGCCGGACGCGCCCAGCACCAGCGCCGCCTCCTCCTCCTCGTTGCCCTGCTCCTGCATCAGCGGGATCAGCTCGCGGGCGACGAAGGGGAAGGTGACGAAAACGGTGGCGAGCACCAGCCCCGGCACCGCGAAGATGATCTGGATGCCCTGCGACTTCAGGAACGGCCCCATCAGCCCGTGCAGCCCGAACAGCAGCACGTAGATCAGGCCGGAGATCACCGGCGACACCGAAAACGGCAGGTCGATCAGCGTGATCAGCACGTCCTTGCCGCGGAAGTCGAACTTGGCGATGCACCAGGACGCCGCCACCCCGAAGAGGAGGTTCATCGGAACGGCGATGGCCGCGACGATCAACGTCAGCTTGATCGCCGCCACCGCGTCCGGCTCCACCAGGGCCGCCCAATAGGCGTCCGTGCCGCGGCGCAGCGCCTCGACGAAAACCGCGACCAGCGGCAGCACCAGGAACAGCAGCAGGAAGGCCAGCGCCGTGGCGATCAGAAGCCCCTTCACCCAACGGCTGTCGGCCAGCGCCGGGGTGAACCCGACGGCTTTCTTAACGAGCATGGCGCGACCTCATCCAGGCTTGCAGCAGGTTCAGGGCCAGCAGCAGCACGAAGGACGCCATCAGCATCAGCACGCCGACCGCGGCGGAGCCGGCATAGTCGTACTGCTCCAGCTTGATGACGATCAGCAGCGGAAGGATTTCCGACAGGCCGGGGATGTTGCCGGCGATGAAGATCACCGAGCCATACTCCCCCACCCCGCGGGCGAAAGCCAGAGCGAAGCCGGTCAGCAGGGCCGGCAAAAGCGCCGGGAACACCACCCGCCGGAAGGCCTGCCAGCGCGTGGCGCCCAGAGCCGCGGCGGCTTCCTCCTCCTCCGGCGGCAGGTCCTGGAGGATCGGCTGCACGGTGCGCACCACGAAGGGCAGGCCGATGAAGGTCAGGGCAATGGCGATGCCCAGCGGGGTGAAGGCCACCTTCATCCCGAACCACTCCATCAGCAGGGAGCCGATCCAGCCGTTGGGCGCGTACAGAGCGCTCAGCGCGATGCCGGCCACCGCGGTGGGCAGGGCGAAGGGCAGGTCCACCAGCGCATCGACGATCCGGTCGCCGGGGAAGCGGTAGCGCACCAGCACCCAGGCGACGATGAATCCGAAGACGGCGTTGACCGCGGCGGCGGCCAACGACAGCCCGAAGCTGACCTTGAAGGCGGCCAGGACGCGCGGCGTCAGCACCGCGTCCCAGAAACCGGACCAGCCCAGTCCCGCCGCCTTCAGCACCAGCGCGGCCAGCGGCAGCAGGACGATCAGGGACAGATAGGTCAGCGTGAATCCCAAGGTCAGCCCGAAGCCGGGCAGGACGCTGGGTTTCCGAAGAACGCTCAACACCGTGCCCCCCGTATTGGGAAGCACGGTGTCGCTGCTGGTTGCCGCGACCACGGGTCAACGGCCCTTCTGATAGATCTGGTCGAAGACGCCCCCATCCGCGAAATGCTTCTCCTGCGCCGTGCGCCAGCCCCCGAAGGAACCGTCGATGGTCACAAGCTTAACATTCGGGAAGCGATCCGCATACCGCGCAGCGACCTCCGGCAGGCGCGGGCGGTAGAAGTTCTTCGCCGCAATCTCCTGCGCTTCGGGGCTGTAGAGGAAGTTCAGGTAGGCTTCCGCCACCTTCCGCGTTCCCTTGCGGTCCACCACCGAGTCGACGACCGTGACCGGCGGCTCCGCCAGGATCGACAGGGACGGCACGACGATGTCGAACTTGTCGGCGCCGAACTCCTGAAGCGAGAGGAATGCCTCGTTCTCCCAGGCCAGCAGCACGTCGCCGAGCTGGCGCTGGGTGAAGGTGACGGTGGAGCCGCGGGCGCCGCTGTCCAGCACCGGCACGTTCTTGAACAGGTCGGCGACGAACTGCTTGGCCTTGGCCTCGTCGTTGCCGTTCTTCTCCAGCGAATAGGCCCAGGCGGCCAGATAGTTCCAGCGCGCGCCGCCCGAGGTCTTCGGGTTCGGGGTGATGACCTGCACGCCCGGCTTCAGCAGATCGTCCCAGTCCTTGATCTGCTTCGGGTTGCCCTTGCGGACCAGGAAGACGATGGTCGAGGTGTAAGGGGAGCTGTTGTTCGGCAGGCGCGTCTGCCATGTCTTCGGCAGGGCGCCGGAGTCGGCGATGGCGTCGATGTCGTAGGCCAGCGCCAGCGTCACCACGTCGGCGTCGAGCCCGTCGATGACGGAGCGCGCCTGCTTGCCCGACCCGCCGTGCGACTGCTTGACGGACACCGTCTGGCCGCTTTCCGCCTGCCATTTCTTGGCGAACGCCTTGTTGAACTCCACATAGAACTCACGCGTGGGGTCGTAGGAGACGTTCAGCAGGTTGGTCTGCGCCTTGGCGGGCGCGACGGTCAGCATGGCGAGGGCGACGCCCGCGGCCAATGCGGACAGCCGGCCAATGGGAAACCGGTTCGCGCGAAGCGCGGAGAGCCGATCACGAAACGACATGGCACACTCCCTCAGTATGGTTCATTGGGGATCGGCACCGACCCTGGAGGCCACGCACCGCACCGCTGTTCACAAACCCGGCCGTCGCACCGCACCGATCGGGCCGTATTCACATTCTTTATAATGTATATGCAATATCCATTTGCCTCCTAGAGTTTGCATGATTTCCCAAACGCCGCAAGGCTGTTTTTTGTCATTCTCCACGACATAACGCGACAATTTCACATCAAACTGTGAAATAAGGCGTTCAGGATCGGGCTGGAAGCGATGCGTCGGATCGCTATCATGCGCGCCCTCTCCGCCTCCTGTCCCGAACGGCCATGTCCGAAACAGTCCAGCCCCCCTCCCCCGCACTCCTGACCGCCCTTCTGGAGGCCGAACGCGCGCTCGGCCGGCTGGCGGAGGTGGCCCAGGACCCGGCGCGCCGACGGCGGCTGTGGGCCGACGCGGCGCGGCGCGAGTCCTGCGCGGCGGCGCGGCTCGACGGCGTGGCTGTGGACCCCGCGGAATTCCTGGTGGCGACCATCGGCACCGACCTCGTCCCCACCGCCGGGCGGGGAGCGGCGCAATCGGTCCGCGCGCTGTGGCAGGGCGCCCTGTTCACGCAAGGCGTCATCGCCGCCCCTGCCCGCCGCGTGGGAAACGCCCGCGCCCCGCTGCCCTCCAGCGGAGCGGCGGCCGATGCCTGGCGGGCGGTGGCGGAGTTGGAGGCCGGGACGGACACCCGTTTCGCCTTCCCATCGGAGGGCGATGACGGTGAGGATGAGGGTGACGCCGCACCCTTCACGAACGACGCGCCCCCGGCCTGGACTCTGGGCTGGTCGGAGGCGCTGTGGCGCTGCCTTCAGGCGGAGGTGTCGGGACGCGATCCCGGACGGCTGGCCTTCTCCGCGGACCGGGAGGCGGAGGCGGCCACCCTGCTCAAGCGGCTGGACAATGCCGGCGACTCGCCGGCCCTGCTCGGCGGCGTGGGAATGCTGGCTGAACTGCTGCGCCCGGCGCCCGATCTGCGCATCCCGGCCTGGGCGGCGCCCTCGGCCCGGCTGATGGGGGCGCTGGCGGTGGCGCGCTGCTGCCGGGTGCCGAACGTCTGGCTGCCGATGTCCGTCTCCCTGCACGCCGACCGCACGGCCGCCGGCCTCGCCGCCCGCGGACGGGACGAGGGATGGCAGCTGTGGCTGGCCGACACGGTGGCGGAGACGGCACGGCGGGAGCGGGAGCGCGCCCTGTCCCTGGACCGCACGGCGGAGGGCTGGCAACAGCGGGTGGGGGCCAAGCGTCGCAATTCCCGCACCCCGGACCTGCTGGAGCTTCTGTTCGAGGAGCCCGCCCTGACCGTGCGGCGGGTGCAGAAGCGGCTGGGCAGCACCTTCCGCGGCGCCCAACTTCTGGTCGACGAGCTTCTGGAGGCCGGAATCCTGCGCGAGGCGACGAACCGCGCACTGGACCGCGTGTTCATCGCCGTGGATCTGATGCCCTGATGCGGCGGGACCCGGATCAGATGGCGCCAGTCAGATGTCGAAGTTGACGGGCAGGCCGCCGGTCGCCTGACGATGGCGCAGGGCGTCGGACAGGGTCTGGTTGTCGAGCACTTGCGCGGTGGCGTCGCGCACCTGGACCATCAGCCATCGCACCGAACAGGTCGGCGGATCGATGCAGTCCTCGCAGGGACGGAAGGAATTCTTGCTGGCGCAGGGGATCGGCGCCAGATGCCCGTCGATCAGCCGGATCACCTCGCCGAAGGAAATCTCCTCCGCCGGGCGCGCCAGACGGTAGCCACCGCTCTTGCCGCGCTTGGCGAACAGCAGGCCATGCTTGCGCAACTCCACCAGGATGGCTTCCAGGAACTTGCGCGGAATGTTCTCCCGCTCGGCGATTTCGGCGATCAGGACGAGTTCGTCATCCGTCCGTTCGGCCAGCATGATCAGCGCACGCAGGGCGTATTTGGCTTTTTGCGACAGCATTCGGTCCGGCACCGCCCCCCGCGGCGGAATGGGATAAAGATAAAGTGCACTCCATATAGCCGTGTTGCCCAGGAATTGGTACCGGTTCTTGCCCTGGAAAACGCTGGCGCGTAAGGTCGAACACGAATTGATCCCTGACCATTGCTCACCGACCGGCGAAGGACGCGGCATGCAGACCATCATCGTTCCCGTCACTCCGTTCCAGCAGAACTGCACGGTGCTCTGGTGCCCGGAGACGATGAAGGGAGCCGCCGTCGATCCCGGCGGCGATCTCCCGCGCGTCCTGCGCGCCGCACAGTCGAAGGGCGTGACGCTGGAGAAGATCCTGGTCACTCACGGCCACATCGACCACGCCGGCGCCGTCGCCGACCTCGCCGACGAGTTGAAGCTGCCCATCGAGGGGCCGCACCGCGAAGACCAGTTCTGGATCGACGGCATGCCGATGCAGAGCCAGATGTTCGGCTTCCCGCCGGTCCGCTCCTTCACGCCGGACCGCTGGCTGGAGGAGGGCGACACGGTGACGGTCGGCAACCTGACGCTGGACGTCCACCATTGTCCGGGCCACACGCCGGGCCATGTCGTCTTCGTGCACAAGCCCAGCCGGATCGCCATCGTCGGCGACGTGCTGTTCCAGGGCTCCATCGGCCGCACCGACTTCCCCAAGGGCAACCACGGCGACCTGATCGAGTCGATCCGCAGCAAGCTGTTCCCGCTGGGCGACGACGTGACCTTCATCCCCGGCCACGGACCGACCTCGACCATCGGGGAGGAGCGCCTCTACAACCCCTTCCTCAACGATTGAGCATCGTCGCCCGCGAAGCGGAAGCCGCGACAGGCCTTGATCTTCCGAAGCCGGACGGGGCGATCCCGCAGAACCGCCCCGTCCGGGAGAAACGTCACCCCTGCCCCGTCTCGACGGACAGCGCCATCGGCAGCGGGTTGGCCAGCGTCTGGTAGACGACGCAGTAGCGCTCGGTCAGCTTGGTCAGGGAGGCGATGCGCTCCGCCGGTTCGTCGGTGTCCAACTCGAAGCGCAGGCGGATGGCGCGGAAACCGACCGGCGCGTCCTTCGCCACGCCCAGCGTGCCGCGGAAATCCAGGTCGCCTTCCGCCGACACGGTGCCGCCGCGCAGCTTGAACTCCAGCGCCGTGGCGACGGCCTTCAGGGTCACACCGGCACAGGCCACCAGGGCCTCCAGCAGCATGTCGCCGGAGCAGGCCTGGGTGCCGGGCCCGCCGGTCGCCGGATGCAGGCCGGCCTCGACCAGCGCGCGGCCCGTGTCCACCTTGCAGGCGATGCCGGAGTCGTCGAGCGCCCCGCGGGCCTTCAACGTGACCACCGCCGACTCCGGGGCGTCCTTGTACTTGTCCTTCAGCGGCGCCTGGAGCGCGCGCAGATCCTGTGCATCCATACCCGTGCGTTTCCTCTGTACGGTTCGGCTTCTTGATTTGTGCGACCCGCGGATGATGGACCGCAAACACCATCCCGGCAATGCCCAAAGCAATGCCCGCCGCCCCATCCCCATGCCCCTTTTTGTTGCTCGTCCGCTGACGGGGTCCCGGAGTAAGGTTTCGTTAACGAAACATGGATTGCGGGGGTTGGAACCATGCTGCGACTGGGCACGAAGGTCCGGCATCATGGACAGGATGCCATGGTGATCGCGCGGACCTTGGGTGGGCATCCATCCTATGATCTGCGGCTGGCCGACGGCAGCATCGTGAAGTACGCCCAGGAGGCGGACTGCGAGGCCATGCTGTCCGATGGCGGTTTCCGGCCGGCTGTCGGCACGGGCTCGGCGGAAGGGCGCCCCGGCTGAGTCGACGGGGCCGGCGCCGGGCAACAGCGCCGTTGCCCAAACCCGTCCACCCGCGCAATATCGCGCGATGGAACGGCTGGAAGACGATGGCGGCGATCCGCGGCGGCGTTGGCGGGTGATCGAAGGGGGCGGAACTCCGGTCGAGGCGTCCGCCCCACCCCGGCATGGCGACGCGCGCCCGGACGGCGCCGCGGACGCCACGGCGCGCCCGGTGCCCGAGGATTACGGGCTGACGCAGGAGGATTTGCGGATCTGGTACGCGCCGGGCCGTGTCGGGGTCCTTCTGGCCCTGGCGGCCACGCTGGGGATGGCGGGCCTGCAGGCCTACGACGCCGGGCGGTTGTCCGATCCCTGGATCTTGGGAGCCCTGCCCGGCCTGCTCTACGGCACCCTGATCGGTGGCTTCGCCGGCATGGGGCTGATGGTGCTGGTCCACTGGTGCGACCCGCTGGTCGGCATGGCTTGGCCCACCTACGCGCGGCTGCGCCGCTACCGCGACGCCCTGGCCGCCGCGGTCGCCGCCGAACGGAGCGTCAACGAGCGGATGCCCTGAATCACCGCGGGGGACCAGCGGAAGGACACCGCCCCGCCGCCACCAGCGGTAGAAATGCGGGGCCTATCCCATTCGAACGATGGTGCAGCGGCGCGTCGACCCAATCTGCTTAAGAGCAGACAGGAGAAACGCAGTGAACCGATTCGACGAAAAAGTTTATCGCGTGACGAAGCGCCGGGACGGGCCGAGCCTCCAGGAACAGAAGAGCCAGTTGCTCCGCCTGAAGCAGGATCTCGAACAGTTCAAGTCCCGTCAGGCGGGCGCCGCGGTCGTCGGCAGCCTGCAGGCGCGCATCCGTGAACTGGAGTCCTCGGTCACCCGCGCCGAGGCGGCACGGGTGACGGACCGCGACTCCCGCCGCCTCCGCAGCGACGAGGAGGATGCCGAGTCCGGTGCCATGCCGATGGCGGACGGCACCATGCGCGCCACCTCCAGCCGCTTCCCGCCGCGCGGACGGCCCGGTCGGACCTTCTGAGCCGCAACGAAATCATGCCTAACGGCCCGGATCATCCTCCGGGCCGTTGCCCTTTTGGTTGCCCCGCCACCGGACCGATCCAGGGTCCGGTTGATCCAGATCAGGGCGGGTCTTGGTCATAACTCATACCTTTGGCTCGGCTCTGAGACCTTAGTCTGATTCTTTGGTCTGGGCCGGACGTCCGAAGCGAGCGCGCCGTCCCATGGCGCCGAAGCGAGACAGCCCAGGGGTACAGTCATGACCTTCTCCGTCGCCGCCACCACCACCGCAGCCGTCGCTCCGCCGCCGATGCCCGCTCCGCAGACGCGGGGTGTGGAGACGGTGACCGGCCGCTGTGCCGGCTGCTCGGCGCGGAGCAAGGGGTTGTGTGGAGCCCTGACCGCCGGGGATCTGCCGAACCTGTCGACGACATCCCGTCCACTGGACCTGCTGTCGGCGACGCCGGTGGTGATGGAAGGGGAGGAGGCCGGGGCCGTCTTCACCGTCATGTCGGGCATGCTGAAGCTCTACAAGACCCTGCCGGACGGCCGGCAGCAGATCACCGGATTCGCCACCGCGGGCGACGTGATCGGGCTGGCGGTGGGAACGGGCTACGCCTACACCGCGGAGACGGTCACCGCCTCCACCGTTTGCCGCATGCCGCGGACGGCGCTGCGCCGCCTGATGGAGCGGCACCCGGCGGTTCAGGGGCGGCTGCTCGCCATGACCTCGGTCGAGCTGTCGGCGGCGCAGGACCAGATCCTGCTGCTCGGCTGCAAGACGGCGGTGGAGCGGGTGTCCAGCTTCCTCCTCGCTTTGTCGCGGCGCTCGCGGCCCCTGGCCGACGGCACGCCCAGCGTCTTCCTTCCCATGCCGAAGGTGGACATCGGCGCCTATCTCGGCCTGCGCCCCGAAACGCTGTCGCGCGTGCTGCGCAAGCTGGAGGGTGCCGGGGCGATCACCCGTCTGACCAACGACCGCATCCGCATCGAGAATCCGGCGGCCCTCGAAGCCGCCGCCTGATCCCCGCGCTCCATTCCGTCTCAGGCGCGGCCCGCCACCGGATAGCCGTCGCCGCCGAACCCCGCCGCCACGTCCTTCACGAAGGCCTGCCCGACCCGGCGGTAGCCCAGCCGGGTGAACAGGCCCGCGGCGTCCAGCTTCGGCGCGGTCGCCGCGACGACGCAGCCGCGCTCGTCCACCACCACCGACGAGCAGCCCAGCTTGCGCGCCAGCAGGTCGATGCCGTCGGCCTGCGCCGCCGAGGTCACCGCCGCGTCGAACAGCCCCACCGCGATGAAGATCGGCACGGTCAGCACGCGGATCGCCCCTTCGGCGCTGACTCGGTAGCAGAACAGGCCGCGGATGTGCCCGTCGCTCATCTCGCAGGCCATCACCCCGCCGTCGCCGTCGGCGTGCAGGAACAGGGCGGCCACCTCCCGCCACTCGTCCAGGGTCATATTGCGGTGCAGGGTCTGGACGACGGGCAGCGCCTGATCGGCCTGGGTCTTGGCCAGCGGGGCGAGGATGAAGCTTCTGGGCATGGGCGGGCGATCCTTTCGCGGGCATCTTCCGCGATGATCCGGTCCGCCGCTTTGATTTTGGTCATGCGCCGTGCCGGTGGAGCGGCCGATGGAGCGATTGCCGTGGGTCCGGTGTTTCCTCAGGGCAGCCCCACGCCATCATCGGAGACCGGACATGAGCCCCTACCCGCCGCCCCGGCAGGAACCCGACGTGCCGATCCCCATGCCGATGCCGCCCGACGCCCCGCCGGACGAGCCGGTGGAGGCCCCGCCGATGCCCGGCGAGCCGCAGGAACCCGTGTAGCGGACCGTCAGGGCTTGCGGCGGTAGAGCGCCATCGCGCGCTCCAGGATGCCGGGGGCGGAATAGTCGCCGAGGAACAGGTCGCCCAGCGCGCGGCGCATCCGCGCCCGGATGCGGGAGCGGATGGCGTTGCGCAACGCCTCCTCCTGCATGTGGCAGCGGCGGCAGAGGTTCTTCGGGCGGGCCTCCGGGTTGCCGGAGGGGCGGACGGGGCGGACGACGACCTGCACGTCGCGGGTCTCCGCATACTCCACCACGTCGGGCCAGGCCGCCCGCCGGCCGCGCCCGTCACGCCAGGTCTGGTCGGCGGCGTCGTACCAGCGCCCGTCCGGCAGGCAGCGCACGACGGCGCCGCCGGGCCGTCCGCAGCAGCGGCAGCGGTTCTCCCCGCTGGAGCCCTTGCGGTGGGCCGGATCGAGGTCGGGTCGGAGAATCTTTGCGCGGAGCGGTCTGGTCATGGCTTGATGCCTGCCTCGGGGCCGGGACTGCCCCTGCGGGACGTGGCTCATGACATGGATGGCCGCGGACCGCCAGTGCGAATTTGTGAAAAGTTCTCCAGAGACCGCGCCCTATGGACATGACCTCCCCCGACCCTTCCAGCGCCGACGAGCCCGCCGAGTCCGCCGACCCGCATCTGGTGCACGAGCTGGCCAGCGCCCACCCCGACGTGGTGACCGCCGCCGCCGCGGGCGTGGCGCGGGTGGCCCATGGCGAGGGGCTGGGTCTGGTGCCGCTCGGCCTGCCGCTGCCCAAGGGCAAGCGCGACCTGCTGGTGCCGGCGGAGCGCCGGGAGGCGGTGCTTCTGGAAATCCAAGGCACGCTCGACCGCGCGCGGCGGCGCAACGCCTTGCTCGCCCAGGGGCGTCGCGCGCTGGAGGGCTGGTCGACCAGCCTGCACCCGGCGGACGACCGCACGCGGGTCAGGGCGGTGCGCAGCGACGACCTGCCCTGGCCCGGCCTGCCCGCCCCGGTGCGGCTCCAGGTGTCGCGCGTGCTCGACGCCATGGAGTTGGCCGACCTGACGGACGACGATCTGGCCCTGCGGCTGGAGGGCGACCCGGCGCTGGCCGCCGCGCTGGAGGAGGCTCTGTCGCGCACCGCCGCCCGGCTGCACCGCTACGCCGGGGAGGCGGACGGTGCAGACGATGCCTGGACCTTCGCGTCGCTGGCCGACCGGCTGTCCCGTGCCGCCCGCAACCGGCACGGCGTGGACGAGCTGCTGGAGCGCTGGGACCGCGAGTTCGCCGTCTGGCGGCGCGAGCGGGCGGAGGCGCGCGGCCGCGCCTATGTCGACCGGCATTTCGACCTCGCCCGATTCGAGAAGCTGTTCCCGGTGGCCCGCGGGCTGGGGCGGCGGCTGGTCCTGGTGATCGGCCCGACCAACTCCGGCAAGACCCACCACGCCATCGAGGCGCTGAAAGGCGCCTATGACGGCACCTATCTGGCGCCGCTGCGCCTGCTGGCGCTGGAGGTGATGGAGCGGCTGAACGCCGAGGGCACGCCCGCCTCCCTGCTGACCGGCGAGGAGGCGATCACGACGCCGGGCGCCCGCCACACCGCCTCGACCATCGAGGTGATGGACCCCGACCGCCCGGTGGAGGTGGCGGTGATCGACGAGATCCAGATGCTCGCCGATCCCGACCGCGGCTGGGCCTGGACGGCGGCGTTGATGGGCGCCCCGGCGGAGACCGTCTACATCCTGGGCGCCCCGGAGGCCCGCCCGCTGGTCGAGCGGGTGGCGGCCCATCTCGGCGAACGGCTGGAGGTGATCGAGCTGGAGCGCAAGGTGCCGCTGACCCTGATCGACCGCCGCCTGAACTGGGAGGAGGTGGAGCCCGGCGACGCCCTGATCGCCTTCTCCCGGCGGGAAATCCACACGGTGCGCGACACGCTGCGCGCCAAGGGCCTGTCGGTCGCCGCGGTCTACGGCGCGCTGGCCCCGGAGGTGCGGCGGCGGGAAGCGGCGCGCTTCCTGTCCGGGGAGGCCGACGTGGTGGTGGCCACCGACGCCATCGGCATGGGGCTGAACCTGCCCTGCCGGCGGGTGCTGTTCACCGCGCTGGAGAAGTTCGACGGGACCAGCGTCCGCCCGCTGACCGCGACGGAGGTGAAGCAGATCGCCGGCCGCGCCGGGCGGTTCGGCAAGTTCGAGTCGGGGGAGTTCGGCGTGGTCGGCCGCGGCACGCCACAAGCCCTGCGCACCCTGCTGGAGAAGGCGGACGGACGGCTGCGCGCCGACGCGCCGCTGACCGTGCGGCCGACCCGCGCCATGCTGGCCCGCTTGGCCGAGCACATCGGGACGGAGGAGACGGTCCTGCTGCTCGACTGCTTCGCCGACGCCCGCACGGCGGGGTCGCCCTACCGGGTGGGCGACCTGTCGGGAATGCGGCGGCTGGCGGTGATGCTGGACGAGCGGCGGCTGGCGCTGCCCGCCAAGCTGGACCTGCTGCTGATCCCCGCCGACCTGGAGGACGAGGCGGAGGCCCGCATCCTCGCCGCTATCGTCGGCGCGGTGGAGGCCGGGGAGCCGTCCCCCCTCGGGCGCTTCGTCCCGGCGCGGCTCGACGGGCTGGACGGGGCGGCGCTGGAAGCGCTGTCGCGGGCCTGCGACCTCTATTACTGGGCGGCGCGCAAGTTCCCGACCCTGTTCCCGGAGCGGGAGGCGGTGCGCAGCCGCCGCGGCGAGATCAGCCGGCGTCTGGCCGACCTGCTCGCCACGCGCGGGGCGCGGTCCGCCGGGCAGCGGCGCGAGCCGCCGCCCAAAGCCGGTTTCCGCGGCGCCCCGCGCAAGCGCTTCGGCCCGCGGCGGTAAAGCGGCGGTGGAGCGGGGCCTTACATCCCGCCCGGATAGTTCGGGCCGCCGCCGCCCTCGGGGACGACCCAGTTGATGTTCTGGGTGGGGTCC
>NZ_JACCJY010000057.1 GCF_014596085.1 Azospirillum tabaci
GCTCGCAGGGCACCGGCGCGCTGTCCCTGTGGGCCATGAACGGAACCTCCGTCCAGTCCGCTCAGACGCTGTCGGCCACCCCGCAGACCGATTGGAGGCTGCTGTAACCCTTGGGACGGAGCGGATTTCAATGCTGACCAGCCCGATTGAACCCTAAGCGGGCGATTGGATAACGGCCTGTCTGAACCAAGTCTAATTTCCCGGAGGCGGAGTTGATCCAGTCACGCCACGATTGAGTCAGCCCGCTGGGGCGGCAGGTGAAATCGGGAACATGGCGCCGCTCGGTCGCTGCATGCTCCCCGGCGTGTCCGAACACCATCCGCACCGCGCGCTCGCGGAGTTCAAGGCGTATGTGGGCAATGCCTGTTTCGTCATGACGCCTCCGGTCGCTCGGATGGTCGAGCATCCGGAATCCAGCACGCTTCACTCCTCCTGAGGCATGCGGACCATCTCTTCGTCAACCTATCAGCTGCAGAACCTTCTTGATGCCGCAAAAGCAGAAAAGTTATTGAAAGATTGACTCCATAGAATTGCAAATGTAGGAGCCTATTCAAAATCGTATGTGGCGGAGAGAGTGCGATGGCCGTTTTCCAGGGGACCGAAGGTTCGGACACTCTGCATGCGGGTGCCGCCGGCGATACGCTGATCGGGGGTGGCGGGATGGACATGCTGGTCGGCGATCTCGGGGCCGACCTGCTGATCGGCGGCGCCGGCGCGGACAGCCTGACCGGCGGTGATAGCAACGATACCTTTCAATTCGCCAATACGAACGATCTCTCCGGCGATGTGATCTTCGACTTCGCGTCTGGCGATCGTCTGGATCTGTCGGCGCTTCATGCCCGGTACATCGGCAATACCTTGTATTTTTCCGGTGGCGGCGAAGCGCAGGTTGCTTCGATGACCAGTGGCGGGAACACCTATCTGTACGTCGACGGCAACGGCGACGGGACGGTCGACGCGACCGCGATGATCGTCGGTCAGCATGCGCTGGTGGAGGAAGCACCGCATTCGGGCATCTTCCTGACGCAGAGCCAGCGCTTGGCCGGTACGGACGGTAACGACCGGCTGCTCGGCGGCTACGCGACCGACACGCTCGACGGTGGTGCCGGCGATGACACGCTCGTGGGCGGCTGGGCGCCCGATGTTCTTCTGGGCGGGCTGGGCGCCGACCTGCTGATCGGCGGGGCCGGCGGGGACAGCCTGAGCGGTGGCCTCGGCAACGACAGCTTCCTCTACACGAGCGTCGGGGACATTGCCGGCGACTTGATCACCGATTTCACGGCGGGCGACCGTCTTGACCTGTCGGCCCTGCATGCGACTTACGTCGGCAACAGCGCGACGTCCGCGAACGGGCAGGCACAGATCCGAACCTACACGGCGGGTAACCTTACCGTCCTCGCCGTCGACGCCAACGGCGACGGCCGGATCGACGCCACGCTCTTCCTGAACAACCAGCCGGGCCTTGTGGAGGAGACGACCGGTTCGGGAATCTTCATCACCCAGTCCCTCTCACTGACTGGCGGCAACGGCGACGACAGCCTGACCGGTGATGTCGGCAGCGATTACCTCAACGGCGGAGACGGGAACGACACGCTGGTCGGCGGGCTCGGCAACGATTACCTCAACGGCGGGCTGGGCGCCGATCTGCTGATCGGCGGTGCCGGGACGGACAGCCTGTCCGGTGGCAACGGCAACGACACGCTCGACGGCGGGGCCGGCAACGATTATCTCAACGGCGGCAGCGGCAACGACACCTTCCGTTACAGCGCCGCCACCGACATTGCCGGCGATTCGATCGCGGACCTGACCCACGGCGATCGCCTCGACCTGTCGGGATTGGGTGCCCGCTTCATCGGGTCCGGCAATTTTTCCGGTACGGGTTCGGCGGAGATCCGTTACGTGGGCGGTGGATACGTCACGACGGTCTTGGTCGACTCCAACGGCGATGGCGTCGCGGACGCGTCGCTGACCATCTCCGGAGACCACGCCCTGACGGAGGAGGTGACCGGGAACGGCGTGCTGCTGACGCCGAACCGCCAAATCAACGGGACCTCGGGGGACGACAGCCTGACCGGCGACGTCGGCAACGATTCCATCGACGGTGGAGACGGGAACGACACGCTGGTCGGTGGGCTCGGCAACGATTACCTCAACGGCGGGCTGGGCGCCGACCTGCTGATCGGTGGTGCCGGGACGGACAGCCTGTCCGGCGGCAACGGTGACGATACGCTCGACGGCGGGGCCGGCAGCGATTACCTCAACGGCGGCAGCGGCAACGACACCTTCCGCTACAGCGGCGTGGACAACGTCACGGGCGATCGCATCGGCGATTTCAGCTACGGGGACCGTCTCGACCTGTCGGCCCTGAACGCCCAGTTCATCGGGACGGGCAGCTTCACTGCCGGCGGAACAGCCCAGATCCGTTACACGCCCGCATCCAACTACAATTGGACGACGACGGTCAGCGTCGATGTGAACGGGGACGGCACGGCCGACGCGAGCCTGACGCTATACGGCAACATCACGTCCCTGGTCGAGGAACCGGCCGGTTCCGGCGTGCTCATCACCCTGGACCGCAGCCAAACAGGGACGTCGGGGGCCGACAGCCTCGTCGGCAACGTCGCCGTCGACACGATCTATGGCCTGGATGGCGACGATACGCTCGACGGCGGGGCCGGCAACGACAGCCTGCTCGGCGGCACTGGCAACGACAGCCTGCTCGGCGGGGCCGGCAACGACACACTGTTCGGTGATCTGGGCGACGACACGTTGATTGCTGGGACTGGCAACGACAGCCTGTTCGGCGGAAACGGATCGGACAGCTTTGTCTTCGGAAGCGTGACCGACCTTGCCGGCGATACCATCTTCGACCTGAACCACACCGACCGCATCGACCTTTCGGCTCTCGGCGCCACCTTCCTCGGCACCTTTACGAACTCCTACGTGGCGTCCAACACCGGCCATGCGCAGATGTGGGCGGTCCAGTTTCTAGGATCGACCTCCCTCTACGTCGATGCGAACGGCGACGGCCTGTCGGATGGGGTGCTCACCTTGACCGGAGGGCCGGCCTTGGCGGAAACGGCCGCCGGCTCCGGCATCCTGGTCACGCAGACCCGGAATCTCACGGGAACGCCCGGCAACGACACGCTGACGGGCGATGTCGCGAACGATTCGCTGAGCGGTTCGTCGGGTGACGATGTGCTGATCGGCAATGCCGGCAACGACACGCTCGATGGAAGTGTCGGAAACGACACGCTCATCGGCGGTGCGGGCAACGACATCCTCTACGGCTCGTCCGGCGACGACGTCTACCTTTACAGCAGCGCCGCCGACGCCTATGGCGACTACATATCCGACACCTCTGGGAGCGACCGTCTCGATTTCTCGGCTCTCGGGGCCACCTTCGTCGGTTCCGCCGCGTTCAGCGCGACCGGCAACGCCCAGTTCCGCGCCTCTTACTCCGGTTACAGCTTCACCATCGCGTTCGACACGAATGGTGACGGCCTCACGGATGGGGCCATGTCGGCTTACCTGTCCTACCCATCGGATACGCTGGTGGAGACCTCGGCGGGGTCGGGCGTTCTGATCCGCTCCTCGTTGCTGCCGCCTGTGGAGGGGCTTGTGGGAACGATCGGCAACGACACGCTGAACGGAACCGCTGGCAACGACACCATCGTCGGATGGGATGGCAACGACTCCCTGCTGGGCGGCAACGGCAACGACCGGCTGGACGGCGGCACCGGCAGCGACACGCTGGTCGGCGGCTCCGGCAACGATACGCTCGTCGGCGGAGCCGGCACCGACATCGCCGTGTTCGCCGGCGTTTCCGGCAATTATTCGATCAAGGGCGCGCCCGGCGGCGCGATCATCGTGACCGACCTGTCCGGGGTCGAAGGCTCCGATCTGCTGAGCGGCGTGGAGACCCTGCGTTTTGCCGACGGCGACTTCGCGACGCCGAGTTCGGCCATACGGCTGGACGTGGACGGCAACGGCCATGGCGACCTGATCTGGCAGGACGGCCAGGGCAGTCTGACCCTGTGGTCGATGAACGGCGCCGCGGCGATGGAAACGGTCATCGGCAGCACCGGTTCGGCGGATTGGCAGCCGGCTGGCTTCGCCGACTTCAGCGGCGATGGTAAGGCGGACATCCTGTGGCGCTCGCAGTCGGCCGGGATCATGTCGCTGTGGACGATGGACGGCCAAGGTGGCGTGGCGGCGGTGACGCCGGTCGGCGATCCCGGTTCAACCGACTGGAAGATCGCGGCAACGCAGGACTTCAGCGGTGACGGCCAGACCGATATCCTGTGGCGCTCGCAATCGACGGGGATCATGTCGCTGTGGACGATGAACGGACAGGGCGGGGTGTCCGCGGTGACGCCGGTCGGTGACCCCGGCTCGACCGACTGGCAGGTCGCCGCGGTGCAGGACTTTTCGGGCGACGGACAAGCCGACATCCTGTGGCGCTCGGCTTCGGCGGGCAACATGTCGCTGTGGACGATGAACGGCACCCAGGTCTCCCAAGTGAGCGTGGTCGGCGACCCCGGTTCGACCGACTGGCTCATCGCGGGGACCGCCGACTTCACCGGCGATGGCCAGACCGACATCCTGTGGCGGTCCGCCTCCACGGGCATCATGTCGCTGTGGGAGATGCACGGCACCAGCGTGTTCAAGGTGCAACCAGTGGGCGATCCCGGCTCCACCGACTGGCGGATCGCCAAACTCGACGACTTCAGCGGCGATGGGCAGACCGACATCCTGTGGCGCTCGCAAAGCACCGGCGCCCTGTCGCTGTGGACCATGAACGGCACCAACGTTCAGTCGGCCCAGATGGTCTCGACCACGCCGAAGAACGATTGGACGCTGTTGTAAGTCTCCGGCTTCCTGACGTCAGGAGGGAATTCGGACGACGATGCTGCTAGAATCGGACTGCGGATAGGGACAGTGTCTCACCCTCCGCGGTCCAGCAGCGACGACCTCCGGACCGACATCGAGGCCACGGGACATCGGAATGGCGTTCGAGTTGAACTGGGGTGGGAACGCGGTCCTGTCCGCATCCTGTCCCGCCTGCGGGCACGCCGGCGCCATGCGCCATGTGGTGACCGCCATTGGTCCCGCTCTGCCCTCGGGCGGATTTCCGGTGCATGCCTGTGCCACTTGCAGATCATTGGTCTGCCCCACGCTCCTCGACGGACATCCTGCGCCATCCGATCCCCCACCAACGCCCGACGCGGCGCCATTCGAGGGCGGGGCGGCGCCGGGTTGCGACGCGCTGGCCGTTGCGTTCTACCTTGAACAGGGCGCGGGGTTGCTGTCCATGGCCGGCCAGTTGGGCGGTGTTGAGCAGCGGCGGGTGCGCCGCTTTCTGGATGTCGGGTGCGGCTTCGGCTTCTCGTTGGACATTGCCCGGACAATGTTCGGGTGGGATGCCCGGGGTGTCGATCCCGGTCCGCTGGCCCGGACGGGGGCCGCAACGCTCGGTCTGCCGATCTCGCACAGCCTGCTTCCACCGGTTCCGGCCGTTGGAGAGGAGCCCTACGACCTCATCTTCGCGAGCGAGGTGATTGAACACGTCCACGATCCGCAGGGGATGGCGGCGTCCCTGCGGGCGAGGCTGGCGCCGGGCGGAGCGCTCCTGCTGTCGACGCCAAACGCCGCGGCTGTGAACCGGCACACTTCGCTCGCCGTGTTGGTTCCGGCGTTGAGCATCGGGCACCACGTCACGTTGTTTTCCCGCGCCGGGCTGGAGCGCCTGCTTCACCGGGCCGGATTTACGGCTTTCATGGTGGTGGAGACGCCGGCGACTCTGTTCGCCGTGGCCGGTGTGAACGACACCACCTTGCCCGATCCGCTGCAGCCGCAGGGGCATGCGCTGTACGACGCCTATCTGGCGCGCCGTGCCGGTGACTTTGCGGCCAGCCACCCGCTGGGGCTCGGCCTGCGCCAGAGGATTTTGCGTCGCGCCACCCAGACCGGGGCCATCGCCGCGGCGCTGTCCGTCGGAAGGGACGTCGCGGAAGCGGTCCGCGCCCGCTGGGGCATCGAACTGGCCAACCCGGATGCGATCCTGGCCGCCCCGCCGCCGGACGCCACACCGGACGCCTACCATGACAAGGCGCCCTTTTGCCTTCCCGGACTGTTGCTGTGGCAAGGAATCCTGGCTTGGCGGCGGGAGGACGATCCGGCACGGGCCGGGCGCCTGTTCGAAGCGGCCGCGCTCGTCGCCGACCGTGCCCGCACGGCGCTGCGCCGCATCGGCGCCGACGATGGCGATACGGCGCGCATAGGGTGGGAAGCCCGTGTCTACGCCGCTCAAATGCTGACCCGCCGCTGGCCGGAAGAGGCCGAACGCCGGCTACACGCCGCCCTGGCGACGGATGCTCCGCCCGACGCCGTGATGCCGCCGGAGTTGCGGGTGGAACTGGCGTTCCGCGTCTTCGCGGGACTGGCCGAATCTGGGCAGGAGGACGCAGCGCGCCGCCTGTCACCCCTGGTCGCGGCAACGCTGCCGGAGGACGCGCCGCGCGTTGCACGGGCGCGCGACCTCGCCTGCCGCTGGCGCGACGAGGACGCGGCGCGGCGGGGAGCCGGCGGTGGGAAGCGGCCATGACCCGCCGCGTCGGGACACCGGCACTGCGCGATGGCCTGGCGCCGGTCGACACGCTCTGCCCGGTCTGCGGCGCGGCCGGCCCGCACGCCGCCGTCGGATGCATTGGAGACGCACACGCGCCGGACTGGACGACCGGTGTCTGTCGGCGCTGCGGGCGCGCGTTCCTGGCCTGCCTCGCCGCTGATGGATGGGCTGCGCTTGCCGCGCATGACGCGGTTGTCGGCCTGGACGACCTGCCCGCCCCCGACGACTACGGCGCGTGGGTGCAGCGTTACGACCGGCTTGGGGTGCCGGAGATGGCTTGGCTCGCCCGGCGGTCCGCCGATCCCGCGCTCCCGTCGCTGCGTGTCCTTACGGTCGGCGGCGACGATCTCCATCCAGGCACGGTGGATGCGGATCTTCTCATTCTCCTGCACCCGCAGGCGCGCCTGCGGCCGCACGCGTCCTACCTGTTTGCGGAGGCGGCGCGGACGCATCCGGAGGCCGTCCTGTTCTATGGCGACGAGGACCGGATCACCGCCGATGGCCGCCGCATAAGCCCCTTCTTCAAGCCGGCCTTCAGCCGTGATCTGTACGCTGAGTTGGACCTGATGGCCGGCTGCTGCGCGGTCCGCGCGGCGGCGCTGCCAACCTTTGCGGGGGCGGGCGTGCGGGCGCGGGTCGCGCGCCTTGCCGCGACGGCGCCACGTGGCGGCGTGGTCCACATCCCACATGTGCTGCATCACGCCCTGTCCGAAGCGGCGCTGCCGCGACGCCGCCGCTTGCCGGACGCGTCCTTCCCGTTGCCGGCAGCCGCCGACGTCGGGACGGTTTCCGTCATCATCCCAACCCACGACCAGGAGGCGTTGCTGCGCGCCTGCGTGGATAGCTTGGTCCGCCTCAACCCGCGGACGGCGATCGAGTTGATCATCGTCGACAACAGCCGTTCGCCCGACTACCGGAAGATGGTGGAGACCGTGGCGCCCACCGGCCGCACCATCATCCTGGACTGGCCGGAGCCCTTCAATTTCGCGCGCATGATGAACGCCGCCGCGGCGCGCGCCAATGGCCGGACGCTCTGCTTCCTCAACGACGACACCGAGGGCGTGGCGGAGGGGTGGCTGACAACGATGGCCCGGCACGCGCTTCGCCCGGACATCGGGGCAGTCGGTGCACGGCTGCTTTACCCGGACGGATCGGTCCAGCACGGGGGTGTCCTGCTCACCGGGGCTTCGGGGGCCACCCATCTGCACCTGCGTGTCCCGGCCGGTTCCGACGGGCACGGTGATCTCGCCGGCCTGCGCCAGGAAGTCTCTGCGGTGACCGCCGCCTGCATGGTGGTGGAGCGGTCCCGCTTCCTGTCCGTCGGCGGCTTCGACGAGGAGGCCTTCGCCGTCAACTTCAACGACGTCGACCTGTGCTTGCGGCTGGCGTCGCGCGGACTGGCGTCGCTCTACCTGCCGGAGGCGATGCTCATCCACCATGAATCGGTGTCGCGTCGGGCGGCGGGTGCCGGGATGGTGGACGAGCGGGGGCGGCGGGAACTGCACCGCCTTGTCGCCCGGTGGAACTTGGTCGCAAAGCCGGACCACTACCACAACCCGAACCTGAGCATCGCCCTGCTCGATGGTGCGTTCGCCTTTCCGCCGCGGGTTGCCCGTCCCTGGCTGGAGGGCGATGACGGACGGGAGGCCGATGTCGACGGCGTCCGTCCACGCCCCGCCGATTCCGCCCAACCCCTACCGGCCGAGGCGGGTCCGGACCGGCGGTTGCGGAGAATGGAGACCGCCCGGCGCTCCTGCGACGACGGCCGGAACGCCGAGGCCGCGCAGGCTGCTCTGGCCGTGCTCGCCGACCCGGCCTCCCCCCGGCCAATGGCCGCCGCCGCCGCCGCCGTTCTTGCGCTGTGCGCCGAGCGGTCGGGGGCGCGGGCCGTCGCCGAGTTGTTGATGCGGACCGCTGTCAGACTCGATCCCACCCGCGCCGAGCACCTCCACAATCTGGGCAATCTGCAGGCCCGCACCGGGCTCCTGGATGAAGCACGCCGCACCTACGAGGGCCTGCTGGCGAAGCGTCCGGATTTTCTGGAGAGCAGCCGCAGCTTGGCCGCCGTGTGCGAGGCGCTGGGCCAGGGGAGCCGGGCCGTGGCGGCGCTGTTCACGGCCTGCCTACACACACCGCATCGGGCCGATCTATGGGCGGCTTTGCTCGATACGGCGTGGCGCGCTGGTCATCTGGCCGATGTCCTTGCCGCGGTTGGGCACGTGGAGCCCGCGCGCGGGCTGGCTTTCGCACGGGCCGTGTTCCAAACACTGTCCATTCCGCACCGCGTCAGCGTGATCGACCAGGAGGCGGCCGTGCGCAACCTGGACCTCGCCGACGGCACGGGGGCTCCGGGACCGGCGGAGGTCGAACGGCAGCGGCGGGCGGTTCTTGGCGACAGCGCTCCGGAAAGACCAAACTCGATCGCCTGGATCGCTGCGGCCGACCGCCGGCTGCAACGGCGGGCTTCTGCCCTTGATGAGGCGACGACCGTGCGCTTTTCCGTCGTCCTGCCGGTTTACAGGGCGGTTCCGGACGACCTTGAGCGCGCCATCGACAGCGTGCGGCGCCAGAGTCACTCGAATTGGGAGCTGTGCATCGCCGACGACGCCTCCGGAGATCCGGACATCGCCGCCCTGTTGGCGCGCCGTGCGGCGGAGGACCCGCGGGTTCGCATGGTGGTGCGGCCGGAGCGCGGGCACATTTCGGCGGCCAGCAACAGCGCTCTCGCGCTCGCGACCGGCGATTACGTGGTGCTTCTCGACCAGGACGATGAATTGGCCCCAAATGCGCTGCTGCTGGTCGCCGACACCGTGCGGCGGGAAGGCCGGCCCGACATCGTCTTTTCCGACGAGGATCGTCTGACCGGCGCCGGACGGCGGTTTTCCCCCTGCTTCAAGAAGGGTTGGGACCCTATTCTGATGCTGCATCAGAACGCCGTTTCCCACCTCGGCGTGTTCCGACGCGATGCCATGCTGGCTGTCGGCGGCTTCCGCGTCGGCTATGAAGGCGCGCAGGATCACGATCTGGCGTTGCGCGTCATGCGGCGACCGACCAGCGGCGCGCCGCCGCGCGCGGTGCACATCCCGGCGGTGCTCTATCATTGGCGTGTCGGAAAAAACTCCACGGCGCTTTCGATCGATGCCAAGCCCTATGCCATGGCGGCCGGCTGCCGGGCGGTTCAGGACCATCTCGACCAAATCCATCCCGGCTGCCGTGTGACGGCGCTCAGATCGCAGGGTGGCTACCGGGTGCTCTGGGCGCCCCCGGCATCGCCGCCTCTGGTCAGCATCATCCTTGGCGACGCGGCGGACGCGGCAGCCGGCCGCGCGATGCGGGAGCAGATCACCTTCCTTGGCCGGCGGCTGCGGGTGGAAATTCTGTTGCACCAGCCTGACGGCACGGCGCTCCGCATCGGCGAAGACGGTCGCGAAGTTCCGGTCGGTTCGGTCGCAGCGAAGATACCGTCGGGCGGTGCGGCAGGAGCGGGAACGCCCGCGGCACGGGCTCGACTCGCCGACGCGGCGGAGGGCGCGTTTTTCCTGTTCTGCCATTCGGCCGTGCGCTTCGACCAGTTGGACTGGCTCGACGAACTGGTCCGCTTCATGGTGAACACCAGCGTGGCGGCGGCCGGACCCAAGCTTGTCGACGGAGCCGGGCAACTGGTCAGTTGCGGCCTGCTGCCAGACCGCCGTGTCTTGGCTTGGCGGGTCGGCCACGGCGCGTCCGCGCTCAGTCCGGGTTATTTCGGCCGGCTCGCTTTCAGCCATCACGTTGCCCTGTTGGATGAGTTGTGTCTTCTCGCTCGACGTGACGCCGTGATGCGCAGCGGTTGGGGGCAGCAGGCAGAGACCTACCGCAGTTCGCTCGATCTGCTGGACCTTCAAATGCGGTTGCGGGGGGACGGCGGAACCTGCGCTGTCGTGTCAAGCGCGGTTGCCCTTCTGGACGCACCGGGAAAATTCAACGTGGCCGTTCTTGCTCACGCCGATCCGCAGGATGTCGGGCGTTTCCTCCGCCATTGGGGTGAGCGCCTCGATCCGGAGTCCGTTCACAACGAGAACCTGTCCCCTGGTGCGGATTGCTTCCGGTGCCGGACGGACGATGATCCGGGAGCGGGCATCATAGAGCGGAGCCCGGTCGATGTGGCAACCCCGTTCAGCGCCCGCGGGGACGTAGCTTCGCATTGACCTGCATCCATGCAGACCGGATGGCGCCACATACCGTCGGGTGTAAAGTCCGACACATTACGACCGACGCCTTGAGGAGCCGTCGCCGGCCCCGCCAATCGCTTCAGCCGGATTACCGCCCAGCTCCCGCCCCCTGGCCCGGCAGGGTAAGGAGCACCCCGGTTTCGGATTCCAACAGCCGCCTTTCGGTGTCGTCCTGCCAGGGCAGTCGGTAGATCGGGGCTCCCTGGAGTGAATGGAAAATGGCGCGGTTTCGCTCCACCGCGATCATATCGGCACCGGACTCCATGGCGAGGATGGTCAGCCCACCGGGAATCATGACGAAGGAAGAAATGCTGCCCCCGGGCCGCTCGATCTCCCGTACGCCAAATCCGGCGCGGCGGTTGCGCAGTGTAAGGTCCAGGTGTTCGAAGCCGTACCCTTTAAAGCGGGTGTCGTAGAACCCGACCTCGGCCAGCGAGCGCAGCGAGAATGCCATGCAGAGGCCGTGCAGGTACTCGCACACATAGGGATCCTCCGGGGTTCCCCCACCACCGAAGAACATCCCCTCGGTCACGAAGCCAATGTGTGAAGCGCCCATCCAGTTGATGTGATGCCAACGGTCGATGGCTTCGATCCACGATCCGTTCCAGCCGTCTTCCGTTATCCCCGTGTCGTCCTCCAGAAGGACGAACCGGGTGCACCCGCGCCCGAGCAGCCAGTGGAGGGCACGGTTCTTGTTCCAGGCCACTCCCCGGTTCATCCCCGTGACGTAGGGGACACCCGCCTGCCGACAGACATCGAGCGTCTCGTCACCGCTGCCGTCGTCGGCAACAACGAGGGTGTACTCTCCATGCGTCGTCCGTCGCAACGCATCGAGCAGCGCCGCCAGCGCCGCCGGGCGCCGGTGGGTGACGACACCAATTCCCAGCATTCCGCCCAATGTCATGCCCCTTGCCCTCGCTGCGCAAACAACGCCCCGAAAAGCAATCTCGTCGCAGTGTCGGTGTCCATCACGTTGAGATTGGCGATGGGGACGGAGAAGTTCTCAACGACCACGTCGTTGAGAGCCACCTTCAAAGTGCGTGGTCGCTGCGCCATGTCCTGTGGCAGGATGGGAAGAACAAAGCCATGACGCCCATCGCCGATGCCCGCTTGCTCCAGGTCGGGTCGATACTGCGTCGCGTCGACGCTGCGCACGATCCAGCCGTCCAGCAGCAATTGCACGGTGACGGGCTGGTCAGGTTGTCCGGGACGCCAAGCCCATCCTTCCAATCGATCGGGAGTCAGCAGATCGAGACACCCGACCGCGCCCTCCGTTTTAAGGTCATGCATCGGTACGCTCACTCCTGTTTGGGGCATTGATACAGCAGGCCACGTCCTGGGCCCTGAGGCGTCAAGCCCAATCCCTTCAAGCAGGACTCGAAGGCGGCATAACCCCGCTGCTCGCCGACCCGGCGCACGAGTGCTTGCCCGCCCCGGCGCAGGTCTTCCAGGCTTGGTTGGTCAATCCCGGCAATGGTGCGCGCAACCGTCTCGATGTCCAGGAAGTTGTCGATGAAGACAGCGTCCTGGGCGTGCGTGAAAATGGTTTCCGGTGCCCCCTTGCGCGTCATGACCGGAACGGCGCCGCAGAAGGCCGCCTCAAGCGGAAGCAGCCCCAACCCCTCGTACAGAGAGAAGTCGAGGTAATATTCGACCTGCGAGAAGAGCTGCGCCATCTTCGCTGGTTCGAGGAAGCCGTGCACCTCGCCAAACCCGGCCAGCGCTTCGGCCGTATCGGTCCGTTTGCCGAAGAAGGAGAGGGAGAAGCCCTGCTCCCGCAGCACTTCGGCGACCGGAAGGGCCAAGCCCGCACCCTTTTCGACGCTGCCCGGTATGGACATGGCGATCGAACGGGGCCGCCGCGGCTTTCCTGTGCGAGGGTAGAAGACGAGCGGGTTGGGCCCGAACGGGATCGTCGCAACCGATCGCCCGGACAGGGTGCGGACAAAATTCTTGAGATAGTCTGACACGCAGACGATGTGGTCGACATCGCGCAATGCGTCGCGAAACGCCGGGAATGTCTTTCCACCGTCGAAATATGCCTCCGGCCCCTGCAGGAACCAAAGGATGGGAGCCTTGAAATGGCTGCTCAGCAGGCGCGCCGTTTCAATGGTGTCGATGCAGGTCGGAACCACCAGCGTCAGTTCAGTGATGTCGCGCAGCACATGATTGAGGTCGACGTAGGGCCGCACGCCCCCCCTCCAGGACAACGCGATCTGCTCGGACTCCGTCAGGCAGAGGATCTTGGCGTTCCATCCTCGCGCCACAAGGAACTCCACCAAGCTGACCGTCGCGCGGACCCCACCGTACTGCAGTGCATCGGTGGGCAGGATGAACAGGACGTCCACCGACTGGTTCGCCATCAGGGCGTTGAAGTTCCCATGCCGGTCCATGAGGTGCCGGAGCGAGCCGGACAGATTGTAGCTCAACTCCTCGGCGATGTGAGTCTGTCCCCAGCGGGAGAAGAACACCCGCCGGTTCCGCGCCTGGATTCGCGACAGATCGGGCTGGAGCAGATAGCTGGCCGAACCATGATGGTGGACCACCAGATTGTCGCAGATGACCGACCGCGCGCCGCGGCTCTTGACCCGATAATGCAGGTCGGAATCCTCGCCGTAGCCATGGGCGTATGCAGGGTCGAACAGCGGCCCTGTTGGCAGGGCCGTCCGCCGGATGGCGAGGCAGTAGCCAATGGCGGTGCATGCGTCGGCATAGCGGGGGCTGCGTTGGGCGGCGATGGCGTCGGCCTCGCGCCAATCCTGTCCTGGCCGCAGATTGACCGTGAGGTTGGCGCCCGAGGTGGCCAGCGGTGTGACCAATCCGATCGAGGCATCATGAACGAAGGGCGCCATCATCCGGTCGAGCCAGCCGGCGGGCAGTTCGATGTCGGAGTTCAGCAGGATGACAAATGGGGCCTGGGACGCGGAGAAGGCGCGGTTGCAGCTTTCCAGGAACCCCAGGTTCTCGCGATTGCGCAGCAGGATGAACTTGCGTCCCAACACCTCGCCCAACCCCTCGAGGTAGCGCGCGGTAAAGGGGTCGCTCGCGTCGTCGATGATGATCAGCCGTTCGATCCTTGCGTCCGGCAGATCGATCAGCAGGGTGGTCAGCAGCCGGTCGAGGAGGTCGGGACGCTGGTAAACCGGGATGATGATGTCCACGGACATCGGTGCCGCCGGCTCGACGGGTCGGGATGGAGCAGGGAGCGCCGGCAGGCGAACGGCATGAATCCCGATTTCCACATCGTCGGACAGCGGGGCCAGCGGAGCGTTGACGAAGCTCGTCCCGTCGTCGGCGAAGGCAATGCCACAGGGGTGGTTGACGCTCACCTCCATGGGCAGCGAGAACTCGCCAAGCAGGAGCGTGAACCCCTCCAGGAAGGTCCACTCCTTCAGGGGAACCGGAACCGTCCTCCGGGTTGCCCGGTGCGTGATGGCGATTTTCACCTCGAAGGGGGGCCTGCGGCCCGGAACGGCAACGGCGATGGTGACCTGCCCGCCGCGCTGGTAGGCAATCATGCCCAGACGCGCGGGTGGAGCGGCGTTTGCGCGGATGAGCATGCCGCGAAGGAAATGCTGCGTGAAATCCAGCAATGATTCGTTGCTCGCCGACTGTTGAGCCGCTCGGCTGAGGCATCCCGTCATGCGGACGAGGTCACCGCGCTGACACGCGGCGAACGCGTGAAGCAGGCTGATGCCCGGATGCTTCGGCGCATACAGAGTCGCAACGCGCAGCAGCTTGGCCGCAGCCGGAAGATCACCTTCGATCAGAGCCGAGGTGATCAAATACACGAGCGGTGCGACGGACGCCGGATTGCCGATTAGGAAGCGGTGAGCGATTTCTTCACTCATCCCCTCAGGCAAAGACGACCGGAACGCAAGTATCGTGCCGACATCCAGATCAGTGACAGGCTTGGACGATCGCCCATTCGCTGACAGGACATTGATCCCGGTGGTGTGATGCAAGGCAATAAGAAGTGGCGCGACTTCGTGATTTTGCAGAGTCATGATAGATTTTCTTTGATAGCCAGCTTCCATTCAAGCTGGATGAGGCAAGCTTCTGGACGTTTGTTCACCGGCGCGCGCCTTGTCTCCGCATCGTTCATCTCATAGGAGCTTCCAATCGGTCTGCGGGGTGGCCGACAGCGTCTGAGCGGACTGGACGGAGGTTCCGTTCATGGCCCACAGGGACAGCGCGCCGGTGCCCTGCGAGC
>NZ_JACCJY010000058.1 GCF_014596085.1 Azospirillum tabaci
CGATGCCGATGGCGACGGGCGGACCTTCACCTACCAATGGTACCGGGCCGACGACAGCAACGGCACCAACGGCGCCTCGATCAGCGGAGCGACCAGCTCGAGCTACATGCTGACCACGTCCGACGCGCACAAGTACCTGCGCGTCGTGGTGACCGCCAACGACGGGCGTGGCGGCACTCAGACCGCCGTAAGCACCTATACGGAGATCACCAACAGCGTTCCGGTGAACAGCGCGGTACCGAGCGTGACGGGGACCGCGACCGTAGGCAACGCCCTGTCGACGACCAACGGCACCTGGAGCGATGCCGATGGCGACGGGCGGACCTTCACCTACCAGTGGTACCGGGCCGACGACAGCAACGGCACCAACGGCGCCTCGATCAGCGGAGCGACCAGCTCGAGCTACACGCTGACCACCTCCGACGCCCACAAGTACCTGCGTGTCGTGGTGACGGCGAATGACGGCAAGGGCGGCACGCCGACGGCGACCTCGACTTACACGGAGATCACCAACAGCGTTCCGGTGAACAGCGCGGTGCCGAGCGTGACGGGGACCGCGACCGTAGGCAACGCCCTGTCGACGACCAACGGCACCTGGAGCGATGCCGATGGCGACGGGCGGACCTTCACCTACCAATGGTACCGGGCTGATGACACCAACGGCACCAACGCCGCCTCGATCAGCGGGGCGACCAGTTCCAGCTACACGCTGACCACGTCGGATGCGCACAAGTACCTGCGCGTGGTGGTGACGGCCAACGACGGCAAGGGCGGCACCCAGACCGCCACCTCGACCTACACGGCGATCACCAACAGCGTTCCGGTGAACAGCGCGGTGCCGAGCGTGACGGGCACGGCGACGGTGGGCAACGCGCTGACCGCGACGACCGGCACCTGGAGCGATGCCGACGGCGACAACCGGAGCTTCACCTACCAGTGGTACCGGGCGGACGACAGCAACGGCACCAACGGCGCGTCGATCAGCGGAGCGACCAGCGCCAGCTACACGCTGACCACGTCCGACGCGCACAAGTACCTGCGCGTCGTGGTGACGGCGAATGACGGCAAGGGCGGCACCCAGACCGCCACCTCGACCTACACCGCCGTCATCAACAGCGCGCCGGCGCTGAGCACGGACGCGCGCAGCCTGACCGCCATCGACGAGGACGCTACCGGCAACAACGGCGACACCGTGGCGGCCATCCTGTCCTCCGCTGGCACGGCCACCGATGTCGACGGCAACACGCTGGGCATCGCGATCACCGCGATCGACAGCAGCAACGGCACGTGGCAGTACAAGACCGGGGCCGGGACCTGGACCACCATCTCCGGAGTCTCGGGTGCGTCGGCCCTGCTGCTCGCCAGCACCGACCGTGTGCGGTTCGTCCCGAACGCCGACTACAACGGATCGGTCGCCAACGGCATCACCTTCAAGGCATGGGATCAGACCGCGGGAACGGCGGGCACCACGGTCGGCAACGACACCACGGCGAACGGCGGGCAGGGGAGCGGCGGCCAGTTCAGCACCGCCAGCGCGACGGCGGGCATCGCCGTGACCGCGGTCAACGACGCCCCGGTGCTGACCGACACCGTCCTGACCCTCCCCAGCGTCGCCCAGGCGGCAGGCGCGCCGAATGGCGCCGTCGGCGTTGCCGTGTCGTCCCTGGTGGCGCTTGGCGGGAACGTGTCCGATGTGGACAGCGGCGCCGTCACCGGCATCGCGCTGGTCGGCATCGACACCTCGGAAGGGGGCACCTGGTACTACAGCACCGACGGCGGCACCAGCTGGACCGCGGTCGGCACGGTGAACGACAGCGGAAACGCTCTGCTGCTGCGCACGACGGACCGGCTCTACTACCAGCCGACGGGCTCCAACGCCGGCATCCTCGGCGCCGCGATCACCTTCCGGGCCTGGGACCAGACCAGCGGCACCGCCGGGACCAAGGTGGCGACCGGGGGCGGAGGCGGGATTTCCGCCTTCTCCGTGGCGACGGACACCGCCAGCCTCTCGATCACCCCGGCTGCCCTGGGGAGCGCCGTGGCCCTCGCGCCCGCGTCGGACACGGGCAACAGCAACACGGACAACATCACTAAGGCGAGCAGCGTCACCTTCGACGGCAGCGGCGCCAACGCCAACGCCAACACGACGGTGCGGCTCTACGCCAACGGCTCGCTCGTGGCGACGACCACGGCCGACGCGTCGGGCGCCTACAGCTTCGCCGGCGTGGATGTGTCCGGCCTCAGCGGTGCCGTGGACTTCACCGTCCGTCAGGTCATCGCCGGGATGGAAAGCGCCGACTCCGCCGTCCGCACGGTCACCTTCGACCGCACGGCGCCGACCGTCGCCATCACCACGGTGACGGGCGACAACGTGCTGAACGCGGCGGAAAGTGCCGTGCCCCAGACGGTGGCCGGCACCGCCACGGGTGTCGAGGACGGCCAGACGGTCACGGTGACGCTGAACGGCAAGTCCTACAGCGCGACGGTGACCAACAACGCCTGGAGCCTGTCCATCCCCTCCGCCGACCTGCTGGCTCTGCCGGACGGCGGCACGTACACCATCACCGCCGATTTGGCGGACGTGGCCGGCAACACCGCGGTTCAGGCGACGCGCAGCGTCTCGGTCGACCGCACGCCGCCGATCCTCGCCATCGCCACGGTCGCGGGCGACAACGTGCTGAACGCGGCGGACAGCGCCGTGGGGCAGACGGTGTCGGGCGTCACCAACGGCGTCGAGGACGGTCAGACGGTCACGGTGACGCTGAACGGCAAGACCTACAGCACGACGGTGACCAACAACCGCTGGAGCCTGACGGTTCCTTCCGGCGACCTGCTGGCGCTGACCGACGGCGCCACCTACACCGTCACCGCCAGCCTCACCGACGCGGCGGGCAACCCGAACCAGGCGACCCGCAGCGTATCCGTGGATCGCACGCCGCCGTCGGTGGTCAGCGTCACGCCTCCCCCGGCGCGGACGTATCTGCCGGGCGAGACGGTCAGCTTCTTCGTGCAGCTCAGCGAAGCGTCCATCATCACCGGCGGCAATCCGGTTTTGGAACTGGCGGTCGGAAGCGAGATCCGGAACGCCACGTACAACGCGGCGGGCAGCACCGGCACGCTGCTGCGGTTCGACTATGTCGTTCCGGTCGGCGACCGCGCCCCGCGGGGCATCGCGGTCCTGGGTCTGGCGCTGAACGGTTCGATCGTGACGGACGCGGCCCAGGGGGCGTTGGTGACGGCCCTGAAGGGCGTGGGAGACACCAGCCAGGTGCGCATCGACACCCCGATCCCGGCGAAGCCGGTCGGGACGGCGCTGAGCGGCCTGTCAGACTCCGGCGTGTCGGCGACGGACCGCCTGACCAACGTGACGAGGCCGACGCTGTCCGGCACCGCGGAGGCGAACGCCACGGTGACCGTTCTGGTCGACGGCAAGGCGGTGGGGACCACGGTGGCCGATGAGAACGGCTTCTGGGTCCATCGTTTCCAGACGGCGCTGACCGACGGGACGCACAGCATCACGACCACGGCGACCAACCGGTTCGGCATCGTCAGCGATCCGTCGGACGCGCTGACCGTGGTGATCGACACCGCGGTGCCCGTGGCGCCCGCGCCGTCGGTGACCAGCACCACCGTCGCCGGTGCGGCGGGCGAGCGGATTTCCGGGATCGCCACCCCGTCCCTCGCCGGGACGACGGAAGCCGGAAGCACGGTCAACGTGCTCGTCGACGGCAAGGTCGCCGGAACGGCGGTCGCCGACGTCAACGGCGCCTGGATCTTCCAGTTCACGGCGGCGCTGGCCGACGGCACGCACAGCGTCCAGGTGCAGGCCACCGACAGCGCCGGCAACGTCGGCAGCCTCTCGGCGGTCACCACTCTGACCATCGATACCACGCCGCCGGTCGCCCCGACCGTGACGCTGAACACCACCGCCGGCAGCACGCCGGTGGTGCAGGGCACCGCCGAGGCGAACAGCCTGGTCAGCGTGACGATCAACGGGCAGCCGGTCGGCACGGCGCGCGCCAACGCGACCGGCGCCTGGCAACTGGCTCTGGCCGCCGACCTCAGTGTCGGCAGTTATGTCATCTCGGCCAAGGCCAGCGATGCCGTGGGCAACACCGGCAACGCCGGCACGACCACCTACTCGGTGGCTCCGCCCCCGCCGCCACCGGTCGTGGTGGCGGCTGCCTCCACCGGGAACACGACAACGGCGGCGTCCTCGTCCAACTCCACGGTTGCAACGGCCGCCGGGACCGGGACAACCCAGACGGTCGGGCCGACGCTGGGCACCGCGCCGACCCTGCCCAGCCTGCAGACGAGCAGCGACGCGGGCCGGGTCATCACCAGCTCGTCGATCGGCAGCGGGAGCGGTGCCGGCAACGGGAACAGCAGCACGGATGCCGGGCGCTCGATCACCATCGGCAGCATCGGCAATTCGACCAGCAGCGACGCCGGGCGGTCGATCACGATCTCCGCCATGGGGGGAGCGCCCTCCGGCGGCGGCACGGCGAGTTCGTCCAGCGGGGTTCTGGGCGGCGGCACCGGCGGGTCGAGCGGCTCCGGGTTGAGCGGCGTCGTCAGCGGCGGCAGCGGCCTGGGCAGTGGTGGCCTGGGCGGTGGCTTGGGCGGCGGCCTTGGCGCCGGCATTGGTGGCGGTTCGGGCTTGGGCGGCGCCGCTTCGGGTGGCATCGGTGCCGGGCTGGGTGCCACGGGCGCCGGCGTCGGTGGCGGTGCGTTCGGTGGGGCCCCGGCGGGCCTCGGCACGGGCGGACCGGCGACGGGTGGACCCGCGGCCGGTGGTGCGGCGACGGGCATCGGAACGGGCAACGGCGGATTGAACGGCGGCGTCGGCGGTCCGGCCGGAGCGGCCTCCGGCGGCACGCCGGGCGGCAGCGCGGCTCCCGGCGGCCCGGGCATCGCACCCGGCGGGCTGGGCGGCGCACCGGGCAACCGGCCCGGCGGTCAGACGGGACCCGGGTCAACGATTGAGAACGCGCCGACCAACCGGCCCGGCGGCCAAGCTGGACCGCAAGGCCAGCCACAGGGCCAGCCACAGGGGCAAGCGCCCGGCCGGGGGCAGCCGTCGTCCGGCGACGCGCCGGCGGGCGGCGATCCCGGCAATGCTCCGGCCGCGCCGGAGGGGCAGGGACAGGCTCCCAGCCCGCGCGCCGACCTCGACGGGTCGTCGCCGGCCCGCCCGGCCTTCTCGCGGCAGGTGGCCCAGATCCATGGCGCCGCCGACGCCCAGGCCGCGGCGTTGCTCGCCGCCCTCACCTCGCATGTTCCCCCGGGAAGCCGGGCGGCCTAGCGCCGCCCGCGCCTTCCGCCGCCGTCTTCCCCGCGTAAGCTTTTCTTTCCAAATGGATTGCCGACGAGAATGACCCGGTTCGCTTCCTCCCTCCGGCCGCGGGGCCACAAGGCCCGCGCGTCCTTCGCCCTGGCCGCTGCCGCACTGCTCGCCAGCGGATGTTCCGTCAGCCCGAAGCCCCTGACCGATGACGAGAATGTGTCCCGCCTGCGTGAGGACATGTCGGTCATCATGGCGCCGCAGGAGCCGATCGCCGGCCCGGTGTCGATGCACGAGGCGATGGCGCGGGCCATCAAGTACAACCTCGACGAACGCGTGAAGCTGATGGAGATGGCGGTCGCCAACCAGCAGCTCGACCTGTCGCGGTTCGACATGCTGCCGCGTCTCGTGGCGGGAGCCGGCTACACCGGGCGCAACAACGAATCCGGGTCGGAAAGCCTCAACCTCGCCACCGGCCGCCGCACGGGCGAAAGCACCACGGCGACGGACCGGCACCGGCGCACCGCCGACCTGGGCTTCACCTGGAACATTCTCGATTTCGGCGTCAGCTACCTGCGCGCCCGCCAGAACTCCAATCTCGTCCTGATCGCCGACGAGCGCCGCCGCCGCGTCGTCCAGGGCATCCTGCAGGACGTGCGCACCTCCTATTGGCGCGCGGTCGCGGCGGAGCGGCTGCTGAAGCGGATCGAGCCGCTGGAGAAGCGCATCGAGGCGGCCCGCAAGAACGCGAACGCCCTGGAAGCCCAGCGTGTCCAGGCCCCGCTGCAAACCCTGTCCTACCAGCGCGCGCTGGTCGACACGCTGCGCCAGCTTCAGACGCTGCGGCGCGAGCTGGTGGCCGCCAAATCGCAGCTCGGCGCGCTGATGGGCCTGCCGCCGGGTGAGAACTTCTCCATCCAGATGCCGCCGGACGTCACCGGCAAGGACGTCCCGGCGATCACCGCGTCGGTCGAGTCCCTGGAAACCTACGCGCTCCTCAACCGTCCGGAGCTGCTGGAGGAGTCCTACAACGCCCGCATCACCGCCGACGAGACGCGCCGCGCCCTGCTGAAGCTGCTGCCAGGCATCGATCTGAACGCCGGCCTGCATTACGACAGCAACAGCTTCCTGCTGAACCAGCGCTGGGCCGATTACGGGGCGCGGGTGTCGTGGAACATCCTGTCCCTGGCCTCGGCCCCAGACACGCACGCCTTCTCCAAGGCTCAGGAAGAACTGGTCGCTTTCCGCCGTCAGGCGCTCAGTGTGGCGGTGCTGAGTCAGGTGCGGGTGGCGATGGTTCAGTTCCGCGAGCTGTCGCAGGAGTTTTCGCTCAACGCCGATCAGGCGTCGATCGACCGTCGCATCCGGCAGCAGTACGTCAACAGCAGCACGGTCGGCCAGCAGGGCGACATGAGCGTCATCCAGGCCGAGGTGTCGGAGCTCGTCTCCGATCTGCGGCGCGATCTCGTCTACGCCGACCTGCAGAACGCCTACGCGCGCGTCATGGTGTCGGCGGGCGTCGATCCGATGCCGGAGGCGGTTCCGTCCCAGGATCTGACGACGCTGCGTCAGGCGGTGTCCGACGGGTTGGGTGCCTGGCAGCAGAAGGCCGGCGGCACGGCGCGCCTCCAGGATCTTCTGGTTCCCGCCACGACCTCTGAAAAGGCGCCGGCGGAAAAGGCGCCGGCTGAGAAGGCTCCGGTTGAGAAGGCGGCCGAGCCGAAGGCCGCACCGGTCGCTGCGCGCGGCGAGGAACCGGCGGAGCGCAAGGCCGCCGTGCCGGAGCGCGTGACGGTGGCCGAACTGCCGCTGCAGCCGGCCGCCTCCATGACCGTCCCGATGACGGTGTCCTACAGCCCGTCCTCGTCGGAGCCGGCGAAGGTCTATTCGGTGCCGTTGAGCGCGCTGGCCCCGATGGGGCGTGCCTCGGCGCGTTGATGCCGACGGGGTGGCGCACCGGCGCCGCCCCCTTTCGGCTGTGCCGGTGCACCGATGCTGAAACAAATAAGCGTGCAGGACCGCTTGCCGATCCTGGATCGTTGCGCTTCCGGAGCAAAGGGTGCAGAAAATCTCGTCCATGATGTGCCGCTTTCGCCCCTCACGCTTCCTCGCCGCGCTGTCTATCGCGCTGGTTCCTCTGCCGCTTGCCGCCGCCGACCCGGCGCCGGCCCCCGAGGGCGGGGTGCGCGCGTTGATCGAGGCGCGGCAGCACGCCGTTCTGTCCAGCGAGATCGCCGGGCGCATCGGGCGAATCACCGTGGAGGCGGGTCAGTCCTTCAAGGCGGGCCAGACGCTCATCGCGTTCGACTGCAGCCATTATCAGGCGGCGGTCGATGCGGCCCGCGCCAACCTGCGCGCCGCCGACGTCACGGTGCGGCAGAGCCGCCGGCTGGAGCAGCTTAAGTCCATTGGCGGGGCTGAGGTTGAAATGGCCGAGGTCAAGGCCGAGGCCGCCCGCGCCGACCTGCGCAAGGCCGAGATCGAGGTTCGCCGCTGCGACGTCAAGGCGCCTTTCGACGGCAAGGTGGTGGAGCAGCGGATTCGCGAGCATGAGTCCGTCCCCGCCGGCACGGCTCTGCTCGAGGTGCTGTCCGACCGCGATCTGCGGGTGGAACTGATCGTCCCATCCTCCTGGCTGGTCTGGCTGAAGCCCGGCCAACGGTTCGAGCTTCGCATCGACGAGACGGGCGAGGCCCTGGACGGCGAGGTCACCCTGATCGGCGCCCGCGTCGACCCGGTCAGCCAGTCGCTGAAGGTGACGGGCAAGCTGCTGGCCGACAAGCAGGGCAACGCCCCGAACCTGGTCGCCGGCATGAGCGGAACCGCCCGCTTCAACCCGGCGGAGGAGGCCAAAGGTGCCCGATGACGTCAAATCCGTCCGGATGGAGGCGGCCAACCCGCTGAACAGCCTCCTGCTCCTCCTGAACTTGCAGCAGGAGGCCCGGCAGGCCCAGAACCCGGAAGCGCTGCGCTTCCTCATGGTGAACCAGACGCGGCGGATGATCGCCTATCAGCAGGCGGTCTTCCTGACCGTGGCGCCGTCGGGCAAGGCGCGGCTCGAAGCCGTGTCCAACGTCGCCGTCCCGGAGCGGGACGCCCCCTTCACCCGCTGGCTGGAGGCCGCGGCCTCGGCCATCGCCGTGGGAGCGGAGGCGCGCAACCTGCACAGCATCGCCGCCACGGAGGTGCCGCCCGCACTGGCCCGCGACTGGGGGCAGTGGGGACCGACGCAGGCGCTGTGGGTGCCCCTGCCGGGGTTGGACGGCACCGTCACGGCGGTGTTGTGGCTCGCCCGCGACGATGCGTGGACGGAAGGGGAGACGGTGCTGCTCGGGCAGCTCGCCGGCGGATATGGTCATGCCTGGTGGGCGCTGACCCGGGCCGGGCGACGCTCCGGGGTGCGGGCGCGCAAGGGGCTTTGGGCGCTGGCGGTGGTGGCGGCTCTGGCGGCGGTTCTGGCCATCCCGGTACCACAATCGACGTTGGCCCCGGCGGAGGTGGCTCCACGCGACCCGCTGATCGTCAGCGCGCCGCTGGAAGGCGTCATCGAACGCTTCCATGTCCAGCCGAACGAGCCGGTGAGCGCCGGCCAGCCTCTGTTCAGCTTCGAATCGTCGGTTCTGAAAAGCCGCCTGGAGGTTGCGCGCAAGGCGCTGGCCTCGGCGGAGGCGGAGCTGCTGACCGCGTCCCAGGGGGCCTTCACCGACCCGCAGAGCAAGGCGCGCATCGCCCAGCTGAAGACCCAGGTGGAGCTGCGCCGCGCGGAGATGGACTTCGCCCGCGACCTGATGGACCGCGTCACCGTGAAGGCGGAGCGGACGGGCATCGCCGTCTTCACCGACGCCAACGATTGGCTGGGCAAGCCGGTGGCGGTGGGTGAGCGCATCCTGACCCTGGCCGATCCCCAGGCCGCGGAGGTGGACGTGCATGTGCCGGTCAACGACGCGATCGTGCTCCAGGAGGGGGCGGAGGTCAGCCTCTATCTGAACGTCGATCCCCTGCGCCCGCTGCGCGCGACGGTGTCCCACGCCAGCTATGAACCGGGACTGACTCCGGGCGGGGTCCTGGCCTACCGCGTGCGCGCCGATCTGGCGCCGGATCAGGCGACGCCGCGCATCGGGCTGCGCGGCACCGCCAAGATCCAGGGCGAGCGGGTGCCGCTGGCCCTCTACCTCTTCCGCCGTCCGTTGGCGGCGCTGCGCCAGACCGTGGGGCTCTGAGCCATGGGCGCCGCCGCCATCGGCATGACGACGGGGCCGGCGGCGGTCACGCCGGTCGATCCGCTGGACAGCGTGCGGCTGCCGCCGCTGCGCGAGGAGCTGCAGCTGCTGCCGGCCCCGCCCGCCGTCGACGGGTCGCCCTGCTGGACGATCCACGATCCGGTCCGCAACCGCTATTTCCGCATCGGCCACGGCGCCTTCGAGGTCATCGCCCGCTGGCATCACGGATCGCCCCGCGCCATCGCCGCCGCGGTGGCCGCTGAGACGGTCCTGCAGCCGGAGGCGGAGGACGTGGTCGGCCTCTACAAATTCCTGGCCGGCAGCAACCTGACCCAGGGCGCCGACGTCGATTTCCTGGCGAAGCAGACGGCGGCGCGGCGCACGTCCTGGTGGATGTGGCTGCTGCACAATTACCTGTTCTTCCGCATCCCGCTGGTCCGGCCCGACGCCTTCTTGAACGCCACGGTGCGCTACGTCGCGCCTTTCTACAGCCGCGCCTGGTTGTGGACGGTGATCGGCGCGGGACTTCTGGGCCTCATCCTGGCGATGCGCCAGTGGGACAGTTTCGCCCACACCTTTCTGCATTTCTTCTCGCTGGAGGGCATGGCGCTCTACGGCGTGACCCTGCTGGTGACGAAGACGCTGCACGAGCTGGGGCACGCCTACACCGCGAAACGCTTCGGCTGCCGGGTGCCGACCATGGGAGCGGCCTTTCTGGTGATGTGGCCGGTGCTCTACACCGACACCAGCGACGCGTGGCGGCTGGTCTCCCGCCGCGCCCGTCTGCACATCGCCGCGGCGGGCATGCTGACGGAACTGGCGCTGGCCGCCTTCGCCACGCTGGCCTGGAGCTTCCTGCCCGACGGGCCGCTGCGCAGCGCGGCCTTCTTCGTGGCGACGGTGAGCTGGGTGACGACGCTGACGATCAACCTCAGCCCCTTCATGCGCTTCGACGGCTATTACCTGCTGGCCGACGCGCTGGACGTGCCGAACCTGCAGGACCGCGCCTTTGCGCTGGCCCGCTGGCGGCTGAGGGAATGGCTGTTCGGCCTGGGCGACGAGGTGCCGGAGCGGTTCGAACCGTGGATGCACCGGGTGATGCTGGCCTACGCCTTCGCCACCTGGGTCTACCGGCTCGTGCTGTTCATCGGCATCGCGGTGCTGGTCTATCACGTCTTCATCAAGGTGTTGGGCATCGTGCTGTTCGCGGTGGAAGTCGGCTGGTTCATCCTGCGCCCGCTGGTCAACGAGATGAAGGAATGGTGGGAGCGGCGGGGCAGCCTGCGGCCCAACCGGAACCTCCTGATGACCCTGGGCGGCTTGGCCGCGCTGGTCTGGCTGGCCTTCGTGCCGGTCACTGGAACCATCGCCGTGCCGTCGGTGTGGCGGGCGGAGGGCTTCTCGACCCTGTTCGCCCCTGTCCCGTCGCGCATCGCGGAGGTGCTGGTCCAGCCCGGCCAGCGCGTGGCGGCGGGCGACCTGCTGTTCCGCCTGGAGGCGCCGGAACTGACGAGCAGGCTCCAGCAGTCGGAACTGCGCATCGCGCTGGCCCAGGATCGCATCGACCGCATGCTGGCCGCCCGCGACGGGCTGGATCGGGTGCGCGTGATGGAGGAGGATCTGGCCGCCGGGCTGGCCGACCGGCAGGGCCTGCTGGACGGTCTGGCGCGGCTGGAAATCCGAGCGCCCATCGCCGGCACGGTGGTGGATGTGGCCGACGCGCTGCGCCCCGGCCGTTGGGTGGGACCGTCGCTGGCGCTGGGCCAGATCGTGGCCGACGGCGGCGGTGAACTGGTCGGCTATGTGGCCGAGAACGACCTCACGCGCGTCATGGTGGGGGCCGGCGCGGTGTTCCACGCCGACGACCCGCTGCGCCCGCGCATGGAGGCACGGGTGACGGCGGTGGACCGGGTGGGCGTGAAGGGGTTGGATGTTCCCGCCCTGGCCTCAATCCACGGCGGTCCCATTGCGGTGGAAAGCCAGACCGGGCCGTCGATGGGGCGGACGAACGCCGAGGCCGCCCGCTCCAACCTGAAGCCGGTGGAGGCCGTCTACCGGGTGGTTCTGGCGCCGCTGGACCGGACGCAGGCAGGACCCGCCCACCAGATGCGAGGCGTGGCCCGCGTGGACGGCGAGGCGCGCAGTCTGGCCGACCGCTTCTGGCGCACCGCGCTTGCCGTGCTGATCCGCGAAACCGGGTTCTGACGGGGGAGGCGGCGCCCGTCAGGGCGCGATGGCCCCGGCGCCCGTCAGGGCGCGATGACCCCGGCGCCCGTCAGGGCGCGATGACCCCGGCGCCCGTCAGGGCGCGATGGCCCATTGCCCGTTGGGCATCTTGCAAAAGGTCAGCTTGTAGGGTTGGACGGTCCGCCGGATGAAGTTGGCCTGAACGTCCCCGCACGGCGCTCCATCGCGCTCATGGACCTTCTGCACGACGACATCGCCGCGCACCCCGGTTTTCGGGTTGCTCCATTCGGTGCGCCGTCCTGCCTCCATGGGGGTCAGGGCGTCGCCGAGCGCCTTGCGAAACAGGTCCCAATCCTCGTCCGTCAAGTCCACCCCGCCGCGCCCACCGAGAAACAGACCGAACTGCGCCTGCGCCGGGGTGGCGACGGCCAGCGTCAGGACCAGAGTGGCGGCGTGAAGCCCAAGGGACGTGATGGATAAGATGCGCATGCGGCGGTTCCTTGTGATCGTTGGGTAACGTGACCGTTGGGTAACCTGTTTGCGAATCCGTGCATTTTAGGAAGCATTGATGATGTCTGGTCGTGCAGTCAGGTGACGAACCAGGGTGTTACGGTAACATACGCGACACTCGTCGGCCCGCTGCGGACTCCGGCCTTTCCCATGCTTCGGGACAGTCCAAAGTCAGAGCCATGGCGCGCGATCCGCTGCACGGCCGGCCGGTAGGCAACGGTAACGTACTGGCTTCATGATCGAGGGACGGACGAGCGTCCAAAAGCGTCGGTCCCAACCATCGGCGCGGCCTTTCCAGCCCGATGAGCACGCTCCGTCGCTCTCCGGCAGGATGGTCCCATGGACAAGGAAACGGGGATGCGCCGCACTTTGGTCCGGTGGCCGGTTCTTGCCTTGCTCGCCACACTGCTGTTCGGGATCATGCCGTCCGGATGGGCCATGGCGCAGACGGCCGATGCCCATGTCCCTGCGGCAGCGGGAGCGGCAACGGCGCTGGAGTTGTACGCGACGCGGCTGGAAGCGGTCGCCGCCACTTATCCACAGTTGCCATCCATCCTTTCGGACGCCTTTGCCCGCCCCAACGGGCGCGAGGCGGCGGTGCATCCGTTGCGTTTGTTGCGCGGCCTGCTGTTTCTCTTTGCGGCGGGCACGGCGGCGTTCCTGCTGACGAGCCGGGTCCTGGCGGGGCCGCTTCGGAAGATGGAGGCGGACGGCGGGGCACCGCTGCTGACGGGCATGCTGCGCTTCGTGCTGGGGCTGGTGCCGGTGGGCGCCTTCGCGCTCGGCGTGCTGGTCGTCTACGCGATCGTGCGTCCGCCGCACCCCGCGGCCCCGGCGGTCCTGCTGGCGGTGCTCCAGGCGGCGTTGACCGTGCTGTTGACCGACCGGTTGATCCGCTTCCTCTGCGCGCCGCGCCATTCAGGGCTGCGCCTGATCCCGTTGGAGGACGCCGACGCGCGCGCGCTGCACCGCACGGGGGTGGTCACCGTGACGTTGGCCGCGACGGTGCTCGGGCTGGTCGATCTGTTGCTGGCGCTGGGGGTCGGCGGGAACGCCATCGTGGCCATCGGCTTGCCGCTGAGCACCGTGCCCTTCCTCTATCTGCTCCATCGCGTGTGGCGTGGGCGCGCGGCGGTGGCGCAGGCCATTGCCCGTCCGCTGGGCATGGAGGCGCAGGACCATCCCATGCTGGGGCTGTGGGCGGTGGCGGCGTCGGTCTATCTCGTCGCCTTGTGGCTGGTCGTCGCGGCGGCGGCGGTGCGGCTGGAGCCGGCGACGGGGCCGCGGATGCTCGCCAGCCTGCTGGTGGCGCTGGCCGTGCCGGCCATCGCCCTGATGGCCCAGCGCCCGCTCGCGCGCTTCTACCGGGGGGAGGAGACGGAGGCGGGGAAGGCCGCGGTGGCGCGGGTGATGCGGGCGCTGTGGTCGGCCCTGTTCGTCGTCGGCGTCTTCGCCACCGCGGCCATCTGGGGCTTCCGGGTGGAGCAGGCCAGCGGAGCGACCGGCATCGCCCTGCGGCTTCTGTTCAACGTGACGGTCGTGCTGCTGCTGGGCTACGTCGCCTGGACGATGGTGGTTCGGGCGATCGACCGGACGCTGGAGGAGGCCCGGCACGACGGGCCGTCGTCCCGCAGGCAGCGCATGGCGACGCTGCTGCCGCTGCTGCGGAAGTTCCTTCAGGTCGTGCTGGTCGCCATCGTCGTCATGATCGTGCTGTCCTCGCTGGGAATCGAGATCGGGCCGCTGCTCGCCGGGGCGGGGGTGGTCGGCATCGCCATCGGGCTCGGCGCGCAATCGAC
>NZ_JACCJY010000059.1 GCF_014596085.1 Azospirillum tabaci
GACCGGCTGGCCAAGTACAACCAGCTGATCCGCATCGAGGAGATGCTCGGCACCGCCGCCCGCTTCGCCGGACGCGGCATCCTCAAGGCGTAACGGCCCCGCGGAAGGCGGCCTGCGGCAAAGTGTCCGGTGATGCCGGATTTGCTGCGCCGCACCGCCTTTTCCGCTAATATATCAGTACACAAAAAGACGCTCACAGAAGAAGACGGCAAGACGCGCTTCCCCTTTCAGCAAGGCGCGCGCCGGGAGGGATCGGCTGAAACGGTCAGCATCATGCCTATTTCTCTTATCCGGAGTGTTCTGCAATGACTGCCAATGGTGAAACCAGCGGCGACCTCCCTGCGGCCCCGATCGAGGCGGCCCCGATCGAAAACGTCACTTTCGACGAGATCGTGATCGGGCAGTCCGCCAGCATCGCGCGGCAACTGACCGTGATGGATGTCGAGCTGTTCGCCACCGTCTCCGGCAACATCGATCCGGTTCATCTGGACGCGAAATTCGCCGCCGACAGCCGCTTTCAAAAGGTGATCGGGCATGGCATGTGGTCCGGCGCGCTGATTTCCGGCGTGCTGGGGACGCGGCTGCCCGGCGCCGGCACCGTCTACGCCGGCCAGGACCTGCGCTTCCGCCGCCCGGTCGGGCTGGGCGACGTCATCACCGCCACCGTCACCGTGCGCGAGAAGCAAGCCGACAAGAACATCGTCGTCTTCGACTGCCTGTGCACCAACCAGGACGGCGAGGTCGTGGTGACCGGGACCGCCGAGGTGATCGCGCCGACCCGCAAGGTCCGCCGCGCCGCCCACGCGCTGCCGCAGATCCAGATGATCCGCCACGACAAGCACGACGCGCTGCTGCGCAAGTGCGACGGGCTGGAGCCGGTCGCCACGGCGGTCGCCCATCCCTGCGACGAAAGCTCGCTGAAGGGCGCGGTGGAGGCGGCGGAAGCGGGCCTGATCGACCCCATCCTGATCGGCCCGGCGGCGAAGATCCGCGCGCTGGCCGCCGCCCACGGGCTGGACATCGCCCGCTACCGTCTGGTCGACGTGGAGCACAGCCACGCCGCCGCGGCAGCGGCCGTCGCCCTGGCCCGCACCGGCGAGGCCGAGGCGGTGATGAAGGGCAGCCTGCATACCGACGAGCTGATGGCCGAAGTCGTCCGCAAGGAGACCGGCCTGCGCACCAGCCGCCGCATCAGCCACGTCTTCGTGATGAACGTGCCGACCTACCCGCGGGCGCTGCTGATCACCGACGCGGCGATCAACATCTACCCGACGCTGGAGGACAAGGTCCACATTGTCCAGAACGCCATCGACCTCGCCAAGGTGCTGGGCGTCGAGACGCCGCGCGTCGCCATCCTGTCGGCGGTGGAAACCCTGAACCCGAAGATCGCCACCACTCTGGAAGCGGCCGCGCTGTGCAAGATGGCCGACCGCGGCCAGATCACCGGCGGCATCCTCGACGGCCCGCTGGCCTTCGACAACGCCATCAGCGCCGAGGCCGCGCGCATCAAGGGCATCAAGTCCCCCGTCTCCGGACAGGCCGACATCCTGCTCGTCCCCGATCTGGAAGCCGGCAACATGCTGGCCAAGCAGCTGTCCTTCCTCGCCAACGCCGACGCGGCGGGCATCGTTCTGGGCGCGCGGGTTCCGGTCATCCTGACCAGCCGCGCCGACAACGTCCGCACCCGCCTCGCCTCCTGCGCCGTGGCGGCGCTGGTGGCCGCCGCGCGCCGTCCCGCCCCCGCGCTCAACGCCGCTGCCGCTCCCCTGGCCGCCCCCCTGGCTGCGGAGTGAGGATCACACCATGTCGCATCGTGACGCCTGTCTCGTCATCAACGCGGGCTCCTCCAGCCTGAAATTCTCCGTCTTCTGCGGCGCCGGAAAGCACGATCTGGAGGCGGTCCTGACCGGCCAGATCTCCGGCATCGGCACCGCCCCGCGCTTCGAGGCGAAGGACGCGGCCCGCCACGTCCTGGCCGACGGCCTCCTGGACGAGGTCGGCCCCGGCGACCGCGCCGGGCTGCTCGGCTTCCTGCTGACCTGGATGCGGCACGAGCTGCGCGACGTGCGGCTGGTCGCCGCCGGCCACCGGGTCGTGCATGGCGGCACCCGCTTCGACGCGCCGGTCCGGCTGACCCCGGCGGTGCTGGCGGAATTGGAGGCTCTGGTGCCGCTGGCCCCGCTGCACCAGCCGCACAACATCGCGGCGATGACCGCGCTGGCCGAGGTCTATCCGGAGCTGCCGCAGGTCGCCTGCTTCGACACCGCCTTCCACAGCACGCGGCCCTGGCAGGCCCAGATGTTCGCCCTGCCGCGCGAGCTGACCGACGAGGGCGTGCGCCGCTACGGCTTCCACGGCCTGTCCTACGAGTACATCGCCCAGCGCTTGCCGCAGATCGCGCCGGAGCTGGCCGAGGCCCGCGTCGTCGTCTGCCATCTCGGCAGCGGGTCCAGCCTGTGCGGCATGCGCGCGGGCCGCAGCGTCGACACCACCATGGGCTTCACCGCTCTGGACGGCCTGCCGATGGGCACGCGGCCTGGTTCCATCGACCCCGGCGTGCTGATCTATCTGATGCGCGAGAAGGGCATGGGGCCGGACGAGCTGGAGCGGCTGCTTTACCACAAGTCCGGCCTGCTCGGCGTGTCCGGCGTCTCCAACGACATGCGCGCCCTGCTGGACAGCGAGAACCCGCAGGCCGCGGAGGCCGTGGAGCTGTTCTGCTTCCAGGTCGCCAAGCAGGCGGCGGGGCTGGCCGCCTCCATGGGCGGGCTGGACGCGGTGGTCTTCACCGCCGGCGTCGGCGAGAACTCCGCCCCGGTGCGGGCGCGGGTGGCGGAGAAGCTGGGCTGGCTCGGCGTCCACCTCGACGGGGCGGCGAACCGCGCCCGGGCCACGCGCATTTCAGCCGCCGACAGCCGCGTTCCGGTCTTTGTCATCCCCACCGACGAGGAACGGATGATCGCCAGCCACACGCTGGCCATCCTGGCGCGCAACGCGGTGCATCCGCCCCTGGCGGCCTGATCCCGGCCATCAGAGTTCGCTCAGGAAGCTCCGGATCGCATCGAGGACGAGCGTTTCCCGCTCGCGGTGCGGCACATGGCCGGTGTCGGGGAGAAGCCTTGCGGCTCCCCGCCCGGCCGCGATGCGTTCGGGGTGGGCGCTGGAGCCGTACTCGTCCCGGTCACCGTGCAGCGCCAGAACCGGGCAGCGCACCGCGGCGAGAGCGCGGTCCAGGGTCCAGTCGGCGAAGCCGGGCGACAGCCACGTCTCCGTCCAGGCGTCCAGGACCCATCGGGCCTTGTCGCCGTGATACCTCGCCAGACGCGCGACGTTGGCGGGGTTCTGGAAATCGCGCTTGGCGTCGCGGATGCCGGCGAGCGTCCTCTCTTCCACGAAGGCCTGGGCGGCGATGGTCACGAGGGCGCGGCACCGCTCCGGAAAGAGCGCCGCCGTCTCGACGGCCATGCCGCCCCCGACGCTGTGCCCGCAGGCGACGAACTCGGTCACCTCAAGCCGGTCGCACAGCGGCGGGATGCTGTCCTGCGCCTCCGCGGCGACGAAGTCCAGGGCGAGCCGCCCCGGATGAGCGTCCGAGCGTCCAAAGCCCAGCCGGTCGTAGGCGATGACGCGGCGATTCGTCTCCTCCGCCAGCCGCTGCGGGAAGCCGCGCCACAAGTCCACGCTGCCGAGGGAGTCGTGGAAGAGGATGATCGGCGCGGCGCCGGCGGCTTCCGGAGTCCAGCTTTTCGCGTAGAGGGTTCCCTTCGCGGTCCGGATCGACCATTCCGTTTCGGTCACGGGGGCTTCGTTTGGCGTCGGCATGGCGGGTGGCGTTGCGGTCCTGGGGACTTCCGTTATGCCGTGAAGCGCCGAGGAACGCCCGTGGAAACGTATTGACGCTGCCTTTGCCCCCTCCCTTACCTCCCCCGCTCTCGCAGGGGAGGGGACTGCCGCCGCCTCGCAGGAATCTCCCTCCCCTGCGACAGCGGGGGAGGGCCGGGGTGGGGGCAATGTCCAACCCGAACCGCCACAAGAAAAAGCCGGGCGCCATCACTGGCGCCCGGCTTTATCACCGAAACGGAACCACCCCGCCTCAGCGGGCGAGCCAGCCGCCGTCCACCGGCAGGACCGTGCCATGGACATAGTCCGACGCGTCGGAGGCCAGGAACACCGCCGGGCCGCCCATGTCGGACGGAACGCTCCAGCGGCCCGCCGGGATGCGGCCGAGGATCTCCGCGCTGCGCTGCTCGTCGGCGCGGATCGCCGCCGTGTTGTTGGTCGCGACGTAACCCGGCGCGATGGCGTTCACGTTGATGCCCTTGCCCGCCCATTCGTTGGCGAGCAGGCGGGTGATGCCGGCGACGCCGCTCTTGGAGGCGGTGTAGGAGGGCACGCGGATGCCGCCCTGGAAGGACAGCATGGACGCGATGTTGATGATCTTGCCCTTGCGGCCCTGGCCGATGGCGTAGCGCCCGAAGGCTTGGCAGAGGAAGAAGACCGTCTTGATGTTGATGTTCATCACGAGGTCCCAGTCGGCCTCGGTGAAGTCCACGGCGTCGGCGCGGCGGATCATCCCGGCGTTGTTGACCAGGATGTCCAGCCCGCCGAGCGTGCCCACCGCCTCCTCCACCAGACCCTGCACCGGGGCGATGCTGGTCAGGTCGGCCTTCATGGCGTGGAAGCGGCGGCCGGCGGCTTCGACGAGGCCCTTGGTCTCGTCGAGGGGAATGACGTCCACCGCGGCGATGTCGGCGCCGGCCTGGGCCAGCGCCAGGGCGATGCCCTGGCCGATGCCGGTGTGGGCGCCGGTCACCAGGGCGACCTTGCCGGTGAGATCGAAGGGATGTGCCTGAGCCATTGTCTTGCTCCTTATTCTTGGCGTCCTGGGATCAGCGCAGGTCTTCCATGGGGATGAAGTCCATGTCGGTGAAGTCCTGGTTGTCGCCGGCCATGGCCCAGATGAAGGTGTAGTTGCGGGTGCCGACGCCGGAATGGATCGACCAGCTCGGCGAGATCACCGCCTGCTCGTTGGCGACGACGACGTGGCGCGTCTCGGACGGCTCGCCCATGAAGTGGAAGACGCGGGCCGGCTCCGGCAGGTCGAAGTAGAAATAGACCTCGCAGCGGCGGTCGTGCGTGTGGCACGGCATCGTGTTCCACATGTTGTTCGGCTTCAGCACGGTCATGCCGAGCACGAGCTGCGCGGTGCGGCAGACGTCCGGATGGATCATCTGGTAGATGGTGCGCTCGTTCGACTGGGCCGGATCGCCCATGTGAACGGCCTTGGCCTGCTCGATGGAGATCTTCATCGTCTCGAAGCGGGCGTGGGCCGGGGCGCTGTTCAGGTAGAACTTCGCCGGGTTGGCCGGGTCCAGACTCTCGAAACGGACGTCCAGGCTGCCCATGGTGATGTAGAGGCAGTCGCGCGGGGCCAGCTCGAACACCGCGCCGTCCACCGTGATGCGGCCCGGGCCGCCGACGTTGACGGCGCCCAGCTCGCGCCGGTCGAGGAAGTTGGCCGAGCCGATGGCCTTGGCCGACTCCAGCTTCAGCGGGCCGGACACCGGCATGGCGCCGCCGACCACGAAGCGGTCGATGTGGCTGTAGGTGAGGACGATGTCGTCCGCCTCGAAGATGGACGGGACGAGGAAATGGTCGCGCAGCTTGGTGGTGTCGTAGTTGCGGACGTCATCCTGGTGTGACGCGTGGCGGACGGTGATCTTCATGGCGGTATCCTCGTTTGTGTTTTTCAGGGCCGGTCGGCGGCCAAATCAGGGACCAGTGAAGAAGAACGGGTTCGCCCCCTGGGCCTGGGGGATGGAGGTCAGCAGGCCGTCCAGGTGAACGGCCATGCGGTCGGCGGCCAGCGCCGGGTCGGCGTCGGCGATGGCGTCCACGATCGCCGCGTGCTCGGCCAGCACATGGGTGAGGCGCCCGGGCTCCGGCAGGGTCAGGCGGCGGTAGCGGTCCACCTGCACCTTCACCTGCTGCGCCATGCTCCACAGGCCGGGGTAGCCGGCGATCTCGGCGATCAGGGCGTGGAACCGCTCATCGGCCTCGTGGAAGGCGTTGAGGTCGCCGTCCTCCACCATCTCCTGCTGGAGCAGCAGATTGGCACGCAGGCCGGCGATCTGGCTGCCGGTGGCGCGCTGCGCCGCGTAGCGGACGGCGGTGCCCTCCAGCGAGGTGCGGATGACGATGGCTTCCGGCAGGGCGTTCACCGGAATGCGGGCGACGAAGGTGCCCACCTGCGGGAAAATCTCGATCAGCCCCTCGTCGGCCAGCCGTTGCAGCGCCTCGCGCACTGGGGTGCGGCTGACGCCGAAGGCTTCGGCGATGTGCTTCTCGACGATGGGCTCGCCCGGATTGCGGCGCATCTCCACGATGTCCGCGCGCAGCGACCGGTGGATCGCCGCCATGGTGGAGGCGCCCCGCGCCGGCCCCCGGGAGGGCTTCACCGCGCTCCGCTGGGTGGCGGGGCGGTCGTTGCTGGCGTCGGGCGTCGGGGGGGTCGGCATGTCCATGGCTGCACCTGTGTCGCCGGCTCGGCCGGTCCTAAGGGAGCATATTAGTATATCAGTGTCGCGGTGCAAGCCGGAAATCACGGGGTCCGCAATCTCCGGCTTTCGCCCAGGGTGGGGCGACGCTCAGTCGGTCGCCGTCACTCGGCGGGGGCGGGCTGGGCCGGCAGGGGCTGCGCTTCGGCGTTCTTCTGGGCGGCCAGATAGCGCGGGGAGAGGACGCCGAACCGGCGGGCCCACCAGGCGGTTAGGATCGGGGTGAGCAGCGAGGTGACGACGACGCTGGTGGCGACCAGGGCGGTGGCGGCCGGTGCGCTCGGCGCGAAACTCGGCTCGATGGAGGCGATGATCGGCGGGACCGTGACGGCGGCGCCGGCGGTGGAGGCGGCGCCGATGCCGGCGGTGCCGTTGCCCTTGGCCAGCAGGATGTCGGCGACGACCAGCGTGAAGCCGGTGACGGCGATGACCGAGAGGCCGAGGACGATGCCGAGCAGGCCGGTGTTCAGGATGACCGCGAAGTTCAGGTTGTTGCCGAGCGCGAAGGCGAAGAAGGGCACCATCACCGGCACGGCCTGGCCGAAGAACTTGCGGAACTCCTGGTCCAGGTTGCCAAGGGCGAAGCCGATCAGGAAGGGCAGCAGGGCGCCGACCATGGTCTGCCAGGGGAAGGCGGCCAGACCGGCCAGACCCAGCGTCGCCATTGTCATGAAGGGGCCGGATTCCAGGCACATCAGGCAGAAGGCGCCGGATTCCTCCTTGGTGCCGTACTGCTGCATCAGCGCCATGTACATGCCGCCGTTGGTGTCGTTCATGGCGGCGATGATCGCCAGCACCGACAGGCCGGTGAAGAAGCCCGAGCTGACGCCCTCGTGCGGGATGAACCAGGAGGCGATGATGCCCATGGTGGCGGCGGTGAGGATCTTCACGGAGACGAGCACGCCGCTCTTGCGCAGGACCAGCGGGGTGGCCTTCAGGCTGATGCTGGCGCCGATGCAGAAGAACCAGACAGAGAGGATCGGCAGGGTGCCGGTGATCAGGCCGTTGGTGAAGGACCCGAAGAACTTGCCCGTGTTCGGCGCGAAGGTGTTCAGGCAGGCGCCGAGGAACAGGGGAAGGATCATCATCCCGCCGGGAATGCGGTCGATCCGGGATTTGATGTTCATAGTCGGTACTCCTGGGGCGGTCCGACTGGGCCGTCGATGAAAAGTCCGGGGTGGTGGCTGCCGGTTGCGGCGAATGGAGGGGGAGCGTGCCGCGCATCCCCTGCGGGGGCGGCGCTGGTCCGGTGGCCGTCGGGCCTGTCCGTGGATCGCGCCGTCGATGGAGTGGATACTAGTATATCAGCGGTGCGGGGCAAGTCAGGAGAACTGCGTACCCCGTCGGAAGACACTCTGTCGCACGTCTTGCGGTGGTGGCTCGGCGCTGCCGCTCCCGTGCGCCGGAAAACCACGCTCCGTGTCGGAAAGCGCAAGCGTGGCAACGGCTTGCAGCGCTTCGTGGACGCGGTGGTAGGCGGCTTCGATGCGCCGGATGGCTTGGTCGGCCGCAGAGTGTCGCGATGGTTCGCCGCCGGCCCGCCGGGCGGTTTCCCGGAAGAGGGCAAGGGCGGTGCGGCCGAAATCCTCGAAGCGCGCGTGCAGGCCGTGGTCATCCAGGGCGAAGACCGGCGTGGTCAGAATGGCCCGCCACAGGGCGTCGGCGTCCCGCTCCAGGGCGGCGATGCGCGCGGTCGGCGGGTCGGAGGTCCGGGGCATGCCACGGCTCCTTCAAAAGGTGTTTTCAAAAGGCGGGGTTTGAAAACTGGTATTTTAGTTTTTGGGGTGGAGACGGGAGCCGCATTGCCCCCACCCCGGCCCTCCCCCGCTTCGCAGGGGAGGGTGCCTTTACGCGGAGTGGCGGCAGTCCCCTCCCCTGCGTCAGCGGGGGAGGGTTAGGGTGGGGGCAATGCGGCTCCGCCCTTACTTGGCGTTGGCCATGGCGACGGCGGTGTCGCTCATGCGGTTGGAGAAGCCCCACTCGTTGTCGTAC
>NZ_JACCJY010000060.1 GCF_014596085.1 Azospirillum tabaci
CGGATCTTCCCCATGCCGAGCTGACGGCCGAGCGCGTCGGCGATCAGGGGGTTCGGTTCAACCAGGACAGCACGCATGGGGTTCTCCGCAACATCGGATCGGCCAGGGCGATTGATATGCTTTTTAGGAAAAGTCTTTCTCGCGCCTGCAAACGTCATTCAAAAAACCAATCGAAATCCGTACTGTCAATCGTTGGTGTTAATACCTTGGCGGGAGCTGGGAGTCGGCGTTAAAGTGGTTTTAAAACCCGTTAATGGAAATAATCTTGGGAAATTTGCCGGCGAAATTCACGAAAATACGAGGCGAATTATCGGTTCCGTCTTTGCCGGGCCGTTCCCCGGCCTTGGTCTGTGGAAAAAAGGTTCCTGTGCGCAGGGCGCGGGACGCGCTACTGTGGCGGTGCAGGCCCGACTGTCAGGATAAGCCTCGATGACCGAGATGATGCCGCTCTCCAACGCTGAGGATACGCCGCCTCCGCCCGCGGCACCGGCCAAGCGGGCCACGCGTCCGCGCGCGGCGAAGGCGCTGTCGGAGGAAACCACTCAACTCCTGCGCGTTTACGGGGATCAGGTCGCCACGCTGGGCGAACAGATCGCCAAGGCGGAGGCTGCGGCGGACAGCGAACGGGCGGAGCGGCTTCGGGTGATCGCCGAGCACGCCTCCGAACGCGAGCGCTGGCGCGAGGCCATCGGGCAGGTGGAGCGGGCACGCTCCGGGGAGATCGGGACCCTCCAGGGCGACCGCGAGGCGGAGCGCGAGCGCATCAACCAATTGGTCGAGACGCTGATCGCCGAGACCTCGGCGCGCGAGCAGGGCATGGCCCGCGCGCTTCAGGATGCGGAGGACCGGCTGTCCGCGGTGAACGCGGAGATCGCCGCCCTGCGCCTGTCCCATGCGGTGGCGTTGGACCGGCTCCAGGCCGACCGCGAGGCGGAGCGCAAGCGCATCGGCGACCTCGTGGAACGGCTGATCGCCGACACGGAGGCGCGGGAGCGCGGTTTCCGCCAGCGCATCGAAGCGGCGGAACGCCGCAGCGAGGAGGCGCAGGCGGCCTTGGAGCAGGAGCGCCAAACCAGCGCGGAGCTGGGGAAACGGCTGGAGCGGCTGACCGGCACGCTGGACGGCCTGCGCCGCGACCGCGAGGCCGAGGTTGCCGCCTACGAGGCGATGCGCGACCAGTGCCGTGTCCTGGTGACCGAGCTGGCGCGGCGGCAGAGCCCCTGGTGGCGCCGGATGTTCCGGCGCTGAGCTTTGCGCGCCGTCGTCTCTATTCGTCCTCTTTGTCGTCGCCGCCGCGGAAGGGAGCGGTCGCCACATGGGCCGTGGCCGACACCACGTCGCCGGCGACGCTGACCGCGGACCCGGCGACGCTGGCCGCCGTGTCCACCGTGGCGACCACCACGCCGCAACCGGTCAGAAGCAAAGCCGCTGGAAGGACGAGGGCGGCGGCGGACAAGGCAGGGCGGGGCATGGTCTTTGACCTATGAGACGGTGGTGCCGCTCCACTATGCCCGGACGCGCGGCGGCGCGCCTGTGACCAAACGGCGGCGCTCAAGCTGGCGGGCCGCCGCCCAGCGGATTGCGCTTACGGCAGCTTCTTGAAGACCATGCGTCGCATCGGCTGGTCGAAGGCGGTCATCCCCTCCGCGTCGGTCCGCCCGTTGGCGGTGAAGCGGCGGCGGACCTCGGCCTCCACCGGGGGCAGGCGCTCGCGCCGCGCCGGGTCCACGGCGGTGACGTGGCTCAGGTAATGATCGGCGTCGCGGTAGCGCACCACCGTGCTGTAGACCGTCTCGTCCACCGCCTGCAGCGGCAGCGGCGGGTGCTTCAACGTGTCGTAGGCGGCGGCGCGCACCTCCGTCTCGTCCTCGATGGGCAGGATGACCTCGAAATAGGCGCCGTCGGCGATCGGCTCCACGACCACCAGCGTGCCGCCGGGCTTCAGCACCCGCGCCGCCTCGGCCAGCGCATCGGGCATGACCGCGAGCGGCAGATGGTGGAAGCTGTTGGAATAAACGATGGCGTCCACCGACGCGTCCGCCAGGGGCAGCGCCTCTCCCTTGCCAACGCGGTAATCGGCGCCGGCCACCGGCTCCGCCTTGCGGGCGCGGGCGAGCTGGCCCTCGCTGATCTCGATGCCGATGGCCTGGGCGCCGAGCCCCGCGAAATGGCGGGTCAGCGCCCCGTCGCCGCAGCCGACATCCACCACGGTCCGCTCCCGTGGGTCCAGAATCTCGGCCAGGGCTTCCTTCAAGGTCATCGTCGTCATGGTGCGTTTCCGTTTTTCTTGGTGGTTGGCATTTTTCTTGGTGGTTGGCAGGTGTTGGGCAGCGTCCCTGGCCCGGTGGGTCAAGGCGCGGCGTTCAGCGTCCGCCGGAAATAATCCAGAACTTCGTCGTTCAGCCGCGCGTGGAAGGCGGCGCGGTCGAAGCCCGGCGGATCCTGCACCGTCGCGCCGAAGCGGGCGGCGGCGCTGGCCGGGACCGGCGTCAGGAAGGCGTAGTGGCCGGCGCCGGGAACAAGGTCGTACTCCGGCGGCCGGGGCAGCAGGCCGCGCACCCGCGCCACTTGGAGGGCGCCGCTCTCGTCGCCCTTCTCCGCCTCGTACAGCCGGACCGGGACGGTGACGCGGGAGAGGGCGCCGTCCCCGAACAACGCGCCGACCGGATCCATCAGCAGCAGCGACCGGATGCGGGGATCGGTGGCGGCTTCCAGCCGTTTTGGCGAAGTCGCGGCGGCGGTCTTGGCGCCCGCCGGGCAGAGACTGCGGTTGTCCGGGTGGGCCGCGCAGATCTGGGCCAGCCGCCCCGGATCGGCGACCCCGCCCGCCGCCGCCAGCGCCGCATGACCACCGGCCGCGTAGCCGAGCACGCCGATGCGCTGCCGGTCCACCCGAAAGCCCATGGGCGAGGAGTCCAGCACGGCGTCCAGCGCCGCGCGGAGCTGCAGCGGCAATTCCGGCCACAGCGGCACGGTACCGATCCGGTCGCCTTTGCCGGCCCCGGAGTCCGCGCCCGGCTCCATTCCGCCGAGGTGGGTCACGATGGCGGTCATCATCCCGCGGCGCGCCAGGAACAGAGCGACGCTGACCATCGCCAGTCCGTTGCGCGACGGCCCCTGGGTCATCATCACCAACGGCAGGGAATCCAGCGCCGGTCCACCCTCCGGGGCGACGTTCAGGTGATAGGGTCCCCGCCGGATTGGCTGGACCTGGTCGCGTGTCGGGTAGAGCAGCAGGATCGGCACCGTCTTGCCGGTGCCTGGATCGGCGTAGGCGATCTGCGACACCGCGGCCCGGAACTGGGCCGGCGTTTCCGCCCGCGCGGACAGGACCGGAAGCAGCCCGGTCATCAGAAGAGCCAGAACCCACCGCCGCGTTCGCCGACCCATCGCAACCCCTCCGGCATTACGTCACGAAGCCTTCCCCGCTGAGGGGAGTGTGGCCGTCTTGCCGGCTGAACGGCAAGAGCGGCGTTTCCTTCCTGAACAGCGCAGGCTTTGAAATCATGGCACCTTGCCAAGGAACGGGCCGGCCTGTACCACGGCGGTGAGCCCCGCCAACCGCCCAGGCAAAGGTCGGCCCGCCCCATGTTCGACAGCTTCCTTCTCGCCTTCACGGCGCTGTTCTCGATCGTCAACCCCATCGCCATGGCGCTGATCTTCAGCCAGGTGACGGCGGAGCGCAGCCCGAAGGAGCGTGTGCAGCTCGCCACGCTGGTCGCCGTCTATTCGGCCATCGTCATGCTGACGGCCCTGTGGGCGGGATCCTATGTGCTGAACTTCTTCGGCATCTCGCTGGCGGCGCTGCGGATCGCCGGCGGCTTCGTCGTGGCGGAGCGCGCCTGGGCGTTGCTGAGCGCGCCGGAAGCGCACGAGGCCCGCAAGCAGCAGCAGGCCGCCCCGGCGGAGGAGGCCGGGGAGTCCGATGTGGGGGAATCCGCCTTCTTTCCCCTGACCATCCCTTTCACCACCGGCCCCGGCACCATCTCCGTCGCCATCGCGCTCGGCGCCACCCGCCCCCGAGGCAGCGAGGGGCTCACCGAGTTCTTCATCGGCGTGTCGGCGGCGGCGCTGGCCATCGCGCTGCTGATCTGGCTGTCCTACCGCTCCGCCGACCGGCTGGTGGCGCTGCTCGGCCACACCCGCGCCCGCGTGCTGACGCGGCTGTTCGCCTTCCTGCTGTTCTGCGTCGGCGTCCAGATCCTGCTGACCGGCCTGCTGGACGCCTTCCCCGTGCTGGCCTCGGGGCGTTGAGTCCGATTCAGCGTGCGCGCCCCACGCGCTGGCGGGCCATGCGGTCGGCGACGGCGGCGGTCGGCTTGCGCTCCATGTCAGCGCGGGCGAAAATCTCCGTCAGCGTGTCGGCGATCCGCTCGATGTGGTCCATCACGCGGCTGTGGTCGTAGCCGGCGCGTTCGTAATGGACGTCGATCACCCCACCGGCGTTGATGACGTAATCGGGGGCGTAGAGGATGCCGCGGTCGGCCAGCGCCTGCCCGTGCCGGGCCTCGGCGAGCTGGTTGTTGGCAGCACCCGCGACGACCGGGCAGGTCAGCCGCGGGATGGTGCCGTCGTTCAGAACGGCGCCCAGCGCGCAGGGGGCGAAGACGTCCACCTCCAGATCGAAAATGGCGTCGGCGGACACCGGCGTCGCACCCACGCGGTCGGCCACGCGCCGGGCCTGCGCCTCGTCGATGTCGGCGACCCACAGCCGTGCCCCGGCCTCGGCCAGATAGCGGGCGAGATGCCCGCCGACGCTGCCCACGCCCTGGATGGCGACGGTCAGCCCCTCCAGATCGGTGCGGTGCAAGCGGTGCCGAACCGCGGCCTGTATCCCGACGAAGACGCCGTAGGCGGTGGAGGGTGAGGGATCGCCGCTGCGCGTGCCGCCGCCCGCGGTCGCCTTCTCGACCACGCCGGAGACATGGGCGGTTTCCAGCGCCATGGTCTTGATGTCGGGAACCCCTGTGCCGGAATCCTCGGCGACGATGTAGCGTCCGCCCAGCCGTTCGACGTGGCGTCCCATGGCGCGCAGCAGCGCCTCGCTCTTGTCGGTGCGCGGGTTGCCGATGATGACCGACTTGCCGCCGCCCAGCGGCAGGCCGGCCAGGGCCGACTTGTAGGTCATGCCGCGCGACAGGCGCAGCACGTCGCGCAGGGCCTCCTCGTCGCTGGCGTAGGGCCACATGCGGCAGCCGCCCAGCGCCGGGCCGAGCGTTGTGTCGTGCACGGCGACGATGGCGCGCAGGCCGGACGCGGCGTCGGAGCAGAAGACCACCTGCTCATGGTCGTCGAAATCGGGATGGTCGAACAGCGGCACGGTTTCCTCCTGATCTTTTTTCTTTTTGAAAAGCGGAAATCACCGTGACGCAAAGCTCGGGCGTTGCGCGCGGAAGAGTTCCGCGCGCCGTACGGTGGTACGGCGTGTCCGCTTTTCCTTGCCCTGTGCTTCACCCCTGCAGGATCGGTCGGGGAAGCGACGGGCTGTTCTCTTGAAGGAAACTAGATGCGCATGAAAATGCTGGCAAGGCGGACGATTGCCCGGCCTGCAAAAAGCAAGGAGATGAGCGCCGGAGCGGTCCGGCTTCGGGAAAGTGTCGCGGGCAGGACCGTGAACGATAATTTCCGGTCCGCTCATCCGATGGGAAAAGAGGCCGGGAACCGGCCGGGCGGTGGGGGGAGGCCGCCCGGCCGGTTCCCGCGCGGATCAGAATTCCTCCTCGTCTCCGCCGAAGCCGCCCCAGGAATCCTCTTGGCTGGGAAGCTCCTCGGCGACCTGATCGACGGCGCCCTGGGCCTCCTGGGCGATGGCCTCGCCGCCGCCGGAGAAGGCGCTGGACAGCGCGCTGCCGATCAGCATGCCGCCGGCCACGCCCATGGCGGTCTGCATGGCGCCGGC
>NZ_JACCJY010000061.1 GCF_014596085.1 Azospirillum tabaci
CCGGTCATCGACCACAGCGTCAGCCCGCCCTGCGCGTTCTGCCACACCACATCCGCCCGGCCGTTCCCGTCAAAGTCAAGGCGCGGCGCCGCCCCGGTCGGGGCCGAGATGGTGCGGTCGCTGAAGGTCAGACTCTCGATGCCCGTCAGCGTGTCGGTGCCGTCGGTGCCCAACCGGTCGCGAACCAGGAGGGTGCTGCCCACGCGCGTGATCTCGTAACTGGCGTAGGCGCCGCTGAACACCGCCGTGTCGTTGCCAGCCCCCCCTTCCAACGTATCGTTGCCTGCACCACCGCTCAGCAGGTCGTCACCGTCTCCCCCGTTGATCAGATCGTTGCCGCCGGCACCGTACAGCGTGTCGGCGCCGCCATAGCCGTACAGCGTGTCGTTGCCATCCTGCCCCTGGAGCCAGTCGTTGCCGGCGAAATAGGCGCCGTCGGTGGTGGTCCGGAGTTCGGCGATGGTCATCCCGACCTGATCCGCCTGACGGTATTGGGCGAAGTCGGCCATGCCCGAGGACTTGTAGTAGGTCCCGATATTGTCGATCGAGCCGGCGATGTCCGACAACTGATTGCCGGTGAAGCTCCCGTTCAGGATCAGCCGGATCTGATCCGTGCCGCTCGTCTGGGTCAGAACGATCTGGGTAGCGCTGGCGGAGGTGAGCGTGAAGTCAGCCAGACCGATTTCCGTGCTGTAGCCGGCGTTGGTGCTGATGTAGTTGTTCTGCCCGACGACCGACACGATCTTGCCGGTCGCGGCGGCCAGGGTCACGGCGCGGTCGGTGAAAAACAGGGTTTCGACGCCGATCAGCGTGTCGGTCCCGTCGCTTCCCACAGTGTCCCGAACGATGACCGAGGTGCCGCTGCGCGTGATGGTGTAATTGGCGAAGGCGCCGCTGAAGACCGCCACGTCGTCGCCGCTGCCGCCGATAAGGGTGTCGTTGCCGGCCCCGCCGGTCAGAACGTCGTTGCCGTTCTCACCGTGGAGCAGGTCGTTGCCGGCGCCGCCGTCGATCCAGTCATGGCCGTTCCCGGCGTGGACGGTGTCGTTGCCCGCCAGGGCGGAGATGATGTCGGGGCCCGCCGTCGCGATGGCTCGATCGTTGGCGCCGGACGGTGCGGAATGACCATCCCCGGCGACGTGGATGAAGTCGTCGTTGGTGGTGCCTTGGGTGGTCGGCACTAGGATTACGGTGTCGTTGCCTTCGTTGCCGACGATCAGGCCGTCGGCAGCGAAGGTGCCGTCCAGGGTCAGCGCGCTTTCGAAGCTGCCGTTGTTGTCGACGTCGATCGCCAGCGTGGTCACGCCGTTGGCCGCCGTCACCTGGATGCGTGAAGCGCTCAGCGTCAGGTTGGTGAAGCGCAGCTTGTCGCCGGCCTCGAAATCGGTGATCCGGTCGCCCGCCCACTCCATGGCGGGGCTTCCCGAATAGACGGAATAGTAACCGGAGAAGTTGAACACATCGCCGCCGCTGCCGCCCGTCAGCGTGTCGATGCCAGATCCACTATACAGCGCGTCGTTGCCGGCCCCGCCATCCAGGCTGTCGTTGCCGGCGCCGCCGTCCAGGCTGTCGTTGCCGGCCCCGCCGCTCAGCGTGTCGTTGCCGGCGTCGCCGTACAGCCACTGGATGCCGGAACCTCCGGTCAGGCTGTCGTCGCCGAGCCCGCCGTGGGCATAGCCGTAGCTCAAGTTGTCCAGCGACAGCACGTCGTTGCCGGCGCCGCCGTCCAGGCTGTCGAAATCGCCGCCGAGCAGCGTGTCGTCGCCGTCGTTGCCGTACAGCGTGTCGTAGCCGACGCCGCCGTCCAGACTGTCGTTGCCGGCCCCGCCGCTCAGCGTGTCGTCCCCCGCTTCGCCGAACAGCTGGTCGTCGCCCCCGCCCCCGCCGATCCAGTCCCCACCGGCCCCGCCGTACACCGTGTCGTTGCCGCCGCCGGTGAAGATCGCGTCGTTGCTGACGGTCGCCAGCTCCATGTCGGTGGTTCCAGCCGGCGCAGTGCGGCCATCCCCGGCGACGTGAACGAAGTCGGCGCTGCCCGTGCCCTGCACCGAGGGCAGGGAGATCACGGTGTCGCTGCCTTCGTTGCCGACGATCAGGCCATCGGCGGCGAAGGTGCCGTCCAGGGTCAGCGCGCTCTCGAAGCTGCCGTTGTTGTCGACGTCGATCGCCAGCGTGGTCACGCCGTTGGCCGCCGTCACCTGGATGCGTGAAGCGCTCAGCGTCAGGTTGGTGAAGCGCAGCTTGTCGCCGGCCTCGAAATCGGTGATCCGGTCGCCCGCCCACTCCATGGCGGGGCTTCCCGAATAGACGGAATAGTAACCGGAGAAGTTGAACACATCGCCGCCGCTGCCGCCCGTCAGCGTGTCGATGCCAGATCCACTATACAGCGCGTCGTTGCCGGCCCCGCCATCCAGGCTGTCGTTGCCGGCGCCGCCGTCCAGGCTGTCGTTGCCGGCCCCGCCGCTCAGCGTGTCGTTGCCGGCGTCGCCGTACAGCCACTGGATGCCGGAACCTCCGGTCAGGCTGTCGTCGCCGAGCCCGCCGTGGGCATAGCCGTAGCTCAAGTTGTCCAGCGACAGCACGTCGTTGCCGGCGCCGCCGTCCAGGCTGTCGAAATCGCCGCCGAGCAGCGTGTCGTCGCCGTCGTTGCCGTACAGCGTGTCGTAGCCGACGCCGCCGTCCAGACTGTCGTTGCCGGCCCCGCCGCTCAGCGTGTCGTCCCCCGCTTCGCCGAACAGCTGGTCGTCGCCCCCGCCCCCGCCGATCCAGTCCCCACCGGCCCCGCCGTACACCGTGTCGTTGCCATCAAGCGCATCGATGACATCGTTGCCCGTGCTGGCCTGCGTCAGATCGTTGGCCCCGGCCGGTGCCGTCCGACCATCCCCAGGGAGGTGAATGAAATCGTTGCTATTCGACACGCTTGTTATTCCTTGTTGAGAGGGCGCCAACCGCACAGGACGTCGCAACTATAAGCAACATTCCCTTGCGGGAAATTGCTGCATACTATGTTATGCGATTGAAAACCGCACCTTACGGTTTTATCATATCGATTGTTGCGATAAAACCGTCATCCACCATGCGGGATAAAGACGCACAGGACCGCGCCCGTAAACTGCATTTTCCTTTTTTACAGACCCCCGACGAAGTGGTATATGGGGCCATCTCAATCTTTCGTAATGCAGAAAGATTGAAAGCCATGGAAACCAACCACAATGTCGCAAAGCCACTCTTTCAGAAACGCGTTTGGAAAAGACACGCAACTCTCTGGAGTGGAAATGCTGGTGACGCCTCCGGCCGATCCGCAAGCTTTTGCGTCCAGCGGAAGCTCGACTCTGGACGCCTTGCTCGCCCTGTCCGACGTCGGCGATACGGCGCGGTGGAACTTCGCTGCGGCCGTCGGCACGCCGTACAGCGCGCCGGGCGGGCTCGGTCAGTCGGTTTCCATCACCTACAGCTTCATGACCGCCGTCCCATCCTACTACCAAGCGGGAAGCATCACGCAGTTCACCCCGTTCACGGAGTCGCAGAAGGCCGCCGCGCGGGCCGTGCTCGCGCTCTATGCGCAGGTGGCGAACGTCACCTTCACCGAGGTGGCGGACAGCGGCAACGGCGGGCAGATCCGCTTCGGCACCGATACGCTGAGTGACAGTGGCGGCTACGCTTATTATCCGTCCTTCAGCTACAGCTACAGCTATTCCGGGTCGCCGGCGACGCCTGGGACTATCACGCAGGTTTATGAAAACCCGATCGGCGGCGATGTCTGGCTGGACGCCAGCAACACCAACCTCGACCAGACCCAGGGCCGATTCGGCAATATGACGCTGATCCATGAGATCGGTCATGCGCTTGGCTTGAAGCATCCGTTCGAGGCGCCGAACACTCTACCGACCGCCCAGGACAACTACGATTATTCGGTGATGTCCTACACGGCGCCCTCGAACAGCACGCTCATAACAGTGACGGGAACCGCCAATCAGTATTCCTGGGTGTCGGAGATGGTCGTGCCGCGCACGCCGATGCTCTACGACGTCGCCGCCGTCCAATATCTCTACGGCGCCAACACCGCCACGCGGAACGGCGATACCGTGTACTCCTGGCAAGTCTCCGAAGCCTTTTTCGAGACGATCTGGGACGGTGGCGGCACCGACACCATCGACCTGTCCAACCAAACGCTAGGGAACCGCCTCGACCTGCGGCCGGGAAGCCTGAGTTCCATCGCGATCCGCCAGAGCGATGCCGAGCGGCGAATGAACCTGCCGAGTTGGGCGACCGAGGTGCCGACCCCGACGTATGACGGCATCAACAATCTGGGCATCGCCGCCAGCGTGACCATCGAGAACGCGATCGGTGGCACCGGAAACGACCGCATTGTCGGCAACGATGCCGCAAACGATCTGCGGGGCGGCGCGGGCGATGACACGTTGGAAGGGGGAGCCGGCAACGACACGCTGGACGGCGGTGCCGGCATCGATGTCGCGTCCTTCGGTGGCGCCTACGCCACTTATGCGGTGGTGCGCACCGCCGCTGGCGTCAGTGTTCGTGATCCCCTGGGGACCGGCGGCGCCGACACGCTGAGGAACATAGAGATGCTGTCCTTCAGCGACCGCACCTTCTCCGTGTCCACATTGCCCCTTGTGGCTGCTCCACGGGTGGACTTTGACGGGAACGGCCGGGCGGATGTGGTGTGGCAGAACGCGCAGGGCGGGCTGACGCTGTGGTCGATGACCGG
>NZ_JACCJY010000062.1 GCF_014596085.1 Azospirillum tabaci
GAGAGCCCGGCCATAGCTGCGCCGGTCGAGGCGCCGATCAGCAGGTAGTGCAGCGCGAAGGCTGCGGCGGACGCGCCCTGCCCGGCCAACAACGCGCGGCGCCCGGACAGCCAGGGCCAGAGGGCAACCAGGGCGAAACCGGCGGCTCCGGCGAGGTCGGAGGGGTGAGGGAAGATCATGGCGAGTCCCTCATTTCCGCAGCAGCCTGTCCTTTGCCGCGGATCCGGCGCTGGAACCGACCCAATACTGAACGGCGTTGACCGCCAGCGTTCCCAGAATGCCGATCATTGTGTCGGCAATCCGCTCCTGCCCAGGCGGGATCTGGGCCGTCAAAATCAGGTAGAGCACCGCCCCGAAAGTCGTCAGAACGATCATCGAGATGACAGGCGCGCCCCAAGAGATGTTGCTGCCCGCCTTCGCCAGTTCGACGGTCTGGGCGCGGGCACTGGCCCGGTCCTCGTTGTCCAGCCGCAGCAGCGCCACGACCTGATCGCCCTGCTGGCGGTACAACTCGGCCAGCTTCGCCGGATCGGTCTGTACCGCGGCGACGGCGCGCTCGGCGTCCGCCGGGGTGCTGATCGGCACGCCGGTCACGGCGGAGACGACGGACACCGCGGCCTCACCGACCTTCTGCGCGGTCTCGCCGGTGCCGAGGGCCGCCTTGAAGACCTCCGGCAGAAGCACCGGGGCCAGGGCGGAGATGATGGGGATGAGCAGTGGCAGCATGATGGGTGCCCCTCCTTCGGGCATGAAAAAAGCCGCCTCGGCGGGGCCGGGCGGTGGGGGATGGCTGGAGGCGCTTTACTTTTCAGACGGGAATCGACGTCACACTTTATGGGCTGGACTGGTGAAGCGGGCTGGCCGACAGATGGAGGACGGAAGCATGTCCCAGGTGGAGCGGCAGGAGCATTGGCAGGGCGTCTACACCCGCAACGCTACCGACGAGGTGAGTTGGTTCCAAATGCATCCGATCGTCTCTTTGGACCTCATTCACGCATCAGACATTCAGCCCGAGGACCGGCTCATCGACGTCGGCGGTGGTGCTTCGACCCTGGTGGACCACCTGCTCGACAGCGGCTTTCGCATGGTTTCGGTTCTCGACATCGCCGGGCCTGCCCTGGCTGCCTCCCGAAGCCGCCTTGGGGATCGTGGAGCCACAGTGGACTGGATCGAGGCGGACGTGACGACATGGCATCCATCACTCCAATACAGCCTCTGGCATGACCGCGCGGTCTTCCACTTCCTGACCGATCCCGCCGACCGCGCCGCCTACAAGACCGCTCTGAACCATGCGCTTCAGAAGGATGGTTGCGTGGTCATTGCCACGTTCGCGCTCGACGGACCGGAACGGTGCAGCGGTCTGCCCGTCGTCCGGTACAGTCCGGAAAGCCTTTCCGCTGAGCTCGGGCCGAGCTACCGGCTGGAACAGGTGGAACATGAAGACCACCGCACACCGGCGGGGCGGACCCAGCGATTCGTCTACTGCCGCTTCCGTCGATTGCTGCTCGGCGGGGAGTAACCTCAATCCAACTCGTCCGCCGGGATGTCCAGCAGGTCCACCGCTTGGCCGGCGAGTGTCCGGGCAAGCGGCGCCCCACCGGTTGGGATGCCTGGAACGCGCTGCTGGACGATTTGCGCCAAGGAGCGAACCTCTCGTGATGCACGTGGTAAGATCCACATCTTACGCAACCACGGAGACATGCAGATGTCTGAGCCTCAGGATCGCAACGAGGAAATTATTGAGAGCGCAAAACCGATTAAGGGCACGAGCGACGGGCTGCTGAATGCCATGGTGGATCGTACACACGCGGTGACGCGGAAGGACCAACATGGGATCATCCCTCCACAGGGCCTCGGGGTAGTTGTCCAGCGCTTTGCCCCCGATGTGACCATCGAGGAGAGCTTTCAGCAATGGTCGGACGATCACGGTGGCGTCGGCGACAAGCTGGGCGATGGCCAGATCTGAGGCATGGGCTTCTGCATCGGCGGGGCATCGCTCTTGTTCGCCCGGAGCCCGCGCTACGCCGCGAGCAGGAAGCCGTGCTCAAGTTTTACATGGAGGAGTTGGGCCGAGCGGTCTCAGTCCAACTCCTCCACCGGGATGTCCGGCAGGTCCACCGTCTGGCCAGCGAGCGCGTGCGAGCTGTCACCGCAGAACTCGATTCTGCCCGAGCGGATGAAGTAATGGCAGACCTGGGCGGCCCGCCCGCTGTTCGGTGCGAACCGCAGGGTGATGTTCACCGAAGGGCTGAAGGTCGGCGCCGTGGCGTTGCCGTCCCAGGTCCACCGAGCCCCGTTCCGAAATGGGGTGTCCACGGCGATCTGGTGCATGGCGTTGCAGCCTGGGCACCAGTGTTCGTGAAGGGTCAGTTCGCCGTACTGCCGGCGAACCAGCTTTGGGCTGAGGATCTCGGTCATGAGATGGCTCCGGAAAAGGAAAAGCCGCCGGGCGGGATGCCGGGCGGCGCGGATCGGTCAGCAGTGGGTGTCGGTCAAGCGGCTACAGCCGTTCCCTGGCCTGCGTCAGGAAGGCTTGGCAGCGGTTCATCTCATCGCTCAGCCATTCCCGATAGCCGGGCGTTCCCGGCGCCGGCGGTTCGGCTGGCTGGATGTGGCAACCGCGGCGACCGCATCCACCGCAGCGCGCCTTGAAGGCCAGCATGTAGAGATCGGTGGCCGGATCGAATTTCGCGAGCAGCAGCTTCATGTCCCGGTAGCTTTGCCGACGACAAGCCGGGCACCAGAATTCAAGCCGCGTCACGCCTCGCTGCGCCAGGGTGCCCAAGGCGTTCAGCCTGTACGACGGTTCGTGTGGCAGTGGGCGATTCGGCTGAGGCATGAAGGAACGTTACGAGAACATGAGACGACGATCAACAATCCAATGGTTTCACGGCCTCGCCTTACCTGTGCACCGTTACCGCCGCAGGATCTCCACCAGCATGCTTGATGCCGTCTCGGTAGGCGCCCACGAACTGGCCGGTCACAGTGCCGCCGCAGTGGTCGCACCGGTACTTGGTGCCGAACTTCTCCGGCTCGATCCGGCGGAACAGGTGGGGGCCAGCGCACCCGTCCAGGGCTCGCAGATTGGCCTGCACCTCGGCCAGAAGGCTCTTGGTGTCGATGGACATCACATCCCCCCTCACACCACACCCAGCGCGATCGCCGTCCGCGTGTCCACCCGCCCAGTGACCGGCAGCCGGTGCACGGCCTGGACCTGCTCCACAGCGTTGGCCGTCCGCCGCCCGAAGTCACCGTCCTCCACGATGGACGGGAAGCCGCAGCGCTGGATCGCCCGCTGCAACGCGGCCACGTCCGGGCCGACGTCCCCGATACCGAGCACGCCGTCGCCCGCGGCGCCGCGCACCCGCTGATAGGCGGCGGCCAACTTCTCGTCGTACAGGTTCTCCCGGAAGGCCGTCCCGTTGTACCCGCGGGCGAACTTGCTCCACCGCTTGCCCCGCAGGGCCGGGAGCAGCCCGCGGGCGGTGACGAAGGCGTTGAACGCGGCGAGCTGGGCGACGGCGCTGTCCGCCATGGCCCGGACGAAGCTCTCGACATCGCCGAAGCCACACATGGCGTGGTTGCTGCCCAGGATCTGCGGCATGCCCCAGGACGCGGCCTTCAGGGCAATCGCCGGCCCGATGGCGCGGTGCTGGCAGGCCCGGTCGAGCCGGTCGTATTCCCCGGCGGCCGTGCTGGAGTAGAGGCGGCGGTCCCAGCTAAGCTCAGCGAGACCAGGCACCGTCACACCACCATTGAGGCGATAGGCGATGTGGGCCTCGAACAGGATCGGCATCCGGCCGTCGGGCCGGTAGGCGCTACGGCCGCCGGTCTCCACGATCAGGACGGCGCGATAGGCCGCCTCCTCGACGCCGAGAGCGTCGGCAGCGGCGGCGATGTCGTTCGGGCCGAGCGGACGCGCGGCGCCGACGACGGTAGGCAGGCGCACGGCTTCAGCCGCGCCGGGGGGCGTGGTGGTCATGAGTTACTTCCTCATTGGAATTGTTTTAAAGAGCGGCGGCGTTTAGGGTCGCGCGATCTGCTTTCCACGGCAGAGTTAGCTGAACCTTGGCGGCTCTCTGGGGCCGCCATTCTTTTTGCCGGCGCGCCAAGCCCC
>NZ_JACCJY010000063.1 GCF_014596085.1 Azospirillum tabaci
TCGCGGATGTGGGCTTCGGCCTGCGGGTCGCGCGGGCCGGACTGGGCCTCGGCCTGACGCAGCTTGGCGAAGAGGTCGTCAATGATCTGGCGTTCGGTCTGGTCCATGGCGGTGCTCGTGCTCTCGGTGGTTTGAGGGATGGCCCGGGCGTGCCCCGGCGCGTCGTCCGTCGGGCGGGCGGCGGCGTCCGGAGGGGGCCGGGAAGGTGTGGAGAGTGTGGGAGAGGTCTGGGTATCGCGGGTCCATGGGAGCATCAGTCCCTCCAAGTGCGGTCACGCCCGTCGGCGCAAGAGCAGGTGAAGAGATCCGACATCGCGACCACGTCTAAGTCGCCAGAGGGGCCCGGATCACAGGTCCCGGAGACGTGGGGAGGGCCGGGAAACCTGTCAAGAGAGGGGGGTGCCAGAAAAATAACCGAAAAAACAGCGCTGCGTTACTCGGGCCGGGTGCGCGCCTCGAACCGCCGCCGGTCGCTTTTGTCGCTGAGCACGAAGGCGAAGGGGCGCAGCGTGTCGATGTGGCTGAGCGCGATGGCGATCAGGACGGTCATCGGAACCGCCAGCACGGTCCCGGCGGCCCCCCACAGCCAGCTCCACAGCAGCAGCGAACTCACGATCACCAGAGGGGAGATGGCGAGCTGTTTGCCCTCCAGTCGCGGGCCGATAAAGTTCCCCATCACCTGCTCGATCACCAGAAGCCCCCCCGCGACCATCAGGGCGGTGGTCGATCCGCCCTGGACCAGCGCCATCAGCACGGGCAGCGCGGCCGCTCCCACCGACCCAATCACCGGGATGTAGTTCAGCAGGAAGGCCAGGAAGCCCCACAGGAACAGGAAATCGATCCCGAACAGCGACAGCCAGCCGATGTAGAGCGCCCCGGTGATGAGGCCCAGGGTCGTGCTGACCAGCAGGAAGCGGCGGAACTGTTGGGCGATGGCGGCGACCGCGGTGACGGTCGTGGCGCAGCGCTCCGGCCCCAGCGTCTTCACAATCTTCTCCCGCCAGACCGGCGCCTCCACCAGCATCAGCAGGGCGAGGAACAGGACGATGACCAGCGTCGAGACGGCCTCCCGCGCCGCCGTCAAAACCGACGCGACGAGGCCGGACAGCGCCTCCGCTCCGCCGCCTCCGCCGTCGGAGTCGCCACCCGAATCGCCAAGGAACTGTTCGCGCAGCCCGTCGATCCAGCCGTTCGCCTGCCCCCAGAGGCGTTGCAACTCCTCGGCGTGGCGCGGCAGCTCGCCAGCCACGCGTTGGCCGACGAACCACAGGCCACCGGCGAACACCGCCAGCACCAGCAGCACCGTCAGCATCGCGGCGAGCGGGCCGAGCAGGGCCAGCCGCGGGGACACCCGGTCGCGCACCCAGCGCCCGACCGGCGCCACGGCGACCGCCACGAAGAAGGCCCCGGCCAGCGGGATGAGCACCGGCGAGGCGGCGCCGAGGCCCCACAGGACGGCAAAGGCGGCCAGCAGGCCGAGCAGCCAAAGGCCGAGGGCGATCCGGTCGATGGACCAGCGCCGATTCCCGTCCGCGTCCTCTCGCTGTGCCAAGACCGTCCGCTCCCCGTCGTTGCGCCCATGGTTTCGTTGCGCCGCCCGCGGGGCAGCATGAGCTTGACGCGAAACCGGTCCCGAAGTTCCGCAACGCCCCGGACCCGGCGGGGGCGCAGAATTGCCACCGGCCGGCCGTTGCGGCGCAGCAGGCCCAGCACCAACTCACAGGGGTCGGCTCCGCCGGAGCGGGATTCAGCCTGGGGACTCACGCCATGGACCGCATCAACACGGCTTTCCTGTTCGACCTCGACGGCACGCTGATCGACAGCGTGTACCAGCATGTGCTGGCTTGGCAGGAGGCGCTGGACCATGAGGGGATCGAGCTGTCGGTCTGGCGCATCCACCGCAAGATCGGCATGAGCGGCGGCCTGTTCGCCAACATGCTGCTGCGCGAGACCGGGCTCGCCATCAGCCCGGAGCTTCTGGAGCGGCTGCGCCGCCGCCACGCCGAGGCGTTCCGCGGGCTGGCCGGGCGGGTCCGTCCGCTGCCCGGCGCGCAGGAGCTGCTGTCCCACCTGACGGCGGCGGGTATCCCCTGGGCCATCGCGACCAGCGGACGGATCGAGACGGCGCGCTCCGGGCTGGAGGCTCTGGGAGTCGACCCGGACACGGTGCCGGTGGTGACGCGCGATCAGGTGAAATACGCCAAGCCCGACCCCGACCTGTTCCTGGCCGCGGCGGAGCGGCTCGGCGTTCCCATCGAATCGGCGATCGTGGTCGGCGACAGCGTATGGGACATCCTGGCCGCGCGGCGCGCCCGCGCGCTCAGCATCGGGCTGCTGTCCGGCGGCTACGGGCAGGATGAGCTGGAGCGGGCCGGCGCCTTCCGTGTCTACGAGGACCCCGCCAGCCTGCTGGAGCATCTGGACGAGGTGGGAGGCCGACGCTGACCGCCGACCGGCGCCGTGCGCTGCTGATCGTCAACAGGAAAGCCCGCCAGGGGCAACGCGCGCTCGACGACATCCGGGAGGAGGCTGCGAAGGCGGGCGTCACCCTGATCAGGGCCGAGTGCCGCGAGCGGGAGGACATCGCCGAGGCGATCCGCGACCATGCCGACTCCGTGGACTTGGTCATCATCGGGGGCGGCGACGGCACTCTGAACGCCGCCGCCCCGGCGCTGGCCGACACCGGCCTGCCGCTCGCTATCCTGCCGATGGGCACGGCGAACGATCTGGCGCGCACGCTGGGAATCCCGCTGGATGTGCGGGAGGCGGCGAAGCTGGCGGTCAGCGGCCCGATTCGCCGGATCGACCTGGGCGAGGTCAACGGCGTGGCCTTCTTCAACGTCGCCAGCATCGGGCTCAGCGTCGAACTGGCCCGCGAACTGACGCGCGAGATGAAGCGGCGCTGGGGCGTGTTCGGCTACGCCGTGGCGGCCTTCCGCGTCATGCGCCGTATGGCGCCCTTCCGCGCCGAGATCCGCATCAACGGGGCGCGGCACCGCGTCAAGTCGGTGCAGATCGGCGTCGGCAACGGGCGCCATTACGGCGGCGGCATGACCGTTCAGGAGAACGCCGCCCCCGACGACGGGCAGCTGGACGTCTACAGCATCGACCTGCGCGGCTGGTGGGAGTGGCCCCTGCTGTACCCGGACTTCCGCCGCGGACGGCACGGGCACTGGAAGAACGTCCACGCCTGGTACGGGCAGGAGGTGGAGATCACCACCCGCCACCGCCGCCCGGTCAACACCGACGGCGACATCACCACCCACACCCCGGCGCGCTTCCGCGTGCGGCCGGGCGCCGTTGCGGTGATTGCGCCCCCGCGGTGAGGCGTGGGCCGTTGCCCCCACCCTAACCCTCCCCCGCTACGCAGGGGAGGGGACTGCCGCCGCTTCGCGATCATCTCCCTCCCCCGCCCAGCGGGGGAGGGCCGGGGTGGGGGCAAGCGTCAGCCCTGCCCGCAACCCCGGCGGGACATTCCCCTCCATTCCAAGTCCGTTCGTGAAACAGTTCGCTGAGCGAACATAATCGCTTGCGGGCTAGTGGTATCTGGTATACCGTATCACCAATCCAAGCCGCTTCCCTTCTCCGGGGCAACGAAACCGCGGCCCAAACCCCTTCAGCCGGGGGGCCCTCCTACGCGAGGGGAATGAAGAGTCAGGGACGGGAACAGCCATGCAGACGATGAGTTTCTCGGTCGCGCCACTGGATCAGGGGATGAGCTTCAAGGCCAAGGCCTACCAAGCTCTGCGCC
>NZ_JACCJY010000005.1 GCF_014596085.1 Azospirillum tabaci
CTCCCGCGCGTCGCGCTCCGCCACCGCCGGGCGCGGGGCGGAGGCGAAGGCGCGCGAGGCCCAGGCCGCCGCCCGCCGCGCCGCCGGTCAGGCCCGCGGCGGGGGGGCGGGCTACGGGGTTCACCGCTTCCCCAACGGCGACGTCTACGAGGGGGCATGGAACCGCGGACTGGGAAACTTCTCCCTTCAGGGCACGATTAGCCGGAACGGCGTCGGCGTCTACCGCTTCGCCAATGGTCAGGTCTATGAGGGGGAGTGGAAGGACGATCAAATGTCCGGCTACGGCGTTCTGGGCTTCCCGTCCGGCGACCGGTTCGAGGGGACCTTCGTGAACGCCGTGCCGAACGGGCCGGGTGTCTACCGCTTCGCCAACGGCGATTCCTACGCGGGCGAGGTCCGCCAGGGCCGCGTGGACGGCCATGGCGAACTGGCCTTCTCCAACGGCGAGCGGTTCAGCGGCGTCGTGGTGGACCGGCTTCCGGCGGGGCCGGGCGAGTTGTCGATGCGCGGCGGCACCCGCCATGTCGGGCAGTTCCGCGGCGGCATCCAGGACGGTCCGGGAGCGGCCATCGACGCCGCCGGCGCGATGCAGCCCGGCATCTGGCGCGGCGCGACGTTGCTGAGCCGTTGAATTCCCTTGGACTCATAGCCCTCTCCCTTCCGGGGAGAGGGTGCCCGCGAAGCAGGCGGTGAGGGTGTTACGCTTAGCGGAATGTTCGATGCAAGGGCAACCCCCTCACCCTAACCTTCTCCCCAGAGGGGAGAGGGGACTTCATAGGCAATGAGCCTGTCGGGAGAGGGAACGCGTCTTTCCGTTTCGGCTGATATGCTCCACATTGGAACGGATTGCGGCTCGCCCTCCGGCCGCGCATGCGAGGACCGGCCTGGATGGACACGCTGACCGACCCGAAGAAGACCGCTTCCGCATCAAAGCCGGCCAAGTCTGCCCCAGCCAAGCCGGCTAAGCCCGCAAAGGTCACCCGCGACCCGGAGGGCACCCGCGCGCGCATCCTCGCCGCCGCGACGGAGGAGTTCGCGCGCTATGGGCTGGGCGGCGCGCGCGTGGAGCGGATTGCCGAGGTCGCCGGCACCAACAAGCGCATGCTCTACTACCATGTCGGCAACAAGGAGAGCCTGTATCTGGCCGTGCTGGAAGGCGCCTACGAACACATCCGCGCCACCGAACGCACGCTGAGCCTGGAGACTCTGGACCCGCCCGCGGCGATCGCCCGGCTGATCCACTTCACTTGGCGGTATTTCCTCGACCATCCCGAGTTCATGGCGCTGCTGAACATCGAGAACCTGCACCGGGCGGAGTTGCTGAAGACCTCCGACAAGGTGCACGCCATGCATTCGCCCTTCGTACAGATGATCGCCGACGTGCTGGCGCGCGGCGTCGCCACCGGGATCTTCCGGGCGGGGGTGGACCCGGTGCAGCTCTACATCTCCATCGCCGGGCAGTCCTACTTCTACCTGTCCAACGTCCACACTCTGTCGGTCATCTTCGGCCGCGACCTGCTGGCGGAGGAGGCCAAGGCGGAGCGGCTGGACCATATGGTGGACCTGATTCTGTCGTCGCTGCGGGCGTGAGCCAGCAGGCGGTTTCCTGCCGGCGGTTTCCTGCCAGTGGTTTCATCATGAATAATCCGCATACCTGACCATCCGTCCTACCCCTTTGGCAGGGTTGACCGCTTTGCCGCGCCGGGCTTACTTTTAACCAGCCGGTTAAAAGAGCGCCTCACGTCGGCGCCGCAACGACCGGGGGAGGAGGAGCGATGGCTGTCGATGCGGCGGCTCACGGGACTGCGTCCCGTGGCGGTCCCGCTTCGGGAACGGCGGCGCGACGGGGCGGGGCGGGTGCCACGCTGCTGCGTCTGCTCAATTCCGGCTGGTTCCGGCCGGTGCTGTTCCTGGTGGTCCTGACCGTCCTGTGGGACCTGTCGGTGCGGATCTTCGCGATCCCGCCCTATCTGATACCGAAACCGGGCGACGTGGCCTTGGCGCTCGCCGCGGACTGGGACCAGCTCCTGGCAGCGTCGGTGCCGACCACGCTGGCGACCTTGGGCGGTTTCGCCCTGTCGGTGCTGTTCGGCATTCCCATCGCCATGCTGATCGCCGGGTCGAAGACGGTGGAATCCTACGTCTACCCGCTGCTGGTCTTCTCGCAGTCGATCCCGAAGGTCGCCATCGCGCCGCTGTTCGTGGTGTGGTTCGGCTTCGGGTTGCTGCCCAAGGTGATTTCCGCCTTCCTACTGGCTTTCTTCCCCATCGTCGTGTCGGCGGTGCAGGGCTTCAAGTCGGTGGACGGCGACATGATGGACCTCGCCAAGTCCATGAAGGCCACGCGCCTTCAGACCTTCCGCATGGTCAGCCTGCCGCACGCCCTGCCGGCCATCTTCGCCGGCCTGAAGGTGTCGATCACGCTGGCCGTGGTGGGTGCGGTGGTGGGCGAGTTCGTCGGGGCGAATTCCGGCATCGGCTTCGTCCTGCAACGCTCGATCGGCAATTTCGAACTTCCCCTGATGTTCGCGGCCCTGGTGGTGCTGGCGCTGATCGGGGTGGTGCTTTTCTGGGTCATCGACGTGATCGAACGGCTCGCCATCCCTTGGCACGCGAGCCAACGCCACAACTTCACCGCGACGTCGTAACGCCGAAAAAAACAACAGCGACGCCGGACACCCTTCGGCCGGACAATCTTTGGGAGGAGACGAGATGAAACGGACGCTCTTCGCGGCGCTCTGCGCCCTCACCGCCACGACGCTTCCGGCCCAGGCCGCGGACAAGGTCGTGCTGATGCTGAACTGGTACGTGTATGGCGAGCACGCCCCCTTCTACTACGGCAAGGACAAGGGCCTGTACGAGGCCGAGGGCATCGACCTGGAGATCCAGGAGGGCCGCGGGTCGGCGGTGACGACCCAGGCGGTGGCCGCGAAGACCGTCGATTTCGGCTACGTCGACGTGCCGACCATGATAAAGGCGGCGGTGAAGGGCGCCCCGGTCACCTCGCCCGGCGTGCTGCTCCAGACCAGCCCGATGTCGGCCATGGGCTTCACCGACAAGAACATCCGCAAGCCGGAGGACATCAAGGGCAAGACCGTCGCCATGACGCCGGGCGACAGCATGTCCCAGATCTGGCCGCTGTTCCTGAAGAAGACCGGCCTGAAGGAGAGTGACTTCCGCGTCGTGTCGGGCGACGCCCAGACCAAGCTGAACGCCGTCATCAACGGGCAGGCGGATCTGCTGCTGGGCTACGTCATGGACCAGAGCATGAAGATCAAGGACGCCACCGGCAAGTCGGTGACGCCGATCCGCTTCGCCGACTACGGCGTCAACATGGTCTCCTCCGGCATCATCGCCCACACCGACACGCTGAAGGACAAGCCGGACCTCGTGAAGCGCTTCATGGCCGCGACGACCAAGGCGGTCGAAGGGGCGGAGAAGAACCCGAAGGAGGCCGTGGCCGCCATCCTCAAGGCCAACCCCAAGGGCGGCCAGGAAGCCACCCTGCTGGAGGGCTTCGAACTGACCACGCCGCTCTACCGCACGGCGGAGACCAAGGGGCAGCGGCCCTTCCGCGTCAGCGACGCCAACATGGCCGAGACCGTGGACCTGCTGGTCGAGTACGGCGGGCTGGACGCGGCGGCGAAGAAGAACCCGAAGGCCTTCTACACCCGCGACTTCCTCCCCGATCCCGCCGCGGCGGGCCAGTGAGGCCGGACGGACAGGAGAGCAGGGACATGGCTCAACCCCAGTTGAAAGTCGTCGGATCGGCCGAAACGGCCCGCCTGTCGCAGAAGACCCTGATCCAGATCGACGGCGTGACCAAGACCTACCGCACCCGCGACGGGGAGGTGCCGTCCCTGCGCCCGATAACCTTTGACGTGCGGGACGGCGAGTTCCTGGTGGTGGTCGGCCCGTCCGGCTGCGGCAAGTCCACGCTGCTGAAGCTGGTCGCCGGCCTGCTGCCGGTCAGCGAGGGCGCCATCACCATTGAAGGCACCACGGTGACCGAGCCGCACGACGACGTGGGGATCGTGTTCCAGAGCCCGGTGCTGCTCGCCTGGCGGACGGTGCTGCGCAACATCATGATGCCGGTGGAGGTCCGCGGACTGCCGCGCGACAAGTATCTGGAGCGCGCCCGCGCGCTGATCCGCATGACCGGGCTGGAGGGGTTCGAGAACAAATACCCCTGGCAGCTCTCCGGCGGCATGCAGCAGCGCGCCTCGCTGTGCCGGGCGCTGGTCCACGACCCGAAGATCCTGCTGATGGACGAGCCGTTCGGCGCGCTCGACGCCATGACGCGGGAGAAGATGAACGTCGAGCTGCAGCGCATCCAGCACGAGACGGGCAAGACGGTTCTGCTGATCACCCACTCGATCCCCGAGGCGGTGTTCCTGGCCGACCGGGTGATGGTGATGTCGGAGCGTCCTGGCGCCATCGCCGCGACCTACGAGGTGCCGCTGCCCCGCCCGCGCTCGTTGGACGTCATGGGGCACCCGGTCTTCATCGAGCTGACCCAGCGCATCCGGGCGCATTTCAACGCCCAAGGGCATCTGGACTGAGGGGGCGTGTGGTGATGGAAGAGTCTTGCCCCCTCCCTGACCCTCCCCCGCTCTCGGCGGACCAAAGGTCCGCCTGCCGCGTCAGCGCAAACCATAGGTTTGCGCGAGAGCTGCGCAGGGGAGGGGAATCAACGCCCTCCCCTGCGTCAGCGGGGGAGGGAAGGGGCCCGCGAAGCGGGAAGGGTGGGGGCAATGCACCCCTCCTCACCATCCGCGCCATCGACCTCTATGAACGCCCCGTCCGCTTCGTGAAGCCCTTCCGCTTCGGCAGCGTGACGGTGGAGGCGGCCCCCCAGGCCTTCGTCCGCGCCCTGGTCCATGTGGACGGCGTCGGCGAGGCGTGGGGCGGCACCGCCGAGATGATGATGCCGAAGTGGTTCGACAAACGCCCGGACCGCAGCCCGGACGAGACGGTGGACGGCCTGCGCCGCTCCCTGCGCCTCGCCCGCGACGCCTACCGGACGGACCGTGCCGACACCGCCTTCGGGCACCACGCAGCGGCCTATGAAATTCAGCGGGCCGCCTGCCGCGCCGCCGGGCTGCCCGACCTGACCGCAGCCTATGGGCCGGCGCTGATCGACAAGGCGGTGCTGGACGGGCTGCTGCGGGTTCTGGATACGGATGTCTTCACCGGCATGCGGTCCAACCGCACCGGGATCGACGCGCGGCTGACGCCGGATCTTGCGGGTTTCGACCTGGACGGCTTCCTCGCCGGGCTGGAGCCGCGGACGTCCGTGGCGCTCCGCCACACGGTCGGGCTGCTCGACGATCCGGAGGCCCTGCGCGTCCTGCTGGCGCGGGAGCGGCTGGGCCGCTTCAAGATCAAGCTGGGCGGCGATCCGTCCGCCGACCTCGCGCGCCTGGCGGCGATCGCCGGCGTGCTGGACGCGGTGGCGGGCGACTACCGCGCCACGCTGGACGGCAACGAGCAATACGCGGACGCCGCGGGCCTCGCCGCCTTCGTGGACGGGCTGGAGCGCGAGCCGGCGCTGGCGGGGTTCCGCGAGCGCCTGCTCTACATCGAACAGCCGGTGGCGCGGGAGCGCGCGCTGGAGGCGCCGCTGGGCGCGGTGGCCGGGCGCATCCCCTTCATCATCGACGAGTCCGACGACGGCTACGACGCCTTTCCGCGCGCCCGCGCCGCCGGCTATAGCGGCGTGTCGTCCAAGTCCTGCAAGGGGCTCTACAAGGCCGTCCTGAACCGGGCGCGCTGCGCCGCCTGGGGCGCGCCGCACTTCATCGCCGCGGAGGACCTGACCTGTCAGGCCGGGCTGGCGGTGCAGCAGGACACGGCTCTGGTCGCGCTGCTCGGCATCGCCGACGCCGAGCGCAACGGCCACCAGTACGGAAACGGCTTCGACGGAGCGCCGGAGGCCGACGCCTTCCTCGACGCGCATCCCGGCTTCTACACCCGGCAAGACGGCATCGTCCGCCTCGCCACGGCGGGCGGCAGCCTGCCGACCGAAACCCTGGCCGTCCCCGGCTTCGCCAGCGCGGCGCAGCCCCGGTGGGACCGCCTGTCCCCTCTGCAAAACGAATAATCCCCTAGGGAGTCCCCGACATGAGCACGAAGCGCCTTGGTATCATCATGCATGGCGTGACCGGCCGCATGGGCATGAACCAGCACCTGATCCGGTCGATCCTCGCCATCCGGGCGCAAGGCGGCGTCACGCTGTCCGACGGGTCCCGCGTCATGCCGGACCCCATCCTGGTCGGGCGCAACGCCGAGAAGATCCGCGAGCTGGCCCAGCGCCACGGGGTGGAGCGCTGGACCGACAATCTGGACGCGGCCCTGGCGAACCCCGACGACACGATCTTCTTCGACGCCGGCACCACCCAGATGCGCCCGACGCTGCTGGAGGCGGCGATCCGCGCCGGCAAGCACGTCTATTGCGAGAAGCCCATCGCCACCAACCTGGAGGAGGCGCTGCGCGTCGTCCGGCTGGCCGAGGAGGCCGGGGTGAAGAACGGCACCGTGCAGGACAAGCTGTTCCTGCCCGGCCTGCAGAAGCTGAAGATGCTGCGCGACAGCGGCTTCTTCGGAAAGATCCTCTCGGTGCGCGGCGAGTTCGGCTACTGGGTGTTCGAGGGCGACTGGCAGCCGGCGCAGCGGCCCTCCTGGAACTACCGGGAGGAGGACGGCGGCGGCATCATCCTCGACATGGTCTGCCACTGGCGCTACGTGCTCGACAACCTGTTCGGTCAGGTGAAGAGCGTCTCCTGCCTCGGCGCCATCCACATCCCGGAGCGCTGGGACGAGCAGGGCAAGCGCTATCAGGCCACCGCCGACGACGCGGCCTACGCCACCTTCGAGCTGGAGGGCGGCGTCATCGCCCACATCAACTCCTCCTGGGCGACGCGCGTCTACCGCGACGATCTGGTGACCTTCCAGGTGGACGGCACCCACGGCTCGGCCGTCGCGGGCTTGAGCGACTGCGTGATCCAGCCGCGCCAGGGCACGCCGCGCCCGGTGTGGAACCCGGACCAGAAGCAGACCATGGACTTCTACGCGACGTGGCAGCCGGTGCCCGACAACCAGCCGACCGACAACGGCTTCAAGACGCAGTGGGAATCCTTCATCCGCCACGTCGTCGAGGACGCCCCCTTCAACCACGGCCTGATCGAGGGCGCCAAGGGCGTGCAGCTCGTCGAGGCCGCGCTGAAGAGCTGGAAGGAGCGCCGCTGGGTCGACGTTCCCTCGCTGACCGCCTGACCGGAGGGCCTTGTCCATGGCACTGACCATCAAGCTGCCGCGCGCCGACCGCTCGCTGGAAAGCTACGAGGTCGCTCCGGCGCGGGGCTTCCCCGCCCACACCGACCGGCCCTTGAACCGCGTGGCCTATGCTGCCGCCCACATGGTGGCCGACCCGTTGGCCGACAACGACCCCTGGCTGACCCCGGCCATCGACTGGGACCGCACCATCGCCTTCCGCGAGCATCTGTGGGACCTGGGTTTCGGCGTGGCCGAGGCGATGGACACCGCGCAGCGCGGCATGGGGCTGGACTGGAACGCCTCGCTGGAACTGATCCGGCGCTCCCTGACCGCGGCGAAGGCGCGCGGCAACGCGCTAATCGCCTGCGGGGCGGGCACCGACCATCTGGCGCCGGAGGATGCCCGCTCGCTCGACGACGTGATCCGCGCCTACGAGACGCAGGTATCCGCGGTCGAGGATCTCGGCGGGCGGGTGATCCTGATGGCGTCGCGCGCCTTGGCCCGCGTGGCGAAAGGGCCGGACGACTATGTCCGCGTCTACGGCCGCATCCTCTCCCAGGTGCGCAGCCCGGTGATCATCCACTGGCTGGGCGACATGTTCGACCCGGCGCTGGCCGGCTATTGGGGAACCAACGACTTCCCGGTGGCGCTCGACACTGCGGTCGGCATCATCAACGACTTCGCGGCCAAGGTGGACGGGGTGAAGATCTCCCTGCTCGACAAGGACAAGGAGATCGTCATGCGCCGCCGTCTGGCCCCCGGCGTGCGCATGTACACCGGCGACGACTTCAACTACGCGGAGCTGATCGCCGGCGACGCGGAGGGCCATTCCGACGCGCTGCTGGGCATCTTCGACGCCATCGCCCCGGCGGCGGCGGCGGCACTCGCCGAGTTGGCGGCGGGCGAGGAGGGGCGCTTCCACGAGATTCTGGAGCCGACCGTCCCGCTGTCCCGCCACATCTTCAAGGCGCCGACCCGCTTCTACAAGACCGGTGTGGTCTTCATGGCCTACCTAAACGGCCACCAGGACCATTTCACGATGATCGGCGGGCAGGAGGGCACGCGCTCCACCCTGCATCTGGCTGAGATTTTCCGGCTGGCCGACAAGGCCGGGCTGCTGCGCGACCCGGACGAGGCGGTGTGGCGCATGGCCGACATCCTGGCCGTCCGCGGCATCGAGGCGGTGTGAGGTAAGGGTTAACTCCCTCTCCCGCCTCGGGAGAGGGAAGGGGCCCGCGCGATGCGCGGGAAGGGTGAGGGTGCCGCCAAGGATCAGCGCCTCGATCCTCGCGCGACCCTCACCCACCCGCTGCGCGGGCACCCTCTCCCGGGGCGGGAGAGGGCATTTCGAAATGAGGACCACGATCATGCGCGACTTCTCCGGCGATCATCGCTGGCTGTCCATCAACACGGCCACGGTGCGCAAGCAGGGCGACCTTCTGCAGATCTTCGACGCCTGCGCCCGCCAGGGCATCCGCGCCGTCTCCCCCTGGCGGGACCAGGTGGCCGCGGTGGGGCTGGACCGCGCCGTGCGGGCCGTGAAGGACCTGGGGCTGGAGCTGTCCGGCTATTGCCGCGGCGGCATGTTCCCCGCCGATCCCGACCGCCGGGCGGAGGTGCGCGACGACAACCGCCGCGCGGTGGACGAGGCGGCGGCGCTGGGCGCCCCCTGCCTCGTTCTGGTCGTCGGCGGACTGCCACAATTCTCCCGCCCCGGCTCCCCGCCGTCCAAGGACATCGCGCTGGCCCGCGCCCAGGTCGAGGACGGCATCGCCGAACTGCTGGAGCACGCCCGCGGTGCCGGGATGCCGCTCGCCATCGAGCCGCTGCACCCGATGTACGCCGCCGACCGCGCCTGCGTGAACACGATGCGCCACGCGCTCGACCTCTGCGACCGGCTGGACCCGCAGGGAACCGGAGCGCTGGGCGTGGCGTTGGACGTCTACCATGTCTGGTGGGACCCGGAACTGGAGGCGCAGATCCGCCGGGCGGGCCGAAATCGCCTGTGTGCCTTTCATGTGTGCGATTGGCTGGTGCCGACCGCCGACCTGCTGGAGGATCGCGGCATGATGGGCGATGGAATGATTGATATACCGATGATCCGTGGTTGGGTGGAGGCCGTTGGATTCCAAGGCTATTCCGAGGTCGAAATATTCTCGCGCCGCTGGTGGGCACGACCTTTGGATGAGGTGCTGTCGGTCTGTGTCGAACGGCATCGGTCTTCGGTGTGAGGCGGCGCCTAAAAACCAGTCAATCCAGCGGAAATGAGCAAAATTTGAGCATTAAGCGGAGACGTGCATAATTCGTAAGCGAATACTGGGCCGTAAAGCGCCGCGGATTCCTTGAGTTGGCCCACGGCCGGCACGTCGTGGCATCACATTTGCGAAGGGTACCCCCGTGACGCCTGAGGCGGGCGTCAGACCAAAGAACGGGGGGTATTCACAATGTTGAAGACGGGGTTCCAGTCGGGCTTCAAGACCGGTCGCACCCTTGCGGCGGCCGCGGGTCTTGCCGTCACGTTCGCCGCGGGCTTCGCCGCCCCGGCGTCGGCCCAGGACACCATCAAGGTCGGCATCCTCCATTCCCTGTCGGGCACCATGGCGATCAGCGAGACCACGCTGAAGGACGTCATGCTGATGCTCATCGAAGAGCAGAACAAGAAGGGCGGCGTTCTCGGCAAGAAGCTGGAGCCGGTCGTCGTCGATCCCGCCTCCAACTGGCCCCTGTTCGCCGAGAAGGCGCGCGAGCTGATCAGCAAGGACAAGGTGGCCGCGGTGTTCGGCTGCTGGACCTCGGTCAGCCGCAAGTCCGTCCTGCCGGTGTTCGAGGAGCTGAACAGCGTCCTGTTCTACCCGGTGCAGTATGAGGGCGAGGAGTCCTCGCGCAACGTCTTCTACACCGGCGCCGCCCCGAACCAGCAGGCCATCCCCGCCGTCGACTATCTGGCGGAGAAGGAAGGCGTGCAGCGCTGGGTGCTGGCCGGCACCGACTACGTCTACCCGCGCACGACCAACAAGATCCTGGAAACCTATCTGAAGTCCAAGGGCGTGAAGTCCGAGGACATCATGATCAACTACACCCCGTTCGGCCATGCCGACTGGCAGAACATCGTCGCCGACATCAAGAAGTTCGGCTCGGCCGGCAAGAAGACCGCCGTCGTCTCGACCATCAACGGCGACGCCAACGTCCCCTTCTACAAGGAGCTGGGCAACCAGGGCGTCAAGGCGCAGGACATCCCCGTCGTCGCCTTCTCCGTGGGTGAGGAGGAACTGGCCGGCATCGACACCAAGCCGCTGGTCGGGCATCTCGCCGCCTGGAACTACTTCATGTCGGTGGACACGGCGGAGAACAGCGACTTCATCAAGAAGTGGCAGGCATTCACCAAAAACGACAAGCGCGTCACCAACGACCCGATGGAAGCCCACTACATCGGCTTCAACATGTGGGTGAAGGCGGTCGAGAAGGCCGGCACCGTCGACAGCAACGCGGTCATCGACAGCCTCGTCGGCGTGTCGGTCCCGAACCTGACGGGCGGCTATTCGGCGATGCTGCCGAACCACCACATCACCAAGCCGGTTCTGATCGGCGAGGTGCAGGAGAACGGCCAGTTCGAAACCGTCTCCAAGACGCCGGGCCTCGTGGTCGGCGACGAGTGGTCGGACTTCCTGCCGGACAGCAAGGACCTGATCTCCGATTGGCGCGCCCCGCTGTCCTGCGGCAACTTCAACGTGAAGACCGGCAAGTGCGGTGGCAAGGGGTCGTGAGGACCGTCTGAACGCCTCTTGGTAACTGGCTGCGTGGTGCCCCCTCCCTAACCCTCCCCCGCTGTCGCAGGGGAGGGGACCATGCTCCCTCCCCTGCGAAGCGGGGGAGGGCCGGGGTGGGGGCAACGCCCTTTCCTTGATTGAAATAGCTTCCGACACATCACAGGAACCGCGATGCACCGCGCATTCTGCTGGCTGCTGGCCGCGTTTCTGGCGCTGGCCGCACCGTCCGCCTTCTCCGCCAATCTGGGCGCCGCCGATCTGGCACCGCTGGTCCGCGGCCTGGGCGCCGGCAGCTACGCCGACACCGAAAAGGCCCTCGCCGGGCTGGCCGAGACGGGCGATCCCGCCGTCGTGCCGGTGATCGAGGCCCTCCAGGCCGGCGATTTGCACATCCGCAAGGCGGACGGTGCCGTGGTCGTCGCCAAGCGCGCCGGGAACGGCTATGCCCTGACCGACCCGCTGACCGGCGCTGCGCTGGGCGAGGCGGACCGCAACGCGGTCGAGAAGATCCGCATCAACAACGCCCTGCGCCGCACGATCAGCGCGACGCTCGGTGCGCTCACCCTGATGAGCCCCGACGCCAACACGCGCCGGCAGGCCGCCGAGGCGGTGTTCAAGAGCCGCGACGCCAACGCGCTGGACGCACTGAACATGGCGCTGGCCAAGGAAACCGACGAGCGCGTGCGCCGCGCGATGACCCAGGCGCGGGCCTCCGTCCTGCTGGCCGGGGACGCTTCCGACGCCGACAAGATCGCCGCCGTCGATGTGCTGAAGGAACGCGGCGACCAGGACGCGCTGGCCCTGCTGAACGGCACCGCCAACAGCGTCTCCAACGGGGGCAGCGACGCGGTGAAGGATGCCGCCACGAAGGCCATCGCGTCGGTCGAGCAGCGGCTCGCCCTGTGGGGTGCGGCGCAAAATCTGTGGTATGGCCTGTCGCTCGGTTCGGTGCTGCTGCTGGCGGCGATCGGGCTGGCCGTCACCTTCGGCGTCATGGGCGTCATCAACATGGCGCATGGCGAGATGGTGATGATCGGCGCCTACGCCACCTTCCTGGTCCAGGAGGCTTTCCGCCAGTGGGCGCCCGGCCTGTTCGACTTCTCCATCCTGGTGGCTCTGCCCGTCGCCTTCCTCGTCTCCGGCGCGGTCGGCGTCGCCATCGAACGCAGCGTGATCCGCTGGCTCTATGGGCGTCCGCTGGAAACGCTGCTGGCGACCTGGGGCCTGTCGCTGGCGCTCCAGCAGGCGGTGCGCTCCATTTTCGGGCCGACGAACCGCGAGGTCGGCGCCCCGTCCTGGATGTCCGGCGCTTTCGAACTCGGCGGGTTGACCATCACCTACGGGCGGCTGTGGATCGTCGTCTTCGCCTTCCTCGTCTTCGGCGCGCTGCTGGTGGCGCTGCGCAAGACGTGGTTCGGGCTGAGCATCCGCGCCGTCACCCAGAACCGCAGCATGGCCAACGCCATGGGCATCCGCACCGCGCGGGTGGACGCGCTGACCTTCGGCCTCGGCTCCGGCATCGCCGGGCTGGCCGGGGTGGCGCTGAGCCAGATCGACAACGTCAGCCCCAACCTGGGCCAGGGCTACATCATCGACAGCTTCATGGTCGTGGTGTTCGGCGGCGTCGGCAACCTGTGGGGCACGCTGGTCGGCGCGCTGGCGCTCGGCGGCGTCAACAAGTTCCTGGAGCCCTACGCGGGCGCGGTGCTGGGCAAGATCCTGGTGCTGATCTTCATCATCCTGTTCATCCAACGGCGTCCGCGCGGCCTGTTCGCGCTGAAGGGCCGGGCGGTGGAGGCCTGATCCGATGCTGACCCGTTTCTTCCTGATGGGCCTGGACAAGAAGGCCGGCGTGCTGCTGACCGTCCTGGCGGTTCTGGCCGTGGCGGTGCCGGTCATGGCGCTGGGCACCGCCCCGGACTCGCCCTGGCACCTCTCCACCCACACGGTGGCGCTGCTCGGCAAGTATCTGTGCTTCGCCTTGCTGGCGCTGTCGCTCGACCTCGTCTGGGGCTTCGTCGGCATCCTGTCACTGGGGCACGCCGCCTTCTTCACGCTCGGCGGCTACGCCATGGGCATGTATCTGATGCGGCAGATCGGCTCGCGCGGCGTCTACGGCAACGCCGACCTGCCGGACTTCATGGTCTTCCTGAACTGGACGGAACTGCCCTGGTACTGGCATGGCTTCGACCAGTTCTGGTTCGCCGCGATCATGGTGATGGTGGTGCCGGGCCTGCTCGCCTTCGCCTTCGGCTGGTTCGCCTTCCGCTCGCGCGTCACCGGCGTCTATCTGTCGATCATCACGCAGGCGCTGACCTTCGCGCTGATGCTGGCCTTCTTCCGCAACGACATGGGCTTCGGCGGCAACAACGGCCTGACCGACTTCAAGGAGATCCTGGGTTTCGACATCCAGGCCGCCTCGACCCGCGTCGGGCTGTTCGTGGCGACGGTGGTGGCGCTGGCGATCGGCTACATCCTGGCCTCGGCCGTGGTGGCGTCCAAGCTGGGCAAGGTGCTGATCGCCGTTCGCGACGCGGAGAGCCGGGTGCGCTTCCTGGGCTACGAGACCGACCGCTACAAGCTGTTCGCCTGGACGCTGTCGGCCTGCATGGCCGGCGTGGCGGGCGCGCTCTACGTGCCGCAGGTCGGCATCATCAACCCGTCGGAGTTCTCCCCCGCCAGCAGCATCGAGGCGGTGATCTGGGTCGCCGTCGGCGGGCGCGGCACGCTGGCCGGGCCGGTGCTGGGCGCGGTGCTGGTGAATTTCGGCAAGAGCTACTTCACGGCGGCGCTGCCGGAGCTGTGGCTGTTCGCGCTGGGCGGTCTGTTCGTCCTGGTCACCCTGTTCCTGCCCAAGGGCATCCTGGGTCTGGCGGCGCAACTCCGCGAGCGGCTGCCGGCGCGCGCCACGGTCACCGCCAAGCCGGCGGACCAGAAGGGAGTCTGAGAGAGATGAGCGCGCAAGACACCCTGCTGTATCTGGACGGCGTGTCGGTCAGCTTCGACGGGTTCCGGGCGCTGAACAGCCTGTCGCTGGTCATCGAGCCGGGCGAGATGCGGGCGATCATCGGGCCGAACGGCGCCGGCAAGACGACCATGATGGACGTCATCACCGGCAAGACCCGCCCCGACACCGGCACCATCCTGTTCGAGGGCCGCACCGACCTGACCAGCCTGCGCGAGCCGGCCATCGCCAACCTGGGCATCGGCCGCAAGTTCCAGCGCCCCACCGTGTTCGAGATGCACACGGTCTGGGACAATCTGGAACTGTCGCTGAAGGCGCCGCGCCGCCCGCTGAAGACGCTGACCTATTCGGCCACCAAGGAGGACCGGGCGCGGATCGAGGAGATCCTCGACATCACCCGCCTGTCGCCGCGGCGCGACCGCCCGGCGGGCAGCCTGTCGCACGGCGAGAAGCAGTGGCTGGAGATCGGCATGCTGTTGGCCCAGGACCCGAAGCTTCTGCTGGTCGACGAGCCGGTGGCCGGCATGACCGACGCGGAGACGGAACAGACCGCCCATCTGCTGAAGGACATCGCCGGCAAGCATTCGGTGATCGTCGTGGAGCACGACATGGTCTTCGTCCGCGAACTGGGCGTGAAGGTCACGGTGCTTCACGAGGGCTCTGTCCTGGCCGAAGGCTCGCTGGATTCGGTAAGCGCCAACAAGCAGGTCATCGACGTCTATCTGGGCCGGTGACCGCCAACGACAATCCCTCTCCCGTCCCGGGAGAGGGTGCCCGCGCAGCGGGAGGGTGAGGGTCGTGCAAGGATCAAGGCACTGTTTCTTGCCGACACCCTCACCCTCCCATGCTGCGCATGGGTCCCTCCCTCTCCCGGGGCGGGAGAGGGGTTTTGGATCAGAGGAAGTTGCATGCTCGACGTACGGTCTGTCGATCTCCATTACGGCGCGGCGCAGGCGCTGCGCGGCGTGTCGCTGACGGCGGAGGTGGGGAAGGTCACCTGCCTGCTGGGGCGCAACGGCGTCGGCAAGTCCTCGCTGCTGCGCGCCATCGTCGGGCTGAAGCCGGTGACCGGCGGCACCATCGCCTGGGACGGCGGCGACATCACCAAGCTCGCCCCGTCGGAACGGGCGCGACGCGGCATCGCCTACGTCCCGCAGGGGCGCGAGATCTTCCCGCTGCTGACGGTGCGGGAAAACCTGCTGACCGGCTACGCGCCCCTGAAACGCGCCGACCGCTCGATCCCCGATGAGGTGTTCGAGCTGTTTCCCGTGCTGAAGTCCATGCTGGACCGGCGCGGCGGCGACCTGTCCGGCGGGCAGCAGCAGCAGCTCGCCATCGGGCGGGCGCTGGTGACGCGGCCCCGGCTGCTGGTGCTGGACGAGCCGACGGAGGGCATCCAGCCCAGCATCATCAAGGACATCGGGCGGGCCATTTCCTACCTGCGCGACAAGGGCACCATGGCGATTCTGCTGGTCGAGCAGTATTTCGAGTTCGCCCGCGATCTGGCCGACGACTGGGCGGTGATGGAGCGCGGCGAGGTCATGCTGGCGGGCAGCCGCGACGGGCTGGAGGAGAGCGAGGTCCGGCGGTACCTGACCGTCTGACGCGCCGCCGTCCGGGGGGATCCTCGCGAAGGCGGAGCCGCGGTCCCGCCATCCTGTGCTTCCCGTGGCGGGAACCGGGAACGCCGCCTTCGCGAGGATGGCACCCCTGCGCTTTGTGGAGCTTGGCGCGGACCCGCGATGCGCTACCATCGGTGCCAGTCATTCACACCGAAGGCAGTTCCGAATGTCGAGCGTCCTGTCAGCCGACCCCGTTCTCCAGCAGGTTGACCGCAGTTTCGAAGACTCCCTGGGGCGCCTCTGCGACCTGCTGCGCATCCCCAGCGTCAGCACCGACCCGGCCTACAAGGGCGACGTGCGCCGCGCCGCGGACTGGCTGGCGCGCGAGCTGAGCGGACTGGGCTTCGACGCCTCCGTGCGCGAGACGCCGGGGCACCCCGCGGTCGTCGCCCACCATCCGGGGCCGGGCGGCAAGGATGTGCCGCACATCCTCTATTATGGCCATTACGACGTGCAGCCGGCGGAGCCGCTGGAGCTGTGGAACAGCCCGCCCTTCGAGCCGGCCATTGTCGAGGCGGAGCATGGCCGCCGCATCGTCGCCCGCGGCGCCGTGGACGACAAGGGCCAGGTGATGACCTTCATCGAGGCGTTCCGCGCCTGGCACGCCGTGCACGGCACCCTGCCGATCCGCGTGACCGTCCTGCTGGAGGGTGAGGAGGAGACCGGCAGCCCGAACCTGCTCCCCTTCCTGAAGGCCAACGCGGAGGAGCTGAAGGCCGACGTCTGCGTCATCACCGACACCAACGCCTGGAACATCGACACGCCGGCCATCACCACGCGGTTGCGCGGCCTGCTCTACGTCGAGGCGACGTTGCACGGGCCGAGCCACGACCTGCATTCCGGCATGTTCGGCGGCGCGGTGCTGAACCCGATCAACGCGCTGACCCGCATCCTCGGCCAAATTCACGACGAGGACGGGCGCGTCCGCTTCCCCGGCTTCTACGACGACGTGGCCGAGCCCACGGACGAGGAGAAGGCGATGTGGCGCGACCTCGGCTTCGACGAGAGCGCCTTCCTGGCCGGTGTCGGGCTGAAGACGTCGGTTGGCGAGGCCGGGCGCAGCGCGCTGGAGCGGCTGTGGTCGCGCCCGACCTGCGACATCAACGGCATCTGGGGCGGCTACACCGGGGAGGGCTCCAAGACGGTCATCGCGTCCAAGGCGTCGGCCAAGCTGTCCTGCCGTCTCGTGCCGGCCCAGGACCCGCAGAAAATCCTGGCCGGGATCAAGAGCTTCCTGGAGGAACGGACGCCGGCGGACGGGCGGTGGGAGTTCAAGGTGTTCGGCAAATCGCCGGGCGTCCAGGTGCCGACCGACAGCCCCTATCTGCGCGCCGCCATGGCGGGGCTGGGCGACGTCTTTGCCAACAAGCCGGCGCTGGTCGGCAGCGGCGGGTCGATCCCGGTCGGCGGCTACATCCGGCAGGCGCTGGGCTTCGATTCGATCTTCGTCGGCTTCGGGCTGGAGGATGACCGCATCCATTCGCCCAACGAGAAGTTCGAGGTGAAGTGCCTGCACAACGGCATCCGCTCCCACGCCGCCATGCTGGCGCGCTTCGCGGCGCTGTGAAGACGTGCATCCCCCGCTCCTCGCCGGAGCGGGGGGCGTATCTCAGTGCGGCTTCAGCGCCTCGACCACCTGCATGTGGCCTTGCAGCGCACCGAGGGTGAGGGCGGAGTTGCCGGCGGTGTCCATGCGGAACGGGTTGGCGCCGCGCTCCACCAGCATCCGGGCCACGCGGTCGTGGCCGTTGTTGGCGGCGTACATCAGCGCCGACCAGCCGTGGCTGGCCACCCGGTCCACCGACACGCCGCGGTCGACCAGGATCTTCACGACACCGTCATGACCGCGGGCCGCGGCGGCCATCAGCGCGGTCTTGCCGTCGTCGTTGGTGGCGTCGAGTTCGGCCCCGGCGGCGGCCAGCGCGTGGATCACCGCCTCATGCCCGCCCCAGGCGGCGTACATCACCGCGGTGGCGCCGTCGGCGGTGCGCAGTTCCGTCTTGGCCCGGCGGTCGATCAGCAGCCGCACCGCGTCGGTCAACCCCTGTTCGGAGGCCAGCATCAGCAGGGTCTTGCCGTTGTCCACCCGCTTGTTCGGGTCGGCGCCGCCATCCAGCGCGCGCTTCAGTTCGTCGGTGCGGCGCATCAGGGCGATGGCGCCGTCGCGGCTGTCCAGACCGGGCCGGACCTCGGCGGTGGCCGGGGGCGCCGGCGGGGTGCCGGGCGCTGCGGAGACGGCACCTGCGGAAGCGGTCGCGGCGGGAAGCGCGCGCCCTTCGCCGGCCGCCTTGATGCGGTCGCGCAGGTCGCCGGTGTTGGGGGCGACGATCAGGGCGCGCTCGTAGAAACGCCGCGCCTCGTCCCAATTGCCGTCGCGCTCCGCCAGTGAGGCCCAGCGGCGGTAGGTCTCCTCCATGGTCGTCAGAAGTTCCTGGATCTCCGGCGTCGCCGGGGCGATCTCGCGCAGCCGCGAGACCGTCTCGTAGGCGTTGTTGTTCGGCGGCGTGGTCAGGAGCTTGGCGGCGATCTGCCGGCGGGCCTGATCGACCAGGGTGCGGACGCGCGGGTTCAGGCCGTTGTCGCTGGCGGAGAAGGGCGCGGACGCCGCCGGAGCCGCGGGCTGGGGCATCGCCGGCGCCGCCATCTGGGGCGCCGGTTCGTCGACCAACGGCGGCAGGGTGGCGGAGCCGGTCGGGCCTTCGCTCTGCTCCGTGCGGTACTCCGTCGCCCGCGGTTTGAGCGGCGGGGCGTGCTCAACGGCCAGCGGATCGGCGGCCAGCGGATCGGCGGCGGCCGGCACCGGCGGTTTCGGCATCTGGGCAACCGGAGCAACGGGCGGCTGCTCCGGCTTCGCCAGCGGCGCCGGATCGAGCTTGGCGACGGTCGTCGGCGGGGACGCCGTTGCGGTGGCCGCCTGGGCCGGAGGCTGGGCCGGCGCCGAGGGCTGGAAAGCCGGCTGGCTAACGGTGCGGGCGGCGGGCGGCGGGGCGTCGGCCTTGGTCGGCGACGGTCCGGCGACCGGCACCCCCGCCTCGGCGGGGAGGGACGCGAGATAGGGGTTCTGCGGCCGGGCAAGCGCCAGCGTGTCGGGGCCGCGGCTGCCCAGGCTGGGCTCGTCGGCAAAAGGATTGTGCACCCGCTCCGTCACGAAGCTGCGGAGGTCCTGCCAGCCCTGCCGGGCGTAATCGAGCGCCCGTTCGGGCGTGGCGCCGGGAACCGCCAGCGTCACGCCGGCCCCGGCGGCGCCCAGCAGAATCAGGGTGGTGATCGCCGCTCCGGCCAGCGCGGCGCGGCGGCGCGGGCGCTTGACCGGAAGATCGGCGACCGGACCACCGGCCTCCGGGATCGTCCAGCCGTCCGGCGCGTCCCAATCGTTGGCGGGCCAGTCGTTGGCGTCACGCTCCGCCGCCCGGCGCGGCGGCGCCGCGGCACGCGGCGGGGCGGTCACCGGCCCGGCGGCGGGGCCAGCAGAAGGGATGGCGGCGGTGGGCGTGACGGACGGACCGGCGCCGGGCGTCATGCGGTAGATCACGCCAAGCTCGCGCACCGCCTCGGCCAATCCGGGGCGGGCCAAGGTCCGCTCCATCTCCGGCGTGCCGCAGAGAAGGACCTGGAGGAAGCGCCCGCTCGGCGTCTCGGAGCGGGTGAGGTCGATCAGGTCGGCCAGCGTCGGGGCGGCCAGGACGCCCGCGTTCTCCACCGCCAGAAGGCCAGTACCGGCGAGGTCCAGCCGCTCCTCCAATTCCTCGATCAGCGTGTCGAAATCGCGGTCGTCGCTGTCGGAGGGCAGGGCGGCGTCACCGGCGGCGGACACCAGATCCTCGACCTGCGCCCCGGCGCTGGCGGCGACCGGAAGCACCAGCGCGCCGTCGGAGCCGACCTGCTCGACGAGCTGGTGGAAGACCGCGGCCCGTCCGGACCCGGCCTCGCCGACCAGCACCAGCAGCCGCTTGCGCGCCAGCAGGGCCAGGAGAAGGCCGTCGAAGACCTCCGTCTGGTCGGGGCGCAGGCCGGCGGCCTGGGGTTGGGGCTTCGCCTTCGCCGCAGAGCGATTCGAGGATGGCGTGGCTTTCGGAGCGGAACGGTCCATGGGGGCGCGCGCAATCCAATTGATGAGACGTGACACTCCTGACTCTAGTGGTCCGCCGCCGTCCTGCGACGGTGCAAAGGGACGGGACCGCCACCTCTTATGGAGAAGGCGCGCGTCGGGATGGCTGATTCGGGCGGAGCGCTGCGCTATAGGGGGGCTGCTTTTCCACCCCCTTCACTGTCCACCCGCGCTGGGAGTCCGTCATGGGCATGGGTCCGATGCGAATCGGCGTCGATCTGGGCGGCACCAAGATCGCCGCCACCCTTCTGGCTCCGGATGGGACGGAGCGGGCGCGGCACCGTGCCGACACGCCGCGCGGCTACGCCGACACGCTGGCGGCGCTGGCCGGCGCCGTGGCGGCGCTGGAGGCTCAAGCGGGTTGCCGGGACGCCACGGTCGGCCTGTGCCTGCCCGGCATCGTCGACACCGCCGCGGGCACCGTGCGCGCGGTCAACCTGTCCTGGCTGGACGGGCGGCCCTTCGCCGCCGACCTGTCGCGGACGCTCGACCGTCCGGTGCGGATCGCCAACGACGCCAACGCCTTCGTCCTGTCGGAGGCGGTGGACGGAGCCGCCGCCGGAGCGCCGCTGGTCTTCGGGATCATCCTGGGCACCGGGGTCGGCGGCGGGATTGTCGCGGAGCGGCGCATCCTGGCCGGTGCCAACGCCCTGGCCGGCGAGTGGGGGCACAACCCACTGCCCTGGCGGACGGTTGAGGACGGGCCGCCGCTGCCCTGTGGCTGCGGGCGGGAGGGTTGCATCGAGACGCTGCTGTGCGGCGCAGGTCTGGCCCGTCTGCACCATTGGCGGACGGGGGAGGCGCTGACCCCGCCGGAGATCGCCGCCCGCGCCCGTTCCGGCGACACGCAGGCGCGGGCGACTCTGGATCGCCATGCCGACGCGCTGGCCCGTGCGCTGGCCGCCGTCATCAATCTGCTCGACCCCGACGCGGTGGTGGTCGGCGGCGGCCTGTCGGACCTGCCGGGGCTGTACGAGGCCGTGCCCGCCCAGTGGGGAAGCTGGGCGCTGAGTCCAGCCCCTCGCACCCGCTTCCTCCGGGCGCGCCATGGCGCCGAAAGCGGTATGCGCGGCGCGGCGTGGCTTTGGCCCAAGGGGTGATCCCTTCGGCCGATGCTTCGAAATTGGCGCGGCTTTTGCTCTATACCCTCCGACACGGAAGGGAGAAGGCCCATGTTCGGCTTCATAACGGGATTTCAGAAGGGACGGCGCGGGTCTTCACTGCAAAGTGCAAATCAAAATGCCTATCGCAATATGCAGAAGGCGGCGCCGTCGCATCCTGCGAACGGCGTAACGGCCAGACGTCAGTTGGAAGAGGCCTGCGTCCTTCTGCAGGACGCCGCCGACGACCTGGAATTGGTCCTGTCGGGAATGCCCATACCCGCCGGGCGGGCCGACCTGAACGAGGCGATCGGAACGATCATGGAGACGTTGAGGCTCGTCGCCTCCGCCCATGCGCGACTGGAACACCCGCAGATCCATGGCGGCGCGCTGGCCGATTGAGGGTTCCGGCTGGCGCCTGAGCGAGCGGGCCAGAAACGCGAAAGGGCGGCTCCGCCGGGGAGCCGCCCTTTCGTCTGTCCGGATGCCCGGACCCCGATCACTCGGAAACGGTCTGCCAGAAGAAGAACACGACGGCCAGAACCATCAGGGCGATGTCCATGGGTAAGTCTCCTCGATGCTGCGTATGAGGGTCGAAATTCTGGCGCCTCTATACGACAGATTTGCGCGCGCGTGCAGGGGGTGTTTCACGGAACGGCCATTTTGCCGCTGATCCAGGTCGCCCGCACCCGCAACCGCTCGTCGAGATGCACGAGGTCGGCGGCCAGACCGGGCCGGAGGCGGCCGCGCCGTCCCGCCATGCCCATGAAATCGGCCGGATAGGCGGAGGCCATGCGCAGCGCCTCGTCCAGCGGGATGCCGACCCGCTCCACGGCGTTGCGCACCGCCGTCGCCATATCCAGGGCGGAGCCGGCCAGCGTGCCATCGGCGGTGACGCAGCGCCCGTCCTCCACCCGGATCTCCTCGCCGTAGAGTTGGAAGTTGCCAGGAGTGCCGACCGGAGGCATCGCGTCGGTCACCAGGAACAGCCGGCCGCACGCCTTCGCCTTCCAGGCCAGACGGACGGAGGCGTCATGGACATGGTGCCCGTCCACGATGATCCCGCACCACACCCCGTCCTCCTCCAGCGCCGCTCCGACCATGCCGGGCTCGCGGGAGCCGAGCGGGCTCATGGCGTTGAACAGATGAGTCACCCCGGTGATGCCGGCGGCGAAGCCGGCCTTGGCCTGCGCCCAGGTGGCGGCGCTGTGGCCGGCGGCGACGCGCAGTCCGGCGGCGGCCAGCCGGCGGATCTGCTCCGGTGGAACCGCTTCCGGGGCCAGCGTGACCAGGGCCGGCAGGCCGGAGAGGCCGCCGAGCAGGGCGAGATCCCCCGCGTCGGGGGGCGCGATGAAACGCGCGTCATGGACGCCGCGGCGTTCCGGCGCGATGTGCGGGCCTTCCAGATGAATGCCGAGCACGCCCGGCACCCCCTCCGCCATCGCGGCGCGCACGGCGGCCACGGCGGCGGCGCGCTTCTCGGCCGAGTCGGTGATGAGGGTGGGCAGCAGGCCGGTGGTGCCGAACCGGCGGTGCGCCTCGGCGATGCGGCGCAGCGTCGGCACGTCGGGCGTGTCGTTGAACAACGCGCCACCGCCGCCATTCACCTGGAGGTCGATGAAGCCGGGGGCGAGGATGCCGCCGCCCAGATCCGTCACCTCGGCCTCCGGCGGGATCGCCTCGGGCGGGACGATGGCGGCGATGACCGGGCCGTCGATCAGCAGGGCGGCGCCCGCCAGCGCCGAGTCTCCGGTGTGGAGCGTGGCGTTGACGAGCGCTTTCAGCGGCCGGTTGCCGGCGGGGCTGTGTGCGTGGCTCAATTCGGCACCCGATGGGTTGCGTCGGACGGTCGGCGGTGGGCCGACAGGAAAACCCGGCGGGGCCTGTGGCGCAAGAGGCCGTCGCGGCGTCAAAGCCCTTCATTTTATAAGGATTATGGCGCCGGATTTGTTGGGGTATGTGTTTGTTAGGGATTGCCAGAGGGGACAGGTTTCTGGCAGAAAAAAGGCCGCTGACGAACAGCGGCCTGAGTTTAGGGAGGAAACGCCCAAGAAGGGCGAAGCAGCAATCTCTTGCTGCACTGCAAAATTAACAAAGATCTCAGGTGGGTGCAAACCCCGAAGCAATGGCCCCATGCGGGGCCGTTGCTTTTTGTGGCCCTGCTGTGACCGGAGAGTCACAACAGTGTCAGGTGCGATAACGTTGCTGGTTAACAGCATCGGGACCCGGCATCAGGACCTTGTGGCGCGCTTTCCCGTTGTTCCGATCGTGCGCCGGCGCGACAGCGCCCGCTGACGACGAAGGAGAGCCGCCCGTGACCGATCAACCGTCCTCCGCTTCCACCGAAGGCAAGCCGTCGGCGCTCATCCGGTTCGATGCCTTCGCGGCGATGTTGGGCGACCGGCGGCCTGCCGTTTTCCTCGACTATGACGGGACCCTGACGCCCATCGTGGAGCGCCCCGACCTGGCGGTCCTCGACGACTCCGTGCGCGCGGTGATCCGGCGGCTGGCCGGGCTGTGCCCGGTGGCGGTGGTCAGCGGGCGCGACCTGGACGATGTGGCCCGCCATGTCGGAATCGACGACCTGATCTACGCCGGCAGCCACGGCTTCGACATCCGCGGCCCCGGCCTGCGCACCCAGATCGGCGAAGAGTATCTGGGCGACCTCGACGAGGCCGAAACGGAACTGCAGCGGCGCCTTGGCGGCGTCGAGGGCGCGCTGGTGGAACGCAAACGCTTCGCCATCGCCATCCACACCCGGCGGGTCGCCCCGGACCGCAAGGCGTCGGTGGGGGACACGGTGCAGGGTGTTGCGGCGTCCTTCCCGAAGCTGCGCGTCACCGGCGGCAAGGAAATCCACGAGCTGCGGCCCAATGTGCCCTGGGACAAGGGCAAAGCGGTGCTTTCGCTGCTCGACACCCTGGGGCTGGCGGGGCCGGAGACGCTGCCGCTCTACCTTGGCGACGACGAGACGGACGAGGACGCCTTCCGCGCCTTGGCGGCGCGCGGCGAGGGGAAGGGTGCCGGCATCCGCGTCATGGACCCGCCGGCCCCCAGCGCCGCCGGATGGAGCCTGAAGGACCCGGCCGAGGCCGGCGCCTTTCTCGACCGTCTGGCCGTCTGGCTGGCGGAGGGCTGAGCGAACCGGCCGGTCTCCATCGGCCGGTCCCCGTCGCTTTTCCTCCGAAAAAGGGGTAGGGTGGGCCACAGGTCAATCGAGGGTCCCCACCATGGACATCAGCGCGCTCGGCGCACCGCGGATGCCGTCCCTGCCCGACGCCGAGGCCTCCGCCCTGGCGGGGCTTCAAGGCGCCCAGTCCCGCGCCGACGAGGCGGGCGCGCAGCTCGCCGCCGGCAATCTCGACCCGGCGGTGGTCGTCAGCCTGTCCGCCGCCCAGACCGACTTCGCCGCCAACGTCAAGGTCATGCAGGCCGCGCAGGAGAACACCAAGCGCGTCCTCGACATGCTGGTGTGATCCGCCCTCACGCCGCCAGCCTCACACAGCCAGCCTCACACAGCCAGCCTTACACCGCCAGATAGGCCCGGCGCACCGCCTCGTCCTCCAGCAATGTCCGCATCGGGCCTTCGAAGCGGATCTGCCCCTTTTCGATGACGCTCGCCCGGTCGGCGACCGCGGCGGCGAAGGCGAGATTCTGTTCGGACAGGAGGATCGACAGCCCTTCCGCCTTCAGCGCGCGCAGGGCGTCGGCCATCTGCTGCACGATGCGCGGGGCCAGCCCCTCCGACGGCTCGTCGAGCAGCAGGAGCGACGGGTTGCCCATCAGCGTGCGGGCGAGCGTCAGCATCTGCTGCTCGCCGCCGCTCATCCGCCCGCCGCGGCGCCCCCGCATCTCGGCAAGGTTGGGGAAAAGGCCATAGAGCCGCTCCGGCGTCCAGTGTGGGGCGCCATCGCGGGGCGGCTGGCGGCCGACCTCCAAATTCTCCTCCACCGTCAGGTCGGTGAAGACACGCCGGTCCTCCGGCACATAGCCGAGGCCGAGGCGCGCGATGCGGTGCGGCGGCAGGGCGGAGACGTCGCGCCCGTCGAAGGCCACCGCGCCGGAACGCCGGTCGAGCAGGCCCATGATCGCCCTCATGGTCGTCGTCTTGCCGGCGCCGTTGCGGCCCATCAGGGCGACCACCTCGCCCCGGCCCACCGCCAGATCGACGCCGGTCAGGATGTGGGCGCGCCCATACCAGGCCTGAAGGCCGCGAACGCTCAGAAGGGGTTGGGCGGTCACGCGGCGCCTCCCAGATAGACGGCCTGCACGCGCGGGTCGGCGCGCACGGCGTCGGGCGTGCCTTCGGCGATCAACTGGCCGCGGTCGAGCACGATGATCCGCGTGGCGTGGCCGAAAACGACGTCCATGTCATGCTCCGTGAACAGAATGGCGAGGCCGCGCTCGCGGACGAGGGAGGAGGTCAGGGCCATCAGCTCCTGCCGCTCGCCGGGGGCCATGCCGGCGGTTGGCTCGTCCATCAGCAGCAGCTTCGGGGCGCCGGCCAGCGCCATGGCGAGTTCGACGCGCTTGAGGTCGCCATAGGCCAGCACGCCGCAGGGCCGCTCCGCCTGGGCGCCCATGCCGACGCGCTCCAGCAGGGCCATCGCCTCGTCCCGGAACCCGGCCGCCGCCGGGGTCCACAGCCCGAACAGGCGCTTGTGGACGGACAGCAGGACCATCTGCACGTTCTCGCGCACCGTCATCGAGGCGAAGGTGGCGGTGATCTGGAAGGTGCGGCCGACGCCCATCCGCCAGATGCGGCGCGGCGGCAGGCCGACGATGTCCACCCCGTCGAGCCGCACCGTCCCCGCGTCGGGCCGCAGCTGGCCGTTCAGCAGGTTGAAGCAGGTCGTCTTGCCGGCACCGTTCGGGCCGATCAGCGCCAGCACCTCCCCGGCGTCCAGCGCGAAGGACACGCCACGCACGGCCTGTACGCCGCCGAAGGCGCGCTGGAGATTCTCCACGGCGAGGCGGCGGCTCATGCGTCCCTCCCGCGGGTCCACAGGTCGCGGACGAAGCCGGCGACGCCCTTGGGGAAGGCGAGAACCAGCACCAGGATGATGGTGCCCAGGACCAGCCGCCACCAGTCGGTCCGGCTCATCGCCTCGGTCTCCAGCAGGTGGAACAGCGCCGCACCCACCACCGGGCCGCTCAGCGTCTGGATGCCGCCCATCAGCACCATGACCAGCGCGTCCACCGACACCGGAACGGCCATCAGGGTGGGGAAGACGCTGCCCTTGGAAAAGGCGTAGAGTCCGCCGGCCAGCCCGGCGGCGGACCCGGCTAGGGCGAAGCTCAGCCACTGGTGCCGGCGCACGTCGATGCCGACCGATTCGGCGCGCAGCGCGGAATCGCGCCCGGCGCGCAGCGTGTAGCCGAAGGGCGCGAAGGCGGCGCGGCGCAGCAGAAGCAGCGCGCCGCCGGCCAGCGCCAACGTCAGCCAGAAATAGGCCGCCTTGCCCGCCGCCCAGTCCGCCGGCCAGACGCCGAGGATGCCGTTGTCGCCTCCGGTGAAGCCGTACCACTGGAAGGTCACCGACCAGACGATCTGCGCGAAGGCCAGGGTGAGCATGGCGAAATACAGCCCCGACCGCCGCACGCAGAACCAGCCCGCGGCCAGCGCCCCCAGCCCGGCGACCAGCGGGGCGGCGGCCAACGCCAGCGGCATGGGGGCGGCCAGATGCTTGACCAGCAGGGCCGCGCCGTACGCTCCAAGCCCGAAATAGGCGGCGTGCCCGAAGGAGACGAGGCCGCCCAACCCGATCAGCAGATGCAGGCTGGCCGCCAGCAGCGCCAGGATCACCACCTCGGTCAGCACGATCAGCGCGTAGTCGCCGGCGACCAGCGGCACCGCCGCCAGCAGGGCGAGCAGCAGGGCGGGTGCCCAGCGCACGGCGCCGGCCGCGGCGATCAGCGGCGGGCCGGGGCTGGCGGCGGTGGGCGGCGCGTCCTCCGCGCGGCCGAGCAGGCCGTACGGGCGGATGACCAGCACCACCGCCATGAACAGGAAGACCAGGACCAGCGTGATCTGCGGGAAGACCAGGATGCCGAAGGCCTGCAGCTGCCCGATCAGCAGGGAGGCGACGAAGGCGCCGGTCAGGCTGCCCATGCCGCCGACCACGACGACGACGAACGCCTCGACCACGATGGCCATGTCCATGTGCAGGTTCACCGCCTCGCGCGGCACCTGAAGCGCGCCGCCGAGCCCGGCCAGCGCCGATCCCAGGAACAGCACCCCGGTGAACAGCCGCGCCGGATCGACGCCAAGCGCCGAGGCCATGTCGCGGTCCTGTGTCGCCGCGCGGACCAGCGTGCCCCAGCGCGTGCGGTTGAACAGCAGCCAGAGCAGGCCCAGCACCAGCGGCCCCAGCCCGATCAGCACGAGGTCGTAGAGCGGGAAGGGCTGGTCGAGGATGTCCACGGAGCCGCGCAGGCCCGGCGCCCGCCGGCCCAGCAGATCCTCCGATCCCCAGATCCAGGAGGCGGCGTCCTGCACCACCAGCACCACGCCGAAGGTGGCGAGAAGCTGGAACAGTTCCGGCGAGCGGTAGAGGCGGCGCAACAGCCCCACCTCCATCAGCGCGCCGAGCAACCCGACCGCCAGCGCGGCGACGGCCACCGCACCCCAGAAGCCCAGCGGCGTGCTGCCCCAGCGCTCCACCAGCGACCAGCCGAGGTAGGCGCCCAGCATGTAGAAGGAGCCGTGCGCGAAATTCACGATCCGCGTCACGCCGAACACGATGGTCAGCCCGGACGACACCAGGAACAGCGTCGCCGCCGTGGCGAGGCCGCTGAGGAATTGCACGAGGTAGAAGGACATCGGCTCTTTCGGCGGGTTCAGCGGAAGCGAGGGCTTGCCCCCTCCCTAACCCTCCCCGCCTTCGGCGAGGGAGGGGACTAAATCTCCCTCTCCTGCGAAGCGGGGGAGGGAAGGGGCCCGCGGCGCAGCCGTGGGAAGGGTGGGGGCAAGACGCCCTTACTCCGCCCCTTACTCTGGGCGCATCTTGCGGACGGCCTCGTCGGACGGCAGATAGTCCGCGCCGTCGGCATAGCGCCAGCCGGTCATCACGCCCTGGCCGTTCTTCACCGTGGTCTTGCCGACATAGGCGCCCATCGTCGCCTGATGGTCGAGCGCGCGGAAGGCGATCGGGCCGAAGGGGCTGGACAGGGCCAGCCCCGACAGCGCGTCCACGACCTTCTCCGGATCGGTGGAACCGGCCTTCTCAACGGCGGCGGCGATGGCCTTGAAGGTGGCGTAGCCGACGACCGAGCCCTGGCGCGGCGGCTCGTTGAAGCGCTTCAGATAGGCCTCGCGGAAGGCCTTGTGCTCCGGCGTGTCGATCTGCTCCTGCGGGTAGCCGGTGACGATCCAGCCTTCCGGCGCCTCGTCCTTCATCGGGTCGAGATATTCCGGCTCGCCGGTCAGCAGGCTGACGACGGTGCGGTTGCGGAACAGGCCGCGGCCCTCGCCCTCGCGCACGAACTTGGCGAGGTCGGCGCCGAAGGTGACGTTGAAGATGGCGTCGGGCTTCGCCGCGGCGAGAGCCTGCACGGTCGGTCCGGCCTCCAGCTTGCCCTGGGCGGGCCACTGCTCGGTCACGAACTCCACGTCCGGGCGTTTTTCCGACAGGAGCTGGCGGAACCACTGCACCGCCGACTGGCCGTATTCGTAGTTGGGGGCGACGGTGGCCCAGCGCTTGGCCGGCAGCTTCGCCGCCTCCTCCACCAGCATGGCCGCCTGCATGTAGGTGCTGGGGCGCAGGCGGAAGGTGTAGCGGTTGCCCTTGGTCCAGGTGATGGCGTCGGTCAGCGGCTCCGCCGCCACGAAGGGCACCCTGTTGCGCGCGGCGAAGTCGGCCACGGCCAGCCCGACGTGGGAGAAGTAGGTGCCGGCCAGCAGCTCGACCTTCTCGTTCGACAGCAGCTCCTGCGCGACGCGCACGGCGTCGTCCGGCTTGCCGGCGTCGTCGCGGGAGACGACCTCCAGCTTGCGCCCGCCGAGCAGGCCGCCCGCCGCGTTCACCTCCTCGACTGCGAGCTGCCAGCCCTGGCGGTAGGGGATCGTGAAGGCCGGCAGGCCGGTGTAGCTGTTGATCTCGCCGACGCGAATCGGCTGTCCGCCCGATTGCGCCTGGGCGGCGGGCATCGGCGCGGCGATCCAAAAGGCGGCGGCGAGGGCGGCGGCGCCCGGCGCAAGCAGGAGATGGCGGCGGTTCATGGTCGGCGGTATCCCGGCGCGGTTGGCGGCTGCGTGAACGCATGGAACGGCAGCGTGAACGCAATGTCTGCGTTCATAGCAAACCCACCGCAAAAGTCACCGTTCCGTTGCGCCGCACCAGGCCGGTTCTCTTCAGGCCGGTTCTCATCAGGCCGGTTTTCCGCGTGCCGGTGCCGGACGCGCCGGCCTCACATCAGGCGGGAGAGAAGCATGAGGAACGTCGCCTGCTCTTCCGGGGTCAGCGGGTCCAACGTGCGGTGATGCGCCCGGGTGGCGTTCTCCAGCAGCGTGCTGACCAGCGAATGGCCGGCGCGGGTCAGGCTGACGCTGGTGCGGCGCCGGTCCTGCGGGTCCGGCTGGCGCTCCACCAGCTTGCGCTCCACAAGGCGCAGGATCACCCCCTGGGTGGTCGCCGGATCCATGTAGGTCAGCCGGCCGAGCTGGTTCTGCGACAGCGACCCTTCGGTCCGCAGCGTGACCAGGGCGCCCCACTGGGTGGGGGTGAGCTGGGAGCCGCCGATCATGTCCATGAAGATGGAGGACGCGCGCTGATGGGCCCGGCGAAGGCGATAGTGCACCTGCCCGGTCAGCAGGTAATCGTCGGTCGGAGGATGGGCGATGTGATCCATGGGCGCACACGAGCGTTGCGGAGCCGGACCGTTTCCGGTCGCGGCGGGTGTCGGCTGAACACCGTGCGACAGGTTCGGCACCGATCCCTGGGAATGTTCCCAGGCTTGCGCCAAATGCAGCAGGCTTCGCTTTGAAGCCTAGGGATGGAAGTCGCAATAGGCAACGCTCGCTGCTGCGGCATAGAGCCACAGTCTAAGGCCCTTTACTATTTAACATGCAAAGCACTCGCGAACGAAGATGAGTCGCGCGTTTCAGGAATCTTTCCGGGGGACTGGGGCGCAATCTGCATATGCGGGTGTGTTGTGGTCGTGTCGGTGGGTTGCCCATAAATCAATTATGGATTTTGTTTCGGCGGGTAAGTGTTCGGCGGCGGAGTCCTTTCGCGGTCCGACTTCGGAAGGTCGCCGTCCGGCGGCGGAACACTCCCGGGTGTGTAGGGCGGCATCACGACGTCGTCGACAGGGTGGCGGGGCGATTTGGGCGGCGGGGGAGTGGTCAGGGGTTTGGTCATGCTCGGGGCTTCCTCGAAAATCCGGTTGGCGCGGCTCCGGGCCGCCTTGGGTGAACGGTTGCCAACGATGGCTGGTTCCCGAGGGCGTGGCGCGTGCGCTTGGTGGTCGTATGACCTTAGCTCTAATGACGCGGGCGTATGGCAATAGTGCGCCCGTCCGACGCAAGTCTTGTTGCGCCAACAACACAGGCGCGGGCAAAAACCACGGCTGAACGGCTTCACTGTTGCATGGACATCACGCCATGAGTTGTCTTTGCAGCGACTGTCCGCTTCTCCCGGAGCGGCGAATGCACATTCCAAGGCCATTCGGCCGCCCGATACGAGCCACTGATTTCAGCCTTGCGCGGTGACCCATGAAGCCCAGCTCCCTGTCCTTCCTCGCCCTCGCGCTCGCGTCCACCGTGCTGACGGCGCTGCCCGCGGCCACACCGGTGAGCGCCCAGGAACTGCAGCCCGGTGAAACCGTGCTGGAGCGCCGCCGTCCGGAGGTCGAACAGCTCGGCATCCGCGCCGGATCGTTCCGTATCCTGCCGCGCATCGAGACCGGCCTGACCTATGAAAGCAACGTCTTCGCGACCGAGAACAACACCCGCGACGACTTCATCTGGGTCACCCAGCCGCGCGTCGACGTGCGTTCGGATTTCAACAACCATGCCCTGAACTTCTCGGCCTCCGGCAACATCGGCCGCTTCTTCGATTACTCGTCGGAGAACTACGCCGATTACCGGGCGCAGGTGGACGGCCGCTACGACATCACCCGCGACTCGTCGGTCAGCGGCCTGCTGTTCAGCCGCCGCGACCACGAGGGGCGGTCCGACCCGAACTTCGACGTGTCGCTGGCCACCGGCACCGTGGTGCCGCGCTTTGCGGAGCCGGTGAACTACTTCACCCACGGCGGCGAGGCGTCGTTCAACCAGCGCTTCAACCGCGTGCGCGTCCGCCTGACCGGCGGCGCCCAGTACACCTCCTACCAGGACGCCGAGCTGAGCAACGGGCGGACGGAGTCGCAGGAGGACCGCGACCGCTGGAGCTACACGGGCACCGCCCGCGTCGGCTACGAGTTCATCCAGGGCTACGAGGCCTTCGTCCAGGGCTCCTACAACTGGACTAATTATCGGCTGAGCCAGGACTTCGGCGGCGTCAACCGCGACTCGGACGGCTACGAGGTCGTCGGCGGCCTGTCCACCGACCTGACCGGCCTGATCAACGGCGAGATCTATGCCGGCTATCTGAGCCGGACCTACGACGATCCGACGCTGAAGGACTTCGGCGGTCTGGCCGTAGGCGGCCGGCTGAACTGGTCGGTGACCCAGCTCACCTCGGTCACCGGTTCGCTCAGCCGTCAGGTCCGGGAATCGACCTACGCCCGCGGCAGCCAGGTCGCGTCGAGCTACAACCGCACCGTCGCCGCCATCGGCGTGGATCACGAGCTTCTGCGCACCCTGCTGCTGAACGCCCGCGTCCAATGGCGCCAGGACGACTTCAACGGCGTGGACCGCACCGACGACGTCTACACGCTGGGCGCCGGCGCCAGCTACCAGCTCAGCCGCTATGTCTTCGTGAATGGCGGTTATACTTACGAAAAGCGTAACTCGAACCTCAGTGGTTTCGATTACTCCGACAATCTGGTCTATCTGCGCGTCGGCGCTCAGATGTAATCGGGTCGTTCAAGGGATACGGAAGGGGCGTCCATCCGCCGATGGACGCCCCTTTTGCATTTCCGCCTATACGGTGACGCGAATCCTTTTCCTCCGTTGGCGTTACTTCCTCTCCACTTTTTCCCAAGCGCGTGCGAGTTGCTAGTCTCCCTCCGTGACCGCTCAGGGTTCGGCCGTTCCGTCCGCGGACGGCTGGCCCGATGTCCTCACGAGCCATGGAAGGGTAAGGGATGAATCGACGTAACGTGTTCCGCGCGCTCGGAATGACCGTGGTCGCCGCCGCGATGGTCGGCTGCGCCGGTGGCCAGGATGCCCCTCTCGAACCGCCCGGCGTCGCCCAGATGACGGATTACCGCCTGGGGGCCGGCGACGCGCTGCGCGTCATCGTCTTTGGCGAGGAGCAGCTCTCCGGCGAGTTCCGCGTCGACGGTTCGGGCAAGGTCGCCATGCCGCTGATCGGCGAGGTGACGGCCCGCGGCCATACCCCGCGCGAACTGGAGACCGACATTTCCAAGCGCCTGTCGCAGGGCTACGTGCGCGACGCCAAGGTCAGCGTGGAGGTGCTGAACCACCGGCCCTTCTTCATCCTGGGCGAGGTCCGCAACCCCGGCCAGTACCAGTACGTCAACGGCATGACCGCCCTGTCCGCGGTGGCGATGGCCGGCGGCTACACCTACCGCGCCAAGGAGGACTACGTCCTGATCACGCGCGGTGCCGATCCCAAGAAGGAGCTGCGCCGCGCTCCGATCACCACCCCGGTGATGCCCGACGACGTGCTGCGCGTGCCGGAGCGCTATTTCTGATCGACGACCGACTCCGAACACCCGCCAGACGGTCCATCGGACGGCCCATTTGTTTCGGAAAACTGGGGCAGGCGCCCCAACACCATTCGACGCCATGACGATGTCCCTCTTCCCGCCAGGAAGAGGGACATTTTTTTTGCGCGGCAGCTTTCTCTCGCCACGGCGGTCACCCGTCGTCGCGGGTACCGTCGCCGAAGGGAAGGTCGCCTCTGCGGAAGGCGTCGGCGCCCTTGGAATGACCCGACGGTGCGCGGGCCTCGGGAGTGGCGGGAACGTGAGCGCTGGCGGCGGGAGGCGGTCGGGTACCCGCGGCCTCGTCGTCGGTGCCCAGCGGGGCCGCGGCGGGGTCGGCGGCGGGGATCTTGTCGCCGGTCAGGCCCTTGTCGATGGCGTCGCGCAAGCGCTGCGCCCCGGCGTTGGGGGTGTCGGAGTTTTCCATAAAGATGCCTGGGTCGGTTGCGGGAAGGATCGTCCCTTCTCCAACCGGTGCTCGGATGCAGGGTTCCCCGGATGAGGCGGCATGGTCGCCTCAGGAGCGCAGGGCGTCCCGGTCGGTCTCGTCCAGGCTGTCGAGCCATTCGTCCATGGAAATCATCGGCGGCTCGTCGCCGGCGCGCCGGGCGGTTTCCACCAGATCGGTGTCGGCGGTGTTGGAATGGACGATGAACCACAGCATCAGCCGATTCGCGTCGTCGTCGGTCACCGGATCGCCGCGCTTCGCGGTGTCCACCAAGGCGTCGATGCTGGCGAGGTAGCTGCGGTGGGCGTGCTCGTGCCGTTCCCGCCGCTCCGCGCCCAGGACGACCATCTCCGCCGCCTCCGTTGCGAAATGCTCCGCCACCTCGCGCCGGAGCGCGGTCAGTTCCACCAACCCAAACAGAGCGCCCCCGGTCATTGCCGACAGGAGGTCGAGAATGGCGCCGTGCTCCGCGTCGATGACGCCGGAACCGGTCGGGATCAGGGAGCAGCCGTCGTGGGCGCGCGTCATGGGACGAAGCCGGGCGTTGGTCTGGCGGGAGGAAAAGCTGGTGCCGGTTGCAGGGCTCGAACCCGCGACCTTCGGTTTACAAAACCGCTGCTCTACCAACTGAGCTAAACCGGCGTGCCGCACGGCCAGACCGCGGCGGGCGCTTACACTAGCGTCCCGCGCGGTTTGCGGCAAGCCTCACCTGCGCGGCGCGTTCGGCGACGCGTCAGCGCAGCCGGGCGACCTCGTAGAGGGCGACGGCGGCAGCGTTTGAGACGTTCAGGCTGCCCACGGGCCCCTGCGTCGGCAGGCGGGCGATGATGTCGCAGCGCTCCATGGTCAGGCGGCGCAACCCCGCGCCCTCGGCCCCCAGCACCAGAGCGGTGCGGCCCGTCAGGTTGCATTGCGCGAGCGTGCTCTGCCCCGACTCGGCGAGGCCGACGGTCCAGAAGCCGGCTTGCTGGAGGTCGGCCAGCGCGCGGGCGAGGTTGGTGACCCGCACCAGCGGCACCGACTCCAGCGCTCCCGAGGCGCTCTTGGCGAGGACGCCGGTGGTCTCCGGCGCGTTGCGCTCCGTCACCACCACCGCCTTGGCGCCGAAGGCCGAGGCGGAGCGCAGGACGGCGCCGACGTTGTGCGGGTCTGTCACCTGGTCGAGGACGACGATGAGCGCCGACGGGTCCGAATCGGCCTCCGCACAGAGATCCTCGATCCCGGTCTCCTCCAGGGGGGCGACGTCCACCGCCACGCCCTGGTGCACGGCGCCCGGCGGCAGCATGCGGTCCAGGTCGTTGCGGTCGGCCGGCATCAGGCCGGGACGCTGCAGCCCGCGCGCCTTGGCCTGGGCCAGCACCGGCTCCAGCGCGGCGCGGCCCGCCTCCGTCGCGATCAGGCGGTGGATGCGACGCTCCGGGTTCAGCCACGCCGCCGACACCGGGTGCAGGCCGTAGAGCAGGACGCCCTGCGCGCCGCGCCCGGGGGAAGAGCGGTCGCCGCGCGACTCGCGGTGGGACGGGGAGTGGTTCTTGGCCGGGGCAGGGGGCTGGCCGTGGGGCGCGGATGGCTTCTTCGAACGGGTCATGGTGTCCGGCTGGAGGGGGCAGGCCTAAGCCCGCCGCGGTTATTCACAGTTTTCTGGTTTGGACTGCTTCAGACGTGTTGACAAGGCCTGAAAAATTCTCATAGTGCCGAACTCCGCGGCGGGCATGTCCCGCAGCGGGCCTGAGGAAGGGTGGCCGAGTGGTTAAAGGCAGCAGACTGTAAATCTGCCCGCGTACGCGTACGCTGGTTCGAATCCAGCCCCTTCCACCACTACATTCCACGGCTTGTCCGTGATCGCAGTTCCCGGTCGATAGCGCCGGGCGGGGCATGGCAGGCGGGTGTAGCTCAATGGTAGAGCAGAAGCCTTCCAAGCTTACGACGGGGGTTCGATTCCCCTCACCCGCTCCAATCCCCCCGCGCTAAGGGAAATGTCGGTCTCGGCCGGGCCATTGTGTGCGTCCGGAACGTCGGGAACGAAAGACCAAAGCGATGGCGAAGGCAAAGTTTGAGCGGAACAAGCCGCACTGCAACATTGGCACGATCGGCCACGTCGACCACGGCAAGACGTCGCTGACGGCGGCGATCACGAAGGTGCTGGCCGAGAGCGGCGGCGCGACCTTCACCGCCTACGACCAGATCGACAAGGCGCCGGAAGAGAAGGCGCGTGGCATCACGATCTCGACCGCGCACGTCGAGTACGAGACGACCAACCGCCACTACGCCCACGTCGATTGCCCGGGCCACGCCGACTACGTGAAGAACATGATCACGGGCGCCGCGCAGATGGACGGCGCGATCCTGGTCGTGTCGGCCGCCGACGGCCCGATGCCGCAGACCCGCGAGCACATCCTGCTGGCCCGCCAGGTCGGCGTGCCGGCGCTGGTGGTGTTCATGAACAAGGTCGACATGGTCGACGATCCGGAGCTGCTCGAGCTGGTCGAGATGGAGGTGCGCGAGCTGCTGTCCTCCTACCAGTTCCCGGGCGACGACATTCCGATCGTCAAGGGCTCGGCGCTGTGCGCGCTGGAGGACCGTTCGCCGGAGATCGGCCGTGACGCGATCCTCAAGCTGATGGCCGAGGTCGACCAGTACATCCCGCAGCCGGAGCGTCCGAAGGACCGTCCGTTCCTGATGCCGATCGAGGACGTGTTCTCGATCTCGGGCCGCGGCACCGTGGTGACCGGCCGCGTCGAGCGCGGCATCGTCAAGGTCGGCGAGGAAGTCGAGATCGTCGGTCTGAAGACGACGGTCAAGACCACCGTGACCGGCGTCGAGATGTTCCGCAAGCTGCTCGACTCGGGTGAGGCCGGCGACAACATCGGCGCGCTGCTGCGCGGCACCAAGCGTGAGGACGTCGAGCGCGGCCAGGTTCTGGCCAAGCCGGGCAGCATCACGCCGCACACCACCTTCAAGGCCGAGGCCTACATCCTGACAAAGGAAGAGGGTGGCCGTCACACGCCGTTCTTCACCAACTACCGTCCGCAGTTCTACTTCCGCACGACCGACGTGACGGGCATGGTGAAGCTGCCGGAAGGCACCGAGATGGTGATGCCGGGCGACAACATCTCCATGGAAGTCGAGCTGATCGCTCCGATCGCCATGGACGAGGGCCTGCGCTTCGCCATCCGCGAGGGTGGCCGCACCGTCGGCGCCGGCGTCGTTGCCTCGATCATCAAGTAAGTTGAGGAGTCGATCCCGCCGCCGTTCCCCCGTGGTTCGGCGGCGGGGTTGATCCCTGTCGATTTCGGCATGCCGGCCGATAAAAAGGCTAGCAAGCCACGCGGCTATGCGCTATAAGCTCCGCTCCCCGCCGGGGGTAGAGCCTGCGGCGATAGGAGTGTAGCTCAATTGGTAGAGCACCGGTCTCCAAAACCGGGGGCTGGGGGTTCGAGCCCCTCCACTCCTGCCACGCCGTACCGAACCAGAACGGGCCGCTGACCGCGCCCTACACGTCGCACCGGAGCCCGCACGGTCTACGATGGCTAAAGTGAACCCCGCAGAATTCGCGCGCGACGTCCGCCGCGAGGTGGCCAAGGTCACCTGGCCGACGCGCAAGGAAACCGGCGTGACGACCGCCATGGTGTTCGTCATGGTGGTGCTGGCTTCGCTGTTCTTCCTCGTCGTGGATCAGGTGCTGGCCTTCGCCGTCCGTATGATCCTTGGGCTGGGAGCCTGATCGCCATGGCCGCGCGCTGGTACGTCGTTCACGTCTATTCGGGCTTCGAGAAGAAGGTTTCCCAGGCCATCCGCGAGAAGGCGGCTCAGAAAGGTCTGGAAGACAAGTTCGAAGAAATCCTGGTGCCGACCGAGGAAGTGGTCGAGGTGCGCCGGGGTTCCAAGATCAACACCGAGCGGAAGTTCTTCCCCGGCTACGTCCTCATCAAGATGGATTTGACGGACGAGTCCTGGCATCTCGTGAAGAACACGCCGAAGGTCACCGGGTTCCTGGGTGGTGGCGGCAAACCGCAGCCGATCAGCCAGCGCGAAGCCGAGCGGATCATCCATCAGGTGCAGGAAGGCTTTGAGCGCCCCAAGCCCTCGATCACCTTCGAGGTGGGCGAGCAGGTTCGTGTGAGCGACGGCCCCTTCACCTCCTTCAACGGCATCGTCGAGGAAGTCGACGAGGAGAAGGCCCGCCTCAAGGTGGCGGTGTCGATCTTCGGCCGCTCCACGCCGGTCGAACTGGAATACACCCAGGTCGAGAAGGTCTGAGACAATCGAGTTTCCTGGAACACATGATCAAAAGTCATGTGTTCCTTTCTGCTGCGGAAGGCCCGCCATAGCCGCACCGCAAAGCCCCGCGACGCCGGACAGCGTATCGTGGCGTCGTATCTGGAGGTTGTGACATGGCAAAGAAAATCGTCGGCTTCATCAAGCTGCAGGTTCCGGCCGGCAAGGCGAATCCGTCGCCGCCCATCGGCCCGGCGCTCGGTCAGCGCGGCCTGAACATCATGGAGTTCTGCAAGGCGTTCAACGCCAAGACGCAGGACCTGGAAGTCGGTATGCCGATCCCGGTGGTCATCACCGCCTACGGCGACCGCACCTTCACCTTCGTCACGAAGACCCCGCCGGTCAGCTACTTCCTGAAGAAGGCCGCTGGCATCGACAAGGGTTCGCAGACCACCGGCAAGGGCGCTTTCGCCGGCAAGATCACGAAGACCCAGATTCGTGACATCGCCGAGAAGAAGATGAAGGACCTGAACGCCCACGACGTCGACGCGGCCGCGAGCATGATCGCCGGTTCCGCCCGTTCGATGGGCCTCGAAGTGGTGGAGGGCTGATCCCATGGCGAAGCTCGGCAAGCGTCTGACCGATTCCTACAAGAAGGTCGACCGCGAGGCGCTCTACTCGCTGGAAGGCGCCGTCTCCCTGCTGAAGGGCCTGCCCAAGGCGAAGTTCGATGAGACCATCGAAATCGCCATGAACCTGGGCATCGACCCGCGTCACGCCGACCAGATGGTCCGCGGCGTGGTGAACCTGCCGAACGGTACCGGCAAGACCGTGCGCGTCGCCGTGTTCGCCAAGGGCACCAAGGCGGACGACGCCCTGGCCGCCGGCGCGGACATCGTCGGCGCCGACGATCTGGCCGAGAAGATCCTGGCCGGCAACATCGACTTCGATCGCTGCATCGCGTCTCCGGACATGATGGGCGTCGTCGGCAAGCTCGGTAAGGTCCTCGGCCCGCGCGGCCTGATGCCGAACCCGAAGCTCGGCACCGTGACCCCCGACGTGGCCGGCGCCGTCAAGGCCGCCAAGGCCGGCGCCGTGGAGTTCCGCGCCGAGAAGACCGGCATCGTGCACGCCGGCGTCGGCAAGGCCAGCTTCTCGGAAGAGGCCCTGGTGCAGAACATCCGCGCCTTCGTGGATGCCATCACCCGCGCCAAGCCGACCGGTGCCAAGGGCCAGTACCTGCTGAAGGTCTCGCTGTCCTCGACCATGGGGCCGGGCCTGAAGCTGGATCTGTCCACTCTGGCCGCCACGGCCTGAGTGACCTGAGTTTCGCCGCCGGCTCCCTCGGGACCGGCGGCGATCGGGTGTCCCTGCGGGGGCGCCCACCCTGTCCAAGACCGCTGGTGCCGGCGCCTCTCCAGAGGCAAGGGCTTAAACCCGCCAGAGCAGACAGGAGTTGAACCGTTAACCACGCGGGCTTGCCCGCGGTTCAGGAACGGCTCGAACTTCTGGGACAGGTTCGCCGGGGCTCCCGACCGCAAGGGAAGGGGCCTCTCGTAAACCTCTGTGCAAGGAGGCGATCCGTGGATCGTACACAAAAAGAAGCGACGATCGCGGACCTGCAGTCGAAGCTCCAGGACACGGGCCTGGTGGTGGTCACCCACCATCTGGGCCTGACGGTGGCGGAAGTCACCGACCTGCGTGGCAAGATGCGGGCCGCGGGCGCGGGCTTCAAGGTGACGAAGAACCGGCTCGCCCGTCGCGCCCTTCAGGGCACGCAGTTCGAAGGTCTGGACGGTCTCTTCAAGGGGCCGACCGCGATCGCCTACTCGAAGGACCCGGTGGCCGCCGCCAAGGTGGTGGCCGACTACGCCAAGTCCAACGAGAAGCTGAAGATCGTCGGTGCCGCTCTCGGCAACCAGGTCCTCGACGCGGAGGGAGTGAAGGCTCTCGCCACGCTCCCGTCGCTGGACGAACTGCGCGCCAAGCTCGTGGGCATGATCCAGACCCCGGCGACCCGCATCGCCGGCGTTCTCCAGGCTCCGGGCGGCCAGGTCGCCCGCGTGCTGGCGGCCTACGCGAAGAAGGACGAGGCGGCCTGAGCCGCATCCGTCTAACTCTCTACCCATCCCAGAACATCGAGTTGTTGGAGCATTAAAATGGCTGATCTGCAGAAGCTGGTCGACGATCTCTCGGCCCTGACCGTCATCGAGGCCGCCGAGCTGTCGAAGCTGCTGGAAGAGAAGTGGGGCGTTTCCGCCGCCGCTCCGGTGGCCGTTGCCGCCGCCGCCGGCCCGGCCGCCGCCGCTGCCCCGGTCGAGGAGCAGACCGAGTTCAACGTGATCCTCGCCGACGCCGGCGACAAGAAGATCAACGTGATCAAGGAAGTCCGCGCCATCACCGGCCTGGGCCTGAAGGAAGCCAAGGACCTGGTCGAAGGCGCTCCGAAGCCGGTCAAGGAAGGCGTGTCGAAGGACGAGGCCGCCAAGATCAAGAAGCAGCTTGAAGAGGCCGGCGCGAAGGTCGATATTAAGTAAGACCGTCTTGCTGCGACGGATAAGACATATCCACGCCGGACGGCGGCTGGTCCCCGAGGGGGCCCGCCGCCGCACGGCGTTTTCTGCCTTCCACCGGACCGGGCTTCCCGGTCCGGCTCTTTCCGTCCCTGCATAAGGGGCGGGCCGCGCGATCATCGCCGCGTCGCGGCGAGCACTCTGGTTCGCGTGCTTCTGGTCGAGCGTACTCACGATTCTGACGTTTGGGGACATCCATGGCCAAATCCTTTACGGGTCGAAAGCGTGTTCGGAAGAGCTTCGGGCGCATCCCGGAAGTCACCCAGATGCCCAACCTCATCGAGGTGCAGCGCAGCTCCTACGATCACTTCCTGCAAATGGACGTCCCGCCGGAGAAGCGGGCCAACCTGGGTCTGCAGGAGGTGTTCCGGTCGGTGTTCCCGATCAAGGACTTCTCCGACCGCGCCGTCCTCGACTTCGTGAAGTACGAGCTTGAGCAGCCGAAGTATGACGTCGAAGAGTGCCAGCAGCGCGGCATGACCTTCGCCGCCCCGCTGAAGGTGACCCTGCGCCTCTCCGTCTTCGACGTGGAAGAGGACACGGGCCTGCGCTCGATCCGCGACATCAAGGAGCAGGACGTCTACATGGGCGACATGCCCCTGATGACGGCCAACGGCACCTTCATCATCAACGGCACCGAGCGCGTCATCGTCTCCCAGATGCATCGCAGCCCGGGCGTCTTCTTCGACCACGACAAGGGCAAGACCCACTCGTCGGGCAAGTATCTCTTCGCCGCCCGCGTGATCCCGTACCGCGGCTCCTGGCTCGACTTCGAGTTCGACGCCAAGGACCTCGTCTACGTGCGCATCGACCGCCGCCGCAAGCTGCCGGCCACCACGCTGCTGTTCGCCCTGGACGGCGCGGAGACCGAGGCGCTGCGCGCCGAGCGGAAGGCCCAGAAGAAGGACCTGCTGCCCTACGAGGCGCAGGGCATGTCGAAGGAAGAGATCCTCAATTTCTTCTACGAGACGATCACCTACACCCGCGCGTCGGGCGGCTGGAAGACCCCCTTCAACGCCGACCGCATGAAAGGCGTGAAGGTCGCCTCCGACCTCGTGGACGCGACTTCCGGCCAAGTCGTCGCCGAGGCCGGCACCAAGATGACGCCGCGCCTGATCAAGAAGCTGGTCGAGGGCGGTCTCACCGAGCAGCTCGTCTCCACCGAGGAGCTGACCGGCCGCTACCTCGCCGTCGACATCATCAACGAGCGGACCGGCGAAGTCCTGTTCGAAGCCGGTGACGAATTGTCGGCCAGCGACCTCGACAAGCTGGAGAAGGCCGGCGTCGACGAGCTGCCGGTGCTGGCGATCGACCATCTCAACGTCGGCGCCTACATCCGCAACACGATGGCCGCCGACCGCAACGCGTCCCGCGAGGACGCGCTGATCGACATCTACCGCGTCATGCGTCCGGGCGAGCCGCCGACCCTGGAGTCGGCCGAGGCGCTGTTCGCCGGCCTGTTCTTCGACAGCGAGCGTTACGACCTGTCGGCGGTGGGCCGCGTCAAGATGAACGCGCGCCTGAACTTCCAGACCGACGACAGCGTCCGCGTCCTGCGCAAGCAGGACATCATGTCGATCCTCAAGGTTCTGGTGAACCTGAAGGACGGCCGCGGCGAGATCGACGACATCGACCATCTCGGCAACCGCCGCGTCCGCTCGGTCGGCGAGCTGATGGAGAACCAGTACCGCGTCGGCCTGCTGCGCATGGAGCGCGCGATCCGCGAGCGCATGAGCTCGGTCGAGATCGACACGGTCATGCCGCACGACCTGATCAACGCCAAGCCGGCGGCGGCGGCGGTGCGCGAGTTCTTCGGCTCCTCGCAGCTCTCGCAGTTCATGGACCAGACCAACCCGCTGTCCGAGATCACGCACAAGCGTCGTCTCTCGGCCCTCGGCCCGGGCGGTCTGACCCGCGAGCGCGCCGGCTTCGAGGTGCGCGACGTGCACCCGACGCATTACGGCCGCATCTGCCCGATTGAGACGCCCGAAGGTCCGAACATCGGTCTGATCAACTCGCTGGCGACCTACGCCCGCGTGAACCAGTACGGCTTCATCGAGAGCCCGTACCGCAAGGTTCAGGACGGGCGCGTCACCGACGAGGTGGTCTACCTCTCCGCCATGGAGGAGGGCCGCTACGTCGTCGCCCAGGCGAACGCCGAGCTGGACGCGGACAACCGCTTCGCCGCTGACCTCGTGTCGTGCCGGCAGGGTGGCGAATACCTGATGTTCCGTCCGGAGGCCATCGACCTGATCGACGTGTCGCCGAAGCAGCTCGTCTCCGTCGCCGCGGCGCTGATCCCGTTCCTCGAGAACGACGACGCGAACCGCGCGCTGATGGGCTCGAACATGCAGCGTCAGGCGGTGCCGCTGGTCAAGGCCGACGCGCCGCTGGTCGGCACGGGCATGGAGGCCACGGTGGCCCGCGACAGCGGCGTGACCATCGTCGCCAAGCGCAAGGGCATCGTCGACCAGATCGACGCGACCCGCATCGTGGTCCGGGCGACCGACTCGTCCGACGCCACGGCGCCGGGCGTGGACATCTACAACCTGCTGAAGTTCCAGCGTTCCAACCAGAACACCTGCATCACCCAGCGTCCGCTGGTGAAGGTGGGTGACCGCGTGGCGGCCGGCGACATCATCGCCGACGGCCCCTCGACGGAGCTGGGCGAGCTGGCGCTGGGCCGCAACGTGCTCGTCGCCTTCATGCCGTGGAACGGCTACAACTTCGAGGACTCGATCCTCATCAACGAGCGCATCGTCAAGGACGACGTCTTCACCTCGATCCACATCGAGGAGTTCGAGGTCATGGCCCGCGACACCAAGCTGGGCCAGGAGGAAATCACCCGCGACATTCCGAACGTCGGTGAGGAAGCCCTCAAGAACCTCGACGAGGCCGGCATCGTCTACATCGGCGCCGAGGTCCGTCCGGGCGACATCCTGGTCGGCAAAGTGACGCCGAAGGGCGAAAGCCCGATGACTCCGGAAGAGAAGCTGCTGCGCGCCATCTTCGGCGAGAAGGCGTCCGATGTCCGCGACACCTCGCTGCGCCTGCCGCCGGGCGTCGCCGGGACGATCGTCGAGGTCCGCGTCTTCAGCCGCCGCGGCGTCGACAAGGACGAGCGCGCCCTGGCGATCGAGCGCGCCGAGATCGAGAAGCTGGCCAAGGACCGCGACGACGAGCGCGCGATCCTGGAGCGCAGCTTCTACACCCGCTTGAAGGAGGTCATCCTCGGCCAGACCGCGCAGTCCGGTCCGAAGGGCATGAAGGCCGGCACGGTCCTCACCGACGCCGAGCTGGCGAACCTGACCAAGGGTCAGTGGCGTCAGATCTCCATCGCCGACGAGCAGGTGATGGAGACGGTGGAGAGCCTGGGCAAGGTCTTCGACGACTCGATCCAGGCGCTGCAGAACCGCTTCGAGAACAAGGTCGAGAAGCTGCAGCGCGGCGACGAACTGCCGCCGGGCGTGATGAAGATGGTCAAGGTCTTCGTCGCGGTGAAGCGCAAGCTGCAGCCGGGCGACAAGATGGCCGGCCGCCACGGCAACAAGGGTGTGGTTTCCCGCATCCTGCCGCAGGAGGACATGCCCTACCTGGAGGACGGCCAGCCGGTCGATCTGGTGCTGAACCCGCTGGGCGTGCCGTCGCGCATGAACATCGGTCAGATCCTGGAGACGCACCTGGGCTGGGCCTCGGCCGGCCTGGGCAAGCAGATCGGCCGCGCCATCGACCAGTACCGCCTCGCCATGAAGGGCCGCGGCGACGCCGCCCAGACCATGGACGGGCTGCGCATCACGCTGAAGGAAGCCTACGGCCAGAAGGTCTACGATGACCAGATCGCCGACATGACCGAAGGCGAGCTGCTGGAGCTGGGTGGCAACCTGCGCAAGGGCGTTCCCTTCGCCACGCCGGTCTTCGACGGCGCGCGCGAGGAGGACATCTGCCAGCAGCTCGAGAAGGCGGGTCTGGACCGCTCCGGTCAGGTCACCCTGATCGACGGGCGCACCGGCGAGGCTTTCGACCGCAAGGTGACCGTCGGCTACATCTACATGCTGAAGCTGCACCACCTCGTGGACGACAAGATCCACGCGCGCTCGATCGGTCCCTACTCGCTGGTCACCCAGCAGCCGCTGGGCGGTAAGGCCCAGTTCGGCGGACAGCGGTTCGGTGAGATGGAGGTGTGGGCGCTCGAAGCCTACGGCGCCGCCTACACGCTGCAGGAGATGCTCACGGTCAAGTCGGACGACGTGTCCGGCCGCACCAAGGTCTACGAGGCGATCGTCCGCGGTGACGACAACTTCGAGGCGGGCATCCCTGAGTCCTTCAACGTTCTGGTCAAGGAGCTGCGCTCCCTGGGCCTGAACGTCGAGCTGAACCAGCGGTCGTACTGAGCCAAAGAGACTTGAACCCGCCGGAGGAGGGGCCATGTTGGCCCCTTCCGGCGGGAACTGCCCTTAACCGACAACGCGGCGCTGCCAGCGGGAGACGGTCATGAACGAGTTGATGAACATTTTCGGCCAGGTCCAGGGTCCCCAGAGCTTCGATCAGATCCGCATTCAGATCGCGAGCCCCGAGCGCATCCGGTCCTGGTCGTTCGGCGAGATCAAGAAGCCGGAAACCATCAACTATCGCACTTTCAAGCCCGAGCGCGACGGCCTGTTCTGCGCCCGCATCTTCGGCCCGATCAAGGACTACGAGTGCTTGTGCGGCAAGTACAAGCGCATGAAGTACCGTGGCATCATCTGCGAGAAGTGCGGCGTCGAGGTGACGCTGTCGAAGGTCCGGCGCGAGCGCATGGGCCACATCGAACTCGCCTCGCCGGTCGCCCACATCTGGTTCCTGAAGTCCCTGCCGAGCCGCATCGGTCTGCTGCTCGACATGACGCTGAAGGATCTGGAGCGCATCCTCTATTTCGAGAACTACGTCGTCATCGAGCCGGGCCTGACCCCGCTGAAGCTCCACCAGCTTCTCAGCGAGGAGGAGTTTGTCTCCGCCCAGGACGAGTACGGCGAGGACGCCTTCACCGCCTCCATCGGTGCCGAGGCGCTGCGCATCATGCTGTCGGCGCTCGACATGGAGGAGGAGAAGAAGACCTGCCGCGAGGAGCTGCGGGACACCTCGTCCGAGGCCAAGCGCAAGAAGCTCGTGAAGCGGCTGAAGCTGATCGACGCCTTCCTGTCGTCGCAGTCGCGTCCGGAATGGATGATCCTGGAAGTGATTCCGGTGATCCCGCCGGAGCTGCGCCCGCTCGTCCCGCTGGACGGCGGCCGCTTCGCGACGTCTGACCTGAACGACCTGTACCGCCGCGTCATCAACCGCAACAACCGTCTGAAGCGGCTGATCGAGCTGAAGGCGCCGGACATCATCGTCCGCAACGAGAAGCGCATGCTGCAGGAGGCCGTCGACGCGCTGTTCGACAACGGCCGCCGCGGCCGCGTCATCACCGGCGCCAATAAGCGTCCGTTGAAGTCGCTGTCCGACATGCTGAAGGGCAAGCAGGGCCGCTTCCGTCAGAACCTGCTCGGCAAGCGCGTCGACTACTCGGGCCGTTCGGTCATCGTGGTCGGTCCGGAGCTGAAGCTGCACCAGTGCGGCCTGCCGAAGAAGATGGCGCTTGAGCTGTTCAAGCCCTTCATCTACGCGAAGCTGGAGCTGTACGGCCTCGCCTCGACCATCAAGGCCGCCAAGCGGATGGTCGAGAAGGAGCGTCCCGAGGTGTGGGACATCCTTGAGGAGGTCATCCGCGAGCATCCGGTGATGCTGAACCGCGCGCCGACGCTGCACCGCCTGGGCATCCAGGCCTTCGAGCCGACGCTGATCGAAGGCAAGGCGATCCAGCTCCACCCGCTGGTCTGCACCGCCTTCAACGCGGACTTCGACGGCGACCAGATGGCCGTGCACGTCCCGCTGAGCCTCGAGGCCCAGTTGGAAGCGCGCGTCCTGATGATGTCGACCAACAACATCCTGTCGCCCGCCAACGGCAAGCCGATCATCGTGCCGTCGCAGGACATCGTGCTGGGTCTCTACTACATCACGATGGACCGGCCGGGCGAGAAGGGCGAGGGCATGACCTTCGCCAACGTCGGCGAGATCGAGCAGGCGCTGGACGCCAAGGTCGTGACGCTGCACGCCAAGGTGAAGGCGCGCTACAAGGGCGTGGACGAGAACGGTGACGAGAAGATCTCCATCGTGGAGACGACTCCGGGCCGCATGCTGCTGTCCGAGATCCTGCCGCGCAACCCGGCGGTGCCCTTCGCGCTGATCAACCGCCTGCTGACCAAGAAGGACGTCGGCAACGTCATCGACGCCGTCTACCGCCACTGCGGTCAGAAGGAGACGGTGATCTTCGCCGACCGCCTGATGAAGCTCGGCTTCGGCCACGCCTGCCGCGCCGGCATCTCCTTCGGCAAGGATGACATGGTCATCCCCGAGGCGAAGAAGAAGCTGGTCAACGACAGCAAGGAGCGGGTGAAGGAGTTCGAGCAGCAGTATCTCGACGGCCTGATCACCCAGGGCGAGAAGTACAACAAGGTCGTCGACGTCTGGTCGGAATGCACCGAAAAGGTGGCGACGGAGATGATGAAGGTCATCTCCGACACCAAGCCGGGCAAGCCGGTCAACTCGGTCTACATGATGGCCCACTCCGGTGCGCGTGGCTCGGCCGCCCAGATCCGCCAGCTGGCGGGTATGCGCGGCCTCATGGCCAAGCCGTCGGGCGAGATCATCGAGACGCCGATCATCTCGAACTTCAAGGAAGGCCTGACCGTGCTGGAGTACTTCAACTCCACCCACGGCGCCCGCAAGGGTCTGGCCGACACCGCCTTGAAGACGGCGAACTCCGGTTACCTGACCCGTCGTCTCGTCGACGTGGCCCAGGATGCCATCATCGTCGAGACCGATTGCGGCACCGACAAGGGCATCACCGTCAAGGCGGTGATCGACGGCGGCGAGGTCATCTCCCCGCTGGGCGACCGCATCCTCGGCCGCACGGTGGTCGGCGACCTGATCGACCCGCTCAACGGCGAACTGATCGTGCCGAACGCCGGCCTGATCGACGAGGCCACGGTTGACCGCATCGAGCGTTCGGGAATCGACAGCGTCATGATCCGCTCGGTCCTGACCTGCGAGACCAAGGACGGCGTCTGCGCCAAGTGCTACGGCCGCGATCTGGCCCGCGGCACGCTGGTGAACGTCGGCGAGGCGGTCGGCGTCATCGCCGCCCAGTCGATCGGCGAGCCGGGCACGCAGCTCACCATGCGCACGTTCCACATCGGTGGCGCGGCGCAGCGCGGCGCGGAGCAGAGTCAGGTGGAGGCGGCGTTCGATGCCACGGTGCGGATCAACAACCGCAACGTCGTCATCAACTCCTCCAACATCCCGGTGGTCATGGGCCGCAACACCGAGGTGATCCTGCTCGACGAGCAGGGCCGCGAGCGGGCGCGTCACCGCGTCCCGTACGGTGCGAAGCTGCTGGCCGACGAGGGCGTGAAGGTCGAGCGCGGCCAGAAGCTGGCCGAGTGGGACCCCTACACCCTGCCGATCATCACCGAGCGCGAGGGTACCGCCCACTACGTGGACCTCGTGGAAGGCATCTCCATGCGCGAGGTGATGGACGAGGCGACCGGCATCTCGTCGAAGGTCGTGGTGGACTGGCGCCAGCAGCCGCGCGGTGCGGATCTGAAGCCGCGCATCACGCTGCGCGACGAGCGGGGCGAGATCATCACGCTCGCCAACGGTCTGGAGGCCCGCTACTTCATGTCGGTGGACGCCATTCTCTCGGTCGAGAACGGCGCCCACGTCCGGGCCGGCGACGTGCTGGCGCGTATCCCGCGCGAGTCGTCCAAGACCCGCGACATCACGGGCGGTCTGCCGCGCGTGGCCGAGCTGTTCGAGGCGCGCCGTCCGAAGGACTTCGCGATCATCTCGGACCTCGACGGCCGCGTGGAGTTCGGCAAGGACTACAAGACCAAGCGCCGCATCGTCGTCCGCAACGACGAGACGGGGGACGAGCGCGAGTATCTGATCCCGAAGGGCAAGCACATCTCCGTGCAGGAGGGTGACTATGTCCAGCGCGGCGACCTGCTGATGGACGGCAACCCGGTGCCGCACGACATCCTGTCGGTGATGGGCGTGGAAGCTCTGGCCAACTACCTCATCAACGAGATCCAGGACGTCTATCGACTGCAGGGCGTGAAGATCAACGACAAGCACATCGAGGTGATCGTTCGCCAGATGCTGCAGAAGGTCGAGATCACCGACGCCGGCGAGACCACCTTCCTGGTGGGCGAGCAGGTCGACCGCCAGGAGTTCGACGAGGAGAACGAGAAGACCGTCGCCGAGGGGCTGAAGCCGGCCGCCGGCCATCCGGTCCTGCAGGGCATCACCAAGGCGTCGCTGCAGACCCGGTCCTTCATCTCCGCCGCGTCGTTCCAGGAAACCACCCGCGTCCTCACGGAGGCGGCGGTGTCGGGCAAGACCGACAACCTGGAAGGCCTGAAGGAGAACGTGATCGTCGGCCGTCTGATCCCGGCGGGCACGGGCTCCGTCGTCAACCGCCTGAAGCAGATCGCCGCCGAGCGGGATCGCGCGATGGCGCTGGGCGAGGATGGCGAGGGCGAGGCTCCGGCCCTGCCGCATCCGGGCGAGAGCACCGCGGCCTGACGCTTCGGCGCATAGGGTAGGGCAGGGGGCGCGTTCCGCAGGGGACGCGCCCCTTTCTCGTTTGTCCAAGTGGGACTAACATCGTCCACTCCGCGTACAGGAGCCACCACGATGACCGAAAAAGCGCCCAGCTTCGGCCTCCTGCTGTTTCCCAACGTCACGCAGCTCGATCTTACCGGCCCTTACGAGGTGCTGGCTCGTGTGCCCGGCGCCCAAGTGCATCTGCTTTGGAAGACGCTCGATCCGGTGCGCTCCGACACAGGCCTAACGATCCTTCCCACCACCACCCTCGCCGAGGCACCGCCGCTCGACCTTCTCCTGGTGCCGGGAGGCGGCGGGATCAACGCGCTGCTGACCGACGGGGAGGTCTTGGCCTTCCTGGAGGAGCGGGCGTCGAGCACCCGCTATCTCTCCGGGATCTGCACCGGCTCGCTGGTCCTTGGCGCCGCCGGGTTGTTGGAGGGGAAGCGGGCCGGCACGCATTGGGCCTCCCGCGATTTCCTCGCCGCCTTCGGCGCCACGCCGGTGGCGGAGCGCGTGGTGGTGGACGGCGCTCTGTTCACCGGTGGCGGCGTGACCGCGGGAATCGATGTGGCGTTGCGGATCGTCGCCGACCTGTTCGGCGAAGAGACCGCGAGGCTCGTCCAACTGTCCATCGAATACGATCCCCACCCGCCCTTCGATGCGGGGTCGCCGGACGGAGCAGGGGAGGGTGTGACGACCGATCTTCTCGCCCGGATGCGCCCGATGCTGGAGGCGCGGGCCGCCGCCGTGACGGCGGGCGCGGAGGCGTTGCGCCGCCGCCGGTCGGCTCGCTCCGGCTGACACAGAAACGTCGTCGAAGCGCATGACGAACGGTCATCTGCGCGCTTGACGGGTCCCCGGCAGACCCATATAGTCCGCGAACTTCAAAAGGAGCCTCGGGAAGGTCTTTCGTCCATCCCGCCTGGCATCCGGCTGAACCCAAGCGACATAGCTGAACGACCGGGTCCTTGCGGACCCATCCGACGGCGTTCGACCATTGGGCCCGCTCGAAGCCCTCCAGGCTTCGCAGGCGGGCTTTTGCATCGTCCGGTCAACGCCGGGCGTTTTTCCAATCGGCCCGGCTCCGCCGGCCGAGTGACCTGAAGGGATGAAGGGCAGATATGCCGACGATCAACCAGTTGATCCGTAAGCCGCGCGAGCCCTTGGCCGCGCGCAATAAGGTTCCCGCGATGGAGGCGTGCCCGCAGAAGCGTGGCGTCTGCACCCGCGTCTATACGACCACGCCGAAGAAGCCGAACTCGGCTCTGCGTAAGGTCGCCCGCGTTCGCCTGACGAACGGCTTCGAAGTGACCTCCTACATCCCCGGTGAAGGCCATAACCTCCAGGAACACTCGGTGGTTATGATCCGCGGCGGCCGTGTGAAGGATCTTCCCGGCGTTCGCTACCACATCATCCGCGGCACGCTCGATACCCAGGGCGTGAAGGACCGTAAGCAGCGTCGTTCGAAGTACGGCGCGAAGCGTCCGAAGTAAGGAGTATTCACGATGTCCCGTCGTCGTCGCGCCGAGAAGCGTGAGGTCCTGCCGGACGCCAAGTATGGCGACCGCGTCCTGACCAAGTTCATGAACTGCCTGATGCTGGACGGCAAGAAGTCCGCCGCCGAGCGCATCGTTTACGGCGCGCTCAGCCGCATCGAGGCCAAGACCAAGAACGAGCCCGTTCAGGTCTTCCACGACGCCCTGCTGAACGTGAAGCCGCACCTCGAAGTGCGCTCGCGTCGCGTCGGTGGCGCCACCTACCAGGTTCCGGTCGAGGTCCGCACGGACCGCGCCCAGGCCCTGGCCATCCGTTGGCTCATCGGCGCCGCCCGCGCCCGCTCGGAAAACACCATGACCGAGCGTCTGTCGGGTGAGCTGCTGGATGCCGCCAACCAGCGTGGCACCGCCGTGAAGAAGCGCGAGGACACCCATCGTATGGCGGAAGCCAACAAGGCGTTCTCGCACTACCGCTGGTAAGGCACCCACCGGCCCAGGTGCTTGTCATGCCCCGTTCCCATCCTCTGAACCGCTACCGCAACATCGGCATCATGGCTCACATCGATGCCGGGAAGACCACGACCACCGAGCGGATTTTGTACTACACTGGAAAGTCGTACAAAATCGGCGAGGTGCACGAGGGCACCGCGGTGATGGATTGGATGGAGCAGGAACAGGAACGGGGCATCACCATCACCTCCGCGGCCACGACCTGCTTCTGGCGCGATCATCGCATCAACATCATCGACACGCCGGGCCACGTCGACTTCACGATCGAAGTCGAACGCTCCCTGCGCGTGCTCGACGGTGCGGTTGCGGTATTCGATTCCGTTGCGGGGGTGGAGCCCCAGTCCGAGACCGTGTGGCGGCAGGCCGACAAGTACGGCGTGCCCCGCATGTGTTTCGTCAACAAGCTGGATCGCACCGGCGCGGACTTCTTCCGCTGCGTCGACATGATGAGGGAACGGCTGGGAGCCTTCCCGCTCGTCCTCCAGCTTCCGATCGGATCCGAAGCCAGCTTTGTCGGCGTCGTCGATCTGGTCGCCATGCGCGCCATCGTCTGGAAAGAAGAGACGCTGGGCGCCGAATTCTATCACACCGACATTCCGGACGCCCTGAAGGACGAAGCGGCGCGTCATCGCCAGGCGCTGCTCGACGCCGTCCTGGAACTCGACGACGCGGCCATGGAGGCCTATCTCGAGTCCGGGCAGGAACCGTCCGAGGACACGCTCAGGGCCTGCATCCGCAAGGGCACCGTCGGGCTGCGCTTCGTGCCGGTCCTCTGCGGCTCGGCCTTCAAGAACAAGGGCATCCAGCCGATGCTGGACGCCGTGGTGGACTATTTGCCGGCCCCCGTCGACGTCGGGGCGGTCCGTGGACACCGCGTCGGCAGCCCCGAGACGGATGAGCGCGCACCGGACGACGCCGCTCCCTTCTCCGCGCTCGCCTTCAAGATCATGAACGACCCCTTCGTCGGGTCCCTCACCTTCGTGCGCGTCTATTCCGGCACGGTCGCCTCCGGCACCACCGTGATGAATCCCGGCAAGGACGAGAAGGAGCGCATCGGCCGCATGCTGCTGATGCACGCCAACAGCCGGGAGGAGATCGACGAGGCCTATGCCGGCGACATTGTCGCCTTCACCGCGCTGAAGAGCACGACGACCGGCGACACGCTGTGCGATCCTGCCAAGCCCATCGTCCTGGAGCGGATGGAATTTCCGGAACCGGTCATCGAGGTGGCCGTCGAGCCGAAGTCCAAGGCCGACCAGGAAAAGATGAGCATGGCGCTGTCCCGCCTCGCCCAGGAGGATCCGTCCTTCCGCGTGGCCGTCGACCATGAAAGCGGTCAGACGATCATCAAGGGCATGGGCGAGCTGCATCTGGAAATCATCGTCGACCGCATGAAGCGGGAGTTCAAGGTGGATGCGAACGTCGGTGCGCCGCAGGTGGCGTACCGCGAGACCATCTCCAAGGCCGCCGAGATCGACTACACCCACAAGAAGCAGACCGGAGGGACCGGCCAGTTCGCCCGCGTCAAGCTGGTCTTCGAGCCGCAGCCTGCCGGCAGCGGTTTCGTCTTCCAGAACAAGGTCGTTGGCGGGGCCGTCCCCAAGGAGTTCATTCCGGGTGTGCAGAAGGGGCTCGACGCCTCGCTGCACACCGGGGTGGTCGCCGGCTTCCCGGTGATCGACCTCAAGGTCGCGCTGGTCGACGGCGCCTTCCACGACGTCGACTCCTCGGTGCTCGCCTTCGAGATCGCGACCCGCGCGGCCTTCCGCGAGGGCATGCAGAAGGCCGGCCCGATGCTTCTGGAGCCGATCATGAGGGTTGAGGTGGTGACGCCCGAAGACTACATGGGCGACATCATCGGGGACCTGAACAGCCGCCGCGGCCAGATCACCGCCATGGACCAGCGGGGCAACGCCCGTTCGATCCTGGCGATGGTTCCGCTGGCGTCGATGTTCGGCTATGTGAACACCCTGCGCTCGATGAGTCAGGGGCGCGCGCAGTACACGATGCAGTTCGACCACCACGAGCCGGTGCCGCAGACCATTGCGGAGACCATCCGCGCCAGGATGGCCTGAAACCGCTGGAACGACAAAGAGACGGAGAGCACACACCATGGCGAAGGCAAAGTTCGAGCGGAACAAGCCGCACTGCAACATTGGCACGATCGGCCACGTCGACCACGGCAAGACGTCGCTGACGGCGGCGATCACGAAGGTGCTGGCCGAGAGCGGCGGCGCGACCTTCACCGCCTACGACCAGATCGACAAGGCGCCGGAAGAGAAGGCGCGTGGCATCACGATCTCGACCGCGCACGTCGAGTACGAGACGACCAACCGCCACTACGCCCACGTCGATTGCCCGGGCCACGCCGACTACGTGAAGAACATGATCACGGGCGCCGCGCAGATGGACGGCGCGATCCTGGTCGTGTCGGCCGCCGACGGCCCGATGCCGCAGACCCGCGAGCACATCCTGCTGGCCCGCCAGGTCGGCGTGCCGGCGCTGGTGGTGTTCATGAACAAGGTCGACATGGTCGACGATCCGGAGCTGCTCGAGCTGGTCGAGATGGAGGTGCGCGAGCTGCTGTCCTCCTACCAGTTCCCGGGCGACGACATTCCGATCGTCAAGGGCTCGGCGCTGTGCGCGCTGGAGGACCGTTCGCCGGAGATCGGCCGTGACGCGATCCTCAAGCTGATGGCCGAGGTCGACCAGTACATCCCGCAGCCGGAGCGTCCGAAGGACCGTCCGTTCCTGATGCCGATCGAGGACGTGTTCTCGATCTCGGGCCGCGGCACCGTGGTGACCGGCCGCGTCGAGCGCGGCATCGTCAAGGTCGGCGAGGAAGTCGAGATCGTCGGTCTGAAGACGACGGTCAAGACCACCGTGACCGGCGTCGAGATGTTCCGCAAGCTGCTCGACTCGGGTGAGGCCGGCGACAACATCGGCGCGCTGCTGCGCGGCACCAAGCGTGAGGACGTCGAGCGCGGCCAGGTTCTGGCCAAGCCGGGCAGCATCACGCCGCACACCACCTTCAAGGCCGAGGCCTACATCCTGACAAAGGAAGAGGGTGGCCGTCACACGCCGTTCTTCACCAACTACCGTCCGCAGTTCTACTTCCGCACGACCGACGTGACGGGCATGGTGAAGCTGCCGGAAGGCACCGAGATGGTGATGCCGGGCGACAACATCTCCATGGAAGTCGAGCTGATCGCTCCGATCGCCATGGACGAGGGCCTGCGCTTCGCCATCCGCGAGGGTGGCCGCACCGTCGGCGCCGGCGTCGTCGCCTCGATCATCAAGTAAGATCGCGTTCTGTGAAGAGGGGCCGGCCTGCGGGTCGGCCCCTTTTTGCATAGCCGAACCGCGAAAATGCGGCGTGACGCGCCGAACCGGTCCGATCCCGTCATCCTCCTGTCACAAGGGGGAAAATGTGGGTTGACACCGGGGCGCCTAGGGCATACACGTTACGCCCTCTGGAATTTGGGTTGGTAGTAGGCACGTCCGGCCTAGACGCAGCCCGATCACGAACGGCACCGCAAGTTCCACTTGCACCGGTTGCTGCCAGGAACATCCATCCGCATTGCGATGCGGGGGATGTTCTTTTTCGTATCGGCCGTCAGATCGGACAGACGAACCGCCGCCCACCGCTTCGGTGAGCCGGCGCAGGTTCGCCTGCCGCCGCGGGTCCCCGGGGGACAGATTTTGGGGTGCCGGTGGCGCAGTCGCGCCACCGAAACGAGGTGCAAGGGACGTTTGGACATGGACAGCCAGAACATCCGCATCCGCTTGAAGGCGTTCGATCATCGCGTGCTCGACCAGTCGACCAGCGAGATCGTCAACACCGCCAAGCGGACCGGTGCTCGGGTGCGGGGCCCGATCCCGCTGCCGACGCAGATCGAGAAGTTTACGGTGAACCGCTCGCCGCACGTCGACAAGAAGTCGCGCGAGCAGTTCGAAATCCGCACCCACAAGCGTCTGCTCGACATCGTCGATCCGACGCCGCAGACGGTGGACGCGCTGATGAAGCTCGACCTCGCTGCCGGTGTGGACGTCGAGATCAAGCTCTAATTCGTTGCTGTTGAGGGACCTCTCCCTCTGAGGATGTCCCTGGTCAGGAGATAAAGAACAATGCGATCCGGTTTGATCGCGCAGAAAGTCGGCATGACCCGCGTCTTCACGGACGACGGGCAGCACGTGCCGGTGACTGTGCTGAAAGTCGACAGCTGCCAGGTCGTCGCCGTTCGCACCGAGGACAAGGATGGCTACACCGCCGTCCAGCTCGGCGCAGGCGCCATCAAGGTGAAGAACGTCACGAAGCCGCAGCGCGGGCATTTCGCCAAGGCGCGCGTCGAGCCCAAGCGCAAGCTGGTCGAGTTCCGCGTCGATGCCGACGCGCTGATCGAGGTCGGCGCCGAGCTCTCGGCTGCGCATTTCGTCCCGGGCCAGTTCGTCGACGTCACCGGCACTTCCATCGGTAAGGGCTTCGCCGGTCCGATGAAGCGCTGGAACTTCGGTGGTCTGCGCGCGACGCACGGCGTGTCGGTGTCGCACCGCTCGCACGGTTCGACGGGTAACCGCCAGGACCCCGGCAAGGTCTTCAAGAACAAGAAGATGGCCGGTCATCTCGGCGACGAGAAGGTCACGGTTCTGAACCTGAAGGTCGTGTCGGTCGATGAGGACCGCGGTCTGATCTTCCTCAAGGGTGCCGTTCCGGGCGCCGAGGGAGCTTGGCTCCGCATCCGCGACGCGGTGAAGAAGAAGGCTCCGGAAGGTCTGCCGTTCCCCGCCGGGATCAAGGCTGCGCCGGCCGCTGAAGCCGCCGCCGAGCCGCAGGAGTGATGGCCATGAAGGCGACCATTAAGAACCTGAACAACGAGACCGTCGGCGAGATCGAGCTGGCTGACGAGATCTTCGGCCTTCCGTCGCGCACGGACATCCTGGCCCGTATGGTCAACTGGCAGCTGGCCAAGCGCCGCGCCGGTACGCACAAGACCAAGACGATCAGCGAGATCTCCGGCACCGGCAAGAAGCCGTACCGCCAGAAGGGCACCGGCCGCGCCCGTCAGGGCTCCATGCGCTCCGCCCAGTTCCGTGGTGGCGCGACCATCTTCGGCCCGGTCGTCCGCTCCCACGAGCACGACCTGACCAAGAAGGTCCGCAAGCTCGCGCTGAAGACCGCGCTGTCCACCAAGGCCGCGGAAGGCAAGCTCCTGGTCCTCGACGCCGCTTCGGCCGAGACCCACAAGACCAAGGAACTGGCTGTCCGTCTTGCTTCGCTCGGCCTGACCTCGGCTCTGATCATCGATGGCGCCAACCTGAACGAGAACTTCGCTCGGGCCTCGCGCAACATCCCGCTGATCGACGTGCTGCCGGAGCAGGGCGCCAACGTCTACGACATTCTTCGCCGCGATACGCTGGTCCTGACCCGCAACGCGGTCGAGCAGCTGGAGGCTCGCCTGAAATGAGCAAGCAGTCGAAACCTGCGGTGAGCCAGGAGCGGATGTACGACCTCATCCTGGCTCCGGTGATCACCGAGAAGTCGACGATGGCGTCGGAGCACAATCAGGTGACGTTCCGCGTGCCGCTGTCGGCGACCAAGCCGGAGATCAAGGCGGCTGTCGAGGGGCTGTTCAACGTGAAGGTGACGGCGGTCAACACCCTTGTTTCCAAGGGCAAGACCAAGCGCTTCCGCGGGACCATCGGCCGTCGCTCGGACTTCAAGAAGGCCGTCGTGACCCTCGCCGAGGGGAACAAGATCGACGTGACCACGGGCATCTGAGCGGGAGTGTGATCCGATGGCTCTGAAGCAATATCGCCCAATTACGCCGTCGCTCCGCCAGCTGGTCATCGTCGACCGCTCGGAGCTGTGGAAGGGCAAGCCGGTCAAGACCCTCACCGAGGGCCTGACCAAGTCCGGCGGCCGCAACAACACCGGCCGCATCACCGCGCGCCGGATGGGTGGCGGTCACAAGCGCGTCTACCGTCTGGTGGACTTCAAGCGTCGCAAGTTCGACGTCCCGGCGACGGTTGAGCGCCTGGAGTACGATCCGAACCGCACGGCCTTCATCGCCCTCATCAAGTATGAGGACGGCACCCTGTCCTACATCCTGGCGCCGCAGCGCCTGAAGGTGGGCGACACGGTGGTGGCCGGCGAGAAGGTGGATGTGAAGCCCGGCAACGCCATGCCGCTGAAGAACATCCCGGTCGGTTCCGTGCTGCACAACGTCGAGCTGAAGCCCGGCAAGGGTGGTCAGCTGGCCCGTTCGGCCGGCACCTACCTGCAGCTGGTCGGCCGCGACGGTGGGTACGCCCAGCTGAAGCTGCCCTCGGGCGAGCTTCGCGTGGTCCGCGGCGACTGCATGGCCACCCTGGGTGCCGTGTCGAACCCGGACAACATGAACACCAACAAGGGCAAGGCCGGTCGCAGCCGTTGGCTGGGCATCCGTCCGTCCGTCCGTGGTGTCGCCATGAACCCGATCGACCACCCGCACGGTGGTGGTGAAGGCCGCACCTCGGGTGGCCGTCATCCGGTCACGCCGTGGGGCAAGCCGACCAAGGGCAAGAAGACTCGTCACAACAAGAAGACGGATGGCCTGATCCTGCGCCGCCGTCATTCGAAGTAAGGAGGGCGGACGATGGCACGCTCCGTTTGGAAGGGCCCGTTCGTCGACGGCTACCTGCTCAAGAAGGCGGACAAGTCGCGGGCCTCGGGCCGCAACGAGATCATCAAGATCTGGTCGCGCCGCTCGACGATCCTGCCGCAGTTCGTGGGTCTCACGTTCGGCGTGTACAATGGCCACAAGTTCCTGCCGGTTCTGGTGACCGAGAACATGATCGGCCACAAGTTCGGTGAGTTCGCTCCGACGCGCACCTTCTACGGGCACGCGGCGGACAAGAAGGCGAAGAGGAAGTAAGCCATGGGCAAGCCCTCCAACCCCAGCCGTATCGCGGAGAACGAGGCGATCGCCTCCAATCCGATGATCCGCACCAGCCCGCGCAAGCTGAACCTCGTCGCCCAGCTCATCCGGAACAAGGATGCCAGCAGCGCCGTGGCCGAGCTGACCTTCTCCAAGCGCCGCATCGCCGGCGAGGTGAAGAAGGTTCTGCAGGCCGCGATCGCCAACGCCGAGAACAACCATCAGCTCGATGTGGACCGCCTGTACGTCTCCTCGGCGACGGTCGGCCGCGCCCTGGTGATGAAGCGCTTCCACGCCCGCGCCCGTGGCCGCGGCGCGCGGGTCGAGAAGCTGTTCTCCAACCTGACGATCATCGTGCGTGAGCGCGACGCCGCCGCTGCCGAAGGGGCCGAGTAAGATGGGTCAGAAAGTCAATCCGATCGGGCTGCGCCTCGGCATCAACCGGACCTGGGACAGCCGTTGGTTCGCCAAGCGCGATTACGCCAACCTGCTGCACCAGGACCTGAAGCTGCGCGGCTACCTGCAGGGTCGCCTGCAGCAGGCCGGCTGCTCGCGCGTGGTCATCGAGCGTCCGGCCAAGAAGGCCCGCGTCACCATCCACTCAGCCCGTCCGGGCGTGGTGATCGGCAAGAAGGGCGCGGACATCGAGAAGCTGCGTTCCGAGCTGTCGAAGATGGCCGGCGGCGAGGTGAGCCTGAACATCATCGAGATCCGCAAGCCGGAGATCGATGCCAAGCTCATCGCCGAGAACATCGCCAGCCAGCTGGAGCGCCGCGTGGCCTTCCGCCGCGCCATGAAGCGCGCCGTGCAGTCGGCCATGCGTCTGGGCGCCCAGGGCATCCGGATCAACTGCTCCGGTCGTCTCGGCGGCGCCGAGATCGCCCGTCTGGAGTGGTACCGCGAGGGCCGCGTTCCGCTGCACACCCTGCGTGCGGACATCGACTACGGCACCGCGACCGCGAAGACCACCTACGGCACCTGCGGTGTCAAGGTGTGGGTCTTCAAGGGCGAGATCATGGCGCACGACCCGATGGCGCAGGACAAGCGCATGGGCACCGAGCCGGTGTCGACCGATGGCGAGCCGCGGCGTGAGCGTCGCGAGCGTGGTGACCGTGAGGAGCGTGGGGGCCGTGGTCGCGGCGACCGTGACCGCTCCGAGCGGGCTGACCGCTAGTAAGGGGCACGAGCGATGCTTTCTCCGAAGCGTACCAAGTACCGCAAGGCCCACAAGGGCCGCATCCACGGCAACGCGAAGGGCGGCACCCAGCTGAACTTCGGCTCCTTCGGCCTCAAGGCCCTGGAGCCGGAGCGCATCACGGCCCGTCAGATCGAAGCGGCCCGCCGCGCGATCACCCGCGCCATGAAGCGTCAGGGCCGCGTGTGGATCCGCGTGTTCCCGGACCTGCCGGTCTCCACCAAGCCCGCCGAAGTCCGCATGGGTTCCGGTAAGGGCACGCCCGAGTACTGGGCGGCCCGCGTTCATCCCGGCCGTATCCTGTTTGAGCTGGACGGCGTGCCCGCGGATGTGGCAAAGCAGGCGTTCGCCCTGGCGGCCGCCAAGCTGCCGATCAAGACCAAGCTGGTGACCCGCCTCGGCGGCGGTGAGGAGGTGGCGGCATGAAGCCCGTCGACGTTCGTGCGAAGAGCACGGAGGAGCTGAACGATCAGCTCCTCCAGCTCAAGAAGGAGCAGTTCAACCTGCGTTTCCAGCGGGCCTCCGGCCAGCTGGAGAACACCGCGCGGGTGCGAGTGGTGCGTCGCGACATCGCGCGCATCAAGACGATCCTCGGCGAGCGTTCGCGCTCTGCCGAAGCCGGCAAGTAAGGAGGGCTACCTATGCCTCGCCGCGTTCTGCAGGGCACGGTGGTCAGCGACAAGGGCGACAAGACGGTTATCGTCCTGGTCGAGCGCCGCGTCATGCACCCCGTGTACAAGAAGTTCATTCGTCAGTCGAAGAAGTACGCCGCCCACGACGAGGGCAACCAGTTCAAGGTCGGCGATACCGTTTCGATCATCGAATGCCGCCCGATCTCCAAGCGCAAGCGCTGGACGGTCGTGCTTGAGTCCGCCGCCGTTAGCGGCGCCGCGTAAACGGAAGGGTACAAACCATGATCCAGATGCAAACCAACCTGGAAGTCGCCGACAATAGCGGGGCGCGCCGGGTGCAGTGCATCAAGGTGCTTGGCGGGTCCAAGCGGAAGGTGGCCACCGTCGGCGACGTCATCGTCGTCTCGGTCAAGGAGGCCATTCCGAAGGGTCGCGTCAAGAAGGGCGACGTGCATCGCGCCGTCATCGTCCGCACCGCGAAGGAACTGCGCCGGGAGGACGGGTCCGCGATCCGTTTCGACCGCAATGCCGCCGTGCTGATCAACAAGCAGGGCGAGCCGATCGGCACGCGTATCTTCGGGCCGGTCACTCGTGAGCTTCGCGGCAAGAAGTTCATGAAGATCATCTCGCTGGCGCCGGAGGTGCTGTGATGGCCGCGAAGATCAAGACCAAGGACAAGGTCGTCGTCCTGGCCGGCAAGGACAAGGGCAAGACCGGTGAGGTCCTCAAGGTCATCCCGGCGGAAAACCGTGTCGTCGTGCAGGGCGTGAACGTGGTGAAGAAGCACCAGCGTCCGAGCGCCACCTCGCAGGGCGGCATCGTTGAGTTCGAGGCGCCGATCAACGTCTCGAATGTTGCTCATGTCGACCCCAAGGACGGCAAGCCGACCCGCGTCGGTTTCAAGGTCCTTGAGGATGGCCGCAAGGTGCGTGTCGCCAAGCGGTCCGGCGAAGTCATCGACGTGTGAGGACCGGACCAATGGCTGCACGTTTGAAGGAAGTGTACGACTCCAAGATCCGCGCCGCGCTCAAGGCTGAGTTCGGCTACGCGAACGACATGGAAGTTCCGCGGATCGAGAAGATCGTCATCAACATGGGTGTCGGCGAGGCCGTCGGCGACTCCAAGAAGATCCAGAATGCGGTGAGCGAACTGACGGCGATCAGCGGCCAGAAGCCGATCGTCACGAAGTCCCGCAAGTCGATCGCGCAGTTCAAGCTGCGTGAGGGCATGGCGATCGGGTGCAAGGTCACGCTCCGCCGTGACCGCATGTACGAGTTCCTGGATCGCCTGGTCACGATCGCGTTGCCGCGTGTCCGCGACTTCCGCGGCATCCCCGGCAACAGCTTCGACGGCCGTGGCAACTATGCCATGGGCGTGAAGGAGCAGATCATTTTCCCGGAGATCGACTACGACAAGATCGATCAGATCCGCGGCATGGACATCATTTTCGTCACCTCGGCGAAGACCGACAAGGAGGCCAAGGCTCTCCTGAAGGCCTTCGACATGCCGTTTGTGGCCTGATTGGCTGGAGCACGACCCCATGGCTAAGACCAGTGCCATCGAGAAGAACAAGCGTCGCACCAAGCTGGTGAAGCAATTCGCCAACAAGCGTGCCCGCCTGAAGGCCATCGCCTCCGATCGCTCCCTCCCGCCGGAAGAGCAGTTCGCCGCCCGCCTCAAGCTGGCTGAGCTGCCGCGCAACTCGTCGAAGGTGCGCATCCGCAACCGCTGCGAAATGACCGGCCGTCCGCGGGCGTTCTATCGCAAGTTCAAGCTGTCCCGCGTCACCCTCCGCGAACTGGCCTCGACCGGCCAGATCCCGGGGATGGTGAAGTCGAGCTGGTAAGGAGGGTCGGAGAATGTCTTTGAGCGATCCGCTCGGCGATATGCTGACCCGCATCCGCAACGGTCAGCACGCCCGTATGTCTGTTGTGCAGAGCCCGGCGTCGAAGCTGCGCAGCAACGTGCTTGAGGTTCTCAAGCGCGAGGGTTACATCCGCGGCTACTCCGAGGAGGAGCTGCGCCCCGGCATCAAGAACCTGAAGATCGAGCTGAAGTATCACGAAGGCGAGCCTGTCATTAAGCAGATCGCCCGCGTGTCGAAGCCCGGCCGCCGCGTCTATTCGAAGATCACCGATCTGCCCCGCGTCTTCAACGGCCTCGGCATCGCGATCCTCTCCACGCCGCGCGGCGTGATGTCGGACAATGAGGCCCGCGCCGCCAACGTCGGCGGTGAAGTCCTCTGCCGCGTGTTCTAAGGGGGACCCTTCGATGTCGCGCATTGGAAAGCATCCCGTGCCGGTTCCGGCTGGTGTTGACGTCTCCGTCAACGGCCAGCAGGTGTCGGCCAAGGGCAAGCTGGGTTCGCTCAGCCTGACCCTCATCGACGACATCACGGCCAAGCTGGAAGACGGCAAGGTCGTGGTCGCCCCGGCGAACGACAGCAAGCGCGCCCGCGTCATGTGGGCAACCTCGCGCACCCTGATCAACAACATGGTCACGGGCGTCAACCAGGGCTTCACCATCAACCTCGAGATCAACGGCGTCGGTTACCGTGCCGCCGTGCAGGGCAAGGAGCTGGTCATGCAGCTCGGCTACTCGCACGACGTCAAGTACCCGATCCCGGAGGGCATCACCATCAAGTGTGACAAGCCCACCGCGATCTCGGTGTCGGGCTTCGACAAGCAGAAAGTCGGTCAAGTCGCCGCGGAGATCCGCGGTTGGAAGAAGCCGGAGCCCTATAAGGGCAAGGGCATCAAGTACGAGACCGAGACGCTGATCCGTAAGGAAGGCAAGAAGAAGTAAGGTCCGCCATGCTCAAGCCAAAGCAACTCCACGAGCGCCGCAAGCAGCGCGTGCGCGCGCAGATTGCCAAGAAGGCCGGCGGGCGGGCTCGCCTCTCGGTTTTCCGGTCCAATCTGCACATCTACGCCCAGATCATCGACGACGAGAACGGCCGCACGGTCGCCTCGGCCTCGTCCGTGGAAAAGGAGCTGCGCGAGCAGCTCAAGCACGGTGGGAACGTCGAAGCCGCCCAGAAGATCGGTGCGCTCATCGCCGAGCGCGCCAAGGCGGCGGGCGTCACCGAGGTCGTGTTCGACCGTGGTGGCTACATTTACCACGGCCGGGTCAAGGCCCTGGCTGACGCCGCCCGCGAGGGCGGGCTGTCGTTCTAAGGAGGCTCCGAAATGGCACGTGAAAGAGGCGAGCGGAGCGACCGTGATCGGCAGCCGCGCGATCGCGACCGGGAAGAGAGCGAGCTGATCGAAAAGCTCGTTGGTATCAACCGCGTCGCCAAGGTTGTGAAGGGCGGCCGTCGCTTCGGCTTCGCCGCCCTGGTGGTGGTCGGTGACGGCAAGGGCCGCGTCGGCGTCGGATCGGGCAAGGCCCGTGAAGTGCCGGAGGCGATCCGTAAGGCCACCGACCAGGCGAAGCGCGGCATGATCCGCGTTCCGCTCCGCGAAGGCCGCACGCTGCACCACGACTCCAACGGTCACTTCGGTGCCGGCAAGGTCGTGCTGCGCACCGCCCCGGCCGGTACCGGCATCATCGCCGGCGGTCCGATGCGCGCGATCTTCGAGGCGCTGGGTGTGCAGGACGTGGTGACGAAGTCCATCGGCACCTCGAACCCGCACAACATGATCAAGGCGACCTTCGATGCCCTGTCGCAGGTTTCCAGCCCGCGCAGCGTCGCCGCCCGTCGCGGCCGTCGCGTGAGCGACATCCTCGGCAAGCGTGAAACCGGCGCTGCCGGTGCGCAGGAGGCTTGATCATGGCCGAGAAGAAGACCGTCATCGTCACCCAGACCGGCAGCCCGATCGGCCGCAAGCACGACCAGCGCGAGACGCTGGTCGGTCTGGGTCTCAACAAGCTGCACCGGACCCGCGAGCTGGAGGACACTCCGGCCGTGCGGGGCATGATCGCCAAGGTCGCGCACCTGGTCCGCGTCGAGAACGAGGGCTGAACCCATGACGAAGCTGAACGATCTCCGGGACAACCCCGGTGCCCGTAAGGAGCGCATGCGCGTCGGCCGCGGTATCGGTTCGGGCAAGGGCAAGACCGGCGGCCGTGGCGTCAAGGGTCAGACCTCGCGCACCGGCGTGGCCATCAACGGCTTTGAAGGCGGCCAGATGCCCCTTCACCGCCGCCTTCCGAAGCGCGGTTTCCGCAACATCTTCGCGAAGGAATACTCGGTCGTGAACCTGGGCCTGGTCCAGAAGTTCATCGACGCCGGCAAGCTCGACGCCAGCCAGACCATCGATGCGGTGGCCCTGGAAGCGGCGGGCGTCACCGGCAAGGTGAAGAAGGACGGCATCCGTCTGCTGGGCAAGGGCGCCCTGACGACGAAGGCCAGCTTCACCGTGGCCGGCGCCTCCAAGTCGGCTGTGGAAGCGGTCGAGAAGGCGGGTGGCAGCGTCACGCTGACCGCGTCCGCCGCCGAAGCCGCCGAGTGATCGGAAGCCCGCGCTTGCGCGCGGGCATCTTCCGGCACTAAATGAAGCGAAGTTGCGAGGGGCGGCCTGCATCCTGCAGGACCGCCCCGTTCGTGCATTAGGGACAGGGATACGACCCATGGCATCAGCGGCCGAGCAGCTTGCCGCGAACATTAATTTCGGTGCCTTCTCCAAGGCGACCGAGCTGAAGAAGCGGATCTGGTTCACCCTTGGTGCCTTGATCATCTACCGCCTGGGCACCTACATCCCGATTCCGGGCGTCAACCCGCAGATCCTGGCCGATATTTTCCGGCAGCAGGGCGGGGGCATCCTGGGCATGTTCGACATGCTGGCCGGCGGCGCGCTGCACCGCATGACGATCTTCGCGCTCAACATCATGCCGTACATTTCGGCCTCCATCATCGTGCAGCTTCTGACCGCGGTGTCTCCGCAGATGGAAGCGCTGAAGAAGGAGGGCGAGTCGGGCCGCAAGAAGCTGAACCAGTACACCCGCTACGGCACGGTGCTGCTGGCGACCGTGCAGGCCTGGGGCTTGGCGGTTGGGCTCGAGGCGATGACCGGCGCATCCGGCGCCGCGGTCCCCGAGCCGGGGCTGTTCTTCAAGATCGCCACGGTCATCACGCTGGTCGGCGGCACGATGTTCCTGATGTGGCTGGGCGAGCAGATCACCGCCCGCGGCATCGGCAACGGCATCTCCCTCATCATCTTCGCCGGCATCGTCGCCGAACTGCCGCGCGCTCTCGTCAGCACGCTGGAGCTGGGCCGCACCGGCGCGCTGTCCACGCTGTTCATCGTCTTCCTGCTGCTGATGGCGGTGGGCGTCGTGTTCTTCATTGTGTTCATGGAGCGCGCGCAACGCCGGCTGCTGATCCAGTATCCGAAGCGGCAGATGGGCAACCGCGTGTTCGGCGGCGAAGCGTCGCACCTGCCGCTGAAGCTCAACACGTCGGGCGTCATCCCGCCGATCTTCGCGTCGTCGCTGCTGCTGCTGCCGCTGACCGCGGTCGGCTTCGCCGGCGGTGAAGGTCCGGAGTGGCTGCAGACCGTCACGCGCTATCTGGCGCACGGCACGCCGCTCTACATGATCCTGTATTCGGCGCTGATCATCTTCTTCTGCTTCTTCTACACGGCCATCGTCTTCAACCCCGCGGACACGGCCGAGAACCTTCGTAAGTATGGCGGCTTCATTCCCGGCATCCGTCCGGGCAAGAACACCGCGGACTATATCGACTACGTGCTGACCCGCCTGACGGTGATCGGTTCGGCCTACCTTGTGGCGGTTTGTCTCCTCCCCGAAATCCTGATTTCCCAGCATTCGGTTCCGTTCTATTTTGGCGGCACCAGTCTGCTGATCGTGGTCACGGTGACGATGGACACGGTTGCGCAGATTCATTCCCATCTGCTGGCCCACCAGTATGAGGGGCTGATTAAAAAAGCGAAGCTTCGGGGGAGAAAGTAATGAATCTCATTCTGCTCGGACCGCCGGGCGCCGGGAAGGGGACCCAGGCGCGGCGTCTCGAAGACACGCGCGGGCTCGTCCAGCTTTCCACGGGCGACATGCTCCGCGCGATGGTCGCCGAGGGCGGTCCGCTTGGGCAGCAGGCGAAGGACATCATGTCCGCCGGCAAATTGATGCCGGACGAGCTGATGGTCAAAATCATCGCTGAGCGGATTTCCAAGCCGGATGTCGCCAACGGCTTCATCCTCGATGGTTTCCCGCGTACGGTCGCCCAAGCCGAGGCGCTGGACACCATGCTGTCGGACAAGGGCCTCAAGCTCGATCATGTGATCGAGATGAAAGTCGTGGACGACATCCTGGTGGAGCGCATCACCGGCCGCTACACCTGCGCCAAGTGCGGCAAGGGCTATCACGACGTCTTCGAGAAGCCGAAGGTCGAGGGCGTCTGCGATGTCTGCGGCAGCACCGAGTTCAAGCGCCGGGCTGACGACAACGCGGACACGGTGAAGACCCGCCTCGCCCAGTATCACGAGCAGACCGCGCCGATCCTTCCGTACTACCAGAGCCGCGGTGTTCTGAAGACGGTGGACGGCATGGCCGAGATCGACGACGTGACCAAACAGATCGAGGGCATCCTGGCCGCCTGACCGGGATCGTCGTGATCGATTGAAAAGAAAAGCCGCGAGGATCTTCGGACCCTCGCGGCTTTTTCTATGCCGTGACCATGAGGCGGGGAGGGCGGTCCTCTCCGGAGGTGCCGCCCCTCTTTACGGAGCGGCGTCGGTGTCAGGACGCGAGAGGTCTTCCGCCTTGCGGCTCAGGTCGTTGTAGCGGTCGAGCACCCAGCCGAGGTGATCGGTGGCCGCAGCGGCGGCGGCATCGGCGTCGCGACGCCTGATGGCGTCGTAGATGGCGCGGTGATGGTCGATCATCAGCGCCTCGCGGCCCAACGCGAAGGGCTCGGTGTGATGGTACTCCATCATCTGGCTCAGGATGTCGCGGATGGTCGCCAGCAGGTGCAGGTAGACCGGGCTTCCCGCCGCCTGGGCGACGGCGAGGTGGAAGTCCATGTCGTCGGCGGCCTGCTTGCCGTCGCGGCCCGTCTCGCCCATCGCGGCGAGGACCCGCCCGATGTGGTCGATCTGCTCCTGGGTCGCGCGCTCGGTGGCGCGCCGGGCCGCCCAGCTTTCCAGGGCCTGCCGGATCTCCACGAGGTCGCAGAGGTTGGCGTGCTTCACCCGGACCATCTCGGTCAGGGCGCCGTCCATGGCGCCGGCGGAGGACACCACCCGCGTGCCGCCGCCCTGCACGGCGGTCAGGAAGCCTTGCGTCTTCAGCTTTTGCAGGGCCGCGCGCACCGACACCCGGCTGACGTGGAGCTGCTCTGCGAGCTGGCGTTCGCCGGGCAGACGCTCACCCGGAACGAGTTCGCCACGGGCGATCCGTTCGAGAATCCGCTCCGCCACCCATTCGGAAATGCGCTGGGAGGAGGCCGGTACGTGGTGGGGTTCTTCGGTGTCGGACACGGTGGCATGCCCTTTCATCAGCAATCGGTCATAGGTCGTACCCGAGTCGGGTAAATCACGTCAACTCGCATCCGGACGGCGGCGTATGGTCGGCCTCACGAGAGGCGATTCATCGGCTCCCGCGGCGCGCCACAAGGATGCCCGCCAGCACAACGGTGCCTCCGACCGCCTGGAACATGCCGAGCGGCTCGGCGAGCAGCGCCCAGGCCAGCACCGCCGCCGCCGCGGGCTGGAGCAGCAGGCTGACGGAGGAGAAGGCTGCGGGCAGATGGGCCAGCGCGTAGGCGATCAGGCTCTGGCCGCCGGCGTGGCTGACCAGGGCGAGCCCCAGCAGCACGCCCCAGCCACCGAGCGAGCCGGCGATCAGGCTTTCCCCCGACAGCAGGGCGATGGGCAGCAGGGCGACGCCGGTGACCACGCCGCTCCAGGTCATGATGGTGGCGGTGGAGAACTCCGCCCGCAGACGGCCGACCACCAGGAAATAACCGCTGTAGAACACCGCGGTCAGCAGCCCCAGGGCGTCGCCGAACAGATGGTCCGGGCTCAACTGCAGGCTCTGCCCCATCAGCACCATGGCCCCGCACAGGGCCAGCCCAAGGCCGGTGAGGAAGGTCCGGCTGAAGCGCTCCTTGAACACCAGCCAGGACACCAAGGTCACGAAGATCGGCGCGAAGTTGGCGAGCAGCGTGGAGTTGGCGACGGAGGTGTAGCGGATCGACCAATGCCAGATGGCGAGGTCGCCCGCGAAGAACAGGCCGGCGGCGATCAGCCGGGCGTAGTCGTAGAGCGAGGAGGGTCTGCGGGATCGCGCGCCGCCCTTCGGCTCCATGGCCATCCAGACCCACAAAGCGGGAATGGCGAAGGCGAGGCGCCAAAAGGCGGTGGCGCTCGGTCCCAGTTCGGACAGGCGCACAAAGATCGGGGCGAAGGCGATGCCCAGCGCTCCGGTCAGAAGGGCGATCAGCGCGATCCGCTGCGCGGAATCGACGCGCGCGACGGGGGCGAGGGTGCTGGCGTCCGGCATGGCGTCCGTTATAACGGACGCAACCTACGGGCGCCACGTCCCCCCGCCGCATGGCTCACCTGCGGAAGGCCCGGATTGTGGGACATTGCCTTTGCCGTGGGATCATCCACGCGTCCGGACCGTTGCCTTGGGACCAACCGGCGGGAACTTCCGCTGCGACCGAGACCCTGCAATACTGTGCCATCATGACGCAGCGATCCCCCTGCAAGCCCACCGAACACCCCCGACCGGTGACCCTGCCGTCGCCGCCCCGCGCCGCGCCGACCGCACCGTTGCGGGGTCCCGACGATCCGCCGCCGGTGACCGTGCTGCGCCCGGAGTCGGACAGCCCGGTGCTGCTGCTGTGCGACCACGCCTCGCGCGCCATTCCGAAGGCACTCGGGACACTGGGGCTGGACGAGACGAATCTGTGCCGGCACATCGCCTATGACATCGGGGCGGCGGAGGTGACGCGGCGGCTGTCGCAGCGGTTCGGCGCGACGGCGGTGCTGTCCGGCTATTCCCGGCTGGTGATCGACCCGAACCGTGCGCTGGACGATCCCACGGCGATCCCGGTGGTCAGCGACGACGTGGTGATACCCGGCAACCGTGCCCTGGACCGCGCCGAGGAGGAGCGCCGGATCGACGCCATCTTCCGGCCCTATCATGAGGCCGTCGCCGCCGAGGTCGCCCGGCGGCGCGAGCGCGGGCAGGTGCCGGTGCTGCTGTCGATCCACAGCTTCACGCCCGCCATGCGTGGCGTTGCCCGGCCCTGGCACGTCGGCATCCTCTGGGACCACGACCCGCGCATCCCGATCCCGATGATCGCACGGCTGCGCGCCGACGGGCGCTGGTGCGTCGGCGACAACGAGCCCTATTCGGGCCGGACCACCCTGGGCGGCACGGTGGAAAGCCACGCGACCCCCGCCGGGCTGCCCAACGTCCTGGTCGAGGTGCGCCAGGACCTGATCGCCACGCCGGAGGGGGCGGAGCTGTGGGCGACGGTGCTCGGCGATGCGCTGGAGCCGATTCTGGCCGACCCCGGCCTCTACCAAATCAAACTGTTCCCGCGGGAGTGAGCGTTCATGGAGCCGGCCTTCACGCTGGGGCTTGAGGAAGAGTATCTGCTGGTGGACCGCAACTCGCGGGACATCGCGCGCAACCCGCCGGACGAGATGCTGGCGGCCTGCCAGGAGCAGGCGCCGGGCCAGATCCATCCGGAATTCCTGCGCTGCCAGATCGAGGTCGGCACGCCGGTCTGTTCCGACCTGAAGGAGGCGCGGGCGGAACTGGCGCGGCTGCGCGCGACGGTGGCCGGGGTGGCGCGCGCCCACAATCTGGCGCCCATCGCGGCCTCCACCCATCCCTTCGCCGCGTGGGAACCGCAGAAGCACACCAACCGCGACCGCTACAACATGCTGGCCCGCGATCTGGGCGCACCGGCGCGGCGGCTGATGATCTGCGGCATGCACGTCCATGTCGGGATCGAGGACGACGACCTGCGCATCGACCTGATGAATCAGGTCCGCTATTTCCTGCCGCATCTGCTGGCGCTGTCCACCTCATCGCCCTTCTGGCGGGGGCAGGACATGCAGCGGAAATCCTACCGGCTGGCGGTGTGGAACGAACTGCCGCGCACCGGGATGCCCGACAGCTTCCAGAGCTTCGGCGAGTACCAGCAGCAGGTGAACGTGCTGGTCAACGCCGGGATCATCGAGGACGCGAGCAAGCTGTGGTGGGACATCCGCCCGTCCCAGCGCTTCCCGACGCTGGAGATGCGGATCACCGACGTCTGCACCCGGCTGGACGACGCGGTGACGGTGGCCGCGCTGTTCCGCTGCCTGCTGCGGATGCTGTGGCGGCTGCGGCTGCGGAACGTGACGTGGCGGCCCTACAAGAACCTGCTGATCGGCGAGAACCGCTGGCGCGCCCAACGCTACGGACTCGACGACGGGCTGGTCGATTTCGGGCGCGGCACCATCGTTCCCTACGCCGACCTGATGGAGGAGCTGATCGAGCTGACCCGCGAGGACGCGGAGCGATTCGACTGCGTGGCCGAGGTCGCCCACGCCCGCGACATCATCCGCCGCGGCACCAGCGCCCACCGTCAGGTGGCCATCTACCGCGAGGCGCTGGAGCAGGGCGCCACCGGCTGGGAGGCTCTTGCCCAGGTGGTCGATTGGCTGGTCGAGGAGACGATGGTCGGGGTGGAATGAATTGCTTCGAATTCTGAGGCAACTTTCGGAAAGCCACTACTTGACCTTTGCGTCATCCAGCCATACCCTCGCCGCAAATCAGCTCACCGAGTTGAGCAGGGCAGGCAAAAAAAACGAAGCAGCAGAGGGCCGCTCGCACCACGGGCGGCCCTTACCTTTTTCAGGGGGAAGGGAATGGCCGACGCCAAGTTCCTCAAGTTCGACACGCTGAGCCTGCACGCCGGCCAGCGGCCCGACCCGGCCACCGGGGCGCGGGCGGTGCCGATCTATCAGTCCACGTCCTACGTCTTCGACGACACTGACCACGCCGCCTCGCTGTTCAACCTGGAACGGCCGGGGCACATCTACTCCCGCATCTCCAACCCCACGGTGGCGGTGCTGGAGGAACGGCTGGCGGCTCTGGACGGCGGCGTCGGCGCGGTCTGCACGTCCAGCGGCCAGGCGGCGCTGACGCTCGCCATCATGACGCTGATGGACGCGGGCGGGCACATCGTCGCCTCCTCCTCGATCTACGGCGGCAGCCGCAACCTGCTGGCCTACACGCTGCCGCGATTCGGCATCACCACGACCTTCGTCAATCCGCGCGACCTCGACGGTTTCCGCGCGGCGATCCGGCCGGAGACGCGGCTGCTGTTCGGCGAGGTGTTGGGCAATCCGGGGCTGGAGGTGCTGGACATCCCCAGCCTGTCGGCCATCGCGCATGAGGCCGGGCTGCCGCTGATGGTCGATGCGACCTTCGTCACGCCCTATCTGTGCAAGCCGCTGAGTTTCGGCGCCGATCTGGTCATGCATTCCTGCACCAAGTGGCTGGCCGGGCACGGCGTCGCCATCGGCGGGGTGGTCATCGACGGCGGCACCTTCGACTGGGAGGCGTCCGGCAAGTTCCCGACCCTGACCGAGCCCTACGCCGGCTATCACGGCATCGACTTCGCGGAGGAGTACGGGCCGGCGGCCTTCATCATGCGCGCCCGCGCCGAGGGCCTGCGCGATTTCGGCGCCTGCATGAGCCCAATGAACGCCTTCCAGATCCTCCAAGGCGTGGAGACCCTGCCGCTGCGCATGAAGGGCCACATCCACAACACCCGCAAGGTGCTGGGCTTCCTCGAATCGGAGGCTTACGCGGAGAACGGCAGCGTCGCCTGGGTCACCCATCCGGAACTGCCCGACCACCCCGACCACCGGCTGCGCGCCCAGCTCCTGCCGCACGGCGCCGGGTCCATCATCTCCTTCGGCATCAAGGGCGGGCGGGCGGCCGGACGGCGCTTCATCGAGAAGCTGGCGCTGTTCTCCCACCTCGCCAACGTCGGCGACGCCAAGTCGCTGGTCATCCATCCCGCCAGCACCACCCACGCCCAGCTCGACGCCGAGGCGCTCGCCGCCGCCGGGGTGGGGGAGGACATGATCCGCCTGTCCATCGGGCTGGAGGATTGCGACGACCTGATCGACGATCTGCGCCAGGCGCTGCGCGCCGCCACCAAGGCGTGAGGAGGCTGTCATGGAACTGACCGTCAAGGGCCAAGCCGTCTACGCCCACACCGGCGGACGGCCCTTCGATCCGGCGCGGCCGGTGATCGTGCTGATTCACGGCGCCGGCATGGACCACACGGTGTGGAGCCTGCAAAGCCGCTACCTCGCCCATCACGGGCGGTCGGTCCTGGCGGTGGATCTGCCCGGCCATGGCCGTTCGGCCGGGACGCCGCTTCCCTCCATCGAGGAGTTGGCGGACTGGATCGTGGCTTTGCTGGACGCCGCGGGTGTGGCGAAGGCCGCGCTCGCCGGCCATTCCATGGGCGCTCTGGTGGCTTTGGAAACGGCGGCGCGGCATGGCGACCGCGTCGAATCGCTGGCCCTGTTGGGGGTGGCGGAGACGATGCCGGTCCATCCCGACCTGCTGGCCGCCGCCGCGCTGAACGACCCGTCCGCCATCGAGCTGGTCATCGGCTGGGGGCACGGGCCGCGCGGTCATGTTGGCGGTGCGGCGGCTCCGGGGCTGTCGCTGGTTCCCGGTGGGCGGCGGTTGATGCAGCGAGCGCGGCCCGGTGTGCTGGGCGTCGATCTGGGCGCCTGCAACGCCTACGTCCGGGGCGGCGAGGCGGCTGCGGCGGTGTCCTGCCCGGCGCTCTTCCTGCTGGGTGGAGTCGACCGTATGACTCCGGCGAAATCCGGCAAGGCGCTTGCCGCCAAAGTTCGTGGATCTGAAGTTATTCTGCTGTCTGGCATAGGCCATATGGTTATGACGGAAGCACCAAACGCAGCCACAGATGCATTCGCCGCTCGATTTTCTGCGTTCTGAATCTGCTATTTCTTCACTGATTACAATGGCGTCATGAATCGTTAACGGGTTCGCGTCTTACTGTTCTGCACTGGAGTGGCGATGCGGAATGGTGAGCTGTGCGGAGTCTTGAGCGGTATGTTCATGCCCTGATGGCGAATGCTGGCGATGTCGTCGCGGTGGTGGCGCCGGACGGCCGGTTCGCCGATGTGGGAGCTGCGTCGTTGCGCGTGCTTGGCATTCCACCGGAGTCGCTGCTGGGCACAGCCGCGCTGGACTGCGTCCATCCGGATGACCGGGAGGAGGTCGCCCGGTGCCTCGCCCGACGCGGCCGCGGGGCATCCACCGACCCCATCGGCCCGTTCGCCTGCCGGCTGCGCCACGCGGCCGGTGGCTGGCGGCACGCGGAAGTGACGTCGCAAAACCGGTTGGACGACCCTGACGTCAGGGGGATCGTCCTCAACGTCCGCGACGTGACCGACCGGGTGGAGGCCGAACAGCGGCTGCGGGCCAGTGAAGCGCGTTACCAGACGCTGACCCGCTCCGCCCCGGTCGGCATTTTCCAGACGGACCGGGACGGCGGCATCGTCTTCGCCAACCCCCGCTTTGCCGCCATCACCGGGCTGTCGCCGGACGCGCTCCCCGGTCATGGCTGGCGCGCCGTCCTGCATCCGGACGACCGCGCGCGTCTGGAGGAGGATTGGGCGGAGGCCGTGGCGTCGGGGCAACCGCTTCTGCTGAATCTGCGCTTCTGCGGGCCGGATGGCGGGGTCGCCTTCGCCCTGTGCCAGGGCTCGCCACTGACCGAGGCGGACGGGCGGGTGCAGGGTTGGGTCGGCACGCTGACCGACATGACCGAATATGTGCGGACCGCCGACGCGCTCCTGATGGCGGAAGCCCGGACCAACGCCATCGTGGACGCCGCCGCCGACGCCATCGTCACCATGGACGGAGAGGGGATCGTCCACAGCTTCAACCCGGCGGCGGAGGCGATGTTCGGCGTTCCGGCTGCGGACATGCTGTGGAGCCGTATCGACCGGCTGATCCCGGACATCGGCGCGCTTCTTCAGGATGGCGGCCTGGCTGTTTACCAGCCGGGTGGTGAGGCCCGCGGCGCCGGGGCCGTGCGCGAAGCCGTCGCGGTGCGGGGCGGCGACGGCAGCCGCTTTCCCATCGAAGTGTCGGTCAGCGCGGTCGAGACGGGCGGGCGCCGCGTCTTCACCGGCATCATCCGCGACATCACCGCGCGCAAGCGGACCGAAAGCGACCTGATCGCCGCGAAGGAAGCCGCCGAATCGGCGGACCGCGCGAAGTCGACCTTCCTCCAAGTCATGAGCCATGAGCTGAGGACTCCGCTGAACGCGGTCATCGGCTTCGCCCAGGTGATCGAAATGCGTCTGCTCGGCGCGGGCGAGGTGGACCGCTACATCGACTATGCCGGGTCGATCCGCCAGTCGGGCGAGCATTTGCTGGCGATCATCGACGACATCCTGGACATCACCACCATCGAGGCCGGCGGGCTGCGGTTGAACGAAACCCCCATCGATCCGTCCGCCCTGGTGGGGGAGGCCCTCAATCTCGTCGCCATCCAGTCGGGCAAACGCGGCGTGCCGATCCACATCGACCTGCAGGATGGCCTGCCGATGCTGTCCGGCGACGCGCTGCGCCTGCGGCAGGTGCTGGTGAACCTGCTGTCGAACGCCGTCAAATTCTCCAATCCCGGTGAAACCGCCCTCATCCGCGCAGGCCGCGGAAACGACGGCGGGCTGGAGTTGTCGGTGACGGACACCGGAATCGGCATCGCGGCGGAGGATCTGCCGAAGGCGATGACCCCCTTCGTCCAGGTGGATCAGTCGATGGCGCGGCGCTACGAGGGAATGGGGCTCGGTCTGTCCATCTCGAAACGGCTGGTGGAGGCGCATGGCGGCACGCTGCGCATCGACAGCGCGCCGGGGCAGGGGACCACGGTGACCGTTGTCTTGCCGCCGGACCGGGTGATCGGCGGCGCATGACGAGGGCGGCGACGGTTCGCTGCGAACGCAGAAACGGCGCCCAGGTTTCCCTGGGCGCCGTGCGGACGCGTGGAGGTTTGCGGTTAGGCGGCCTGCTGGGTCAGCGCGGGCTTCGCCGTGCCGTTGGTGCCGATCTGAATGGTCCGCGGCTTCATCGTTTCCGGAACCTCGCGCACCAGATCGATGTGGAGCAGCCCGTTCAGCAGATTGGCGTTGCCCACCTTGATGAAGTCGGCAAGCTGAAAGCGGCGCTCGAAAGCGCGGCCGGCAATACCCCGGTAGAGGAATTGGCCGGTCTCCTGTTCCTTCTTAGCTTTCCCTGTGACCACCAAAGAGTTCTGCTGAGCGGTGATCTCCAGGTCCTCCGGGCCAAAGCCGGCGACGGCCATGGTGATCCGGTAAGCGTCGTCGCCCGTCTTTTCAATGTTGTAGGGCGGGTAGGACGCGGCGGCCTCGTCGCCGGTCATCGCGTTCTCCAGGAGGCGCGAGAGGCGGTCGAACCCGACGGTCGAACGGAACAGGGGCGAAAGGTCGTAGGAGCGCATGACATATCCTCCAAAAGAGCGATACAGCGATCGGAGACCACGATCATCGTCGGTCTCCCGGCTTGCGGTGTCGGCGAACCCCAACTGGGCGTCCGCCGACACCGCGACAGATAAGCGAGCGTCCCGGCCGTTCAAGAGGGGGCCGTTCAAGAGGGCGCTTTTTGAAAATCGCCGGGCCGGGCCGCCACCGTCCACAGGGCGGACGGCAGGGGCCCGCGAGCGCTCATCGATTGTTAATCAGTTGCGGCGAGGCTCGGAATCGGGCCTCTCGGCCGCGGGAGGGGTACGGCCGTGATGGAAACACCGACCTTCTTCAACGGAACCTACGACGAGACGATGGCGCTGCTCATCGAAGCGCGCAACTACATCGCCTATCACGACGCCGTCAGCCATCGGGCGCTGCCGCCCCAGGTCCGGCTCCAGATCTCGTACGAATCCATGCGGGTGACCAGCCGCCTGACCCAGGTCATGGCATGGCTGCTGGCGCAAAAGGCCGTCCATGCCGGGGAAATGACCCGCGAGCAGGCGGCGAGCGAAGACTTCGCGCTGTCGGGCGGGGACATCTGCACCGATCCCTCCGGCCCCGACAACGAGCAATTGCCAGAGGGGCTGCGCAGCCTTCTGGAGCGCAGCCACCGGCTCTACATGCGCGTCGCCCGCTTGGACGAGCGCGCCCGCGATGCGGTGGCGCTGGCCGGCTGAGGCGAGAACGGCCGCGACCTGCGGCCTCATCAAGTCCCGCAAACCAAGGCCCGCGAACGCGAAAAGGGCGCCCGGCGAACCGGACGCCCCTTTTCGTTTTGCGGGCGAAGAAGCTTACTTCTTCAGGCCGAAGCTCGCGAAGCGCTTGTTGAACTTGGCGATCTGGCCGCCCGTGTCCAGCAGCTTCTGCACGCCGGTCCAGGCCGGGTGCGACTTCGGGTCGATGTCGAGGCGCAGCGTATCGCCCGGCTTGCCCATCGTGGAGCGGGTCTTGAACGTGCTGCCGTCGGTCATCACCACGTTGATCTCGTGGTAGTCGGGATGGATATCAGTCTTCATGGCCGGGGTTCCTGCAAAGCGAGCGCGGTCTATAGCAAAGCATGCGGCATGATGCAACCGCGTTCCTGCGCCGGAAAGGCAAGCGCTTCCGAACGACCGCAGCTTCGGTGTGCCGCCGCATCATTCACCACGGAGACACAGAGGCACTGAGGATTCGCGCGCTTCTGGAACGGGGCGCTGCCGGCCGGAGTCCTGTGTCTCCGTGCCTCAGTGGTTCAATCCTGTGGCTACACCATACCTTGTTCATAGGTCCCCCTCTTGCTATATGCCGAGCTTGCCCCCGTGCACCGCCTGCACATCGTCCTGCCGCCCGTCCTGCCGCTGGGGAGCCCCGGTGTCCCGTCATTCGTCCAAGTCCAATCCGGTCACGTCCGATCGGGTGTCCGAAGGGACGCCCTCCGCCGCAACGCGCCGCCGCAACCTGTCGCCGCTGCGCCGGCTGTTCCCCTTCCTATGGCCTTACCGGCTGCAGATCCTGGGTGCCATGCTGGCCCTGACCGTGGCCGCCGGGACCGTTCTGGGGCTGGGGCAAGGGATGCGCGTCCTGGTGGACCAGGGCTTCGTCGCGGGCGATTCGGCGCTGCTCGACCGGGCGCTCCTGGTGCTGCTGGTGGTCATCGTGCTGATGGCCGCCTCGACCTTCGGGCGCTTCTATCTGGTGAGCTGGATCGGCGAGCGGGTGGTGGCCGACATCCGCCGCGCCGTCTACAATCATGTGGTGAAGCTCTCCCCCGGCTTCTTCGAGACGACCAAGACCGGCGAGATCCTGACGCGCCTGACCACCGACACCGAGGTGCTTCAGACCGTGGTCGGCTCCTCCGTCTCGATCGCGCTGCGCAACACGCTGATGTTCGTGGGCGGCACGGCGATGCTGCTGGTGACCTCGCCGAAGCTGGCCGGGCTGGTGTTCCTGGGCGTGCCGGTTGTCATCCTGCCGATCATCATCCTGGGGCGCCGTGTGCGCGCCCTGTCGCGGGCAAGTCAGGACAAGATCGCCGACCTCGGCTCCTTCGTCGAGGAGACGCTGGGCGCCATCCGCACGATGCAGGCCTACACGCACGAAACCATCGACCGCAGCCTGTTCGGGGCGCGGGTGGAGGACGCCTTCACCACCGCCCGGCGGCGGGTGACCGTGCGGGCCATCATGACGATGATCGTCATCGTGCTGGTGTTCGGCTCGGTCGGCCTCATCCTGTGGATCGGCGGGCACGACGTGCTGGCCGGCCGGCTGTCGGTGGGGCAGCTCTCGGCCTTCATCATCTATTCGGTGGTCGTCGCCGGTTCGGTCGGGGCGATCAGCGAAGTGGCCGGCGACCTGCAGCGCGCCGCCGGCGCCACGGAGCGGCTGTTCGACCTGCTCGACACCGAACCGGAAATCCGCGCCCCGGCCAACCCGCGCGCCCTGCCGGAGCCGGCGCAGGGGGCGCTGTCCTTCCGCGACGTGCGCTTCCACTACCCGTCGCGGCCGGATTGGGCGGCGCTGAAGGATTTCTCGCTGGAGATCGAACCGGGGGAAACGGTGGCCCTGGTCGGCCCATCGGGCTCCGGCAAATCCACGGTGTTCCAGCTCCTGTTGCGCTTCTACGACCCGCAGGCCGGATCGGTCGCCCTGGACGGGGTGGACGTCCGCGACGCCGACCCGGTGGAGGTGCGGCGGCGGCTCGGCCTCGTGGCGCAGGACCCGGTGGTCTTCTCCGCCAACGCCTGGGAGAACATCCGCTACGGGCGTCCGGACGCGAGCGACGCCGAGGTGCTCGCCGCCGCCGAGGCCGCCCACGCGCTGGAGTTCCTGCAGGCGTTGCCGGAGGGGCTGGACACCTTCCTGGGAGAGAAGGGCGTGCGGCTGTCCGGCGGCCAGCGCCAGCGCCTGTCCATCGCGCGGGCCATCCTGCGCGACCCGCCGGTGCTGCTGCTCGACGAGGCGACCAGCGCGCTCGACGCGGAGAGCGAGCGCATGGTGCAGGACGCGCTGGACAAGCTGATGACCCGGCGCACCACCATCATCATCGCGCACCGGCTGGCGACGGTCCTGAACGCCGACCGGATCGTGGTGATGGAGCAGGGGCGCGTCGTCGCCACCGGGCGCCACGCCGATCTGGTCCGCGAGGGCGGCCTCTACGCCCGCCTCGCGGCGCTGCAGTTCGACCGCGCCGCGGACGAGGCCGGGCTGGTCGGCGGGTAAGGACCCTCTGCCGCCGTTCGGATGCCGATTCCGGAACCCGTCCGTGATTGCGGCGGTTGTCGGGCCATGTTTTCAGACACGGCGCATCCTCCTTCACCGGCACGGGCCACGGCGGGCTTTCCCTGGGCAGGATACCTGCTGGGCTTCGCCCTGGGCGGTTTCTTCGACGGGATTCTGCTGCATCAGGTGCTGCAGTGGCACCATCTGCTGTCGGCCGTCGAATCCTCCGCCGTCCAGGACATCCGCGTCCAGATCCTGGCGGACGGGCTGTTCCACGCCGCGATGTACCTCGTCGCGGCGGGCGGCCTGTGGGCGCTGTGGCGGAGCCGGCGCCGCTTCGCCGAACCGGGGGCGGACCGCCTGCTGTTCGCCAACGCGCTGATCGGGTTCGGTGTCTGGCACATCCTCGACGGCGTCCTGTCCCATTGGATTCTCGGCATCCACCGCATCCGCATGGACTCGGCGAACCCGCTGCTCTGGGACCTGCTGTGGTTCGCCGTCTTCGGCGTCGTCGTCGTCGTGGCGGGCTGGCGGTTGCGTCGCAGTGGGGGAACGGGTGACGGTGGCCGCACCGCACCGGTCGTCCTGACGCTGGCGGTCCTGATCGCCGGGCCGGTCGCCGCCCTGCCGCCGCCGGGCGTGACCACCGTGATGGTGCTGTTCAAGCCTGGAACGACGGCGCCGGACGTGTTCGCCGCCGTGGCCGCGGTGGACGGCCGGACGGTGTGGCAGGACCCCTCCGGTCAGCTCTGGGCGATCGACCTCGGCGAGGAGGGGAATCCGACGGCGCTCTACCGGCACGGCGCCTTGCTGGTCAGCAACACGCTGCTGCCGACCGGCTGTCTCGACTGGTTTCGGACCTGACGGCCAGCTCCGCGGTCACGCCACGCCAAGGCGGCACAGGATCGGCAGCCGCTGACGGGTGAAGCGGTCGAACCGGACACGCAGTTCCGCCACATTCGCCTCCTCCCCGTCGAGCCGCGCGCCGTCGCGGGACAGGGCGAAACCATCCGCCGACAGCGCTTCCCAGGCGGTCGCCGCCGGGTCGGCGCCGGTGCGTTGCGCCAACAGAAACAGCGCCTCCAGCCGCGACAGGGCGACACCGGAGCCGAGGACGGGCGACGCCAGCGTGTCCAACGTGTCGTCGCGGCGGTTGCGCTCCAGGATGGCGGCGTTGAAGCGGTCGGTCTGGAGCGCGCGTGCCGCCTGACCGGCCTCGGGCAGGGCGGGCGCCGCCAGCGCCAAGCTGGTCAGGATCATCAGCGCGCGCAGCACGGCCTCCTCGCCATGGCGGGCCAAGGCGGGCAGGGCGGACAACTCGGCCAGCGTCGGCGTGCCGGCGGCCAGCGCCTCGGCGAGCGGGCCGTGCAGGTCCTGGGGCAGGGGCACGCGCCCGACCGGGGCCAGAACCACCTCCGGCAGATCGTCGGGCGACACCAGAAGGGCAAAGCGGGTGGCGCGCAGCCGGTCCCGCCGCTCCGCCGCGGTCAGCCGCTCCGCCCCCTTCACGAACAGGTCGCGGCGGAAGGCGCGGTTGGTCAGCAGGTCGCGCAAGGTCTCGCGGTAGGCGGGGTCGCGCGCCTCGGCCAGCAGGGGCAGGGCGTCCGGCGGCAGGGACAGCTCGTCCATCTGCTCCATCGGGACGGCGGGGCCGGCGAAGTCCAGCTTGGCCGCGGCAAGTTCCCGCGCCACGTCGGCGTGGTAGAAGGCGGTCCAGTCGCGGTTCAGATACTCGTGGGCGATGTAGTTGGGCGACTTGCGCTTCAGCGAATCCAGCCGCGCCGGCACCGCGTCAGCCTGGGCGAACCAGCCGGCGTTGAGGGCGGTCAGGCGGCTGGCGAAGGCCAGGGATTCCTCGATCCGTGCCGGCAGCGGGCCGGTGCGGTCGGCGCAATGCTCGACCAGGACACGGCGCAGCGGCATGTAGGCGAGCGTGCCGGGCAGGGCGTTGTAGCTGACGAAGACCAGCCCGCCGGGCTTCAGCCGCCGCTTCAGCAGATCCACAAGGATGGCCCGGTTCTCCGCGCTGACCCAGGACCAGACGCCGTGCAGCGTCACGACGTCCAGGTCCTTGGACCCGCCTTGCGCGTACTCGGCGAAGCTCTCTTCCAGGAAGGCGGCGTTGCCCAGCCCGGCCTCGGCGGCGAGGCGCTGGGCACCGGCGATGTGGCTGGGATTGAAGTCCACCGCCTCGAACAGGGCGTCGGGATGGCAGCCCGCCAGGACGGCGCTGCTCACGCCATGGCCGCAGCCGACTTCCGCGCAGGTGAAGGACCCGGCGAGGTCCATCGGGGACCGCCAGCCGCGCAGGGTCAGCGCGAAGGACAGCAGCGCCGGCGACAGCTCCCGATAGAAGGCGTGGATGTAGCCGATCCCGTCCACATAACCCTCGGTCCAGCCCTGCATGATCCCCAACCCCTTCGTCATCCGCTGGGAAAGGGTGATAGCGCCGGGCTTGGCAGGCTGTCAAAGAAGGCCGCCAAAGAAGGCGGGTATAAGGGTGAATGCGAAGCCGGAACGAGCCCTGCAAAAAAATTCGATCCTATCCATTTTGGTATCGACAAGCCCCGGACCCTTCGTTATAAACCGCGCCACACCGGCCGGGACGACGGCTTGGCCGGACAGGAACCCTAGTCGATACGGTCAGGCACCCCCTGACACAGAGACGAGGCTCCGGTGCCGGTGTGAATGGAACGTGATGGGCGCATAGCTCAGTTGGTAGAGCAGCTGACTCTTAATCAGCGGGTCCAAGGTTCGAGTCCTTGTGCGCCCACCATCACTTTCCAGACCGAAAGGGATCCTTTCCAAGGCCCCTTTCACGCCGCCGAGCATTTCGATGCCCGGATGGGAATGGGCGCATAGCTCAGTTGGTAGAGCAGCTGACTCTTAATCAGCGGGTCCAAGGTTCGAGTCCTTGTGCGCCCACCATTCCCCCAAACGGCACGACAGCGACGCACACAAAAAGGGCTGCCCTCGGGCGGCCCTTTGTGCGTTTGGGGCTTCGCTCGCGCGATCACGCCGGAGCGGCGCCGGGGCGGCGGGGGACGAGTAGGTTCGCGGTCATCTGCTGCACGGTCTCGCCATCCTGGTTGAGGGTGGTGGTGCGCACGCGGGCGATGCCGCGGTCGGGGCGCTTGGCCGACACGCGGACCTCCAGGATCTCGCTTTCGATGCGCAGCACGTCGCCGGGGCGGGTGGGCTTGGGCCAGCGGATGTCCTCCACCCCCATCCCGACGAAGCCGTCGGCCAGGGCGCCGTCTCCCGTGACGATCATCCGCATGGTCAGACCGGCGGTGTGCCAGCCGCTGGCTGCCAGCCCGCCGAAGACGCTGTCCCGCGCCGCCTCGGGATCGAGGTGGAAGGGCTGCGGGTCGAACTGCCGCGCGAAGGCGACGATGTCCTCCTCCGTCACGGTCACCGGGCCGCCGGTGAAGCGGTCGCCGGGGCTGAGGTCGTCGAGATAGCGCATTGGCTGGTGGACTCCCGTGGCTGGTTGCCCCGTCGCTTTGCGTTAACCTTCGAAGGGCAGGAACGAAAGCGATACCTGCCACGTAAAAATTGCAAAGCAGCCGGGACGCAAAATGTCGGGACGGAAAACGCCCCTACACAATGCTCCGAGACATGAATTGCGCCGAGACACAAAACAACGACGCCGCAGGGCGGGCCTGCGGCGGTCTGGTCCGGTCGGACGGTTGAGAGTCGCTTATTCGGCGGCGGTGCTGGCCATGCGGCCGCGCACGGACGGCGGCGGCTGGTTCCCACGATAATCCTGCAGCCGCGTGGCGCGCAGGCCCCGCATGCCGTGGCTGTCGATCAGCCTCTGCCAGGACAGGAACTCCTCCACGGACAGGGTGTAGCGGCGGCACGCTTCCTCAAGGCTGATCAGCCCCGAACGCACGCCGGCCACAACCTCCGCCTTGCGCCGCATGACCCAGCGCTTGGTATCAGGAGGGGGAAGATCATTTTCTGTCATCGGCCGTCCTGCTGGACCGATGACCGACGCTCCACTGGAGCCATCGTCGCTCATTTCAAGCTCGCGAGATGACATGCGCGGACGCTCCACCATCAGCAGTGTATTCCACGATTTGGTGGTAACCTACCCCTTCTCCGCTTAACAAAAGCCTAAACGATAGGGTTAATGTTTTAAGCATAAAAGGCATGGCGCATAGACCCATCCGGACCCATGCCCATGCCTTTTTCCATGCGTTTGGACGACGCCTATGAGGGGGAGGGCGAGGCCCTCAATACACCTTGGTGAGCTTGGACAGTGGAACCTCGACACTGCCCACGGAAACCACCGTTTCACCGTCCTTGTTGGACCCGATGCCGTTGACCGTGCCGAAGGTGTAGGGGGTCGCCTTGATGATGTCGTCCTTCTTCTCCGACACCGGGGCGATGTTCAGGCGGTACTGGCCCGGCTGAACGGCGTTGCCGCTGTCGTCCTTGAAGTCCCAGTTCACGACATGCTTGGTGCCGGCGGCGGTTTCGCCGGTCATCGACCGGACGACGCGGTTCTTGCTGTCCAGGATGTCCACGCGCACCGACTTGGCCGACTTTTCCAACTCGTAGGCCAGCGGGGCCGCCGTCATGCCCTGGGTGTAGTCGAAGCTGTCGCCCTCGAAGGTGACCGTGCGGCCCAGATAGGCGAGATTGGTCGAGTTGGTCGAGGCGTTCTGCAGCTTCAGCAGCTTGTCCAGGCGGCTGTTGGTCCCGATGTTCTGCTCCACGTTGGCGAAGTCGACCAACTGCTTGGTCATGTCGTTCGTGTCCATGGGCTTCAGCGGGTCCTGGTTCTGCATCTGCGTGGTCAGCAGCTTCAGGAAATGCTCGAAGTTGTCGCCCAGCCCCTTCACCGCGGTGTCGAGCTTCTGCTCGTCGGCGCTCTTGGTGGTCTTGGTGGTGGTGTCCGTCTTCGTCTTGGTCTGGTTCAGGTTCCAGCTGCTGCCGTAGTCGGTGTTGGTGGTGGCCATGGTCGTGGTCCTTCGCTGGAATGGCTGCGGCTGGTCTGAATCAGGCCTGGATGTCGACGCGGCCCGGGGCCAGCGTCAGGGTGTAGGCGGCCTGCGCATCCTCCACCTCACCCGAGCCACCGCCGAAGCCGCGACCCCGCCGGCCCGAGCCGCCCTGCCGTCCCGAATCCTGGAACGACTGGCCGCCTTCGCCGCGCAGGCTGAAGTTGAGGCTGTTGCTGTCCGCCTTCAGTCCAGCGTCCTGCAAGGCGCGTTCCAGATTGCGGCTGTCGCGCTGCAGCAGTTCGAGGGTCTGGGCCTTTTCCACGGCGACCGACGCGGTGACCCGCCCGTCCTGGCCGATTTCCAGCTTGATGTCGATGCGGCCCAACTCGGCGGGGCGCAGATTGATGGTGAACTGGTCGTTGCCGTCCGACACGTTCTTGCGGATGTGGACGGCCACCTGATCCTGCACGCCCATCGGCAGACCGGCGGATCCGCGGGACGGACGAAGCTGGGCGGTGGTCAGCCCCGCCTCCACGCCGCCCGTCGTGTGCACGCCCTCGACCCCGGCGAAAACCGGGTGCGTGGGGGTGGTGGGGTGGGCGGCGCTGTCGGTCGGCGGGGGAGCGTCCGTGGCTGCGGCCGCAGCGGCAGCGGTCAGGAACGCGCTTTGCCCGGCAGGCTTTGCCGGGTCGGCAACCGGTGCCTGGGGCGCCGGAGGCTGCGTCAAGGCGGCGTTGCCGTTCGGGTCCTGGTTGCCGCGATTGCCGGCGTTGGCTCCGGCATCGCCGTCCGCCCCGGTCCGGTTCGCGCCCTTGGCCTTGGCCGCGGCGAGATCGGTCAGGGATTGCGGCAGCGGCGCGCTGTCGTCGTTCGGCAGGTCGGCGATGGGAAGGGCGCCGGAGGACAGCGCGTCGGCGGCTTTTGCTGGCTTGTCCTTGGCGGCGGCGTCCTTGGCCTCGGTGTGGGACGCGAAGATTTCGGTCTGCGAGCCGTCCGCCGGCACGGCGTCCGCCATCGTCGGAAGCGCTTCCGCGACCGGCTTGGCCGCGGCTGCGGCTTTCACGGACTCGTCGGAGGCGACCTTGGCCTTGCCATCCTGATGGGGAGCGCCGACGGTCGCCAGGGCGGCCAATGCGGCTTCGGCGGCGTCAACCGCCGAAGGGGCCTTGTCGCCGTCCGGCATCGGGGGGACGGACGGCGTGGCCTCGACGGGAGCCGCCGCCTCGATCGCACCGTCTTCCGTCGTCTTGTCGGCCTCTTCGGCATCCGGCGTGCCGATGGCCACCGGGGCGACGGCCAGCGACAGGGCGGCCTCCATGTCGGTCAAGGTGGTGGATTGGTCGGCGGTGACCAGCTCCACGGTGGTCTCGGTCACCGTGACGGTCAGATCGAGGATCACCGCCTCGCCGTTCCCGTCCTCCGCGGCCTGATTGCCGGCATCGTCCTGCGCGGTGCCATCGCCCATCGCGCCGCCGGTTTCGTCCGGCGGAACCTCTTCCGTCGTGCCGGCCGGGGCGGCATCGGTGGGCGCCGGCTTGGCGGCGGCGTCTTCCTGCACCGCCTTGGCGCTGGCGGCCTTCGCGTCCTTGGCCGCAGCGTGGCTCGCAGCGGCTTCCTCCCGCCGTTCGGTGCGCGTCGCGTGGGCGGAGTCGCCGGCCTTCGCCGCGTCGGACGCGCGGGCGTCCTTGCGTTCGGCGGTGCGCTGGGCAGCGGCCTGGGCAGTGGCCTGGGAGGTGGATTCAGCGGACTGCCGCGGCTTTGCCGGTTCCGCGCGGATGGGTTCGGGGCGCGATGGCGGGCTGCGCTCCGCGGCCTTGCGGTCGGCGGCCCGGTTGGCGGCGGCCCGATCTGCAGCAGCTTGATCGGCGGCGCCCGCCGCGGCGTTGCGCCGTTCCTGGGCCGCGGCTTCCGCCTGGGCCTGATCGCGCTTGCGGGTGGCGGCCTCGCTGATCAGCCGGTCCATCATGGAGGCGAACTTGTCGCTTCGCGGAGCCGTGTTCTGGCTGGAGGAGGTCTGGCCCCTGACCAGGCTTTCGAACGCGGAGGGCGCGATGTTCGTTTGGATGGCCATGGAAAGGAATCCCCGAAGCGGACAGGTGCACCCCATCCAGAAGCAACTAACGGGCCAGTTTCAGGCCGGCGCCGACGCGCCCCCCTGTGATCGCGTGCCCGGCAGTTCCGGCCGCCGGGCGGCAAATTCCGCCGGGTGCCCGGCGCTTCTTGCCGGACCCGGCAACGCCGAAGGGCCGCCCGGTCGGACGGCCCTTGCTGCGGATCTCGGTGAAGCCTGGGGAAGCGTCAGAGCCGGGTGTTCAGGGTGGCGGAGGTGGACGGCCCGTGGCTTGGCGTGACGTAGGTCGCGCGGGGCGGAACCGGGGCGGTGCCGTAGGCGGGGGTGGTGGTCTGCCGGGCGCGGTTGATGGCGCCGACCACGGTGTCCACCAGGATCTTCTGCGCCGCGCTGTTCCGGCGGAGCGCGTCGGCGTTGGCGGCGGACGCCTCGTACAGGCCGCGCGTCGCCTCGCGCAGCTGGGCCTTGGCCTCATCGGGCAGGCTGGCCATGCCTTCGCGGTCGACGCGGAGCAGGCGCGACACCTCCTCGTAGACCAGCATCATCGGCTGCTTCTCGCGCCCCAGCCGGGCCAGCTCGGCGCTGGTGCAGTGACGCATCACCGCTTCGGTCTCGCGCGCCAGATGCGCGCTCAGCCGGTTCATCAGCTCGACCAGGGCGACGGCGCGCTCCTCCGCGTTCTTGGGCAGGTTGGTGGCGGGAGCCTTGGACGGCTGCGGGAAACGGACGTCGACCTTATCCATGATTGCCCTCCTGTGCGCGCAGAAGTTCGCGGTAAACCTGATCGGCGATGCCGAACCCGCCGCTGCGGGACACCTGCTTGCCGTATTCGTTGGTCAGCATGGAGCGGAACATCTCCTCGGCATGGCCGCCGCCGAAGGTCTGGTCCACTTCGATCCCGTCGAACATGTGGCCCAGCATCTGGGAGACGAAGACGCTCTCGAACTCGTTCGCGGATTGGCGGATCTTGGCGCGGACCGCCGGGTCCACCTTGCTTTCCGCGCTTTTGGGATCGGCCAGATCGGTCCGCACCGCCGCCCGGAAGCTCGCCTGCGCACTGGATTGGGCGTTGCTCTGGGCGCGCTCGGCGGCCGCGGGCAGGCGCGGAGGCGGAAGGCCGGGAAGGGAAAGCGTCGTATCCATCAGATCACCTCGATCTCCGCCTGCAGGGCTCCGGCGGCCTTGATCGACTGAAGGATGGCGATCATGTCCCGGGGACCCACGCCAAGCGCATTCAAGGATTGTACCAACTCCTGAAGCGTCACCCCGGAATTCATCACGGCGAGGCGGTTGTTGGACTGGTCGTCCACCTGGATGTCGGTGCGCGGCACCACGGCGGTCTCGCCCTGGCTGAAGGGGCCGGGCTGGCTGACCTGCGGCGTCTCGGTGACGCGGATCGTCAGGTTGCCCTGGGCGATGGCGACGGTGGAGATGCGGACGTTCTCGCCCATCACGATCACGCCGGACTTCTCGTCCACCACCACGCGGGCGACCTGGTCGGGGGTGACGCGGAGCTGCTCGATCTCGGTGATCAGCCCGACGATGTCGCCGCGCCGGGCCTCCGGCACGCTCAGCAGGACCGAGGACGGATCGGTGGCCTGCGCGCGGTTGCCGCGGAGCTGGATGTTGATGGCGGTGGCCACGCGCTGGGCCGTGGTGAAGTCCGGGTTGCGCAGCGACAGGCGCAGCACCGGAAGCTCGGCCAGCGAGAATTGGATCTCGCGCTCGACAATGGCGCCCGAGGAGATGCGGCCGGAGGTGGGGACGCCGCGGGTCACGCTGGCCCCCTGGCCCTGGGCGGAAAAGCCCGACACCGCGATCGGCCCCTGGGCCACGGCGTAGACCTCGCCGTCGGCGCCCAGCAGCGGGGTGACCAGCAGCGTGCCGCCGAGCAGGCTCTTCGAATCGCCCATCGCCGACACGGTGGCGTCGATGCGGGTGCCTTGGGCGGAGTAGGGCGGCAGGGTCGCCGTCACCATCACCGCCGCCACGTTCTTGGTGCGCAGGTTGGTGCCGCGGGTGTTGACGCCCATCCGCTCCAGCATGCCGACCAGGCTTTGCTCGGTGAAGGGCGAGTTGTTGAGGCTGTCGCCCGTGCCGTTCAGGCCGACCACCAGCCCGTAGCCGATCAGCATGTTGTCGCGCACACCCTCGACATCCACCACGTCCTTGATGCGCGCCGACGAGGCCGAGACCGGCGCCGACAGCGCAAGCAGCGCCGCGGCCAGCGCAGCCAGCATCGCGACCGCGCGCAGCAGGACGGCGGCGCGGGGCATGACGGCATGGCGCAGGGCGGCGCGGGGCAGGGCGGTGGCGGTCATGGCAGGGACACTCCTCAACGGCTGCCCCTTCCCATACAAACGGCGTGCCAGAGCCGCGGACGGCAGGCGAAGGGCAGGTTCGGCAAGGGGACGCGGCGGAGGCGGATGAAAAGGCCGGAAATTGGCACGGCGCCCGACCGCTTTATGTCACGGAAGCGGGGCAATTTTTGCCCGATTGCGGCAAACCTTGACCGGATGTTAAGGTGCTTCCATCTAGAGTATCGCGCTTTTCCGAAACCGGTTGCACGGAACATGAAAGTCGAAGGCCCCGGAAAACTTCGCGGCAGCAGCTCGGTCCGGCGCACGGGGAAGGCCGAAGGCTCGTCCGGTGCGTCGTTTTCCAAGCAGCTCGTCGGCGAGACCAACACCGCGCAGGGCGTCCATGCCGCGGCGCCGCTCGCCGGCATCGCCAGCGTGCTGGCGTTGCAGGAGGTGGACGACGCCACGGCCCGCGCCTCGCGCGGCAAGATGCGCGCCGAGGAAATGCTCGACAAGCTGGAGGAGATCCAGCACGGGCTTCTGGCCGGCACGCTTCCGGCGCAGAAGCTGATGGACCTCGTGAAGGTGGTGCAGTCGCGCCGCGTCCATGTGGACGACCCGCGGCTGGCCGACATTCTTGACCAGATCGACCTGCGCGCCCAGGTCGAGCTGGCGAAGCTCACCCCCTGAGCGCCTTTTCCAGCCATAGGACCGGCTTTTCGGCATCGCCCATTCGGCCATCGCTGAACGTTTCACAAAACTTTGCTTCTCCAAGGGCTTGTTCGCGCTTCGATAGGCGAAGCGCAGGGTTGCGGTTGCCGATGCGCCTACCTATACTCCGCGCCGCCCGGATCACCCTTTTGCGTTGGATGCTCTCGGATGTCGTCTCCGCTTCTGCCTAAGAACTACACCCCGTCGGAAGACGAGGAGTTCATGAATCCCGTGATGCGGGAATATTTCCGCCAGAAGCTGCTGCGCTGGCGCGCGGAGCTGCTGGCTGAATCCAGCGAGACCCTGAGCAGCCTTCAGGAAGGCGGCATCCAGGAACCGGACATCGCCGACCGCGCGTCGGCGGAGACCGACCGCGCGCTGGAACTCCGCACCCGTGACCGCGAGCGCAAGCTGATCTCCAAGATCGACGCGGCGCTGGAGCGGTTGCAGGATGGGTCCTACGGCTACTGCGAGGAAACGGGGGAGCCCATCTCCGTCCGCCGCCTCGACGCCCGCCCCATCGCAACGCTGAGCCTGGAAGCCCAGGAACGGCATGAGCGCATGGAGCGCACCCAGCGCGACGACTGACGCGGCGGTCACTCGCGTCACTGGCCGCGTCACTGGCTGCGTCTCGGGCCGCCGCCTCTGGACAAGCCTCCACCGATCCCGGTGGGGGCTTTTGTCCGTCGGGGGCCGCTGTCGCGCCGATCGATCGCCCCCGGACCGGCCACGCGCTCCGACATCGGGATCCCGGCGATCAAGGGCCTTCCGGCAAGGTCCTGGCTATGACCTGAAGAATGGGCGGCCCGCCCCTCTGTCGGAGCTTGGTTCGCTCGGGCCGGCCGCGAGCCCGCTGCAATGAGCCATCAAGCTACCCGCCCCGACCGGTCCCGGCCACCCCGGGAAACGGCTTGCCACTCCCTATCGCCCCCGTCGCCGTTTGAAGAACGTCTTCCGATGACCGCCTCGCCGTTCGGTGTGGCGCTTTCGCGCGCCTGACGGCGCACCCGGCTCAGCTGCCTGCTCGGCCCCATGGTGCGGGTTGCCAGAACGGCCTGTTGACGGTGAGATGGACGTACTGAAGCGGATCGAGACATTGAAGGCCCTGGTCCGTGAGACGCAAACACGGAGGAAGCGCCTCCTGGCCCGATCCTGCGAGCGTCTGCGCTCCGCCGAGAAGGCGTTGGAAGGGTCTCGCCGCCTGTTGAAAGGGAAGGCTCATGACTCAGAGATACCATCCGGTGAACCACGTTGAGGCACGGGACGCTGACGCGGAGGATTGGCGTCGGCGCAGCGAGGCGCGGCGCGGCAGGGCCGAAGACGCCCGTGCCGGGGCGGAACGGATGCGCGACGCGGCCGAAAAGGAACGGGCCGCGAGCTTTCAGCACCAGGTCGAGGCGGAGGGCGCGCGACTTATCGCGGAAGAGGGGCGGATCACCGGCGAGGCGCAGCGGCAGGACGCTGAGGAGACGCGCATTCTGGACGAAGAGCTTCGCCGGTCCGCCGAGGAGGCCAGACTTGCAGCGGAGGAGGCGAGGCGCGCCGAGGAACAGGCGCGGCTGCTCCATGAGGCCACCCGGCGTTTCGCCGAGGAAGCCCGGCTTCATGCCGAGCAAGCGCGTGCCGATGCGGAACGCACCCGGACGGTGAACGAAGAGCAGCGCCAGATCCTGGAGGAGATGCGGGAAACCGCCCGGCGTTACGAGGCGCTTCTGGCTCGGAACGGGTGACGGGGGCGAGGGGCGGCAGGAAGGGGCGCGGCAGATCCGGCCGGGCGGCAGAAACTTCCCGCCCACATGCATGTGGACCGGCCGAGGCTCCCGGCCGCCGGCCGGAAGGGGATTGGCGCCCCTTCCGGAACGATGGCCGGTTCTTTTCAGCCCTGCGTTCCCGCAACGTCCTTAGAAGGGCATGATGATGTCAAAGAGCTGCTGGCCGTAGCGGGGCTGCTGCACGTCGGTGATCTGGCCGCGTCCGCCGTAGGAGATGCGGGCCTCGGCGACCTTCTCGTAGCTGATGGTGTTCTGCGCGGTGATGTCCTCCGGCCGGATCACGCCGGTGATGATGAGGTCGCGCACCTCGTAGTTCACCCGGACCTCCTGGCGGCCCTGGATCACCATGTTGCCGTTGGGCAGCGACTGGGTGACCAGAGCGGCGACCTTGAGGGTGATCTGCTCCTTGCGGTTGATGGCGCCCTTGCCGTCGTTGGAGGTCGAGCTGGAGAGGTCCACCAGGCTGTCGGCGCTCACCCCGTCGGGAAGGACGTGCTGCAGGGCCTTGCCCTCGAAGCCGAGGAAGCTCGGCATGCCGGCCTTCTCGGAGTTGCCGCGGGTGCGGGTGGTCTGGTTGTTGAGCTGGGCCTGATCGTTGATCTGGATGTCGACAGTCAGCAGATCGCCGACCTTGGCCGCGCGCTGGTCCTTGAAGAAGGCCTTGGCGCCGGTCCGCCACAGGGAGTTCGGGTTGCGCTCCGTCGGCAGCGGGGTGGGCATTGGCAGGCTGACGGGCTGGTAGCCGGGCTGGGCCTGCGGGTCCTTGATCTTGGTAAGCTCCGGAGCGGAGCCGATGTCCGCCACGCGCGACATGGCGTTGCAGGCGGGGAGGCCGGCGGCGACGGCGGCGAGCAGAGCGAAGCGGAAAGCCGTGCGGGCGGTGTTCGTGGGGGCGGGCATCTTGAAGGCGCGCATGGAGCTTTCTCCTTACTTCGCAATGACGCCGGGCTTTGCCACGGCGACGGTGTTGGGGCCGGCGACGGTCGCTTCGAGGATGCGGTTCGACTGGGTGTTGATGACGCGGATCACGTCGCCCCGGCCGCCGTCCTGCAGGGCCTTGCCCTGGGCCGACAGGGTCAGGTTCTCGGTGGCCAGCGTGATGGTGACCAGAGCGCCCTTGTCCACGACCCGCGGCGACTGCAGGTCGCGCAGCCGGACCGGCTGGTTCACGGGGACGCCGCGCCGGGGAGTCAGGCCGATGAGCTGGGCGTCGGTGGCGGCGATGTCGCTGCCGGCGAGGTCGGCGCGCACGTCCTGCCAATCCACGTCGCCGGGGCCGATCACGTCGCCGGGCGCGATGCGCCGCGACAGGACCGGCACCTGAACCACGCCATAGGCACGACCCGACACCGGAAGGCGCACGACCGGGCGGGTGTCGGCCACGATCATCTCGGCGGCGAAGCGGCCCTGCGCCGGGTTGTAGTAGAGGTTCTCCACCGTCAGGCTGCCGGCGCCCGCCGGGGCGCGCAATTCCACCGCCCGGTTGTCCAGCTCCATCTGCAGGCGTCCCGTGGTGATCTGACGGGACAGCGCGTCGGACAGCACCGCCTCGACGTGGGCCGGACTGTAGACCACCGCTTGAGTCGCCGCCGCGGTGCCGTCCATCGTCTGGGCGAGGGCCGTCTGGGCGAGGGCCGTCTGGGCAAAGACCGTCTGGCCGCCGGCGAGGGCGGCGGCGAGAAGGGCGGTGCCGAGGATGCGGAGGGCGGGGCGGGGCATGACGGGACTTCCTTGCAAGAACGGGCCTTAGGACGATGACGGCATCAGCGGAGCTGCGAAGCCTGCTGCATCATCTCGTCGGTGGTCTTGATGACCTTGGAGTTCATCTCGTAGGCGCGCTGGGCCGAGATCAGGGTAGTGATCTCCTGCACGATGTTGACGTTGGAGGTCTCCAGCGCGCCCTGCACCACGCGGCCGAAGCCGGGAGCGCCGGGGTTGCCGTTGACCGCCTCGCCCGAGGCGCCGGTCTGCAGGAACAGGTTGTCGCCGACGGCTTCCAGGCCGGCCGCGTTGGCGAAGGTGGCGAGCTGGAGCTGGCCGACGTTCTGCTGGGCCACCTGGCCATCCAGCTTCACCATCACCTCGCCCGAGGCGTTGATGGCGACGTCCACGGCTTCCGCCGGGATGGTGATGGCCGGCTGCACCGGATAACCGTCGGCGGTGACGATGATGCCCTCCGGCGACAGCTTGAAATTGCCGGCGCGGGTATAGGCCGTGTCGCCGCTGGGGAGCTGCACCTGGAAATAGCCGGAGCCGTTGACGGCGACGTCCAGCTTGTTGTCGGTGACGGTCAGGTTGCCCTGCTCCAGCACGCGGGCCACCGCGGCGACGCGCACGCCCGCACCCACCTGCACGCCGGTCGGCACGATGGTGCCGGCGTCCGACGAGGTGGAGCCGATGCGGCGGAAGTTCTGGTACAGCAGGTCCTGGAACTCGGCCCGCTGCTTCTTGAAGCCGGTGGTCGTCGCGTTGGCGATGTTGTTCGAGATGGTTTCGACGTTCAGCTGCTGGGCGATCATGCCGGTGGCGCCGATGGCGAGGCTGCGCATGGTTCTTGCTCCTTTACGCGGTCGATCAGGCCGTGCGGCCCAGCTTCTGGATGGCGCTGCGGATGCGCTCGTGCTCGTTTTCGATCAGCTTCTGGTTGGACTGGTACTGGCGCTGGATCTCGATCAGCGCCGTCATCTCGACCACCGGCTTCACGTTCGAATTCTCTAGCATTCCCTGTGCCACCTTCGTGTCGGCGGGGGCCGCCTGCGGCTCCTCGTCGCTGACATAGAGGCCGGCGCCGACCTCGGTCATCAGCTGCTCGTTGCGGAAGGTGACGATGTTCAGCCGGCCCACCTGACCCAGTTCGGTGGAGACGGTGCCGTCACCGGACACCATGATGTCCCTCGTGCCGTTCGGGATGGCGAGGGGCTGGCCGTTGTCGCCCAGGACCGGCAGGCCGCCGCCGTCGACGATCTGGCGCTGGTCGTTCAGGCGGAAGTTGCCGGCGCGGGTGTAGCGGGGGCCGCTCGCCGTATCGACCGTGAAGTAGCCGTGACCGGTCAGCGCCAAGTCCAGCGGGTTGCCGGTCTGCATCATCCCGCCGGCCGAGAGGTCGCGCACCACGGCGCGGTCCTGCACGAAGCTGACCTGCTCGTGCATGCCCGGACGCTCCAGGAACTCCGTGAACAGCATGCGCTGCTGCTTGAAGCCCGTGGTGTTCATGTTCGCGATGTTGTTCGAGATCACGTCCAGCTGGCGGCGCAGGGTCATCTGGCGCGACAGGGACACGTAGATCGGGTTTTCCATCGGCGACCTCTTTCCATTCGGGCCGGGGGAGCGTCCCGACCGGCGCCAAGGGCAATGCACGGAACGTGCCAGCGCTGGAGAGGGCTGGAAAGGCGGCGGCGATGGCCGGTGGCGGTGACGGGGAAGCGCCTGCCGGGCAAGAACTGCCGGTGGGATGGCAAGGGCTGCCGCCCGACACCGGGCAAAAGCGTCCCGTTGCCGCGGCGCGGGAGGCGCGCGGATCGCAAGGCCGCTCCTTTCGCCTGAAGCGGGCGGACGGGTGGCGGGGAGGCGGGGCGGTGCGGTTGAAGTGGGCTGCGGGTGTGGCTCGGGCGTTCGCTCCTCGGTTGACGGGGATTTCCGGCGATGCCCCAATCAAGAACCGTGCCGCCGCCTGTGGTTGCGCTTCTGTCACAGCCCCAGGCCATGCCTGAAAGGCTTTGTTAACTATCCGAAAGATAGGGTTGCTGGGCTGGTAAGGCCACGCTCCGCCACCGCTCGCGCTTAGGATTCCATGACCGCGCACGCTGAAGACGACGTTTCGACCGATGGCCTGCCGCGCAAGAAATTCAGCGGCAAGAAGCTGGTCCTTTTCGTCATCCTGCCGCTGGTCCTGCTGATCGGTGCCGGGGCGGGCGTGTATTTCAGCGGCCTGCTCGATTCGCTGCTCGGCAAGAAGGAGGAGCATGCGGAGGTGCCGGCGGAACCGGCGCAGCCCGATCCGCACGCGGCGCCGGTCTTCTACGACCTGCCGGACATGCTGGTGAACCTGAACAGCAGTGGCAAGCGTCCGGCCTTCCTGAAGATCAAGATCTCGATCCAGCTTGCCAAGGGCGAGGACATACCGGCGATCGAGCATGTGCTGCCGCGCATCATCGACAACTTCCAGGTCTATCTGCGCGAATTGCGGCTGGAGGATCTGAAGGGATCGGCGGGCATGTACCGCCTGCGCCAGGAGCTGCTGATGCGGATCACCGCGTCCGCCCATCCGGTGAAGGTCAAGGACGTTCTGTTCAAGGAAATGCTGGTCCAGTAGGGGCGGCGGAAACGGGCCATGAGCAACACCGAGGAACTGAGCGAAGAAGAACGCCTTGCCGCCGAATGGGCCGCCCTCGCCGAAGACGGCGGCGACATGGGCGACATGGCGGACATGGGCGGCGGCGGCTCGACCCGCGTCCTGAACCAGGACGAGATCGACAGCCTGCTCGGCTTCGACCAGGGCGGGGCCGGGGACGGCGACAACTCCGGCATCATGGCGCTGGTCAACTCGGCGCTGGTCAACTACGAACGCCTGCCCATGCTGGAGGTGGTCTTCGACCGCCTCGTCCGCATGATGTCCACCAGCTTGCGCAACTTCACCTCCGACAACGTCGAGGTCAGCCTCGACCAGATCTCCTCGGTGCGCTTCGGCGATTACCTGAACTCCATCCCGCTGCCGGCGATGCTGTCCGTCTTCAAGGCGGAGGAGTGGGACAACTACGGCCTCATGGTCGTGGATTCGGCCCTGATCTATTCCATTGTGGACGTGCTGCTGGGCGGCCGGCGCGGCACGGCGGCGATGCGCATCGAAGGCCGCCCCTACACGACCATCGAGCGCAACCTCGTGGAGCGCATGGTCCATGTGGTGCTGTCCGACCTGTCCGCCGCCTTCGACCCGCTGTCGCCCGTCACCTTCCGCTTCGACCGGCTGGAGACGAACCCACGCTTCGCCACGATCGCGCGCCCGGCCAACGCGGCGGTGCTGGTCAAGCTGCGCATCGACATGGAGGATCGCGGCGGGCGTCTGGAGCTGATGATCCCCTACGCGACGCTGGAGCCGGTGCGCGAGCTTCTGCTCCAGATGTTCATGGGTGAGAAGTTCGGCCGCGACTCGATCTGGGAAACCCACCTCGCCTCGGAACTGCTGGTCACCGACGTGGACATCTCCGCGGTTCTGGACGAGGTGACGATGACCCTCCACGACGTGCTGAACTGGCGCGTCGGCACGCGAATCCTTTTGAACGCCACGCCGGACGGCACCATCGAGCTGCGCTGCGGCGACGTTTCCATGTTCCAAGGCCGCATGGGCCGCAAGGGCGGACACATCGCCGTGCGGATCGAGCGGGAGCTGCCCAAGCAGGAGGTCATGCGGCTATGAGCCCGACCCTCACGCTCGTCCTCGATCTGGTGATGGTGGGGCTGCTCGCCGCGACCATCGCCTACGCGATCATCCTCAACCGGCAGATCATCAAGCTGCGCGAGAGCCGCGGCGAGATGGCCGAGCTGGTGCGCGGCCTGAACGAGGCCATGTCGCGCGCCGAAACCGGCGTGCGCGGTCTGAAGAAGACGGCCCACGAAACCGGCGACGATCTGCAGCGCACGGTCGCCAAGGCGCAGACCCTGCGCGACGAGCTGGAATTCATGATCGAGGCCGCCGACGCCATGGCGAACCGGCTGGGCAACGTCGGCGGAGAGCGCCCGAAGCCGGGTCCCGCGGCGCGTCCGGCGGCGCGCCCCGGCCTGTCCGCCCGACCGCCCGCCGCCTCGCGCCCGATTGCCGCTCCGCGCCCGATCGTCGAGGATGATCACGGTCACGACGATCACGATCACGATGACCACGATCTCCATGGCCACGATCTCCGCGACGATGGTCACATCGATCACGACGATCACGACGACCTGCCGCCGCTGCGCTCCGCCGTCTTCCGGAACGAGCCGCTGCGCGCCGACCCGTTGCGGGCCGATCCTTTAGCGCGCCGCCCGGCGCCGGCGCCCGATCCCATGGTGCGCGAGGGTGAGAGCCTGTCCCGCGCCGAACGTGAACTTCTGCAAGCCATCGAGAACGCCGGCAAGGGGGTCGGATGAGCGACGCCACCACCACGAAAGGCGCGTCCGCTGCCGTCGGCGGCGGGGAGCCCAAAGTCGTCATCCGCCCGGCCGGGGCCACCCCGACCGGCGTACGCACCAGCCCGAGCGTGGCCGGTCAGCCACCGGCCCAAGGCGCCGCGCAACCCGCCGTTCAAAGCGCGGCCAAAGCGAAGCCGAAGGCCAGGGTGAAAGCCAAGGCCAAGCGCAAGCCCGCCGTACCACGCCGTCCGCTTTCGGAACGGATGCGCGAGAAGCTGAAGGCGTGGCGGTTCCGCATCCTGCCGCTGACCATCTTCGTCGCCGTCCTGATGCTGGGGGTGCGTGTCGGCGACCTGTGGCGGATCACCACGCGCGACGCCCGTCTGCCGGAGTTCCCGGCGACCCTGGCGCAGGGGCAGAGCGCCGTTCCGGCCCCGCCGATGCAGCTTGCCGCCAACGGCGCCAAGCCCTCGCCCGAACCGGCTCCGGCCCAGGGCGGGTCGAGCAACGGCGCGCCGCCCAACCCGACGCCGCCGGACAACGCCGCCCTCGGCCCGGTGAAGAACGAGGAACTGCTCCAGCATTTCGCCGAGCGCCGCGCCGAGATCGAGCGCCGCACGAAGGAGCTGGAGCAGCGCGAAGCGCTGCTGACCGCCGCTGAGAAGCGAATCGATCAGAAGGTGCAGGAGATGGACAAGGTCCGCACCGACATCCAGAAGCTGATGCGCCAGGGCGACGAGAAGCAGGCCGCCCAGCTCGAAAGCCTCGTGAAGATCTACGAGACGATGAAGCCCAAGGAAGCCGCCCGCATCTTCGAGGAACTGGACATGCCCGTCCTGCTGGGGGTGGTGGAGCGGATGAAGGAAACCAAGACGGCGCCGATCCTGGCCGCGATGGACCCGCTGAAGGCGAAGGAACTCACCTCCGCACTCATCGAGCGGCGCGGTCTGCCCGCGGGACCGAAGAATTGAATACGCCTTTTGGTTGCGATGAGGTGAGGGCTGGGTATGACCTTGCGGATGGTCATACCCAGTGCCAGCCCCGTATCTGCTGAATATACGTATACGTACTGTCAGGATGGTAGAAGCTCCGCAACGGTTGGCTTCGGTTCATGTTGGCTCCGGCGTGTTCGGGCAACGCAAGTTTGCCCAACAACAAGAAGGAAGGAGACAAGATGAACGACCAGAACCAGGGCCGTAGCTCGGGCGGTCAGCATTCCGGCGGCAACTTCAAGAACGATCCGGAACGTGCGGCCGAAGCCGGCCACAAGGGCGGCCAGGTTTCCGGCGGCAACTTCAAGAACGACCCGGAGCGCGCCGCTGAAGCCGGCCACAAGGGTGGCCAGGCGTCCGGCGGCAACTTCAAGAACGATCCGGAACGTGCGGCGGAAGCCGGCCACAAGGGTGGTCAGGCGTCCGGTGGCAACTTCAAGAACGACCCGGAACGCGCATCGGAAGCGGGCCGCAAGGGCGGCGAACACAGCCATGGCGGCGGGCGGAGCAGCGGGAGCTGACCGCCGGGACTGTTTCACCCCTGACTGTTTTGTTGGCGAACTAGCCTGACGGAACAGTCGCTCTGTGCAACGGTGAAGAAGGGCCGCCCCCCAAGGCGGCCCTTTGTCCGTTCTGTGGACTCCGATTGAAACAAATTGCCGCATCTCTCTTTGAAGTTCGACAATGGGGGGCGTTGGTTGAAGGTCTGCGGGTGCAGAACAACGCTTCCGCTTTCTTTCCGGCAGAGTGATTCCGCCCCATCTTTGCGTTGCGACGTTTCAGGCGCTTAACGGCGTGTTAACCGAGCGAATTTAGGGTTGGAAAGGCTGACGAGGCTCCGAGTCGGCGGCGGCCGTGCGAGGGCGCGAGGTTGGGTCGGACCCGCTTCGGGCGCCTGCGTCCGGGCCGGCCGACGCACCCGATCGCACGCAGGCCGGACAAGACCACGGAACGCTCACATCGGAACGCACATGGCCCCGCCCGTTTCCACCTCGCTCGCCGAACAGAAGATCCTGCGCCAGCAACTCGACGCCGCCCACGCCGAGGCGGCCCAGCCGCTGACCCGCGAGGAGGTGACGGACATCGTCCGCTCCATCCTGGGCAGCATGGACGGTGACATTTCCGCCACCGACCTGCGCCTTTACAAGGAGGTGGTGGACCTCGCCCGCTTCATCGAGAGCGCCAAGCAGGAGCTGGCGGCGCTCCAGCCCGCGGAAATCCGCGACCAGCACATCCCGAACGCCACCGATGAGCTGGACGCCGTCGTCGGCGCGACGGAGCAGGCCACCTTCGCCATCTTCGACGCCTGCGACGTCATCACCGGCATCTCCGGCCAGATCGACGCGGAGAATTCCGCGAAGCTGACCGAGCAGGTGACCAAGATCTTCGAGGCCTGCAACTTCCAGGACATCACAGGCCAGCGCATTTCCAAGGTCGTGCGCACGCTCAAGCACATCGAATCGAAGGTGGACATGATCGTCGCGGCCTTCGGCGACGAGGTGCGGCAGAACCACACCCGCCCCGCCGCCGTGGTCGCCGCGACCGAGGTTCACACCGATCCGGCGCCGAACTTCGCCACCGACCGCCCGGCGGACGACCCGGAGGCCGGGCTGCTGCACGGCCCGCAGATGACCAGTGCCGCCATGGATCAGGACGAGATCGACCGCCTGCTGGCGAGCTTCGATTAATCCCATGGCTGCGCCCGGCCACAGGAAGCCGGACCTGTCGGGCAGCCGGCCGAACCCGAACAACGGAAGCATCGTGCTTCTGCTGTCGCTGTTCCTGCTGCTGCTCGTCTTCTTCATCGTGCTGAACGCCCAGTCCGTGCAGACCGCCCAGCGGGTGCGCACGGTTCTGGTGTCGCTGGAGCGCAGCTTCCCCGCCTTCTACATCGACCCCCGCCTGCGGGAACCGGCCGACCCGCTGGCCTCGCGCGCCGGCACCGTCTTCGCCGTTCAGCGGCTGGACGGCCTGGGCAATCTGTTCGCCACCGCCATCGCCGTGGCGAAGGTGGACAGCGTCACGCCGGGCCGCCTGCTGGAGGTGCGCCTCCCCGCCGACGAGCTGTTCCTGCCCGGCACGGCCGCTTTGCGTCCGGACCGCATCGGGCTGATCGACCGGGTGGCCGACGCGCTGCTGCAGAACCGTCCCGGCGAGCGGATCGAGCTGGACGCGCTGCTGTCCATCGGTCCGGCGGGCGGTCCCAGCCAGCCGCCCGGCCCGGTCGTGCGGGCCGGCGCGCTGGCCCGCCTGCTGATCGCCGACGGGGCGCCGCCGGACGCCGTGACGGTGGGCATCGAGCGTGGCGCGCCGGGCGCCGTCCGCCTGCTGTTCAGCCTGCGCGCCACGGACGACGAGCCGGGGGGAGGGCGCCGATGATCCGCCTCCCCAAACTCCCCAAGGCCGAGGACAAGAGCGGCGGCCACAACCGGACGATCTGGCTGATCAGCTTCACCGACCTGATGTCGCTGCTGCTCGCCTTCTTCGTTCTGATGTACTCGATGAGCGAGCCTGAGGCGCAACGCTGGACCGGACTGGTCAAGTCGCTGTCGTCGGCCCGCTCCACCGCGGTGACGCCCTCCGCGACGCCGCCCGAGCCGAAGGCCGCTTTCAACGCCGCCACCGTGGAGTCATATTCGGCGATCAACCTGGATTATCTCAGCGCCCTTCTGCGGACCCAGACCGCCGCCAATGAGGATCTGGCGGCGGTGGAGGTGCGACGTGAGGACGACCGTGTGGTGATCGGCCTGCCGGCCCATGTGATGTTCGACCCGACCGGCGGCAGCTTCACCGACCAGGGGCGGCGGGTGCTGTATCTGCTGGGCGCCGCGGTGGGCCGGATCGGCAACCGGATCGAGGTGGTCGGCCATGCCGAGCGGGAGGACCAGTCCGCGGGGCTGGCCTGGGAACGCGCCCTGACGCGCGCGGTCGCCGTTGCGGCGCTGCTGCGCGAGACGGGCTACAAGCGCGACCTCGTGGCGCGCAGCCTGATGAGCGAGCCGCCCGGTATCGATCCGGTGCCCGGCGGGGCGCGGGTGGATGTGGTGGTGCGTGAGGAAACGGCGGGGCCGCCCATATCCGGGGCGGCCACCGATGCGGAGCCGGAGGAGTGAATCGGATGGGGCGGGGCAGGGCAAACCGGCGCTGGCTGAGCGGCTTCGTGGCCGCCACGGCCCTGCTTGCCGCCGAGATCGCCGCCTCGCCGGTTGCCTGGGCCGTTGACGTTCCAGTGCGCGCCGCCACCCACAAGACCTTCGGGCGCATGGTCTTCGATTGGCCGCGCCAGACCGGCTACAGCGCGTCGGTGGACGGCAACACGCTGGTCGTCCGCTTCGACGAGCCGATCAACGCCGCGCTCGACCGAACGGTGGCGGCCTTGCCCGGCTATCTGTCCGGGGTGCGGATCGGCGGCGACGGCAAGACGGTGACCTTCGACCTGAAGCGCCCGGTGACGCTGAAGAGCTTCCGCAACGGCAACGCCGTGGCGCTCGACCTGACCCCCGCCGCGGAGGCGCCGGCCCAGGCCCAAAGCCAGACGCCAACCCCAGCCCCCGCTCCAGCGGCCAAGGCCGAGACGCCGGCCGCTCCCGCTCCGGCGCGGTCCGCTGGGCGGGTGACGGTCAGCGCGGCCGACACGCCGGAGCAGAGCCGTCTGTCCTTCACCTGGCCGGAGGGCGCCAACTACACGCTGCGCCGCGACGGCGCATCGGCCACGCTGCTGTTCGACCGCAACGGCAATGCCGATCTGGCGCCGGCGACCAGGACGGCGCTGCGCAACATTCAGAATGTGGAGCAGTTCCGGCAGGCCAACGGCGCGCTGGCCGTCACCTTCGCCGTGCCGCAGGACGCGGAGATCAAGGACAGCAAGTCCGGCCGTTCCGTGGTGATCGACGTGCAGAATCCGGGCACGCGGGCCGGTCTGCCGGCGAGCGATGCGGCGAGTGCGGCCCCGCCGCCCGGCGCCACCACGACCACAGTGCGTCCACCGTCCGACGCACCTGCACCTCCACCGTCCGCGGCGGCAACGCCCCCGGCCGCCAGGCCGGCCGCGGCACCTCCTGCGCCCGCGAAACCCGAAGTTGCCAAAGCCGAAGCCGCAAAGCCGGAGATGGCCAAACCCGATCCGGCCAAACCCGATCCGGCCAAACCCGATCCGGCGAAAGCCGAGCCGCAGGGGCCGACGCTGGTGTTCGACGCGGGCGGTCCGGCGTCCATCGCGGTCTACCCGCGCGCCGGGCATCTCTACATCGTGTTCGACAAGCCGCTGCCCATCGGCGCCGGAAAGGCCATCGGCGGGGCCGGGACGGTCGGCGCGATCGAGCCGGTGCCGGCCACCGGCGGAAGCGCCTTCCGCACCAAAATCGGGCCGCTGGTCTGGCCGAAGATCGAACGGCAGGGGACGAGCTGGAAGATCACGCCGACCAGCCGTCTGACCGGCACGCCGCCCTTCGAGCTGAAGATCGACCCGGAACCGGACTTCCTGCTGGGCGCCCGCTTGGTGGTGCGCGCCGCGGATGCGGCGACCGTGGTGACGCTGTCCGACCCCGATGTCGGCGACCGTCTCCAGGTCGTGCCGCTGCCGGTTCCCGGCAACGCCATTCCCGAATCGCACCGCTACGCGGACTTGGAACTGCTGCCCAGCTACCAGGGTGTCGTCGTTCGGCCGATCGCCGACGCCGTCACAGTCCGCCCGGTCAAGGAAGGGGTGGAGGTGACCGCGGCCGGGGGGCTCCACCTGTCGCCCATGGCCGACGCCGGAAGCCGCCCGGCCGCGGCGCAGACCGCGTCGCTTCCGCCGAAGCCGTCTCCCGGCGGCGCCTCCAACACGCTGACGCCGCCCACCGATCCGAAGCCGGTGCCCTCCGGGCGCCGCCTGTTCGACCTGCCGGCTTGGAAAAAGGGCGACCTCGACCATTACACCGAGGCGCGGCAGAATCTTCAGCTCAACATCGTCAACGCGCCGGATTCCGAACGGCCCCGCGCCCAGCTTGACCTCGCCCGCTTCTATCTGGCCAACGGCTTCGGGCAGGAGGCCATCGGCATGATGGATGTGCTGCAGGAGGCCCAGCCCGACCTGGAAGGCTGGCCGGAATTCCGCGCCCTGCGCGGGGCCGCGCGCTTCCTGGCCGGTAACACCGACGCCGCGGCGGAGGATTTCGCCCATCCGAACCTCGCCAACAACGGCGAGGCCGCGCTGTGGCGCGCCGCCATCGCGGCGGACCGCAACGATTGGCCGGCGGCCCAGGCCGGCTTCAAGGCGGCGGCGCCAATCCTGAATTCCTACCCCGACCCGATCCTGACCAAGCTGGCGACCCGCGCCGCCGAGGCCGCGCTGAAGACCGGCGACGCGCCCTTTGCCAAGCGGCTGCTCGACCGCATCGTCGAGCGCGGCGGCACGGACGCGGAGGAGCGGCCCGACGTCCAGTATCTCCGCGGCCTCCACTACGCCCAGACCAACGAGCCGGAGCGGGCGCTGGAGCAGTTGACCGCCTCCTACAACAGTCTCGACCGCTATTACCGGGCCAAGGCCGGGCTGGCGCTGGTCAACCTGCAACTGGCGGAGGGCCGCATGTCGCCGCCCGCCGCGGCGGAGCAACTGGCTGGACTGACCTTCACCTGGCGCGGCGACGAGCTGGAGATGCAGATCCGCCAGCGCATGGGCGAGGTGCTGATCGCCGCCGGCCAGTACGCCGACGGTTTCAACGCCATGAAGGAGACCGCCGCGCTGGTCGCCGACACGCCGCGGGCGGAGGAGATCACCCGCGAGATGTCGCGCATCTTCGCCGACCTCTACAAGGACGGGGCGCAGAAGCTGCCGACCATCGAGGCGCTCCAGCTCTACGACCAGTTCCGCGAGCTGACCCCGGTGGGGGAGGCGGGCGACGAGGTGATCCGGCAGCTCGCCGAGCGGCTGATTTCCGTGGACCTGCTGAACCGCGCCGCCGATCTGCTGCAGCATCAGGTTGAATACCGCCTGTCCGGCGAGGACAAGGCGCGCGTCGGCACCCGGCTCGCCTCCGTCCGCCTGCTCGACAACAAGCCGGAGGACGCCCTGCGCGCGCTGGAACTGTCCAACGTGCCGAACCTGCCGGCGGATCTGGTGGGCGAACGCCGCCTGATGCAGGCTAAGGCGCTGGCCGAGCTGGGCCGTGGCGACGAAGCGCTGCTTCTGCTCTCCGAAGACGACGGCAAGCCGGCCAACTCGCTGCGGGTGGACATCGCGTGGAAGGCCCAGAAGTGGGAGGCTGCGGCCTTCGCGCTGAACAAGCTGATCGGCCCGCCGCCGCCGCCGGCCCAGCCGATCAACCCGGCAACCTCGCAGCTCGTCCTGAACCGCGCGGTGGCGCTGGCGCTGGCGGGGGACGGGACGAACCTGAACCTGCTGCGCAAAGAGTTCGGCATGGCCATGACCAACGGCCCCGACGCCGACGCTTTCCGTGTGCTGACCCGGCCGGAGCAGGCGCTGGGCCTGATCGACGTCAACACCGTCCGTTCCCGCGTGGCCGAGGTGGATGTGTTCCAGAAGTTCCTGAAGAACTACCGCGGCAAGCAGAGCGCGGCGATCAACTGAACCCGTTTCCGGATTGCCGTCCTCAACGAAAAAAAGCCCCTCTCCGATGGAAAGGGGCTTTTTCGTGGGCGCGGCGTCGGACCTCAGAGTTGAACCTGGGTGCCCAGCTCGACCACGCGGTTCGGCGGGATCTTGAAGAAGTCGGTGGCGCTGACCGCGGTGCGCGACATCACGACGAACAGCTTCTCCCGCCACTGGGCCATCTGCGGGTTGATGCGGGGGATGAGCGTCTCGCGACCCAGGAAGAAGGAGGTCGTCATCACGTCGAACTCCAGCCCGAACGCCTTGCACAGCCGCAGCGCCTTGGGAATGTTCGGCTCCTGCGAGAAGCCGTAGCGGACCGTCAGGCGGTAGAAGCCGTCGGCCAGCCCTTCCAGGACGACGCGCTCCTTGGCCGGAACGCGGGGCACGTCCTCGACCAGCACGGTCAGGAAGACGATGCGCTCGTGCATCACCTGATTGTGCTTCAGGTTGTGCAGCAGGGCGATGGGCACCGTATCGGCGCTGGAGGTCAGGAAGATCGCCGTGCCCTTCACCCGCTGGATGTCCGAGGATTTGGCGTGCCGCTTGACGAAGCCGTCCAGTGGCAGGGAATCCTCGGCCAGCCGGCGGTTCAGAACGGCGCGGCCGCGGCGCCACGTGGACATCAGCCCCAGAGTCACCGCGGCGATGACCAGCGGCACCCAGCCGCCGTGCGGGATCTTCACGGCGTTGGCGAGGAACAGCGCCAGATCGACGCTGAGGAACAGCGCGCCCAGCGCCAGACAGGCCGGCAGGCTCCAGTTCCAGCGGCGGTGCGCCACGACCAGCGCCAGGATGGTGGTGATGACCATGTCGCCGGTCACCGCGATGCCGTAGGCGGTCGCCAGCCGGCTGGAGGATTCGAACCACAGAACCAGACCGATAACCGCGAGCAGCAGGCCCCAGTTGGCGCGCGGGATGTAGATCTGCCCGCCCTCCTCCTGCGAGGTGTGACGGATGTCCAGTCGCGGGCACAGGCCGAGTTGCACCGCCTGCCGGGTCAGGGAGAAGACACCGGAGATCACCGCCTGGCTGGCGATCACCGCCGCGCAGGTCGACAGCAGGACCATCGGGTAGAGGCCCCACTCCGGCACCAGCAGATAGAAGGGGCTGCGCACCGCCGTCGGATCGCTCAGCAGCAGGGCGCACTGGCCGAGATAGTTCAGCAGCAGCGCGGGAAGCACCACCGCCAGCCACGCCACCTTGATGGGGCGACGGCCGAAATGGCCCATGTCGGCGTAGAGCGCCTCGCCCCCGGTGACGGCCAGCACGACGGCGCCCAGCACCAGGAAGCCGATCCAGCCGTTCGAGGCGAAGAAATGAATGGCGTGGCGCGGGTCGAGCGCGGCCAGGACCTGCGGCTCCTTGACCAGTTCGATCAGGCCGAGCAGGCCCAGCGTGGCGAACCACGCGACCATGATCGGGCCGAACAGCCGCCCGACCTTCTCGGTGCCGCGGCTTTGGATCGCGAACAGGGCGATCAGGATGCCGACGGTCACCGGCACGACGACCCGCTCCAGCGCCGGCTGCGCCACTTCCAGCCCCTCCACCGCGGAGAGGACGGAGATGGCCGGGGTGATCATGCCGTCGCCGTAGAACAGGGCGGCGCCGAACAGGCCCATCGCCATCAGGCCGGACAGCCGCCCGGTGGAGTCGGGACGGCTGGTGGTCGCCAGCGCCAGCAGGGCCAGGATTCCGCCTTCGCCCTTGTTGTCGGCCCGCATGACGAACAGCACGTACTTCACCGTGACCACGAGCACCAGCGCCCAGAAGACCATGGACATGATGCCCAGGATGTTCTGCGGGGTCAGGGCGAGCCCATGCTCCGGCGAGAAGCATTCGCGCAGCGTGTAGAGCGGGCTGGTGCCAATGTCGCCGTAAACGACGCCAAGCGCACCGAGGGTGAGCGCGGCCAGCCTGCCCTTGTCGGGTGCCGCGGCTTTCAGGGTCGTGTCTGACATGTGGGACGTGGAGGGGGTCCGTTGGGAGTCCGAGCGGGGGACGAAGAAGCCACAAGCTGCGGGTACGGCGCCGGTCGGTGCGCTCGCGCGGCCGATCCTCTTACGCTCTTCCCTGATCCAATACTAGCGCAAGCCGATGCGCCCGTCCGCAGGCCGTTTCGCCTGCGACGATCTGTGCCGGAGGCGATCTCCGACCGGCGGAATCCCCGGAAGGAGCGCCTACAGCGTGCCGAAGCTGCGGGCCAGCGACCCGGCGATCAAGTACCAGCCGTCCACCAGCACGAAGAAGATGATCTTGAACGGGATCGCCACCATGGTCGGCGGCAGCATCATCATGCCCATCGACATCAGGATCGACGACACCACCATGTCGATGATCAGGAAGGGGAGGAACAGCAGGAACCCGATCTCGAAGGCCCGCTTGATCTCCGAGATCATGAAGGCGGGGACCAGAACGTGCAGCGGCGTCTGCTCGGCGTCGGTCACGTTCTCGATGCGCGCCATGTCCATGAACAGGCGCAGGTCCTTCTCGCTGGTGTGCTTGAGCATGAACTCGCGCAAGGGGGCGACCGTGCGGCGGAACGCCTCCGTCTCGTCGATGTCCTGGTTGATCAGCGGCTGGATGCCCTGATTGTAGGACCGCTCGAACACCGGAGCCATGACGAAGAAGGTCAGAAAGACCGCCAGCGACATCAGCACCGTGTTCGGCGGCACCTGCTGGATGCCCAAAGCCGAGCGCAGGAAGGAAAGCACGATCACGATGCGGGTGAAGGCCGTCATCATGATCAGGATCGACGGCGCCAGCGACAGCACCGTGATGAGCGCGACCATCTGGACGATGCGCCCGGTGGTCGATCCCCCGGCGTCGCCCAGGTCGAAGGTCATGCTCTGCGCCAGCGCCGGCCCGGCGGCCAGCGCCCCGGCCATCCCGACCGCCAGAGCCAGCAGGCCGGCGAGCGCCAGCCGTCTCGTCGTGCCGGTGCCGGTCTTCATGACCGATCCCCGGCGGACGGCGGTGCGGAGGCTTCGGCCAGCGCGCCCTGGAACCCGCCCCGCGGCGCCTGGTCGACCACTTGGTCGCCGAAGGCGCTCAACAGCAGCAGATGCTCGCGGTCGTCGCGGCGGACCAGCACCAGCCGGCGCTTGCCGTCGAGCGGCAGCACCTCGACGACGCCCAGCCGGCGCTGGCGTCCCGACGTGGCGGTCATGCCGCCGAAGCCGATGCGGCGCATCACCCAGGCCACCAGCACGATCAGCGCGATGACGAACATGAGGGCGAAAACGAATTGGATGTACTGGTCGAGGCCCATGGATCAGGTCAGCTCTGTCGGGTCGGCTTGGCCGGCGGGTCGGACGGAAGGTCGCCGGGCGCTGCGGCGGCGGTGCCGCGGCCATAGGCGGCGCTGGCGCGCTGGCGCGCGGTGTGGGGGTCGTGGCGCCCTTCGGCGGCGGCGGCCAGCGTCTCCCTCTGGCGGGTCAGCGCGGCCGCGACGGCGTCCAGCGCGGGAAGCAGGAGTTCCAAGGCGGCGGCCAGCTCGGCGTCGCCGCGGGCGGACTGCGCCTCGGCGCACAGGGCGGCGACGCGGGTGTCGAGCCCGGTGAGGTCCGCCGCCAGTCCCGCCTCCATCTGGTCGCGGGTGTCCTCGAGCGCGGCGGCCAGCGCCTGGATGTCCCGGCGGAGCGGCGCGGTGCCGGTCACGGGACCTCTCCGGGGTCAGGCTCCGCGCCGGTCGGCAGCGTGCCGTTGGCGCGGTAGACGTAGGCGAGGATCTCGGCCACGGCGGCGATGGCCTCGATGGGGATTTCCGAGTCGATGTCCACCGCCGACAGGATCTGCACGAGGTCGGCGTCCTCGCGCACCTTCACGCCGTTGGCGAAGGCCAGCTCCAGGATCTGTTCGGCCACATGGCCCTTGCCGGTGGCGACCACGCGGGGCAGGGATTGGTCGCCCAACTCATACTTCAGCGCGACCGCGACGGGCCGGTTGGGGAGAGGGCGGTGGTTCGGAGTCGGCTCGGACAAGGGGCTCCTGCCGGATGGCCTGTGTCGATGGGCGTATCCTGGCGGAACATGCTTAACGAAGCATGAAGCTCAAGCGTGGCGGCGGAGGATGGGGCGGCGTCATGGATGGGATTCATCTTTGATTAACTGAAACGGCGGAAGATCGGAATGCTGTGATGCATCCCGCCCGCCTTGGTGCGCGCCTTCGCGCGTCCGGGCGGCAGGCCCTCAGACCGGAACCCGGCGATGAATCTCGAGAATCTCGGCCTTTTCAAGCTGATGTCGCGCAAGATGGGCTGGCTGACCGAACGCCAGAACGTGATCGCGCAGAACATCGCGAACGCCGACACGCCGGATTACAAGGGCCGGGACCTGAAGCCCTTCACCTTCCGCGACGCCTTGTCCGACAGCCGCCGCCTTCAGCCCGCCGCGACCAACGCCTCGCATCTCCAGGGAACGCGCGGCGCGGGCGGTCTGAACCAGGAGCAGCGCCAGCGCAATCCCTACGAGACGGCGCCGGACGGCAACACCGTGGTCCTGGAAGAGCAGATGCTGAAGCAGGGCCAGACCGGCATGGACTTTCAAACGATTACGAACCTCTACAAGAAGCAGGTCAACCTGATCCGGTCCTCCATCCGCAGCGGCGGTTAAGAAGCGGCAGGGTTCGGGTCGGCAGGGTTCGGGGCGAAGGAGGCGGAAGATGGATCTCTACACGTCGATGGCAGTGTCCGCGTCCGGAATGAAGGCGCAGGGCACGCGCCTGAAGACCATCGCGGAAAATCTGGCCAACGCCAACACCACGGCGGAAACGCCGGGCGATCTGCCCTATCGGCGCAAGGTCGTGATGTTCCAGAACGCTCTGGACCGCCAGATGGGGGTCGATCTCGTGCGCGTCGCCAAGATCGACGTGGACAAGAAGGACTTCGAGCGGCGCTACGACCCCTCGCACCCCTCCGCCGACGCCGATGGCTACGTGCTGCTGCCCAACGTCAATTCGGTGGTCGAGGCGATGGACATGCGCGAGGCGCAGCGTTCCTACGAGGCCAACCTGTCGGCGGTGGACAGCGCCCGCCAGATGCTGACTCGCACCATCGACATTCTCCGCGCCTGACGCAGCGACGCTTTTTTAAAGGAAGGACGCAGGTCCCATGGTCAACCCGATCAACGCCGCCGCGGCCTACGCGAACACGGCCGCCTCCACGACCGGGCCGGGAATGGCCCCGCGCAACGGCGTCAGCTTCGGCGACGTTCTGGAGCAGACCGCCAAGGAGGTTATCGGCGACCTGAAGCAGGGCGAGACGATGACCGCCAAGGCCGCCGTCGGGCAGGCCGACCTGACCGACGTGGTCCAGGCCGTCACCAACGCCGAGGTGACTCTGCAGACCGTCACCGCCGTGCGCGACAAGGTGCTGTCGGCCTATCAGGAAATCCTGCGCATGCCGATCTGACGGCGGCGCCCCTTCCTTGTGCGAAAGCGCCGCGGGCGAAGCATCATGAGCGAAACCGACGTCATCGAGATCTGCCGCACGTCCATCGTCACGCTGGTGTTGGTGGTGGCGCCGGTTCTGGTTGCCATGATGGTGGTCGGCACGGTCATCTCGGTGTTCCAGGCGGTCACCCAGATCAGTGAGCAGACGCTGGCCATGGTGCCGAAGGTCCTGCTGGTCTTCGGCCTGTCGATCCTGCTGATGCCCTTCATGCTGGGCGAGCTGCGGGCCTTCTTCGAGCATGAGGTCGCCGACCGCATCGTCGCCATCGGCACCGGGGTCAACAGCGTGCCCAACGCCGGAAACCTGCCCGGCGGCGGCGGATGAACCTGCTCCAGCAGTTTCTGGGCGACCAGATCTTCGTCTGGCTGCTGGTGTTCGCGCGCGTCGGGACGGCCTTCAGCATCATGCCGACCATCGGCGACGCCTTCGTCTCCACCCGCACGCGCCTTCTCTTTTCCGTCGCGGTCAGCGTTCTGGTGGCGCCGGTCCTGGGCGACCGCATGCCGCCGATCCCCGACAACATCTTCCGCCTGTTCGTCCTGATCGCCGGGGAGGTGACCGTCGGCATCTTCATGGGCACCGTCGCCCGCCTGCTGATGGGCGCGCTGGAGGTGGCGGGGACGATCATCGCGCTTCAGTCCGGCCTGTCGAACGCGCAGATGTTCAACCCGGCCATGGCATCGCAGGGATCCCTGCCCGGCGCCCTGATGGGGTGGCTGGGGCTGCTGCTGATCTTCATCACCAACCTGCACCACCTGCTGATCATGGCGGTGGTGGACAGCTACACGACCTTCACGCCGGGGGCGGCGATCCCCATCGACGATATGGCGAACGTGGTCGGGCAGTTGGTCGGCAAGTCCTTCATGCTGGGCGTGCAGATGTCAGCGCCGTTCCTGATCTCCGGGATGCTGTTCGCGCTGGCGCTGGGGCTGCTGAACAAGCTGGCGCCGCAGATCCAGGTGTTCTTCCTGTTCACCTCGCTCCAGGTCGCGCTGGGGCTGTTCATGTTCGCCCTGACGCTGGCGGCGATGATGATGTTCTGGCTGACCCATTTCGAGGCCGCCTTCGTCGATTTCCTGAGACCGGGCTGAGCGGGGAGGGATCCGGTGTCCGAAGACGCGGATGAATCATCCAAAACAGAAGAGCCGACGCAAAAAAAGCTCGACGAGGCCCACAAGCAGGGCCAGTTCGCGATGACCCAGGAAATCGGCAACTGGCTGATGATCGCCGCGGCGCTGGTGATCCTGGTCACGACCCTGCCCGGAACGCTGAAGGGCATGGTGCCCCGCCTGAACTTCTTCTTCGAGAACTTGGACCGGATCCCGATGGACCAGGGCGGGGTCGGCGCGGTGCTGATGCGGGTGATGAAGGACATCCTGTGGGCGCTGTGGCTGCCAATTCTGTTCCTGCTGTTTGCCGGCGTGATCGGAACCGTCGGGCAGAAGGGCTTCAACGTCTCCTGGGAACTGATCACGCCGAAGCTTGAGAAGCTGAACCCGATTTCCGGCATCACCAACATGTTCAGCGCCCAGAAGGGCGTCGATCTTCTGAAGAGTTTGGCGAAGGTCGCGGTGGTCGGCGTCGTCGCCTACATCGCGCTCCAGCCGATGATGCTCACCATCGAGCATTTCATCGGCATCGACATGATGCTGCTGCTCCGCGAAATGGACGGACTGACCTTCCGGCTGCTGGCCGGCGTTCTGGCCATCCTGACGCTGATCGCCGGGGCCGACCTGTTCTGGCAGCGCCACAGCTTCGACAAGAAGATGCGCATGACCAAGCAAGAGGTGAAGGACGAGCACAAGCAGGCCGAAGGCGACCCGCACGTCAAGGGACGCATCCGCCAGTTGCGGTTTGAGCGGGCGCGCAAGCGCATGATGGCGGCGGTGCCCAGCGCCGACGTGGTGGTGACCAACCCGACCCACTTCGCGGTCGCGCTGAAATACGACTCCACCACCATGGGTGCCCCGATGGTGGTGGCGAAGGGCGCCGACGCCGTCGCCTTCAAGATCCGTGAGATCGCCGAGGAGAACGGCGTGCCGGTGATGGAGAATCCGCCCCTCGCCCGTGCGCTCTATGCCGCATGCGATATCGACGAGGAGGTTCCGTCCGAGCACTATCGCGCCGTGGCGGAAGTCATTACCTATGTCTTCAAGCTGAAAGGACGCACGGTGCGGAACTGAGGGCCGTTCCCGGACCTTTCCTTGCGGCGAACGGCTGACCTGGAGTTCCGGTGGACGACACGACCTCTTCCTTTGCCGACAGCGCTCCCGCCGGCCACCGCACCGATGGTGTCGCGGGGGCGGGGGAACGGCCCGGCGGCGTCTTCGCCACCTGGGTTTTGGCGGTCCTTCTTCTCGCCGGGCTGGTCGCGGCGGGGACCGGGGTGGTTCTGGACCGCGATCCCCTGGCCTGGGCCGGCCTGACCACCGCCGGAGCGGGTGCTCTGGCGCTGGCGATCCGCATGGTCCGCGCGCGGCGGCGGGTGGCCCGCGTCGGCTCCCTGCTGGGCAGCGCGCTGGAGGGGCTTCCGTCCGGCCAGCTCGTCTGCGACGGGGCCGGGCACGTGGTCTTCGTCAACAGCACCTTCCGCTCCCTGACCGGCTGGAGCGAGGGGGAGCCGCCTCTGCGCGCCCTGGAGCGCCAGTTCGCCGACGATCCGGACAGCGCCGACGCCTTCCGACGCCTGTGCGAGCGGGTGAAGGGCGGCTATTCCGGCTCCATCGAGCTGGCGGTGCGGCAGCAGGGGCGCGCGGCCGAATGGCGCCGCATCCAGGGCCAGCCCATCGATGGGCACGCCGGGGCGGTGATGTGGCGCGTCGAGGACATCACCGCGCGGCGTGAGCTGGAGCAGGTGACCCGCCGTGAGCAGACCCAGCTCGTGGACTTCATGGACCATGCGCCGGTCGGCTTCTTCTCGGTGGACCAGGACGGGCACTTCCAGTTCGTGAACGCGACCCTGGCGAAATGGCTGGGCTGCGCGCCGGAGGATCTGGTCGAGGGCGGGCGCCGCCTTCACGACGTTCTGGCCCATCCGCCCACCGGCGCCGCTCCCTATGACCTGTTGGACGGCGGTGGGCTGGAGCAGCGCGGCGAGATCGCCATGCACGGGCTCCAGGGCCGCCGTTTCCAGGCCTATGTCGCGCAAAGCGTGGTGAGGGGCGAGGACGGGCGGATCTCGCACACCCGCTCCGTCGTGCGCGACCTGACGCCGGAGCGCGAGTGGCAGGAGGCCTTGCGCCTGTCCGAGCAGCGCTTCCAGCGCTTCTTCGAGGACGCGCCCATCGGCATCGCGCTGGTGGACGAGGGCGGGCGGCTGGCCGAATGCAACCAAGCCTTCCTGGCGCTGATCGGCAGCGAGATCGGCAACGTCATCGGGCGGACCATGGCCGACCTGATCGTTCCGGCGGAGCGCGTCATGGTGACCGAGCGGCTGACCGCCGTGCAGGGCGGCGCCGACCCCGCGGCTCCGCTGGAGGTGCGGCTGACCGGAGGGCGCGAGCTGGTGGCCCAGCTCTACGCGCGGCGGCTCGGCGGGGTGGGGCCGGAAGGGGCGGCGGGGCTGATCCTGCACTTCATCGACATGACCGAGCGCAAGGGGCTGGAGGCCCAGTTCGCCCAGTCGCAGAAGATGCAGGCGGTCGGCCAGTTGGCCGGCGGCGTCGCCCACGACTTCAACAACCTGCTGACCGCGATGATCGGCTTCTGCGATCTGCTGCTGCTGCGCCACAAGCCCGGCGACCAGTCCTTCAGCGACATCATGCAGATCAAGCAGAACGCCAACCGCGCGGCCAACCTCGTGCGGCAGCTTCTGGCCTTCTCGCGCCAGCAGACGCTGCAGCCGCGCATCCTCAGCGTAACCGACGTGCTGGCCGAGCTTGGCAACCTGATGCGCCGGCTGATCGGCGAGAACATCGAGTTGAAAATGCTCCACGGCCGGGACATCGGCTACGTCAAGGTGGACCAGAACCAGCTGGAGCAGGTCATCATCAACCTCGTGGTCAACGCGCGCGACGCCATGGCGGGAGGCGGGCGGCTGACCATCGTCACCTCCAACCATGTGGTGGAGCAGGCGCAGCGCCGCGAGCACGAGACGATCCCGCCTGGCGACTATGTGTCCATCGAGGTGATCGACACCGGCTGCGGCATCCCCAAGGAGAATCTCCAGCGCATCTTCGAGCCCTTCTTCACCACCAAGGGCGTCGGGTCGGGCACCGGGCTGGGCCTGTCCACCGTCTACGGCATCGTCCGCCAGACCGGCGGCTTCGTGCTGGTCGAGTCGGAGAAGGGGGAGGGGACGACCTTCACCATCCTGCTGCCCCGCCACAAGGGCGAGGCCCGCCCCGACCAGGGCGAGCCGCGGGAGCGGCGCGGCAGCGACCTGACCGGCTCCGGCACCATCATGCTGGTCGAGGACGAGGACGCCGTGCGCGTCTTTTCCGCCCGCGCGTTGCGCAACAAGGGCTATCAGGTGCTGGAGGCCAAGAACGGCGAGGCAGCGCTGCAGCAGATCGGCACCGATGGCAGCCGGATCGACCTGCTGATCACCGACGTGGTGATGCCGCAGATGGACGGCCCGACCCTGGCCCGCCATGTCCGGCAGATGCGGCCGGACATGCGCGTCATCTTCATCTCCGGCTACGCCGAGGACCGGCTGGGCGAGATCGACGGGGTCGAGGTCGCCCATTTCCTGCCCAAGCCCTTCTCCCTGAAGCAGCTTGCCTCCAAGGTGAAGGAGGTCATCCGGGACGGGAAGTAGCGGCTTGAGGAGTGGCGGCGTCGCTCATTCGACGCGCCAGCCGTGATAGGCCCAGCGTTCCGTTCCCGGAACGTCGAGAGCTTCCCATCCGCGACGCCCGGCGCCGATCGCGCGGTCCGACAGGACGAGCGCGCCCGGCGCCAGGAAGGGTTCGATCAGCCCGCCGATCCACTGGCGGATGCCGTCCTCCGCGTCCTCCCGCGCGCTGCCGATGTCGGCGTGGGCCAGTCGCACCGCACCGCGGAAGCGCTCCGCCGCGGCGGGCAGCGTGTCCCGGAAGTCACCCAGGAACAGCCGGTCCTCATCCGGACGCAGGGAAGCGGGAACGCGCGCCCACATGTCGAAAACCAGGATGTCGCGCGGCGGAAACAGGCTGCGAAGGTGGTCGTAGGTGCGGCCCTTCCCCAGACCGACTTCCATCACCAGACCAGGGATTCCCGCGACGCAGCCGGCGGCCCAGCCAAGCGCGACGCGCTGGGTGGTGAGGCGGTCGATCATGCGGTCGAGCGTGGAGGGGGCAGTCGTCATGTCGGGCTCTTCGGGCGGGTTGGCGGGGCGTCTCCACCTTGAACCCCGCAGTTGGGATTCTGTTGCATCGCCCCCGAACGGTCCTTGCACGGCGCCGGATCGTTCCTAACTTGCGATGAGAACATTCGCGGAACTTAGAGCTTTGCGCAGGAGAACAAAGCTGGTACATTCCCTCTCATCGAATGACCGTTGGTGAGATCGTTGGCCCTGGGGCCGCGGATGTGATCTAACAAGGGGAGACGGGCATGTCGTCCGCACAGCTTCGTTTGGTCGAGAAGGATTCCATGGATAAGCAGAAGGCCCTGGATGCCGCTCTGGCGCAGATCGAGCGCGCCTTTGGCAAGGGCTCGATCATGAAGCTCGGCGCCCGCGAGAACACGGTCGAGACGGAGGTCGTTTCCACCGGCTCGCTCGGCCTCGACATCGCGCTGGGCATCGGCGGCCTGCCGCGCGGCCGCATCATCGAGATTTACGGGCCGGAAAGCTCGGGCAAGACGACGCTGGCGCTGCACGCCATCGCCCAGGCCCAGAAGGGCGGCGGCACCTGCGCCTTCGTGGACGCGGAGCACGCCCTGGACCCGTCCTACGCCCGCAAGCTGGGCGTGAATGTGGACGAGCTGCTGATCTCCCAGCCCGACGCCGGCGAGCAGGCGCTGGAGATCGCCGACACGCTGGTGCGCTCCGGCGCCGTCGACGTGCTGGTGGTCGATTCGGTGGCCGCCCTGGTGCCGCGTGCCGAGCTGGAAGGCGAGATGGGCGACAGCCACGTCGGCCTGCACGCCCGCCTGATGAGCCAGGCGCTGCGCAAGCTGACCGGCTCCATCGCCAAGTCGAACTGCCTGGTGATCTTCATCAACCAGATCCGCCTGAAGATCGGCGTGATGTTCGGCAACCCGGAGACGACGACCGGCGGCAACGCGCTGAAGTTCTACGCCTCCGTCCGTCTGGACATCCGCCGCATCGGCGCGATCAAGGACCGCGAGACGGTGGTGGGCAACCAGACCCGCGTGAAGGTGGTCAAGAACAAGATGGCCCCGCCGTTCCGTGTGGTCGAGTTCGACATCATGTACGGCGAGGGCGTGTCGAAGGTGGGCGAGCTCCTCGACCTCGGCATCCAGGCCGGCGTGGTGGAGAAGTCGGGCGCTTGGTTCAGCTACGACGGCACCCGCATCGGCCAGGGCCGCGAGAACGCCAAGAACTACCTGCGCAACAACCCGGCCACGGCCGACGCCATCGAGGCGAAGATCCGCGGCAACGCCGGCCTCGTCGCCGACGCCATGATGGGCACCCCGGAAACAGACGGGGACGCTGCCACGCCGGAGTGATCCCAAGGCGTCAGGCCGGTTTCGCTGCGTGAAAGCCCCTCTCCGGTCCGCCGGGGAGGGGCTTTTCGCCGTCTTGCCGGAGGGATGGAAAAGCCCTACATTCAGGCTGGGCGGACGGGTGTTCCAGCACCCGTCCGCCGGCCCGGTCCTAGCGGTTCAGGATCTCAAGCAGCAGCTTGAGCGCCCGCAACAGCAGGATCAGGAGTTCGAGGATCTTTCTCATCCGTCGAGCCTCCTTATTGGCGGCGGGGCGGTGGCCCATTCCACCGCCCGTCCGCGCCGACGATCATGCAAATGTGTGGCGCTCCGTCCACGCGGCCTGTCGCCGCGCGGGAGCCCGTCGCGGGCACTCAGTGGACAGCCACCGCAAGTCACGTTAAAAGCACGGTTCGGCCGCGAACAAGGCCGCGCCGCCGATTGTAGCCGACCGTAGCCGGAGCCTGGACAGCTTATGAAGACCGCCAACGACATCCGCCGCACGTTCCTGGACTTTTTCGCGAAGAACGGCCACCAGATCGTGGAGTCGTCGCCGCTGGTTCCGCGCAACGACCCGACGCTGATGTTCACGAACGCCGGCATGGTGCAGTTCAAGAACGTCTTCACCGGGGCGGAACAGCGGCCCTATTCGCGCGCGACCACCTCGCAGAAGTGCGTGCGCGCGGGCGGCAAGCACAACGACCTGGACAATGTCGGCTACACGGCGCGGCACCACACCTTCTTCGAGATGCTGGGCAACTTCTCGTTCGGCGACTACTTCAAGGACGACGCGATCGCCTTCGCCTGGAACCTCGTGACGAAGGAGTTCGGGCTGCCGGCGGACAAGCTGCTGGTCACCGTCCACAGCTCCGACGAGGACGCGGCGGGCATTTGGCGCAAGGTCGCCGGCCTGTCGGACGACCGCATCATCCGCATCCCGACCGACGACAATTTCTGGCGCATGGGCGACACCGGCCCCTGCGGTCCCTGCTCGGAGATCTTCTTCGACCACGGCCCGCACATCGCCGGCGGTCCTCCGGGCTCGCCCGACCAGGACGGCGACCGCTTCATCGAGATCTGGAACCTCGTGTTCATGCAGTATGAGCAGCGCGGTCCCGACGACCTGATCGCCCTGCCGAAGCCGTCGATCGACACTGGCATGGGGCTGGAGCGTCTGGCCGCCGTGCTCCAGGGCAAGCACGACAACTACGACATCGACCTGATGCGGGCGCTGATCGTGGCCTCCGCCGAGGCGACGAAGACCACGCCGGACGGCGCGCACGCCGTCTCGCACCGAGTCATCGCCGACCATCTGCGTTCCTGCTCCTTCCTGATCGCCGACGGCGTTCTGCCGTCGAACGAGGGTCGCGGCTATGTGCTGCGCCGCATCATGCGCCGCGCCATGCGCCACGCCCACATGATCGGGGCTGCCGAGCCGCTGATGCACCGCCTCGTCCCGGCGTTGATCCAGCAGATGGGCGACGCCTATCCGGAGCTGAACCGCGCCCGCGCCCTGATCGTCGAGACGCTGAAGCTGGAGGAGACCCGCTTCAAGCAGACGCTGGAGCGCGGCCTGCGCCTGCTGGAGGACGAGGTCGGCCGCCTGGGCGAGGGGCAACCGCTGCCCGGCGACGTCGCCTTCAAGCTCTACGACACCTACGGCTTCCCGCTCGACCTGACGCAGGACGTGCTGCGCACCCAGGGCCGCCCGGTCGATGAGGCCGGCTTCAAGACGGCGATGGACGAGCAGCGCCGCAAGGCCCGCGAATCCTGGGCCGGCTCCGGCGAGGCCGCGACCGAGAAGCTGTGGTACGAGCTGAAGGACGAGCTGGGCGCCACGGAGTTCTTCGGCTACGACACCGAGGTCGCCGAGGGCAAGGTGACCGCCATCGTCAAGGGCGACGCCCGCGTCGAGCAGGCCGCCGTCGGCGACGAGGTGCTGGTCATCGTCAACCAGACGCCCTTCTACGGCGAGTCGGGCGGTCAGGTCGGCGACGCCGGCGTGATCTTCTCCGCCGAGGGCACCGAGGTCGTCGTCTCCGACACCCAGAAGAAGCTGGGTGCCGTCTGGGCCCATGTCGGCACGGTCACCAAGGGCACGCTGAAGGTCGGCGACGTGGTGGAACTGCGCGTGGACACGGAGCGCCGCTCGGCCATCCGCGCCAACCACTCGGCCACCCACCTGCTGCACGAGGCGCTGCGCCGCCGCCTGGGCGAGCATGTCACCCAGAAGGGCTCGCTGGTCGCCCAGGAGCGCCTGCGCTTCGACATCAGCCAGCCGACCGGCCTGACCCCGGCGGACATCGCCGCGGTCGAGGACGAGGTGAACCGCCGCATTCTCGGCAACAGCGAGGTCGTCACCCGCCTGATGTCCCCGGATGAGGCCCGCGCCTCCGGCGCCATGGCCCTGTTCGGTGAGAAGTACGGCGACGAGGTGCGCGTCGTCTCCATGGGCGGCCCGCACGGCGAGCTGGACCGCGACTACTCGATCGAGCTGTGCGGCGGCACCCACGTCCGCCGCACCGGCGACATCGGCCTGTTCAAGATCGTCGCCGAGGGCGCCGTCGCCGCCGGCGTGCGCCGCATCGAGGCGCTGACCGGTACCGGCGCCAAGGCGTGGCTGTCGGAGCGCGACCATCTGCTGACCGAGGCCGCGTCCGTCCTGAAGGTCCGTCCGGAGGACGTCCCGTCGCGCCTCGCCGCTCTGGTCGACGAGCGCAAGAAGATGGAGCGCGAACTGGCCGAACTCCGCCGTCAGGTGGCCATGGGTGGTGGCGCCAAGGCGGACGGCGGCAACGAGGCCAAGGACGTCGCGGGCGTCAAGTTCGCCGCCCGCGTGGTCGAGGGCTTGCCGGCCAAGGACCTGAAGCCGATGGCCGACGAGCTGAAGAAGCAGGTCGGCTCCGGCGTGGTCGTCCTGATCGCGTCGAACGAGGGCAAGGCGTCCATCGTCGTCGGCGTCACCGACGACCTGACCGCCAAGATCAGCGCCGTCGATCTGGTGCGCGTCGGTGCGGAGGCTCTGGGCGGGAAGGGCGGCGGCGGCCGTCCGGACATGGCCCAGGCCGGCGGTCCGGACGCCGCGCTGGCGCCCGCCGCCGTCGAGGCCATCGAGAAGGCGCTGGCGGCGAACGCCGCCTCCTAACTAACGACGCGTTTCGTCCGGCGCCGCCCGCTCCAAAGCCGGGGCGGGTGCGCTCGGAGGGTGCCGGCGGATCACGAGGCCGGGGCGGTCGGGAATGCCGTAGCGCCGGTATTCCCGCGCCAGTTGGCCGGTCAGGGCCAGCCCGGCCATGCGGACGTCCGCGGCCAGGGAGGCCAGCGGCGCATCCAGCGTCTTGGGCCGGTTGCGCTCCACCAGGAAATGGCCCAGCCACGCCGCGCCATAGCCGACGAGGGGTGCGGCCACAAGCGCCCGCCAGTCACGGCGGGCCAGTCCCACTCCCAGCAGGGCCGCCGCCGACAGCGTGCCGGCGACGTGAAGCGCCCGGTTTGCCGGGTCACGGTGCTGCTCCAGATAAGCGGGCCAGAAGTTCGGATCGGTCGCCATGACGGACTCCTTCCGCGGGGGAACGCCGGGCGGCCCGTGGCGGTTCCGTCTTGCATGACGCCCGCCGTGCTGGAAGGATGCGCGGATCAACGAACAATACCGCGGAATCGATTGGCATGCGCTTCACCGGCACCGACTCTTACGTCGCCACCGACGATCTGATGGTGGCCGTCAACGCGGCCATCACGCTTGAGCGCCCGCTGCTGGTGAAGGGGGAGCCGGGAACCGGCAAGACCGTGTTGGCCCAGGAGGTCGCCCGCGCCCTGAACAAGCCGCTGCTCGCCTGGCACATCAAGTCCACCACCAAGGCGCAGCAGGGCCTCTACGAGTACGACGCCGTCAGCCGCCTGCGCGACAGCCAGCTCGGCGAGGAGCGGGTGCACGACATCGGCAACTACATCGTGCGCGGCAAGCTGTGGGAGGCGTTCGAGGCGCCGGAACCCCCCGTGCTGCTGATCGACGAGATCGACAAGGCCGACATCGAGTTTCCCAACGACCTGCTGCTCGAACTCGACCGCATGGAGTTCCACGTCTACGAGACGCGGCAGACGGTCAAAGCGGCACGGCGTCCCCTCGTCATCATCACATCGAACAACGAGAAGGAGCTGCCGGACGCCTTCCTGCGCCGCTGCTTCTTCCACTACATCCGCTTCCCCGATCGCGACACGATGGAGCGGATCGTGGACGTCCATTATCCCGGCCTGAAGCAGGACCTGCTGCGCGAGGCGATGACGCTGTTCTACAGCCTGCGCGAGGTGCCGGGACTCAAGAAGAAGCCCTCCACCTCGGAGCTTCTCGACTGGATCAAGCTGCTGATGGTCGAGGACGTGGACCCCGAGACCCTGCGCGCCAAGGACGCCCGCAGCCTGATCCCGCCGCTGTGCGGTGCGCTCCTGAAGAACGAGCAGGACGTTCACCTGCTGGAACGGCTGGCTTTTCTCGCCAAGCGGGAAGGGCGCTAGGAAGCGCTTGACCGCGGCCGACCTTCTGGGGCAGCCTGAACCCATGCAATCGACCCCGCACCTGAACCGAATGCGAATTACCGCCCCGGCGCTCTGACAGAGGGCGCCGGACCGCGAGCGTTCGTTTTCGCAATCTGGTGTGGAGTGTGGCGTGTCCGTGCGCCCTGGGTCTTCCGGAACCCGCAATCCGGTCCATCACGATCCCCTGACCCATTCCTTCACGCGTGCGTTGCGCCATCCGGCGGAGCGAATGCGGGGCTCCGCGCGAATTATCGTCCCGGTCCGCTGACGCGGGCCGGGTTTCGCGCCTTCCTTTTCCGCCCCCAATTCGTTCCCTCCGCCCGAGGACTCCCGCGATGCCGTCCGCGCACGCCACCCGTCTGCCTTCCGTTTCCGTCCGCCATGATGCTGAAGACCGTCTGCCGTCCTGGCTCCCCCTCTCCGCCATCGAGGACGCCGCCGAGCGTCTGCATGGGCGGATCGTCCGCACGCCGCTGCTGCCCGCGCCGGCGCTGGGGCGTGACGTCTGGCTGAAGGCGGAGACCTTCCAGGCGACTGGCGCCTTCAAGGAGCGTGGCGCGCTGAACCGGCTGCTGCGCCTGACGGCGCTGGAGCGCGCGGCGGGCGTCGTCGCCATGTCGGCGGGCAACCACGCCGCCGGTCTGGCGCTGCACGCCCAGCGGCTCGGGGTGGCGGCGACCATCGTCATGCCGGTCACCGCGCCGCGCTGCAAGGTGGAGCGGACGGAGGCGCTGGGTGCCGAGGTCGTGCTGTCCGGGTCCAATGTGGGAGAGGCGAAGGCCCGCGCGCTGCAACTGGCGGCGGAGCGGCGGCTGACCTTCGTGCACCCCTACGACGATCCGGACGTGATCGCGGGGCAGGGGACGGTGGGGCTGGAGGTGCTGGCCGACCGCCCGGACCTCGACACGCTGGTGGTGCCAGTGGGCGGCGGCGGTCTGCTGGCCGGGATGGCGGCGGCGGTGAAGGCTTGCAAGCCCTCCGTCGCCGTGGTCGGGGTGCGGCTGGCGCGGCGGCGGGGGCCGACCCTCGCGGACGGCATCGCCGTGGACGCGCTGGGCAAGCTGCCGCAGGCGCTGCTGGTCGGCTTCGTGGACGCCCTGGTCGAGGTGGAGGAGGGGGAGGTCGCGGCGGCGATGCGGACCCTGCACGGCTCCTTCGGCATGGTGGCGGAGGGCGCCGGTGCCGCCGCGGTCGCGGCCCTGCTGGCCGGGAAGGCGACGGCGGAGGGCCGGACCGTCGCCGTGCTGTCCGGCCGCAACGTGGATTCCGACACGCTGGTGCGGACGCTCGCCGCCGCTTGATCGACATCAAAGACCACAAGCGGGGACGGGGCGCAGGATCGACCTGCGAGCGCCCCGTCCGCAGGGTGGTTGGCCTCGCAGGCAAAGGCCGGCTGTTCCCGTGACTCGTCTGGTGTCCCTTCTCGCGCTTGTGGTTCTGGTCGTCGGGCTTCTCGGCGGTGCCGCACCCCTGCGCGTGCCGGACCTCCCGGCGCCGCACTGCGAATCCACCGCGGTGCAGGATGCCGCGGACTGCGACATCCACCATTCGACGGACAGCCCGGTTCCGGGAAAGACCCACGCACACGGCGCCGCGGGGTGCCTCTGCCTCAATGGGGCCTGCGACCTGACCGGTCTGCCAGCCCGCATCGGCGTGCCCTTCGGCCATCGCCTCGCGACCCTGCTTCCTGGCGCGGACGCCGAACCCGCCGCCACCACCCACGCGCCGCCGCTGCCACCGCCGCGCGCCTGACTCCCGCCGTTCCGTCGCCTTTTCCCCGACCTGCGGACGCGTCACGACCCGTGCCCGGACCTGTGCTCTTCGAGGCACCGGCGCGCCCGCCGAACACGCGCGAGTCACCCCATGACCATGACCCACTACATGGAATTGCTGGCCGTCAACCAGCCCTGGAACTTGCTGATCTTCATGGCGGTCCCCGTCATCCTGGCCGAGACGGTGGCGATCAGCGAACTGTACCTGCTCTACACCCGCGACTATGACGGCCCGGTGCGGCGGCTGAACCGCTGGGCCGGCATCACCGTCGGCGTCTATTTCACGGGCGTCTTCGTGTATCTGATGCAGAACGCGGTCGTTCCGCTGACCGCGTCCGGCGGCTGGCGCGGGCCGGCCGACGTGCTGGCGGTGGGCTTCTACCTCGCCGGCATCGTCCCGCTCGGCGGCATCGCGCTCCTGGACCTCGGGCTGATCGGCCGGGGCCGCGGCGAGCATGGCCGCATGGCGATCCACGCGGCCCTGGTCGGGCTGTTCCTGATCGTCGCCCACATCGCCATGATCTTCGGCATGCTGGACCCGACGCTCCTTACCGATGCCGCCGCGGTCGGCGGGCACACGATGCACTGAACGGATGTAGGCTTTCCCTCTCCCGCGCCGGGAGAGGGAAGGGGCCTGCCCAAGGCGCGTGAAGGGTGAGGGTTCTGCCGAGAATCAGCATCTGATCCTCGCACGACCCTCACCCGGCCCTTCGGGCCACCCTCTCCCGGGGCGGGAGAGGGGTTTCAGGGCGCCATGAACACGCTGCGGTGCCGGCCGATCTCGCCGCTGGTCAGGTCGCGCGCCAACACCGTCACGTCGGTCGACCCCGGCGTCGCAGCGCCCCGCGGCACGCGGACGAAGATGCGGTAGGTCGCCACCGAATCGGCTTCCGCGGCGAGCGTCAGCGAACTTCCCGACTGGGCGTCCACGCTGGCGACCGACAGGTCGGCGTTCGCCAAACCCTCCACCGACAGCCGGTAGGTCCGCGCCTCGTGGGTCTTGTTGAGGATCTTGATGGTGTAGGCGTTCTGCACGTCGCCGTTCGACTGCTGCACATAGAGCGGCGCGCGGTCGCGCAGTACGCTGACGTCCAGCGTCGGGCGCATCGCGAGGGAGATCGCCATGGCGCCGGCCACCACGAGGATGATGAGCGCGTAGATCACCGTGCGCGGGCGCAGCAGCCGAACCGGGGCCGCCTGACCGTCAGCCTTGGCGACCTGATTGGAGCGGTTGTCGAACAGGATCAGGTCGCCCGGACGTCCGACCTGGGCCATCACGTCGTTGCAGGCGTCCACGCACAGGCCGCAGCCGATGCAGGAGATCTGCTGGCCCTTGCGGATGTCGGTGCCGGTCGGGCAGACATGGACGCACAGCTTGCAATCGATGCAGTCGCCCAGCCCCTCCGCCGACCGCTCCTCCCAACTCTGCGACTTGCGCAGCGGCGCGCGCCCTTCGCCGCGCCAGTCCTGGTAGGTGACGACATAGGTGTCCTCGTCCACCATCGCCGCCTGGAAGCTGCGCCACGGGCAGACGTAGATGCAGATCTGCTCGCGCGCCCAACCGGCGAAGAAATAGGTCGTGGCGGTGAACAGCCCGGCGAAGGCCAGCACCTTCCACGACACCTCGCCCGTCGCGATCTCGCGCAGCAGGGTCGGGGCGTCGTTGAAGTAGAAGATCCAGGCGCCGCCGGTGACCAGGGAGATCGCCAGCCAGATGGCGTGCTTCGACGCCTTCAGCCCCAGCTTGCGCGCCGACAGCGGCGCCTTGTCGAGCCGGATGCGCTCGGTGCGCGGGCCTTCCAGCTTGCGCTCCACCCACATGAACAGGTCGGTCCAGACCGTCTGCGGGCAGGCGTAGCCACACCAGATGCGGCCGAGCAGGGTGGTCGCGAAGAAGATGCCGAAGGCGCCGATGATGAGCAGGCCGGTCAGGTAGTAGACCTCCTGCGGCCAGATCTCGATCCAGAAGAAATAGGCGCGGCGGCCCACCATATCGACCAGCACCGCTTGGTCGGGAATGCCCGGCCCGCGCTCCCAGCGCAGCCAGGGCGTGACGTAATAGATGCCGAGCAGGACCGCCAGCGCCAGCCATTTCAGGCGGCGGAAGCGGCCATGAACGTCGGCGGCGTAGACCTTGGGGCGCTGCACGAACCAGCGCTCGCGCGGCTGGTCGGCATCATGGGCGGTGGGGGAGGTGAGGGACATGGCGTGCGACCTTGCTTTGACGCGACGGTCAACCTAGCCCCTCTTTTATAAGCCTTCTGTGATGTAGTCACACTGCGGTAAATCAGCCGCCGCGGCGGCAAAATGGGTCTAGACCGCCTCGCCGCGCAGTTCGGCCAGCCCGTCCTCATAGGCGCGGTCGAACAGCGATTCCAGCCGCGCGTCGGTGCCGCGCAGGCCGGCGACGACCGCGTGCGCCCACTCGAAATACTCGATCTTGCGTTCCAGCGGCCAGTCGGCGGGCGGGCTGTGCGCCATCGAGCGCAGGTTGGACACCTTGTCGGCCAGTTTCACCAGCTTGGCGCGGGAGGAAGCGGTGGGGGCGGCGTCGATCTGCCGCTGCTTGCGCTCCGCCTTGCGCAGGCGCTTGTCGTCGGTGGTCTCGGCGACGACGCCGGCGACCTCCGCTCCGAAATGCTGCTCGATCTCCTCATAGGAGGCGTCGGTGTCCTCCAGCGTGTCGTGCAGCAAGGCGGCGATGACCACCACCGGGTCCTGGCCCGCCGTCGCCTCGGCGCACAGGAACGCCACTTCCGACAGGTGGTTGAGGTAGGGCTCGGCGCGCACGCCCTTGCGGCGCTGGTCGATGTGCTTGTGCGCGGCGAACTCCAGCGCGCGGGCGAAGTCGAGAAGGGCTGTCATGGCGTTCCTGGCGGGTCGGCGCTACGATGCGGGCGGATGGGGACGAAACCCCACGGGGGGAAGCGGCATGTTCACGGGTTTCTTCTTCGAACTGCGCAAGGCGGGCGTGCCGGTCTCGCTGAACGAGTACCTGACGCTCATGGAGGCCATGAAGCGCGGCGTCGCCGCCTTCCGCGTCGAAGACTTCTATTACCTCAGCCGGGCCTGTCTGGTGAAGGACGAGCGCAATCTCGACCGCTTCGACCGGGTGTTCGGACAGGTCTTCAAAGGGCTGGAAGGGGCGGAGGGCGCCGGGGGCGACGAGATTCCCGTGGTCGACCTGCCGGAGGAGTGGCTGCGCAAGCTGGCCGAACGCTTCCTGACCGAGGAGGAGAAGGCGCAGATCCAGGCGCTGGGCGGCTGGCAGAAGCTGATGGAGACGCTGGCGGAGCGGCTGGCCGAACAGAAGGGTCGGCACCAGGGCGGTTCCAAATGGATCGGCACCGCCGGCACCTCGCCCTTCGGCGCCTACGGCTACAACCCGGAAGGCGTGCGCATCGGCCAGAAGGAATCCCGCCACCGCCGCGCCGTGAAGGTGTGGGACAAGCGGGAATTCAAAAATCTGGACGATCAGGTCGAGATCGGCACCCGCAACATCAAGGTGGCGCTGCGCCGGCTGCGCAAGTTCGCCCGCACCGGGGCGGCCAGCGAGTTGGACCTGCCCGGCACCATCCGCGCCACCGCCAGCAACGCCGGCTGGCTGGACCTGAAGATGGTGCCGGAGCGGCACAACACGGTGAAGGTGCTGCTGTTCCTCGACATCGGCGGCTCGATGGACGACCACATCCGGCTGGTCGAGGAGCTGTTTTCCGCCGCGCGGGGCGAGTTCAAGCATCTGGAGCACTTCTACTTTCACAACTGCGTTTACGAGAGCGTGTGGCGCGACAACAAGCGCCGCCACGACGAGCGCACCCCGACCTGGGACGTGCTGCACACCTATCCCGCCGACTACAAGTTGGTTTTCGTCGGCGACGCGGCGATGAGTCCCTACGAGATCGTCTATGCCGGCGGCAGCGTCGAGCATTGGAACGAGGAGCCGGGGCAGGTCTGGCTGCAGCGGATGCTGTCGGTCTACAGCCGCGCCGTCTGGCTCAACCCCACGCCGGAATCCCGCTGGGGCTATACGGAAAGCACCCGCATGCTGCAGCGGCTTTTGGGCGGGCGCATGTACCCGCTGACGCTGCAGGGGCTGGACGCCGCGATGCGGGAACTGGTGCGGTAACGGCACCGTCCGGCCTCTTTCAACACTCCACTTGTTCGCTTGTAAACGGATGGCGCGGAGCGGCGTCCGCCGGCGCGATAGCTTTTCAATCTCTGGCTGAGACAACCTTCTGCAAATGCGTCTATTGAAACTGAATTGTCTCAGTAATTGAACGAGTTTACGCCTTATCCAAAGACCATGAGGTCCGAGTCGCAAAGTTAAGTATCTGAACAATGTCTGAATCGGTATTTCCATCCGATACAAACTTGGTCAAGCTATCGTTTGTTTTAAACGTTGATCGTCATTTTTGCGGCTTGCTGGCAACATTGAACGTCAAACAGTTATTGAGAATCGTTCTCTCTTGAACGCATACGAGTGCATTACGAAGGATGGGACTTCTCGTTCACAGTATGCAGTCGATGAGGTTAAGGGGAAATGGAGGGTGTTCTTGCACGTATCAGTATCAGCGGCAAAATCTACAGCGTTGTCGCGATCCTGGGAGTGGTGGCTGCCGTCATCGGCGGGGTTGGCTTCATCGGAATGCAAACCTACGACGTCAAGTTCGATCAGGTTCAGAACTGGTCCCGACGGGCGCTGATCAACGAGCAGATCAATGGTCTGATTTACAAGGTCGTCATGGACAGCCGCGGCATTTACGCCGCGGACGGACCGACGGACGCCACGCCCTACGCCAAGAACATTCTCGGTGCCACCAGCGAGCTGGAAAAGCTCATGGGGAACCTGGAGGCCCTGCTGCCCCCGGACAGCAAGGCTGCGTTCCGCGAGGCCCAGCAAACGGCGCGCGCGTTCGTCCTGCACCGCAACGAGGTTGCCCGCCTCGGGATGGAGTCGAGCCCGGACAAGGCGCGCCAACATGGCGACACCACCGAGGGGCGCGCGGTCCGCACCAAGCTGGGCCAGTTCATGGAGGCGGCCTCCGACCGCAACATGCAGGGCATCGAGAAGGCCAACGAGGAGCTGAGCGCTCTGAACAGCCTGATGACGACGCTGATGCTGGCCATCGGCGTCGGCGGCGGCCTCGGCGCGCTGGCGTTGAGCGTCCTGGTCGCGCGCATCGGCATCTCCCGCCCGATCGCCGGGATCACCGACGTCATGGGACGTCTGGCGACGGGCGACACCTCGGTGACGGTGCCGGGCCTCGGCCGTGGCGACGAGATCGGCGGCATGGCCAAGGCCGTGGCGGTCTTCAAGGACAACGCCGTGGACCGCGAGCGCATGAGGGCCGCCGAAGAGGCGGAGCGTCGCGCCAAGGAACGGCGCACCCACGCCGTCGAGGAACTGGTCCAGTCCTTCGACCGGAACGTCTCCGGCATCCTGCGCACCGTGGCCTCCGCCGCCACGGAGTTGGAGGCCACGGCGCAGAGCATGCTGACGACCGCCGACCAGACCAAGGGGCAGGCGGCCAGCACGGCGGCGGCGGCCGAGCAGGCGTCGGTCAACGTGCAGACCGTCGCCGCGGCGACCAACGAGCTGAGCGCGTCGATCAATGAGATCAGCGGGCAGGTGACGCGCTCCACCAGCATCGCCAGCCACGCGGTTGGCGAGGCGCAGCAGACCAACGAGCGCGTCCAGGGCCTCGTCGCGCAGGCGCAGCGGATCGGCGACGTGGTGAAGCTCATCACCGACATCGCCTCTCAGACCAACCTGCTGGCGCTCAACGCCACCATCGAGGCGGCGCGGGCCGGGGAGGCCGGCAAGGGCTTCGCCGTGGTGGCGTCGGAGGTGAAGAACCTCGCCAACCAGACGGCCAAGGCGACGGAGGAGATCGCCTCCCAGATCGCCTCCATGCAGGAGGCCACCGGCGGGGCGGCGGCGGCCATCAACGGGATCGGCGACACCATCGGCACCATCAGCGAGATCGCCACGATCATCGCCTCGGCGGTCGAGGAGCAGGGGTCGGCGACCGGCGAGATCGCCCGCAACGTGCAGCAGGCCGCGCAGGGCACCCATCTGGTGACCACCAACATCACCGAGGTCAGCGACGGCGCCACCCAGACCGGCTCCGCCGCCACCCAGGTTCTGGGCGCCGCCGGCGAACTCTCCCGTCAGTCGGAAGTTCTGCGGACGGAGGTGGAGTCCTTCCTGGCCGGCATCCGCGCCGCGTAAGTGTGTGAAGGGGGTGCGCAAGGGAGCGCGCCCCCGCGCATTCTCATCCTGAACGGACCGAACGGCATTTGCCGGACCGAAATCCCGTTTTTATCGTCACGGCCAATTCGTGTTCGAATGGAGGGTTGACCGTGGCGAAATCCTATCTGGCGTCCTGGAAGAAGGCGAAGGACCGCTTCGAGAAGGCGACGGGCAAGAAGAAGCCCGATCCCAAGAGCCGTTTCGGCAAGCTGTTCAGCAAGATCAGCTCGACCGGCCTGGAGAGCGCGCTGAAGAGCTACGACGCCGCCACGACGGTGAAGGACGCGCAGAAGCACGCTCGCGCCTTCCAATCCGCGGCAAGCGGCTACATCCCCACGCTCGACGCGGCGGGCAAGGCGGCCAAGCAGGACGGCGACGCGGTCTACGCCGAGGCCTGCGCCGACATGGTGGCGTCGCTAAACAAGATCGCCGGCAGCGTCGTGACGGATTTGGAACGGTTCGACGGCCTGCCGAAGACCATCGAAGGCTATTTCAAATCGCCCTACTGGTTCAAGCTGCTGCACAAGGTCGCGAAGCAGGAGATGTCGCTCGAGAACGTCGAGCTGTACGACAAGATCCTGAAAGGCAAGCTGTCGAAGGCGGAACCTGCGGAAGAGGCGTACAAGGAATACGTGGCCGTCCGCTCACCCAAAGAAGTGAACATCGGGTCGGGAACCCGGAGCGCCTGCAAGAAGTGCGCGGATCAGGGCGCTTGGACCGACATGCCTTGGGACAAGGTGGCGAAGGATCTGGGCGTCAACCTGGCCGACACCATCGGCCGCCTGCACAGCGCGCTCGCCAAGGGCGAGATCTGACGGCCGGGGGCGGTTGACGCGGTCAGGTTGACGGGGCGGGCCTCCGCCGTCACTTTGAAGGTTCTTCTTTCCAAGGGACGGCATCGGGAGGCTCCGCCATGTACATCGCCATGAACCGTTTCCGCGTGCGTCCGGACTCGGAGCGGGACTTCGAGGAGGTCTGGCTGAACCGCGAGGTCCATTTGAACAATGTCCCCGGCTTCGTGGAATTCCACATGCTGCGCGGCCCGCGCTACGAGGACCACCGCCTCTACTCCTCCCACACCGTCTGGGAGTCGGAGGCGCATTTCCAGGCCTGGACCCGGTCGGAGGAGTTCCGCGCCGCCCATCGCGGGGCGGGGGACCGCAAGCCGCTCTATCTCGGCCCGCCGCAATTCGAAGGCTTCGAGGTGATCCAGACCGTGGGGCGCGAGGGCTAAGCCGTCGCGCTTGCGGTCAGCCCTTCAGCGCGTCTTCGTCGCCGATCAGGCGATGGGCGATGGCGACGGTGATCAGGCCGGCGAGCAGAAGGCCATACTGCCACAGGCTGGACCAGTCGCCGGTCTGCACGTCGCCCGCCACCGCCTGGACCGGGCGCACGATCAGCTGCCGCAACAGCGTGATCATCGCCACCTCCAGGAAGACCCGCAGGTGGAAGCGGTTGGTCCGTACGTAATCGACCTCCGCGGAGATCAGCGCGGACAGGGTCCAGACGATGAACAGCACGCCGAGCGCGTGCAGGAAGCCATGCGCCAGTTGGTCCTTCTGGAAGGCCGCCCAGGCCTCCACGAAGAACTCCCAGACCACCATGGCGCTCGCCGCGACCAGAGCGATCGCCAGGACGACGTGCAGCAGCCCGTTGAAGGACTTCAGGGCGCGGATCAGGCCCTGTTCGAGAAGCGAGTTGGACGGGGCGCGGGGGAGCGATTGCAGCATCGTGGCTTGTCGCAAGGTCGAAGGGTGCGGGAAGATAGAAGCCCAACCCGGCGGACGCCCCCGCCGTTTTGCCATTGCCGCCATGGGGAAAACGCAAGCATTGCAGCTCAGCGTCAAGTCGCCGCATCAATGGTCCCGGCTTTGCAGGTGGAAAAAAGCGCCGGCCATTGAACTGCGGGCCTGCTTTCGTCTAGGGTCGCTCCGGTCCCTCCGGCTTCGTTCCTTCGAGGGTTTCCCCAGGAGTGAATGGATGCGCGAAACCACCCCCATCACGGTCGCCCGCGGCGACGGCATCGGTCCGGAGATCACCGACGCGGTGCTTCACGTGATGGAGGCCGCCGGCGCCCGCCTGAAGGTGGAGGAGGTGCCGGCGGGGGAGCAGGTCTACCGCCGCGGCCATCTGGGCGGGCTGGACGCCGCCGGCTGGGGGTCGATCCGCCGCACCCGCGTCTTCCTGAAGGGACCGATCACCACGCCCCAGGGCTACGGCAACAAATCGCTGAACGTCACCGCGCGCACCACGCTGGGGCTGTTCGCCAACGTGCGGCCCTGCGTGTCGCACCATCCCTATGTCCGCACGCGGCACCCGCGCATGGACGTGGTCATCATCCGCGAGAACGAGGAGGACCTCTACGCCGGGATCGAGCACCGCCAGACCGACGACGTGATCCAGTCGGTCAAGCTGATCTCCCGGCCGGGGTCGGAGCGCATCGTCCGCTACGCCTTCGACTACGCCCGCGCCAACCACCGGCGCAAGGTGACGGCCTTCGTCAAGGACAACGTCATGAAGATGACGGACGGGCTGTTCCTGAAGATCTTCAACGAGATCGCCGCCGAATATCCGGAGATCAAGGCCGACCACCTGATCGTCGACATCGGCGCCGCCCGTCTGGCCGACCAGCCGGAGCGCTTCGACGTGATCGTGACGCTGAACCTCTACGGCGACATCGTGTCGGACATCGCCGCCCAGATCACCGGCTCGGTCGGGCTGGCCGGGTCCGCCAACATCGGCGACGCCTGCGCCATGTTCGAGGCGATCCACGGCTCGGCGCCGATGATCGCCGGGCAGGGGATCGCCAACCCGTCGGGCCTGCTGATGGCCGCGGTGATGATGCTGGTCCACATCGGGCAGGGCGACGTGGCGGCGCGCATCCACAACGCCTGGCTCAAGACCATCGAGGACGGCGTCCACACGGTGGACATCTTCAACCGCGGGGTCAGCCGCCAGCGCGTCGGCACCCACGCCTTCGCGAACGCGGTGGTGGAGCGGCTGGGCCAGATGCCGGTGACGCTGCCCACCGTCGGCTATGCCGTCACCGCGCGGCCCGCCTATGAATCCGGGGTTCGGCTGTCCCCCCGCCGCAAGGCGGTGAAGGAGCTGGTGGGGGTGGACGTGTTCCTGCATTGGCCGGGCGGCAACCCGGACGAGCTGGCCGGGCTGGTCCTGCCGGTGGGCACCCCGGCGCTGCGCCTGTCCAGCATCTCCAACCGCTCGCAGAAAGTCTGGCCGGAGGGCAACATCGGCGTCTTCTGCACCGACCATTGGCGCTGCCGCTTCCTGGCGCCGGAGGGCGTGGCGGTCGGCCACCCCGACATCGTCGAGCTTCTGTCGGGCCTTGCCCGCGCCGGGCTGGATTTCACCCAGACCGAGAACCTGTGCAACTTCGACGGCAAGTCCGGCTTCTCGGCCACCTGAACCGCGACGCGGTGGAATAATCCTTCTCCGCCGGGCGTCCAGACGGGCAGGACATCCTTCCAAGGGGAGCGCCGCCGCATGCCTCTGCCAAAGCCGCCTCCCGATCCCCCGCCGGCCGCCGGCCCGCCGGCCAACGCCCCGGTGGACGAGCGGGCCATCGCCGCGCAGGTGCCCCGGCTGCGCCGCTACGCCGCCGCGCTGGCCGGCAACCTGTCCGACGCCGACGACCTCGTGCAGGACTGCATCGAGAAGGCGCTGGCCAACCGGCACACGCTGCGGGACGTCACCCGGCTCGCCGGCTGGCTGCTGTCGATCCTGCACAACCTCCATGTCTCCGGCCTGCGCTGGCGCCGCCGCCGCGGGCCGGAGGTGCCGGTGGAGGATCTCGCCAACGATCTGGCGCTCAGCGCCGCCCCCGCCGACCGGGCGGAGGTGCGGGATTTCGTGCGCGCCTTCAGCCAGCTGTCGGAGGAGCACCGGGCCGTGCTTCTGCTGACCGGGCTGGAAGGGCTGTCCTACCGCGAGGCGGCGGAGGTTCTGGGGGTTCCGGTGGGAACCGTCATGTCGCGGCTGGCCCGCGCCCGGGAACGGCTGCGCGTCCTGCTGGACGGCGGGACGGAACAGGCGGTGAGGAGGATCAAGTGATGGACACCGAACCGGACGATCCGGTGACCGAAGCCGACCTGCACGCCTGGTTGGACGGCGAACTGCCGGAGGAACGGCGCGGCGAGGTCGAGCGCCATCTGGCGGGCAACCCCGATCTGGCCCGCCGTTTCGAACGCTACCGTGCCCAGCGGGCGATGCTCCAGGGGGCCTTCGGCCCGCTGATCGACCGCCCGTTGCCGGCGGCTCTGGTGCCGCCCTACGGCCGCGCGCCGGGGTGGCAGGCCATGCGTTCGCGCCGGTCATTCCAGGCGGTGGCCGCCGCGGCGGTCTTGCTGGTCTTCGTCGCCGGTGGGGCCGGGGGCTGGTGGCTGCGCGGCTGGACCGGCGGGGTGGGCGGCGGCGGGGCCGCCTTCGTCGCCGATGCGGTGGCCGCGCACCGGGTCTTCGCGGTGGAGGTCCGCCATCCCGTGGAGGTCGGGGCCGACCAGGAGGCGCATCTCGTGGGGTGGCTGTCCAAACGCCTGGGCAAACCCCTGCAGGCGCCGCGGCTGGCCGGCAAGGGCTATGATCTGGTGGGCGGGCGGCTGCTGTCCGACGCGCGCGGTCCGGCGGCCCAGCTCATGTACCAGGATGCGGCCGGTCGCCGCATCACCCTCTACGTCCGTCCGGCCTCCGACGCGCCGGACACCTCCTTCCGGTTTGCCCAGGACGGCAACGTCCAGGCTTTCTACTGGCGGGACAACGGTTTGGCGTGGGCTGTAACGGGTGACCTCGACCGAGTGACCCTTTCGGCCATAGCCGAGGAGGTGTACGGAGCGTTGAACTCATAACACCCACAGACTTATGCACAGGAATGTTGCGCAAGCCCCCTATCCCTCTATCCGGCCATCTGGTAGGTTGGCCGGCGTTGGGCACAAAATATTGCGCCTTATGGAAAACGGCCGTCTGGTCGGAAGGTATATTGGTTAACCAAGTCACCGGTTACCGGACCACGGGAGACAGGGGATGAGTTGGACGGACGAGCGGGTTCAGCAGCTTAAGGACCTCTGGGCCCAGGGGCTGAGCGCGAGTGAAATCGCGGACATCCTGGGCGACATCACCCGCAACGCGGTGATCGGAAAGGCGCACCGCCTCGGCTTGTCGGGACGCCCGTCGCCGATCAAGAAGAAGCCGACCCGCGGCGCGACGATCCTCGCTTTGACCGAGCGCATGTGCAAATGGCCGGTCGGCGACCCGAAGCACCAGGACTTCCATTTCTGCGGCAAGCCCTCGCTGCCCGGCCTGCCTTATTGCGCCGAGCACGCGGCGGTGGCCTATCAGCCGGCCTCCTCCGGCAAGAAGCGCGACGAGGACCGCAACACCGGCGACCGCAACGTCGGCGCCGCGTAAGTTCCGCCGGATTTCCGGATTTCGGGCGCTCTGCACGCGGGCGCCCGCCCGACACGGCGACTGGAACGGCCACCGGAAGGATCGCTTCTAGACCGTCGCCGAGGTGATCGCCCACCAGCTTCCGGCGATCAGCATCGCCGAGACACCCGCCGCCGCTACGCCCAGACCCAGACCGGCGGCGACCGCCAGACCGTCCTTCACGATCAGCCCCAGCGCGATCACCAGCACCGCCAAACCGGGCAGGGTGTTGCCGAACGGGATGGGCAGAGCGATCAGGACGCCCATCACCAGCACGAAGAGGCCCAGCGGCCGCAGCACGCCGCGATGGGTCAGCGATGGCCAGCGCGTGCGCAGCCGGGCCTCGAGCCGCTCCACCAGCGGTGTTCCCTTTTCCACGATCTTTTCAAGCGTGCCGCGCGCCACACGGCGGCGCCCGATCCAGCCCGGCACCTCCAGACGGTCGCGGCCCACGATCATTTGAATCGCCACCAGCGCCAGCACCGTGCCGAAGATCAGACCCGCCGGCAGCCCCGGCGTCGGAACCACGGCCGGGATCGCCAGCGCCAGCAGCAGAAAACCCGGCGCGCGGTCGCCGAGATGGCCCAGGACCTCCCCCAGCGTCGGCTTGTCGCCGGTCATGCGCCCGTGCAGCCGTTTGAGCAGCGCGGACGCGCGTGCCGGGTCCTTCGTGTCCATGTCCCGTCCCACCTCCCTGTTCCATCGTCGCCGCGTGCATGTGGTGGCGCGGCGGCTCACGGGAAAGGGGGGGCGGGACAAGGCGTGGGGGTCAGTACTCGTCGACCTCGTGCTTCAACGTCACCAGGCGGCCGCTCAGCAACGACAGCATGAGCTGCACCAGCATCTCGTGGACGATCAACGTGTGGTGGTTTCCGCTGTCCTGCATGTGCTGGCGCAGCGCCTCGCGCACCTTCGGCACGCCGGTCACGTCGATCAGCACGTCCACCGCCTCGCCGAGCCGGGCGAGGTCCATGAAGTCGGTCGTCGTGGTGACGCCGCGGTCGCGGGCGAGCCGCATGCCGGGCGCCTCGGCGTCCAGATCGGCGACGCCGAGGATCTCGACGAAGGCAGCGTCCAGAAGCTGCGTCAGCAGGGGCGTTCCGGTTTCGCCGGCGCCGATCACGGCGATGCGGAAGATGTCCTTGGCCATGGGGAAAGTCTCGAATTCCGGTTCATCAGGTCCGCGCCGGCATCGCGCCGCGCGGGCAAGAAAAAAGCGGGGAGCCGAAACTCCCCGCCGCAACCTTACATCGACCGGGCGTCCCGTTTGACCGGGACGCGTCGTCGCACCTGACGCGGAAAGCGCGTTACGCCCAGGCGGCCATCTTCTTCTGCAGGTTCTCGTCCAGCTTGTCGAGGAACTGCTTGGTGGTCAGCCAGGGCTGATCCGGACCGATGAGGATCGCCAGATCCTTGGTCATGAAGCCCGACTCGACGGTCTCGACGCAGACGCGCTCCAGCGTTTCGGCGAACTTCACGACGTCCGGCGTGTTGTCGAACTTGCCGCGGTAGGCGAGGCCCTGCGTCCAGGCGTAGATCGAGGCGATCGGGTTGGTCGAGGTCTCCTTGCCCTTCTGGTGCTCGCGGTAATGGCGGGTCACCGTGCCGTGGGCGGCCTCCGCCTCGACGGTCTTGCCGTCCGGCGTGATCAGCACCGAGGTCATCAGGCCCAGCGAGCCGAAGCCCTGCGCCACGATGTCCGACTGCACGTCGCCGTCGTAGTTCTTGCAGGCCCACACGAAGCCGCCTTCCCACTTCAGGGCCGACGCCACCATGTCGTCGATCAGGCGATGCTCGTAGACGAGGCCCTTGGCCTTGAACTGGGCGGCGTAATGCTCGTCGAACACCTTCTGGAAGATGTCCTTGAAGCGCCCGTCATAGGCCTTGAGGATCGTGTTCTTGGTGGACAGATAGACCGGGTAGCCGCGCTCCAGGCCGTACATGAAGCTGGAGTGGGCGAAGCCCTCGATCGATTCGTCCAGGTTGTACATGCCCATGGCGACGCCGGAGGCGGGGAAATCGTACACCTCGTGCTCGATCGGCTCGCCGCCGCCTTCCGGCACCCACTTGATGGACAGCTTGCCCTTGCCGGGAACGACGAAGTCGGTGGCCTTGTACTGGTCGCCGAAGGCATGACGGCCGATGATGATCGGCTTGGTCCAGCCCGGAACGTAGCGCGGAACGTTGGAGCAGACGATCGGCTCGCGGAAGACGGTGCCGCCCAGGATGTTGCGGATCGTGCCGTTCGGCGACTTCCACATCTTCTTGAGGCTGAACTCCGTCACCCGCGCCTCGTCCGGGGTGATGGTCGCGCACTTGACGCCGACGCCGTACTGCTTGATCGCGTTGGCCGATTCGACCGTCACCCGGTCGTCGGTCTTGTCGCGGTTCTCGATGCCGAGATCGTAGTACTTCAGATCGATGTCGAGATACGGCAGGATCAGCTTGTCCTTGATGAACTGCCAGATGATGCGCGTCATCTCGTCGCCGTCGAGTTCGACGACCGGGTTGGCTACCTTGATCTTCGTCATGGGTGCGAGTTCTCCCCGAACGGGTAGGGGTTGTCTTATGCTTGGACGCCGGGCGCGCTGTGCGAGGGCACGGGCCGGGACGTCCATCCGAAGACGGGCCCCGGTTCCCCGGACGGAAACGGATGGCGGTTATATAGCACCGGGGCACCGCCGAAAGAAAGGACCGCGGGGCATCAAAACAGACGATATCGCGCTGAAAACGGCGCGATTTGCGCGATCTGGTCCTACCACTTGGTCTTTTCAGAGCTTTTGTGTGGGAATCTTCAACGCGGGCTCCGGTTCATAGGCCAGTGCGTCAAACACGTCGTCCACGTCATCGACGACGGTGAACAGCGCACGGTGTGCCGGCTGGGTGAAACCCTGCGCCACCGTATGGTCGATCAGGCCGAGCAGCGGCCGCCAATAGCCGTCCACATCCACGATCACCACCGGCTTGTCGTGCAGGCCCAACTGCTTCCAGGTCAGGATCTCGAACACCTCGTCCAGCGTGCCGAGACCGCCCGGCAGCACGACGAAGGCGTCGGCCCGGTCCACCATCATGCGCTTGCGGGTGTGCATGCTGTCGACGACGTGCAGTTCGGTCAGGCCGGTGTGCTCGATCTCGGCGGACTGGATGTGCTCCGGGATGATGCCGACGACCTGGCCCCCGGCGGCGAGCGCGGCATCGGCGGCGATGCCCATCAGCCCGACGCGCCCGCCGCCGTAGACGAGTTGGATCCCCCGCCGGGCGAGTCCATCGCCCAACATATGGGCGGCCTCCTTGTGGACAGCGGCGACGCGGCTGGATGAGCCGCAATAGACGCAGACGGAATTCGGGGCTTTCATCGCTCACCCTTTCTCGCCGAATGGGTACACGTTCCGGTGACTGTTCCGGTGCGCCCGGCGGGGTCACCTAAAGCAAGGGAATAGCAAAGCCGGGGCGGCGTCTACCCGGACATCGGACTTCAGCCCATCGGGAGGGATCATTATGGATTCGCGCGTCGTCAACGCCTTGGCCGCCATCTCGGTGGCCACGTTCCTGTTCCTCGGCTTCGGCGGCGGGATCGGCTTTCTGTCCAACGGGGGCAAGGCGAACGCGGGCGGGGCCACGACGGTTCAGGCCACGGAAACCAACCTGTCCTCAGCAGACCTGTCCTCCGGCCGCCATTCCGAGACGGTCGCCAAGTTGGAGAAGTGAGTTTGGAGAAGTGAGTGCGGGGACCGTCCCGCCCGGCGGCGCGAAGGCGGTGCGCCGGTCCCGATGCGGCTAGGCGTCTGCTCCATCGGCGGTGTTCAGTTCCACCGCCCTGATCTGCTATCCTTCCGCAGGCCGGCGTGTCCGCCGGCAATGATGCGGCGGTGCTCCGGTGAAGCAAGCTCTCCTGTTCGGCGGTGCGGCGACGGTCGCCGCTGCCGCCGTGGTCGCGTATCTGGCCTTCGACCCCACGCCCGCGCCGGGCTCCCGCGCTGGAGCGGCCGGTTCCGGAACAACCGTCGCGCTGGGCAGCGTGACCCCGGCCAAGCCGCCGGCGACCGCGCCTGCCCCGGCGAAGGCCGCGGAGGAGCCCGCCGGGCCGCGCTTCGACATCGTGCGTGTCGCGCCGGATGGCGCCACCGTGATGGCGGGCCGTGCCACGCCGGGCTCCTCGGTGACCGTCCATGACGGGGAGCGCTCGCTCGGCTCCGTCAACGCGGACGCGCGCGGCGAATGGGTCCTCCTTCCCGACCAGCCCCTGGCCCCCGGCGCCCGTGAACTGAGCCTGTCGGAGAAGACAACCCCCACCGCCGAGCCAACTCCGTCGGAGCGCGTCGTGGTGGTCGTGGTGCCCGACCCGCCACCCGCCACCGGCGGCGCGTCGTCCGAGACTCCCACCGGTCCGCTGGCCGTCGCCGTACCGCGCGGCGGGCTGGGCGACGGGTTGGGCAGCACCGTCCTCCAGGCGCCGAAGGGGCCCGCCGCCCCAGCGACCCGCGGCGTGGCGGCCCCGCCGCCGCCGGGGGGCGTGTCGCTGGAAAGCATGGACTACGACGCGTCGGGTCAGGTCGCCATGGGCGGCCGGGCGCAGCCGGGGAGCGCCGTGCAGCTCTATCTCGACAATCTCCTGGTCGGGAGCGCCCACACCGACCCGAACGGCCAGTGGCGGCTGCGCCCGGAACGCGCCGTGGCGCCGGGCGTCTACACGCTGCGCGCCGACCAGGTGACCGACTCGGGCAAGGTCACAGCCCGCGTCGAGCTGCCGGTTCAGGTGTCGGAGGTTCCGGCCAACCTGCCGGACGGCCGGTCGATGGTCGTCCAGCCCGGCAACAGCCTGTGGCGGATCGCCCGCTCCACCTATGGGCGCGGCGTGCAGTACACGCTGATCTACGAGGCCAACCGCGGACAGATCCGCGACCCGGACCTGATCTATCCCGGTCAGATCTTCGCGCTGCCGGTTTCGAACTGAACCTTACAGATAAGGGGCGAGCAGGCGCAGGAAGGGCCGCGCCTGCTGGAGCGCGACCACGGTCTGGTGGATCAGATCCTCCGGCGTCGCCTGCCCCTCGAACTCGGCTTCGGAGAACAGCAGGATCTTCTGGCCTTCCTGGACGAGGAAGCGCGTTCCCCGCCGGTCCTGGATGCCGCGCAGGATCGCCAGGAGCTGGCGCCGCCGCTCCGGCGACTGGGCGGTGTAGGGGATGTGGCCGATCTCCGCCCACACCTGCGAGCGCGACTTTTCCCCGTCGAAGCCGACGGCGATGCTGAAGGGCAGCCCGTCGGCCATGAAGTGCAGCCGCGCCGGGCGCGGCGGCTGGGCGATGCCCAGCACGCCTTCGGGGGTCATCACGAAGGTGTCGGGGCTGAAGGGCAGGGCGGTCTGCGAGACCTGCGCGAGCGACGGCATGGCCTGGAGGCGGGCGGCGGGAACGGACACTGTGGCTCGCTCATTCCTGTGGTGTCGGTGGCGTGACTCTCCACCTTCCCTGCTAAAATTCTGTAAAGGGCGGGGGATGCTGTCTAGAATGCGCCGCTCCAACGATCCGAGGCTGAAGTAACCGGCGATGTCCGCCCTCAACACCGTAGTCGTTCCGATCCACCGCGCCGGCTGGCCCTTCATCGCCGCCTTCGCCGTGGTCTCCCTGATCCTCGGGCTTGCCGTGGCGAAGCCGCTGGGCTGGCTGGGGCTCGTGCTCACCCTGTGGTGCGTGTATTTCTTCCGCGATCCCGATCGCGTGACGCCGACGCGCCCCGGTCTGCTGGTCAGCCCCGCCGACGGGCGCGTGACCATGATCGTTCCCGCGGTTCCGCCGCCGGAGCTGGGCATGGGCGACAAGCCGCTGACCCGCGTCAGCATCTTCCTGAACGTCTTCAACGTGCACGTCAACCGCGTGCCGGCGGACGGCACGGTGGTGGCGGCGGAGTATCACAAGGGCACCTTCGTGAACGCCGCGCTGGACAAGGCCAGCGAGGAGAACGAGCGCGCCGCCTTCCGCCACCGTCTTCCCGACGGGCGTGAGATTGCCTATGTGCAGATCGCCGGCCTCGTCGCCCGCCGCATCCTCTACTGGGTGAAGGCCGGTCAGGAGGTCAAGGCGGGCGAGCGGTTCGGCCTGATCCGATTCGGCAGCCGCACCGACGTCTATCTGCCGGACGGCGTGGTCCCGCTGGTCTGCGTCGGGCAGACGGCGATCGGCGGTGAGACCGTGCTGGCCGACCTGACCGCCACCGAACCGCAACGGCAGGGGGATGTCCGCCGATGAAGCGACCGGTCTTCAAGCCGGCAGTGTTCCGCAAGCGCCGGGCGCGCCGCCCGCATCCGCGGCTGAAAGGGTTGTCGATCAACCATCTTCTGCCCAACGTGCTGACGGTGCTGGCGCTGTGCTCCGGCCTGACGGCCATCCGCTTCGCCATGCACGAGCGGTGGGAGCAGGCGGTCGTCTGCATCGTCATCGCGGCGATCTTCGACGCGCTGGACGGGCGGATCGCCCGCTTGCTGAACGGGCAGAGCAAGTTCGGCGCGGAGTTGGACAGCCTGTCCGACGTCATCAGCTTCGGCGTGGCCCCTGCCTTCATGATGTATCTGTGGGCGCTGAACGGCGCCGGCAGCCTGGGCTGGATCGCCGCCATGGCCTACGCGGTCTGCGCGGCGTTGCGGCTGGCCCGCTTCAACTCCCGCCTGGACGTGGACCTGCCGCCCTGGGCCTTCAACTATTTCACCGGGGTTCCCGCCCCGGCGGGTGCCGGTCTGGCCGTCCTTCCCATGGTCATCGGCTTCGAAACCGGGCCGGACATCGCCGGTCACCCGGCCGTCGTCGTGCCCTGGACGCTGGCGATGGGCGGGCTGATGGTCAGCACGCTGCCCACCTTCTCCTTCAAGGGCATGCGGGTGCCGACCCAGTATGTGGTGCCAGGTCTGGTCGGCGTCGGCCTGCTCGCCGCCTCGCTGGTCAGCCAGCCCTGGTGGACTCTGGCCTTCCTCGGGCTGGCCTATCTGGCGAGCCTGCCCTTCTCGGTGGCGCAGTTCCGCAAGCTGCAGCAGGCCGCCCAGCTGATGAAGGAGACGGACGAGGTCCCGGCGGAGGAGGTGGTGGCCGCCGCTCCGGACGCGCCGCCCCCGTCGCCTGAGATGGTGTCTGAAAAGACCAGGACGCCGTCGTCCGACTGACGCCGGACGCCCGCCGTCGCCGTCACTCGGCGGCGGCGGGCAGGTCCAGCGGCACGGTCCGTTCGGTCACGGCGACCGTCAGGACCATCGGGATCTGGCGCAGGCAATTGCCGACATGACTCGACTCCGCGGCCACCATGCCGGTCATTTCGACCTCCACGGTCAGCGTCTCGCCCAGCAGGCGGCTGTTCAGTGACAGGGGGACGAGGCCGCGCTTGGCGAACAGTTCCAGCACACGGGGCAGGGTGCCGGGATCGGCGTCGGCCTGCACGGCGAAGCGGACAAGACGGTTCGGATCGGTCGGACGGGATTCGGCGGCGGGCGCCGCCAGCGTGACGGTGGACATGGGTCGCTCTTACCTTGGTCTTGAGTCGATGAGTGCAGGTTCAGACCTGCAGACGCGCGAAAAACCCCGGCTCTCACACGAGAACCGGGCTGCTAATTCGCAGACCCAGGGTAAGGTGACGGTCCATCATGGGCGTCAGGATAGGGCGATGGGCGGCCATGGTCAATGGAGTCAGGAATTTCCCTCTCTCGCCTCCGGGGAGGGACACAAGCGAGTCAACGGGAAACGCGGGTCATGAACGACAACGGCATTCACATCCGCCCGGCCGAGCCGGACGACGCGCCGGACTTGGCGCGGCTGATCGACATGGCCGGCGGCGGCGTCTACGAATTCCTGCTCGACGGGCTGGTGCCCGGCCAGACGGCGGCGGAGATGCTGGTGCCGGGGTTGGCGGGTTCGTCGGGGTCCTTCTCCCACCGCCATTCGGGCGTGGCGGAGGCGGCGGGGCGCATCGTCGGGGTCGCCCACGCCTATCCCGTGGATTGGATCAAGACCCAGGACTACAGTGGACTGCCCCTCGACCGGCTGGCCCATATGGAGGATTTCAACCGGGTGCACGACTGGGGCAGCTACTTCCTGTCGGCGCTGGCCGTCGATCCGGCGTGGCGCCGCCGCGGCATCGCCTCCCGGCTTCTTGCCTGGGTCTATGAACGGGCGCGCCGCGGCCGGTTCGACCGGGTGACGCTGCATGTCTGGGCCGACAACGCCGACGCGCGCCGTCTCTACGCCCGGGAGGGCTTCGCCGAGATCGGACGCGCCGACATCCCCTGGCACGAGCGGCTGCCGCACCAGGGGGGAAGCGTGCTGCTCCGGCGGGCGGTCTAGTTACTTCGCCGCCTTCAGCTGGTCGCGGGTCAGCCAGAAGACCTCGCCGAAGCTGTTGGCGGTCTCCACCCAGAAGAAGTCCAGGTCCGGATATTCGGCCTCCAGGATCTCGCGGCCGGTGCCGAACTCGCAGAGCAGGCCGCCTTCCGGCGTCAGGTGCTTGGGCGCCTCCTTCAGGATGCGGCGCACGATGTCCAGCCCGTCCTCACCCGACGCCAGAGCCATTTCCGGCTCGTGCCGGAACTCCGGCGGCAGGGCGGCCATCGCCTCGGCGTCCACATAGGGCGGGTTGGTGATGATGACGTCGTACTTGCGGTTCTTCAGCGGCGCGAACAGGTCGCCGTGGTGCAGGGCGATGCGGTCCTCGAACCCGCTGTCCGTCACGTTGCGCTTGGCCACCTCCAGCGCGTCGGCGGACAGATCCACCGCGTCCACCTGGGCCTCCGGGAAGATCTGCGCGGCCAGGATGGCGAGGCAGCCGGAGCCGGTGCAGAGGTCGAGAACCCGCTCGACCTCCGTCGGGTCCTCCACCAGCGTGAAGTCGTCGCCGCCGATCAGGTCGGAGAACAGGATCTCCCCGATGTAGGAGCGCGGGACGATCACCCGCTCGTCCACATAGAAGGGAATGCCCTGGATGTAGGCCTTGTTCAGCAGGTAGGAGGCTGGCTTGCGCGTCTCCACGCGGGCGTGCAGCAGGTCGGCGACCTTGCGGCGCTCCGCCAGGGTCAGCCGGGCGTCCACATAGGGGTCGAGCTGGTCGATGGGCAGGCTCAGCCCTTCCAGCACCATGAACACCGCCTCGTCATGGGCGTTGGTGGTGCCGTGGCCGTAGTCCAGATCGGCCTCGTTGAAGCGGCTGACGCCGTAGCGGATCAGGTCGCGGACGGTGCGCAGCTCGGTCGCCGCGTCGGCGGGGGTGAGGTCCAGGGAGGGCTTGGTCACTTACAGGATCTCCAGAACGCTTTCCGGCGGACGGCCCACGCGGGCCTTGTCGCCCGTGACGACGATGGGCCGCTCGATGGCGGCGGGGTTGGCGGACAATGCGTCGATCAGGGCGTCGCCGTCGAGATCCTTGGCGATCCCGGCCTCCGCCGCCTCCTTGGCGCGCAGGATCTCGCGCGGACCCTTGCCCAGCTTGCCCAGAATGGCCTTCAGCTCCGCCGGGCCGGGCGGGGTCTTCAAATACTCCACGACGGTGGGCTCGACTCCCCTGGACCTCAGAAGCTCCAGCGTCTGGCGCGACTTGGTGCAGCGCGGGTTGTGGTAGATGGTGACGTCGCTCATCGCGGTGTTTCCCTCGCTCTTCCCAGCCATGGCTTTGTCGGTGGCAGGAATACACCCGCCCCGCGCGCCGCGCCAACCCGCCATGCGGAATGGCGGCGGCAGCGCAACATCCCTCGCGTGACAAGGCCGGCGCTTGGCATTACCTTGCGCGCTCGCATTATTGGCGGCCCACCGCGTGCGGGGCCAATCATTTGAACGGATGCCAGCCGTGACGAAGCTCTCGCTCTCCAAAGACAAGATCAACATCCTGCTGCTTGAAGGCGTTCACGACAACGCCATCAACGAGCTGGCGCATGGTGGTTACGCCACCGTGGAGCGTCTGCCGCACGCGCTGGACGAATCGGAGCTGCTGGAGCGCATCGGGTCCGTCCACATGCTGGGCATCCGCTCGCGCACCCATCTGACCGCCAAGGTGCTGGAGGCCGCGACCCGCCTGTTCAGCGTCGGCTGCTTCTGCATCGGCACGAATCAGGTCGATCTGAAGGCCGCCCGCCGACTCGGCATCCCGGTCTTCAACGCGCCCTATTCGAACACCCGGTCGGTGGCGGAGCTGGTGATCGGCGAGATCATCATGCTGATGCGCGGCATCTTCTCGAAGTCGAACCTCGTGCATGGCGGCGGCTGGATGAAGTCGGCCAAGGACAGCTACGAGATCCGCGGCAAGACGCTGGGCATCGTCGGCTACGGCCACATCGGCACGCAGGTGTCGATCATGGCCGAATCGATGGGCATGAAGGTCCGCTACTACGACGTCGTGAACAAGCTGGCGCTCGGCAACGCGCAGCCCTGCCACTCGCTGGAGGAGTTGCTGGCGGTGTCCGACGTGGTGACGCTGCACGTCCCCGACACGCCGCAGACCCGCGACATGATCGGCGAGGCGCAGATCCGCGCCATGAAGAAGGGCGCCCACCTGATCAACGCCGCCCGCGGCAAGGTCGTGGTGATCGAGGCGCTGGCCGCCGCCCTGAGAGACAAGCATCTGCTGGGTGCCGCCATCGACGTGTTCCCGAAGGAGCCGGGCGGCGACAAGGAGGTGTTCGAGAGCGCGCTGCGCGGGCTCGACAACGTCATCCTGACCCCGCACATCGGCGGCTCGACGATGGAGGCGCAGGCCAACATCGGCACCGAGGTGTCGCAGAAGCTGATCGAGTATTCGGACAACGGATCGACCATGGGGGCCGTGAACTTCCCGCAGGTCGGCCTGCCGGTGGTCCACGCCGGCAGCACCCGCTTCCTGCACGTTCACGAGAACCGTCCGGGCGTGCTGCGCAAGATCAACGAGGTCTTCTCGGGCCGCAACCTGAACATCGCCGCGCAGTATCTCCAGACCGACCCGGAGCTGGGCTACGTCGTGGTGGACGTCGACGGCGACGTGGACGAGAACGAGGTGGCGAGCGACCTGCGCGCCATCGAGGGCACGCTGAAGGCCCGCTTCCTCTATCCGGGCAAGCGCTGAGGTCTGGCGTTGCGGCCCTTGCCGTTGGCGGGGGCCGCACCGACATAGGCGGAATGATGCTCCGCCCGTTTCGACCGCGTGTGCGCGCCGGCCTCCTGACCCTCCTGTGCCTGGGTGGGGGAGGGCTCGGCTTTTCCGCGCCCGCGCCCGCGGCCGCGCAAACCGCGACGGCCCAGGGCGGGGTCGCCGCCTGTCCGGACTTCGCGCCGGCCCGCGTGGTCCTGGACCTGCAGATCGCCCCGCTGCGCACCGATTACAGCCAATCGATCCGGCAGCTGGCCCAGAAGCCGGGGCGGCGGCCCGTCGCGGGGCGGATTGCCAATTCCCACACGCTGGGGCTGGCGGCCATCCAATACAATCAACAATGGCAGGCCGGCGTCATGACGGCGTCGCTGGGGCAGGGCCGCTATTGCGGCGCGGCGCAGACCCTGACCGTCACCTTCGGCTATGACGAGCGGACCGTCTATGTGGCCCGCGAGCTGCCGCAGGGCAGTTGCATCCATGGCGAGGTGCTGGCCCACGAGATGCGCCACGTCACGGTGGACGAGCAGCTCCTGCGCGAGTATGTGCCGGTCCTGAAGCGCCGGCTGGAGGATGTGGTCGGCCGCGCCCGCCCCGCTCAGGGGCGCTCCGAACGGCAGGTGATGGCGGCGATCGAGCAGCCGATCAAGGCGGCGATGCGCCAGTTGATGGAGGAGTTCGGGCGCGAACGGAACGCGCGTCAGGCCCGCATCGACACCCCCGCCGAATACGAGCGCATCAGCCAGTCCTGCAACGGCGAGATCAACCGCTACCTCGGGCGCGTGTGATCCCAAGCCTGATCCATTGAATGCCGCGTCACCGCCGGCGCCCGCGTCCGGAGGCGTGGCGGTCGATGAATTCCGGCGGCTTGCGGGACACCCAGCGCAGGAAGGCGGCGATGTCCGGGTGGGCACGCAGGCTGGCGATGGTGTGGTAGTGGTCGCGCAGTTCCGCCTCGCTCAACACCGCGTGAATCTTGGCGTGGCAGATGCGGTGCATGGTCACCGTGTCCCGTCCGCCGTAGGTGCGCGGGATCAGGTGGTGCTCGTTCAGGCTGGGGCCGGGCACCATCGGGCGGCCGCAGAGCGGGCAAGGCGGATGGAACAAGGGCGGATGGGACGGGTCGGGCGGCGGCATGGAGCGTCCGGGCGGGCGGCGGGCGTCAGCCGGGAGGCGCCGCGGGCAGGGCGGCCCGGATGCGGGTGACCAGCTCGTCGGCCTGATAGGGCTTCTGCAGGATGGGAAGCCCGTCGAGCGCCGAGGCCCGCTGAATCTCGGCGTAGCCGGTGACCATCAGGACCGGCAGGCCGGGGCGCCGGGCGCGCAACTCCTGCACCAGCTCCAACCCCGTCATGCCGGGCATCGCGTAATCGGTCAGCACGAGGTCCACCTCCGGTTCGCGGGCGAAGGCATCCAGCGCTTCGGGACCGCTGGACGCCTCCATGATGCGGAAACCGGACTGCTCCAGAACCGTCGCGGTCGCCATGCGGACCAGCGCCTCATCCTCCACCAGCAGGATGGTGGCGGGGCGGGGCGGGGATTGGACGGCGGGCGGCGGTTCGGCACTTTGGTTCGCGTGCTCTTCGGTGTCGGCCCGCGGCAGATAGAGCGTCACCGTCGTGCCGGTGCCCAGCCGGGTCGTCAGGACCACCGTCCCGCCGGATTGCGCGGCCAGACCGTGCACCATCGACAGGCCCAGGCCGGTGCCGTGCCCGACGCCCTTCGTCGTGAAGAAGGGCTCGAAGGCGCGCGCCGCCGTCTCCTCGCTCATCCCGCTGCCGGTGTCGGTGACGGCGATGCACACGCAGTCCCCGGCGGCGAGATCGAGGGGGCGTCCCTCCGCGTCGTCCGGGCAGTTGTGGGTCCGGATGGTCAGGGTGCCGCCCGCCGCCATGGCGTCCCGCGCGTTGATGGCGAGGTTGAGGACGGCCATTTCGAGCTGGTTCGGGTCCACCCGCGCCGGCCACAGGTTGGGGGCCGTCTCCGTCACGATGCGCGTGGTGCCGCCCAGCGTGCGTTCCAGCAGCCCGCCCATGCCGGTGACGAGGGCGCCGACGTCGACCGTCTTCGGCTCCAGCCGCTGCCGGCGGGAGAAGGCCAGGAGATGCTGGGTCAGGGTGGCGCCGCGCTCCACCGCCTTCTCCGCCATGTCCAGGGCCTGAGGATGAGTGGCCCCACCGCCTTCGCCGGTGGCGCGCAGAAGGTAGAGCGAAGTCCCGATGGCCTGGAGCAGGTTGTTGAAGTCGTGGGCGATGCCGCCGGTGAGCTGGCCGATCGCCTCCATCTTGCGGGCCTGGTGCAGCGTCTCCTCGATCTCGCGCAGGGCTTGGCCGGTGCGCTCCCGCTCCTCGACGTCGCGGGCGACGTGATAGGCGCCGATGCGCCGCCCGCTGGAGTCCAGGATGGTGCCGAAGGCCAGTTCGTAGCGCTTGCGCTGCAGGGTGGGGTCGCCCAGCTCCTCCACGATGGTGAAGCGCTCCCCGCCGAGGGCGCGGTTCCACAGGGACTCCGTGGTGACCTGAGCGGTGGGCAGATGCTCCATCATCTCCAGCAGGCGCTGGCCGATGGCCGGGCGGTGGCCGTACAGCGCTTCGACCTCCCGCTGGTAGGCACCGTTGAAGAGGATGTAGCGGCACTCCTGATCCACCGCGACGATCAGATCGGTGGAGCTTTCGATGATCGCGGCGAACAGGCGGCGGTCGGAGGCGTGGCGGTCCACCAGCTCGCCCAACCGCATTTCATGGGCACGCCGCCGCTCCGTCACGTCCTCCAGGATGCCGACGGCGCGGGTGGTGCCGTCCGGGTCGGTCAGGCAGGAGCCGCGCATGGCCAGCCAGCGCACCTGCCCATCGGGCGAGCCGACGGGAAATTCCGCCTCCAACTCGCCCTTCGACGGATCGTCGCGGAAGAGGGCGGCGCGGATGACGTTGCGGTGGTCCGCCGCGACGTTGCGAATCCAGGATTCGACCGAGGCGCCGTCGAGCACCGGAACGCCCAGGAGGGCGGCGGTGTGGTCCGACCCATGGAAGCGGCGGCTGCGCGTGTCGAAGCGCCAGACGCCCAGCCCGACAACCTCCATGACCAGCCGCTGCTGCGCCTCGCTGTCGCGCAGGCGGCGGGCCGCCCGGTTCAGCGCGCCGGCCACCGCGTTGACCTCGCGGATCGGTGCGGGGGCGGTCATCACCAGCGCGGCGTGCGGGCCGTCGCGCCCAAGCGCCAGGGCGGAGACGGCCAACGCGGCGACCGGATCGGCGATGCGCCGCCCGACCGCCAACGCCATCGCCAGACTGACCAGCAGCAGGATGCCGCCACCGCACAACACCAGCGTCACCGAGCGGCGCATGGGCTCGGCGATCCGCGCCTGCGGGACGCTGACGGCGACGGTCCAGCCCGACAGCTCGGACCGGGCGAAGGCGTTGAACAGCGGCGTACCGTCGCGTCCCACGACGGCGAAAGTCCCGGAACCGGCCGAGGCGGTCCGGCGGAACACCTCCGCGGGGATCGGTGTGCCGGTGAAGGTGTCGTGCGAGGCGGTGCGGGTGATGACGACGCCCTGCCGGTCCCACAGGGCGGCGACCCATCCTTCCGGAAGGCTCTGCTGGCGCAGCACCTCAATGAACATCTCGGTCGGGATGCTCATGGCAAGCACATGTTCCGAGGGTCCATTCCGCGTGATCGGCAACGCGACGGCGACCAGGGGGCGTTGGGCGACGACGCCCGTGAAGATTTCGGAAATCTGGGTCTGACCGCTGTCCGCTGTCCGCCGGACGAGCCCGGTCACCGCGGTTCGGGGAAGCGGCTCCCCGAACGGGCGGCGCGTGTTGATCAGCTGCTGGCCCTGGGCGTTGCTCAGCACGATGTGGACGCCCGCGCGCCGGGAGCCCTTGTGCTGAAGCACCTCGGTCGCCTGCCGGTGGAAGGCGGCGAGATCGCCCTTCGCCAAGTAAGGGGAGGTGGTGAGAACCTGGAGCGCCGTCTCCATCGCCATGAGTTCGCGGTCGATGGCGACGGCCAGCGTCCGCGCCAGATCCTGGCCCGACCGCTCGATCGCGGCGCTCTGCGTCTCGGCCATGCGGAAGACCGTCCAGCCGGCGAATCCCAGCATCGGCAGCAGCGCCGCCATGACCAGCAGCACCAGTCCGGTGCGGAGCGACAGCCCGCCGGCCTGGGGCTGGTCGTCGCCCGCCACGCCATCGTTCACGGCAGGTGCGTTGTCATCCTGAGCGTGCAGAGGCAAGGGATGTCATGCTCCGGTATGCATGGCGAGGGACGTGTCCGTAACCATCGCAGAGTCCGGCAGCAAAGGACACACCTTTGACGGAGCAGGTTTTTTATCGAAGGGGGTGGAAAAGCGCCCGACTCATTCGATCGAATGGGGCCGGCGGAGGGGGAAAGGCGAAGGGCGCGAAGCTCCCGCATCTGTGAAATGAAAAAGGAGCCGCAAGCGGCTCCCTTCTCGTCGTCGGCGGGTGCGTCCGCCGGGCGTCAGGCCGGCTGCTTGCCGTCCATCAGCGCCACGAAGCGGTCGAACAGATAGTGGCTGTCCTGCGGGCCGGGAGAGGCTTCCGGGTGGTACTGCACCGAGAAGACCGGCTTGTTCTTCAGCCGGATGCCTTCGTTGGTGCCGTCAAACAGGCTGACGTGGGTCACCTCGGCGTCGGCGGGCAGGGTCTCCTCCATCACCACGAAGCCGTGGTTCTGGCTGGTGATCTCCACCCGGCCGGAGGCCAGGTCCTTCACGGGATGGTTGGCGCCGCGGTGGCCCAGCGGCATCTTCTTCGTCTTGGCGCCGAGCGCCAGCGACAGCATCTGGTGGCCCAGGCAGATGCCGAACATCGGCAGGCCGGTGTCCAGAAGGCCCTTGATCGTCGGCACGGCGTATTCGCCGGTGGCCGCGGGGTCGCCGGGGCCGTTCGACAGGAAGACGCCGTCCGGCTTGTGGCGCATCACCTCTTCCACCGTGGCGGTGCCCGGAACCACGGTCACCTTGCAGCCGGCCGCCGCGAGGCAGCGCAGGATGTTGCGCTTGGCGCCGAAATCGATCGCCACGACGTGGAAGCGCGGGCTCTCCTGCGTGGCGTAACCGGCGCCGAGCGTCCAGGCGCCCTCATCCCAGCCGTAGGTCTGGCGGCAGGAGACGTCCTTGGCGAGGTCCATGCCCTCCAGCCCCGGCCAGCCCTTGGCCTTGGCGACCAGCGCGTCGAGGTCGAACTTGCCGTCCGGCGCGTGGGCGACGACGCCGTTCGGGGCGCCCAGGTCGCGGATGCGGCGGGTCAGGCGGCGGGTGTCCACCCCGGCCAGACCGACCAGCCCGTAGCTCTTCAGCCAGTCGTCGAGGTGGCGGGTGGCGCGCCAGTTCGACGGGTCGGTGACGTCGGCGCGCAGGATCAGGCCGCGCGCGGCGGGGGTCACCGTCTCGATGTCTTCCGGATTGGCGCCGGTGTTGCCGATGTGGGGGAAGGTGAAGGTGATGATCTGCCCGGCGTAGCTGGGGTCGGTCAGGATTTCCTGATAGCCGGTCATCGAGGTGTTGAAGCACACCTCGCCCACCGAATCCCCCACCGCACCGATGCCTCGGCCCTTGAAGACGGTGCCATCGGCCAGAACCAGGACACCGGTGTAAGCGCCGGCATCGCCCGCCGGGAGAGTCGATTGAGCCATCCTTCAGACCTTATCAAGAGCCGCCGCGGGCCACATATTCCTGCTTTGCGGAGCGTCGGCGCCGCGTCCCGCCCCGCTGGGCGCACGCGTCGTCGTCGGTCCGCGCCCCGCCATCCCGGTTCCTTGCGGTTCGGGTGTCTGAGCCTGGATCGATTAGTCGGGACGGGTGAGCCGGTCAACCGTATATGACGATTGGTACCCCGATTTCCAGCGGCGCGTTTGCATATTCGCCGTGCTTCACCGGTGGGGCTTGGCCGTTGGAGGGGCGGTGGAATGCGCTGGCGGGGGGTGGGAGGCGGCCCTTCGGAATTGACGTGGCAATCCGGCGCAAATTTAGGAATATTGCCGGTTCGCGCCGCGTCTCCCGCGCCATCCCACGGATGGGGACGGTGCGGATGCTGCCGAGCGGCCGTTATCGTTTCGACGTGACGAACACACCTGACGAACACGAAGGACACACGCAATGCTGCGCACGCGCCTGAACGAGGCTTTGAAGCAGGCGATGCTCGCCAAGAACCAGCGCGCCGTCTCGACCGTGCGCCTGATCCTGGCCGCGCTGAAGGACCGGGACATCGCGGCGCGCTCGCGCGGCGTCACCGACGGCATCGACGAGGCCGAGATCCTCTCCATGCTGCAGACGATGATCAAGCAGCGCGGCGAGTCGATCAAGCTGTACGAGCAGGGCGGCCGCCTGGAACTGGCCGAGCAGGAGCGCGAGGAGATCACCGTCATCGAGGGCTTCCTGCCCAAGCAGATGTCGGAGGAGGAGGTGGCCGCCGCCGTCAAGACGGTGGTGGACGAGATCGGCGCCACCTGCATCAAGGACATGGGCAAGGTGATGGCGGAGCTGAAGGCCCGCTACGCCGGGCAGATGGACTTCGCCAAGGTCAGCGGCACCGTGAAGCAGCAGTTGTCGGCCTGCTGAACGTGCGGTTTCCGATCTAGCACGGGTGCCATCCGCCCATGGCCTTCCCGCCCCAATTCCTGGAAGAACTCCGCACCCGTCTCGCCCTGTCGGACGTGGTGGGCAAGCGCCTGCGCCTGATCCGCGCCGGCCGCGAGTACAAGGCGCCGTGCCCCTTCCACAACGAGAAGTCGCCCTCCTTCTACGTCAACGACCAGAAGGGCTTCTTCCATTGCTTCGGCTGCGGGGCGCACGGCGACATCATCGGCTTCGTCATGCGCCACGACAACCTCGCCTTCCCGGAGGCGGTGGAGGCGCTGGCCGGCGAGGCGGGATTGCCGGTCCCCCGCGCCACCGAGGAGGACAAGCAGCGCTACGAGCGGCGCAAGACGCTGCACGATCTGGTGGAGCAGGCCGCCCGCTGGTTCGAGCAGCAGCTCTACGCCCCGGCGGGCCGCGCCGGGCTGGAGTATTTCCAGCGCCGCGGGCTGGACACCGACGGCATGGCGCGCTTCCGCCTGGGCTTCGCCCCCGGCGATTCCGGCGCGTTGCGCAGCCAGCTGCTGAAGCAGGGCTTCTCGGAAGAGGACATGGTGACGGCCGGCCTGCTGAAGCGGCCGGAGGATGGGCGCACGCCCTACAGCTTCTTCCGCAACCGGGTGATCTTCCCGGTGACCGACCGGCGCGGCCGGGTGGTCGCCTTCGGCGGGCGCATCCTGGAAGGCGACGGCCCGAAATACGTCAACACCGCCGACACGCCGCTGTTCCACAAGGGCACGCTGTTGTACGGCCTGTCGCGGGCGCGGCAGGCGGCGGCGGACGGCAAGCCGGTGATCGTCGCCGAAGGCTACATGGACGTCATCGCGCTGGTCCGCGCCGGCTTCGAGGGCGCGGTGGCGCCGCTCGGCACCGCCCTGACCGAGACGCAGGTCCAGGAATTGTGGAAGCTGATCCCCGACGCGGAGAAGGTGCCCTTCCTCTGCTTCGACGGCGACAACGCCGGGCGTCGCGCGGCGTGGCGCGCGGTGGAGCGCATCCTGCCGCACCTCGCCCCCGGCCATTCCGCCCGCGTCGCCTTCCTGCCGGAGGGGGAGGACCCCGACAGCCTGATCCGCCTGCACGGTCCCCGCGCCATGCAGGAGGTGCTCGCCGAGGCCATTCCGCTGTCCGAGGCGGTCTGGCGCATGGAGACCGAGGGCAAGCCCACCGACACCCCCGAATCGAAGGCGGCGGTGAAGGCCGCGCTGGACTCGCGGGTCGGGCAGATCGCCGACCGTGACGTGCAGGTCTTCTACCGCACGGAGATGCGCCGCCGCGTCGACGAGGCCTTCGCCCCGCCGCCGCGCCAGCGCAACGACCGCGGCCCCTGGGTTCCGGGCGGCTCCTGGCAAGGCGGGGGGCAGGGGGGCGGGCGCTTCGGCCAGCAAACGCGCCGGCACACGCCGGGCCTGCCGGGCCTGCGCACCGCGCCGCCGCCGGGCCATCGCCGGCGCAACCCCGGCAATCTCGCCGCCGCGCGGGAGCGCGTTCTGCTGGCGGTGATCATCAATCACCCCGAACTGTTTGACGAGTTGGGTGAATCGCTGGGCATGCTGCCGTTTCCCGACCGGGAATTGGAGGAATTGCGCCAAGCGGTCATTGGATTGCTTGCCGAGCGGCGTGAAAACGACTCGGGACTTGACGCCGCATCGCTTTGTCGCCACTTGTCTTCCGCCGGCTATGATACCATTGTCCGCTCTCTGCTCAGCGAGTCGACCTATGTCCATGCCGGCTTTGCACGCCCGGACGCGTCCTCCTTGGATGCGAAGCGGGGGTGGTGGCCGACATGGCATCACCTGCATCACAGGCAGGTGATGGCCGATTTGAGAGAAGCGGAGGCGGCTTTGGCCCGTGACAACAGCGAGGCGAACTTCGCGCGGGTCGTGGCCCTTCAACAGGAGGTCATCAGGTCCGGAATGGGTATGACGGATGACGAGGATCTCGACGATGCCTAGCGGCCGGCGCCGCCGGGCGTGGTGCGGAAGGGAAGGGCCGGAGGGAATGAGACCTGGAAGGGTCTGGCCGGACAAGGTCCGGAACGGTTCACAACCGGTTTAAGCAGGTGCGGATCGACAGCGGGGGGCCGCTGCGATGCGCGCTATGGGTTTTTATAATGGGGTAATGCGGGGGCATCGATCGCATGGCCACGAAAGCTGCGAACAGCGTTGAAGTTTCCGAAGCCCGGGACGAGGCCGGCGACGGCCCGCTCATGGACGGCATGGGTCTTGCCGTCAAGAAGATGATCGCCCGCGGCAAGGAGCGTGGCTACGTCACCTATGACGAGCTGAACGCTGCCCTGCCGCAGGATACGTCGTCTTCCGAGCAGATCGAAGACACGATGGCGATGCTCTCCGAGATGGGCATCAACATCGTCGAATCGGAAGAGCAGGACTCGGAAGGCAACGCCAACGCCGACGGCGAGGGCGAAGGCCGGTCCGCCGGCAATCTGGACGATGACGACATCGGCCGCACCGACGACCCCGTGCGCATGTATCTGCGCGAGATGGGCTCGGTCGAGCTGCTGTCCCGCGAGGGCGAAATCGCCATCGCCAAGCGCATCGAGGCCGGGCGCGAGATGATGATCGGGGCGATCTGCGAATCGCCGCTGACCATCCGCGCCATCCTCGAGTGGCACGACGCCCTCATGGAAGGGAAGATGCTGCTGCGCGACATCATCGACCTGGACGCCACCTACGGCGGCGGCCCGGACGGTGAGGAGATGCCCGAGGGTCTGGCCGAAACGGTGGAAGCCGCTCCGGAGGAGACCGAGGAGGAGCGCCCGCCGCGCCCCGAGGGTGAGAGCGAGGAGGAGGGCGACGAGGACGGCGACAACAGCCTGTCCCTGTCGGCCATGGAAGCCGCGCTGAAGCCGCAGGTCATCGAGACCTTCGAGAAGATCAAGGCCACCTACGACAAGCTGCACAAGCTGCACGAGGGCCGCATCGCGGCCATCCAGCGCGGCGAGGACGTGGCCAAGCAGTCGGACAAGAAGTACGACAAGCTCAAGACCGAGATGGTCGAGCTGATGAACACGGTGCGCCTGAACAACCAGCGCATCGAACAGCTGGTCGAGCAGCTCTACGCCCTGAACCGCAAGCTGACCGGTTTCGAAGGCAAGCTGCTGCGCATGGCGACCGACTGCCGCGTGAAGCGCGAGGACTTCCTCAACCACTATTTCGGGCACGAACTCGACCCGAACTGGCTGGAGCGCATCCGCGGCCTGAACCCCAAGACCTGGGGCAAGTTCTACGACAAGTACGAGGCCGACATCCGCAAGACGCGCGACGGCGTGTCGAGCATCTCGGATGAGGCCAAGCTGCCGATCAGCGAGTTCCGCCGCATCGTCTCCACCGTCCAGAAGGGCGAGAAGGAGGCGAGCCGCGCGAAGAAGGAGATGGTCGAGGCCAACCTGCGCCTCGTGATCTCCATCGCGAAGAAGTACACGAACCGCGGCCTCCAGTTCCTGGACCTGATCCAGGAGGGCAACATCGGCCTGATGAAGGCGGTGGACAAGTTCGAGTACCGGCGCGGCTACAAGTTCTCGACCTACGCGACGTGGTGGATCCGTCAGGCGATCACCCGCTCGATCGCCGACCAGGCGCGGACCATCCGCATCCCGGTCCACATGATCGAGACGATCAACAAGCTGGTCCGCACCAGCCGCCAGATGCTGCACGAGATCGGCCGCGAGCCGACCCCGGAGGAGCTGGCGGAACGCCTGATGATGCCGCTGGAGAAGGTCCGCAAGGTCCTGAAGATCGCCAAGGAGCCGATCTCCCTCGAAACGCCGATCGGCGACGAGGAGGATTCGCATCTCGGCGACTTCATCGAGGACAAGAACGCGGTCCTGCCGCTGGACGCCGCCATCCAGGCGAACCTGCGCGAGACGACGACCCGCGTCCTGGCCTCGCTGACTCCGCGTGAGGAACGTGTTCTGCGCATGCGCTTCGGCATCGGCATGAACACCGACCACACGCTGGAAGAAGTCGGGCAGCAGTTCAACGTGACGCGCGAGCGCATCCGTCAGATCGAGGCGAAGGCCCTGCGCAAGCTGAAGCACCCGTCGCGGTCGCGCAAGCTGCGCAGCTTCCTGGACACCTGAGGGTTCCGTGCGGCGAATGCGCCGCACGGAATGCGGTCGATGGAAAGCGGGGGGCCTTCGGGTCCCCCTTTTCATTTTGGGCGCCTTCATTTTGGCTGCGGCCTTTATCGAACGGGGTTGCATAAGCCCCCGGTTCTGGGCACATTCGGCATCCCTTGGTGGGGGCCTGTAGTTCAGCGGTTAGAACGCGCCGCTCATAACGGTGTTGTCGTCGGTTCGAATCCGGCCGGGCCCACCAAGCTTTCCAACGCGTTGCCGCCGCTGTGAATGGGAAAGCGGCCGGTTGGCGGCCTCACGCGGATCCCAACCGAGCGTTGGCAACGCCGAGAAGCTGTCCGGAAAGCGGGAATCACCCTAGGTTGCTCTGATCGATCACGATGCGCGCGGGGGCTTCTCCATGGCGACGGTGCAGGAAGCGCTGGGGCTTGCGGTCGAGTATCATCTCCAGGGTGCACTGACGGAGGCCAGGGAACTTTACGGACGAATCCTCGCCGTCGAGCCGGACCAGCCCCACGCGCTGCATCTGTTGGGCGTGCTCGACGGGCAGCAGGGCCGCCCGGTGGAGGCGGTGGCGCGGATTCGTCGCGCCATCGCCAGTGCCCCGGACATCGCCGACTTCCACGTCAACTTCGGCAAGCTGGTCCTGGGGATGGGCCGGACGGACGAGGCGGCGGCGCTCCACCGCCGCGCGCTGACGCTGCGCCCCGGCCACCCGGACGCGCTGGCCGCTCTGGCGCCGCTGCTGGCCGAAGGGCCTCCGACCGACGAGGCCGTGTCGGTGTTCCGGCAAGTGCTGCACTTGAGGCCCGAGGACGGCGGCCTGTGCTTCTCCCTCGCGCGGATGCTGCGGGCGCGGGGGGAGGAGCGGGAAGCGGCGGAGGCCTATCGCCGTCTCATCACGCTCGACCCGGGTCATGGCGCGGCCTGCAACAATCTTGGCAACCTCCTGCGCGCCGGCGGTGCCGTGGCGCAGGCGGCGGTTTCCTTCCGCTGCGCCGCGCGGCTCTCGCCCGGCTCGGCGATGGTGCTGGTCAATCTCGGCGCGGCGCTCGCCGATCTCGGGCGCACCGAGGCGGCGGTGGTGGCGTTCCGTCGGGCGGTCGCCTGCCAGCCCGACAACGGCGACGCCTATTTCGGGCTGGGCAGCGCGTCATCCGGGCCTTGCACACCCGACCGTCTGCGGGTGTTGAACCAGGGGCTGCGCGCCGCCCCGCACCATCCAGGCCTGCTGTACGCCTTGGGTGTGCTCCACGCCGGCCGCGGCGACGACGCTGTCGCCGCCGGCCTTCTGACCCGGGGGGTGGAGGCCGCACCGTGGGACGCCGCGTGCCGGATGGCCTTGTGCGTCGCGCAACTTCGCCACGTCTACGCCGACGACGCGGAACTGGCATCCAGACGGACGGCCTACGCGCACCATCTTGCCGCGCTCGACGGGCTGATCGGCCCCGGTGCTCCGGCCGAGGCGCGGCGGAGCGCCGCGGACCTCGCGGGCTCGCATCTGCCCTTCCTGCTGGCCTATCAGGGCTTGGACAACCGGGCTTTGCAGGAAACCTACGGCGGCATCATGGCCGGGCTGATGGAAACGCGTCTGGGGAGCCTTATCCCGTCCATCCCGGAGACGGCCATCCTGGAGACGGCCATCCCGGAAAAGACCCGCCTGGAAACGCCTGGCGCATCGGCCCGACCCCGGGCGGCCCGGACGCGGTTGCGGGTCGGGATCGTCTCGTCCTACTTCCACGACCATTCGGTATGGCGGGCGATCCTGGCCGGCTGGCTCACCCAGCTCGATCCGGAGCGCTTCACCCTTCTGGGATACCATGTCACCGGCGAGGAGGACGCCTGCACCGCTCTGGCCGCGTCGCGTTGCGCGGTGTTCCGGCGCGGCCTCGGCACCGTCGAACGCTGGGCGGAGACCGTCGTCGCCGACAGGCCCGACGCGCTGCTGTTCCCCGAGGTCGGCATGGAGCCGATGACCTATCGGCTCGCGGCGCTCCGCCTCGCGCCGGTGCAGGCTGTGGCCTGGGGGCACCCCGACACGACGGGGCTTCCCACGCTCGACCATTATCTGTCGGGTGACCTGCTGGAGCCGCCGGATGGAGACGGCTTCTACAGCGAGCGCCTGCACCGGCTTCCCAACCTCGGTTGCTACGTCGAGCCCACGCGGCGGCCCGTCGCGTCGGTCACGCGCGGGCGGTTCGGCCTGTCCGACGGGGCACCGGCTTTTCTGTGCAGCCAAAGCCTGTTCAAGTACCTGCCGCAGCACGATCATGTGTTTCCCGCCATCGCCGCCGCCGTGCCGGGAAGCCGGTTCCTCTTTTTCCGGCACAGCCAATCCACCGTCACCCGCGTCTTTGAAGATCGGCTGGAACGGGCCTTCGCTCTCCAGGGAATCGACAGCCGGGAGCGCTGTGTCTTCGCCGATCCGCTCGACCATGACGCGTATCTTGCGACCCTGCGGGTGATGGACGTCTATCTCGACAGCATCGGCTTTTCCGGATTCAACACGGCCTTGCAGGCGGTGGAGGCGGGGCTTCCGGTGGTTACCCTGCGGGGGGGCTTCATGCGCGGACGGCTTGCCGCCGCCCTGTTGGACCGCCTCGGCATGGCCGATGTGGTCGCCCAAGGTCCGGACGACTTCGTTGCGGATGCCGTTCGCCTGGGGCTCGACCCCGCGGCGCGGGCCATCCGCAGATCCCGCCAGACCGCCGCTCTTCCCGTCGTCTATCGTGATCGGGCGACCATCACCGGACTGGAGCGGTTTCTGGCGGGATAGCCGTGACGGCGGAGGCCGTTCCCTCCGCGGGCGGCCCAAGGTCGCGGCGCAGGCAGACGGCGCTGCCGGGGCAGAGGCCGGCGAACTGCGCGCTGGCGCGGATGTCCGGCGGTGCCTCGCTCCGTTCCGCACGCGTGAAGCCGATGCGTTCGAAGAAGTCGGCGGCGCCGATGGTCAGCAGCCACAGCCGCTCCAGGCCGAGCGCCAGGGCTTCGCGGGAGAGCGCGTCCACGACCGCATGGCCATCGCCCTTGCCGCGGCGGTCCGGCGGCACGACGACCGAGCGGAGGAGGCCGTCGCGCCCATAGACCTCCAAGCCGCCGTAACCCAGGAGCCCATCGGGGTCGTCGACGCGCCAGAAGCGCCGCCCTGCGTCGGCGATGTCCTGGTTCGGCAAGCCCTCCATGGCGAGAAGAGCCGCGAGAGCCGGCAACTCCCGCTTCGTCAGCGGCGTGGCCGTCCGTGGTCCCGTCATGACGGCTTCCTCCCCTTCGGTCCGTTCGCGGCGGGTGCGAACACTTCCCGAAAACAAGAATAACGCCGTCGGATCGCCTGATCCAACCGCGTTCAGCACAGCATCATGGGAGATTTCTAAGGGAAGAGGAGAGTGGCGCGCCCGAAGAGATTCGAACTCCTGACCCCCAGATTCGTAGTCTGGTGCTCTATCCAGCTGAGCTACGGGCGCTTCTCTCTGCCGCGGCGTCGGCGAGGCCGTCGTCTGCGGTGGCGCGGTTTTTAATCGTGGCGTGGCCGGAAGGCAACCAAAATCGTCCGGCTCGTGAAATTTTTCCGGCAAGGGGATGTCAGCCCTTTGACGGACTACAGAATGGCGGCGGTTGGGCTTACCTTGGCGTGGAGAGCGACCAGCCAGAAGGGCATTTGAGAACAGCTATGGGCATGACGTTTCTGAGCCGCGCCGTCATGGGGCCGGTGGGGTTGCTGATGGCGCTTTCCTTGACGGCGGCGACCGGGGCGGCGCAGGCGGCGGACGACCGGTCCGGCGCCGCGGTCCTGGTGTCCGCGGCCATCGGCAACGAGGTCGTCCAGATGGTCGAACTCGGCCCGAAGGTCATCCAGGTGACCGTCAACGACCGGGTCGTCTATGAGGACCGCGAGGGGCGCACCCTGTCCTTCGTGAATGCCTACAACATGGAAGGGCGCTGGCTGGTGCTGCTTCAGGAGAGCGTGGACGGCAAATGCGCCGCGCGCTTCCGCGTCCTCGACCTCGGCGGGGCCAAGCCCTCCGTCTCGCTGCCCTTCGGGACCTGCAGCGACGCGCCGAAGGTGGAGCAGGCCGACCGGACGCTGACCGTTTCGCTGCCGGCGTCCGATGGAAAGAGCACGGCGGCCTGGAACTACCGGGACGGGATGCTCGTTCGCATGCGCTGAACGGAAAGGGAGCCGCGAGGACCGTGGGACATCTGAACCTCTGGCACGTCAACAAGGCGATCTCGCTTCTCGGCAGCACGTCCTTCGTGCTGCCGGTGGCGGGCATCCTGATCGTGATGCTGTGGCGCCGCCATTCGGCGGTCTCGGCGGCACGGTGGCTGGCCGTGCTGGCCATGCTGATGGGCTCGGTGGCGCTTCTGAAGATCCTGGGGCACGCCTGCGGCATCCGCCTGTTCGACGACCGGCTGACCAGCCCCAGCGGCCACGCTGCCCTCGCCGCCGCCGTCTATGGGGCGGTCGGGGTGATGGCGGCGCGCTCGCTGGACGGCTGGCGGCGCGGCGTGGTGGTCCTCGGCGCGCTTGGCCTGGTGGTGGGCGTGGCGGCCTCGCGCATCCTGCTGCGTTACCATTCGGTGACGGAGGTGGTGGTCGGCCTCGTCCTCGGCGGGCTGGCGGTGGCGGCCTTCGCGCAGAGCTTCAACCGGCTGACCCCGTCCCGCCTGAACCTCAGCCCGCTGGTCCTGGCCCTGGTCGTGCTGTTCGGCGTCGCCACCTACGCGCTCGGCGATCGCACCAACGCGGAGCCGATGCTGAAGCATTTCGCCTATCTGCTGCGTGAGGAATCCCCGGTCTGCGGCCCGATGCCGCCGCTGAACAGTTTCCTGGAACGGCTGTAGCGGGTGTTTTCCTTGTTGGATGCGGCCGTGATCCATGGCTGGACTTCCCGGGACTTGGCAATCGGAATGTTTGCCTTGGGGAGTCGGTTGAGGGTTGAGAGCGGGCTTGCGACGGGGCATGGTGTGGGCTTATACCGACGCCCCCGTTCCTGACCCGTTCTGTTTTTCCGGTATCCTTTCCAGCCCATGTCGCTGTTCGGCTCCCTTCCACGCGCCGCTGCCACCGCCAGCGCGACAGTCTCCTTTTCGCAGGAGGATCTGGCGCGCGTCTTCGATGCGAAGACGCTGCAGCGCGGGCGCACGCTCATCCTGACCGGGGCGGTGACGCTGCTGGAGGCGGAGGGCCGGATCGCCGCCACGGTGGCCGACCTCGGCCGGACGCTGTCGGTGACCGTCGTCCCGGTGCGCGGGCGCAGCCGGGTGGTCTTCGACAAGAGCTGCACCTGCGGGCGCAACACCTGCGCGCACATGGCCGCGGCGGCGCTGATGACGCTGGACGCCCGTCCGGAGGGGCGGCAGATGTCCCTGTTCGACGCACCGCCGGCCGTGTCACAACCCGCGCTCCAGGCGGTTCCCGACCCGGTCTCCGCGCCGTCGCCGATTGTTGAACCGGCGTCCCCGCCGCCCTCACCGCCGCCTCCGCCCGATCCAGTGCTCAGCGTCCGCTGGACCCTGGAGCCGGGGAAGGACGACGCCGCTATGTTCGTCTCCGCCGTCATCGCGGTGGAAGGAGCGGGGGAGGGCGACGACGTCTCCACCCCGGCCAGCCCGCGCGACGTGCTGGCCCGCGCGCCGCGCAGCCTGGACGGCGACGTGGACCGCGCCATCGCCCGGATGCTCGGCGGCGGCGGGGTGGTGCGCACGCCGGTCGCCAAGAGCCGCGGCGACGTGGTGGACCGCATCCTGCGCCGGCTGCTCGGCTGCGGGCGGCTGCGCTGGCGCGGCGGCACGGTGCTGGCGGAAGGGGCGGGGATGACCATCCGCGCCTTCCGCGACCCGGCGACGCGCAAGCTGCGCCCGACCGGCCTGCCGCCCGGCGCCGCGCTGATCAAGGGGCTGGGCTACTGGTGCGTCGATCCGAAGGCCGGCACCGTCTGTCCCGTCGAGTTGCAGGTCGTCGAGGTGCCGAAGCCCAAGGCCGCGGTCGCTCCGCCCCCCGCCAAGGCGGCTGCCGCGAAGGCGGCGCCCCTGAAGGCATCCGCCCGGACCGTACCGGCGCGATCAGCGCCCGAGCGCCCGGACTTCCCGGCGGCCTCCGCCTTCGCCGCGGGCATGCCCGGCGGCGTGCGCATGGGCTCCGACCCCGCCGCGACCATCGTCGAGCGCGACCCCCGCGTCGTCGCCCGGCTGGGCCGGGTGGTGTCGCCGGACGGCGGTCTGGTGGACGTGCTGCGGCTGGCCTTCGACTATGGCGAGGACGACTCGCCCTCGGAGATCGAGCCCGACGACCAGCGCCAGTTCGCCCGCGTCGAGGAGCCCGCCGGGGCGGTCTTCGTCCGCCGCGACAAGGCGCTGGAGCAGGGCGCGCTGGACCGTCTGGCGGCCTTCGGCTTCGCCCAGGCGCGGATCGAGCCGCCCAAGGGCCAGTTGAACGCCCGCGGCACCCGCGTCCACTGGCTGACCGGCAAGGACGCCGACGAGCGCTGGTCGGCCTTCCTGACCACCGAGGTGCCGGCCCTGCGCAAGGACGGCTGGAGCGTCGAGATCGGCGCCGACTTCGGCACCCGCGTCGTCGAGGCCAACGAGGAGGTGGCGGTCGCCGTGCGCGACTCCGGCGACGGCTGGTTCGACCTCGACGTCGGCGTGGAGATCGACGGGGAGCGCCGTGCCCTGCTGCCCATCCTGGCGACCCTGATCGAGCGCGGCGGCATGGAGGCGACCCGCGTCATCGACGGGCGCGCCCATCTGGTGCTGGACGACGGCAACGTGCTGGCCCTGCCGGCGGAGCGGGTCGAGCGGCTGCTGAGCGTCCTGGAATCCATGCTGGACAGCGGGCGGCGGTTGGACGACACGCTGAAGGTGCCGCTGACCGAGGCCGACGGCCTTCTGGACATCGACGACCTGATCGCCCGCCGCACCGAGGACACCGGCCAGATCGACCGCTACCTGCGCACCATCCAGGAGCAGGAGATGCCGGCGGAGATGGACCCGCCGCCGGGCTTCCAGGGCACGCTGCGCGACTACCAGCGCGTCGGTCTGGCCTGGATGCAGGGGCTGCGCGCCAACCGGGTGGCCGGCATCCTGGCCGACGACATGGGCCTGGGCAAGACCGCCCAGACGCTGGCCCACATCGCCATGGAGGAGAAGGAGGGGCGGCTGACCGACCCCTGCCTCGTCGTCGTGCCGACCAGCCTCGTTCCCAACTGGGTGGCCGAGGCGCAGCGCTTCACGCCGCACCTGCGGGTGGTCGTCCTGCACGGTCTGGACCGGCACGAGAAGCTGGGCGACCTCGACCGCGCTCACATCGTGGTGACCACCTACGGCGTGGTCGGCCGCGACGTCGAGGTGCTGAAGCGCCGGGACTGGCACATGCTGATCCTCGACGAGGCGCAGGCCATCAAGAATCCCGACAGCAAGGCGACCCGCGCCGTCTGCGCGCTCAACGCGCGCAACCGGCTCTGCCTGTCCGGCACGCCGGTGGAGAACAATCTCGGCGAGCTGTGGAGCCAGTTCGCCTTCCTGATGCCCGGCCTGCTCGGCGACCGCAAGGAGTTCGGGCGCCGCTACCGCACACCCATCGAGAAGCGCGCCGACGGCACCCGCGCCAAGCAGCTGATGCGCCGCATCCGCCCCTTCCTGCTGCGCCGCACCAAAGAGGCCGTGGCGAAGGAGCTGCCGCCGAAGACCGAGGTGGTGGTGCGCATCGATCTGGAGCCGGCGCAGCGCGACCTCTACGAGACCATCCGCCTGTCGGTGAACGAGACGGTGCGGGCGGCGCTGGCGGTCAGCGGCGTGTCGCGCAACGCCATCACCATCATCGACGCGCTCCTGAAGCTGCGTCAGGTCTGCTGCGACCCGCGTCTGGTCAAGATCCCCGCCGCCGGCAAGGTGAAGGAGACCGCCAAGCTCGACGCGCTGACCGACATGGTGCTGGAGATGGTGCCGGAAGGCCGGCGCATCCTGATCTTCTCGCAGTTCACCACCATGCTCGACCTCATCAAGCTGCGGCTGGAGGAGGCGAAGATCGGCTATGTCGAGCTGACCGGGCGCACGCTGGACCGCGCGGAGCCGGTGAACCGCTTCCAGGCCCGCGAGGTTCCGGTCTTCCTTATCAGCCTGAAGGCGGGCGGGCGCGGCCTGAACCTGACGGCGGCGGACACGGTGATCCACTACGATCCGTGGTGGAACCCGGCGGCCGAGGACCAGGCGACCGACCGTGCCTACCGAATCGGGCAGGACAAGCCGGTCTTCGTCTACAAGCTGATCGCCGCCGACACGGTGGAGGAGCGCATCCTCGACTTGCAACGGCGCAAAGGCAACCTGTCCGACGCAACCATCGAGGGCACCGGTCTCATCAGTGCACTTGAAGGCGGGGACATCGACTATCTGCTGGGTAAGGCGGCGGACTGACCAAACCCTCGGGATTACCGCCCTTCCCGGTCTGGCCTTCGCCCGCCCGTGGCATAGATCCTTGATGACGAAAGCACTGCGTTCGTTTCCCTTGCAACGGGGAGGGCCATGGCATCGACGAAGCGGGACACCGCACCCGATCCGGAACGGCTCATCGGCGCGTGGCGCGACGCCGCCGCGGACGCCCGCCGTTGGCGTGACGATCCGGACCGCGTGGCCGCCCTGAGGGCGGCACGCACCCGGCTGCACCAGCCACCACCACCACCGCCGCGCCCGCCCCAGCGGGTGCTGGCCGACGAGTTGCGCGCCGCCCGTGCCGCCTGGGAAGAGGGGCAGGGGCTGGACAGCAGCGCCCGCGCCTTGGCCTACGCCAATCTGAAGCGCTGGGAGCCGGGTCTGTTCGGGTACAGCGAGACGCAGCGGTCCACCGCCGGCAAGATCGCCGCATCGGAAGCCGCGGAGTCGCGACGCGACGAGCAGGAGCGGGCGGAGGCCCAGGCCCTGCTTCGTGCCTTTCGCCGCGTCCAGGAGCGCGCCCGCGACACCGCCCGCGCCGTGCAGGCCGACCCTCGCGCCCGCGCCATGGCGGCGGATGAGGGGCTGATGCTTCCGGAGGGCGGCCGGTCCGGCGGTGTGACGGCCCCGTGAGGCGCCGCCTCAAGGCCAACGATGAGCAGGCGTCCTTCGCGCTGTCGCCCCCAGGTTCGTCCGCCTCGGCTTTGCCGGACGAGAAGCTGCTGGAGATCCACCGCCGGCTCTGTCTGATCTTCGGTTGTCCGATCGCCTATTTCCGCGCGCTCGACCCGCTCAGCGAGCTGGTGTCCTCGCTGCTGTCGCACCGCACGCGCAACGCGGCGTCCGGTGCGGCCTTCCGCGCCTTGCGGACGCGCTGGGGGGAGGATTGGGCGGCCGTCCGCGACGCCGATCCGGCGGAGGTGGAAGCGGTCATCGCCGGGGTGACGTGGCCGGAGCAGAAGGCGCCGCGCATCCAGGCGATCCTCCGGCGGATCACCGAGCTGCGCGGCGAGCTTTCCCTGGATTTCCTGACGGAGATGACGGTGCCGGAGGCCCGGGCCTGGCTGCAGGGGCTTCCCGGCGTCGGCCCGAAGACCAGCGCCGCGGTGATGAGCTTCAGCAGCCTGCGCCGTCCCGCTCTGCCGGTGGACAGTCACCACCACCGCGTCGCCGTGCGCACAGGGCTGATCCCGCCCAGCGTGGCGGTCGGTCCGTCGCACACCGTCCTGGAGGCACGTCTTCCCCCGGAGTGGACGGCCCAGCAGATCTACGACCATCACGAGGTGATGATGCTGCACGGGCAGCGGGTCTGCTTCTACCGCAACCCGGCCTGTGAGCGGTGTGTCCTGCTGGAACTGTGCCCGGAGGGGCAGGGGCGGATGGCGGGTGGGCCACCGCCCCAGGATAGCCGGGGATAAGGAGTCAGGGGGCCTCGCCTGCCTTCCCCTTGTAGTTTTCGGCCTGACGGCGGTCGTCTTGCAGTTCGCGCGCCATCTCCTGATCGATCTTCGGGTCGATGGATTTCGCTTCGTCCGCCAAGCTCTTGGCCTTGCGCGTATCGCCCTGGGCCGCCGTCTCTATAGCCTCTTCAGCGAGATCGTGGGCTTTGCGGTGCTCGGGACTCTGTTCATGCTTGCCGGTCATGAATGTCTCCTTGCCGAATGATCGTCAATTGATGAGGGAGGGCGGGCGGCGCATGCCCGGCAGGGGGGAGGGGTTGCTGCGCTGCGAGCGTTCTCCCGTCGCGGCCTGCTCGGCGGCGTCGAGCATGGCTTCGGCCTGCTTCTGCACGGCGGCGGCGCGGGCCTGGTCCATGGGGTCGCTGCTTTCCTTCCAGACATAGCCGGCGGCCTGCTCGGCGAGGTCGAGGGTTTCGACCACCTCGTCCATCGTTTCCTCCAGCGCGGTCACATCGACCTTTTTGCCGGTCATTTCGTCGTCTCCCGTCGTTGCGGTTGGTGATGCCAACAGGAGCGGGACGGCGGCCGTTCCCAATTTGGTAATCCGGGCAGTCACCCGTAAAAAATTCGACGCGGGCGCGGGAATAGTTTTTTGCAGCGCACGTTCGTCTGTGTGTCCGGTGGCGCCCGCCACCCATCCTACCCAGGCTTGCGAAATCCCCACATGAGCAACCCGAAGCGTTCGATCCGGTCTGCGGCCTTGGCCGCGGCGATGCTCGCCGTGACTGCCGGCCACGCGTCCTTCTGGTCCTGGCGCAACGCGCCCACTCCTGTGGACGCCGTGCCGGGTCGCATCGAATCCGTCTCCTACTCCCCGTCGGGCCGCAGCTACGACCCGAACCACCAGCCGGTGGTCGATGCGGTGGAACTGGACCGCGACATGACCGCCATCGCCGGCTTCGCCGACGGTGTGCGCACCTATTCCACGCTGGGCTCCCAGGGCGACGTGCCGGCCATCGCGGCCAAGCATGGCCTGGACGTCACGCTGGGCGTCTGGCTGAGCGACGACAAGGCCCGCAACGAGCGCGAGGTCGCCCGCGCCATCGTGCTGTCCCGCACCGTGCGCGGCATCGAGCGCGTCGTGGTCGGCAACGAGACGCTGCTGCGCGCCGAGCTGACCGACGCGGAGCTGGCCTCCTACATCCGCCGCGTCCGCGCCGGCGTGCCGAAGCACATCAAGGTCGGCACCGCCGACGTGTGGTCGGAGATCGTCAAGGCGAAGGAGACCATCGCGGCCTCGGACTACATGGGCGTCCACGTCCTGCCCTACTGGGAAGGCGTGCCCGTGGAGAACGCTCTGACCTGGATCCGCGACCGGCTGGACACCGTGCGCAAGGCGCATCCGGGCAAGCCGCTGTTCGTGGGCGAGGTGGGCTGGCCGTCGGGCGGCGAGAACTTCCACGACGCCTATCCGACGCCGCAGGCCCAGGCCTTCGTCGTCCGCAACTTCGCCGCCGAGGCGGGGATGCTCGGCATCGACTACAACGTGGTCGAGGCGTTCGACGGCGTGTGGAAGTCCAGCATCGAAGGCTCGCCCGGCCCGACCTGGGGCGTGCTCGACGCCGACCGCGCGCCGAAATGGCCGCTGGCCGGCGACGTCCCGGCCCCCTGGGGCGACCGTGCGGGCGCCGCCGTGGCGCTGGCCCTCGGCCTCGCCCTGTCGGCCTTCGCCGCCTTCCGCCGCCGCACCAACATGACCTACGCGCTGGCCGCGTCGGTGGGCGCCAACATCGTCGGCTTCGGCGTCGGGTCCGCCGTCGCCGGCGCCTACGCCGAATACTTCACCTTCGGCGCCGCGACCACCTGGGGCTCCGCCTTCCTGCTGGGCGCGCTGATGATGTCGGTGGCCTTCGCCGACCTGACCGAGGTGGCCCGCCGCCTGTTCACCGGCCGCGCCCCGGCCCTGCTGCCGCGGGTTCCCGCGGTGCCGGAGCACAAGCCGATGGTGTCGGTGCACATCGCCGCCTGCCGCGAGCAGCCGGACGTGCTGGCCGCCACGCTGACCTCGCTGGCCCGCGTCGACTACCCGGACTACGAGGTCGTCGTCCTCATCAACAACACCGAGGACGAGGCGCTGGTCCGCCCGGTCGAGGAGCTGTGCGCGGAGCTGGGTCCGAAGTTCAAGTTCCACTGGTACAAGAAGATCAGCGGCTTCAAGGCCGGCGCGCTGAACGCCGCGCTGCGCCACACCGACCCGCGGGCCGAGATCGTCGCCGTGCTCGACGCCGACTACACGGTCGAGCCGGACTGGCTGAACAAGCTGGCCCCGACCTTCGCCGACCCGCGTGTCGGCATCGTCCAGGCCCCGCAGGAGCACCGCGACGGTCATGAGACGCCGCTGAAGGCCGCCATGACCGCCGAGTACCGCCCCTTCTTCGACGTCGGCATGCAGGAGGGTCTGACCTCCCAGGCCTTCGTCTGCCACGGCACGATGATCATGCTGCGCCGCTCCGCCATGGAGCAGGTCGGCGGCTGGTCGGAAGAGGGCATCTGCGAGGACACCGAGCTGGGCATCCGCATCCTGTCGGCCGGCTACCGCGCCGCCTACACCGACGAGCGGCTGGGCCAGGGCCTCGCCCCCGATAACTTCATGCAGTTCCGCAAGCAGCGCGACCGCTGGGTCTTCGGTTCGACCCAGATCCTGCGCGCCCACTGGCGGAAGTTCCTGCCCGGCGCCACGGAGCTGACGGTCGGCCAGAAGATCGGCTACCTGACCAACTGGGCGCGCTGGTGGTCCGACGCGGTGGGCGTGCTGGCCGCCGGTGCGGCGGTCACCTGGACCTTCGCGTCGCTGGTCCTGCCGCTGCACCTGCCGCCGGTCCAGGCCACCGCCGCGGTGCTGGGTGCCCTGATCCTGCGCGCCGGGTCGAGCCTGCTGGCCTCGCGCTACGCCTCCGGCAACTCGTGGAAGGAGAGCTTCGGGGCCTGCGCCGTGGGCATGGCGCTGTCCACCACGGTGGCGCTGGCTGCGCTCCGCGGCGTGGTCCGCAAGCGCGACGCCTTCCGCGTTACCGCCAAGGGCGGCAAGCGGACCCAGGGCGCCTTCTGCGCCAAGCCGGAAGCTTGGCTGTCGGGCGCACTGCTGGTCTCCGCGGTGACCGCGTGGTTCGCCAACCCGCTGGGCACCCTGTCGCTGGAGCTGTGGGCGATCCTGCTGATGGCAATGGCCGTGCCCAACCTGATGGCCGTGGGCCTCGCGATCGGCGACATGCTGCCCGCCGGCACCCCGCGCCCGGCGCCGCTGCCCGCCCCGCAGGGCGTGGCCCAGCCCGCCGCCGCGCAGGTCAAGGCCGCCAACGAGCCGGTCGCCGCGTAACCTTGCAACCTTGAACGGAGAAAGCCCCCTTGCCGCCGGCAAGGGGGCTTTTCTTTGTCGAGGGCTCAGCGCTTGCCTTTCTTGCCCTGGATGCTGGTGATTTGCTGGGAGGCGACGTTGCCCTGGCCCATGGCGGCGTTGAAGGCGCTGCCGACGTTGTTGAACTGGATGCCGCCGCTGGCCAGGGCCGCGGGCAGATGCGGCAGCGGACCGAAGTTGCTCATCACCGGGTCGAAGAAGCCGTCGGGCGGCGGACCGCCGTTGCCGGTGGTCACGCCCGGCTGGGGCTTTGGCGCCGGAGCCTTGGCCGGCACCGGAGGGGCGGCTTGGACCGGTGCGGGCGCCTGACCGGCGGAGGCCTGCGGGGCAGCCTGCTCTGCGACACCACCACCAGCGACGCCACCACCGCCACCGCCGGCCGACCCGTCCGCACCCTGGATGATGAACTGCTCCGTCACGTTGCTGTCGCCGAAGGACAGGGCCAGCGAGCTGTCGAAGTTGTTCACGATGAAGGGCGCGTCGATGAAGGTGAAGGACGGCACGATGGGTTCCGGCGGCGGCTGGCGGCTGGCGGCCAGCGCCTGGCCCTTGTTGAAGCCGCCCAGGAAGCCGGCGTCGCCACGGATCTTGGCGATGGCCTGCTGGTGCTTGGCCTGCCGGCTGACGTTGGGGTTGGTCACCGTCGCCCCCGGAGGCGCACCGCGCTGGGCGGCGTTGACGAAGACGGGCTGGCGCGGCAGCAGCGGCGGCATTCCCATGCCCATCCCCATCGACATGCCGACCGCCGCGCCCAGTTGCGGGTTGACGGAGAAACCGCCGGCGTCCTGGGCGGCGGCGGTTCCGCCCAGCAGCGCCAGGGCGGCGAGGCCGGAAAGCAGCGGCGCGAAGCGGCGGGTGCGGACCATGGCGGGGCTCCTCTGTTCGGCGGTGTGCGCTGATCCTAAGGCGGCCGAGCGGGGCGCCGCTGTGAGGCGGGCCACAGGTGCCGTGTTTTGTGCCGCCGGGCTTTACGCCTCTTCCTCAAAAGGGAAGTTCTTGCCGAAGGGATGGTCGGGCATTGGGATGGCCTGCGGGGGCAGCGGCGGCATGGGCATCGGCTTCAGGTCGGGCTGCGACGGGCCGCGGCGGCAGACGGTGTGGCCGTTGACGGTTTCGCAGGTCAGCGCGCCCGGTCCGGTCACGCAGGTGGTCCGGTCGTTGACCGTCTGGCACGACAGCGAGCCCGAGCCGCGGCTGCACACCGTCTTCCCGTTGACCGTTTGGCAGGCGAGATTTTCGGCGGCGGCGGTCTGCGGGGTTCCGGCCAGGACCAGGATGGCGGCGAGCGTACCGAAGACCGGCAGGGCGAAGCGAAGCATGACGGCAGTCCTCCAATGAGGAATCCGGAAACGGGCACCGCCGGGCAAAGGCCGTTTGAAGTGATGCCCGACGGCGCCCTGCGGGGCGGATCACTGGGCCTTAAGACCGAACAGATTCTGTCCGGCGGTGTTGCCGATGCCGGCGCCGACGTTGGTCGTCACCCCGACGTTGGTGTCCAGCAGGCCGCCCTTGCCGAAGCCGAAGGTGACGCCGGTGACGTTCTGTTTGGCCTTGTTGCCGATGCCGGCGGCGACGTTGGTGGCGACGCCGACGTTGGTGTTCACCAGCGACCCGCCGGTGCCCTGCTGCATGGCGAACACGTTTTGCTTGGCCTTGTTGCCGATCCCCGCGGCGAGATTTGTCGCGATGCCGACGTTGGTGCTGGAGAGGGAGGGCGCCGCGGCGAAGGGGCTGCCGAAGCCCGGCTGCATCATCATCGGATTGACCGGCACGCCGCCAGTCTTGAGGTCGTTGGCGAAAGCCGGGGCAGCGAGCAGCGTGGCGGCAGCGGCGACGATCAGGGTCAGGCGGCGCATGGGCGGGGTCTCCTCCGGGGTGTGGGGCGATGTCCGTGGAGGAGAGGGTAGGCGGATGCCGCCCCCGCCGCTGTGGCCTGGGCCACAGTCGGGGGTGATTTGGAGATGTTTGGAAAACTGTGGCCCCTTCCCTAACCTTCCCCTGCGACAGCGGGGGAGGGCCGGGGTGGGGCAAGCCGACGCTCAGCGCGCGTGTTGGTCCAGGAACCGGCGGCAGGAATCGAAGTCCTGGAGCACCGTGTCCGGCAACTCCACACCCTTGTGGTCGGCGAGGCTGCGGGCGAAGGCGACCATCTTGTCCGTCGGTGCCTTGCGCCGTGCCCCACTCGACGGTGCGGCGGGTGCCGGCGGGGCGGCGTCGGCCACCGGAGCGATCGAGTCGGGGACCTCCGGCGCGGCCTTCCCCTTGCGGCTGCGGCGGGGCTTCTTCGGCGCTTCGCCGTCCATCCCGACCGCGGCGACCGCCGCCTTGCGCGTGCGCGTGCGCGGCGCTGCACCGGCAGCGCGCGGGCTGGTCGAGCGTCGCCGCCCGACGCCCCGCCCAGCGCGGATCGGACCGCCGCGGACGCCGAGATCCACCGCCGGCCCCCGGTTGCCGACCAGCACCCCGATCAGACGCCCGGCCTCGTCGGCGATGCCGTCGATGACGCTGCGGAAATCGGCGCGTCCGACCACCACCTCGTCCAGCCGCATTTCCCACAGGGCGGTGGTGCCGGGATCGACCAGGGTGGGGGCGGCGCCGCGCAGCGTCTCGAACAACTGCAGCCCGGCGGGTGTGGGCACCAGCCATTTGCCGTCGGCTCCCAGCAGATTCTGCCGCCGCAGGCCCTTGATGATCTCGGCGCGGGTGGCCGGGGTGCCGATGCCCTTGGCCTCCTTCAGCCGGTCGCGCAGCGCCGGGTCCTCGACGAAGCGCCAGGCGTTCTGCATGGCGTCGACCAGCGTGCCCTCGTTGTAGCGCGGCGGCGCCTGGGTCCGCTTGGCCTCCACCCGTGGCTCGGACAGGCGGGCCGGCTCGCCGTCGGCCAGCGGGGGGAGGGTCTGCTCCTCCTCCTTCTCGTCGGGCTTGCCGTCCGTCTCGGCGGAGCCGAAGGCCGCCTTCCAGCCGAGTTTCAGGGGGATGCGCCCGACCGCGCGGAAGACCACCGGTTTGCCCTCGACGGGAACGTTCATCAGGACGGTGGTCTGCCGGTACTCGTAGTCGGGCATGACGGCGGCGAGGTAGGAGCGGCAGATCAGCGCGTAGAGCCGCTTCTCGTCGTCGGTCAGGCGGTTCAGCCGGCTTTCCAGATCGTCCAGCACGTTGACGTTGGGCACGATGGCGTGGTGCGACACGCCCTCCAGCGCCTTGTCGCAGAAATGACCGGACTTGCCGCGGCGGATCACCGGGCGGGAAATGTCCAGGTGGGCGAAGCCGCGCAGCCGGGTCAGCGCCCCGGTGATCGCCGGAACGTCGGCGATCTGGTTCTCCGACAGGTAGCGCGCCTCGGCGCGCGGGTAGGTGATGAGCTTCTTGCCCTCGCCGTCGTAAAGCTCCTGCGCGACCTCCAGCGTGCGGTCGGCGGTCCAGCCCCAGCGCTGGCCGCAGGTCTTCTGCAGCGCGGGCAGGTCGTAGAGCTTCGGCGGGGCCTGCCGCCGGTCCTCCACCGTCACCGACAGCGGGCCGCCATGGCCATCCGCGGCACGGGCGATGGCCTCGGCGCGGGCGCGGTCCTTGATGCGGTCCTTCGGCGGCGGGGCGTGGCGCATCAGGAAGGAGCCGCCCGCGGCGGTGGCCGTCGCCACGACCTCGAAATAATCCTCCGGCTTGAAGTTGCGGATCTCCAACTCGCGCAGGCAGACGATGGACAGGGTCGGCGTCTTTACCCGCCCGATGCCGATCACGCCCCGCGTCCCCGGCGCCAGCAGCGTCTTCGTCGCCGTGCGGGTCAGGGAGAGGTTGAAGATCTGGTCGGCCTGCTGGCGCGCCACCGCCGCCTCGTAGAGCGGGCGAAGCTCGGTGTTCGGCTTCAGCTTCGCGAAGGCGTCGCGGATCGTCTTGGGGTCCTGGGCGGTGAACAGGGCGCGCTGCACCCGCCCGCGAAAGCCCAGATGCTCCAGGATCTCCTGGCCGATCAGCTGCCCTTCGCGGTCGCAGTCGGTGGCGAGGATGACCTGATCGCAGCCCTTCAGCGCCGCCTTGATCGCCGCCAGCTTCGCCGTTTTGTTACCGCCGCTGTCCGGCCGGGTCGGGTAGAGTCCGTCCGGCTTCAGCAGGGTGGGCGACCAGCGCTTCCAGTCCGGGTTCACCTCGTCCGGTTCGGCCAGCCGCAGCAGGTGTCCCTCGGCCGGCAGGATGCGCCCGTAGCGATCCCCCAGCGCGGCGCGCAGGTCCTTTGCCTGACTGGATTTTTCCGTGATGATGAGCGTGGCCATGGCCGCCATGGTAAGACGAACATGAAAACGTATCAAGAACACTTGAAGGCCATTCGGAGCGGATTCCTGATCGTCGTGCCGCTTCTCGTAGCCGCACTGCCGGCCATGGCGCAGAATCCGCTGCTGCCGGGGATCGGGGAGAAGGACCGGCGGGTGGTGGTGGACGCCAGCCATGCGCCGTGGAACAGCCTCGTCAAGGTGCAGAGCAATCTCGGCGCGCGCTGCACCGGCGTGCTGGTGGCGCCGCGCCGGGTGGTCACCGCCGCCCACTGCCTGCTCAACCGGGCGCAGCGTTTCCTGCCGGCCTCCTCCCTGCACGTCCTGTTCGGCTACGAGCGCGGGGAGTACCGGCAGCACCGCGCCGTCGCCGCGCTGGAGACCGGCGGCCCCTACGACACCAAGCGGCGGCTGGACGGGCTGGTCGGCGACTGGGCGGTGCTGACTCTGGACGGCGACGCGCCGGAGGGGATGCCGCCGCTGCCGCTCGCCCGAGTCCCGCCGGACGCCGGCACGCCGCTGATGCTCGGCGGCTACAGCCAGGACAAGGCGCACCTCGTCACCGCCGACACCGGCTGCGCGGCGCGCGGCATCAACGACACCGACCGTGGGCCGCTGCTGGTCCACGACTGCGACGGGACGCGCGGGGTGAGCGGAGCGGCGCTGCTGGTGCGCACGCCCAGCGGGGATGGGGGCGAGGACGGGGCGGGGGAGGGCTGGGCGGTCGCCGGCATCGCGGTGGCCGCGGTCAGCGGTCCCAATCCCCGCAACATCGCCGTGCCGAGCGCCGCTTTCGTGGCCGCGGTGGAGGGAAATACGCCTTCTTTGCGGTGATGCACGGGCGCGGGGCAGCTTTGAGCGGTGACGCCTCATTTTTTGCTAGGCCCCTGGACGTGAATCGCATAGACGTACGCGCGTTCAAGACCCCGTAACCGGAGCCGTACCGATGTCGATCCAGCGCTTCCATTCCGGACCGCGCATGAGCCAGATGGTCATCCACAAGGACACGGTCTATCTGGCCGGCCAGGTGGCCAACGATCCGACTCCGGACGTGGAGACGCAGACCCGCCAGATCCTGGGCCAGATCGACGCCCTGCTGGCCGAGGGCGGCTCCGACAAGAGCAAGCTGCTGTCCGCCACGATCTATCTGACGGACATGGCCAGCTTCGGCGCGATGAACAAGGCGTGGGAAGCCTGGGTCGATACGGCCAACCCGCCCGCCCGCGCCACGGTGGAAGCGAAGCTCGCCGCGCCGGAGTATCTCGTTGAAATTCAGGTGACCGCGGCCAAATAAGCTGCGTAACGGGGCGACCCGGCTCCCTCGGTTGGGGTTTGCCGGCGTGGCCCACCAGACTGTGAGGGCCGCGTGCTTCGAAAAAATCCGGAAGGCTTGACCTTCCGGATTTACAGAACGTTAATCACGCCTTAACAGATCATCCGTAAAACCCCGACCAACCTCTGCCGCCGGAGCGGACGACCGTCGTTGCGCTTCGATAGCTGCGTTACAGTAATGGATTCGCAACATGCCGCGCCAAACGCCTCTTTCTGACATCCGGAACATCGGCATCATCGCCCACGTCGATGCCGGCAAGACGACGACCACCGAGCGCATTCTGTACTACACCGGTCGTAAGCACACGATCATCGACGTGCACGAGACGAAGGACCTGAAGTCCTCGACGACGACCGACTACATGGAGCAGGAGCAGAAGCGCGGCATCACGATTCAGTCGGCTGCCGTCTCGGCCTTCTGGCGCGGCAAGAAGATCAACGTCATCGACACCCCGGGCCACGTGGACTTCACCATCGAGGTGAACCGCTCGCTCCGCGTGCTCGACGGCGCGGTCGTGGTGTTCGACGGCGTCGCCGGCGTTGAGCCGCAGTCCGAGACCAACTGGCGCCTCGCGGACAACTACAACGTCCCGCGCATGTGCTACGTCAACAAGATGGACCGTTCGGGTGCGAACTTCCGTCGTTGCGTCGACATGATCAAGACCCGCCTGGGCGCCCGTCCGCTCTGCCTGCAGGTTCCGCTGGGCTCGGAAGACAACTTCCGCGGCATGGTCGACCTGATCGAGATGAAGGCCTACGTCTGGTTCTCCGACGACAAGGACTCCAAGTGGGAGATCTGGGAGATCACCGACGATCTGGCCCAGAAGCTGAACCTGACCGTCAAGGAAGACCTCGACAACATCGAGAGCATCCCGGCGCTCCGCACCGAGCTGGTCGACACCGCTCTGGAGATGGACGAGGCCGCGATGGAGGCCTACCTGGAGTCCGGTGAGGAGCCCTCGCCGGAGGTCCTGCGCGCCTGCATCCGCAAGGGCACGATCACCAGCACCTTCACCCCGGTCCTCTGCGGCTCGTCCTACAAGAACAAGGGCGTGCAGCAGGTCCTGGACGCGGTCGTCGACTTCCTGCCGGCACCGACGGACGTCGAGGCCATCAAGACGGTGGACGAGGACGGCAACCCGAACGGCGAGCGTCTCAGCTCCGACGACGCGCCCTTCTCGGCGCTGGCCTTCAAGGTGCTGAACGACACCTACGGCTCGCTGACCTTCGTCCGCGTCTATTCGGGCGTGCTGACCAAGGGCATGTCGGTCCTGAACACGACCCGCGGCAAGCGCGAGAAGATCGGCCGCATGGTCGAGATGTTCGCCGCCCAGGCCAACCCGATCGAGGAAGCCCGCGCCGGCGACATCATCGCGCTCGTCTCCCTGCAGGAGACGGACACCGGTGACACGCTCTGCGACGCCTCGGCGCCGGTGATCCTGGAGCGCATGCGCTTCCCCGACCCCGTCATCAGCGTCTCGGTCGAGCCGAAGACCAAGGGCGAGCAGGAGAAGTTCTCCATCGCGCTGGGCAAGATGGTTCGCGCGGACCCGTCGCTGCGTCTGGAGACCGACCGTGAAACCGGCCAGACCATCCTGCGCGGCATGGGCGAGCTGCACCTGGAAGTGACGCTGGACCGCCTGCGCACGGAGTTCGGCGTGGAAGGCAACATGGGCAAGCCCCAGGTCGCCTACCGCGAGACGATCACCAAGCCGGTCGAGTACACCTACACCCACAAGAAGCAGACCGGCGGTTCGGGCCAGTTCGCCGAAGTCAAGATCATCTTCGCGCCGCTGGAGCGTGGCGAAGGCTTCGTGTTCAAGGACGAGACGGTCGGTGGCACGGTGCCGCGCGAGTACGTCCCGTCGGTCCAGAAGGGTCTGGAGATGCAGAAGGAAGAGGGCGTGCTCGCCTCCTATCCGACTGTCGACTTCAGCGCCCGCCTGGTGGACGGCAAGTACCACGACGTCGACTCGAACGCCCTGACGTTCGAAATCGCCGCCAAGGCTTGCTTCCGTGAGGCCCTCAAGCAGGCCGGCCCGATCCTGCTCGAGCCGGTCATGAAGGTCGAGGTCGTCACCCCGGACGATTACCTGGGCGACGTCATCGGCGACGTGAACCGCCGCCGCGGCACGGTGCTGGGCCAGCTCGAGCGTGGCACCAACATCGCCGTGGAGGCCCATGTGCCGCTGAACGAGATGTTCGGCTACATCGGCCAGCTCCGTGGCATGACCTCGGGCCGCGCGTCCTACTCGATGGAGTTCAGCCACTACGAGCCGGTGCCGCGCAACGTCACCGACGAGATCGTGGCGGGCCGCAGCAACAAGGCCGCCTGATACCGGGCTGCTGCATTCGGGAACGGGGGCCGGCGAAGCGATTCGCCGGCCCTTTTTCTTTGTCCGGCGGGAACTTTGCCGGAGCCACCCCGGCGGGATGAGGGATTCTTCTTGCGGCGATACGCCTTTCGGATCAGTGTTGCTGGCAGGTGACGCATCCCAGTTTTTGGGAATGACCCAGCGAATCTTCTTGCCCGTGGCCTTCCTGGCCCTTCTGCTCCTCGGCGCTTCCGGCCCCGGTTCGTGGGCTTGGGCAGGGCAGGAGGACGCGCGACTCGGTGGCTTGTTCCAGGATCTGCAGACCGCCGACGACGCGGTCGCAGCGGAGGCGGTCGAGGACCGCATCTGGGACGTCTGGCTGGAGCACCCCAACGACGACCTGATCGTGCTGATGCACCACGGCGTGCAGAGCCTGAACGCCGACCGCTACGGCGAAGCGCTGGCCGCCTTCGATCAGGTGGTCGCCGCCGATCCGACTTACGCCGAAGGCTGGAACAAGCGGGCCAACGCCGAATACATGCTGGGCGATTACGACGCCGCGGTGCGCGACATCCGCCGCGTTCTGGCGCTGGAGCCGCGGCACTTCGGGGCGCTGGCCGGGCTGGGCCTCGTCTATCTCGCGATCGACCAGCCGGCGGGCGCGTTGCGCGCTTTCGACGCCGCCCTGGCCATCAACCCGCACCTCGACCGCGTCCGCCAGCAGGCCGCCAACATCCGCCTGCGCATGGCCGGATCGGCGCTGTAATCGAGACGTGACTTAATATTCCCTCTCTGAAAATCTTTTAATCCGCCTGCAAGCCCCCCGTGACTCGGCGCCCGCTACTTTGAGGGCAACGAACAACGCATGCCAGTCACGGAGAGCAACCGATGTCCACCCCCGCCAACGCCGGACGCGCCCCGCGGTCGAGCCGGGTGCGGCGTACCATCGCCGCCGTCCTCCTCGGCACTACGGTGCTGACCGGTCCGTTCCTGATCGCCAACCATGCCACCGCCGCCGCCGCCGAAAGCGTCCTGACTCAAGGCACGCCGGGCAGCTTCGCCGATCTGGCGGCCAAGGTGTCGCCCGCCGTGGTGAACGTCTCCACCACCCAGCAGGCCAAGGCCGAGCGCGGCAACCCGCGCTTGCCCGGCTTCCCGCCGGGGTCGCCCTTCGAGGAGTTCTTCCGCCAGTTCCAGGATCAGTTCGGCCAAAACGGCGGTCCGGGCGGCGGTCCGGATGACGAGTCCGAGGGCCAGCCGCGCGGCAAGGTCGGCTCGCTCGGCTCCGGCTTCATCATCGACGCGGCCGGCTATGTGGTGACCAACAACCACGTCATCGACGGCGCCGACGAGATCAAGGTCACGCTTCAGGACGGGACGGAGCTGCCCGCGACGCTGGTCGGCCGCGACGCCAAGACCGACATCGCCCTGCTGAAGGTGAAGTCCGACAAGGCGCTGCCCGCGCTGGACTGGGGCGACAGCGACGCCGCCCGCGTCGGCGACTGGGTGATGGCGGTCGGCAACCCCTTCGGGCTGGGCGGCACGGTGACCAAGGGCATCATCTCGGCTCGCGGGCGCGACATCCACAGCGGCCCCTACGACGACTATCTCCAGCTCGACGCCGCCATCAACCGCGGCAACTCGGGCGGCCCGACCTTCACCCTGGACGGGCGGGTGATCGGCATCAACACCGCCATCTATTCGCCCAACGGCGGCTCGGTCGGCATCGGCTTCGCCATTCCCTCCAACATCGCCAAGCAGGTCGTCGCCCAATTGAGGGAGAACGGCCATGTCGAGCGCGGTTGGCTGGGCGTGAAGATCCAGGAGATCTCGCCGGAGATCGCCGAGTCGGTCGGCCTGTCCCAGCCCAAGGGCGCCCTGGTCGCCGAGGTGACCCCGGACAGCCCCGCCGCCAAGGCCGGCGTGCGTCAGGGCGACGTGATCCTGGCCTATGGCGGCAAGCCGGTGAACACCCTGCGCGACCTGACCCGCCGGGTGGCCGACACCAAGGCCGGCGACACGGTGGACATGACCGTGGTCCGCAAGGGCAAGGAGACGACCCTGACCGCCCACATCGCGCCGCTGCCCGCCGAGCAGCGCGTGGCAGCCGCGGAGGGGACCGGCCCCGCCACCGAGAGCGCGGTGGAGACCGTCAAGGGGCTGAAGCTGGCCCCGCTGGACGGCGCCGCCCGCAGCCGCCTCGGCTTGGGCGAGGGTGTCAAGGGCGTGGTCGTCACCTCGGTGTCGCCGCAGGCCGGTGACCTGCCCGTCCGCCCGGGCGACGTGATCGTCAAGGTCGGAGACCACAGCGTGACCTCCCCCGCGGAGGTGACCAAGAGTCTGCACGAGGCCGAGAAGGACGGCCGCAAGGCGGTCCTGCTGCTGGTCAACCGCGGCGGCAACGAGAGCTTCGTCCCGCTGAAGCTCGGCAAGGCGTGACGCTGGAGAACACCGGCGCCTCTCTCCCGCCGCCGGTGATGGGGCGGAGGATGTCCGCGGTGCGAGCCCCCGCTCCGCAGGCATCCTCCCCCTTGTTTTCGTTTGGCCTTCTGTCCCCGGAGGGGCGAGGCATTCGTCTTTTGACGGTCGGAAGGATGAGGTAGACTCATGCTCATGAAAGTCCTCGTCATCGAAGACGACCAACAGGCCGCTTCCTACCTCGCCAAGGGGCTGAAGGAGGCTGGGCACGTCGTGGACGTCGCCAACGACGGCAAGGAGGGGCTGTTCCTGGCCGGCTCCGAGCATTATGACGTCATGATCGTCGACCGCATGCTGCCGGGCCGCGACGGGCTGTCGCTGGTCGAGATCCTGCGCGCCACCGGCAACGACACGCCGGTGCTGTTCCTCTCCGCGCTCGGCAGCGTGGACGACCGGGTGAAGGGGCTGAAGGCCGGCGGCGACGATTACCTGACCAAGCCCTTCGCCTTCTCCGAACTGCTCGCCCGGATCGAGGTGCTGGTCCGCCGCCGCAGCGCCGCCCAGCCGCAGACCCGTCTGGCGGTCGGCGACCTGGAGTTGGACCTGCTGTCGCGCACCGTCCGGCGGGCCGGCAAGTCCATCGACCTTCTGCCGCGGGAGTTCGCCCTGCTGGAGTATCTGATGCGCAACGCCGGCAGCGTGGTGACCCGCACCATGATGCTGGAGAATGTGTGGGACTATCACTTCGACCCGCAGACCAACGTCATCGACGTGCACATCGCCCGCCTGCGCCAGAAGATCGACAAGGATTTCCCGACGCCGCTGATCCACACGGTGCGCGGCGCCGGCTACAGCCTGCGAACGCCGCAATGACGGTGCTCGCGATGGCGCCGGGAACGGTGGCGGGCGGGAGAACGTGAAGGCGGCCATTCCCACACTGCGCCTTCTGCGCACCACGCCGTTCCGGCTGGCCCTGTTGTATCTGGGCCTGTTCGTCATCTCGGTCGGGGTGATCCTGGCCGTCGTCTACCGCTCCACCGCGGGTTTTCTGGAAGAAGAGATCGGCGCCACCATCGCGTTGGAGGTCGCCGGGCTTCAGGACCAGTACCGCAGCGCCGGCCTGCGCGGGCTGGTCGATTCCGTGCGCGAGCGCAGCGGTTATTCGCACACCAACTCCATCTATCTGCTGACCACGCCGGGCGGCGTCATTCTGGCGGGCAACCTGTCGGGATGGCCCGACGCCACGGCGGGACCGGGCGGCTGGACCCACTTCAAGATTTCCGACTATGGCGGGGTGAACAACCGGCCCTCCACCGCGATGGCGGTCAGCTTCGTCCTGCCCGGCCAGTTCCGCCTGCTGGTGGGGCGCGACATGAGCGAACTGGACCAGCTCCGCGGGCGCATGGTCGTGTCGCTGCGCTGGGTCTTCGTGGTGACGGTGGTGCTGGGGCTGGGCGGCGGTCTGCTGTTGGCGCGCGGCGCCATGCACCGGATCGAGGCGATCAACCGCACCACCCATCGCATCATGGCCGGCGACCTGTCGGGCCGCGTCCCGCGCGGCGGCGGCGGCGACGAGATCGACCGGCTGGCCGGCAACCTGAACGCCATGCTGGACCAGATCGAGCGGCTGATGACCGGCATGCGGCAGGTGACCGAGAGCGTGGCGCACGACCTGCGCACGCCGCTGTCGCGCCTGCGCGCCCGCGTCGAGCTGGCGCTGATCCGCGAGACCAACGACCCGGAGGTCTACCGCGGCGTGCTGCAGGACACGATCCTGGAGGCCGACCGGCTGCTCGCCACCTTCACCGCGCTGCTCTCCATCGCCGAGGCGGAATCCGGGGCCAACCGAAAGGCGCTGGAACCGGTGCGGCTGGCCGACGTGGTCCGACTGGCCGCCGATCTCTACGAACCGGTGGCGGAGGAGAAGGGCCTGACCCTGGTCACCGACATCCGGGCGGAGCCGACGGTGCGCGGCAACGAGCAACTGCTGGCCCAGGCGGTGTCGAACCTGCTCGACAACGCCATCAAATACACGCCGGAGGGCGGGTGCATCGCGCTGCTGCTGGAGGGCGCCGAGCCGGGGCAGGCCGCCCGCATCACCGTGGCCGACAACGGTCCGGGCATCCCCGCCGGCATGCGGGAGAAGGTGCTGGAGCGCTTCGTCCGGCTGGACGCCGCGCGGGCTTCGCCGGGGAACGGGCTGGGCCTGAGCCTCGTGGACGCGGTGGCGCGGCTGCACGACGCGTCGCTGCGGTTGGACGACAACGAACCTGGGCTGCGGGTCGGCATCGTCTTCCCGCCGGACGCTGGTTGACGCTCCCCACAAGAAAAGAGCCCGCCGTTTCCGGCGGGCTTTTGAGGTGACATCAGCGAGAATGACTCCTTGGCGTCAGGCATGATATGGGGCGCCAACCATCCGCGCGCATTCGGATAAGTGTATTAGCACGAAGGTGCTAGCCGGGTGGCGGTGCAACACTTTCCTGCGGACGGCGTTTGTCATCGGACCGGCATGCCGGTGGCAACACGGCGGGAAGACACGATGGACGCGACCAGACAGGCTCCCATTCAAGTCGGGAAGCCGGCGACCGCCGGGCGGAACACCACGACCGAATTGAAGCTGTTCACCTGGAAGGTGCTGATCGCCGCGGGCGTTCTGGGAGCGCTGTTCCTGGCCTGGCGGGTGGCGGACGCGCTGCTGCTGGTCTTCGCCGGCGTGCTTATGGCGATCCTGTTCCAGCGCATGGCCGGGCTGGTGCGGCGCTACACCGGGCTGCCGCAGGGCTGGTCGCTCGGCGTCGTGCTGCTGCTGCTGGCGGGGCTGCTGGTCGGTGGCGGCTTCCTGATGGGCCAGTCGGTGGTGAGCCAGTTCGACCAGTTCTCCCAGCAGATCAGCGGGGCCGTGCAGCAGCTTCCCGGCTCGCTGCGCGACCAGATCATGGAGCAAGGGCGGGACGCCTCCTCCTGGCTGAACCGGCTGCAGACGGTCGCGTCCAGCGTGATGTTCTTTCTGGGGGATCTGCTGGTGGTGATGTTCACGGCCATCTATCTGGCGGCCTCGCCCGGCGTCTACCGGCGCGGCGTCATCCTGCTGGTGCCGCCGCGCGGCCATGAGCGCGCGCGGGAGGTCATGGACGTGATGGGGGACTCGCTGTGGAAGTGGCTGATCGGGCAGCTTTCGGCCATGGCCATCGTCGGCGTGCTGACCACCGCGGGCCTGCTTCTGCTGGGCATCCCGAGCGCTCCGGCGCTGGGCCTGCTGGCCGCGCTCCTGGAGTTCGTTCCGCTGATCGGCCCGTTCCTGGCGGCGGTCCCGGCGCTTCTCATCGGCTTCGCCCAATCCCCGCAGGACGCGCTGTGGGTGGCGCTGCTCTACCTGACGATCCAGCAGGTCGAGGGCAACGTCGTCATGCCGCTGATGCAGAAGAAGGTGGTGGACCTGCCCCCCGTCATCACCATCGCGGCCATCGCGGCGGGGGGCGTGCTGTTCGGGCTGATGGGCATGTTCCTGGCGACGCCCTTCGCGGTCGTGATGCTGGTGCTGGTCAACATGCTCTACATCGAGGACAAGCTGGGGGAGGGGCGGCACTTCCCCAGCGAGGACAAGGCGTAAGGCAGGGCTTGCTGGCTATTCTCAGACCACCTCCGCCCCGGCCTTGGTGGCGTCGGCGGCGGAGCGCAGGGGCAGTTCCTTCAGGAACAGCGTCAGCACGAAGGACACCACGGCCAGCCCGGCGGCCAGCAGGAACAGCGTCGAGAAGCCGTGCTCGAACACCGACTGGGCGGTGGTGCGGGCGGCTGGTGCCAGGTTCGACAGGGCGGACGGGCCGCGCTCCATCACCTCGCGCCCGCTGATGCCGGGCAGGCCGGCGGCGTTCAGCCGGGCCTCGACGTCGGCGGCGAAGACCGCGCCGAACACCGCCACCCCGACCGATCCGCCGAGCGAGCGGAAGAAGCCGACCGAGGCCGTGGCCGCACCGAGGTCGCGCCGGTCCACCGCGTTCTGCACGGCGACCGTCATCACCGGCATGACCAGCCCCAGCCCGATGCCCAGCGGAACCAGGATCAGCGTGGACCACAGCCCGCTCTCCGACACGGTCGGCGACAGGCCGAGCGCCAGATACATCACCGCCGCCAGCGCCAGCCCGGCCAGCGGGAAGACCTTGTAGCGGCCCGACTTGGAGATCAGCCGACCGCCGCCACCCGCGCCCAGCACCATGCCCAGCACCATCGGCAGCAGCAGGAAGCCCGACGTCGTCGCACTGGTCCCGGCGACGAGTTGCGAGCGCAGAGGCAGATAGACGATGCCGGCGAACAGCACCATGGCCGACACCGCCACCACCGGGTTGGCGACCGCCACCACCGGTTCGCGGAACAGGTGGAGCGGCAGGATCGGCTCCTCCACCCGCCGCTCGTGCCACAGGAAGACCCCGAACATCATGAGGCCCAGGACGCACAGGCCGAGGATCGTCGGGGAGGTCCAGGGCAGGGCGACCCCGGCGCGCGACACCACGAACAGCAGGGAGGTCACCGTGCCCATCAGCAGCGCCGCCCCCAGATAGTCGATGGTCGGCTTCGCCCGTCCCGCCGGCAGGCGGTCCAGCGCCCGGCTGGTCATCATCAGCGCCGCCGCCCCCAGCGGCAGGTTGATGAGGAAGATCCAGTGCCAGCTCAGCCGTTCCGTGAAGACGCCGCCCAGCAGCGGCCCGGCCACGCTGGACAGGGCGAAGATGCCGCCGATGTAGCCCTGGTAACGCCCGCGCTCGCGCGGGGCCACCACGTCGCCGATGATGGTGAAGGCCAGAGCCATCAGGCCGCCACCGCCCAGACCCTGGATGCCGCGGAACAGGATGAGCTGCCCCATGCTCTGCGCCAGCGCGCACAGCACCGACCCGATCAGGAACAGGAAGATCGCCACCTGGAGCACCCGCTTGCGCCCGTAGAGGTCGCTCAGCTTCCCGTAGATCGGCGTGGTGGAGGTCGAGGCCAGCAGATAGGCGGTGACCACCCAGGGCAGATTCTCCAGGCTTCCCAGGTCGTGAGCCATGGTCGGCAGGGCCGTCGCGACGATGGTCTGGTCCATCGCCGCCATCAGCATGGCGAGCGCCACCCCGCTGAACACCCGCATGATTTCGCGGTGGGTGAAGACGGCGTGGTCGTTGGAGGCGTCGGTCATGGTCTCGGTTCAGGCCGGAATGAACGGTGGGGCGTACCATAGCCCCCGGGACGTTCCGCGCAAGGACTCCGCCGCGGATGGCTGCTAATCTCCCCGCCCACCTTCCGGAATAGTCGCCGTAACCCTCCATGCTGACCGTGCGCAACCTGTCCACGACCGTGCTGAAGCCCGCCACCTTCCGATTGGAGACCGGCGAGTGCGTGGCCGTGCAGGGAAAGTCCGGATCGGGGAAATCCGTGCTTCTGCGCGCCCTGGCCGACCTCGATCCGTCGACCGGAGAGGTGCGGTTGAACGGCGCCCTGCGGGAGGAGGTGCCCGCTCCGCTCTGGCGCCGCCGGGTGACTTACGTCGCCGCCGAGTCGGGCTGGTGGGAGGACCGGGTGGGCGCCCACTTCGCGCGGCCGGACCGCGCCGCCGCGCTCGCCGGGGCGCTGGGCCTGCCGGGGGAGGTGATGGACTGGCCGGTCGCCCGCCTGTCCACCGGGGAGCGGCAACGGCTGGCGCTGGTCCGCGCGCTGGTCCAGGGGCCGGAGGTGCTTCTGCTCGACGAGCCGACCGGCCCGCTGGACGCCGAGGCGACGGAGCGGGTGGAGGCGCTGCTGCGCGCCGAACTGGCCCGCGGGGCGGGGGTGCTGATCGTCACCCATTCGCCGGAACAGGCCGTCCGCTTGGCCCGGCGGCATCTGCACGTCGCGGACGGCGTGGTGACGGAGGGGTAGGGCGATGCTGGTGACCCTGCATTACGCCGACCTCGCCATGGCGGCGCTGCTTCTGCTGGTCAACGGCGGCCTGTCCACGGCGCTGGCGCTCGGGCTGGCGCGGCCGCTGCTGGTGGCGGCGCTGCGGATGGTGGTGCAGCTGTCGCTGGTCGGGCTGGTGCTGACCCGGCTGTTCGCCCTGGAGTCGCCCTGGCTGACCCTGGGGGCGGCGCTGGTCATGCTGCTGTTCGCCGGCCAGGAGACGATGGCCCGGCAGGAGCGCCGGTTGGCCGGCTGGTGGTCCTATGGCATCGGCACCGGGGCGATGGGGGCGGCGGCGGGGATCGTCCTGCTGCTGGGCCTGTCCACCGCGGTGCGGCCCGACCCCTGGTGGGACGCGCGCTACGCCATTCCGATGCTGGGCATGGTGCTGGGCAACGCGATGAGCGGGGTGGGGCTGGCCCTCCACACGCTGACCGCGACGGCGGCGCGGGAGCGGGCCGCCATCGAGGCGCAGCTTGCGCTCGGTTGCACCCGCTGGACGGCCCTGCGGCCCATTCTGCGCCACGCGCTGCGCACCGCGCTGATGCCGACGATCAACAGCATGGCGGCCATGGGGGTGGTGGCTCTGCCCGGCATGATGACCGGCCAGATCCTCTCCGGCGTCGATCCGGGAGAGGCGGTGAAGTACCAGATCCTCATCATGTTCCTGATCTCCGGCGCGACCGGGCTGGGCGTGCTGGCGGCCTCGCTGGCGACGGTGCGTCGGCTCAGCGACCGGCGGCACCGGCTGCGGCTCGACCGGCTGGTGCGGCGGAGGCAAGCGTAAGGAACCCGGACGGGACCGCCACCGTTGAACACCGATTGGTGTTCACCAACGACGGCGGGGAGCGGGTCATGGCGCACATCGTGGAAATCCGGAACGGCGCGATCATCGGCAACGACGAGCCCACCGACGAGTATCTGCCCGTCGGAACCCACATCGCCCAAGCCGACGGCTTTTATGTGAGCTTCGGCATGGATGTGGAAGGTCCCTATGCCCGCAACGAGGCCGAGGAGCGGTTGAACCACCTGAAACGCGCCACCCAGGCGGATTTGGAGCGTCCGTAAGGCTGCTGACCTTGCCCCCTCCCTAACCCTCCCCTGCGTCAGCGGGGGAGGGCCGGGGTGGGGGCAAGGTTTTCCGCTACGTCGCCTCCGTCTCCGCGTCGCGGTGCTCCAGGCTGGCGCGTACGGTGCGGCGCAGGTCGTCGGGTTGGATGGGCTTGTGCAGCAGGGCGCATTGCGCACCGGCGGCCTCGCGCAGCCGGTCGGAGGAGGTGTCGCCCGTCAGCAGCACCCCCGGCAGGTCGGGACCGAAGCGGCGGCGCAGCGTGTCCATCAGCATCAGCCCGGTGTCGCCGTCCGGCAGGCGGTAATCGGTCAGCACGAGGTCGGGCACCAGCGTGCCGTCCACCATCTCCAACGCTTCCGCAACCGAGCCGGCCTCGGTCACCCGGTAGCCCCAGCCGTCCAGCATCAGGGCCAGCGCCATGCGGATCACCGCATCGTCCTCGACCAGCAGGACGGAGGCGTCGCCGTCCGCCTCGCCGCTTCCCGAGGCGGAGTCGTCCGGCGAATCGCCGCAGTGCCGCTGGTCGAGAATGGCCGCCTGCGGCAGGGTGACGGCGAAGCAGGACCCCTTGCCCGCCGTCGAGGTCACTTCGATCGTGCCGCCCAGCATATGGACGAGGCGCCGCGCGATGCTGAGCCCCATGCCCAGCCCCTCCCGCCGGTCGCGGGCGGCGTTGCCGATCTGGTAGAAGTCCTGGAAGATCCGGTCGAGCTGGTTCTCCGGAATGCCGATGCCGGTGTCCCACACCTCGAACCGCAGGGCGCCGCCGCGCCGCCGCGCCCCGAACAGCACCCGGCCTTGCCGCGTGTAGCGGATGGCGTTGGTCAGCAGGTTGCGCAGCACCCGTTCCAGCAGTCCGCCGTCGGTGCAGGCGCCCAGCCGCACCGGCACGGTGCGCAGCGTCAGGCCGGAGGAGGCGGCGACCGCCCGGAACTCCCCGTGCAGGCGCTCCATGATCGCCCCCACCTCCACCGGCGTGCTGTGGGGAGTGATGAGACCGGCCTCCAGCTTGGAGATGTCCAGCAGGCAGTCGAGCAGCCCGCCGAGCGAGGCCACCGTGTCGCGGAGCTGGGTGGCGATGCGCCGCGCGTCTTCCGGGATCGGCTCCTTCAGCAGCAGGCCGGACAGCAGGGTCAAAGCCTGGGCCGGCTGGCGCAGGTCGTGGCTGGCCGCCGCCATGAAGCGCTCCTTGGCGTCCAGCGCCACGTTCAGGTCGCGTTCCATCGACTTGATGGCGGAGATGTCGGTGACGCTGGACACCACAGCCTCGGGCTGTCCGTCCGCACCCGGCACCGGATGGCTGGAGACGCGCAGCCAACGGGTGGGGGCCGCCGCCTCGTCGCCCTCGGCGATGCCGACGATCTGTTCGACGACCGGCCTCCCGCTGTCCACCGCCTTGGCGGCGGGCGGCAGTCCGGTCAGCCGGGCGCCGTCGGCGCCGATGAAGCGCCGCCGGGCCGCGCGGCCCGCCCGGTCGCCCGGCTTGCGGCTTTCGAAAGGGCGGGCAAGGGGATCGAGCAGCACGCCCGTCGGCCCGGTCATCAGCCGTTCCGCCATGGCGTTGGCGACCATCACCGTGCCGTCCACCGACCGCATGACCAGTCCTTCGGACAGCGATTGGACCAGCGTGCGGTGCCGCCGCTCGCTCTCCGCCAGCGCCTGTTCCGCGGCGCGGCGGGCGGTCACGTCGCGGAAGGCCACCACCGCTCCGGTGATCGCCCCGTTCTGGAGGATCGGGGAGACGGTCAGCTCCGCCACGAAATCGCCGGCGCCTTGGCGGCGGAGGCGTCCGTCGGTCACCTGCCGGACCAGCCCGTCGGCCAGCGACAGCGTCAAGGCGCGCCGGCTTTCCTCCTCCTCGTCGCCGCCGATCAGCGTGGCGAAGGCGCGGCCGACCAGATCGCTGGCGCCGAAGCCGGTCATCGACTGGGCTGCGGCGTTCACGAAGGTGACGGCGCCGCGCGCGTCCAGGCCGCAGATGCCGTCGGCCACCGCCTGGAGGATGTGGTGGTAGGCGGCGCGGGTGCGTTCCGCCTCGTCGCGGGCGTCCTGAAGCTCGCTGACCCAGGCGTTGCGTTCCGTCACGTCGGTGATGGTCAGCAGGACGTCGCCCTTGTCGACCCCGTCCGGCCCGGCCTCCAGCTCGACGACCCGGGCGTCGGTCAGCCCGTCGATGGCGCTGTGGGCGCCGACGAAGGTGTATTCCTGCCGCGTCCACTGCCCGGAGTCGCGCAGCCGGGCCAGCGCCGTGAACAGGCGCCCATGGTCCAGCGACTCGACCATCAGGGTCAGCGGGCGGCCCTTCAGCCGGCGGAGCGGCAGGCCGAACTGCCGCTCGGCGGCGGCGTTGGCCTCGCAGATGATGCCCGCGGCGTTGACGGTGAAGCAGGCCAGCGGCACCGACTGGAAGAGCTGGAGATACTGGATGCGCGAGGCTTCCAGCGCCTGCTGGGCGGTGCGCAGTTCCTCGTTCTGGATCTCCAGCTCGGCCTGATGGACGTACAGCTCGTGCAGGACTTCCTTGAGCGTGGTCGCCGAGACCTCCGCCCCTTCAAAGCCGCCCGAGTTGAGTGCCTGTTCCGCGCGCTTGCGAAGCCGTTCGTTGCGGAATCCGTTCACGCCGCGCCTCCGGTCGCGGGATCCTTGACTGTGGATGCCCCGGATTTTTTCTGACCGTTCCGCCGTCCGCTCGCGCGCAGTTCCATCCGCTTCCGGTTGGTGATGTCGATGTGGCTGACCACCGCTCCCCCTGACAATCCGGCCAGACGGCAGGCGTGCATCATGAACCAGCGCTCCTCCTTGTCGGAGTGACAAGGGTATTCGATGGTGAACTGCTCGATGTCGCCGGACAGAATCCGACGCAGCCCGTCGTTCACGGCACGGGCGATGTCTTCGCCTTCGGTTCCTTCCTCGGCGTTGCACACATCAAGATAATTGGTGCCCGGCCCGCAACGTTCCAGCGCCGGGGCGCCGTTCCTTTCGCCGAACACGCGCCAGGCGTGGTTGACCATGGTGATGGCGCCATCGGAACCGATGACCGCCACATGCTCCGGCAGGCTGTCCAGCACCGTCTGGAGCCGGTGCTCCGCGGCCTTGGCGGCGGTGACGTCCACGAAGGTGACGACCACCCCGGCCACCTGGTTCTTCTCGGTCAGGTAGGGAAGGATCCGCGTCTGGATCCAGCGGTCGCCGCGCACCGGGACGTGGCGTTCCACCGGCTTGTGGTCGTGGAAGACCCGTTCGATGTCCTTGAGGAAGTCCGGATAGTCGATGTTGGTCGACAGGTGCGAGATCGACCGCCCGACGTCGCGCGGGATGATGTTGATGAAGCGTGCCGCCGCCGGGGTGAAGCGCCGGATCACCATGCCGCTGTCCAGGAAGACCGTGCCGATCTCGGTCGAGCGCAGCAGGTTGTCCAGGTCGTTGGTGACCTCCGTCAGCTCCTCCACCTTTGCCTGGTATTCGGCGTTGACGGAGTACAGCTCTTCGTTGACGGACTGCAACTCCTCGTTGGTGCTCTGCAATTCTTCATTGGAGGCGAGAAGCTCCTCGTTGGTCGCCTGCAGCTCCTCGTTGGCGGTCTCCAGCTCCTCGATGGTGGCCTGGAGATTTTCGCCGCGGGAAACCAACTCCTGCTCCAGCCCACGGATGCGCTCCGCGGTGTCGGTGTCGAAGTCGAAGTCGCTGTCCGGCAAGGCCAGCGCCGGGGCGCTGGGGTCGAGCACGATCAGCGCGAAACGCCGGCCGGTCTTGCGGGCGACGAAGGGCTTGACGCGCAGGCTGACGGCGGGAAGCCCCTCGCGGTCCTTCACCGGGATGTTCGACAGGGCGAATTCCTCGCCGGAGCGGAAGGCCCGCGTCAGCGCGGTTCCCACCACCATGGAAACCGAGGAGGGCAGAAGTTTCAGCGCGTTCAGCGTGGCCTCGCCCGGCGGCACCTTCAGGATGGCCGACGCCTCGCCGAACACGTGCATGATGTTCATCTGCTCGTTGACCAGCAGGCTGGGCGGCACATAGGCCCGCATCAGGGTCGAGATCGCCTCGTCGATGGCGGCCCCTTCCTCCTGCGCCTGCGACATGGTCTCGTCGCCATGGCGGTGCGCCGGGGCGGCGACGGTGGGGACGAGCAGCCGCGACAGCCGGTGGGTGCCGGTGCGCAGGCTTTGGAACAGCTTGTTCCGGCTGTCCAGGACCTGGAACTCCGCCGACAGGTCGCCCAGCGTCTCGCTGGTGCCCAGGAACAGGAAGCCGCTCTGCCGCAGCGCGTACTGGAACAGGCTGAGCACCTTCCGCTGGAGCGGCGAGTCCATGTAGATCAGCAGGTTTCGGCAGCTCACCAGATCAATCTTGGTGAAGGGCGGATCGCGCATGATGTTGTGGGCGGCGAAAACCACCATGCGTCGGATGTCGCGCGACACCAGATAATGATCGCCGCGGGCGATGAAGTAGCGGGTCAGCCGCTCTTGCGACACGTCCTCCGCGATGGAGCGCGGGTATTCGCCCAGGCTGGCGATCTCGATGCTGTCCTGGTCGATGTCGGTGGCAAAGATCTTGACGTCGAAGGACCGTCCCATCCGCTCCTGCGCCTCGGCGAACAGGATGGCGATGGAATAGGCTTCTTCACCCGTGGCGCAGCCGCAGACCCAGACGCGCACCATGTCGGTGGGGCTGCGCTTGGCCAGCAGGGTGGGGATCACCTTGTCGGCGAGCGAGGCGAAGGCCCCCTCGTCGCGGAAGAACCGCGTGACGCCGATCAGCATCTCCTTGTAGAGGCTGACCGTTTCGGCGCTGTTGCGGCGGAGCAGGGCGGCGTAGTCGCTCATCGAATCGAGGCCGGCGGTGTGCATCCGCCGTTCGATCCGGCGCAGCAGGGTCGCCAGCTTGTAATGCGAGAAATCCACGCCGGTGACGGAGCGGATGGCCGCGACGATCTGCGCCAGCGGGTCGTTGTCGCGGTCCTGCGGCTTGGCCGGGACGGGCAGGTTGCGGGACAGCACCCGGCCGGCGTGCTCGATCAGGCAGCCCGGCAGCTTGTCCGGCGTCTTCACGGCGTCCACCTGCCCGGTGGCGATCGCGCTGCGCGGCATGCCGTCGAACTGCGCCGATTCGGGGTCCTGCGCCGCGGCGAAGCCGCCCGCCGACTTGATCGCCAGCAGGCCGCGCGTGCCGTCCGACCCGGTGCCGGACAGCACCACGCCCAGCGCCCGCGGCCCCTGGTCCTTGGCCAGAGCGGTGAAGAAGATGTCGATGGGCAGGCTCATGCCCCCGGCGGCGTCCTTGGCGGTCAGGATCAGCCGCCCGTCCTCGATGGACAGATGCTTGGCGGGGGGCAGCAGATAGACGGTGTTGCGCTCCACCGCCATGCCATCCGCGGCCTGCACCACCGACATGGCGGTGTGCTTGGCCAGCAGATCGACCATCAGGCTCTTGTGGACCGGCGACAGATGCTGGACCACCACATAGGCGAGGTCGCTCTCCCCCGGCACATTGTCGAAAAAGCGCTGGAGCGCTTCCAGCCCGCCGGCGGAGGCGCCGATGCCGACGATGCAGCAGACCCGATCCCGGCCTTCCGGATAGGGACCATAGACGGAAACCGTGTGCTCACCCTCGTCGGGTGGCATGGGCGCGTCGGCGATGGGGTGATCGTTGTCTTCTGGTTCCACGGAGCACTTCGGGTCTGCGGGAGTAAAAGACGGCCTTCCAAATTATTCGCCGTCTGCCTGTGACATTCAAACCCTCCCTCGCACGGCGCCTTTCCTTATCCGTACGCGCCGGCGGTTTTGAAACGGCGAAGGGTCTAGCGGCTATATAGGAAGCATCCATGCCAGTCAATCCGGACAATCCCTCCTTTGAAGGGACGTACCGCGCCGGCTTTCCAAAGATCCGGCGTGGCGTGGGAACCTGTACTGTCCTTGACGTTGCGCATATGACTAATGGGTTTTTGGCCACGCATTGAACAATGTTCGATTTCGGCTTTCAAAGCTCGCCGAGCCGAGACTTTCGAATGTGTCGCGATTTTCCATATTCGTTTATTTCCAATGTCCTGACTTCGGTTGCGCGAACTCATTGTGTTGCGGTGCCTCGTTCCTTTTTTCGAGAGCTACGTTTCATGGCCGGGTTGAAAGATAAAAATCGATGGGATTTGCCACCAGCGCACAGCTTACCCAGAACGTATGATGTGATACGGGCACAACACTGTGCAGGATCTGTTGCCTCGTTCGCTTATGTCGCTTTACGCGATTGGCGCTTTGCGCAATCTTTAATCCGTAGCCACTAATCATGAGAAACGTAGGAAAGGAGTGCGCCAGATGGAGCGCGAGGACGAATGTGCTCTCGACCGATATATCGCGGCGATTCCGCTTAATCTGAGAGTAGTGGCCAGGGCTGCTTACGAGGAGCTGTCGAACAATCCCTTCCTGCCGGTCTTTTCGAAGGACGAAATCGCGCGGTTGGTCTGCTCACCGGGATTTCAGAGTTACTTGGAAAGTGAGAACCGGACCAGCGCCGGTTCGCTGATGATGCTCTGTTCGGCGGGGCTTGCGACGCGGCATTGACGACGCACTTGTGACGAGGCGCAGCCGTCACGACGCAACGCAGCCACTCTCCTGCAGGCCGGCGGTTGTTCCGCCGGCCTGAACTTTATCCGAGAGTCCTACCGTTCGAGGCCCAGCGGCGGCATGCGCGCCTCCACCGCGCCGCCGCGGGCCGCCTTCACCAGCGGCGCCAATTCGGCCAGCGCCGGGCGCAGCCCGGCCAGCACCGCCACGGCTTCCACCAGATCGCCCTTGCCCGAGGCGAGGTCGAGGATTTCCCGGATGAGCGGCTTCGGGCGGGGGTAGCTGGTCACGGTGACGGGGGAGTCCGGCGCCAGTTTGGCCGCCTGCTTGGCGAGCGTCAGCGCGGTGGCGACTCCGCCCAGCTCGTCGATCAGGCCGAGATTTTTGGCTTGGGCGCCGGTCCACACGCGGCCCTTGGCGGCGTCCCTGGCCTGTTCGGGGGTGAGGTGCCTGGCCTCCGCGACGCGGGACAGGAAGGTGGAATAGCTGCTGTCGATGATCGCGTTCAGCCGCTCCTCCCCGGCGGGGCCGAAGGGGCGGAAGGGCGACCACAGGCCGGCGTTGGGGGCGGTGTCGAGGACGCCCCAATGCACGCCCAGCCGCTCCGACAGGCCGGCGACCGACATCTTGCCGGCGACCACGCCGATGGAGCCGGTCACGGTGGCGGGGGAGGCGACGATGCGGTCGGCGGCCAGCGCGATCCAATAGCCGCCGGATGCCGCCGTGCCGCCCATGGTGGCGATCACCGGCTTGCCCGACTGTCGGGCCTTGACCAGCGCGCGGCGGATGGTTTCGGACGCGGTCACGCTGCCGCCGCCGCTGTCGATGCGGAACAGGATGGCCTTGACGTCGGGATCGTCGACCGCGTCCTCGATGGCCTCCACGATGGTTTCCGACCCGGCGGTGACCTCGCCCAGACCGGGCTTGCCGCTGTCGCCGCCGGTGATGGTGCCGGTGGCGTGGATCAGGGCGATGGTCGGGCCGCCGCGGTTGGGCGGGCCGGCGACGTCCAGATAGTCCGCCGCCTCCATGGTGTCGGCGCCGGGCGCGGCCCCGGCGCGGCGCAGCGCCTCCTCCCGCGCTTCGTCGGCGTAGCCCAGCCGGTCGACCAGCTTGGCGTCCATCGCCTCGCGGTCGATCAGGGGGGCACGGTCCATCGCCGCCTTGACGGCGGCGGGGGGGAGGCGGCGGCTCACCGCCACCCCGTCGACGATCTGGTTGGTCAGGTCGCCGAGCAGCGCTTCCATCATCTCGCGGTGGGCGGGCGTGAAGTCCGTCCGCATGACGCTGTCGGCGAGGCTCTTGTACTCCTCGCGCTGGAAGACCTGCGGCTGGATGTCCAGCTTCTCCAGAGCGCCGCGGGCGAAGGGGATCTGGGCCGACAGGCCGGTCAGGCCGAGCAACCCCAGCGGCTGCATCCACACCTCGTCGAAGGCGCTGGCCAGCAGGTAGGAGCGGTTGCCCGCCCCGGTGTCGCCGTAGGATTCGGCGAAGGCGATGGCGAAGCGGCCCGACGCGCGGAACCGCTCCACCGCCGCCCGCAGTTCCTGCACCTGGGCGAAGCTGGCACCGTCCCCGCCGAAGTGGGCGAGAACGCCCTTCACCCGCGGGTCGCCGCGCCCCCGCTCCAGCGCGTCCAGCACTTCCTGGAAGGTCGTCTCATGGCCGAGGACGCTGCCCAGCCGGTCCACGCTCCCTTCGGCCAGCGGGTCGCGAAGGTCCAGTTCCAGCACGACGGTGTCGGGCAGGGAGGGCTCATGCCGAACCGCCAGGACGATCCCGGTGACCACGGCGGCCACCACGAGGAAGCCGATGAGGGCGAACAGGCGGACAAAGAACCTCAGCATCCGGGTGGCTCCGGTGGTTGCGCGGCGTCAGCGGTCCAGTTTGTGGTAGTCGCGGTTCGGCAGCATGTCCACCGCGGAGGCGACGCGGTTCGACATGTTGTAGAAGCCGGCGGTGTCGGCGATGTCGAAGATCTCCTCCTCGCCGAAGCCGGCATCGCGCAGCGCCTGCCGGTCCGGCTCGCCCATGGTCCAGGGCTCCTTGGTGAGCTTCCACGCGAAATCGAGCATGGCGCGCTGGCGCGGCTCCAGCTTGGCGGCACGGTAGTTGAAGGCGAGCATCTCGCCCAACTCCGGATCGCCGGACAGCTTGCGCACCGCCTGCCCATGGGCGACGAGGCAGTAGTAGCAGTGGTTGGCGGAGGACACGACCACGGCGATCATCTCCCGCTCCAGCTTGGACAGTCCGCTCTCGCCGACCATCAGCTCGTTGTAGAGCTGGGCGAAGGTGCGCAGCTTCTTCGGGCGCAGGCTGTAGGCGCGCAGCACGTTGGGGACGAAGCCCAGCTTCTCCTCGCATTTGGCGAAGAGCGCCGCCATCTCCGGGTCGAGGTCGGGCGTCTCGGGAACGGGCAGGGCCATGACGTGATCGGGCTGCGGCATCGCGGTGCTCTCCTCCGGTGTGTCTGCGTCGTTGCGGTCGATGCTGTTTTGGCCGACAGGGTAGCCGGGCGGAGACGCTTCGCAAAGCCCCACCTCCGGTCAGGGCGGTCCAGGCGCTTCACCATGGGTTGCAATCCTGCCTTTCATGCGTTGTCTCTCGCCAAGCCGCCATTGCTCGTGCGAAGAGTTCATCTCCTTGCAACGCAGTGGTTCGACCGATGAACGATTCGGGAGGCAAAGGCGCGCCCAAGCTTGGCCTCCTCTCGATTCTGGTGGTCGAGGACAGCGCCTTCATCCGCAATGTGCTGACCGCCACCCTGCGCACCATCGGCGTCGGCGCGGTTCATGCCGAGCCGGGTGGGGCGGAAGCCATCCGCTTCCTGGAAGAGCGGCGGGCGGCCTTGCCGCCCGGCACGGCGCCGGTGGACGTGATCATCTCCGATCTGGTGATGCCGGAGGTGGATGGGCTGATGCTGCTGCGCTGGCTGCGCTGCAGTCCGAAGTCGCCGGACCGCTTCCTGCCCGTGCTGATGCTGTCCGGCGCCGCCGACCGCCATTACGTGGAGCAGGCGCGCGACCTGGGCGCCACCGACTTCATCGCCAAGCCCTTTTCCGCCGCCACCATCGCCAGCCGCCTGCTGACCGCCATCGCCCGGCCGCGGCGCTTCGTGCTCGCCAAGGGCTATTTCGGGCCGGACCGGCGGCGGACGCAGCGACCCGTGGCGATGGACTGCCGGATGACGGGCCCCGGCGAGGTCCTGGTGGTGCACAGCAAGTCCAAGGCGATGGGCATCGACCGCTTTCCGGTCGTCCATTTCGATTTGCCCAACCGGTTGGGTGCCAAGATGGGCATCGCGCCGAAGGATCCCGTCCCGACCCTGCCCGACGAGGTTCTGGCGGCGGCGGAGGCGGAGATCCAGAACCGGGCGGGCGATTACGCCACCTGGATCGCCGGTGAGGTGGACGAGCTGGCCCGCCGCGTCGACCGGCTGCGCGAGGACGCCGCCGCGGTCCCGGCGCTGATGGCGCAGATCAACCGCTCCGCTCACGAGATGCGCGGGCAGGGCGGCATTTTCGGCTATCCGCTGATCACCCGAATCGCCAAGTCGCTCTATGAGGCGACGCACGGCAGCTTTCCCGCCGTCACCGGCAATGAGCGCTTGCTGCTGAAGGCCCATGTGGACGCCATCAAGGCGGTGATGGCCGGTCGGATCAGCGGCGACGGCGGGGCCATCGGCCAGCAGCTTCTCGCCTCGCTGGACCGCGCCAAGAAGAAGTACGCCAAGCCGGAGAGCGAGGGCGATCCGGCCTGAGCGCCGTATCTATTTCCAGCGTATGCCCGCCTCGCGGCGGATCTCCTCCATGCGCTCCAACGCCGGCTTGAAGCCGGTCAGGGAGAAGCGCACCTCCGCCTTGCCGCCTGCCGGGGCGGAGCCGACGGCGGAGACCTCCTTGCCGGGAGTCAGCCGCTCGACCAGCTTGGCGTTGGTCTCCGGATCGCCCACCGCGCAGGTGTTGGTCTCCCATTCGAAGCGTTCGCACGGATATTCGGGGCGGAACAGCGCCCGGTCCACCCAGACGCGGACGATCTTCGACAGGTCCATCGTCTGCTCGTCCAGCCGGAAGCGCAGCCCCTCCAGCCAGCGCTCGCTGGAGCGCAGCCAGACGAGGCGGGACCGCCGGTCGCTGCCGGGGCGGGACAGCAGTTCGCATTCGACGCGGCGCGGCTCGCTCCAGACCTGGCAGTAGAGGCGCCAGTCCTTGAAGGTCTCCGAATGCTCGCGGTAGGCCGGAGACTGGGCGGCGGCGGGGAGGGCGGCGACCAGCAGAACCCCCGCGATCACGCCACCACGCCACGCACCCGTCCTGCGTCCCGGTCCCCGCATCGGCCTCAGCCCCGCGCGTAGGCGCGGTGGCGCAGCAGATGGTCGGCCAGCACGCAGGCCATCATCGCCTCGCCCACCGGAACGGCGCGGATGCCGACGCAGGGGTCGTGGCGGCCCTTGGTCAGGATGTCGGTGTCCTTGCCCTCCAGATCGACGGTCTGGCGCGGGGTGAGGATGGAGCTGGTCGGCTTCACGGCGAAGCGCACCACGATGTCCTGTCCGGTGGAGATGCCACCCAGGATGCCGCCGGCTTGATTGGACAGGAATTCCGGCTCGCCGTCAGGGCCGGAACGCATCTCGTCGGCGTTCTGCTCGCCGGTCAGGGTGGCGGCCTCGAAGCCGTTGCCGATCTCCACACCCTTCACGGCGTTGATCGTCATCATGGCGCGGGCCAGATCGCCGTCCAGCTTGTCGTAGAGCGGGTCGCCGAGCCCGGCGGGCAGGCCGGAGGCCACGACCTCGACCACCGCGCCGATGGAGGAGCCGCTCTTGCGGATGCCGTCCAGATAGTCGGCCCATTCGGCGGCGGCCTGCGGGTCGGGGCAGAAGAAGGGGTTGTTGTCCACCTCCGCCCAATCCCAGCGGCCGCGGTCCACCTTGTGCGGGCCGATCTGCACCAGCGCGCCGCGGACGGTCACCCCGTCGCCCAGCACCTTGCGCGCCACGGCACCCGCCGCCACGCGGCAGGCCGTCTCGCGCGCCGAGGAGCGGCCGCCACCGCGGTAATCGCGGATGCCGTATTTCTTCCAGTAGGTGTAGTCGGCGTGGCCGGGCCGGAACTTGGCGGCGATCTCGCTGTAGTCCTTGGAACGCTGGTCGGTGTTCTCGATCATCAGCGATACCGGCGTGCCGGTGGTCTGCCCTTCGAACACGCCGGACAGGATCTTGACCTGATCGGGCTCCTGGCGCTGGGTGGTGTAGCGCGACTGGCCGGGGCGGCGCTTGTCGAGCCAGGGCTGAATGTCCGCCTCGGTCAGGGAGAGCAGCGACGGGCAGCCGTCCACCACCACGCCGATCGCCGGCCCATGGCTCTCGCCCCAGGTGGTGAAGCGGAAAAGCGTTCCGAAGCTGTTGCCGGCCATGGCGAGGACTCCCGATGCGACGCGATGTTGCCGTACATTGTACGGTGGAGCGCGTTTCTTGCGGCGTTTCGGCCGGCGCGTCAAGCGCGAGAGGGCTTAAAACGCTCCCTTCTGTTCACGCCGCCGGTCGAGCGCGACTTCGAACTGGCGCAGCAGCTTGTGCGTGGTTTCGAAGTAGAGCTTGCGCTGCGGGTTGTTCTTCATGCAGCGAGCGTCCAGATGGGCGACGCTGGTGAGCGCCGAGACGCAGTAGCCGAGCAGCCAGTAATGGGAGCGGATCTTGCGCAAATAGTCGCGGAAGGGTTCCGGCTGGCCGGCCATGAAGGCGGAGAAGCTCGCCTCGTAATCCGCGAGGATCTGCCGGATGTCCATCAGCGTGGTTTCCAGCAGCTTGCCCACCTTCTCGATGTGCATCAGAAGCTGGGTTTCGTAGGGCTTGTGCATGCGGATATCGACCGGGATGCATTCCCGCGACTTCAGCCAGTTCAGGATGATCCGCGCCCGCGGCGCGATGCGGCGAAGCTGGTACTCGTAAAAGGTCGTGCCCTTCCAGGCGCTGAAGATCTGGTCCGCTTCGCTGCGGTCGATGCCGAAGGCCGAGACGAACAGGCCGGCTTCCTCAAGCTCGGGATTCCAGATTGCCTCCAGGAAACGTTCGATGCTCTGGGCGCCGTTGCCGCCGCCGTCGATGGCCTTGCGCACGATGGGTTCGATGCGCGCCCGGATCAGGCGGCGGAGCTGCTGGTCCTCGGTGTCGCTGATCGCCCAGTGACGCTTGTCCACCGGGACCTTTTCGCCTTCGAAACAGGCCTTCAGCAGGAAGGCGTCCAGCGAGGGCACGCTGTCGATCAGGGTGAGGGTGCGCAGGTCCGCGGCCGCGGCCTCGCTGTTGGCCTCGCCGATGCCGAACTGCTCGGCCAGCAGGAGGTTGCTGTTGCGGGCGCGCAGATAGATGGCGAGGCCGCCCGCTTCGGTGTGTTCGACGCTGTGCGGAATGTAGATGCCGGTTTCGACCGGGCGCGATGCGGCGTCGCCATCCTCATCCTCGTCGGCGATGGGGTTGGCGTAGTCGTCGGCGTCTTCATCGAAATTCGGATACTTGAACAAAATGGCCTTGTTCAAGCCACGGGCACGGAACAGGCGGTTTTCTTCGGGGATCTCGCGGGTGATGGTGATCAAGTTCATCGAGACGCTGGAGCCGCCGTAGAGAATCTGCTCCAGAATCGGGGACACCGAATCCGATTGCCGCCGTGCACGCATCCGACCGTCACCTTCCGCAACCTTCCGTAGGCGTGAAGAATAGCGGTCTGCTGCGGTGCGCAAAAGTAGGTAATACGACGTTCGGTAAAAAATGTCTCAAATGGGGTAAGGGCGTTTCCGGCGGGCGTTCCGGAACGAACCGGACGCGCCCGCCGTCGCCGGAGGCCTGGGATCAGGCGGGCTTGCCAGCGCCGCCCAGCGACCCCAGGAGCTGCGACACCTCGGCCGCCGCGTCCACCGCGACCATGCCGACCGTGTGATAGCCGGAGTCGACGTGCATGACCTCGCCGGTCACGCCGGTGCCGAGATCGCTCAGCAGGAACAGGCCGGCACCGCCGACCTCGCCGATGGTGACGTTGCGCTTCAGCGGGGCGTTCAGCTCGTTCCACTTCAGGATGTAGCGGAAGTCGCCGATGCCGCTGGCGGCCAGCGTCTTGATCGGGCCGGCGGAGATGGCATTGACGCGGATGTCCCGACCGCCCAAATCGACGGCCAGGTAACGCACGCTCGCCTCCAGCGCGGCCTTGGCGACACCCATCACGTTGTAGTGGGGCATCACGCGCTCGGCGCCGTAGTAGGAGAGGGTGAGCAGGCTGCCGCCGTCCTTCATCAGCGGAACGGCGCGCTGCGCCACCGCGGTGAAGGAGTAGCAGGAGATGTCCATGGTGCGCAGGAAGTTGGCCCGCGTCGTGTCGAGATAGAGGCCGTCCAGCTCGTTCTTGTCGGAAAAAGCGATCGCATGAACCAGGAAGTCCAGCTTGCCCCATTCCTTCTCGATGGCGGCGAAGGTCGCGTCGACGCTGGCCTCGTCGGTGACGTCGCAGGGCAGCAGCAGCGGGGCCTTGACCTGTTCGGCCAGCGGCTTCACGCGCTTCAGCAGCGCGTCGCCCTGATAGGTGAAGGCCAGCTCGGCGCCGTGCTGCGCCAGCGTGGAGGCAATTCCCCAGGCGATCGACCGATCGTTCGCCACGCCCATGATCAGGCCGCGCTTGCCGTCCATGAGCGGCTTCGGGTTGGACATCCGTACCTCGTGCATCCAGAGTATGCTTTGAAAAGTGGGCCGCATCCTACACGAAAGACCGGCCCGGTCAAACCTAGGCGGGAGGCGTCCTGTGGCTGAAACCGAAGGCACTTCGAAAGGGGCGTGGAACCCCTTTGTGCGCGTTCGGGAAATCGGCGGCTTCATCGCCTATTCCTCCATGCGCTTCTACAACGACAACTGTTTCCAGACCGCGGCGTCGCTGACCTACACCTCGCTGCTGGCGCTGGTGCCGCTGATGACCATCGGCTTCGCGATCTTTTCCGCCTTTCCCGCCTTCAACGCGCTGCAGTCGCGCATCCAGACGCTGCTGTTCAAGAACCTCGTGCCGGAGAACAGCGACGCCATCCTGCAATATCTGGCGGCCTTCATGGCCAACGCCGGGCAGATGCCGGTGTTCGGGATCCTCGGGCTGGCGATCTCCGCCGTCCTGCTGATCTGGACCATCGAGGGGTCCTTCGCCACCGTCTGGCGGGTGCGCGAACCGCGCTCCTACGTCACCCGCATCCTGTCCTTCTGGGCGGTGGTGTCGTTGAGCCCGCTGTTCGCCGGCGCCAGCCTGTCGCTGTCCAGCACCCTGTGGGCGGTGCTCCAGTTCGCCCATCTGGAGGGGTTTGCCGACCCGCTGGTGGGGATCGGGGCGATCCTGCCCTTCATGCTGCAGTTGGTCGGCTGCACGCTGCTCTACGTCATCATCCCCAACCGGGACGTGGGGTGGATGGACGCCGCCTGCGGCGGGGCGGTCGCCTCGCTGCTGCTGGAGGCGTCCAAGGCGGGCTTCGCCATGTACATGAAGGAGTTTCCGGCTTACCAGACCATCTACGGCGCGCTGGCGACTGTGCCGATCTTCCTGTTCTGGCTCTACATCGCCTGGTCCACGGTGCTGTTCGGCGCGGTCATCACCGCCTCGCTGCCGGAATGGCGGGCCGGCAAGATCACCCGAGGCGGGCCGGAGGGGCTGCTGCCCGCCCAGCGGCTGGGGCTGGCGCTGGCCGTCCTGCACGAGCTTCTGGAGGGCACGCGGCTCGGCGTGGGCTTGCGGCGGCGGACGCTGGTCGGGCGCGTTCCGGTCGGGACGGTGCTGATCGACGGCATTCTGGAGCAGCTTCGCGACGCCCATTGGGTGGCCCACACCACGCACAACGCCTGGGTCGTCACCCGCGACCTGAGCGAGGCCACGCTGTTCGACCTGATGAAGGCGCTGGGCATCGGCCTGCGCGGCTCCGTCCGGGGGCTGGGCGGGTTGGAACTGCCCTGGCAGGACCGCACGGCCCAGCTTTTGGAGCAGGCGGAACGGAACCAGGAGGACATCCTCGGCGTGCCGATCAAGAACCTGCTGTCCGACCGCCCCCTGGAGGCGGGACCGCTCGAAACGGGGCCGCGGGAACCGGAGTCGCAGGACACCGGGACCGTGGCGGGGGAGGGCTCCGGCCCGGTGCCGCTGCGCGCGAAGCGCTGGCCCTGAACGCCGGCCTTGTGCGCACGCTCAAGCCTGGTACTTGGCGATGAGGTCCGCGGCGAAGCCGTCCAGATTGTTGTCGGCGGGCAGAGTCTGGACGTAGGAGCAGCCGCGGCAGGCCTCGATCTCGTCGCGGCGGCCCTCCAGATGCTTCAGCCGGAAATCGCGCAGCCGCTCGCCGTTCCAGATGTCGCGCAGCGACTCCTCGGCGACGTTGCCGACGATGGTTCCCATGCGCCAGTCGGCGCAGCAGACCGACACCTCGCCGTTGAAGTTGATGGCCAGCTTCAGGAAGGGCTCCGAACAGACCTTGCGCGCCGTGTCGGGGGCGGCGGCGAAGGCGCTATCCTCGGCCAGCGCCTCGCCGTGCAGGGGATGGACGAACAGGCTGTCGGCGATCGGCGTGAAGGTGTCGATGAAGCTCTGCCGCTCCTCCTCCGTCAACTCCACGTTGATGATCTTGCAGTGCAGGTGGAAGTCGCGGCCCATCTCCGTCTTGCGGCGGTAAAGGTACGCCACATTGTCCACGACGGTCTGGAAGCGGTCGAAGCGACGGGTGATGCGCTTGTACATGGCGTCGCTGGCGCCGTAGACGGAGACGCGCATGGCGTCCAGCCCGGCGGCCAGCAGGGCGTCCGCCCGCTCCGGCGTCAGCAGGGAGCCGTTGCTGGTCATCTCGACATGGCGGGCCAGGCCGCGCGATTTCAGAAGATGGACCATGTGCTCGATCCGCGTGTTCACCAGCGGCTCGCCGTCCTTGTAGAGGTGGACGGATTTGATCGGCGCGTCGAATTCGGCGATGTCGTCGGCGATTTTGCGGAACAGATCGAACTTCATGGCGCCGCGGGGGCGACCGACCTCCTTCAGCAGCTCCGGGTTGCCGGTGGCGCAGAAGACGCAGCGGAAATTGCAGCCGTTCGACGGGTCGATCAGCAGCGAGAAGGGGGTGGTCAGCGGCAGCACCTGCGACAGGTCGTTGCGGTCGCGGTGGCGGCCATAGGGAATGTTCGCGGGAGCGGTCGCTTCGGTGCTCACTTCGGTCATGACCTTCGCCGGGCAGGGCTGCGGAAAGCGGTGTGACTAGCAAGGGACCACGCGCACCGTAAAGGAATCCTTCATTCCGGCAACCGGACATTGGCGGGGCGCCCCCAATGCCGTGGGCGCCCGGCGGATCAGAGGGCATGCTCGACAGTTTTTCTCATCGCATCGTCTACAGCGACCGGCGCTTTTATGCGTCCTTTCCGTCCGCGGCCACGCTGGCCGACGGTCGGGTGCTCGTGGCCTTCCGGCGCGCCCGCGACCACCGCTGGCTGCACGGGGAGCCGGCGGAGGGCAACGGCGACTTCACCAGCGTCGACCATGTGGATTCGCGCTCCCACCTCGTGGTCCAGCGTTTTACCCCGGATTTCGAGCCGGAGGGCCCGCCGCAGCCCCTGCCCACCGACCCGGAGGCGGGCGATCAGGACCCCAGCCTGCTGGTTCTGCGTTCGGGGCGGATCGTCATGGGCAGCTTCGGCTGGTACCCGATGTCGGCGCGCCACGGCCTGCGGCTTCGGGAGAAGGGCGTCCACCTGCTGGGCAACGCCGAGACGTCGGGCACCTTCTTCCTGTTCTGGGGCGGCAGCACCCGCGTCAGCGACGACGGCGGGCGGCATTGGTCGGCCCACCGCTACCTGCCGGAACTGCCGGACCAGGGGCCGATCCTGCCCGGCATGCGCCCGATGCTGGGCGGCGCGGTGCGTGGGCGGGCGGTGGAGGCGCCGGACGGCACGCTGCTGATGGCGACCTACACCGGCGGCCCCTACACGAGTTACCTGTTCGCCTCCCGCGACCGGGGGGAAAGCTGGACGCTGCGCAGCACCATCGCGCGCGACCCGGCGGGGCGGGCCGGCTTCTGCGAAACCGCCCTGCATCTGACCGCCGACGGGCAACTGGTCGCCTTCCACCGCACGACCGGGCTGGGCGACCGCCTCGCCACCTCCGTCTCCCATGACCTGGGGGAAAGCTGGGCGCCCTGGATCGAAAGCGCGGTGATCGGGCATCCCTACGACGCCTGCCCGCTGCCGGACGGACGGCTGCTCGTCGTTTACGGCTACCGCCACGAGCCCTACGGCGTGCGCGCCCGCGTCTGGGACAGCCGGCGGGAGACTCTGGAGCGCGCGCCGGAGGTCGTCATCCGCGCCGACGCCCCGTCACCCGACGTCGGCTATCCCTGGGCGACCGTTCTGGCGGACGGGCGGGTGGCGGTCTGCTACTACATCTGCGACGCGGCGGGCGTCCGGCACATCCAGGCGACGCTGCTGCGCGTGAGCGGCTGATTGACGGGCTTCCGCGCACCTCCTATCGTCCCCGGCCATACCGCAATCCCATGTTCCGGGGAGTAGAGTGTCCATGAAGCCCGCCCGCCGGCCGTCGAACCCGCTGTTTTCCTCCGGCCCCTGCGCCAAGCGGCCCGGCTGGTCGCTGGACGCGCTGGATGGCGCGCTGCTCGGCCGCTCCCACCGCTCGAAGCCGGGCAAGGCGAAGCTGAAGGAGGTCATCGACCTGACCCGCGCCGTTCTGGCGATCCCCGGCGACTACCGCATCGGCATCGTCCCGGCCTCCGACACCGGGGCGGTGGAGATGGCGCTGTGGAACCTGCTGGGCGCTCGCGGCGTGGACATGGTGGCCTGGGAGAGCTTCGGCAAGGAATGGGTGACCGACGTCACCAAGCAGCTCCGCCTGTCCGACGTGCGGACCATTCAGGCCGCCTACGGCGAATTGCCGGACCTGTCGCAGGTCGATTTCAGCCGCGACGTGGTGTTCACCTGGAACGGCACGACGTCGGGCGTGCGGGTGCCGGACGGCGACTGGATTCCGGCGGACCGCGAGGGTCTGTCGATCTGCGACGCGACCTCCGCCGCCTTCGCCATGGACATTCCCTGGAGCAAGATCGACGTCGCCACCTGGTCCTGGCAGAAGGTGCTGGGCGGCGAGGCCGCGCACGGCATGCTGGTGCTCAGCCCGCGCGCCGTGGCGCGGCTGGAGAGCTTCCAGCCCGACCGTCCGCTGCCCAAGATCTTCCGCCTGACGACGGCCGGGAAGGAGGGCGGCGCCAAGCTGATCGAGGGCATCTTCGTCGGCGACACCATCAACACGCCGTCCATGCTCTGCGTGGAGGACGCCATCGACGGGCTGCGCTGGTCGCTGTCGGTCGGCGGCCTGACCCAGCTCATCCGCCGGTCGGAGCAAAACCTCCGCATCGTCTCGGAGTGGGTGGCGGCCTCGACCTGGGCCGGCTTCCTGGCGGACAATCCGGCGACGCGTTCCTGCACCTCGATCTGCCTGCGCTTCACCGATCCCGAGGTGACCGCCCTGACGCCGGAGGCCCAGGCGGACTTCGCCAAGAAGCTTGCCGCGCTGCTGGAGAAGGAGGAGGCCGCCTTCGACGCCGGCTCCTACCGCGACGCCCCTCCGGGCCTGCGCCTGTGGGGCGGCGCCACGGTGGAGAACGAGGATATGGAGGCGGTGTTGCCCTGGCTCGACTGGGCCTTCGCCACGGTCAAGGCGGAGACCTTCGGGCGCTGAGTCTTGAACTTGGTGCCACTGGGTAGTACTTGGTTGGTGAGGGAGGGCAAGGCATGACTGTGAAGACCTCGATCTCGCTGACCGACGAACAGGAAGCCTTCGCACGCAGCCTTGTCGAGGCCGGGCAGTATCCGAGCCTCAGCGCGGTTCTTCAGCGCGGCCTCGACATGCTCCGACGCGACACCGAGAGAAGCAACGTCGAGATCGAAGCATTGCGGATTCTGATCGACCAGCGCCGCGCCGGTGCGTTCGTCGATCTTGATGACGGCGAGGCTGAAATCCAGGCGATGCTGGACCGCAAGAGGCAGGCGCGTGCGGCTCTATAAGGTCCGTCGCGCGGCCTCCCTTACCCGAGACTTCGACCTGATCGAGGATCATCTCGTCCAGGCCTATCGGGACCTTGGCGAGGACGGGGAACGTGCGATGGAGCGGGCCGCCGGGCGGATCGGCGAAGCCCTTGCCTACATGCGGACGTTCGAGGCCCATCCACACCGTGGCACGGAGCATCCGGAAATTCGATCCGGCATCCGCACCGTCACCAGTGGAAATTTCATCTTCTATTTCGAAATCGATGAGGGGTTGGTCGAGGTCAGGATTCTCGCCGTCTTCTTTGGTGGGGTGAATCACAGCCGACAGATTCTGGACAGACTGCGCGGCTGAGGCGTTTCTGCGCGGCCTTTTCCATGGTCCGCTCAATCCCGCCAGAAGCTCGGCAGGATCAGCACCAGCACGGTGAAGACCTCCAGCCGGCCCAGCAGCATGGCGAAGCTCAGCACCCATTTCGCGGCGTCGGGCAGGGGGGCCATGGTGCCGGACGGGCCGACCACCGGCCCCAGCCCCGGCCCGGCGTTCGCCAGCGCGGAGGCGACGGCGCTGGCCGCGCTCAGGTAGTCCACGCCCATCGCGGCGACCAGGAGCGACAGGATGCCGAAGGCCGCCATGAAGGCGAAGGCAAGGTTGATGACCGAGCCGACCACATCCTCGTCCAGCACCTTGCCCTGATAGAGCGGGACCAGCACCCGGTTCGGCTTCAGCATCCGCTGCATCTGGTTCAGCATCGACAGGGCCAGCACCTGCCAGCGGAAGATCTTGATGGACCCCGCCGTCGATCCGGTGCAACCGCCGATGAAGTAGAAAAAGAAGAAGGCGACGACGGCAAAGCTGCCCCAGGTCGAATAGTCGGTGGAGACGAAGCCCGTTCCGGTGATGATCGAGGTGACGTTCACCGCCGAATGGCTCAGCGCGTCCCAGAAGGGCAGGCCGACTATGGTGAAGGCCCACAGGGTCATGGCGACGCCGGCCACCAGCAGGATCGCCAGCAGCGCGTTCACCTGGCTGTCGCCGAAGACCGGCGCGTTGCGCTGGCCGCGCAGCAGGCGGATGTACCAAGTCAGCGGCAAGGCCCCGCAGATCATCGAAAAGGTCGCCACCCACAGCACCGCGTGGGAGTCGAACCAGCCGAGCGAGGCGTCCTTGGTCGAGAAGCCGCCCGTGGCGATGGAGGCCATGGCGTGGTTGATCGCGTCGAACCACGTCATTCCGGCCAGATGGTAAGCGACCGCCGACAGGATGGTCAGCGCCAGATAGGTCATGGCGATGGCCCCGGCGGTGTCCTGCACCGTGGCGAAGGGCTTGTCGCCCTTGTCGGAGGATTCGGTGCGGAACAGCTGCATGCCGCCGACCCGCAGGATGGGCAGCACCGCGATCGCCATGACGATGATGCCGACCCCGCCGAACCAGTTCAGCAGCGACCGCCACAGCAGGACCCCCGGCGGGGCGTTGTCCAGCCCGACGATGACCGTGCCGCCGGTGGTGGAGAGTCCCGACATCGCCTCGTAATAGGCGCCGGTGAAGGACAGGCGGGCGGCGGAGATCATGAAGGGCAGGGCGCCAAAGGCCGCCAGCACGCACCAGGACAGCGTCGTCAGCAGGAAATGCTGCTTCACGGTGAAGCGCGTGCGTTCCTTGCTCGACGTCGCCAGGACCATGCCCCCGCTGACCGCCAGAGTCGCCGCGCTGGAGCCGACGAAGGCCGTCCAGTCGCTGTTGCCTGCCGCGGCGTCGGCCAAGGCCGGCACCAGCATGCCCAGCCCCAGGATGGTCAAAAGGATACCGATGATGTGGAAGACCGGTCCCAGCGCAATTCCATTGCCGACGCCATTGCCCAAGGCTGTGCCCTTCGTCGCCGCGGGGGCCGGTGGCGGCGCCCCGTCCTTCCCCGAGTTTTGCCCCGTTGTCCTGCGCTGATTATCCAAAGGGACGGGAGCTGTCCATCCGCATCGGGGCTGCGGACCCGTCTGCGGGTCAGACGAATCCGGCGTCTCCCAACATGCGGTAGAACTCCCGCAGGGCGCGCTGCTGCGCCACCGCGTCGGGCAGGTCCTCCACATATTTCCGGTCGAACTGCGGTTGGCGGAGATGCTCGACGACGCGGCGCCGGACCATCTCCAGCGCCCGCCGGCTGCGCAGGATGCCCGGCGCGCAGACCTGCAGCAGGCGGTTCGCCCGCAGCCGCAGCGCGTCGCCGGGATCGTCCAGCCGCTCCACCACCCGCTCCTCGGTGATGTAGGCCACCAGAATTTCGTCCAGATCGCTGGTCAGGCGGGTCCGGGCCTCCTCCGGCAGCGCCGAGTCGGCGGCTTGGCAGTAGAGCAGGGTCAGCGCTTCCAGATTGTCGCGGGGCGGCAGACGGGGGTGGATGAAGCGGCCATAGCACGCCGGGTTCCCGGTCAGCGCGCGCAGCAGCCGCAAGATGTCCGTGGTGTGCCCATGCCCAAGGTCCGAGTCGGCCAGTGCCAGCAGGAAGCGCACCCGATCCCGCGCATCGGGGATGCGGTCGGCCACTTCCGCGATGGCTTGCCTGCGGCCCGGCGCACCGCCGCCCTCCAGGAAGCGCAGGTAGCGCAGGACCAGCGCCTCGGCCATCGGCCCGCCACCGGCCGGCCCGTCGGGGCCGAGCGTGCGCTTCAGGATCTCCTGGAAGGCCTCCATCTCCAGCGACGGGTCGGAGCGGTAGAGGGGCTGCGTGCCCTTCAACTGCCGGCGCACCAGATCCAGGATGACCAGCCGCGTCTGGTCCAGATCGTGGAAGGCGAGAAGCTCGTTCAATTGGACGGCGCGGTCGTCCTCCGCCCGCTTGGCCGGGGACAGGCGGCCCCGCGACAGGTCGATCAGGTTGCACAGCGCCTCCGCGAGGCTGCCCTGGACGCCGAGAAGTTCCTGCGCGACCGAGGGCGCGCCCAGGACGTCGGCGATCACGCCGTCGAGCAGCCCCAGCGGGCGGTCGGCCGCAGCCCCGTCCTCCCGCGCCAGTTCGCCCAGGAAATCCAGCTTGGCCAGCCAGTTGCGCATCTGCACCAGCTCACGGGACAGGACGACGCGGGCGAGGAAGTCGCGCTCCTCCGCCGGCAGGCTCGAATCCAGCCGGTCGAACATGGGGCGGAAGCCGGTGGCGGCGATGGCCGGCAGGTCCTTGCGCGCGGCGGCGACGCGCGCCCGGTCGGTCAGTTCGTGCATCAGCAGGTTCAGCGCGTCGCGTCGACCGCGCCCGTCCGTCCCGGCCTTCCCCGCCTGGAGGGCGGCGACCCGCCCGACCGCGGTGGGCACGAGGTTGTCGGTGTTGAGAAGCCGCGCCAGCTCCGCGTGGTTGTGCAGCACCTCGGTCGGAGTGACCACCGCGCGCTCCACGTAAGTGCGCAGCACGCGGTTCATGGCCATGCGGCTCTGCACGCCGTAGCAGTGGTCGAGCGTGAGACAGAGCGCCGGCGCCTCGTCGATGGGGGAGGCGGCCACCGTGCGGGAGACCTGACGGAACTCCACATGGACTTCCGTCTCGACATGGCGGCCGTCCGGGCGCCGCCAGTCGCGCACCACCCGCATGCCCTCGACCTTGCCGCCGGACAACGCCTTGCGGCCGAAGACCAGCGCCTCCGCCTCGGTGTCGAAGCGGGCTTCGAGGACCCAGTGGTCCTGCTTGTAGATCTGCACTTCGTAGCTGGCGGACGGGCGTGCCATGGTGCCATTGCCCCGCTGCTGCTGGCACGGTTCGTACACAGGATGCCGGAGGTTTCGCGTCAAACTCAACAGAGATTCGTTTGGAATGCCATCCTGATTTGAACCTTTCCGGATGGGCGCCTGTCGTCGGCGCAGGGGAGACGGGCACGGGTCGCGGGGCTTTTCCGTTTGCATGAGGAAGGGGGGTGGGGTATTGACCCGCTCCGTATGCCCGAGCACCGCATGCCCACCGGACGTGCGGGCTCTCGCCATGCCGACGGTTTGCCACCCATTCGACGAGACGACGCAGGCCATGCCCGCTGATTCCCTGAGCTCCGCCCTGTTGCCCGCCGGCCTGCACGACGTGCTGCCGCCCGAAGCGGCGCACGAAGCGGCGGCGGTGGCGCGCCTGCTGGCGGACTTCACCGCCCACGGCTATGAGCGCGTCGAGCCGCCGCTGGTCGAGTTCGAGGACAATCTGCTGTCCGGCTCCGGCGCCGCCATGGCGAAGCAGACCTTCCGGCTGATGGACCCGCTGTCGCAGCGCATGATGGCCGTGCGCGCGGACATCACCCCGCAGATCGTGCGCATCGCCACCACACGCCTGAAGAACGGCGCCCGCCCGGTGCGGCTGTGCTACGCCGGGCCGGTGCTGCGCGTGAAGGGGTCGCAGCTCCGTCCCGAACGGCAGATCACCCAGGTCGGTGTCGAGCTGATCGGCCCGCTGGAGGCCGAGGCGGACGCCGAGGTGATCCTGCTCGCCGCCCACGCCCTGGAAGGGGTGGGGGTGCGGCACCTGTCGGTGGATCTCTGCGTTCCGACCATGGTGGCGCGGGTCTGCCGCGGCCTCGGGCTCGGCGAGGAGGAAACCGCCCGCCTGCGCGAGGCGCTGGACAAGAAGGACGCCGCCGCGGTGACGGCGGTCGGCGGTCCGGCGGCCACGCTGCTGCACACGCTGATGGCCGCCTCCGGCCCGGCGGAGCGCGCCATGGAGGTGCTGTCGGCGCTGCCGCTGCCGGAAACGGCGGAGAAGGACCGCCGCCGCCTGACCGACGCCCTGCGCCTGCTGCGCGCCGCGCGCCCCGATCTGACGATCACCGTCGATCTGGTGGAGCACCGCGGCTTCGAATACCAGACCGGCCTCAGCTTCACCCTGTTCGCGCGCGACGTGCGCGGCGAGCTGGGGGCGGGGGGCCGCTACCGCGCCGGCGTGCGTCCGGGCGTGGAGGAGGAGGGCGAGCCGGGAACCGGCTTCACCCTCTACATGGACACGCTCCTGCGCGCCGTTCCGGCGCCGGAGCCGGCCAAGCGCGTTTATGTGCCGCATGGCACCTCCTGGGCGGCCGCGGGCAAGCTGCGCGCCGAGGGCTGGGTCACCGTGGCGGGGCTGGCCCCCGTGGCGGACGCGGCGGCGGAGGCCCGGCGGCTGGACTGCGGCCACCGGCTGGACGGCGGCACGGTCACGCCGCTGACTTGAGACTTCACGATGGGGCTTCCCCCGCAAGGTCGGGGGACGCCTTTGCATGGGCAACGTTTTCTTTCTGCCTTCTTTTTTTGCGGAGACACACATGGCCAACGTGGCGGTGGTCGGCGCCCAGTGGGGCGACGAGGGCAAGGGCAAGATCGTCGACTGGCTGTCCAGCCGGGCCGACGTGGTGGTGCGCTTCCAGGGCGGTCACAACGCCGGCCACACGCTGGTGATCAACGGCGTGACCTACAAGCTGAGCCTGCTGCCTTCGGGCGTGGTTCGGCCGAACAAGCTGTCGATCATCGGCAACGGCGTCGTCTTCGACCCCTGGGCCTTCATCCGCGAAGTGACGGCGATCAAGAGCCAGGGCGTGGACGTGTCCCCCGCCACGCTCCAGGTCGCCGAGAACGTTCCGCTGATCCTTCCGGTCCACAGCGCGCTCGACAAGGCGCGCGAGGAGGCCCGCGGCGCCGGCAAGATCGGCACGACCGGCCGCGGCATCGGCCCGGCCTATGAGGACAAGGTGGCCCGCCGGGCCATCCGCCTGTGCGACCTCGGCGACGAGGCGGTTCTGAAGGAGAAGGTGGACGCCCTTCTGGCCCACCACAACCTGCTGCTCCGCGGCCTGGGTGCGGCGGAGATGAAGCCGGCCGACCTGCTGGACCCGCTGCGCGAGATCACCCCGCAGGTGCTGCCCTACGCCTCGGTCGTCTGGAAAACGCTGGACGAGCTGCGCCGCGCCGGCAAGCGCATCCTGTTCGAGGGCGCCCAGGGCCAGATGCTCGACATCGACCACGGCACCTATCCGTACGTCACCTCCTCCAACACGGTGGCCGGCAACGCCGCCGCCGGCAGCGGCATGGGCCCGCGCGCCGTCGGCTATGTGCTGGGCATCTGCAAGGCCTACACCACGCGCGTCGGCTCCGGCCCGTTCCCGACCGAGCTGTTCGACGACGTCGGCGAGCTGATCGGCCAGCGTGGCAAGGAGTTCGGCGTGGTCACCGGCCGCAAGCGCCGTTGCGGCTGGTTCGACGCCGTGATGGTGCGCCAGGCGGTGAAGACCGGCGGCATCGACGGCATCGCCATGACCAAGCTGGACGTGCTGGACGGCTTCGACGAGATCAAGGTGTGCGTCGGCTACCGTCTGGACGGGCAGGAGCTGGATTACTTCCCGGCCAACGCCGGCGCCCAGGCCCGCGTCGAGCCGATCTACGAGACCTTCGAGGGTTGGAAGGACAGCACCCAGGGCGCCCGCTCCTGGGCGGAGCTGCCGGCCCAGGCGGTGAAGTACGTCCGCCATGTCGAGGAGCTGATCCAGGCCCCGGTGGCCCTGCTGTCCACCAGCCCGGAGCGCGACGACACGATCCTGATGAACGACCCGTTCCAGGATTGAGGCTTGTTGAGTGGTTGCGGTGGGGGTCCCACCGCAACCACTTCCCTCCTCGTTAACAGTTTGTTTGCCCTTTTCGAGCGACTAAGGCTGGCACACGCTCGCAGGCTCCGGGGATTCGAACGCCATGCCATCCGATGCCATGACCGCAGCCGCCGCGGATCGGATGATGGCGAACGCCGAGCCGGTCAAGCTGGCCGAGCGGTACGAAATCCATCCCAACGCGCCGCTCGCCGCGCTCAACGCCATCGGCGGCAACGCCTACACGGCGAAGCCGCTGCGTGACAAGCGGTCCGAAGCCTTCGCCATCATCGGCCACGGCGCCACGCTGGCGCGCACCGACATCGCCGCCACCGTCGCCAGCCTCGACAATCAGGCCCACATGCGCCTGCTCGACTGGGGCATGGTGGACTGGCCGGCAAGCCACGGGCGCCGCCTCTGCATGATTTTCGAGCGTCCGGCGGGCAAGCGGCTGATGAACAGCCTGACCGAGGCCACGGACCCGATCCCTGAAGACCATCTGACCCGGCAGATCATCCACCCGCTGGTCGCGGCGTTGAAGGAGCTGTCGAGCCGCGGCGTGGTCCATGGCGCGATCCGCCCAACCAATCTCTATTACCGCGATCTGGCCTCCAGCAGCCTGATGCTGGGCGAATGCCTGTCCACCCCGCCGGGCTACGGCCAGCCGGTCCTGCTGGAGACGGTGGAGCGCGGCATGGCCTCCCCGGCCGGGCGCGGCACCGGCACCATGGCCGACGATCTCTATTCGCTGGGCGTCACGCTGCTGCTCCTGCTGCTGGGGCGCAACCCGGTGGGGGCGCTGGAGGACGAGGCGATCCTCCAGGCCAAGATCGAGCGCGGCTCCTACCCGGCGCTGGTCGGCCAGATGCGCCTGCCGCTGGCCATCAGCGAGGTAATCCGCGGTCTGCTGGTGGACGATCCCAAGCAGCGCTGGACGCTCCAGGATCTCGATCTCTGGGTCGCCGGCCGCCGCCTCAGCCCGAAACAGCCGCAGGTGCCGCGCCGCGCCGCCCGCCCGCTGGAGTTCCAGGGGCAGGACTACTGGCATTGCCGAACGCTGGCCCGCGCCTTCGCCCGTCATGTGGCGCCTGCCGCCACCGTCATCGAGGGCGGCGAACTGGACAAGTGGCTGCGCCGCTCCATGGGCGACGACGCGCGGGCGGAGGCGGTGGCGAACGCGGTGCAGACCGCCTCGACCACCGGCAAGGGCGGCAGCATGGCCGAACGGCTGGTTGCCCGCGTCTGCATGGCGCTGGACCCCGGTGCGCCCATCCGCTACCGCGGCAAGGCGATGATGCCGGACGGCATCGGCACCATGCTGGCCGATGCTTTCCTGCGCGGCGAGTCGCCACAGCCGTCGGCGGAGGTCCTGGCCAACCAGCTTCCCATGTTCTGGGTGAGCGTGCAGAGTGACTTCAAGCCGGAGTTCGTGCCGATGGTGCAGAACTTCGATCAGGTCCGCGGTCTGCTGGACCGCACGGGCCACGGTCTGGGGGTGGAGCGCGTGCTGTACGAGATGAACCCCACCATGCCCTGCATCAGCCCGCTGGTCGCCAAGCAGATGCCGACCACACCCGCGGAACTGCTGCGCGCCCTCGACTGGATGGGGGCGGGGAGCGAGCGGCACAAGGACCCCATCGACCGCCACGTCGCCGCCTTCCTGGCGGTGCGGCACCGGCGGACCGACGAGATGCTCTACACCCAGCTCGGTTCCAGCATCGAGCCGATGCGGCGGGTGATCGCCATGCTGACAATCCTCGCCGACGTGCAGGTGCGCACCGGCACCGACTCGCTGTCGCACCTTGCCGCCTGGGTGGTGTCGCTGCTCGACCCGGCCTTCCGCCGCTTCCACAGCCGGCCACACCAGGACAACGTGCGCAAGCTGGCCGATTCCGCGGCCCACAATGGGCGCCTCGGCGATCTGCTGAAGATCGTCGACGATCCGGAGGCGCTGCGCCGCGACAAGCTGGAGTTCGAGGCCGCCCAGATCGCCTACCGCGAGGCCGATGCCGAGATCAACAAGCTGCGGCAGAGCATCGGCGACCGGAACAGCATCATCGAATCGTCCGGCCGGCAGGTGGCGGCCATCGTGTCGAGCCTGCTGTCCACGATTCTGGTTGGCGGCATCATCCTCTTCTTCGCCTTCTGACGGCGGCCTTCAAACCAAGGATCGGGTGGCACCCATGGCGCGCGGCGGCAAGAACGGCGGAAAGAAGAAGAAACGCAAGGGCAGCATGCTGACGCTGATCCTGCTGATCATCCCGGCGGGTCTGGTGGTGCTGCCCACGTCGATCCTGTTCGGCATCGGCATGATCCCGACCATCGTCGCCTACGTCACCGACCGCGACCCGGAGAAATCGGCGCCGATCACCGTCGGCGGGCTGAACTTCTGCGGCTGCATGCCCTACGCCATCGAGCTGTGGAAGCACAATCACACCATCGGCGCCGCCGGCAAGATCTTCATGGACCCGCTGGCCTGGCTGGTGATGTACGGGTCGGCGGCGATCGGCTGGGCGCTCTATTTCGGCATACCGCCGATGGTGGCGAATTTCGAGGTGATGCGCGCCGAGAAGCGGGTCAGCGCGCTGAAGGACGTGAAGGTCGGCTTGGTCCAGGAATGGGGGCCGGAGGTGGCCGGCGACCTGTTCGACGAGGCGGGCGGTCACGCGCCGGACGAACAGGACCAACTGGCCGAACCCGCGGGGGCGTGAGGAGAGTGTATTTCCCTCTCCCCAAAGGGGAGAGGGTTGTTAACTACCCAGCCAGCTTCTGTTCCACCGCGGCGTTGCGGATGGCCTTCTGGAGCTTCTCGAAGGCGCGCACCTCGATCTGGCGGACGCGCTCGCGGCTGATGCCGTATTTCTGCGACAGATCCTCCAGCGTGGTGGGGTTGTCGCGCAGGCGGCGCTCCACCAGAATGTCGCGCTCGCGCTCGTTCAGGTTCTCCATGGCGGCGGTCAGCAGCTTGCGCCGCTTGCCCAACTCCTCGTTCTCGGCCAGGGAGATTTCCTGGTTCGCCGTCTCGTCCACCAGCCAGTCCTGCCACTCGCCCTCGCTGTCGGCGCGCAACGGCGCGTTCAGCGAATGGTCGGGGGCGCCGAGGCGGCGGTTCATGTTGACGACGTCCTGCTCCGGCACGTCGAGGGTCGTGGCGATGTGGCGCACCTGCTCGGGCGACATGTCGCCCTCCTCGATGGCCTGCATCTGGCCCTTCAGGCGGCGCAGGTTGAAGAACAGCTTCTTCTGCGCCGCCGTGGTGCCCATCTTCACCAGCGACCAGCTGTGCAGGATGTATTCCTGGATGGCGGCGCGAATCCACCACATGGCGTAGGTCGCCAGCCGGAAGCCGCGGTCGGGATCGAACCGCTTCACCGCCTGCATCATGCCCACGTTGCCCTCGGAGATCAGCTCCGACAGCGGCAGGCCGTAGCCGCGGTAGCCCATGGCGATCTTCGCCACGAGCCGCAGATGGCTGGTCACCAGCTTGTGCGCCGAGTCCGAATCCTCGATCTCCTGCCAGCGCTTGGCCAGCATGTACTCCTCCTCCGCCGCAAGCATGGGGAACTTGCGGATTTCCTGGAGGTAGCGCGAGAGGTTGCTTTCGGAACTGATGACCGGAACGCTGGATATCGTCGCCATGTTGGACCCTCTCCGACGGCTGTTGTTCGTGCCTTCTCACGGGCACACGGCCGTTCACTGTTCTGCGCCGCCTCGCCGTCCGCTTGCCCGTTCGATCCGCCGGGGATGGTCCCGGATGCAAGCGTGAGCGTGGGTGGCTGTTGACGCGAAGAATAACCGACTTCTGCGCGCGGGTATAGTGGATTACAGCGATTCTAAGAAATCTGACAAATCTTTAATATCCGTGGGTAGCGGCGCCTGGAAGCGGACCGTCTCCCCCGTTGCGGGGTGCCGGAAGGTCAGCCCGACGGCGTGCAACGCCTGACGTGGAAAGCCAACAAACCGTTCGCGATGGGGTTCCGGCAGGGCTGAGGCGTGCTTGCCGCCGGCCCGGCCGGCACGCCCCTTGCCGTAGAGCGGGTCGCCGACGATGGGATGGCCGATGTGCGCCATGTGCACGCGGATCTGGTGGGTGCGTCCGGTCTCCAGCGTGCATTCGACCAGCGCCAGCGCGGTGCCGAAGGAGCGGACGACGCGGTAGCGGGTGGCCGCGTGCTTTCCGCCGCCGGTGACCACAGCCATCTTCTTGCGGTCGGTGCTGCTGCGCCCGATGTTGCCCTCGATCCGTCCCTCGCGGGGGGAGGGGACGCCCCAAACGAGAGCTTGGTAGGTGCGGCTGAGCGTGCGGCCGGAGAACTGCTCCGTCAGCGCGTGGTGCGCGCGGTCGTTCTTGGCGACGACCATCAGGCCGCTGGTGTCCTTGTCGAGCCGGTGGACGATCCCGGGACGCCGCACGCCGCCGATGCCCGACAGGCTGTCGCCGCAGTGGGCGAGCAGGGCGTTGACCAGCGTGCCGTCCGGATTGCCGGCGGCGGGGTGGACCACCATGCCCGCGGGCTTGTCGATCACCAACACGTCCTCATCCTCATAGACCACGTCCAGGGGTATGTCCTGGGCTTCGGGCTGTGCAGGCTCAGCTTCGGGGATGAAAACGTCGAAAGTTTGTCCGGGCTTGACCTTCACGGAAGGGTCCGTGACCGTCCGCCCGTTGCCGTCCTGCACGCAGCCCTGCTCCAGCAGAGCCTGCACGCGCGACCGCGACAGGCCGGGAAGCCCCGTCGCCAGGGCCTTGTCGAGCCGCTGGCCGCCGGCCTCGTCCGGAACGCTCCAGCGGTGCCGCGTGCCTTCGCCGGTTTCGCCGTCCTGCGTTCCGGTGTATTCGTCCTCATCGTCGTCGATTTCGGTGCGTTCGGGCATCGTTCGGCAAAACTCCTCACATTCGCGCGAGAGTGGACCCCAAACCGTGCAGTTCCTCAAGGCACTCGTCGTCATCATGGGCGTGATGATCATCGCCGGCTTCGCGATCCTCGGCGTCGAACTCTACAAGCGCATCAGCGATCCGGAGCGCCGGGCCGCCGCCGAGACCGAGCGCGCCGCCACCCCCGCGGGCCGGGCGGAGGAGGTCACGCTGGGCCTGCCGGCGGGCGCGCGCCTGGGCGACCCGGTGGCGGTGGGCAACCGCGTCGTCTTCCGCGTCACCATACCGGACGCCCCCGATCGTCTTTATGTGATGGACCCGCGCACCGGCGCCATCGCCGTGACCGTCACCGCCGGAGCCGCCGCGCCATGACCAACGCCGTCATTCACGACTTCCGCAGCGACAATGTGGCCGGCGCGGCGCCGGAGGTGGTCAACGCCCTGGCCGCGGCCGCGGTCGGGTCCGCCGATCCCTATGGGCAGGACCCGCTGACCGCCAGCGTCACCCGTCGCCTGTCCGCTCTCTTCGAGGCGGAGGTGACGGTGTTCCCGGTCGCCACCGGGACGGCGGCCAACGCGCTGGCCCTGTCGGCCCTGGTCCCACCCTACGGCGCGGTCTACTGCCACCAGGAAAGCCACATCCACGTCGACGAGTGCGGCGCACCGGAGATGGCGACCGGCGGGGCCAAGCTGGTGCCGCTGGCCGGGGAGGGTGGCAAGCTGACCCCCGCCGCTCTGAGCGCGGCGCTGGCCGGGGCGGGCATCGGCGTGGTGCACCGGGTGCAGCCCGCCGCCCTCAGCCTGACGCAGGCGACCGAGGCTGGGACGGTCTACCGTCCGCAGGAGGTGGCGGCCCTGTCCGACGTCGCGCATGCCCACGGCATGGCGGTGCACATGGACGGCGCCCGCTTCGCCAACGCGGTGGCCCGGCTGGGCTGCGCCCCGGCGGAGGTGACCTGGAAGGCCGGGGTGGACGTGCTGTCGCTGGGCGGCACCAAGGGCGGCTGCCTCGCCGCGGAGGCCGTGGTGTTCTTCAACCCGGCGCTGGCCGAGGATTTCGGCTTCCGCCGCAAGCGGGCCGGGCACTTGGTGTCCAAGGGCCGCTTCCTGTCGGCGCAGCTCGACGCTTGGCTGGCCGACGATCTGTGGCTGCGGCTGGCCCGCCACGCCAACGCCATGGCCGACCGGCTGTCTCAGGGGCTCGCCACCCTGCCGGGGGCGGAGCTGGCTCATCCGGTGGAGGCCAACGAGGTCTTCGTGCGCCTGCCCGCCGCGGTGGCCGACGGGCTGGAGGCGGCGGGCTACCGCTTCTACCGCTGGGAGGGCGATCTGCTGCGTCTGGTCACCGCCTTCGACACGCCGCAGGCCGTCGTGAACTCTTTTCTGAAAATCGCCAAGGATCTGTCAGAAAAGGCTTGATCGGGCAGGGTGGGTTCGCTAAAAACCCGCCACGCCGACGACGCCACGTCGTCAGACGACGAAAGACTGTCCCCTTCGTCTAGAGGCCTAGGACACCGCCCTCTCACGGCGGTAACAGGGGTTCGAATCCCCTAGGGGACGCCAATTCGATCGGCTGGCAACCGAGCATCGCCCGATGAAGGTCCCCTTCGTCTAGAGGCCTAGGACACCGCCCTCTCACGGCGGTAACAGGGGTTCGAATCCCCTAGGGGACGCCATCCTTTCCGGCATCAACGATCCACGGCCCGCCCTTCGGCGGGCCGTCGTCGTTTCGGGAGTGCACCGGCGTGGTTTCGCCGCGCCCTCCTCAGGTCTTGCGAATCAGGAAGGACATGGAGTCCGCGGTCTCGTAGAGCGGCACGCCGCAGCGGCAGCGCATCGCCGCGTAGTCGTAATCGCTGGAACCGCATTTGTAGCAGTGAAGGGGCAAGCGCGTGCGCCGATAGAGTTCGATCCCGGCGATGTCCATGTGCAGCGCCTTCACCTCGTCCGCCGTGAAGAAGTCCTTGGACGCCAAGCCCGCGGCCATCGCGTCCGTGAAGGGAATCCCCGCTGCCCGGATGTGCTGGAGGGCGAGAAGCACCTGGAGGCTGGTGGCCGGGGGCTGGGCGTAATCGGCGCAATAGGCCCGGTAGAGGCCGTGCTCCGGGTGCGAGGTGTGAACGTCTTCCAGAATGTACAGGCCGCCGCTGCGCAGGTGGGGCAGGGACTGGGTCAGGCACCACGCCTGATGCTGGGGGATGTGACTGCCGTCTTCGATGATGAGGTCGAAGAGGATGCCGTTGGCCCGCAGGCTGCGCCCGATGTGCTCGGGATCGTTCTGGTCGAACCGCACATACTGGATGCGGTCGTCTTGCGGCCATTCCGGCTGCGGTTCCAGGATGTCGGCGCCGATGATGAAGGCGTCCGGAAACTGTGAACGCAGCCAGCGGATCGAATCGCCCCGGAACACCCCGTATTCCAGGATGATCCGCACCGGGCCCAGCGTCTGGAAGGCCTGACGGTAGGTGTCGATGTACTGGTGCCAGTAATGCTTGTCGGAACCCGTCCCGTCCGCGCTGCCCATTCGCAATCCCCTTTGCCGGCCTTTCCGCATGATACGGGAAAGGCCGGCGGGAGCGCTTCATCGTTTTGCAGAGGCGCCCGACCGGGAGACGCTCAACTCGGCGACCTCCTCCTGCTTCGCGGCGGGGAGGCCGGCGGAGCGCACCACGCCCGGATCGTGGGGATGGACGCGGCGCGGATAGACGCTGTGGACCTTCACCACATAGTCCTGCGTCTCGCGGTAGGGGGGGACGCCCTTGTACTGGACCACGGCCCCTTCGCCCGCGTTGTAGCCGGCCAGCGCCAGGGTCACGTTGCCGTCGAAGTAGGCCAGCAGCCAGCGCAGATACTTCATGCCGCCGCGCAGGTTCTGCTCGGGGTCGAAAGGCTTGGTCACGCCGAAGCGCTCTGCCGTCTCGGGGATGAGCTGCATGAGCCCCATGGCGTTCTTCTCGGACACCACATCCACGCGGTAGCCGGATTCGACGGCGATCACCGCCAGCACCAGATCCGGGTCGAGCCCGTAGCTGGGAGCCATCTTGGTGACCATCGCGCGGATTTCCTTGGGCGGCATGCGGATGACGCCCCATCGCACGCTCGGCGGTTCGCAGCGGTCGGGCGTCTTGCTCACCGCGCCCTTGCCCGTGGCGCTGGCCGGCTTGACCATCCGCGTCGCGTCCTCGTTGCCCAGCAGGGCGGCGCGGCGCAGCCAGGAGCGGCCGAGTTCCTCATCCTTCGACACCGCACCCCGTCCGGCCATGTGCATGCGCCCGGCGCGGTAGGCCGCTTCGGCGTAGTCCTGGCGGGCCGCCCGGCAATAGAGGGAAAGGGCCATCCGCTCGTCCCGGTTCACGCCCTTGCCGACCTCGTAGCGCATGGCCAGCTCATACTGGGCGCGGGCGCTGCCCTTGCTGGCGAGCGCCTCCAGCGCGCGGATCGTGCGCTCGGACGAGTTTTGAAAAGACGGGGGCTGGGCTGTTGCCGTCTGGACCGACACCTCCTGGGCTGCGGCCGGCAGAGCCGTCAGAAGGGACGCGATCAGCCCGCCGGCGGCCAGCGCCGCCGCGGTTTTCACCGCCTTGAAGCGCCTTTCGCCGATTGGTGAGGCCGGCCGGTCTTTCGGTGTATGCGAGAAGATCGCCGCGCTAGAGCCAACGTCCGGCTGTCCGCGAAAGACGTAATGCGATATGGTTCCGGCCAACAGAGGAAGCGGACTACAATGAAATAAGACTTCCACTAAGGGACGGAAACGCCGCCTATACAGAGAAGAAGAGCCGCTGGCAGCGGACCTGCGGATGGATGAATGAGCGAATTCATCGTTGGCCATAGACATGGCTATCCCGCAAAGGAGATTTGAGGTCGGTTGGTGAAAGCCAGCCGGCCTTTTCCTTTTGAGCAAAGTCATGGAGCCTCCCGTATGTCCGGAGACGATACATCATCTCCGATCGAATGCTACGGGAGCAATCGGACGATCAATGACATGTTAGGGGTAATCTCGCCAAATTGTGAAGGGGCCTAGCCTTTTTCCCAACTGGCAGCCCCTGTGGTGCACCATTACGTACTGATGGACCGACGATCGTCGTTGGAGAATCCGGTTATGCCCCGCGCGCATTCGGCGCAAGCGGGGGCCGGAGTAATGGTTCGGGCGTTTCAGACGCGCCCTGAGCGATCAGGACATCTTTCGGTACACAGGGAGGCAGCGTTCCACCGATGGCGAACCACGTCGCGAGTTCCTTGCGCCGTCCGGCAAGCAGCCCCGCGCCGCTTGACCCCGTCGCCCTCAAGCCGGTGATGGGAAGCCGCCGTGCGGACGAGGACGAGTTGAACGTTGCGGTCGAAGCCGAGGATGGCGTCGAAGCCGACGATCCGGCCGCCGAAGACGCGGCGGAAGCGTCTTCGGCACCGTTGGCGCCCCCCGATCCGGCGATCATCGCGCAGATCGAGGCGGAGATTCCCCGCCTGCGCCGTTTCGCCCGCGCCATGGTGCGGGACGCCACGCTGGCCGACGACCTCGTCCAGGAATGCCTGGAGCGCGCCCTGTCGCGCCTGCATCTGTGGCGGCCCGGCAGCAACCTGCGCGCCTGGCTCTTCACCATCCTGCGCAACCTGCACATCAACGGCATCCGCCGCCGGCAGGCGGTCGTGGACATCGACGGGGAAGGGCAGGCGGCGATCGGCGCCGCCCATGGCGGGCAGTTCGTCCGGCTGGAGCTGCGCGATCTGAAGCGCGCGCTCGGCCTGTTGCCGACCGAGCAGCGGGAGGTGGTCCTGCTGATCGGGCTGGAGGGCATCTCCTATGGCGAGGCCGCGGACATCCTCGGCATTTCGATCGGCACCGTGAAGTCGCGCCTGTCGCGCGGGCGGCGTGCCCTGCGCCAGCTCATGGAAGGGCACAGCCCGACCGACGAGGACTGACCCGTCCGCGTTCCGTCTTCGATGACGCTGGGTCTTCAATAGCACTGGCCGCACAGAGAAACCGGCAACGCTCCGGATGGGGCGTTGCCGGTCAGGTGCGAGGCTAACATCGAGAGGCTTTGGGGGTACTCGCGAGCCCGGCCCTCCGAGACGTGAAAGACCGGACAAGGGCGCGCTGCGGGAAACGCCCGCCCGGACGGTTCCGGGCGGGTGCTGGGTCTAGCGGCGCCTGACCAGGCCCAGAATCAAACTCGCCGCGAACAGGATCAGGAAAAGGAAGAACAGGATTTGCGCAATGCCTGAGGAGGCTGACGCAACCCCGCCGAAACCGAGTGCGCCGGCGATCAGCGCGATCACGAAGAAAACAAGTGCCCAATAGAGCATCCTAACCTCCCTCGCTCGGTCCGAAGCGCGTTACAGCTCGTCCGGCGCGCAGTCTGTTGAACGTCCTACTCTGTGAAGAGCGTGTTAGTATTGTGCAGAACACGGCTCCGGTCTGAAAGGTTCCCGGACTCCGCTCCCGTAAAGAGCTTTTTTTGGGTAGGGTCGGTTCCAAAAGGGGGAGGGGCATCCCGATAACGCTGGCTTGACCGCAACAACGGGCGACGAACGCTGTTGTCGGGGTCGCCAGCCTGCTCGGTTCCGGCCGGGCGGGCGAAATGGCGCAGCACCGCTCCGCCGGTGCGAGACGCCGTATCGAGAGAAGAGGATGCCATGAACGCCAAACTGTCCCTTGCCGTTCTCGCCGCGACCCTGGCGGCCGCCCCCGCCGCGATGGCCCAGACCTATCCGAACAACGCGCCGCAGGTTCCCTACGAGCGCTCCAGCCCGTCGGGCCTGCCGACCACCAGCCCGCAGGTGGAAAGCCTGCCCGGCGAGCGGGCCGACCCGTGGAGCGATCGGACGCAGAAGCGGATGCCGGATGGGCGCATGCCCGACCGGGTGACCAGCGGCAGCGCCGAATCCACGGTCGGGGCCGGGACCGCGGGCACCTATGGCAGCACGGGCAGTTATGGAGCGCCCGGCACCTACGGTTCGACCGGCACCATGAACTCCATGCCCAACAGCGGCGCGATGGGGACCACCGGATCGGCCACCGGCACCATGCAGGGCAACCGGCAGGTCATCATGAACGTCGATCCGAACACCGCCCAGCGCGCCGAGCGCGGTCAGAACCGCAAGGAGCTGATGCAGACGTCGCTGCTGAACTACTTCAGCGCCGCCGGCTTCACCTCGGTCCGCGACTTCCGCAAGCAGGGTGAGAACTACGTGGCGGAAGCCCAGTCGGCCAACGGCACCTGGAGCACCGTGCTTCTCGACACCAAGACCGGGACGATCTCCGAAATGCGCTGATCCCCGGTCCGCCGCGGCTTATTCCATCAGCCGCGGCCATGATCCGGTCAGGCGGCCGTAACCCGCCGCGACCGACGCGTCGTAGAGGGGCAATGGCTGGCGCAGCCGTTGCCCCGCGTCGCGTCCAAGGGTGCGCACCGCGGTCGCCAGCCGCCCGTCCGGCGGCCAGGATCCGCCGGGACTGAAGGGCACGGTCAGCGCGATGCCCTGTTCCAGCCGCCCGCCGTAGCGACTCTGCGCGCCGTCCGGACCCTCGGTCCAGGTGACGTGGGCGGACAGGCGGATGCCGCCGCCGAAGGCGCGCATCAGTTCGAGCGTGCCGCCCCAATCCCCGCCGAGATAGCGCCCCAGCCGGATCACGCCCGTGGTGGCGGCCCCCGGCGTTTCCCAATAGACGCTGGCGTGGCCGGTGTTCCGCCCGCTTTCCGGGGCAAGGCGCAACGCGTCGTCTGGCGGGCGCTTCCAGACGCGGTTGAGGTCGAGCCCGAGCGACCAGCGCGCCGTCAGGGGGTGGTACAGCGCCTCGGCTCCCACACCGCCGAACATCTCCTCGAAATGGCCGATGGACAGGCGCGTGCTCCAGTTCTCGGCGGGCGCGGCCAGCCACGCGGCGTACAGCCGCTCGACCGCGGCGATGCGGTCGGCGTAGCGCGGCAGGTCGCTGCGCACCGGCTCCGCCGCCGGGATGGCGTTGGTGTCGAGGAGGTGGAGGTTGTGGCTGACGTTCACCCGCAGCCCGCTGCTCAGAACCAGCCCACGCAGCGGTTCCGCCGTCAGCACCGCGTCGCCGTAGGTCCGCTGCACCAGCGGGGCGCTCTGCTCGAACAGGCTGGCTTCCAGGGTCGGGGTGACGGTCAGGACGAGCCGCCCAGGCCAGTCCGGCGGAGGACCGGCGGAGCGGGCCACGCGAACCGTCCGCCAGATTTCCTCGGGGCTGCCGCGCTTGCCGGCCGCCTGCTCCACGGCGCGGCGCGACAGAGTGACGGCGGTGCCATCCAGCCCGGCGCTGCCGGTGGCGACGGTCAGCCATTCGACCTCCGGCGGCGCGCCGGCGGCCAGCAGGCGGGCGGCACGGCCCACCTCCTGCGCCAGCGGAGCGGTGCCGGCACCCGCCGGGTCCAGCCACAGCGCCGCCCGGTCGCCTCCGATCAGCGCAGCGCGGGCGGGCAGCCGGTGAAGCCGGGCCAGGGCCGCGATGTCCGTGGCGGGCAGGGCGGCGTCCGGCGAGGCGGGACGGGCGCCCACCGCGGGTGGCGGCGTGCGCGGGGTGGCTTCCGCGTCCTGCCGTGGGTCGAAACGGGCGGCGAGGCGCAGCATGGCGCGCGATCCCTGCTCGATGCCGGCGCCCAGCTCCAGCCAGTTCCAGGGGCGGTAGGCCAGACCGGCGTTCAGCGGCAGGCCGGGCTGGAAGCTCGGGTCGTCCTGCTGCTGGGCGCGGAAGCTGTCGGCGCTGTACTCCAGTTTGACGCTCAAGCCCTCCAGCGGCGTGTGCCATTCGACCCCGCCGAACAGGGCCGCGCGCTCCCCGGTGAACCACGCCTCCGGTCCGCGGGACGACGCCTTCGCCGGGTCGCGGTCGCGCTTGAAGCGCCCGCCGAGGAAGTGCAGCGGGTTGCGGACATGCCCGTAGTCACCGAGCCCGCCCCAGCCGATGCCCAGACTGAGATCGACGTCCCACCAGCGGCGCGAGGCGACCAGATACTCCCCCGCGAAGCGGCCTTTGCCCGGCAGATCCAGCCCGCCGCCGGTGACGTCCCGCCCGCCGACGGCCAGCGCGGGCCACCACAGCCCCTCGCGCAGCAGGCGCAGCTTGGCGTCCACCCCCGGCTCGCTGAGGCCGTGCCAGCTCGGGTAGGTGCTGTCGCGGAGGGTGACCTCCAGGCCGGGAAGGAACTGCGCCCCGGCAAAGACATGACGGTGCAGACCACCGAGTGCGGTCAAACCGGCGGTCACCGTGCCGTCCGGCATCGCGCGCGCGGTTGGTGTTTGAAGCAGCCCGACGGTCCCCCAGTCGGACAGGGTGGGCTCAAGCCCCTCCGCCCGCGCAGGCAGGGTGGCGAAGGACAGCGCCAGAACGAGGAGAACGCGATTCACGCCATGGTGGAGATTGTCGGGATGAATTCCCGATCCATGGCATTTTCATGCGTATGGATGCAACCTTTATCCCTCTCCCCAGAGGAGGAGGGGATAATCGGGGATGATGGAAGAGAGGCGTTACAGCGGTTCGGCGGTGCAGGTCAGGCCCATCGTCTCCGCGGTGTTGGCGACCGCGGACAGGCAGGTGCCGGAACGCTCCGGCGGGATCGAGACGGCGAAACGGATGGTGTAGCGCCCGCCTTCCCGCTCCGGCAGGGTCTGGGCGTCGAGCCGGACGATGTTCGCCTCGAACTGGGTGAAGATTTCCGACAGGCGGGCGATCAGGCCGGGCTGGTCACCGCCCGACACCTCCACGCGGTGGGTGATGCGGGCCAGCGGGCCGGGGTTGGGATCGAAGTCGAAGGGCGTCACCTTGATCTGCGCGCCCGACAGTTCCGGCAGGCTCGCCAACCCCTCCTGCACCTCTTCGACGGGAACGCCGTCCGGCAGTTCGCAGACCGCCGAGAATTCCGCCCCCGACCCCATCACCGCGAAGGTCGCGTCGCGCAGGTTGGCCCCCAGCCCGAACAGATGGCCGGTGACCGCCGAGACAAGGCCGACGCGGTCGGGGCAGAAGGTCGAAACCAGCGCGAGGGACGACACAGGGAATCCTCCGATGCTGAAGCTCTCTCCCCCTGGGGAGAGGGTTGGGTGAGGGGGCGATGCGCCCGGCAGGGCGAAGAAAAACGCCGGATGAGTCGGCGTGGCGCGCCTTCGGCGCCCCCCTCATCCTGACCTTCTCCCCAGGGGGGAGAAGGGAAACATCAGGCCGCCGTGCCGCCCACGGTCAGGCCGTCCAAGCGCAGGGTCGGCTGGCCGACGCCCACGGGAACGCCCTGGCCGTCCTTGCCGCAGGTGCCGACGCCGGGGTCCAGCTTGGTGTCGTTGCCGATCATCGAGACGCGGGTCAGGCTGTCCGGGCCGTTGCCGATCAGCGTCGCGCCCTTCACCGCCGGGCCGAGCTTGCCGTCCTCGATCAGATAGGCCTCGTTGGCGGAGAAGACGAACTTGCCGCTGGTGATGTCCACCTGCCCACCGCCGAAGTTCTTGGCGTAGAGCCCCTTCTTGACCGACTTGATGATCTCCTCCGGCTCATAGGCGCCGGGGCGCATCACGGTGTTGGTCATGCGCGGCATGGGGTGGCAGGCGAAGCTCTGGCGCCGCCCGTTGCCGGTCGGGCGCATGCCCATCAGCCGGGCGTTCATGCGGTCCTGCATGTAGCCGACCAGGATGCCGTCCTCGATCAGCGTGGTGCACTGGCCGGGGGTGCCCTCGTCGTCCACGGTGATCGAGCCGCGGCTGTTCTCGATGGTGCCGTCGTCCACGATGGTCACGCCGGGGGCGGCGATGCGCTGGCCCATCAGACCGGCGAAGGCCGAGGTCTTCTTGCGGTTGAAGTCGCCCTCCAGCCCGTGGCCGATGGCCTCGTGCAGCAGGATGCCCGGCCAGCCGTTGCCGAGGACGACGGTCATCTCGCCGGCCGGGGCTGGAACCGACGACAGGTTGACGAGCGCCGAGCGCAGCGCCTCGTCCACGAAGGCGCGCCAGGTCTCCGGCTGCATGTAATGTTCGTAGGTGACGCGCCCGCCGCCGCCGTGGCCGCCCGTTTCCATGCGGTCGCCCTCGGCCACCACGACGGAGACGTTCAGCCGGACCAGCGGCCGCAAGTCGGCGACGCGCACGCCGTCGGCGCGGATGATCTGTACCGCCTGCCACTCGCCGCTGATCGAGCAGGAGACCTGCCGCACCCGCGGGTCCTTGGCGCGGGCGTAGGCGTCGATCTCCGCCAGCAGCTTCACCTTCGCCTCGAACGGGACCAGGGGCAGGGGGTTATCGGGGATGTAGAGCGCGCGGTTGGTGCCGGCGGGCGGCTCGGCGAAGGTGCCGGCGTGTCCGGCCTGGACGGCGCGCACCGTCGCGGCGGCGCGGCGGATGGCGTCCTCCGACAGGCTGGAGGCGTGGGCGAAGCCGGTCGCCTCGCCGGCGATGGCGCGCAGGCCAAATCCCTGGGTGGTGTCGAAGCTGGCCGCCTTCAGCTTGCCGTCGTCCCAGCCCAGCGATTCGCTCTGCGAATATTCCAGATACAGTTCGCCGTCGTCCGCTCCCCGCAGCGCGTCGGCCACCACCCCCTCGACACGGGAACGGTCCAGGCCGGCGCGGTTGAAGAACAGATCGTCGGTGACGGCAAGCGCGCTCATGGGGACTCCGGGGTATCGGTCTATCGTAGGACAACGATGCGGCACCGGCGCTCTCGCACCCGCACCCGCGATGTGGTCTAAGATCAGACTTATAGTGTGGCGACGGGCGGCCCATCCGGCAAGGCTCGTCGTCTGTGGCGGAAGGGGCTTGGAAGGGGAATGGCCGCGATGACCGACGACGCGCTGGCGATGGGCCGCACCGGCAACGGGGACGCCGCCCGCTCCCTGGCCCACCCCCTGAAGAACCACGCCCTGCGCGTGACCCTGACCAATGAGGTGCACACCCGCCCGCCGGAGGTTCTGTCCACCCCGGTGCGCGCCACCATGCTGGCGATGCTGTCGGGGGAAGGCGCGTCGGAGGCCGACCGGCTGCATCTGGAGAAGCTGTGCGACTGGGCCGGCGTGCCGCGCCCGCCCGCCGGGGCCACCCATTACAGCGGCTCCTTCGGCAGCTTCCGCCTGAAGTGGGAGCGGCACACCGAATTCTCTACCTGGACCATCTTCCGCCCCAACGCCGCCGCTCCGGCGGGCGTGCTGGTCGATCCCTTCCTGGAGCCGGCGCTGAACGCGGTGCCCAAGGATTGGCTGGCCGACCTGCCGGGCGAGTTGATGGTCGGCGTCCATGTCGCCGTCCTCGACGCCGAATCGCCGGAGCCCTCGGCCAACATGCTGGCGGCGATGTTCGGTTCGCCGAGCTACATCGGGACGCGCATCTCCGGGCGGGCGGCGACGGCCTGGACCGACTTCCGCATCCATGGCGACGGCTTCTCGCGCATCCTGATCGCCGACCACGCGATGACGCCCAACCAGGCGGGCCGCGTCGTGCAGCGCCTGCTGGAGATCGAGACCTACCGGGTGATGGCGCTGCTGGCGCTGCCGGTGGCGCGCGGCGTGCTGCCGCGCATCGGCCCGATCGAGGCCGATCTGGCCGACCTGACCACACGCATCGCCACCCTGCGCGGCCTGGACGACGAGCGGGAGCTGCTCGACCGGCTGACCCTGCTGGCCGCCCAGACCGAGCAGATCGCCGCGGAGACCGCCTACCGCTTCGGCGCGGCGCGGGCCTACTACAACCTCGTGGAAAAGCGCATCGTCGAGCTGCGCGAGATCCGCATCGAGGGCCTGCCCACGGTCGGCGAGTTCATGGACCGCCGCCTCGCCCCGGCGATCCGCACCTGCGAGGCGGTGGAATCGCGCCTGCAGGCTTTGTCCCAGCGCGTGGCCCGCGCCAGCGACCTGCTGCGCACCCGCGTGGAGATCGCCGTGGAGGGGCAGAACGCCGAGCTTCTCCTCTCCATGGACAAGCGGGCGCAGCTGCAGCTCCGCCTGCAGGAGACGGTGGAGGGGCTGTCGGTGGTGGCGATCAGCTACTACCTCGTCGGCATTGTCGGCTACGCGGCGAAGGGTCTGAAGGGACTCGGGATGAAGGTCGATCCCGACCTGCTCGTCGGGCTGATGATCCCCATCGTCATCGCCTTCGTCTGGTCCGGCGTGCGCCGAATCCGCAAGGTCATCACCGGCGGACACTGACCACCGACGGACACTGGCGGCCCCGGAGCTTTTCCGTTCTAACACGGTGGTGGGTTACCGCAGCGCAAACGGCGACCGGATGGCGCCATCCGCGCAAGGTCGCTTGCGTCCTACACCAGGGACGTGCAAGCCTAAAAACTTGATTTTCCGAGACAATTCGCTATACCATCAAACTGCGACAGCTTGTCGCAGTGCGAAGCCGATACGGAAGCTCAACTTCTGTTCTGATGTGGGCTTGAAACCGGCATTGCGCCTATGTCCTTCGTGTAGGGACGCCTGACTTGTACCCAAGCGCAGTGCAGGGTTAAGCTCGCGCTGCGGGGACCGTGCCAGCCACAAACGGCACGATCCCTGCATAGACCGGCACCGTCGCAACGCCCGGACGCGCAACCGCCCGACAGGGGTGGAACGCGCCAGGGAAACAGGGGCGAAGGCGGGTCCGGCGGGAAGGGACGACCGCCGTCCGCGACCGTGGGCGGCGGGCAACGAAGAGGGTGGGGATGAAGACGCAGACCCTGAACGCTGCCGTTCTGGCGGCGCTGACATCTTTGTGTGGATTTGCCGCGACCGGTTCCGCCGCCGAACCCCACCCCTGGCAATTGGGGCTTCAGGAGGCGGTCACACCGGTCAAGCACGCCATGGACTCCTTCCATGACCTGCTGACGGTGATCATCGTCGCCATCGTCCTGTTCGTGGCGGGGCTGCTGGCCTGGGTGGCGCTGCGCTTCAACGCCAAGAAGAACGCCGTGCCGTCCACCACCTCGCACCACACGGTGCTGGAGATCGCCTGGACGGTCATTCCGGTCATCATCCTGATTGTCATCGCCGTGCCGTCCTTCAAGCTGCTCTATCAGGCCGAGCGGCTGCCGGAGGCGGAGATGACCATCAAGGTCACGGGACGGCAGTGGTTCTGGGACTATGAGTATCCCGACCACGGCAACATCGCCTTCTCCAGCTACATGGTCCAGGATTCGGAGCTGAAGCCCGGCCAGAAGCGCCTGCTGGAGGTGGACAACCGCGTGATCCTGCCGGTCGGCACGACCGTGCGCGTGCTGGTCACCGCAGGCGACGTCATCCATTCCTGGGCGGTGCCGAGCTTCGGCGTGAAGAAGGACGCCGTGCCGGGCCGCGCCAACGAAACCTGGGTGCGGATCGAGAAGGAAGGCGTCTATTACGGCCAGTGTTCCGAGATCTGCGGCGTGAACCACGCCTTCATGCCGATCGCGGTCGAGGCCGTGTCGAAGGAGGCCTTCAACCAGTGGGTCGAGAAGGCCAAGACCGCTTACGGGACCCCCGACACCAAGCGCGACGTCGCCCAAATGCCGTCCGCCGGGGCCGTCCAGTAAGCCTCACACTTTGGATGCAGCGGCACCTCAAAGAAAAATCATTCCGCCGACGCGAGGGTTAGAGACATGGCAAACGCCAATCCGGGGGAAGCGCAGGGACACGGCCACGGGCATGACCATGACCACCACATGCCGGGCTTCTTCGAGCGTTGGTTCTTCTCCACGAACCACAAGGACATCGGGACGCTCTACCTGATCTTCTCGGTGATCGCCGGGCTGATCGGCGGGTTGTTCTCGGTCATCATGCGGATGGAACTCCAGGCGCCGGGCTTGCAGTTCGTCGGGGACGGGCAGGTCTGGAACGTGCTGATCACCGCGCACGGCCTGATCATGGTGTTCTTCGTGGTGATGCCGGCGCTGATCGGCGGTTTCGGCAACTGGTTCGTGCCGTTGATGATCGGCGCGCCCGACATGGCCTTCCCGCGGCTGAACAACATCAGCTTCTGGCTGATCGTCCCGGCCTTCCTGCTGCTGCTGGGCTCCGCCTTCGTGGGGCAGGGTGCCGGCACCGGCTGGACGATCTACCCGCCGCTGTCCTCGCCGCTGGGCCACAACGGGCCGTCGGTGGACATGGCGATCTTCGCCCTTCACCTCGCGGGCGCCTCGTCGATTCTGGGTGCCGTGAACTTCATCACCACCATCTTCAACATGCGCGCGCCGGGCATGACGCTGCACAAGATGCCGCTGTTCGTCTGGGCGATGCTGGTGACGGCCTTCCTGCTGCTGCTGGCCGTGCCGGTGCTGGGCGGCGCCATCACCATGCTGCTGACCGACCGCAACTTCGGCACCAGCTTCTTCAATCCGGAGGGCGGCGGCGACCCGATCCTGTTCCAGCACCTGTTCTGGTTCTTCGGCCACCCCGAAGTCTACATCATGATCCTGCCGGCCTTCGGCATCATCAGCCACATCGTCTCGACCTTCTCGCACAAGCCGGTCTTCGGCTATCTCGGCATGGCCTACGCGATGGTCGCCATCGGCGTGGTCGGCTTCGTGGTGTGGGCGCACCACATGTACACGGTGGGCCTGGACGTCGACACCAAGGCCTACTTCACCGCCGCCACGATGATCATCGCGGTGCCGACGGGCGTGAAGATCTTCTCCTGGATCGCCACCATGTGGGGCGGGTCGATCGAGTTCCGGGTGCCGATGCTGTGGGCGCTCGGCTTCATCTTCCTGTTCACGGTCGGCGGCGTGACCGGCGTGGTGCTGGCCAACGGCGGCATGGACATCGTGCTGCACGACACCTATTACGTCGTCGCGCACTTCCACTACGTGCTGTCGCTGGGCGCGGTCTTCTCGATCTTCGCCGGCTGGTACTACTGGATCGGCAAGATGTCGGGGCGCCAGTATCCGGAATTCTGGGGCAAGGTTCACTTCTGGACGACCTTCATCGGCGTGAACCTGGTCTTCTTCCCGCAGCATTTCCTGGGTCTGGCCGGCATGCCGCGCCGCATCCCGGACTATCCGGACGCCTATTGGGGCTGGAACATGATCTCCTCGTTCGGGGCGTATCTCTCCTTTGCGTCCACGCTTCTCTTCGTGTGGATCGCGTACAAGACCCTGCGCAGCGGCGAGAAGGTCGAGGCCGCCTATTGGGGACCGCAGGCGGGCACGCTGGAGTGGACCGTGAGTTCGCCCCCGCCGTTCCACGCCTTCGAGACGCTGCCGCAGGTGAAGTGACCATCGGTTGTGACCATGACGCCGGGGGTGCCTGGGAGGCTCCCTCCGGCTGGAGGATAGTGAAGTATGACGGACCTGAGCATTGAACGGGTCTCGACAGGTCCGGTCTCCGGATCGACGCCGGGTGACTACATTGAACTGCTCAAGCCGCGGGTGATGTCGCTCGTGGTGTTCACCGGGCTGGCCGGCATCGTGCTGGCGCCCGGGCACATCCACCCCGTGCTGGCGGCGGTGGCGGTGCTGTGCATCGCGGTCGGGGCCGGAGCCTCGGGCGCCATCAACATGTGGTACGACCGCGACATCGACGCGGTGATGTCGCGCACCATCCGCCGCCCGATCCCGTCGGGGCGGGTGGAGCCGGAGAACGCGCTGGCCTTCGGGGTGATCCTGGCCGCGGCGTCGGTCGTGGTGATGGGGCTGGCGGTCAACTGGGCGGCGTCGGCGCTGCTGGCGATGACCATCGGCTTCTACGTCTTCGTCTACACCATGTGGCTGAAGCGGCGGACGCCGCAGAACATCGTGATCGGCGGGGCCGCCGGCGCCTTTCCGCCGATGATCGGCTGGGCGGCGGTGACGGGCGGGGTGGAATTGCCCTCGATCCTGCTGTTCCTGCTGATCTTCCTGTGGACGCCGCCGCATTTTTGGGCGCTGGCGCTGTTCCGCAACGGCGACTACACGCGCGCCGGGGTGCCGATGATGCCGGTGGTCGCCGGTCCGGACGCCACCAAGCGGCAGATGCTGGCCTACACGCTGGTCCTGCTGCCGGTCGCGGTGGCGCCGTACTTCCTGGGCACCGGCGGCCTTGCCTATCTGATCGGGTCGAGCCTGCTGGGCGCCTTCTTCGTGCTGTGCGCGGTCCGCGTGCTGCGCGCCACCGACGACAAGCCGGCCAAGCAGATGTTCGGCTTCTCGATCCTCTACCTGTTCCTGCTGTTCGCCCTGCTGATGGGCGAGCATCTGGTGAGCGGATTCCTGACGACCGGAGGCGGGGCATGACGATCATGGATGAATCCCACGAGGAACGCCGCAAGCGGCTGCGCGGGCGCAACTACGCGGTCCTGGCCGCGCTGATCGGGCTGGTGGTGATGTTCTATGTCATCACGCTGGTGCGGATGGGCGGTCACTGACCACGGAACGCCAAGCGGACAAACGGCAGGGAGGGAGCGGCACCATGGGCGATCGGCCTGAAGGCGACAAAGGGCTCCGGCGGAAGAACCGCCTGTTCATGGCGGGGCTGTTCGGCCTCGTCTTCGGGATGGTCGGGCTGGCCTACGCCTCGGTGCCGCTATACGCGCTGTTCTGTCAGGTGACCGGCTTCGGCGGGACCACCCAGCGGGCCGACGCCGCGCCCGCGCGGCAGGTCGACCGCGTCATCAAGGTCCGCTTCAACGCCGACGTGAACCAGTCTCTGCCCTGGCGCTTCAGGCCGGAGCAGAAGGAACTGACGGTGAAGCTGGGCGAGATGGGGCTGGCCGCCTATCAGGCCGCCAACCGCACCGACCGGGCCACCGTGGGCACCGCGCTCTACAACGTCACGCCGGACAAGGTCGGCAAGTACTTCAACAAGATCGAGTGCTTCTGCTTCACCGAGCAGGTGCTGGAGCCCGGTCAGTCGGTGGACATGCCGGTGGCCTTCTTCGTCGATCCGGCCCTGGCCGACGATCCGGCGATGGAGGACGTGACCACCATCACCCTGTCCTACACCTTCTTTCGCGCCAAGGACGAGACCCAGGTGCTGGCGCAGCACGCGACGCAGGCCGCGGGTGCGAAAGGCACCGGGACCGCGGCGAACTGAGGACGGATCTAAAAAAGAGACACTCTGAACAGAGAATTAGGGCTGAACGAAGAAATCGGGCGAAACAAACCGGGGTTGGAAAGAGACGATGGCCGACATCACGCACGCGCACATGCCGCACCCCCCAGCCTCCGCGCACGGCGCGGGCGAGGGCTCCGGCATCCCGCATCCCTACCATCTGGTGAAGCCGAGCCCCTGGCCTCTTCTGGGTGCCTTCGCCGCCGGTCTGTTCGCGACGGGCATGGTCATCTACATGCACGGCGGCGGCTGGCTGCTGGCGGCCCTCGGCTTCGCGTCCATCCTGGGCGTGATGTTCGGCTGGTGGCGCGACGTCATCAAGGAGGCGGTGCGCGAGAAGGCGCACACCCCGGTGGTCAAGATCGGCCTGCGCTACGGCATGGCGCTGTTCATCGCCTCGGAGGTGATGTTCTTCGCCGCCTTCTTCTGGGCCTTCTACGACGCGGCGCTCTACCCGAAGGTGTTCGCCGAGAACCCGCAGGGCGTCTGGCCGCCGCCGAACATCACGGTGCTGGAGACCTTCCACCTGCCGCTGATGATGACGCTGATCTTGCTGCTGTCGGGGGTCACCGTCACCTGGGCGCACCATGCGATCCTTGAAGGCAACAACAAGGAGGCGTCGCGCGCGCTGGGCCTGACCGTCCTGCTGGGGGTGATGTTCACCTTCTTCCAGGGCTGGGAATACGCCCACGCCGCCTTCGGCTTCACCCAGGGCATCTACCCGTCGACCTTCTACATGGCGACCGGCTTCCATGGCTTCCACGTCATCATCGGGACCATCTTCCTGGCGGTCTGCTGGTTCCGCACCATGAAGGGCCACTTCACCCCGCAGAGCCATTTCGGCTTCGAAGCGGCCGCCTGGTACTGGCACTTCGTGGACGTGGTCTGGCTGTTCCTGTTCGTGTCGATCTACTGGTGGGGGTCGCTGGGCGCCACCGCCGGCCACTGATCGATCCCCCCTGTCGCCTTGCGAAGCCCTTCTCCTCCGCCGGGGGAGAAGGGCTTCCCGTTCCCGGAGGGAGGCGAGTCATTTGAGCACCCACTACACCAGTCCGTCGCCCCTGACCGCCGGCCTGCGCTGCGCCTGCCCGCGCTGCGGACAGGGCAAGCTGTTCAACGGCTACCTGACGGTCAACGAGCGCTGTTCGGTGTGCAACCTGAACCTTGCCCGGCAGGACAGCGGCGACGGGCCGGCGGTCTTCCTGATCTTCATCCTGGGTTTCCTGGTCGTGCCGGTGGCGCTGTGGGTGTCGATGTCGGTGGACTGGCCGCTGTGGCTGCACGCCATCGTCTGGAGCATCGTCGTGCTCGGGCTGGCGCTCGGCATGCTGCGCCCGGCCAAGGCCTATGTGGTGGCGCTCCAGTACCGCCACCGCCGCAACGAGCTGGAGGACCCGGACGAGTGACCATGACCGCCGCCGCCGAACCCCGCCGCTTCCGCCCGTCGCTGTGGGCGACGCTGATCACCGTGCCCGCCGTGCTGGTCATGCTGGGGCTGGGCACGTGGCAGATGCAGCGGCTGGAATGGAAGGAGGATCTGGTCCGCCGGGTGGAGCAGCGGCTGCACGCCGCCCCCGTCCCACTGCCTTCCACCATCGCCGATCCGGAGGCGCTGGAGTTCCGTCCGGTGACCGTCACCGGACGATTCCTGAACGACAAGGAGCTGCTGCTGGTGGCCCGGCCCCGGCAGGGGCAGGCGGGCTACGAGCTGCTGACGCCATTGCAGCGCCCGGCCGAGGACGGCGGCGGCGTGGTGCTGGTCAACCGCGGTTTCCTGCCCATGGACAAGCGCGCCCCCGCCAGCCGTCCGGATAGCCGGGTGGAGGGACCGGTGACCGTCACCGGTCTGGTCCGTCTGCCGCAGCCCGCCGGCTGGCTCCAGCCGGGCAACCGGCCGGGCGCGGAGTCCTGGATGCGGCTGGACCCGCCGGCCATGGCCGCCGCCACCGGGTTGGAGAACGTCGCCCCGCTGGCGGTGGAGGCCACCCCCGATCCGGGGCGCGGCAACGCGCCGCTGAACGGGATTCAGCCCTTGGTCGAGCTGCCCAACAACCATAGGCAATACGCGTTCACCTGGTATAGCCTCGCCGCGACGCTGGTCGTCGTCTATGTGCTGTCCCAACGCCGGAGGACCGGTCCGGCATCCTAGGAGTTGCGCCTCATGACAGCCGCCTATCGGGAGTTGGAACGCCGTTTCGCCCGCATCGCCGCCGTCGGCGACGCCCTGGGCATCCTGAGCTGGGACAGCCAGACGATGATGCCCGACGGCTCCAGCGACGGGCGGGCGGAGCAGACAGCCACCCTGACCGTGCTCGCCCACGAGCTGCAAACCGACCCCCGCGTGGCCGACTGGCTGGCGACGGCCGAGGGCGCGGGCGGGCTGGACGATTGGCAGGCGGCCAACCTGCGGGAGATGCGGCGCACCCACCGCCACGCCACCGCCGTGCCCGGCGACCTGATCGAGGCGACCAGCAAGGCGATCTCGGCCTGCGAGATGACGTGGCGCACCGCGCGGGCGGAGAGCGACTTCGCCATGCTGCTGCCCAGCCTGTCGGAGGTGCTGCGCCGCGTGCGGGAGTGCGGAGAGGCCAAGGCGGCCGCCATGGGCCTGTCGCCCTACGACGCCATGCTGGACGAGCACGACCCCGGCGCCCGGTCGGAGCGCATCGACGCCCTGTTCGTCGGGCTGGCCGGCTTCCTGCCGGAGCTGATCGGGCGCGTCCTCGACCGGCAGGCCGCCGAGCCGGCGCCGCTGCGGCCCGTGGGGCCCTTCGCCGTCGCCGACCAGAAGGCGCTCGGCGAGCGGCTGATGCGGGCGGCGGGCTTCGACTTCACCCGCGGGCGGCTGGACGTGTCGCTGCATCCCTTCTGCGGCGGCGCCACCGGCGACGTGCGCATCACCACCCGCTACGACGAGGACGATTTCACCAAGGCCCTGATGGGGGTGATGCACGAGACGGGACACGCCCTCTACGAGCAGGGCCGCCCGCGCGACTGGCTGAGCCAGCCGGTCGGGCTGGCCCGCGGCATGGCGGTGCATGAGAGCCAGTCGCTGATCGTGGAGATGCAGGCCTGCCGCTCGCCGGAATTCCTGTGCTGGCTGGCCCCGGTCGCGCGGGAGGCGTTCGGCGGCTCCGGCCCGGCCTGGGAGCCGGACAACCTGCGCCGCCTCTACAGCCGGGTGGAGCGCGGCTTCATCCGCGTGGACGCCGACGAGGTGACCTACCCCGCGCACATCATCCTGCGCTATCGGCTGGAGAAGGCGCTGATCGCCGGGGATTTGGCGTTGGCCGACCTGCCGGGCGCCTGGAACGACGGCATGAGGGAACTGGTCGGGGTGGCGCCGCCGAACGACCGGCTGGGTTGCCTTCAGGACATTCACTGGCCGTCCGGCGCCTGGGGCTACTTCCCCAGCTACACGCTGGGCGCCATGACCGCCGCCCAACTGTTCGAGGCCGCGGCGAAAGCCGATCCCGACATCCGCCCGGCGCTGGCGCGCGGCGACCTCGGGCCGCTGGTGGCGTGGCTGTCGGTCAATGTGCACGGCAAGGGTTGCCTCTACGCGTCCGGCGACGAGTTGCTTACGGCGGCCACCGGGCGCCCGCTCGACGCGGCGGTGTTCCGGCGGCATCTGGAACGCCGGTATCTGGGCGCCTGAGCGGAGCCTTTGCCCCCACCCCGGCCCTCCCCCGCTGCGCAGGGGAGGGCCGGGGTGGGGGCAAGAACGTCGCCGATGCTCGGCCTCCGCGCCGAAGGAAACCGCAAAGTCTGCGGAACGCAAAAGGCTGACCCGTAACCCTCCTTCGTTCCTATGCGCCGCTTCGCGCTTTCAAGCAATCAATCGAAAAAACAGCCTCAAAACAGCGCAAGCACTCGACGCGTCTTCATTGTCTCAAATGTCTTCAAAATCCGCCCTTCCGGACATGGTCACACATGCCTTGGATTGCCGGAATTAAGCGATATTCCTGGCAATATTTCGTTAACCATAAACCGCCAGCCTCCGGCCCAACGCGAATGGCAACGAGGGCTGAGCACAATGGGCATCGCCAAAGGCTTCCTGCACACGGACGGCAACCAGATCGTCGATTCGTCGGGTCAGAACGTCAAGCTGACGGGCGTCAACTGGTTCGGCGGCGAGGGCTTCGTCTTCAACCCCAACGGCATGGACATGCGCGGTTACTGGGGGATGATGGAGCAGATGAAGGAGCTGGGCTTCAACACCATCCGTCTGCCGTGGAGCGACGCGGCGCTGGACGCCGACCGGGCGACGGGCATCGACACCTCCAAGAATCCCGACCTCGCGAACAAGTCCCCGCTTGAGGTCATGGACAAGGTGATCGACTACGCCGGGCGCATCGGCATGAAGGTCATCCTCGACCACCATCGCTCCAGCGACGGTGCGTCGGCCAACGAGAACGGCCTGTGGTACGACGACAAGTACCCGGAGTCGAAGATGATCGAAAACTGGAAGATGCTGGCCGAGCGCTACAAGGGCAACGACACCGTCATCGGCGCCGACCTGCACAACGAGCCGCACGGTCAGGCGACCTGGGGCGGCGGCGACAAGGCCACCGACTGGGCCTGGGCCGCGGAGCGCATCGGCAACGAAATCCAGTCGGTCAACAAGGATTGGCTGCTGCTGGTCGAGGGCGTGGAAATCCACGAGAACCAGTGGGAGTGGTGGGGCGGCAACCTGCGCGGCGCCAAGGACCGCCCGATCGAGTTCGACAATCCGGGCAAGCTGGTCTACTCGGTCCACTCCTATGGCCCGTCCATCCATGAGATGGAGTGGTTCAAGGCCAGCGACTATCCGAACAACCTGCCGGGCCAGTACACCGACAATTGGGGCTGGCTGCTGAAGGAAGACAAGGCGCCCGTGCTGGTCGGCGAGTTCGGTGGCAAGCTGGAGACCGATCAGGACAAGGCCTACATGGCCAAGCTGATCGACTACATGAACGGCGACCTGGACGGCAACGGCACCAACGACTTGGGCGCCGGCAAGGAAGGGGCGAGCTGGACCTACTGGTCGTGGAACCCGAACTCGGGCGACACCGGCGGCATCCTGAAGGACGATTGGCAGACGGTCGACCAGACCAAGTACAACGCCATCAAGGAAGGCCTGTTCGACGGCGGCGGCAGCCCGGCCAAGGCCGCCTGGGCTCCGGCGACGGCCCAGGCGCTCGGGGAGGGCGACATCAACGTCCTGTCCCACACGGTGACCCAGCCGCAGGCGGCGGACCACAGCACCGCCGCGTTGGTGGACGCCGCGCTCGCCGCCCAGACGGTGGAGCTTCCGCCGGTCGATGCCGCGCACGATGCGTCGGCGCTGCACCACGACCCGCTGGACGTCCACACCGGCGCCTGACCGGCGGGCGGAGTGATTGCCCTCGCCCCTCCGCTCACGCGCAAACGAAGTTTGCGCTGACGCGACAGGCGGACCTTTGGTCCGCCGATAGCGGGGAGAGGGAGGGGACCCACCGCGTCAGCGGTGGGGAGGGTGAGGGGGCCGGTGCGCCTGCGGCGCACCGCCAAGGGGCATTCTGCCCCTTGGCAATCCCCTGGCATGGGTTGATGCCCATGCTGCCCCCTCACCCTAACCCTCTCCCCAGAGGGGGGAGGGAATGACGGGAGCGATGGCCGCGAGAGTGTATTGCGTAAGCGTATTGCATGAGAGGGAACCCGCCGCTTGCACGGCGTGTGGGAGGGCGCTAACTATGCCCGTTCCACAAGAGTCGCCGGCCCGCCACAGCGTCGGCCACCTTCAGGCGTCGGAGAGTGTGCGTTGAAGTACGTCAGCACGCGGGGCCAGGCCCCGGTCCTGGGTTTCGAAGAAGTCCTTCTGGCCGGTCTCGCGCGTGACGGCGGCCTCTATGTCCCGGAAAGCTGGCCGCAGTTCTCGGCCGACGAGATCCGCGCGATGCGCGGCCTTCCCTACAGCGAGATCGCCGTGCGCGTCATGCTGCCCTTCCTGGGCGGCGCCATCGCCGAGGACGACTTCCGCGCCATCGTGAAGGACGCCTACGCCAGCTTCGACCACGCGGCGGTGGTGCCGCTGGTGCAGCTCGACCAGCGCCTCTGGGTGATGGAGCTGTTCCATGGCCCGACGCTGGCCTTCAAGGACGTGGCGCTGCAACTGCTCGGCCGCCTGTTCGACCATGTGCTGGCCAAGCGCGGGGAGCGGGTGACCATCGTCGGCGCCACCTCGGGCGACACCGGCTCGGCCGCCATCGAGGCGTGCCGCGACCGCCAGAACGTGGACATCTTCATCCTGCACCCGAAGGGCCGCACGTCGGAGGTGCAGCGCCGCCAGATGACCAGCGTCCTGTCGGACAACGTGCACAACATCGCGCTGCACGGCACCTTCGACGACTGCCAGGATCTGGTGAAGGCGCTGTTCAACGACATGGCCTTCCGTGACAAGATGGGCCTGTCGGCGGTGAACTCGATCAACTGGGCGCGCATCATGGCCCAGATCGTTTATTACTTCGCCGCCGCGGTGGCGCTGGGCGCACCCGACCGCAAGGTGGCGTTCACCGTGCCCACCGGCAATTTCGGCAACGTCTACGCCGCCTACGGAGCGCGGGCGATGGGCCTGCCGGTGGAGCGGCTGGTCGTGGGCTCCAACACCAACGACATCCTGGCCCGCTTTTTTGCCAGCGGCACCATGTCGGCGGCTCCGGTCGTGCCCACATTGAGTCCCAGCATGGACATCCAGATCTCCTCCAACTTCGAGCGGCTGCTGTTCGACCTGCTGGGCCGCGACGGCGGCGCCGTGCAGGCCGCCATGGAGCGTTTCCGTGCGGAGGGCAAATTCGCCGTCACCGACGAGCAACTTGCCGAGGCGCACGGCATCTTCACGGCCAATCGCGCGGATGATGCGCTGACCATGGACATCATCAAGGGCGTCTGGAAAAAGACCGGCGGCTATCAGGTCGATCCGCACACCGCCGTCGGTATCCATTCCGCCATGGTGGCGCCGGTCGATCCGTCGGTGCCGGTGGTCGTGATGGCGACCGCCCACCCCGCCAAGTTCCCCGACGCCGTGGAGACGGCCACGGGCCGACGCCCGGTCCTGCCGCCGCGCCTCGCCGACCTCTACGAGCGGGAGGAGCGGCTGTCCGAGCTGCCCAACGACGTGGCGGCGGTCCAGGAGTTCGTCGTCGCCCGCGCCCGCGCCGCCAAGGAGGCCGCATGAGCATCCGCGTGACCACGCTGCCGAACGGGCTGCGCGTCGCCACCGACACGATGCCCGGCGTGCAGTCGGTCTCGCTCGGCTGCTGGGTCGGGGTCGGCACGCGCAACGAGTCCGCGAGCGTCAACGGCGTGGCGCATCTCGTCGAGCACATGCTGTTCAAGGGCACCGAGCGGCGATCCGCCTTCCGCATCTCCGAGGAGATCGAGAATGTCGGCGGCCAGCTCAACGCCTACACGACGCGCGAGCAGACGGCCTATTACGCCAAGGTCCTGCACGAGGACACGGCGCTGGCGCTCGACCTCATCGCCGACATGCTCCAGAACTCCGTCCTCGACAGCGAGGAGCTGGTGCGGGAGCGCACGGTGGTGCTTCAGGAGATCGGCCAGTCCGTCGATACCCCCGACGACATCATCTTCGACCATTTCCAGTCCACCGCCTATCCGGGGCAGGCGCTGGGCCGGCCGGTGCTGGGGTCGGCCGAGATCGTCGGCGCCCTGTCGCGGCCGGCGCTGGTCGACTACATCGACGGCCATTACGGCGCGCCGGGCATCGTCCTGGCCGCAGCCGGGCGGCTGGAGCACGACCGGCTTGTCGACATGGCCCTGTCGGCCTTCGACGGCCTGTCCTCCCGCCCGGCGCCGGAGTCCGAGGGCGCGCGCTACGCCGGGGGCGACTTCCGCGAGGCGCGGGACCTGGAGCAGATGCACCTCGTCCTCGGCTTCGACGGGGTGGGGGTGCACGACCCGGACTATTACGCCCATTCGGTGATGTCCACGCTGCTCGGCGGCGGCATGTCCTCCCGCCTCTTCCAGGAGGTGCGGGAAAAGCGCGGGCTGGTCTATTCCATCTACACCTTCTCCGGCGCCTACCGCGACGGCGGGCTGTTCGGCGTCTACGCCGGCACCGGCGAGGACGAGGTGGCGGAGCTGGTCCCGGTCGTCTGCGACGAGCTGATGCGGGTGACCGAGGACGTGACCGAGGAGGAGGTGGCCCGCGCCGCGGCCCAGCTGCGGGCCGGGACGCTGATGGCGCTGGAAAGCTCCATGTCGCGCTGCGAGCAGCTCGGCCAGCAGCTTCTGGTCTACGGGCGCCCGGTGCCGGTGGAGGAGATCGTCGAGAAGATCGGGGCGGTCGACCGCGAGTCCATCGTCCGCGTCGCCCGGCGCCTGCGCGAAAGCCGCCCCACCGTGGCCGCGCTCGGCCCGATCGGACGGCTGGAGGAGTATGACCGCATCGCCGCACGGTTCCGGTAAGGGACGCGCCAGGGTGGGAGGGGCAGCATGATCCGCCTGCTCGGCAGTGGTCTCATCAGCCCGCCGGCGGTCCGGCTCGACGGGCCGATCTGCTACATCCGCCCGCCGCTGCCACGGGACTGGCGGGAATGGGCCGACCTGCGGGCGGACTCCCGCGCCTTTCTCACCCCGTGGGAGCCGACCTGGCCGGCGGACGCCCTGACCCGCGCCGCCTTCGGGCGGCGGCTGCGGCGGCAGGCGCAGGAGTGGCGCGACGACCAGGGCTACAGCTTCCTCGTCTACGACCGGGCGACCGACCGGCTGGTCGGCGGGCTGGGGCTGACCAACCTGCGGCGCGGCGTGGCCCAGATGGCGACGCTCGGCTATTGGGTCGGGCAGCCCTACGCGCGCAACGGCTACATGTCCGGTGCGACCCGGCTGGTGCTGGATTTCGCCTTCGGGCAGTTGGGGCTGCACCGGGTCGAGGCCGCCTGCCTGCCGACCAACGCGCCCAGCCGCGGCCTGCTGGAAAAGGTCGGCTTCACCCACGAAGGCTACGCGCGCGGTTATCTGCGCATCGACGGGGTGTGGCGGGACCATGTCCTCTACGCCATCCTGCGCGAGGAATGGCGGGGGTAGCCCGTCCGGTCGGGGTGCGCCGACCCCAATTCCCAAGGCTTTGTCCCGGCCGGCTTAACCCGCGGTTAAGGGAGCCGGCGCAGGCTGACGGCATGTCCTTCGCATCTCATGAGGCGGATATGTCGTCAAACCCCACCTGGACGAAAGAAAATTCCCTGACTTACACCGTCGAGCTTGACGGGCGCCGCGTTGATCTGCGCTATGAGGCGTCGGGTTTCCAGAGCGGCTGGGCGGTCTACGCTGACAACGAGCTGGTCGAGCGGTGCAGCGAACTGATGCAGGCGCGCGGCCTCGCCCTGGCGATCGCCAGCAAGGGTCCGTGACCAAACTTTGATGAGAGGCCCCGCCGCGTGCCGTGCGGCGGGTCGTGCCCGTGACCGGGAGCGGACGCCGTCAGGCGTGCCCGGCCTCCGCCGACAGCATGGACAGGCTGACGCCGAGCTTGGCGATGGAGCGTTCCCACTTGGTGTCCAGTTCGGGGTCGAACAGAAGCGACTCGTCGCAGGGCACGTTCAGCCAGCCGTTCGCCTGGATTTCCGCGTCCAGCTGCCCCGGACCCCAGCCGGCATAGCCGAGCAGCAGGATGTTGCGGCGCGGGCCGCGATCCTCGGAAATGGCGCGCAGGATGTCGATGGTCGCGGTCAGCGCCACCTCGTCGTCCACCACCAGCGTGCCGTCCCGCACATAATCGGTCGAATGCAGGACGAATCCGCGCCCGGACTCCACGGGCCCGCCATAATGGACGGGCATGTTGGCGACCGGCTCCTGGATCTCGATCTCGAGCTGTTCCAGCAAATCCTCGAAGGTGACGGACCCGAACAGGCGATTGACGACGAGGCCCATGGCGCCGTCTTCGTTGTGGGCGCACATATAGATCACGGTCCGCTGAAAACGCGGGTCCGTCATGCCCGGCATGGCGATCAGCAACTGGCCGGTCAGATAGTCCGAGGACTTGGTCAGGTGCGGCATGGGCGCTATCCTTGTGTCGGGGGACGGGCGGACCGTTGGGCGGCCGCCCGCAGCCGTCTTCGCCCGAGTGTGACAGCACGGGCCAAGCTTTGTCATCCATATACAGCCGCGGCCGATGGGCGGCCCGCTGCGTCTTGATATGAGAACAGTCGGTGCGATGAAAAGGTTTGTTCCGTTCCTGCTCGCCATCCTGGCCTTGGCCGCACCCGGAATGGGGAGGGCGGAGACCGGCGCCTGGGTCAAGTCCGGCCCGGTGGAGGCGCGGCTCGTCGCGTCGGTGCAGGGGGTGGGCGATCTCGCCAAAATCCCCCTGGGGCTGGAGGTCCGGCTGGAGCCCGGCTGGAAGACCTATTGGCGCACCCCGGGCGACGCCGGCTTCGCGCCGCGGCTGGACTGGTCGGAGTCGCGGAACCTCAAGGCGACGGAGCTGATCTACCCGGCCCCGCACCGCTTCACCGTTCTGGGCTTCGAAACGGCGGGCTATGACGCGGAGGTGCTGTTTCCCATCGCCGCCACACCGGCGGAGCCGGGCAGGCCGCTCGACCTCGCGCTGAAGGCGGAGTTGCTGGTCTGCTCGACCATCTGCGTGCCGGAGATGATGGCGCTGTCCCTGTCCATCCCCGAGGGGCCGGCGACGCCGGGGCCGTCGGCCAACGACATCGCCCGCGCCCAGTCCCTGGTGCCCGGCGACGGGCGGGCGTCCGGACTGACCGTGACGGCGGTGCGCGGGCAGGGTGCCGCGCTGGAGGTGGAGGTGACCGCGCGCGAGCCGATGGTCGCCCCCGACGTGTTCGTGGAGACCGACCCGCCGGTGACCTTCGCCGCGCCCAAGAGCCAATTCCTCGACGGCGACCGGCGCGCGATCCTGCGGATGGACGCGACCGACCCGACGCCCGGCCTTGACCTCGCCGGGCGGGCGATGACGCTGACGGTGGTGGACGGCAACCGGTCCGTGGAAGCTCCGGCGACTGCCGCTTCCGGCCTCGGCGGCGCTGGCGCGGCTCCGGCGGGGTTGCTGGCCATGCTGGGCGTCGCCCTTCTGGGCGGGCTGATCCTGAACCTGATGCCCTGCGTGCTGCCGGTGCTGTCGCTGAAGCTGCTGTCCATCGTCCAGCATGGCGGACGGGCGCCCGCGGCGGTGCGCGCCGGCTTCCTGGCCTCGGCGGCGGGCATCCTGACCTCCTTCCTGATCCTCGCCGGGGTGCTGGTCGCGGTGAAGGCGGCGGGCGGCGCGGTGGGCTGGGGCATCCAGTTCCAGCAGCCGCTGTTCCTCGTCTTCATGGTCGTGCTGGTGACCCTGTTCGCCGCCAACCTGTGGGGTTTGTTCGAGCTTCCGCTGCCGCGCGCCGTGGCCGACCGGCTGGGCGGGCCGGAGGGGCAGGGGCTGGGTGGACAGTTCGCCACCGGCGCTTTCGCCACCCTGCTCGCCACGCCCTGCTCCGCGCCCTTCCTGGGGACGGCGGTGGGCTTCGCGCTGGCCCGCGGGGCGCTGGAGGTGTTCGCCATCTTCGCCGCCCTTGGCGTCGGGCTGGCGTTGCCTTATCTGCTGATCGCCGCCTTCCCGCGCGCCGCCCGCCTGCTGCCGCGCCCGGGACGCTGGATGGTGGTGCTGCGCCGGGTGCTGGGCGGGGCGCTGGCCCTGACCGCGCTGTGGCTGCTGTCGGTGCTGGTCGTCCAGGTCGGCGAGGTGCCGGCGTTGGCCGTCGCCGTGCTGATGGGCGGTCTGGTCGCCTCGCTGTGGCTGGGCCGCCGTCTGGCGGAGTCGGCGCGCTGGGCCGGGGCGGCGCTGGCCGGGCTGCTGGCCCTGGTGGCTTTCGCCGTTCCCGCGGTTTTCGGCCCCTCCGCCGGGGCGGCCCCGGTGGCCGAAAGCACGGCAGCGCGCTGGACCGTTTTCGACGAGGCGGCGATCCGTGAGCAGGTGGCCGCCGGGCGCACCGTCTTCGTGGACGTCACCGCCGACTGGTGCATCACCTGTCAGGCGAACAAGAAGCTGGTGCTGAACCGCGGCACCGTCGCGCAGCGGCTGGAGGATGCCGGGACGGTGACCGCCATGCGCGCCGACTGGACCCGCCCGGACGAGGCCATCGCCCGCTACCTTGCCCGACACGGCCGCTATGGCATTCCCTTCAACATCGTCTATGGTCCGGGGGCTCCGGAGGGCATCGCGCTTCCGGAATTGCTGACCGAGGGCGCCGTCCTCGACGCGCTCGACCGGGCAACCGGCAAGATCAAAAGCTGAAACACAAAAAATTGGGAGTTCAGGAGACATGACCATTCAAGTGGGTGACGCCATCCCGTCCGTCACGCTGAAGCATCTGACCGACAACGGCATGCAGGACATCACCACCGACGCGCTGTTCAACGGCAAGACGGTGGTTCTGTTCTCGGTGCCGGGCGCCTTCACCCCGACCTGCTCCGCCAAGCATCTGCCGGGTTTCGTCCAGAAGGCCGAGGACCTGAAGGCCAAGGGCGTGGACGACATCGTCTGCCTCGCCGTCAACGACCCCTTCGTGATGCGCGCCTGGGGCGAGAAGAACGGAGTCGGCGGCAAGGTCACCATGCTGCCGGACGGCAACGCCGCGTTGACCCAGGCGCTGGGCCTGACGATGGACGGCACGGGCTACGGCCTCGGCCTGCGCGGCCAGCGCTTCGCCCTGGTCGCCAAGGACGGGAAGGTCACCCACCTCGCCGTGGAGAAGCCGGGCCAGTTCGAGGTGTCCTCGGCCGAAGCGGTGCTGGGCGCGCTGTAAGGGGGCAGAGTAGCCTGGGAGCGTCATTATAAACCCTCTCCCCTCTGGGGAGAGGGTGGCCCGAAGGGCCGGTGAGGGGGGTGCGCTTGTGCCGGACATTCCGCCGCGCGCAACCCCCTCACCCTGACCCTCTCCCCAGAGGGGAGAGGGGATTTGAGGCCTCACATCACCTTCGTGCGGTCCCAGGTGGTGTCGGCAACGCCGCGTTCCCGCAGCTTCGCCTTCTGCACCTTGGCGGTCGGCGTCTTGGGGAAGGCGTCCACGATGTCGATGTAGCGGGGCTGGGCGTAGCGCGGCAGTTCGCGCTCGGCGTACGCCGCCACGGCCTCCGGCGTCAGGGACGCCCCCGGTGCGGCGACCAGCGCGACCATGATTTCGTCCTCCGCGCCCGGAATGCCCGCCGGCACGGCGTAGGCGGCGACCTCCGCCACCCCCTCCAGCCGCGACAGCACCGTCTCCACCTCGTAGGACGAGACGTTCTCGCCGCGGCGGCGGATGCAGTCCTTGATGCGGTCGACGAAGGTGACGTAGCCCTCCGCGTCCATCACCGCGGCGTCGCCGGTGTGGAACCACAGATTCCGCCACGCCTCCACCGTCTTGTCGGGCATCCGGTGATAGCCGGACAGGAAGCCGAAGGCGGCCTTCGGGCGCACCATGACCTCGCCGACCTGACCGCGCGGCACCGGGATGTCGGTCTGCGGGGCGCGGATCTCCACCTCGAAGTAACGGTCGTAGACCTTGCCGCAGGTGCCGGGGCGCGGCTTGCCCATCTCGGCGTAGAGCGGGATGTTCACCTCGGTCATGCCGTAGAGGCTGATGACGTCGCGGACGCCGAAGCGCTCGCGCAGCACCCGTTCGGTGTCCGCCGGGTTGGGGGCGGCGCCGACGAGGCGCAGCGGGTGGTCCCGGTCGTCGGGACGCGGCGGCTGGGCCACCACGAAGGCGGTGACGGCGCCCAGCGAGTTGGTCACCGTGCAGCCGTGGCGCCGGATGTCGTCGAGCCAGGATGAGGCGCTGAACCGCTCGCGCAGCACCGCCGACCCGCCGGAGATCATCGCGGCGTAGAGCTGCATGTACAGGCCGTTGGCGTGGAACAGCGGCAGGCAAATGTAGAAGCGGTCCTCGTCGGTCAGCGCGAAATTGTCGATGGAGCCCAGCCCGAACAGGAAGCCGTGGCCGTGCGGCATCAGCACACCCTTCGACAGGCCGGTGGTGCCCGACGTGTACATGATGCAGGCGTCGTCGCCGGCGCGGGGCAGGGGACCGTCATAAGGGGCGGCGTCGCGCCAGCCCTCCAGCGCGCGGTGCGGCGATCCCGCCGCCGCACCGGGCACCACAAGCCCGCGCAGGGCGGTCAGGCGTGGTGCGATGTCGGTGATGCGGTCGGCCAGCGCGGCGTCGACCACCGCCAGAGCGGCCCCCGCATTCTCCAACTGGTGCTCCAGGAAGCCGCCCTTCAGCTCGGTGTTCAGCGCGACCATCACGGCGCCCAGCCGCCCCAGCCCCAGCCACACGCGCACGAAGTCCAGCCCGTTCGGCAGCATCACCGCCACCGTGTCGCCCGGCTTCACGCCCAGCCCGGCGAAGAAGCCGGCCACACGGCTTGCCTGCTCCTGCGCCTCGGCGTAGGTCAGCGACTCACCGTTGTTCTCTTTGCCGGCGATCATCGTGACGAAGGTCTTGCCGCCGCGTTCGGCGGCCTGATGGGCCAGCACCTCGGGCAGCACCCAGCGGGCTTCGTTCCGCAAATGCGGATACATCTCGGTCTCCTCCCAACGATCTTTCGTCGTTCGTTCTGGGAGGAAGCCTAGCGGGGCGGCGGGGCCGCCGTCCACAAACCCTTGAGGATGGCGGCTATTCGACGGGCAGGATCAGCCCCGCGCGGCCTGCCGGATGTCGGCGATGCCCTGGCGGGCCAGCGCGTCGGCCCGTTCGTTCTCCGGATGGCCGGCGTGACCGCGGACCCAGTGGAACTCGATGCGGTGCTGCCGTTTCGCCTCGTCCAGGCGGCGCCACAAATCCTCGTTCTTTACCGGCTTCTTGTCGGCGGTCTTCCAGCCACGGGCCTTCCAGCCGTGAATCCACTGGGTGATGCCGTTCTTCACATACTCGCTGTCGGTGTAGAGCCGCACCTCCATGGGCCGCTTCAGAGCCTCCAGGGCCTGGATGGCCGCCATCAGCTCCATGCGGTTGTTGGTGGTGGCCAGCTCGCCGCCGTACAACTCCTTCTCCACCCCGTTGTAGCGCAGGATGGCGCCCCAGCCGCCCGGGCCGGGATTGCCGCTGCACGCGCCGTCGGTGAAGATGTCGACGATCTTCGGCGCGCTTTTGCCGTCGCCGCCGTTCGTATCCGTCGTGTCCGTCATGGCGTCAGACCTGATAGCTGCCGCCGTCGTCGAGCGCGTAGTCGCCGAGCCCGCGGACGGTCTGGTGGAAGCGCAGCTTGCGCAGATATTCCAGCGGGTCCTTCGGGCGCACGAAGGCCCCCGGGGGATGGTTCAGCCAGTCGTAGAGGCGCGTCAGCAGGAAGCGCAGGGCGCTGCCGCGGCACAGCCAGGGCAGGGCGGCCAGCTCCGCCGGCGACAGGGGGCGGACCTTCTGGTAGCTGGTCAGCAGCATCCGCGCCTTGGTGGCGTTGAACGACCCGTCGACCTCGAAGCACCAGGCGTTCATGCAGATCGCGATGTCGTAGGCCAGGAAGTCGTTGCAGGCGAAGTAGAAATCGATCAGCCCGGACAGCCCATCGCCGCGGAAGAACACATTGTCGGGGAACAGGTCGGCGTGGATGACCCCGGACGGCAGGCCGGCGGGCCAGTTGGCCTCCAGCGCCGCAAGCTCGGCCTCCAGCGTCGCGCGCAGGTCGCGGGCCACCTCGTCGGCGCGCGGCGCGCATTTCCCGGCCAGATCCTTCCAGCCGTCCAGCGACAGGGCATTCGGGCGCTCCATCCGGAAGTCGGCGACAGCCAGATGCAGGCGGGCCAGCGCCGTCCCCAACTCCGCGCAGTGGTGCGGCGTGATGCGGCGTGGCCACATGCCGGCCAGGAAGGTGACGATCACCGCCGGGCGCCCGGCCAGCTCGCGCAGGGACTGCCCATCCATGCCCTGGACCGGCAGCGGGCAGGCGATGCCCTTGTCGGCGAGATGCTCCATCAGGCCCAGGAAGAAGGGAAGATCCTCCCGCCGGGTGCGCTTCTCGTAGAGCGTCAGGATGTAGGGGCCGCGCTCCGTCACCAGGAGGAAGTTGGAATTCTCCACCCCCTCCGCGATGCCCTTGCAGGACAGGACGGCGCCCAGATCGTACTGGGCGATGAAAGCGTTCAGCTCGTCGTCGGTGACTTCGGTGTATACGGCCATGCCAGCGCCTTACCGGGATTCGGGGCGCCGGTCAATGCTGCCGCAACCGTTCACCCCTGGGCCGCTCACAGCGCGATGCCGTCGTAAAGCGCCGCCAGCGGAAGCTCCGCCCCGATGGAGGCCAGCGGCAGCGTGGCGTCGTCGGTGAAGTCCTCGACGATCCAGCGCCGCCCGTCGCGGCGCCAGAGCTGCGCCCGGACGGCACGGCTGTCCACCAGCAGCACCTCCTGCACCGAGGGGATCTGCATATAGTCGGGCACCTTGGTGCCGCGGTCGTGGCTGGCCGTGCTGTCGGACAGGATCTCGACCACCAGCACCGGATTCGGCGTCGAGCGCTGGCCGGGCTGGTGGGGCGCGCCGGTGACGGCGATATCGGCCTCGTAGAAGCGGTCGGCACGGTCGTCGCGTTCGATGGCCGTTTCCGTCAGCACGAAGCAAGGCGGGCGCAGGCGCCGCCGAATCTCGAAGGCGATGTTGCCCGAAAGACGGCTGTGCGCTTGGCTGCAAGGGCTCATCGCCCGCGGCTGCCCACCGACCAGTTCGTAGCGGGTGTCCGGCTCCTGCCGGTCGGCCCAGGTGAGGAACTCGTCGATGTCCATCTTCTGGATGGCCGGCTTCTGGATGGCGGGCGCGCCCATGAACGTCTCCTTCGCGAAGGCCGGTCGGCCGGATTATGCGTCCGCCGGGACCGGACGGGAAGGGGCGCCACCGTCCAGCAGCGGCTTCGGCAGCTTGAAGGTGATGTCCTCGAAGGCGGTGCGCAGTTCCTCAACCGTCACGGCGTAGCGGGCGCGGGCGGCCTCGATGACCTCCTCCACCAGCACTTCGGGGGCCGACGCGCCGGCGGTGATGCCCAGCGTGGCGACTCCGTCGAGCGCCGACCAGTCGATGTCCGCCGCTCGCTGAACGAGCTGGGCGCGCTGGCAGCCGTGGATCTTCGCCACCTCGACCAGCCGCTTGGAGTTGGAGGAGTTCGGCGCGCCCAAGACCAGCAGGGCGTCCACCTTCGGCGCGATGGCCTTCACCGCCTGCTGGCGGTTGGTGGTGGCGTAGCAGATGTCTTCCTTCTTCGGTCCACCGATGGTCGGGAAGCGGGCCTGGAGGGCCGCGACGATGCTGGCCGTCTCGTCCACCGACAGGGTGGTCTGGGTGGCGTAGGCGAGGTTGTCCGGATTGTCCACCTGGACCGTCGCCACGTCCTCCACCGTCTCCACGAGCACCACCGCGCCCTGGGGCAACTGGCCCATCGTGCCGATCACCTCCGGGTGGCCGGCGTGGCCGATCAGCACGATCTGGCGCCCCTCGTTGAAGTGGCGTTCGGCCTCGCGGTGCACCTTGCTGACCAGCGGGCAGGTGGCGTCGAGGTAGAACAGGCCGCGCTGCTCCGCCGCCGCCGGGACCGACTTCGGCACGCCGTGGGCGGAGAAGACCACCGGCACGCCGTCGGGCACCTGATCCAGCTCGTCCACGAAGATGGCGCCCTTGGCCTCCAGGCTCTGCACCACGAATCGGTTGTGGACGATCTCGTGCCGGACATAGACGGGGGCGCCGAACCGCTCCAGCGCCACCTCCACGATCTGGATCGCGCGGTCCACGCCGGCGCAGAAGCCACGGGGGGCCGCGAGCAGGATGGTCAGGGGCGTCTGGGTCATGCGCGTCGTTCCGGTGTCTCGAAAAAGGGGGCGTAAGGGTTCGTTCGTCGCAGCGGCGGCGTGGCCTTGTGCCGGCCCCACCGCTTCTCTAAAGTCGTGGCAGAACACACCCTTCCAACCGTTAGGCCAGACCGATGGACCGCCGCCGCGACCGTAATATAGGAACCCCCGTCCGGAAAAGCCCGCGGGCGCTTGCATTCGCGAGTCTCGGTTTTCTGGCGCTCACCGGCTGCTCCGGACTCGGGGGCGGCAGCAACGCGCCGGCGGACGCGGCCCTGGCCTGCCCGAAGGTGTCCATCGTCCGCGATCTGGCGGAGGTCACCCAGTTCCGCAACGGCGGCGGGCGCGACCTGACGGACGTCACCTCCCGCGCGGCGCTGGCCGACTATTCCGGCAACTGCGACTACACCAGCGACGGCGTCACGGTGAACGTGAACGTCTTCCTGATCGCGGAGCGCGGGCCGGCCATGCAGGGCAACACGGCGAACTACCGCTATTTCGTCGCCGTCGCCAAGCCGGGCGAGGAGACGCCAACGACCAAGACGGAATTCGATACCTCCGTCACCTTCGATGCCGGGAAGCTCCGCTCCGGCAGCCGGGAGGAGCTGGCGCCGAAGATTCCGTTGCCCAAGGACGCCAACGGCAAGGATTGGAAGATATTCCTGGGCTTTCAGTTGACGCCGGAGCAGTTGGCCTTCAACCGGGCGCAGATGAAGCAGTGATCGGGCAGGGGGCAGCATCATGGCCAGCGCACCGGTCGCCGCGACCAAGGAACCCATCATCATCGAGCTGGAAGCCGGCAAGACCTATTGGTGGTGCCGCTGCGGGCGCAGCGCCAAGCAGCCGCTGTGCGACGGCAGCCACACCGGCACCGGGCTGGAGCCGATGAAGTTCGCCCCCGCCACTTCCATGAAGGCGCGCTTCTGCGGCTGCAAGGCGACAAAGAAGCCGCCCTTTTGCGATGGCAGCCATCTCGACCTGAAGTGAGCGTCGCCGGGACCCCAGCGAACCCCGATTGACATTCGCAAAGGTCCCGGTAGGTTAAACGGCACAAGCCGACGATCCCTCGCGGGAGAGATCATTGTCCGGTCCGCCGGGCAGTGGCGCCGAAGGAGCAACCGCCCCGGAAACTCTCAGGCAAAAGGACCGCAAGGGGGATAAGGCAACTCTGGAAAGCAGCCCGGTCCGCGCACAGCGGATGACGGCTCACCGAAGGAGTAAACCGGTTGTCGAGGGTTGGACCCCGCCGGTGAATCTCTCAGGTCCAGGACAGAGGGGGCAGGACTCGCGCCAATCCCGGCGCGGGTTGTGCGACCCTATGTCGGAGGACCCGCGTGACCGAGGCTTCTGAGACCCTCAAGACAACGCCGCTGCACAGCCTCCATCTGGAGCTGAAGGGCAAGATGGTGCCCTTCGCCGGCTACGACATGCCGGTGCAGTACCCGCTCGGCATCCTCAAGGAACACCAGCACACCCGCGCCAAGGCCGGGCTGTTCGACGTGTCGCACATGGGGCAGGTGCGCCTGACCGGCGAGGACCCGGCCGCCGCGCTGGAGTCGCTGGTTCCCGGCGACATCAAGGGGCTGGCCCGCGGGCGCATGCGCTACACGCTGTTCCTGAACGAGCAGGGCGGCATCCTGGACGACCTGATGGTCACCAACGCCGGCGACCACCTGTTCCTGGTCGTCAACGCCGCCCGCAAGGACCACGACGTCGCCCACATGCGCGAGCGGCTGAAGGGCAAGGCCGAGGTGGAGCTGCTGGACGACCTCGCTCTGATGGCCCTGCAGGGGCCGGAGGCCGCGGCGGTGCTCGGGCGCTTCATCCCCGAAGCGGCCACCATGAAATTCATGAGCTACCTGCCGGCCACCTTCAACGGCATCCCGGTCATCATCACCCGCTCCGGCTACACGGGCGAGGACGGCTACGAGATCTCCTGCGACAAGTCCGACGCGGAGACCATCGCCCGCGCCCTGCTGGCCGAGGACGAGGTCGAGGCCATCGGGCTGGGTGCCCGCGACTCGCTGCGGCTGGAGGCCGGGCTCTGCCTCTACGGCCACGACATCGACGAGACGACGACTCCGGTCGAGGCCGGCCTGGAATGGGCGCTGTCCAAGCGCCGCCGGGAGGAGGGCGGTTTCCCCGGCTACGCCATCATCAAGGACCAGCTCGCCAACGGCGCCCCGCGCCGCCGCGTCGGCCTCCAGCCGGAAGGCCGCCAGCCGGCCCGCGAGCACACCGACGTCTGCGACGCGGACGGACACAAGATCGGCGAGGTGACCAGCGGCGGCTTCGGCCCCACCGCCTCCGCCCCGGTCGCCATGGGCTATGTGGACCGCGCGCACGCCGCCGTGGGCACGCCGGTCCAGCTCATGGTCCGCGGCAAGCCGCTGGCCGCCAAGGTCGCCGCCATGCCCTTCGTGCCGCAGCGCTACTACCGCGGCTGAGAATTAGAAAACCATTCCGAACAGGGGACAACCATGACCATCAAGTACACCAAGGACCATGAGTGGGTCCGCGTCGAGGGCGATGTCGGCACCGTCGGCGTCAGCGACCACGCCCAGCACCAGCTCGGCGACGTCGTGTTCGTCGAGCTGCCGGAGGTGGGCCGCCAGCTTGCCCAGGGCAAGGAAGCCGCCGTCGTGGAGTCGGTGAAGGCCGCCAGCGACGTGTTTGCCCCGGTCTCCGGCGAGGTGATCGAGGCCAACGCCGATCTGGAGAACGACCCGTCGCTGGTCAACGCCGGGGCCGAGACCACCGGCTGGTTCTTCAAGCTGCGCCTCAGCAACCCGTCGGAGCTGGACGGGCTGATGGGCGAAGCCGCCTACAAGGCCTTCGTGGAAGGGCAGGCCTGAGATGCGTTACCTGCCCCTGACCGAGGCCGACCGGCGCTCCATGCTGGAGGCCATCGGCGTGCCGTCGGTGGACGAGCTGTTCCGCGACGTGCCCGAGGCGGCCCGCCTCTCCGGCCCGATCGAGGGGCTGTCCAACCATATGGGCGAGCTTGAGGTCGATCGCGCCCTGTCGGCGATGGCGGGGAAGAACCTGCCCGCCGGCAGCGTGCCGAGCTTCCTCGGCGCTGGTGCCTACCGCCACCACATCCCGGCGACGGTGGACCATCTGGTGCAGCGCGGCGAGTTCCTGACCGCCTACACCCCGTACCAGCCGGAGGTGAGCCAGGGCACGCTGCAGGTCCTGTTCGAATTCCAGACCCAGGTCTCGCTGCTGACCGGCATGGACGTCGCCAACGCCTCCATGTACGACGGCGCCACCGCCTGCGCGGAAGCCGTGATGATGGCCAACCGCGTCACGCGGCGGAAGAAGGCCGTGCTGTCCGGCGGCCTGCACCCGCATTACCGCGACACCACGACGACCGACGCCCGCTTCATCGGCTTCGAGACGGTGGTGATGCCGCCGGCCCCGACGGGCGGCGAGGATCTGCTGGCCGAGGTCGACGGCGACACCTCCTGCGTCGTCGTGCAGAACCCCGACGTGTTCGGCCATGTCCGCGACTACACGGAACTGGGCAAGGCCTGCCAAGCCAAGGGCGCTCTGCTGATCGTCGTGGTGACGGAGGCCGTGTCGCTCGGCCTGCTGACCCCGCCGGGCGAGATGGGCGCCGACATCGTGGCGGCGGAAGGCCAGTCGCTGGGCAACGCGCTGAACTTCGGCGGCCCCTATGTCGGGCTGTTCGCGGTGAAAGAGAAGCTGGTCCGCCAGATGCCGGGTCGCCTCTGCGGCCAGACGGTGGACGCCGACGGGCGGCGCGGCTTCGTGCTGACGCTCTCCACCCGCGAGCAGCACATCCGCCGCGAGAAGGCGACCTCGAACATCTGCACCAACTCCGGCCTGTGCGCGCTGGCCTTCTCCATCCACCTCAGCCTGCTGGGGGAGGAGGGCTTCACCCGGCTCGCCGAGATCAACCACGCCAAGGCCGTGCAACTGGCCGACAAGCTGGCGGCGGTGAAGGGTGTGGAGATCGTCAACGGCAGCTTCTTCAACGAATTCACGGTGAAGCTGCCGAAGCCCGCGGCGGATGTGGTCGAAGCGCTGGCGCGGCGCGGCGTCCTGGGCGGCGTTCCGGCCTCCCGCCTGTTCGGCGGCGGGCTCGACGATCTGCTGATCGTCGCCGCCACCGAGACCAACACCGAGTCCGACATGGACGCTTTCGCCACCGCCCTCGCCGAGGTTCTGTGATGAGCATGAACAACCAGGGTCGCCCGACCGGAATCCAGAGCGCGGACAGCGCCGTCCCGGAGACCGTCACCGGCAACCGCGGCTTGCAGATCGAGGAGCCGCTGATCTTCGAACAGGACAGCGCCGGGCGTTGCGGCGTCGACCTGCCGGAGGTTCCGGCGGTGGCGTCGCGCCTGGGGGCGGTGAAGCCGCGCGGCCGGATCGGCCTGCCGGGCCTCGCCGAGCCGCAGGTGGTCCGCCACTACACCCGCCTGTCGCAGAAGAACTACGCCATCGACAGCGGCCTGTACCCGCTCGGCTCCTGCACAATGAAGCACAACCCGCGTCTGAACGAGAAGATGGCGCGGCTGCCGGGCTTCGCCGACGTGCACCCGCTCCAGCCCGAAAGCACGGTGCAGGGTGCGCTGGAACTCATGTCGGAGTTGGGCCGCTGGCTCGCCACGCTGACCGGCATGGCGGCGGTGACGCTGGCCCCGGCGGCGGGCGCGCATGGCGAGATGTGCGGCATCATGGCGATCCGCTCCGCCCATGACGCCAAGGGCGATAAGGGCCGCACCAAGATCCTCGTCCCGGAAAGCGCCCACGGCACCAACCCGGCGACCGCCGCCGCCTGCGGCTACGCGGTGGAGGCGATCCCGGCGACCGAGGACGGGCGCGTCGATCTGGAGGCGCTGAAGGCCAAGCTCGGCCCCGACGTGGCCGGCCTGATGCTGACCAACCCGAACACCTGCGGCCTGTTCGAGCGCGACATCATCACCATCGCCGAGGCGGTGCACGCGGCGGGCGCCTATTTCTACTGCGACGGCGCCAACTTCAACGCCATCGTCGGGCGGGTGCGCCCGGCGGACCTCGGCATCGACGTGATGCACATCAACCTGCACAAGACCTTCTCCACCCCGCACGGCGGCGGCGGTCCGGGCTCCGGCCCGGTGGTCTTCGCGGAGTCGCTGGCCCCCTACGTCCCGGTGCCCTACGTAGTGCAGGACAAGGACGGTGCCTTCCGTCTGGTGGAGCAGGCCGGCGACGGCCCGGCTTTCGGGCGGATGAAGGCGTTCCACGGCCAGATGGGCATGTTCGTCCGCGCGCTCGCCTACATGATGAGCCACGGCGCCGACGGGCTGCGGCAGGTGGCGAACGACGCGGTGCTGAACGCGAACTACCTGCTGGCCCGCCTGCAGGACGTGATGACGCCCTCCTTCGAAGGGCCGTGCATGCACGAATGCCTGTTCGACGACCGCTTCCTGAAGGGCACGGGGGTGACCACGCTCGACATCGCCAAGGCGCTGATCGACGAGGGCTTCCACCCGATGACCATGTACTTCCCGCTGGTCGTGCACGGCGCCCTGCTGATCGAGCCAACCGAGACCGAGTCGAAGGCCAGCCTGGACCAGTTCGTCACCGCCCTGCGCGCCCTGGCGGAGCGGGCCAAGTCCGGCGACGTGGCATACTTCCAGGGTGCTCCGCGTCTGACCCCGCGCCGCCGCCTGGACGAGACCGCCGCGGCGCGCAAGCCGGTGCTGCGCTGGAGCCCGGTGGTGGAACAAGAGAAGGTCGCGGCGGAGTAAGGTTTGCCCCTATTTCCCTCTCCCCTCTGGGGAGAGGGTCAGGGTGGGGTGCCCGAAGGGCGGAAACGCAACCTCATTGCAGGGCTTTTCCGGCCTGCGGCCGCCCCCTCATCCCAACCTTCTCCCCAGAGGGGAGACGGAATTGGGTTCCTACCGCTGATCCAGCTTCACCTCGATCCGCCGATTCCGCGCCAGCGCCTCGTCGCTGGTGCCGGGGTCGAGCGGCTGGTATTCGCCGAAACCGGCGGCGGCCAGCCGGTCCGCTGGAATCCCCTGGTCGATCAAGTACTTCACCACCGAGATCGCGCGCGCCGCCGACAGCTCCCAGTTCGAGGCGAACTGGATGCGCACAGGGCGCGCGTCGGTGTGGCCGTCCACGCGCAGCACCCAGTTGATGTCCGGCGGGATGGTTCGGCCAATCTCGATCAGTGTGCGCGCCAGCTCCGCCAGCCGTTGCTTGCCGGCCTCCTCCAGAGTCGCCGAGCCGGAGGGGAACAGAAGCTCCGACTGGAAGACGAAACGGTCGCCGACGATGCGCACGTCGGGCCGGTTGCCCAGCGTCTCGCGCACCCGCCCGAAGAATTCCGAGCGGTAGCGGGCGAGGTCCTGCACCTTGGCGGCCAGCGCCTGATTGAGCCGCGAGCCGAGTTCGGCGATCTGGACCTGCTGCTCCTCCGCCTTCTTTTCCGAGATCTCCAGCACGGAGCCGATGCGGGCGAGCTGCTCGCGCAGGGCGGCCATCTGCCGGTTCAGCAGGTCGACCTGCTCGTTCGCCTTGCCGGTCGCGCCCTGTTCCGCGGTCAGAGAGGCCGTCAGTTCGGTGATGCGGATGTCGCGCTTCTCGATGTCCTTCTGCGCGAGCATCGTCTTCTCGTCGGCGCTGGCGAGCCGCGTTTCCAGCGCCTTTGAGCGGTCGCGCTCCCCGCCCAGCTCGGCCAGCAGGGCTTGGCGCTGCTCCTCGGTCAGGCGTTGCTGCGCGGCGGCGGCGGCCAGCTCGCCCTCCAGCTTGGTCCGGGCCTCACGCAGCGCCTTCAGGTCGGCTTGGAGGCTGGCGGCCTCGGCCAGCTTCAGCTCGATGGTTTCCTTGTCGGCGCGGATCGTGCGCTGCAACTCCTCCGCCGCGCGGGTGGCGTGGTCGAGGTCGCCCTGGAGCGTGGCGATGCGGCTGGTCATGGTGTCCCGCGCCGCGACGGAGCCTTGAAGCTCTGCCGAGAGCTGGGCGACGTTGATGCGCAGGTCGGCGTTGGCGTCCCGTTCCAGCGCCAGCAGGTCGTTCAGCTCCGCCACCTTGCGGTTCAGGCTGCCGAGCTGCTCGTCGCGCCCGGTCAGGGCGGTCGCCATGTAGAACTGGGCGACGACGAAGATCATCAGCAGGAAGATGACCACCATGACGAGGGACGACAGCGCGTCCACCCATCCGGGCCATGCGCTGGCCTCGCGGTGGCCGTTGCGGCGGCTGATGCTGGGCATGGCGGGGTGTCCCTCCGGACGGACAGGGGGGTAGGCGTCAGCGCTGTTCCGATCAGCGCTGTTCCGATTCTTCGGCCAGGGCGGCGATGGTGCGGGCCAGCAGCTTGATCTCGCTGCGGATCTCCTGCACCGCCTGGACCCGACCCGTGGAAGACTCCTCGACCATGCGGGCGAGGTAGATGTCCATGTTGCGCAGATGCTGGCGCGAGGCGTCGTCGAAGCCGCCGATCGCCGCGTCGGACAGCCGGTCGAGCAACCCCTTCATCTCCAGCTGGCTCTCGCCAAGCCGCAGGAGGAGCTGCTGTTCGGCGCGCATCTGGTCGGTCAGCGTGCTCAGCCGTTCGGTCAGCGCCATCAGGTTGGCGTTGGCCGAGCGGCGGCCTTCCTCGGCGGTGGCGACGGTGCGCTGGAGCGAATCGAGGTTTTCCGCCGTCTGTTCCAGAAGCGCCGTCAGATAGGCCGGCATCGACTGGTCACCGGTTTCAAGGCCGCCGCCGGCCCCGCTCGACAGGCGGGTGGCGCCGGACAGCCAGTCTTCCACGTCCTGGAAGAAGCGGTTGTGCGCCTGGCTGGCCTGAAGCTCCAGGAAGCCCAGCACCAGCGAGCCCGCCAGACCGAACAGCGAGGAGCTGAAGGCCGTGCCCATGCCGGTCAGCGGCGCCTCGAGCCCGTGCTGGAGGTTGCTGAACATCGCCCCGACGTCGCCGCCCTGCACCGACAGACCGCCGATGACCGAGCCGACCGACTGCACCGTGTGCAGCAGGCCCCAGAAGGTGCCGAGCAGGCCGAGGAAGATCAGCAGCCCGATCAGGTAGCGCGACAGCTCCCGCGACTCGTCCAGCCGCGAGGCGATGCCGTCGAGCAGCGAGCGCATCGACAGCGCCGACAGGGTCAGCCGCCCGCGCCGTTCCCGCAGCATGCGCGCCATCGGGGCGAGCAGCACCGGCTCCGGCGCGGCGACGGCGGGGTTGCCGGATTGGAAATGCTCCAGCCACGCCACCTCGGGCCGCAGCATCAGCACCTGGCGAAAGATGAACAGGATGCCGGCGAGCAGCGTGCCCAGGATCAGCCCGTTCAGCGCCGGGTTGTTCATGAAGGCGGCGCGCAGGGCCGGGAACAGCAAGGCCGTTACGCTTCCCACGACCACCAGGAAGAGGATCATCCGTGTCAGGAAGCGCTCCGGGCGCGTCATCGGGGAGGGCTCCTCAAGAGGGTGGGACGACGGGGCGATGGCGGCCATGGGCACTCTCGTCCAGGAAAAGGGGCAGGCGGTACGGGTTACAGAGGACGGCTCACTGGTTCAGGAACTCCACGTCCAGCCGGTCCGGCGCACCGCCAGCCGCCTCCATGCCCAGGGCGCGGATGTCGACGCGCGTGCTGGCGATGCCGGCGGTGCCAAGGCGTTCGCGCACGGCCAGCGCGCGGGCCAACGACAGCTGCCGCGCCTCGCGCGCCGTCTCCGGCGTCCCGCTGGCGTAGGAGCGGATCTGCAGGCGAAGCTGCGGGTTGGCGTTCATGCGCTCGGCGATGGTGTCCAGACGCGCCTGGGCCGGTTCGGGCAAAGCGGTGGCGGTGCCGTCGAACAGGACCGTCAGGGGTTCCATCCGGGGCAGGGCGGGCGCTGAGGGAGCTTTCGGAGTCGGCGGCGGCAGGGCGGCGGTCTGCGTCCGGTCGGGCGGCGGCGATGCCGCCGGCCGGTTGGCCGCCGGGATCGGCGGCGCGCTTTCCGGCATGGCCGGCGGGGGCGGGCTGGCGCCGACGGAAAGCTCCGGCAGATCCGGCGCCGTCATCAGGGTCGGAGCCTTGAAGACGGGCGGGGCCGGCGGGGCCGGCGGCGGGAAGATGTCGGGTCGCGGCGGGATCGGCAGCGGCTGCGCGTTTTCCAGCGACAGCCCGCCCGCATTGGCATTTGCGGTGTTGGCCGGGGCTGGACCCGGGGCGGCGGCGCTGGTCTGGGGCGGCGCGGTGCCGGGCGAGGAGCAGGCGGTCACGGCCAGGGACAGCGCCACGGCCACGGCCGCGGGGAGGACGCGCAGGGGGGCCGACCGCCCGGCGGGGGCGTTCGGAGAACGGCTCATGCCTCCGACAATCCTCATGGTGACCAGCGCATTGTTCCCAGTTGCACGGAAAAGCGTTGGTACCATAGCCCTTCGATCGGCGTAGGGACAACGCCCTTTGGGCCGCGCGGCGTGTTTCCCCACCAAAGCGCGGCCCTTGCTACCCCAACGTCATGAAGGGCTTATGGCTCGGCCGGAGGTCAGCCCTGACCGGCGTCCGCCGCCCCGGCGGGAGCGGAGCGCACCTTGCGTTCCGCCGCACCGCGCAGGATCTTGGCGATCGGCAGATGGAAGTGGGCGTTGGCCGCCAGGATCGTGCCGCCGAACACCGGGTTGCGCCCGCCGCCGATCTCACCGACGAAGCCGCCGGCCTCGGTCACCAGAAGCTGGCCGGCCGCGGCGTCCCAGGGGGCGAGCCCGCGCTCCCAATAGCCGTCGTAGCGGCCCGCCGCGACGTAAGCGAGGTCGAGCGAGGCGGCGCCGAAGCGGCGAATGCCCGCGACCTCCTTCATGATGGCCTCGGCCTCAACCAGGAAGCCGGCATGGTCGCCGCGGCCCTTGAAGGGGATGCCAGTGGCGATCACCGCGTCGGCGAGGTTGCGGCGCTCCGACACGCGCAGGCGCTGGTGGTTGAGGAAGGCGCCCTGGCCCTTCTCGGCCCAGAACATCTGGTCGTGCACCGGCTCGTACACGACGCCGGCGACGATCTCGCCGTTCTTCTCCGCGGCGATGGAGATCGCCCAGTGCGGGATGCCGTGCAGGAAGTTGGTGGTGCCGTCCAGCGGATCGACGATCCAGCGGGCGGTCGGGTCGCTGCCCTTGCTGGCGCCCGTCTCCTCCATGAGGAAGCCGAAATCCGGGCGGGCCTTCTGCAGCTCTTCGCGCAGCAGCTTTTCCGCCTTCATGTCGGCGGCGGACACGAAGTCCGCCGGGCCCTTGCGCGAGACCTGGAGGTGCTCGACCTCGCCGAAGTCGCGGACAAGGCCGCGGGCCGCCTTTTCGGCGGCGCGGACCATCACGTTGATAAGGGCGGAGCGGGTGGCCATGGGCGTGCTTTATCTCGTGCGGAACCGGAAAAAGAATACACCGGCCCCCGCCTTAAGCGAGAGCCGGTGCGCAGAAAATCAGCCAGGACGGTCAGTCCTTGGCGCGCTCGACATACTCGCCGGTCTGGGTGTCGACGACGACGCGGGTGCCCGACTCGATGTGCGGCGGCACCAGGATCGACACGCCGTTCTCCAGCTTCGCCGGCTTGTAGGAGGAGGAGGCCGTCTGGCCCTTCACCACCGGATCGGCCTCGGTGATCTGCAGGGTGACCTTGCCGGGGATCTCGACGCCGAGCGGCGCGCCTTCGAAGGACTGCACGGTGACTTCCATGCCGTCCTGCAGGAACACCTTCTGGTCGCCGATGATCTCGCCGGGGATCGAGGTCTGCTCGTAGCTTTCCTTGTCCATGAAGGTGTAGCTGTCGCCTTCGGCGAACAGGAAGGTCATCTCGTGCTCGTCCAGGCGGGCGCGCTCGACCGTCTCCTGGGTGCGGAAGCGCTCGATCGACTTGTTGCCGGTGCGCACATCCTTCATTTCAAGCTGGATGAAGGCGCCGCCCTTGCCGGGCTGGACGATGGCGGTCTTCGTGATGACCCAGAGCTTCCCGTTATGCTCCAGCACATGGCCGGGACGCATCGTGTTGGCGTTGACCTTCATGACATACTCGTGATTTCCAGGAGACAGGCGGCGCGGAACCTAGCAGCTTGCCGGGCCGGTGGCAACGCCGGGCGGGGCTCAATCGGCGTTCTGCGCCTTCTTTGTCCGTTTTCGCCCCCGTTCCCACTCTGCTAAGCAGCGTCATCGCTCCGTCAGTGAAGGCCATCATGTCCCCCGTCACGCCGTCCTGGGCTCCCGAGACCTTCGCCCGCCGCCGCCCCCATCTGGCCGTGCGCGGCCGCGTGCTGGGCGCCGTCCGCCGCTTCTTCGAGGAGAACGCCTTCCTGGAGGTGGACACCCCGGCGCTCCAGGTCTCGCCGGGGATGGAGCCGCATCTCCAGGCCTTCGCGACGGAGCTTGTGGGACCGCACCCCGAGGACCGGCTGCGGCTGCACCTGCACACCAGCCCCGAATTCGCCATGAAGAAGCTGCTGGTGGCCGGGCTGCCGCGCATCTACCAGATCGCCCACGTCTTCCGTAACGGCGAGCGGTCGGCCACCCATGCGCCGGAATTCTCCATGCTCGAATGGTACCGGGCGGGGGAGGGCTACCGGACGCTGATCCGCGACTGCGAGGATCTGGTGCGCGAGGCCGCCGTCGCCGCCGGGCGGACGCGATTCGCCTTCCGCGGCATGACCTGCGATCCCTTCAAGGAGTGGCGGGTGCTGACCGTGCAGGACGCCTTCCGGGAGTATGCCGGGATCGACCTGCTGGAGACCTTCGACGGGACCCATGACCCCGACCCGGCCCCGCTGGCCGCCATGGCGCGGGCCATCGGCATCGCCCCGCACGACGGCGACCGCTGGGAGGACATCGTCTTCCGCATCATGTTCGACCGGATCGAGCCGCATCTGGGCGCGGGCGTGCCCTGCGTGCTGACCGACTATCCCATCTGCATGGCCGCCCTGTCGCGCCCCAAGCCGGAGGACCCGCGGCTGGCCGAACGGTTCGAGCTGTACGCCTGCGGCCTGGAACTCGCCAACGCCTTCGGCGAGCTGACCGACGCCCGCGCCCAGCGCGCCCGCTTCGAGGCCGACATGGACCTGAAGGAGCGGATCTACGGCGACCGCTTCCCGGTGGACGAGGATTTCCTGGCGGCGCTGGAGCACGGCATGCCGGAGTGCAGCGGCATCGCGCTCGGCTTCGACCGGCTGGTCATGCTGTGCAGCGGGGCGGAGCGCATCGACGAGGTGCTGTGGCTGCCGGTGGCGGGGGGCTGACCCCGTCCGCCACCGGCGCCGGTGTCATCAGGCGGTGACGTCGATCACCACGCGGCCGCGCACCTGACCGGCGAGGATCTGGCCGGCCAGTTCCGGCAGCTTCGACATCGGCTCCACCGTGTACATCGCCTTCAGGTGGTCCTTGTCGAGGTCGCGGGCCAGCCGCGCCCAGGCACGCTCGCGCCGCGCCGCCGGGGCGGCGACCGAATCGACGCCGATCAGCGTGACGCTGCGCAGGATGTGCGGCAGCACCGTGCCGGGCAGGTCGGCGCTTCCCGCCAGCCCGCACGCGGCGATGGCACCACCCCAGACGGTCTGCGACAGGGCATTGACCAGCGTGATCCCGCCCACCGAGTCAACGCCGCCGGCCCAGCGCTCCTTCTGGAGCGGCGGGCCTTTCTCCTGAAGGGCGGCACGGTCGATGAAGCCGGTGGCGCCGAGGCCGGACAGGTATTCGTGGGTTTCGGGCCGTCCCGTGGAGGCGGTGACCGGATAGCCCGCCTTGGCGAGCAGGGCCACCGCGACGGAACCGACGCCGCCGGCCGCCCCGGTGACCAGCACCTCCTTGCCGCCGGGTTGGATCGTGCCCCAATCCTCCAGCGCGTCGACGCAGAGCGCCGCGGTGTAGCCGGCGGTGCCGATGCCCATCGCCTCCTCCGGCGAGAAGGCGTCGGGCAGGCGGATCAGCCATTCCGGCTTCACCCGCTGGAACCGGCTGTAGCCGCCCCACTGGGTTTCCGACAGGCCCCAGCCGTTGACGATCACCTTGTCCCCGGCCTTCCAGTCGGCGGAGCGCGATTCCACGACCGTGCCGGCAAGGTCGATGCCGGCGACCATCGGCAGCTTGCGGGCGATCCGGCCCTTGCCGGAGACGGCGAGGCCGTCCTTGTAGTTCAGGGTGGAGTAGGCGACCTCGACCAGCACGTCGTGGTCGGGCAGGTCGGTCAGGCTCAGCGGCTTGAAGCCCCCTTTGGGCTTGCCGTCGGCGTCCTCGATGACGAAGGCGGTGAAGGTGTCGGCCATGCGGATTCCTCTCCCAGGATGGGTTCTTGATTGGGGGAAAGCCTAGCACGGACGCGGCGATGGACAAGAGGCGGGGACGGTGGAGCGGACGGGCGGCGCCCGCGCGCTCCACCGGAGATGCGGATCAGAAGGTGATCTTGGTCTGGAGCGCGATCACGTCCACGTGGGCCTTGTAGTCGGCGGACAGATTGCCGCGGAAGGCGTCGCTGCCCGTCAGATTGTCGCGCAGGTCGATCTTGGCCTTGTTGGCGAAGATGTGGCTGTAGCCGATGTCGGTCCGGATGCTGTCCGTGAGCTGGTAGCCGGCGCCGATCGACACCCAGTAACGGTCCTCGTCCGGGATGCGCGGCGTGCGGTACTGGTCGCTGACCGGGGTCTGGTCATAAGCCACACCGAAGCGCAGGGTGAGCTTCTCGTTCCACTTGTAGGCCGCCCCCAGCGCGAAGAACCAGGAGTCGTCCCAGTTCTCGTCGGTCACCGTGTCGGTGCGCAGCGGGTTGCGGTAGCGGATGCGCAGCTCCTTGAAGCGCGACCAGTTGGTCCATTGCGCGTCGGCCATCACGGCGATGGAACTGGTCAGCTCGTGGTAGGCGCCGAAGGAGATGATGTCCGGCGTGGCGACCTTCGCCCGCACCGGCGAGCCGGCGAAGCTGGCCTGGAGCGCCGGGACCGCAGGCACCGCCTCGAACTTCGAATCGCCGTCCAACTCGTGGAAGACGGAGGAGCGGTAGGAGACGCCGAAGCGGGTGCCCTTGGCCGGCTCGTACAGCATGCCGGCGGTGAAGCCGACGCCCCAGTCGTCGCCCTTGACCTCGCCCACGCCGTCGCGCGAGCCCGGCGCGACGGGAACCCCGGTGGCCGCCAGGATGGAGCCGAAGTCCACCGCCTGGCTCAGCCGGGCCTTGGCGTATTGGAACTGCAGGCCGCCGGCGATGGTCAGGTCCGGCATCAGCCGGTAGGACACGGTCGGGGAGATGTTGATCGTCAGCAGGCTGGAATGGATGCCGTGGTAGCGGCCGGTCCAGCTTTCCGGATAGTCGGTGGACAGGCCCCAGGGCGCGGTGATGGCGAGGCCAAGCTTCACGTCCGGCGACACCGTGTAGGCCATGTAGCCCGACGGAATCACCGCGTCCATGCCGATGTCGCCGGGGTCGGAGATGCCCTGGATGGTGCTGGCGCCCAGCCGCGTGGCGCGGGTGCCGCGGGCGTTGCTGGTCTTCGAGGTCGGGAACACGCCGCTCAGCACGCCGACCGCCTGGTTCCCCTCGATGGCACCCAGAGCCGCGGGGTTGAAGAACAGGCCGGTGGCGTCGCCCATGCCGTTGGCGGTGGCTCCCGCGAAGGAGGTGCCCTGACCCGAGGCGCTCTGCTCCTTCAGCAGATAGCCGGCGGCGCCGGCCGGCAGCGGGGCCGCGATGGCGACCGCGGCGGCAGCGGCGAGCAGACTCCCCTTCAGAGACCATTTGGACATGCGTTTCTCCCCAATTTCGTTATTTGACGCAATGATACACAGATTGACGTTAACGTAAAGTGGTCCCGCTGAAAAAATGTTGGGCCAACAAAGTGTGCGCCCGCTGGTGTGCATGGGGGAGGGAAATGCCCGCTATGGTCGATTCACCGCGGGGTGGAAAAGCGGAAGGTCGAGGACGCTCAGCCGAGCCAGCCGGAAACCATGGCCATGCCCGCGCCGATCACGCCCTGGGCGTCCGTCCAGATCAGCTTCGCCGTGATGGCGATGGACGCGATGACCAGCATCGGCCGCACGATGGCGGCGCCGTTGCGGATGACCATGTGGGCGCCGATCTGCGCGCCGATCATCTGGCCCAGCCCCATCAGCAGCCCGGCCACCCAAGCGATCTGACCGCCGGCGAGGAAGAAGAGGAGGGCGGCGATGTTGCTGGTGAAGTTCAGCACCTTCGTGTGGGCGGTCGCCTTGCGCAGGTTGAAGCCGAGCAGCGAGACGAAGGCGATGGCGAAGAAGGTCCCCGTGCCCGGTCCGAGGAAGCCGTCGTAGAAGCCGATTCCTGTCCCGGCGAGGAGAGCGAATCCACGCTCCCCGATGCGCTGCTGCGCGTCGATCTCGCCGGCCTTCGGGGAGACGAGCAGCCAGACCGCGATGCCGATCAGCAGCACCGGGATGACGTTGCGCAGGAATCCCGGGTCGATCATCTGGACGATGACGGCGCCCGCGGCGGAACCGGCGAAGGTGCAGGCGATCATCGCCGCCATGTCCCGCGGCTTCACCTCTCCGCCGCGGGTGAACTTCACCGCGGCGGAGAGGGAGCCGAAGCTGGATTGCAGCTTGTTCGTCGCCAGTGCCTGCGCGGGCGACAGGCCGGCCCAGAGCAGGGCGGGGAGGGTCAAAAGCCCGCCGCCCCCGGCAATGGCGTCAACGAAGCCCGCCACAAGGCCGACCGCGAACAGCGCGGTCAGCGTCTCGATGGAAAGGAGGTCCATGATTCGGAGGCGGCCTTCGTCACCCTTCGGCCGCGGAGATGGCGGCGTTGAACGCCTTTACGGCGGCGCCCGGCCCATCGGGGTGGTTCCACACGGCGCCGACCACGGCCAGGAAATCGGCCCCGGCGCGGACCAGCGGCGCGCAATTCTCCTGGGTGATCCCGCCGATGGCGACGCAGGGGACCTCCATCAGCTCCGACCACCACTGGAGCAGCTCCGGCTCCGCCTTGAAGGCGGCGTCCTTGGTGGTGGTGGGAAAGAAGGCGCCGAAGGCGACGTAATCGGCCCCGGCCTCGCCCGCTTCCATGGCGAGATGGCGGCTGTCGTGGCAAGTCACCCCGACGATGGCGTCGTTGCCGACGATCCGCCGCGCCTGGGCGTAGGGCGTGTCCTGCTGCCCGACATGCACGCCGTCGCAGCCGGTTTCGCGGGCCAGTTCGGGGTGGTCGTTCAGGATGAAGGCCACCCCGCGGTCCTGGGCGATCGGGCGCAGGGCGTCGCAGGCCCGGCGCACGGCGTCGTCGGAGCAGCCCTTCAAACGCAACTGGACGCAGGCGACGCCGCCCGCGTCCAGCGCTTCGGTCAGTTTCGGCGCGAACGCCGCCGGTTCCAGGACCGGCGGCGTCACGAGGTAGAGCCGACAGGCGGTTTCGGTCACCCGAGGCGATCCTTACTCTTTGCCCTGATAGATCTTCATGATCCGGTCGAGCAGCTTCAAAGCGTCCTCGCGCGGGCGCTGGAAGGCGTTGCGGCCGATGATCGAGCCGTTGCCGCCGCCGTCGCGGATCGCGCGGGCGTCCTCGAACACCGCGTCCTCGCCCTTGGTGGCGCCGCCCGAGAAGACCACGATGCGGCGGCCGTTGAAGGCGCACTGCATGATGTGGCGGACGCGGTCGGCCTGGGTGGCGATCGGGATGTTCTTGGACTCGTAGACCTTCTTGGCCTCCGCCTGCTCCAGATGGGCCGACGGCAGCTTCACCTTGATGATGTGGGCGCCGAGCAGCGCGGCCATGTGGGCGGCGTAGCCGATCACGTCGATGGCCAGTTCGCCTTCCTTGGAGACGGTGCCGCCGCGCGGGTAGGACCACAGCACGGTGGGAAGGCCGACCGACTTGGCCTCCTTCGACAGCTCGCGGATCTCCTCGTACTGGTCGTACATGGCGTCCGAGCCGGGGTAGATCGTGAAGCCGATGGCCGAGCAGCCGAGGCGCAACGCGTCCTGCACCGAGGCGGTCACCGCCTGATCGGCGTTCTCCTTCTGGCTCGACAGGCTGTTGGCGCTGTTCATCTTGAGGATCAGCGGGATCGAGCCGGCGAAGGTCGAGGCGCCGGCCTCCAGCGAGCCCAGCGGCGCGGCGTAGGCGTTGCAGCCGGCGTCGATGGCGAGCTGGTAATGGTAATGCGGGTCGTAGCCCGGCTCGTTCGGCGCGAAGCTGCGCGCCGGGCCGTGCTCGAAGCCCTGGTCGACGGGGAGGATCACCAGCTTGCCGGTGCCGCCCAGCTTGCCTTCCATAAGAATGCGGGCAAGGTTGGCCTTGACGCCCGGGGTGTCGCTTTCGTAGTTCGCAAGAATTTCCTTAACACGACGAGTGAGCTTCATCTGGCTCTTCCCCTTGGGGTTTCTGTCGGAAATGCGGCCCTCATAGCCCAGCGCGGGACTCTTTGCAACGTCGGCAGGGGTGTAATGCGGCCACTCGCGGCGGCAAAAGGGCCTATCCGAGAGGTCGGATTCAGGAATCGCCGAAGGGTGAGGCGAGCGTCGCGGGGCAGCCGTTTTTTGTCACAGAACGGATTGGACGATGACGTAGAGGCCGTAGCCGGCGCCCACCACCACAGCCCAGGCCCCGGCGGCCAGACAGGCCCAAACGATGAGCAGCCGGGCGCCGCGGATCTTCTCCACGGGCGGCACGGGGAAGCGCGAGCCGCGCGAAAGCCCGTCCGGCCTCTCCGGATGGAGCAGGGCCGGCTCCTCACCCTTCAGCGGTGTGGTGTCCGCCTGGGGCCGCAAAGGCGTGGTCGTGGTCATGGGGGTGGTACCGCATCGTGATGACGAAACCACCATACACCACTTTTGATCGCGCGGATTTGGGGAAAAAGCGGTATCGCCTTGGGACTATTCCGTGACATGGCCATCGTCTTGCCCGCTCAGCCACTCCCGGCAGGCACGCCGGGGATCGCGGACCGCGCGCAGGTCGAGCCCTTCGGGAAGCGCCGTCAGCAGGCTGGAACCGCGCTGCGCGGCGATGTCGGCCAGCCGCTCCGCGACGTCCGTCCGTCCGGTGAACAGGATCACATCGACTCCGGCGGACAGAGCGCCCAGGGCATCGCCGGGCCGGTCGGCGCAGTCGAGCACCGCAGTCATGGCAACCGATGGATGCCGGGCGGCGGCGCGGGCGATGACCTCGCGAAACCAGCCGGCCCCGGCGGAGGCCGCCGCACCGGGCGCGCTGACCAGCAGAAGGGGCACCCCGAGGTCCGCCGCTGCCGAGCAGGCGGCGTCGGCGTCGGTCAGGCCGTGGATGCGGATGGGGCGGCTGAGCGGGGGCAGGGCGGTCATGACGGGAAGAACTGGGTGGGCATTCCCTCATCCCCGTTTCGGGAATTGAGGCAGGTCAAACCACGGGCGCGGAGGCGGGGCTATCCTTCCACCCCACGCATCCCTGGGGTCGCCGCCGATGATGGACTATAAGGGCTACAAGGCCCAGATCGATTTCGATAACGACGCCGGCATCTTCGTCGGGGCCGTCATCAACACGCGCGACGGCATCACCTTCACCGGCCGCTCGGTCGATGAGCTGCGCAGGGCCTTCCGCGAGGCCGTGGACGATTATCTGGCGATGGCCTGCGACATGGCGGGCAACACCGAGCAGCCCTATTCCGGCAAGCTCGCCATCCGCGTCAACCCGATGCTCCACCGCGCCATCGCCACCTGCGCCGAACGGGAGGGCAAGAGCGTCGCCGCCTGGGTCGCCGACCAGTTGACGCAGGCCACGGGAATCAACGCCGTCAAGGCGGGGTGACCGCGGCCCTGCCGCAACGGCCTGCTCATGAAAAAGGGCGCCCCGTTGCGGGGCGCCCTTTTCCTTTGGCAGCAAGCCGTGGAAGGCTTACTTGGCGTTGGCCATGGCGACGGCGGTGTCGCTCATGCGGTTGGAGAAGCCCCACTCGTTGTCGTAC
>NZ_JACCJY010000064.1 GCF_014596085.1 Azospirillum tabaci
GGGGGCGCGCCCCCCCTCTCCCCCCCCCCCCGGGGAGGCCGGGGGCCCCCGCCCCCCCCCCGAGGACCCCGGGGTCCGCTCGGAGCCCCGCGACAAGCAAAAAAACTCTCTGAGGGAACCGGGCAAACGCCCGAGGCAAACATATGTCCGCTAATCTGGAGAAGACCTCGTTCCTGTTCGGCTCGAACGCCGAATATGTCGCGGAGTTGTACGCGCGCTTCCTGAAGGACCCCTCCTCGGTGGATTCGAGCTGGAACGGCTTCTTCAGGGAGCTGGACGACGACTCCCGCGCCGTCCTGAACGAGCTGAACGGCCCGTCCTGGAGCCTGGAAGAGGGCACGCTCGCCAACGGCGCGCTCGACCCCATCGCCGCCTCGCTGGAAAGCATCGGCGCTCCGGCCGCGACCAACGGCAACGCCGGCCTCGTCGCCCACGCCCAGCAGGTCTATGGCGGCATCAGCCACCAGCAGCTGCGCGCCGCGACGCTCGACAGCATCCGCGCGCTGATGCTCATCCGCGTCTACCGCGTGCGCGGCCACATGAACGCGCATTTCGACCCGCTGGGTCTTGAGAAGCGCGAGCCGCACCCGGAACTCGATCCGGCGACCTACGGCTTCGGCCCGGGCGACATGGACCGCCCGATCTTCCTGAACTACTCGCTGGGTCTGGAGACGGCGTCGCTGCGCCAGATCCTGGAGATCCTGCAGAAGACCTACTGCGGGAACATCGGCGTCGAGTTCATGCACATCCAGGACCCCGAAGAGAAGGCCTGGATCCAGGAGCGCATCGAGGGCGGCCGCAACCACACCGACTTCACGGTGAACGGCAAGCGCGCCATCTACGAGCGCCTGATCGCCGCCGAGGGCTTCGAGAAGTTCCTGCAGCTCAAGTACACCGGCACCAAGCGCTTCGGCCTTGAGGGCGGCGAGTCGATGATCCCCGCGCTGGAGCAGATCCTGAAGCGCGGCGGCCAGCTCGGCCTCAAGGAGGTCGTCGTCGGCATGGCCCACCGCGGCCGTCTGAACGTGCTGACCAACTTCATGGGCAAGCCCTTCGCCGCGGTCTTCTCGGAGTTCCAGGGCAACCCGTCCAGCCCGCAGGACGTGCAGGGCTCCGGCGACGTGAAGTACCATCTCGGCACCTCGTCGGACCGCGACTTCAACGGCAACATCGTCCACCTGTCGCTGACCGCCAACCCGTCCCACCTGGAATGGGTCAACCCGGTCGTGCTGGGCAAGGTGCGCGCCAAGCAGGCGCAGCGCAACGACCTAGAGCGCGAGCAGGTCATGGGCGTGCTGATCCACGGCGACGCCGCCTTCGCCGGCCAGGGCATCGTGGCCGAGACGTTGGGCCTGTCGGAGCTGCGCGGCTACCGCACCGGCGGCACCGTGCACTTCATCATCAACAACCAGATCGGCTTCACCACGAACCCGACCTATTCGCGGTCCGGCGTCTACTGCTCGGACATGGCGAAGATGGTCCAGGCGCCGATCTTCCACGTCAACGGCGACGACCCCGAGTCCGTCGTCCACATCAGCCGCATCGCCGCCGAGTTCCGCCAGAAGTTCAAGCGGGACGTGGTGATCGACATGGTCTGCTACCGCCGCCATGGCCACAACGAGGGCGACGAGCCGGGCTTCACCCAGCCGCTGATGTACAAGAAGATCCGCGCCCACGCGACCACGCGGGAACTGTACGGCAAGCAGCTCGTCGAGGAGAACGTCCTCACCCAGGCCGAGTCCGATCAGATGATCCAGGACTTCATGAAGAAGCTGGAGGGTGAGTTCGAGGCCGCCAACTCCTTCAAGCCGAACAAGGCCGACTGGCTGGAAGGCAAGTGGTCGGGCCTGGAGGCCGCCAAGACCGACGACGAGCGCAAGGGCAACACCGGCGTGGCGATCGACGTTCTGCGCGAGGTCGGCAACAAGCTCTGCGAGTACCCCAAGGACTTCGCGATCAACTCGAAGATCGCCCGCCAGCTCGAAGCCAAGAAGAAGTCGCTGGAAACCGGCGAGGGCATCGATTGGGCGACGGCGGAAGCGCTCGCCTACGGCACGCTGCTGGTCGAGGGCAACGGCGTCCGCCTGTCCGGCCAGGATTCCGGCCGCGGCACCTTCTCGCACCGCCACGCGGTGATGTACGACCAGAACACCGAGAACAAGTACATCCCGCTGAACCACCTGCGCCCCGACCAGGGCCCGTTCGAGGTTCATGACAGCCCGCTGTCCGAGGCCGCCGTGGTCGGCTTCGAATACGGCTACTCGCTGGCCGAGCCGCACAGCCTGACCCTGTGGGAAGCGCAGTTCGGCGACTTCGCCAACACCGCCCAGACCATCATCGACCAGTTCCTCTCGTCGGGCGAGTCGAAGTGGCTGCGCATGTCCGGCCTCGTGCTGCTGCTGCCGCACGGCTACGAGGGCCAGGGTCCGGAGCACTCCTCGGCCCGTCCGGAGCGCTTCCTGCAAATGTCCGCCGAGGACAACTGGCAGATCTGCAACCTGACGACCCCGGCGAACCTGTTCCACGCCTTCCGCCGCCAGATGCGCCGGCCCTTCCGCAAGCCGCTGGTGCTGTTCACGCCGAAGTCGCTGCTGCGCCACAAGCTGTGCGTCTCCAGCCTGTCGGAGCTGGCCGAGGGCACGAACTTCCGCCGCGTGCTCGGCGAGACGGCGACGGACCTGCTGCCGAACGATCAGATCCGCCGCATCGTCGTCTGCACCGGCAAGGTCTATTACGACCTGCTGCAGGAGCGCACCGCGCGCGGCATCAAGGACGTGGCGCTCGTCCGGCTGGAGCAGCTCTATCCGTTCCCCCGCTCCGCCCTGACCGAGGAGTTCGCCCGCTATCCGAACGCCGAGGTCGTGTGGTGCCAGGAGGAGCCGGAGAACCAGGGCTACTGGGCCTTCGTCGACCGCCGTCTGGAAGGCGCCCTCACCTCGATCGAGCACAAGGCCTCGCGCCCCAGCTACGCCGGCCGTCCGGCCTCCGCGTCGCCGGCCACCGGCCTGCTCAAGCGTCACAACCAGGAGCAGGCGAAGCTTCTGGAAGACGCGCTCGTCATCCGCTGACTCGACGCCCAGGCGTAGAACAAGAAAGTACGAGAGGAACTTATGGCTACCGAAATCAAGGTCCCCACCCTGGGCGAGTCCGTCTCCGAGGCGACCGTTGCCCGCTGGCTGAAGAAGGTCGGCGACGCGGTCGCCGCCGACGAGGCGCTGGTCGAACTGGAGACCGACAAGGTCACGCTTGAGGTGAACGCCCCGTCCGCCGGCACTCTGGCGGAGATCGTCGCCGCCGACGGCGCCAACGTCGGCGTCGGCGCCCTGCTGGGCGTCCTCGGCGAGGCTGGCGCCGCCGTCGCCGCCCCGGCTCCGGCCGCTGCCCCGGCCGCC
>NZ_JACCJY010000065.1 GCF_014596085.1 Azospirillum tabaci
GCTGCACCTTCAGCACGATGTCGGCGTCGGCCAGCGCCGAGGCGGCGTCCGGCGCGATCTCCGCACCGGCGTCCTGATAGACCCGGTCCGGCAGGTTCGAGCCCAGACCCGCGCCGGTCTCCACGACCACTTCCAGGCTGAGGGCTTTGAGTTTCTTGACCGTCTCCGGAGAAGCCGCGACGCGATTCTCCCCCGCGCGCCGTTCCCTGGGTATGGCGATTTTCATGGTTCTTTATCTCCCCTGCCGCAAGTGGCCGATTTGCGTGCAATCGGCCTAGACCGTCGGCATCAATGCCGGATTTATGTGACTTTGTGAAGCTCTTGAGCGTCGATGGTATTACCAGCGGTGATAGGTGCGGCGCAACAGCCCGGAGAGGGATGGCACGCCCGCGTGCAACGGAAAGAGCAAGGTCGCCCCTTTCGCAAGGCCCCGCCATCGGTCTTTCGCATGAGGAGCCGGTCCGAGGCGGCACCTTTCGTCACGGGCGTATCCCACTATCCGGGCACACCCGGCCAAAGCGTGCGCCGATGGACACGGCCTGTGGCATCCACGCCGACGACGCCGGGAGTCGCTTGCCATCGACGGCGCCCGCCGATATCGTCCGCGCCGGATTCCCCGGAAGCACCCAATTTGAGGTTACCCTTATCATGTCCGACGTCGGCGGCATTGCGGCGGATCGCCTGAAATCCTTCGTTGAGCGCATCGAGCGCCTGGAAGAGGAGAAGCGCGGCCTGCAGGAGGACATCAAGGAGGTCTACTCCGAGGCCAAGGGCACCGGTTTCGACACCAAGATTATCCGCCAAATCATCCGGCTGCGCAAAATGGACAAGGCCGACCGCCAGGAGCAGGAAGCCATCCTGGAACTCTACAAGGAAGCGCTGGGGATGGTGGAGTAACCACCCCCTGCCCTTTCCCCGTTACGCCGCCGCGTCCGCAAGGACGCCGGCGGCCAGCCGGTCCATCACGTTGCCCAGCAGGGCGAGACCGGCCCCACCGTCGAGCGACAGGATCGACTCGGGGTGGAACTGCACGGCGGCGAGTGGAAGCCGCCGGTGCTCCACAGCCATCACCAGACCGTCAGCAGTTTCCGCGGTCACCGTGAGGTCCGCCGGCAACCGGTCGCGGCGCGCCACCAGCGAGTGGTAGCGCCCGACCATCATCCGCTCCGGCAGGCCGGCGAACAGCGCGCCGCCCAGCACCCGGACCTCCGTCGCCTTGCCGTGGACCGGTTCCGGCAGGACGTCCAGAGCGCCGCCGAACCGCTCCACCATTCCCTGCAAGCCCAGGCAGACGCCGAACACCGGCAGGCCGAGCGCCAGCGCCACGTCGATGGTGCCCGCCACGTCGAAATCCGCCGGGCGGCCCGGACCGGGGGACAGCACGACCAGATCCGGTCTCTGGTCCGCCAGCGCCATCCGTGCGTGGCTGTGGCGCAGCGTCGTCACCGACGCACCGGTCTGGCGCAGATAGTCGGCCAGCGTGTGGACGAAGCTGTCGTCGTGATCCACCAGAAGCACCCGCTTGCCCCGCCCGCCGCGGGGAACCACCGGAAGCCCGAACGCCGAACTCATCGTCGTTCCGCGAATGGCGTCGCGGAAGGCGGCGGCCTTCAGGCGGCACTCCGCGTCCTCCGCGTCCGGGTCGCTGTCGGACAGCAGGGTCGCCCCGGCCCGCACATGGGCGACGCCCTCGGCCATGCGGATGGTGCGCAGGGTCAGGCCGGTGTCCATCCCGCCGTCGAAGCCCAGCCGGCCGAAGGCCCCGCCGTACCAGCGGCGCGGCGACCGCTCGGTGTCCTCCAGGAATTGCATGGCCCAGCGCTTGGGCGCCCCGGTCACCGTCACCGCCCAGGTGTGGGTGAGGAAGGCGTCCAGGGCGTCCATTCCGGGCCGCAGGCGCCCCTCCACATGGTCCACGGTGTGGATCAGGCGGGAGTACAGCTCGATCATCCGCCGCCCGATCACCCGGACCGAGCCCGGCTCGCACACCCGCGCCTTGTCGTTGCGGTCGACGTCGGTGCACATGGTCAGTTCCGCCGCGTCCTTGGCCGAGGTCAGCAGGCGCAGAATCTGGGAGGAGTCGCCCAGCGCGTCGGCCCCGCGCGCCACGGTGCCGGAGATCGGGCAGGTCTCCACCCGCCCGTCGGACACCCGCACATACATTTCCGGGCTGGCGGCGACCAGGAACTCGCCCCGCCCGAGATTGACGAAGGCTTCGTAAGGCGCCGGGTTGGCGGCGCGCAGCCGCCGGAACACCGCCGAAGGCGCGTCGGCGCAGGGCTCAGCGAAGGTCTGGCCGGGCACCACCTCGAACAGGTCGCCGCAGCGGAAGGCGGCCTTGGCGGTCTCGACGACGCGCTGATACTCGCCGGGCGCATGGTCGCAGCCGGCCTCGGCGTTGGTGTCGGGGCGGTAAGGTTGATCGCGCCCGCTGCGCTCCAGCCCTTCCGTACTCCCAACCGCCGTGGCGAACTCATACTCGACGAGCCGCGCGAGGCCCGACCCGGGGTCCAGGGCGACGAGCCGGTCCGGCAGGTACAGCACCAGATCGCGCTGGTCGTCGGGCCGCTCCAGCCGCAGGCGGATTGGCTCGAACTGGAAGGCGAGGTCGTAGGCGAAGGCTCCGTAAAGCCCGAGCAGCGGGTCGTCGGGGGCGGCGAACAGCTCCAGCACCGCACGCAGAACCGAAAAGACGGAGGGCTGGCGGCTCCGCTCTTCCTCCGGGAAGGGGTGGCGGGGCTTGCGGACCAGGGCAGTGACGCGCGACGGCGCCTCCTCCAGCCCGGCCAGCGCCTCCAGGCCATGCAGAGCCTCGGCAATGGCCGGCAGCAGCACCCGGCCCCGCGCGTTCAGCGCATCGATGCGCAGCGTGCGGCCGCGCGCCGTGACGGCCAGCGGCGGATCGGTGAAGCCCAGCGCGTGGCGTCGGTAGCGGCCCGGCGCCTCCACCCCGCTGGACAACAGCAGGCCGCGGCGGCGATCCAGCGCGTCGATCACCGGATCGAGGGCGTTCCGCGGGTCGAGCGCCGTGGCGCGCCGGGTCACGGTCACGCCGCCGCGCGTCCGAAAACGCAGCGGTTCGAGGAGGCTGGGCGAAGCGAGGAGATCGGCGGGATACATGGTGGAGTCTCCGGTGGTCGATCCGTTGGCGGACGGACACCCGGAGTTCCCTTGCTCGACACCTGGATCCCTGGTCAGGAAAAAGGCCGCCCGGAAGCTCCGGGCGGCCTT
>NZ_JACCJY010000066.1 GCF_014596085.1 Azospirillum tabaci
GAGAGCCCGGCCATAGCTGCGCCGGTCGAGGCGCCGATCAGCAGGTAGTGCAGCGCGAAGGCTGCGGCGGAGGCGCCCTGCCCGGCCAGCAGAGCGCGGCGACCGGACAGCCATGGCCAGAGGGCCACCAGGACGAACCCGGCGGCCCCGGCGAGGTCGGAGAGGTGAGGAACGGTCACGGCGAGTCCCTCATTTCCGCAGCAGCCTGTCCTTTGCCGCAGACCCGGCGCTGGAACCGACCCAATAGGCCACCACCGCCGAGGCCATGGTGGTCAGGGCGCCGAGCATCAGCGTGGCGTTCTGGTCGATCACGCCCGCCGGCTGGCTCAGCACCCGGTACAGCACGATGCCGAACGTCACCAGGACGATGGTCGAGACGATGGGCGCGCCCCAGGAGATACGGCTTCCGGCCTGGGCAAGCTGGACCGTCTGCGCGCGGGCGTCGGCCCGGTCGTCGTTGTCCAGCCGCAGCAGCGCCACGACCTGATCGCCCTGCTGGCGGTACAGCTCGGCCAGCTTGGCGGGATCGGCCTGCACCGCGGCGACGGCACGCTCGGCGTCCGCCGGGGTGCTGATCGGCACGCCGGTCACAGCCGAGACGACGGACACCGTAGCCTCACCGACCTTCTGGGCGGTCTCGCCGGTGCCGAGGGCGGCCTTGGCGACCTCGGGCAGCAGCACCGGGGCCAGGGCGGTGAGGATCGGGATGAGCAGTGGCAGCATGGGGATGCCCCTCCTTCGGGCACGAAAAAAGCCGCCTCGGCGGGGGCCGGGCGGCTGGGATGGGATACAGAGCTTATCGTTGAGCGAACGATCGCCTATTGCGCTCCATCTGGAAAATCATCGGGATCATGATCTGCATACACATACGCAGCAAACTCTTCATTGTTACCGAACAAAATGACAAAATTTACCTTTGCGATATTTTTACCTCCTATATGGATATAGTCTCCTTGAACCGGAACGCGATCAGTCATTAATTCCATTTTTGCAGCATTTCCGAATCTTGAACCCTTAACAAACACTCGCACGAATGCAGACATAGCGCTCCCCCATTGCTTGATATCCAGAAGAATGACGCCAGAATGCTTTCATATATCAGTAGATTAGAGCGTGGAAATTAAGTAGGCAGCCAGAACCATTTCCCGATCAACCTATCCGCTAGAACAAGACGGCTCAGCCGCGACGGCCAGAGTACGGTCCACCTCAATCCAACTTGTCCGCCGGGATGCCCGGCAGGTCGCTGCCTGGCCGGCGAGCGTCCGGGCCGGTGGCGGCTCAGCGGTGACGGGTGGGATGCCTGGAACGCGCTGCTGGATTGATGGCGGACATCCCGCCGACGGTACCGGCAGCCGGTGAAGCGGGTAGAGTAGCAGCGGAGCAGAAAGTCCGATCCGACCGGAACGATAGCGCATTAAATCCTAACGAGATAGTTTCCGCACATGGGGCATTTCGAGCCCCATGTACGTGACCCCATCTAACAGGGTTTCGGTGTCAGTAGAGATCGTAAGACATGTTGACACCGCTGGACTGTGCCGCAGATGCGTAGAGCCACAGTCCATAGCCCGATGGCAACTCAACCTCGTAGGGCAGCGTGCCACCCGTCAGCATTGACGAGTTGCCATTCACCCGAAAGACAACGTGGTTGGGTCCGGTTCCGAAGATCGGAGCAGTCGGACCAGTAAGCAACCATACCGATCCAGAACCATTAATGCTCATATTGAGTGTTCTGACAACAGCACCCGCTTCGTTGCTGCTCGGGTCAACCACTTGGACCATGTTATTCATAGTCCCGCTCATATTGGCGACATACCGACCGTATTTTACAATAGTCATGACCCCATCCTTTTACCAATGACTGCCAAATGGCGATGCACCCTTCGTGGGCAACGCAAGGTCACTTTATAGGATTATAGACCCAATTAAAAGGATTTTTTGCATGCCATGAACAATGTGAGTGGTGGTCAGGCGGTCTCGAACAGCTTCGCCTCAGCAGCCCGGCGCTTCTTCAGCCCGTCGAGCTGCTTCTTGACGCCGTTGACCGTTGCGTAGACCCATTTCGGAAACTCGGCCGCCGCCCCGGCATAGTCGCGCTGGTTCAGCAGGCGCTGAAGCGTGGAATCCCGCAGGGCGCCGCCCCCCAGGTTGAACACGAACGACGCCAGGGCGCCGCGCTGCCGATCGGTGAGCGGGACCGTGACCAGCCGGTCGACATCGCTGGCGGCGTCGGCCATGTCGGCGCGCAGGTAGACCTCGGCCTGGAGGGAGGTGATGATCTGGCCCATCCGAACCCCGGCGGTGTGGCCGTAGCCGATGGTCGGCACCCCCGCGGGGCACAGGTAGGCCTTGAGGTACAGGCCTTCGAAGTGGCGGACGAGGGCCAGGGCGTCGGGGTGGATCTCGCGCGGGATCGCCGCGCCGGGGGGCATGGTGGTCATGAGTTACTTCCTCATTGGAATTGTTTTAAAGAGCCGCCGCGTTTAGGGTCGCGCGATCTGCTTCCCACGGCAGAGTTAGCTGAACCTTGGCGGCTCTCTGGGGCCGCCATTCTTTTTGCCGGCGCGCCAAGCCCC
>NZ_JACCJY010000067.1 GCF_014596085.1 Azospirillum tabaci
GCTGGTGGGGTTGAGGCTGCCGATGTTGCCGCTCTCCGACCCGGCGTTGGGGTCGATCACCGCGTTGATCAGCGTCGGCCGGCCGCTGTCCATCGCCGCGCTGACCGCCCGGTACAGCTCGTCCGGCGTCGTCACGTTGACCCCGGCGCCGCCGAAGGCCTCCATCATCTTGTCGTAGCGCGAGTCCGGAACGAAGACCATCGGCGACGGGTCCGACCCGCCCGTCGGGTTCACGTCCGTCCCCTTGTAGATGCCGTTGTTGTTGAACACCACGATGCACACCGGCAGGTTGTAGCGGCAGATCGTCTCCACCTCCATGCCCGAGAAGCCGAAGGCGCTGTCGCCTTCCACCGCCAGCACCGGCTTGCCCGACTCCACCGCAGCCGCCACCGCGAAGCCCATGCCGATGCCCATCACGCCCCAGGTCCCGACGTCCAGGCGCTTGCGCGGCTGGTGCATGTCGATGATCCCGCGCGCCAGGTCCAGCGTGTTCGCCCCCTCGTTCACCAGCAGCGCCTCGGGGCGCTCCTGCACCACCCGGCGCAGCGCGCCGAGCGCGCCGTGGAAGTTCATCGGCGAGGCGTTGCTCATCAGCTTGGGCGCCATCTTGGCGATGTTCGCCTCGCGGCGCGCCGCCACGGCCCCCGTCCACTCCGCCGGCGGCGGCGTCCAGCCCTTGGCCATCCCGGCGGTCAGCGCCGACACGCACGACCCGATGTCGCCGACCAGCGGCGCCACGATCGCCACGTTGCTGTCCATCTCGCGCGGCTCGATGTCGATCTGGATGAAGGTCTTCGACCCCGGCTCGCCCCAGGTCTTGCCCTTGCCGTGCGACAAGAGCCAGTTCAGCCGGGCGCCCACCAGCACCACCACGTCGGCGTCCTTCAGCACCATCGAGCGCGCCGCGCCCGCCGACTGCGGGTGGGTGTCGGGCAGCAGCCCCTTGGCCATGCTCATCGGCAGGAACGGGATGCCGCTCTTCTCGACCAGCTCGCGCACCGCCTCGTCGGCCTGGGCGTAGGCGGCGCCCTTGCCGAGGATGATCAGCGGCCGCTTGGCGCCCTTCAGCACCTCCAGCGCGCGCGCCACCGAGTCCGGCGCGGGCAGCTGCGCCGGCGCGGCGTCGACCACCTTGACCAGCGAGCGCGCCCCCTCGGCGGCGTCCATCACCTGCGAGAACAGCTTGGCCGGCAGGTCGAGGTAGACGCCGCCCGGCCGGCCCGACACCGCGGCGCGGATCGCGCGGGCCACGGCGATGCCGATGTCCTGGGCATGCAGCACGCGGAAGGCGGCCTTGCACAGCGGCTTGGCGATGGCCAGCTGGTCCATCTCCTCGTAGTCGCCCTGCTGGAGGTCGACGATCTCGCGCTCCGACGAGCCGGAGATCAGGATCATCGGGAAGCAGTTGGTGGTGGCGTTGGCCAGCGCGGTCAGGCCGTTGAGGAAGCCCGGCGCCGAGACGGTCATGCACACGCCCGGCTTCTTGGTGAGGAAGCCGGCGATCGCCGCGGCGTTGCCGGCGTTCTGCTCGTGGCGGAAGGAGATGACCCGCAGCCCCTCGCCCTGCGCCATGCGCAGCAGGTCGGAAATCGGGATGCCCGGCACGACGTAGAGGTTCTCGATGCCGTTGAGCTTGAGGGCATCGATGACGAGCTGGAAACCATCCGTCAGCGCCGGTTCCGCATCGGTGGCGGCCGTGGCTTGGTTGTTGAGGACTGTGACGGCTGACATAAGGGTTACTCCTCCCCGACTCTTATTCGGTTCACGATCGGTCAATCGAGAAAATCGCAGTGCTGTTCGACATGGCGGGCCAGCCCCAGCGTGTGCTCGCGCACCCGCCGCTCGGCCAGGTCGGCGTCGCGCCGGGTCAGGGCGTCGATGATGTCGCGGTGCTCGACGATGGACGTCTCGGCCCGGCCGCCGCGGCGCATGGTGACGCGGCGGATGGCCCGCATGTGGATGAAGAAGCGGTCGGTCAGGTCGGCGATGAGCGTGCAGCCCGAGGCCTGGATGATCGACTGGTGGAAGGCGACGTTGGCGTCGGAATACTCCAGCACGTGGTCGGCCAGCTCGCCTTCGGCGAAGCGGTCGAAGGTGGCGTGCAGGTCGGCCATGCCGCGCTCGTCGGCGCGCTCGACGAAGAGGCGGGCGGCCATGCCTTCGAGCGCGGCGCAGACGGTGATCATCTCGATGATCTCCGCCTTGGTCTTGCGCACCACGAAGATGCCGCGCCGGGGCATGGAGCGGATGAAGCCCTCCTGCTCCAGCAGCGCCATGGCCTCGCGCACCGGGGTGCGGCTGACGCCCAGCGCCTCGCAGAGCTGGCGCTCGTCGAGGCGGATCTCGCTCGGCCCGCCGTAGATGTCCATCTGGGTGATGGCTTGGCGCAGAGCTTGGTAGGCCTTGGCCTTGAAGCTCATCCCCTGATCCAGTGGCGCGACCGAGAAACTCATC
>NZ_JACCJY010000069.1 GCF_014596085.1 Azospirillum tabaci
TCCAGCTACGCGCTGACCTCGTCGGACGCCCACAAGTACCTGCGCGTCGTGGTGACGGCCAACGACGGCAAGGGCGGCACGCAGAGCGCCACCTCGGCCTACACGGCGATCGCCAACAGCCTGCCGGTGAACAGCGCGGTGCCGACGGTGTCGGGGACGGCGACGGTGGGCAACGCCCTGTCGACGACCAACGGCACCTGGAGCGATGCCGATGGCGACGGGCGGACCTTCACCTACCAGTGGTATCGCGCCGACGACAGCAACGGCACCAACGGCGCGTCGATCAGCGGGGCGACGGGCTCCAGCTACACGCTGGCGGCGGGTGACCTGAACAAGTACCTGCGCGTTGTGGTGACGGCCAACGACGGCAAGGGCGGCACGCAGACGGCGAGCTCGGCTTATTCGTCGCAGGTGGCGGCGGCGGGCAACGGCGCTCCGGTGAACAGCGCGGTGCCGACGGTGTCGGGGACGGCGACGGTGGGCAACGCGCTGAGCGGGGCGTCCGGGACCTGGAGCGATCCCGACGGCGACGCGCTGAGCTACAGCTACCAGTGGTACCGGGCCGACGACAGCAACGGCACCAACGCTGCCTCGATCAGCGGCGCGACCAGTTCCAGCTACACGCTGACGACGTCGGATGCCCACAAGTACCTGCGCGTGGCGGTGATCGCCAACGACGGCAACTCCAACACGACGACCGCTTACTCCGCTTACACGGCGATCGCCAACAGCCTGCCGGTGAACAGTGCGGTGCCCAGCGTGAGCGGCACGGCGACGGTGGGCAACGCGCTGACCACGACGACCGGCACCTGGAGCGACGCCGACGGCGACAACCGGAGCTTCACCTACCAGTGGTACCGGGCCGACGACAGCAACGGCACCAACGCCGCCTCGATCAGCGGGGCGACGAGCGCCAGCTACACGCTGACCAGCTCCGACGCCCACAAGTATCTGCGTGTCGTGGTGACGGCGAATGACGGCAAGGGCGGCACGCCGACGGCGACCTCGGCCTACACGGCGATCACCAACAGCGCACCGGTGAACAGCGTGGTGCCCAGCGTGAGCGGCACGGCGACGGTGGGCAACGCGCTGACCACGACGACCGGCACCTGGAGCGACGCCGACGGCGACAACCGGAGCTTCACCTACCAGTGGTACCGGGCCGACGACAGCAACGGCACCAACGCCGCCTCGATCAGCGGGGCGACGAGCGCCAGCTACACGCTGACCAGCTCCGACGCCCACAAGTATCTGCGTGTCGTGGTGACGGCGAATGACGGCAAGGGCGGCACGCCGACGGCGACCTCGGCCTACACGGCGATCACCAACAGCGCACCGGTGAACAGCGCGGTGCCGAGCGTGACGGGGACCGCGACCGTAGGCAACGCCCTGTCGACGACCAACGGCACCTGGAGCGATGCCGATGGCGACGGGCGGACCTTCACCTACCAATGGTATCGGGCTGATGACACCAACGGCACCAACGCCGCCTCGATCGCCGGGGCGACCAGCTCCAGCTACACGCTGACGGCCTCCGATGCGCACAAGTACCTGCGCGTCGTGGTGACGGCGAATGACGGCAAGGGCGGCACGCCGACGGCGACCTCGACTTACACGGAGATCACCAACAGCGTTCCGGTGAACAGCGCGGTGCCGAGCGTGACGGGGACCGCGACCGTAGGCAACGCCCTGTCGACGACCAACGGCACCTGGAGCGATGCCGATGGCGACGGGCGGACCTTCACCTACCAATGGTACCGGGCCGACGACAGCAACGGCACCAACG
>NZ_JACCJY010000070.1 GCF_014596085.1 Azospirillum tabaci
GGCGCAGAGCTTGGTAGGCCTTGGCCTTGAAGCTCATCCCCTGATCCAGTGGCGCGACCGAGAAACTCATCATCTGCATTGGCGTTCCCGTCCCTCTCTCTCCGCTCCCGGTTGCCCCGGAGTCCCCCCGCCTGACGGGGTTTGGGCCGCGCTTTCGTTGCCCCGGAGAGGGAAGCGGCTTGGATTGGTGATACGGTATACCAGATGCCAGTTCATGACAAGCGGATATGTTCGGATCGCGGACTGTTTCTTTGATGAACGACGATGCGGCAATTCCTCGGCGACAGCCCGACGATTCTGCACCTTCTGCCGCGTTGTGGCATATCGTATACGGTATCCACATGCCGCATGACTGGTATACCGAATCCACTGTGGTTGAAGCGGATCGCTAGGGTTACAAACGTCCTCGGAACTACACGCATTCCTCCCTGTAGATTCCCCCTCCTGACGGCTCCGCGGCTTCCTGCCAGCGGAGCCTTTTTTTCTGCGCCTGCAAAATTTGCCCTGCTGTGGAATTTGCCCTGCGGCAAATTGGTATACCGTACACCAGGCAGTTTCACCGCACTCCGTGCATATGTAAGTTGGCTGGGTCAACGAATCAGGCAAACGGAGGAAAGCCATGAAAGCTGCGGACATCATGACCCGTCAGGTGGTCACCATCGGTCCCGATGCCACGGTGACCGAAGCCGCGAAGCGCATGCTGGAGAACCGGATCAGCGGCCTGCCCGTCTGCGATTCGAATGGACGCCTGCTCGGCGTCATCAGCGAGGGTGACCTGCTGCGCCGGACGGAGACCGGCACGGTGCGCCGGGCCTCCTGGTGGCTCGCCATGTTCGCGGGCGCGCCTAACCAAGCCGCCGACTACACCAAGTCCCACGGCCGCCATGTGCGCGACGCGATGACGGAATCGCTGATCTCCGTCACCGAAGAGACCCCGCTCGACGAGGTGGTCCGCCTGATGGAGGGCAACCGCATCAAGCGCGTTCCGGTGCTGAACAACGGCAAGCTGGTCGGCATCATCAGCCGCGCCAACCTGCTGCACGTCCTCGCCAGCATCGCGCCGGACGTCTCCCCCGCCGCCGCGGACGACCGCGTCGTGCGCGATCGGCTTCTGGAGACCCTGCGGGCGCAGCCCTGGGCGCCGGAGATCAGCGAAAACATCGTGGTGCGCAACAGCGTCGTGCATCTCTGGGGCAGCGTCCGCACCGAGGCGCAGCGTGACGCCATTCGCGTCGCCGCGGAGAATACTCCCGGCGTCACCCGCGTGGAAAATCACCTGATCATCGTGGATCATGTCGCCGAAGGCGCGGTCGGCTTCTGAGCCAATCGCCGATGCGGCAACAAAAAAGCCCCTTCCCGGTTCGTCCGGGAAGGGGCTTTTCCATTCAGCAGACCTTTACTCGGTGGCCTTCACGACCTCTTCGGTGACCTTCTTGGCGTCGCCGAACAGCATCATGGTGTTGGGGCGGAAGAACAGCT
>NZ_JACCJY010000071.1 GCF_014596085.1 Azospirillum tabaci
CGGTGGCGGTCGTGGTGTAGGTCGCCCCGCCGATGGTGACGGTCACCGTGCTGCCCGCCTCCGCCGTGCCGCCGATGGTGGGCGTCGTGCTGTTTGTCAGCGCGGCGCTGGTCACCGCCGGGGCGTTGGGCAGCGTGGTGTCGATGGTCAGGGCTTGCGTGCCGGGCGCCGAGACGTTGCCCGCCGCGTCGGTGGCGGTGGCCGAGATCGGGTTGGCGCCGTTGGCGTTCAGGCTCAGCGACCCGGCGATCGGCGTCGCGGTGGCGAGGTCGATGGACCAGCTTCCGCCCGTCGCCGTGGTGGTGTAGGTCGCCCCACCCACTGTGACGGTGACGGTGCTGCCGGCCTCGGCCGTACCGCCGATCACCGGGGTGGTGCTGTTGGTCAAAGCCGCCGAGGTTACCGCCGGAGCGTTCGGCGCCGTCGTGTCGACGGTCAGCGACTGGGTGCCGGCCGAGGACGTGTTGCCGGCGGCATCGGTGGCGGTGGCCGACACCGGGTTGGTTCCGTTGGCGTTCAGGCTCAGCGTGCCCGAGGTCGGCGTCGCCGTAGACAGGTCCACGCTCCAGGCGCCGGTCCCCGACGCGGCGGTCGTGTAGGTGGCGCCGCCCACCGTGACGGTGACGGTGCTGTCCGCCTCCGCCGTGCCGGCGATGACCGGGGTGGCGCTGCTGGTGAGCGCCGCCGAAGTCACCACCGGTGCGTTCGGCGCAGTGGTGTCGATGGTCAGCGACTGCGTGCCAGCGGCCGAGACGTTGCCGGCGGCGTCGCGGGCCGTGACCGAGACGGCGTTGGTGCCGTTGGCGTTGAGGCTCAGCGTGCCGGAGGCCGGCGTCGCCGTGGACAGGTCCACGCTCCAGGCGCCGGTGCCCGCGGCGGCCGTGGCGGTGTAGGTCGCTCCACCCACCGTCAGCGTCACTGTGCTGTTCGCCTCCGCCGTGCCGGAGACGGTCGGCGTTACGGACTTGGTCAGCGCGGCCGAAGTCACCGCCGGCGCGTTCGGCGCGGTGGTGTCGATGGTCAGCGATTGCGTGCCCGGCGCCGAGACGTTGCCCGCCGCGTCGGTGGCGGTGGCCGAGATCGGGTTGGCGCCGTTGGCGTTCAGGCTCAGCGACCCGGCGATCGGCGACGCGGTGGCGAGGTCGATCGACCAGCTTCCGCCCGTCGCCGTGGTGGTGTAGGTGGCGCCGCCCACCGTGACGGTCACCGTGCTGCCGGCTTCGGCCGTGCCGGCGATGGTCGGGCTGGCGCTGTTGGTGAGCGCCGCGCTGGTCACCGCCGGCGCGTTCGGGGCTGTCGTGTCGATGGTCAGCGTCTGCGTGCCGGCCGAGGACACGTTGCCCGCCGCATCGGTGGCGGTGGCCGACACGGTGTTCGTGCCGTTGGCGTTGAGGCTCAGCGAACCGGTGACCGGCGTCGCCGTGGCGAGGTCGATGGACCAGGTCCC
>NZ_JACCJY010000073.1 GCF_014596085.1 Azospirillum tabaci
ACCGACGAGATCCTGCGCGAGGTGCTCGGCTTCGACGAGCGCCGCATCTCCGAGGTCCGCGACAGCGGCGCGCTGGGGCTGGTGGTTCCCCGCATGGCCGCCGAGTAAAGACAGCCGTGGAATGGGCGTCCCGTCGGGACGCCCATTCCATGAGAGGCCGGACCGCCGGTGCACGCCGTCCCGAAGAGCGGGGGTGTGACCGCGGACATCCGGCGGGCCGCCGGCTCACACCATCATTCTTCCACACATTCAGCACAGGACGCAGGGTGCCGGCGCAGGACGCGCCAGTACCGATGCCGCCCTGCGCCCCGCACCCTTCCATTTTAAACACCCGAAGACAGCCATGAACATCCATGAGTATCAGGCCAAAGGCCTGCTGAAGACGTACGGCGTCGCGGTGCCCCGCGGCGGCGTCGCGTTCTCTCCCGAGGAGGCCGAGGCCGTCGCCCGCGAGCTGGGCGGCCCGGTGTGGGTCGTGAAGTCGCAGATCCACGCGGGCGGCCGCGGCGCCGGCCGCTTCAAGGACAACCCCGAGGGCAAGGGCGGCGTCCGCGTCGTCAAGTCCATCGAGGAGGTCGGCAAGAACGCCGGCGAGATGCTGAACCACGTGCTGGTCACCAAGCAGACCGGTCCGGACGGCCGCGAGGTCAAGCGCCTCTACGTCGAGGAAGGCGCCGACATCAAGCGCGAGCTGTATCTCGGCATGCTGGTCGACCGCGCCACCGGCCGCGTCACCATCATGGCGTCCACCGAAGGCGGAATGGAGATCGAGGAGGTCGCCCACAACACGCCGGAGAAGATCGTCAAGGTCGCCGTCGATCCGGCCACCGGCATCCAGGGCTACCACACCCGCAAGGTTGCCTTCGCGCTCGGCCTCGAAGGCAAGCAGGTCGGGGCGGCGGCGAAGTTCCTGACCGCCATGTACCGCGCCTTCACCGAGCTGGACTGCGCGATCGTCGAGATCAACCCGCTGATCGTCACCGGCGCCGGCGAGATCCTGGCGCTGGACGCCAAGATGGCCTTCGACGACAACGCCCTGTTCCGCCACAAGAACGTGGCCGAACTGCGCGATGTCGCGGAAGAGGACCCGGCCGAGGTCGAGGCCGCCAAGCACGACCTGAACTACGTCAAGCTGGACGGCAACATCGGCTGCATGGTCAACGGCGCCGGCCTGGCGATGGCGACCATGGACATCATCAAGCTGTACGGCGGCGAGCCGGCCAACTTCCTCGACGTCGGCGGCGGCGCCACGAAGGAGCGCGTCACCGCGGCCTTCAAGCTGATCCTCTCCGACCCGAACGTCGA
>NZ_JACCJY010000006.1 GCF_014596085.1 Azospirillum tabaci
ACCGACGAGATCCTGCGCGAGGTGCTCGGCTTCGACGAGCGCCGCATCTCCGAGGTCCGCGACAGCGGCGCACTCGGTGCGGCGCGCAAGCCGCTGACCACCGAATAGGACGGGTGGCGGTCCTCTCCGAAAAGGACAAACGCAGTGGTCCGACAGCGCGACACCGGTGACGCGTTGCACGAGGCTGCCATCCCCGAAAATCCATCCGAGCTCACCTCCAAGACGTGAGCCGACCAGTTTGCAAAGGAGGAAAGGCCATGACCGCAGTCATCGATCCGCTCAACACCGAGCGCCCAACGGATGTCGTCCGCCGCCTTCTCGACACCGCCAAGGCCGAGGGCCGCAACGCGCTGACCGCGCCGGAAGCCAAGCAACTCTGCGATGTGTACGGCATTCCAGTGCCGAAGGAAGGCGTGGCAACGAGCGCCGACGAAGCCGTCACCCTCGCCGAGGGCATGGGTTTTCCGGTGGTCATGAAAATCGTGTCGCCGCAGATCCTGCACAAGACGGAAGCCGGCGGCGTTCTGGTTGGTCTCCAGAACGCCGACACCGTCCGACAAGGCTTCAGGACCATCATGGAGAACGCCCGCGCCCATGACCCCGGGGCGGACTTGATCGGCGTGCAGGTCCAGCAGATGCTGCAAGGTGGCGTGGAGGTCATCGTCGGTTCGATCACGGACCCGAGTTTCGGCAAGCTGGTGGCCTTCGGCCTCGGTGGCGTGCTGGTTGAGGTGCTGAAGGACATCACCTTCCGCCTCGCCCCGGTCACCCGCGAGGAAGCCCTGTCGATGCTCGACGGCATCCAGGCCGCGGAGATGCTGAAGGGCGTGCGCGGCGGCAAGGCGGTCGACCACGAGGCGCTCGCCGATGTGATCGTCAACGTCTCGCGCCTTGTCGACGAGGTGCCGGAGATCGTCGAACTCGATCTTAACCCGGTCTTCGCGCGCGAGAACGGAGCCACCGCCGCCGATGTGCGCGTGGTCCTGGATTTCGCGGCCAGGACGCCGCGCTACCGCCCGTCGCAGGAGCAGATCGTCCGGCAGATGAACCGGATCATGAAGCCCGAGGCGGTGGCCGTCATCGGCGCCTCGGCCGAGGATGGGAAGATCGGCAACTCGGTGATGAAGAACCTCATCAACGGTGGCTACAAGGGCGAGATCTATCCGATCCATCCGAAGGCCGACGACATCCTCGGCTACAGGGCCTACAAGAGCGTCAAGGACGTGCCGGGCGACATCGATGTGGCGGTGTTCGCCATTCCGGCCAAGTTCGTCGCCCAGGCGTTGGGCGAAGTCGGCGAGAAGAAGATCCCCGGTGCCGTGCTAATCCCTTCGGGCTTCGCCGAGACCGGCAACGTCGAAGGGCAGGAGGAGATCGTCGCCATCGCGCGCAAGCACGACGTGCGGCTGATGGGGCCGAACATCTACGGTTTCTACTACACGCCGAAGAACCTGTGCGCCACCTTCTGCACGCCCTACGACGTGAAGGGCAAGGCGGCGCTGTCGTCGCAGTCCGGCGGCATCGGCATGGCGATCATCGGCTTCAGCCGCTCCGCCAAGATGGGCGTGTCGGCGATCGTCGGGCTCGGCAACAAGTCGGACATCGACGAGGACGACCTGCTGTACTTCTTCGAACAGGACGACAACACCCAGGTCGTCGCCATGCACTGCGAGGACCTGAAGGACGGCCGTGCCTTCGCGGAGGCCGCCAAGCAGGTCTCGAAGAAGAAGCCTGTGGTCGTGCTGAAGGCCGGGCGCACGTTGCTTGGCGCGCGGGCGGCCAGTTCCCACACGGGCGCACTCGCCGGCAACGACAAGATTTACGAAGACGTGCTGCGGCAGTCGGGCGTGGTCCGGGCGCGCAGTCTGCAGGACCTGCTGCAGTTCGCCCGTGGAATCCCGGTGCTGCCGACGCCGAAGGGCGAGAACGTCGTCATCATCACCGGCGCCGGCGGATCGGGTGTGCTGTTGTCGGACGCCTGCGTCGACAATGGCCTGTCGCTGATGGCGATGCCGCCGGACCTCGACGCCGCCTTCCGCAAGTTCATCCCACCTTTCGGCGCCGCCGGCAACCCGGTGGACATCACGGGCGGCGAACCGCCGTCGACCTACAAGAACACCATCCGGCTTGGCCTGGAGGATGACCGCATCCACGCGTTGATCCTGGGCTATTGGCACACGATCATCACGCCGCCAATGGTGTTCGCCAAGCTCGTCATCGAGGTAAAGGAGGAGATGAAGGCAAAGGGAATCGAGAAGCCTATCGTCGCTTCGCTGGCCGGGGACGTGCAGGTGGAGGAGGCAGCGAGCCACCTGTATGACCATGGCGTTGTGGCTTACCCTTACACGACCGAGACGCCGGTCGCGGTGCTGGGCGCCAAGTACAAGTGGGCCCGCGCGGCCGGGCTTGTCTAGGGCACGGCAGGGAACGAAACGGCGTCGATCGGCAATTGCAAAAACGCCGGCCGTTCTTGGTGCCGGACGGCCGCGGGCGCGCTGGTGCATGATGATTGGACGCAGGATGCCGTCGGTCAGGCAATCCCCTACGGCATCTACGATCTGATGAGCAAGAGTGGCTTGTGTGCATCGGTGACTGTTTCGACACGTCGCGCTCTGCGGTCGAGGCGATCTGTGACTGGTGGGCCAGTGACGGCAGCCGCTTGCCACAATCCGAGCGCCTGCTCATCCTGCCCGCCGCCGGCTCAAACAGCTGCCGCTCGGGCGTTCGGAAAGTGCAATTCCAGGAACAGCTCGGCGATCCCTGCGGGTTGGAGGTCATGGTGTGCCGCTATTCCAGCGGCAGCTCGAGGTGCAACCCATCGAGCATCGGCTCTTCAGCTTCATCATGGTGAATTGGGCCGCCGTGCCGTTGCGCACCTTCGACACGATCGTGCGCAACATCGTTGGAACCGTCCGCCGCCGGGCTGCGCGTGACGACCCTTCTCAAGCGCGGTGGCAACGAGACCAGAGTGCGCCGAAGGGAGCGAACGCCCTTCCCCGAAAAAATGACGGCCTCGACAGATTTCGCTTGAGCGCCGGCGGCGGCGCGGCTATATCAGCGCTCCCGCGTCACCCCAAGAGACGCGGGACAAAGAGCAGACGATGCGCTTGTGGCGGAATTGGTAGACGCGCTAGGTTCAGGTCCTAGTGGCTGAAAGGCCGTGGGGGTTCGAGTCCCTCCAAGCGCACCAACACCTCTTGTGTTGGTCTGAGAGTATAGTGGGGCCATAGCTCAGCTGGGAGAGCGCTACAATGGCATTGTAGAGGTCAGGAGTTCGATCCTCCTTGGCTCCACCATCATGAAGCCAGCAACCCCGACGGGTTGCTGGCTTTTCCATTTGGTGCCGACGCCACGGCCGACCTGACGCGAAGGCCCGCGCGCCCGGACGCCTCACAGGGGGTTTTTGAGGCGACAAGGCTGCGCGGTCCGGCATGACCCTGCCGTCGATGGCAGGGCCGGTCATACCCTGGGAACCGGGCCCTAGAAACAGAGCCCTGGAAACAGGGCGGGTGAACCGCGCGGAGCCAAGCTCCCGGCCATCCCGCCCGCGCCTCAGGCCTGCCCGACGCTGTGGCCGGCGCTGCGCCCGCGGCGGCCGCGCACGGCAGCCGGCTCGACCACATCCACCTCCTCGCCGACAACGGGGTCGCCAGCACCATCGGTCTGATCGGCGCAGCGTTCGGCCAACTCCCGGATCGCCCCGCGGATCTGCGGGTCGCGGATGTTCTGGAAGTAACGGGCGAGCATCAGCGCCTCGCGAGAGCGCAAGGTGCCCTCCGACTCCTCCGCCTGCGGGCTGGCAGTTCCCGCCTCTTGGGCGGCGTGGCGTTCCTCCAGCCCCTCGAAGAAGACGGAAACCGGCACCCGGAAGAACTGCGCCAGCTTGAACAGCCGGCTGGCCGAAACCCGGTTGAAACCGCGCTCGTACTTCTGGAGCTGCTGAAAGGTCAGCCCCAAAGCCGACGCGACGTCGCTCTGACTCAAACCGGCAAGCATGCGCAACTCGCGCAGGCGCTGCCCAACGAACACATCGACCTCGTTGAGGCCTTCCTTTTTCTCGCGTCCACGTCTTTTCACGACATTCCCCCATCGGCAACGGTGGCAAAGCCCTATGTCGCGCGAAGCAACATTCGGTTCTGCGTTGGAAAGATTCCGACGTGCTTGTGCCACGATCTTTTTGGTATCGGACAAGCGACCATTGCAACTCAGCTATGACGTCGAAGTCGCAAAGTCAACCACCGCTGCGATATTTACTACCTACGTCCCGACAAACCCTAGAAAGAGAATGGATATATGCACGCGCATCATTCGTTCTTTCGAGGTAATTTTTAATTGCTTATCTTGGAAACGATCGGAGCGATGCGCTTTCATGGAGAACTCTCCCCCCGATCCTCGCTCATCGGTCGGCAAAGGAGCGTTGCCGACGCGCATCGATAGGCACATTTTGCCGGGCAGTGGGCAAATTCTGCCCATGGATTAACGCTCTCTTCATCAAGAGGGCCCAGCATGCGCAGGAAAGCATGGACCGGCGCGGTTTTTGCAAATTCCTTTTTTGCGTCTGCGAAATCAAGAACTTCCCGGACATTCACCGGGGCATCCGATCGGGGACTAGCGCGTGAACAACCTTCTGCAGACCTTGCGCAACCTGGGTCCCGCGCGCTTGGCCGCCATCGGTGGCGTCGGCCTGCTTCTGATCGGATTCTTCGTCTATCTGATGACGCGCCTCTCCACCCCGGAGATGGAGCTTCTCTACGCCGAACTCCAGCCCACCGAGGCCGCGGCCATTGCCAAGAAGCTGGAGGAGGCGAAGGTCCCCTTCACGGTCGACAAGACCGGCACGAAGATCATGGTCGCCGCCGAGCAGGTGGGGCCGACCCGCATGCGGATGGCCGCCGCCGGCCTGCCGTCGGGCGGCTCCATCGGTTACGAGCTGTTCGACAAGGGCGAAGGCTTCGGCGCCACCAGCTTCATGCAGAACATCAACCACCTGCGCGCGCTGGAAGGCGAGATGGCGCGCACGGTGCAGACGCTGAACGGGGTGCAGAGCGCCCGCGTCCATCTGGTGCTGCCCAAGCGCGAGCTGTTCGCGCGCCAGCAGAACCCGGCGACGGCCAGCATCTTCATAAAGTTGCGCCCCGGCGCCCAGCTGTCGCGCGAAAACATCCAGGCCATCCAGCACCTGATCGCCGCCTCCGTGCCGAACCTCGACCCCAGCCGCATCTCCATCGTCGACGACAAGGGCACCCTGCTCGCCCGCGGCACCGGCAACGACAGCGCGGACGCCATGCTGGCCTCGGCGGAGGAGAAGAAGGTCGCCTACGAGAGCCGCGTCGCCCGCATCATCGAGGATCTGCTGGGCCGCACCGTCGGCTACGGCAAGGTGCGGGCGGAGGTGTCGGCGGACCTCGACTTCGACCGCATCACCACGCAATCCGAAATCTTCGATCCGGAAAGTCAGGTCGTCCGCTCCACCCAGACGGTGACGGAGGCGAACGAGAGCCACGACCGCGACCCGCTGTCGCCGGTCACCGTGGACCAGAATCTGCCGACCGCGCAGTCGGGCAACAACGCCGGGCCGATCTCGCAGAACAAGCAGAACCGCAGCGAAGAGACGATCAACTACGAGATCAGCCGGACCACCAAGAATCACGTCCGCGAATCCGGGCAGGTCCGCCGCCTGTCGGTCGCGGTGCTGGTCGACGGCACCTACAGCCTGCCCAAGGACGGCAACCCGGCGGCTTACCAGCCCCGCTCGGAGCAGGAGCTGGAGAGCATCAAGGCGCTCGTCCGCTCCGCCGTCGGCCTCGACGCCGTGCGCGGCGACACGTTGGAAGTCATCAACATGCGCTTCTGGTCGCCGGAAGACGACGTCCAGAAGCCGGAGGAGCTGTTCCTCGGCATGACCAAGGACGACCTGTTCCGCATCGCGGAGATGGTCGTGCTGGGCATCGTCGCCGTGCTGATCATCCTGCTGGTCATCCGCCCGCTGATCACCCGCGCCTTCGAGAAGGCCGACCAGCAGGAGGAGGACGACATGGACCGGCTGCTGGCCGACCAGAGCGGCATGCCCGCCGCCCTGGCCGCGCCGACCGGCGCGCTGGCCCAGGATCTCGCTTTGGAAGCCGCCCAGGCCGACGAGGAGCTGGAGCAGATGATCGACATCAACCGCGTCGAAGGCCGCGTCCGTGCCTCCTCGCTGCGCAAGGTGGGCGAGATCGTCGAGAAGCATCCGGAGGAAGCGGTGTCGATCCTGCGCAACTGGCTGTATCAGGAGAGCTGACGCGATGAGTTCGGTCCGCAAATTCCTGTTCGACGAGTCCTTCGACGTGGACGCGCCGCCGCGCCGGCAGCTTCAGGCCGACGACGACTATTTCGACAACATCCCTCTGCCGGAACCCGAGCCCGAACCGGAGCCGGAGCTGCCGCCCGAACCGCCCCCGCCGGTGTTCGGCGAGGCCGATCTGGCCGCCGCCCGCGCCGCCGGCTTCGCGGAGGGCGAGACCGCCGGCAAGTCGACGGGCTACGGCAAGGGCTTCGTCGACGGCAACAACGCCGGCCGCAAGGACGGCTACGAGCAGGCCCGCGTCGAGATCGAGGCGACGGTGCAGGCCCGGACCGCCAACGCGCTGGAAACCATCGGCAACGGCGTGCAGCATCTGCTGAACGAGCATTACGCCACCAGCGCCCAGCGGGCCGACCAGCCGGTGCACATCGCCCTGGCCATCGTCCGCAAGCTGATGCCGGAACTGGCGCGGCGCGGCGGGCTGATGGAGGTGGAAGGGCTGGTGCGCGCCTGCCTGACCGACCTGATCGACGAGCCGCGTCTGGTGGTGCGCGTCGCCGACGACACGGTGGACGCGGTGCGCGAGCATCTGGACCAGGTGATCGCGGCCCGCGGCTTCGGCGCCAAGCTGATGGTGGTGGGCGATTCCGGCCTCGCGCCGGGAAGCTGCCGGATCGAGTGGGCCGAAGGCGGGGTGGAGCGGGACACTGCCGGCCTGCTCGCCCAGATCGAACGGCGGATGGCCGGCCTGCTGGAAACGCCGCCGGGCTGACGCCCCGACGGACCGATTGCGGCGGACAGGATTTTTTAAGGTTCTAAGGGCTTCTGGAGACTTCGATGGCCAAGGACAGCTTCTCCCTCGACGAGTTGGACGGCGGCGGCCGCAGCGACATTGCGGAGTATGAGACCGGCCTCGGTCCAGCCAAGGACCTGGAGGCGGTCTACGACATCCCCGTCCAGATCTCCGCCGTGCTCGGCAAATCGACCATGCAGGTCAGCCAGCTGCTCAAGCTCGGGCGCGGCGCGGTGGTGGAATTGGACCGCAAGGTCGGCGAGGCCATCGACATCTATGTGAACAACCGTCTGGTCGCCCGCGGCGAGGTCGTGGTCGTGGAAGACCGGCTGGGCATCACCATGACCGAAATCATCAAGTCGGACCGCGGATGAGCCTCACACGAGACAGCGCTGAATCGTCCCGCCGGGGTGGGCGTTCCGCCCGCCCGCGCGGCGGGGTGGACATGGCGACGCTGGTCGGTCTGGCCGCCGCCGCCGTGGTCATCTTCGTCGCCATGGCGTCGGGCGGCAGTTTGCGCGCCTTCGTCGACCCGCCGTCGCTCATCATCGTGCTGGGCGGGACGCTGGCGGTCACCACCGCCTCCTTCTCGCTGTCCGACGTGGCGATCGCGTGGCGCGACGCCGGGGCGGTGCTGATCCACCGGACCAGCGACCCGCGCGGCGTGGCCCGGCAGGTGCTTCTGCTCGCCGAGGCGGCGCGGCGCGCGCCGGAGACGCTGCGCAACGTCCTGCCGGAGCTGAAGCACGAGTCCTTCCTGCACCGTTCCGTCACGCTGGTGGCGGAGGGGCTGCCGCCCGACGACATCGAGCGGATGCTGATCGGCGAGGTCGAGGCGTCGGGCGCCGGCAAGGTCAAGAGCGCCGGCGTGCTGCGCCGCGCGTCGGAGGTGGCGCCGGCCATGGGGCTGATCGGCACGCTGGTCGGCCTCGTCCAGATGCTGGGCAGCCTGAACGACCCGTCGAGCATCGGCCCGGCCATGGCGCTGGCCCTGCTGACCACCTTCTACGGGGCGGTGCTCGGCAACGTCGCGCTGGCCCCGCTGGCCGCCAAGGTGGAGCGGACGGCGGAAGAGGACGCGCTCGTCAAGACTCTCTACACCATCGGCGCGGTATCCATCGCGCGTCAGGAAAATCCGCGGCGTCTGGAGATGCTCCTGAACGCCGTTCTTCCGCCTGGAAAGCGGATTCAGTACTTCGACCGGGACTCCGACCGGGGTTCTCCGAGGGGAGCGTAAGATGCGTCTGCTGATCGTTGGAACGTTGGAAGGGTACATCACCGCCGCTGGCAAGATCGCCATGCAGCGCGGGGCGAAGGTGTCCCACACCGACAGCATCGAGGGCGCCCTGAACGCCCTGCGCGCGGCGGCGGGGGCGGACCTCGTGATGATCGACGTCAAACTCGACATCGCGACCTTCATCGAAAGCCTGAAGGCGGAACGGATCACCATTCCCGTGGTGGCCTGCGGCATCGGCACCGATGCGGCGGCGGCGGTGAAGGCGATCCGCGCCGGCGCCAAGGAATACATCCCCCTGCCCCCCGACGCGGAGCTGATCGCCGCCGTTCTGGAAGCGGTGGCGGAGGAAAGCCACGCCATCGTCTGCCAGGACCCGGCCATGCTGGCGACCCTGCGGCTGGCGGACCAGGTGGCGCCCAGCGACGCCTCGGTCCTCATCACCGGCGAGAGCGGCACCGGCAAGGAGCTGATGGCCCGCTACATCCACCGCAAGAGCCGGCGTTCCGACGCGCCCTTCGTCGCGGTGAACTGCGCGGCCATCCCGGAGAACCTTCTGGAATCCGAGCTTTTCGGCCATGAGAAGGGCGCCTTCACCGGCGCCGTCGCCCGCCGGCTGGGCCGCTTCGAGGAGGCCAACGGCGGCACCTTGCTGCTCGACGAGCTGTCGGAGATGCACCCAAGGCTTCAGGCCAAGCTGCTGCGCGCCATCCAGGAGAAGGAGATCGACCGCATCGGCTCCTCCCAGCCGGTGAAGGTCAACGTCCGTCTGGTCGCCACCTCCAACCGCAACCTGGAGAACGAGGTCCGCGCCGGCAACTTCCGCGAGGACCTGTATTTCCGGCTGAACGTCTTCAGCGTCGCCATCCCGGCCCTGCGCGAACGGCCGGCCGACATCCCGATGATCGCCGACCATTTCCTGAAGAAATACGCGCAGGCCAACGGGCTGGGCGAGAAGCGGCTGTCGGACGACGCGCTGCTGATGCTGCGTGCCCACCACTGGCGCGGCAACGTGCGCGAGCTGGAAAACACCATGCACCGCGCCGTCCTGCTCTCCAAATCGGAGACGGTGGGGCCGGAATCGATCATGCTGACCAGCCAGATGCTCGCTCCGGAAGGCTCGGCGCAGGCGTCGATCCCGACCAACTCGCCGGTCGCCAACCCCTTCGCCGGGCCGGGCGGCACGGTGCCGCAGGCGCCGCGCGGCTATGGGCAGCCGGCTCCCGGCTATCCGACCTCCTACGCACCGCCTCCGGGCCACGCCGCGGGGGCCGCGGCCTACGGCAACGCCGGGGCGTCGTCCTATGGCAACGCCGGAGCGGCGCCCGGCGCCCCCGCCGTCCAGGGCCTCGTCGGCCGCACGGTGGCGGAGGTCGAGCGCGACCTGATCATCGGCACGCTGTCGCACTGCCTGGGCAACCGCACCCACGCGGCGAACATCCTGGGCATCTCGATCCGCACGCTGCGCAACAAGCTGAAGCAGTACAGCGAGGAGGGCGTGCCGGTGCCGCCGCCGGGCGCCGAGGAACGGGCGGCCTACTGATCCGCTGATCGGGGGAAAGGCGGAGGAGCGGCGGCATGGCACTGACCGAACACAATCCGGGGGCACGCGCGGGCGGCGGCAACAACATGTCCGCTCTGACCGACATGGTGGCCGTCGCCAAGGGCGCGCTGAAGCGCGGCGACATCGTGATGGCGGCCGGCATCATGCTGATCGTCGTCGGGCTGATCCTGCCGCTGCCGCCGATGCTGCTCGACATGATGCTCGGGCTGAACATCACCGTCTCGGTCCTGATCCTGATGGTGGTGCTGTTCATCGAAAAGCCGCTGGACCTGTCGTCCTACCCAACGATCCTGCTGATCACGACGCTGCTGCGCCTGTCGCTGAACATGGCCTCCACCCGCTTGATCCTGACGCAGGGGCACGAGGGGACGGCGGCGGCGGGCCATGTGATCGAGGCGTTCGCCGGCTTCGTCATGGGCGGCGACTTCATCATCGGCGTGATCGTCTACGCGATCCTGACGATCGTGAACTTCAAGGTCATCACCGCCGGTTCGGGCCGCATCGCCGAAGTGGCGGCGCGCTTCACCCTGGACGCCATGCCCGGCAAGCAGATGGCCATCGACGCCGACCTGTCCGCCGGCATGATCGACGAGACCACCGCCCGCGCCAAGCGCAAGGAGCTGGAGGACGAAAGCGCCTTCTTCGGCTCCATGGACGGTGCGTCGAAGTTCGTGAAGGGCGACGCCGTCGCCGGCCTGATGATCATGTTCATCAACATCATCGGCGGAGTGTCGTTGGCGGTCCTGCGCTACGACATGCCGATCCTGCAGGCGCTGGACACCTTCACCAAGCTGACCATCGGCGACGGCCTCGTCTCGCAGATCCCGGCGCTGGTCATCTCCATCTCCGCCGGCTTCCTGGTGTCCAAGGCCGGCACCGGCGGCTCCACCGACAAGGCGGTGGTCGGGCAGCTCACCAACCATGTCAGCGCGCTGGGCCTGTCGGCGGGCGCCATCGGCCTGTTGGCGCTGATGCCGGGCATGCCGATGCTGCCCTTCCTGCCGGTGGTCGCCGCCGTCGGGGCCGCCGCCTGGTATCTGCCGAAGATGCGCGCGAAAAAGGAGGCGGAGGAGGCGGAAGCCGCCGCCGCCGAGGCCGCGGGCATGGGCGGGCCGGGCGGCGGGGCCGCCCCGGTGGCCGACGAGCCGATCGCCACGGCGCTGGCCATCGACCTGATCCGGCTGGAGCTGGGCTACGGCCTGCTGTCGCTGATCAACCAGCCGCAGGCCGGCAGCCACCGGCTGACCGACCAGATCAAGGGGCTGCGCCGCCAGATCGCCGGCGAGGTCGGATTCGTCATGCCCGCCGTGCGCATCCAGGACAATCTTCAGCTTCCGCCCAATTCCTACATCATCCGCGTCAAGGAGATCGAGGCGGGGCGCGGCGACATCCGCCCGAACATGCTGCTGGTCATGGACCCGCGCGGCGAGGCGATGAGCCTGCCCGGCGAGCAGACGGTGGAGCCGACCTTCGGCCTGCCGGCCATCTGGATCGAGCCGGGCTACCGCGAGGAGGCGCTGTTCAAGGGCTACACCGTGGTCGACCCGTCCACGGTCATCACCACGCACCTGACCGAACTCATCAAGGACAACATGCCCGAGCTGCTGTCCTTCACCGAGACGCAGAAGCTGCTGGACGAGCTGGACAAGGAGCACCAGAAGCTGATCGCCGACGTGGTGCCTGCGCAGATCACTGTGGGCGGATTGCAACGGGTGTTGCAGAACCTGCTTGCAGAACGGGTTTCGGTACGCGATCTTGCCACCATTCTGGAGGGCGTGTCCGAGGCGGCAAGCCAGACCCGCAGCATCACGCAGATCACCGAGCATGTGCGCACGCGCCTGGCGCGGCAGATCTGCGACGCGAACATCAACGAGATGGGAGTCATCCCGCTCGTCACCCTGTCCCCCGAGTGGGAGCAGGCGTTCGCGGAATCGCTGGTGGGCGACGGCGACGACCGGCAACTGACGATGGCGCCAAGCCGGCTTCAGCAATTCATCACTTCGGTCCGCCAAACCTTCGAGCGACACGCCATGATGGGCGAGACCCCCGTCCTGTTGACCAGCCCCCTGATCCGTCCCTTCGTCCGCTCGATCGTCGAGCGGTTCCGGCCGGCCACCGTGGTGATGTCGCAGAACGAGATCCACCCCAAGGCGCGGATCAAGACCCTGGGGCAGATCTGATGCAGGCCATGACGAACCAGTGTGACCAGCGGGGAGCGAGCCGATGCGGCTGAAGTCGTTCCACGCCAAGTCCATGTCCGAAGCCATGCGCATGGTCCGCCAGACGCTGGGCGACGATGCCATCATCGTCGCCACGCGCGAGGAGGACGGCGGCGGCGTTCGCGTGACCGCGGCGGTGGAGGACGACGATCTGCTGATGGCGCAGGCGCGCACGGCCCAGCCGACCCGGACCGCCCGCCCCGTGGTGGTGGTCGAGGAGGAGCCGGAGATCGACGTGGGCGAGGTGGTGGCCGACGTGCTGCACCGCCACGGCGTGCCCGCCGCGCTTGCCGAGCAGCTGATCGACGCCGCCGCCGGGCTGGACACCGACGACCCCGCGCTGGCGCTGGGCGCCGCGCTCGACTCCATGTTCACCTTCAGCCCGCTGCAGGACCGGCGCGGCGGCAACAAGCCGCTGATCCTGGTCGGCCCGCCGGGCAGCGGCAAGACGCTGATCGTCGCCAAGCTGGCCGCCCAGGCGGTGTTCCGCAAACGCTCGGTCGGCGTGATCACCACCGACACGGTTCGCGCCGGCGGCATGGAACAGTTGGCCGCCTTCACGCGTCTGATGAAAATCAAACTGGCGACGGTGGAAGACCCCGACGCGCTCGCGGGCGCGTTCGAGGTCAGCCGCGGCGCCGACGTCGTCCTGGTGGATACCGCCGGGCGCAACCCCTACAACCGGGAAGACATGGCCGACCTCAAGGCCCTGCTGTCCGCCGGGGTGGCCGAGCCGATCCTCGTGCTTCCCGCCGGGCTGGACGCCATGGAAGCCGCCGACATCGCCCAATCCTTCAAGGCGCTGGGGGTGCGGCGGATGCTGATCACCCGGCTCGACATGGCGCGTCGGCTGGGCAGTCTCCTGGGCACCGCGCACCGCTCGCGGATGGCCTTCTGCAACGCCAGCGTTTCCTCCAAGGTGGCCGAGGGGCTGACACCGCTGAACCCGGTGGCCTTCGCCCGCCTTATGATGCCCGCCGAGGACAAGGCGGCGCGCAGCCGGCCAAAGCCGGCGGCCCCTGCCAAGACCAAAGCCGTTCGTTCTTCGTCGAGGACCATCCCATGACCGATCCGGTGTTTCCGGCCGCCCTCAAGAACGTTCGCCCGCTGCGCGGCGCCAACGTCATCGCCGTGGCCAGCGGAAAGGGCGGCGTCGGCAAGACGTGGTTCTCGATCACGCTCGCCCACGCGCTGACCAAGATGGGCAAGAACTCGCTGCTGTTCGACGGCGACCTCGGGCTCGCCAACGTCGACATCCAGCTCGGCTTCCAGCCCAAGAACGATCTCGGCGCGGTGATCAACGGCGACGTGACGCTGGGCCGCGCGGCCCAGCGTTACACCGAAGGCGGCTTCGACATCATCGCCGGCCGCTCCGGCTCGGGGACGCTCGCCCAGCTGCCGAGCCAGCGCCTGTCCGGCCTGCGCAACGATCTGATGGAGCTGGCGCGGCGCTACGACTGCGTCATCATGGACATGGGCGCCGGTGTGGACCGTACGGTGCGCACCCTGTCCGGCCCGGCCGGGACGACGCTGGTGGTGACGACGGACGAGCCGACCTCGCTGACCGACGCCTACGCCTTCATCAAGCTGACCCACGCCACCAACCCAACCGCCGACCTGCGCGTCGTGGTGAACATGGCGCAGAGCGTGAAGGACGGCGAACGCACCTACGGCACCATCCTGAAGGCCTGCCAGAACTTCCTGAAATACAAGCCCGCGCTGGCCGGCATCATCCGCCGCGACCTGAAGGTGCGCGACGCCATCCGCAACCAGTCGCCGCTGCTGACCCGCTCCCCCGCCTCCGACGCCGCGCGGGACGTGCTGGCCATCGCCCAGCGGCTTCTCAACGGCCAGTAAGGCCGGGATGGGAGGCGCCCTTCCACCCCCGGTCGCCGGAACGCCCGCCGCCCCGGCGGCGGCCACCCCCGCGCCCGCGCCGGTGGCGGTCGCCGAGGGCACGGTCAAGGCCCTGCCGGAGCGCTTGCAGGACATCGCTCGCCCGGTGGTGCTGACCGGCACCGTCGTCGGCACCACGCCGGAGGGTCTGGCCCGCGTGCGCACCCAGGCCGGCGAGGTGCTTGTGCAAACCCCGACGCCGCTGCCCGCCGACAGGCCGGTGACGCTCCAGATCACCCCGGCGCAGGTGCTTTTGGAGCAGACCGCATCGACCGATCCCGCCGCGGCCTCCCCCATCCAGAGCCTCGCGGCGAAGGTGCTGGTGCTGACCCAGGGCACCCAGAGCACCCCTTCGACCACCGTCCCGACCGCGCCGACGGCAGGCGGACCGGTGACGGCCCTCCCCGGCCAAACCGGCGCCGCGCAGCCCCAGGGCTCGGCGACACCGGTGGTGATCCTGCCCACCCCACCGCCCGCCACGCCGATGGTGGGACCGGCGGGCCAGCCGCTTCCCCTGCTGCTGCCGGGCACCATCGTTCCCGCGCTGGTCATCGCCGCAGCGCCGAGGCCCCCGGCCCCGCCCGGCGCGGCTCCGGCCCTGCCCGGCCAGCCCAACGCCGCCCCGGCGATCCCACCCTCCCTTCCCGTCACGGGCGGCGACGCCAGCCCGGCACCAACACAGACCGGCCAGCCCAGCGCCGCACCCGTTCCTTCGCAGGCGCCCCCTGCCCCCGCCTCGCCGGGAACGATGCCGCCGCTCCCCGGAAGGCCGATGCTCGACGCCACGGTGGAACTTGGCGGTGACGCGGCGCATCCCGGCGGGGAACTCCCGGAAACCGTCTCTCCCCCGAAGCCGGCCTCATCGAAGCCAGCCGGGGAACCGGTCCTGACCCAGGGCGGCACCGTCGCTCTCAAGATCCTGACCGTCACCCACCCGCCGGACCAGCCGCAGGCGGCCCGGCCGGACGACGGATCCCCCCCGCCGGACGGCCAGAACGCCGGCGCCCCGCCCCGCAAGGACGGCGCCCAGCCCCAGCCCGCCTCCCCGGCCCCGGCAGCGTCCCAAACGGCCCCTGCTCCGCCCCGCGCCACCGCGGTTCCGACCGCGACGCCCACGATGGACCCCAGCGCCTCCCCGGCAACTCCGGAGACGCCCGACGCGCCAATCCTAAGGGGCACGGTGGCCGGCAGCACGCCGCAGGGCCAGCCGATCCTCGCAACGCCGCAGGGCATGCTGGCGCTGAACGTCCAGGCGAGCCTGCCGCAGGGCAGCGCCGTCACCGCCGTCGTGACCGACCCCGCCAAGGCGTTCCAGACCGCACCGCCCCCGCTCACCGCGGACCCAGGGCCGCTGAGCGAACGGGACTGGCCCGCCATGCGCCAGCTCCTCACCGCCCTGGCCGGAGTGGACCGTTCCGCCGCGCAAGCGCTGATCGGCACGGTGATGCCGCAGCCGAACCGCAAGCTGGGTGCGGCGCTGAGCTTCTTCCTGTCGGCGATCCGCGGTGGCGACGCCCGCGGCTGGCTGGGGGAGGACGCCGCCTCCGCCCTGGAGAAATCCGGCCAGGGGAGCCTGCTGTCCCAATTGGAGCGCGAGTTCCGCAGCCTCCAGCAGCAGGCGGGCGATCCCCTGCCCGGCGACTGGCGCCCCTACACCCTGCCGATGATGGACGCCAACGGGATGCTGCCCATCAAGCTGCACATCCACCCCATCCATTCCGACGAGGACGGCAAGGCGGGCCGAAAGGGCGGCGACAAGGGGAGCCGCTTCCTGCTCGACCTGGATCTCAGCCGCCTCGGCCCCATGCAGCTCGACGGGTTGGTGCAGCCCAACCGGTTCGACCTGATCCTGCGCAGCCACACCCCTCTGGCCCCGGAGATCCGCCTGGACCTGATCCAGATTTTCGCGGACAGCATCCGCGCCGTGGGCTACATCGGCGGCCTGTCTTTCCAGTCCGGCGCCAAATGCTGGGTCAAGCTGACCCGAACCGGGGCCGGCGGAAGCAGCTACACCGCCTGACGAGCCTGGACGCCATGCACCGCCGCGAGTTTCTGACCACCGCTTCCAACCCGGACGCCCGCCATGACTATCTGGTGGAGCTGCACGGGGAACCGGCGCCCGGCACCCGCCTGACCCTGCGCTACGTCCCCGACCGCGCCGTTGCCACGCCGGACGGCGTGGCCGCCTATCTCGGCGCCCTGTCCGGCACCGCGGGAGCCACCGGACCGGAAGCGCTGGCCATCGCCGTGCTCGACGATCTGAACAACGAGCTGATCCCCCGCTGGGTGGAGATCACGGTGGAGCGGATCCTGCCCGTTCCCCAACGTGTGGTCATCGAGGACCGCCAGCCCGGTTGGGACAACCCGCATCTGTTCTCCCGGATGCGGCGCGTCTGATCCCCCCGATCCCGTCCACATCGTCCGGACGGCATGGCTGCACCGCGCCGATCCACGGCTTTCGCCGCTTGATTTCCTCAACCCGCATGAGAATAAAGCGGGTCGGCCGGTGCGTGGAAGAGTCCGTTGAAAGGTACACGAATATTTAGGCGCGCCCAAACCCTCTGGGCGCGCGTCGGGCTTCGCGCACGCCTCGAAGCCTTCATCCTGCTCGCCCTTCTGCCGATGGTGGGCCTGGTCGTCGTCCTTCTGCTTCAAGAGCGCAACCAGGACATCGAGCGGGCGCGCGATGCCACCCGCCTGCTGGCCGACCGGGGGGCGCAGCAGCAGGCGCAGATCGTTCAGCAGGCCCGCAGCGTCCTCCAGCTTCTCACCCTGGTCCCCGACATCCGGGAGGCGAGCCCCGGACGTTGCGCGACGATGTTGAAACAGGCGACCGACCTTTATCCTTGGAGCACCGGCTTTGGGGTGTTCAACCCCGATGGCAACCTGTTGTGCAGCAGCAACAGGAGCCGGCCCATGAACGTGGCCGATCGAGATTATTTCCGCGAGGCTCTGGCGACGCGCGGCTTCACGGTCAGCAACTTCCTGATCGGGCAGAACAGCAAGCAACCCCGCGTGGTCGCGGCTCTGCCGATTCTCGGCGACGATGGTTCGGTGATCCGCGTCCTGTTGGCCGGGGTGGACTTGAACTGGCTTGCGGAACTGTCCGTCGAAATCGCTCATGAGTCCGGTGGAACCGTATCGCTGTTCGATTCCGAAGGGACGATCCTCGCACGCGTGCCGGACCCGCAGGGGATTGTCGGGCGATCGATGGCCGATCACCCGATGGTTCGAAAAATCATGGAGGAGGAGGCCGGGATCATCGAAGACGACGGTCTGGACGGCATTCCCCGGATCAGCGGTTTCTCGACCCTGGAGGAAACGGGCGCCAAAATTGTCGTCGCGGTCGCGCGCGACGACATACTGGCCGCGACCGACCGGAACCTGCTGCTGGGAACCGGCGTCATGACCGGCGTGGTGCTCCTCATCGTCGGAGGGGTGTGGGTGCTGATGGAGGTGATGGTCCTGCGCGGACTGCGGGACCTTAAGGCGTCGGCGGCGTTCCTCTCGTCGGACCTTTTCGATCCCTACGCCCCCTGCACCCCGGTGCCGGTCCATCCGTCCGAAATCGGCCAAGTCGCCCACGCGATGCGGGCGATGGGGCGGACGCTGAGCACCATTGCCTTCGAGGATCGCCTGACCGGGCTCGCCAATCGGCGCTTCTTCGAGGCTCACGTGGAGCGCCTCAAGGAGCAACCGGCTGAAGATCAAAGCGCGATCGCCATCCTCTACATCGACCTCGACGGTTTCAAGCCGGTCAACGACCAGCATGGACACCACACCGGCGATGCCGCGTTGAAGCAGATCGGCACCCGGCTGGCGCATTGCGTCCGCCATGGGGATTTCGCCGCACGCCTCGGCGGCGACGAGTTCGCGGTGCTGCTCTCCCTGCCGGATGGCCAGCCGGAGCGTTACATCCGCGATGTCGCCAGACGGATCATCGACAGCGTATCCGCGCCGATCATCGCCGACGGGCTCGATGTCCAGATCGGGTGCAGCATCGGTATCGCGCTTTGGCCGTCGGACGCGGAGGATCTTGCCCTGGCGCTCCAGAACGCCGATCAGGCGCTGTACGCCGCCAAACGGTCCGGCCGCGGTCGCGTCGTCGCCTATTCGGAGCTTTCCGCCACCGACGCCTTACCGATCTGAACAAGCGGACCCGTCAGGATTCGACGCCGCTCTCCTCCTGCTGGCGGCGGCGGAAGCCGACCAGCGCGGTTTCGTCCAGCATGTTGGCTTCCTTGCGCTTGAGCTTTTCCTTCTCGCGCTTCAGCCGCTCCTCCTCGGCCAGCTCGTAGCGCTTCAGCTCCTGGAAGGCTTCGGCCATCTCGTCGGTGGCGACAGCGATCTGGGCTTCCACCTGCCCCATGGACTGGGTCAGCCGCTTGCCGCGCTCCATTGCCGCCTGGATGTAGTTGCTGTAGGTGAAGGCGTATTCGACGTTGCCACGGGCGGTGTCGCGCTCCGCCGCGATCTCCTCCTTCAGCCGCTCGATTTCGGCCTGGAGCCGGTCGGCGAGATTCTGCAGTTCCGCCAGCGCCCGGCGCTTCTCGTCGAGCTTCCATTTCTGGAGGCGGATGATGGTCTTCAGACTGCTCATTCTTGCGGCGGCCACTGTTCAATGCCGAAGATGGCGGCAAGCTGGGCATAGCTGTTGTCGAGGTCGGTCGCCTCGCGCTTGCCCTGCTTCAGGAACGCCTCCAAGGCCGGCTGGAAATGGATGGCCTCGTCCACCTGCGGGTCGGTGCCCTTGCGGTAGGCGCCCAGGCGGATCATCTCCGCCATGTTGTCGTAGGACGACATCAGCCGCCGCGCGTGGTTCACCAGCTCGTTCTCCATGGGAGAGTTGCAGCCGGGCATGGTGCGCGACACGCTGCGCAGGATGTTGATGGCCGGGTAGCGCCCGCGCTCGCCGATCTGGCGCTCCAGGACGATGTGGCCGTCCAGGATGCCGCGCACGGCGTCGGCGATGGGTTCGTTGTGGTCGTCGCCCTCGACCAGCACGGTGAACAGTCCGGTGATGGAGCCCGACCCGCTCAGGCCCGGCCCGGCGCGCTCCAGCAGGCGCGGCAGTTCGGCGAAGACGGTGGGGGGGTAGCCCTTCGTCGTGGGCGGCTCGCCGGCGGACAGGCCGATCTCGCGCTGGGCCATGGCGAAGCGGGTCACGCTGTCCATCATGCACAGCACGTTGCAGCCGGCGTCGCGGAAGGCCTCCGCCACGGCCAGAGTCATGTAGGCGGCTTGGCGGCGCATCAGCGGCGCCTCGTCGGAGGTGGCGCAGACCACGACGCTGCGCGCCAACCCCTCCTCCCCGAGATCCTCGGTGATGAACTCCTGAAGCTCGCGCCCGCGTTCGCCGATCAGCCCGATCACCGCCACCTCCGCGCCGGAGAAGCGGGCGAGCATCGACATCACCGACGACTTGCCGACGCCGGAGCCGGCGAAGATGCCCATGCGCTGGCCGCGGCAGCAGGTGAGGAAGGCGTTGATGGCGCGGATGCCCAGGTCCAGCTTCTCGCCCACGCGGGCGCGGGAATGGGCGGGCGGCGGGTTGTTGCGGATGGGAACGCCGTGCGTCCCCTTGGGCAGCGGCCCCTTGCCGTCCACCGGCTCGCCGAGCGCGTTGATGACGCGGCCGAGCCACGCCTCCGTCGGAAAGACCATGGGCTGGCTGTCCGAGACCAGCGCGCGGCAGCCCAGCCCCACCCCGTCGATGGAGCCGAAGGGCATCAGCAGAGCGCGGCCCTGGCGGAAGCCCACCACCTCGCAGGGGACCTGCCGACCATCGCGGGATTCCACGATGCAACGGCCGCCCACCGACAGCTCCTTCTCGATCCCCCCGACCTCGACCAGCAGGCCGAGCACGGCGGTCACCCGCCCGAACCGGCTGCAGCCGGAGACGGACTCGATTTCCTGAAGGATGCGGGCGACGTCGGCGGGCACGGTCTTGCGGGGTTCGCGAGCGGGAGTGGGACAGGAGAGCCGGGCGCGGGCGGCGCAATTCACGGTGGGCTTGGAGTCCGCCGCCATGCCGCCCCCGTCATGCTCGTCCAAAAACATTAACGTTAAATGAAGTGCTATGCCTCTGGCGTTAAGCTGAATCGTCTGTTAACCTGTGTAAACAGACGAGCGGATCTGTTAAGGGAATCGGTTAAAGAACTGCGGGAAAGCATCGCCGCATCGGAAGCCAGAAACGCGCCATCTAACATCGGGATATCGCCATGAGGGTTCTGCTGGTCGAAGACGATTCCTCCACGGCCAAGAGCATCGAACTGATGCTCCAGTCGGAAGGCTACATCGTCGACTCTACCGACCTCGGTGAGGATGGGCTCGAAATCGGCAAGCTGTACGATTACGACATCATCATCCTCGATCTGATGCTGCCGGACATCGACGGCTACGAGGTGCTGCGCCGCCTGCGCGCCGCCCGTGTGACCACGCCGATCCTCATTCTTTCCGGCCTGTCGGAGCTTGACCACAAGATCAAGGGTCTGGGCTTCGGCGCCGACGACTATCTGACCAAGCCCTTCGACAAGCGCGAGCTGATCGCCCGCATCCAGGCCATCGTCCGCCGCTCCAAGGGCCATTCGGACAGCATCATCCGCACCGGCCGCCTGACCGTGAATCTGGACACCCGCACGGTGGAGGTGGACAACCAGCCGCTTCACCTGACGGGCAAGGAATACGGCATCCTGGAGCTGCTGTCGCTGCGCAAGGGCACGACCCTGACCAAGGAGATGTTCCTGAACCATCTCTATGGCGGCATGGATGAGCCGGAGTTGAAGATCATCGACGTCTTCGTCTGCAAGCTGCGCAAGAAGCTGGCCGCGGCGACCCAGGGCGACAACTACATCGAGACGGTGTGGGGCCGCGGCTATGTGCTGCGCGACCCGCACGAGGACGCGTCCCCGATCCCGCGCGTCCCGCACCAGCAGGCCCAGGCGGCCGGCTGATCGCCGACCGCCCATCGCACTCATTTTTCACATCGGCAAGCGGCGGGCTCAGGCCCGCCGCCATTCGTGGTCATTCCTGCCAGAACGCCTTATCGGCTTCGCGGCGGGCTTCCTTGCGGCTCAACCCGACATCGCGCAGCAGATGGTCATCCAGCGCCGCCAGGGAGCGGCGCTGCCGGTGGCGCTCGACCATCTCCAGCACCTCCCCGAACGCCCGCTTCACAAACCGCCGCGCGCCGCCGTCACCAGCCTGTCCGCGGGACACCATGCCCCGGTCTGCGGAAACGGCGCCCAGCGCTCTCCTGCTCATGATCCGACACTCCGCTTGAAGATTTCCGTTCCCCATGAATGCACCCGGAAGCGGCTTGTCCGCAAAGGATGCTTTCTCTAACCTGCATGAGAGAATTTCATGCGGCCGGGCAACAATCCGGCGGATGCGGACCCATGCAGATCCCACCCCTCAACGGCCTGCGCGCCTTCGAAGCGGCGGCGCGCCATCTCAGCTTCACACGGGCGGCGGAAGAGCTGAACGTCACCCAGAGCGCGATCAGCCACCAGATCCGCACGCTGGAGGATCGGCTGGGCATCCGGCTGTTCCGCCGGCTGAATCAGGCGCTGGTTTTGACCGACGCCGGCCAACTCCTGCTGCCCAGCGTGCGCGACGCCTTCGCGCGGCTGGCCACCGGCCTGGAGCGGGTGATGGAGCATGAGCGCTCCGGCGTGCTGACGATGAGCGTTTCGCCCTCCTTCGCCAGCCGCTGGCTGATGAGCCGCATCGGCCGCTTCCGCGCCCGCCATCCGGAAATCCATCTGCGCATCAGCGTCAGCCAGCATGAGATCGATTTCGAGCGCGAAGCCGACATCGACATCGGGCTTCGCCATGGCCTTGGGGTGTGGGAGGGGTTGCGGGCCGATCGCTTTCTCGACGACGCAGTGTTTCCCGTCTGCAGCCCGGCCCTGCTGCAGGGGCCGACGCCGCTGCGGCAGCCCGCCGACCTGCGCCATCATGTCCTGGTCGAGGAGACCGGCCACAGCTATTGGGCGACATGGCTGGCCATGGCCGGGCTCGGCGACCTGAAGCCAAGCTCCGAAATGGTCTTCGACGAGATCGGCATCGCCATCGAAGCGGCCGAAAACGGCCAGGGCATCGCCATGGCGCGGGGCACCCTGGTGTTGGAGGAGCTGGCGAGCGGGCGGCTGACCCGGCTGTTCGACCTCGCCCTGCCGGGAGACTTCGGTTACTACCTCGTCTGCCCGGAGGTGACCGCCGACCGGCCCAAGATCACCGCTTTCCGCCGTTGGATCATGGAGGAAGGCGCCGCCGACCGCCTCACCCTCACACCGCCTTAAGTCACACCATTTTGAATCACGCCGTCTTCAATCACACGGCCGCCTTGAGCCCGCTCGGCACCTGGAAGCCACCCAGGCTGTAGAGCCCGCGCTGCCCGTCCACCGGCTTGAAGCGGTCGGTGATGCCCAGCACGGTCTCCGCACCGCCGAGGTAGAGCACGCCGTCCTGCGGCATCTGGCGGGCGATCGCCTCCAGCACCTTGGTCTTGGTCGGCTGGTCGAAATAGATCAGCACGTTGCGGCAGAACACGATGTCGAACTGCCCCAGGCCGGACAGGTCGCCCAGCAGGTTGAACTCGCGGAACGAGACCATCTGGCGAAGCTGCTGGCTGATCTGCCACTTGTCGCCCTGCTGCTTGAAATGCTTCACCAGCATTTGGATCGGCAGGCCGCGCTGCACCTCGAACTGGGTGTAGATGCCTGACTTGGACCGCTCCACCATCTCCGCGGAGATGTCGGTGCCGACGATCTCGATCCGCCAGCCGGCCAGCTTCGCCGAGTCCTCGTTCAGCAACATGGCCAGCGAGTAGGCCTCCTGCCCGGAGGAGCAGGCCGCCGACCAGATGCGGATCGACCGCTTCGCGGACCGCGCCTCCAGCAGCCTCGGCAGGACGATCTGCTTAAACTGGTCGAAGGGCTTCTGGTCGCGGAAGAAGGACGACTCGTTGGTCGTCATCGCTTCCGTGATATCGCGCAGCAGCGCTTCGTCCTTGCGCGTCCGCACGGTGGAGGCCAGATCCTCCAGCCCCTTCATGTTCCACTTGCGCGCCACCGGCATGAGCCGGGATTCGAGCAGGTAGGCCTTGTCCCGGGTCAGGACCAGACCGGAACGCTGCTTGAGCAGCGTGGAGAACATGTCGAAATCTTCGACTCTCATGCTGCCCTCGATGCGAACTTGCGGATGTACGGACCGATTTCCTTGAGCGGCAGCACCGCGGAGCAGATGCCCGCCTGGGCGACGGCGCCCGGCATGCCCCACACGACGCTGGACGCCTCGTCCTGCGCGATCAGGGTGCCGCCGGCGTTCACCACTTCGGTGCAGCCTTTCAGCCCGTCCTGCCCCATGCCGGTCAGGATGCAGGCCAGGACCTTGCGTCCGCCGAAGGCGCGGAGGATGGACCGCATCATCGGGTCCACCGCAGGACGGCAGAAATTCTCGGGCGGGTCCTTGGTCAACGAAATCACGTTGGCGCCGCCGCGCTGGGTCACCAGCATGTGGAAGTCGCCCGGCGCGATGTAGCAGCGCCCCGACACGACGGGCTCGCCGTCCTTCGCCTCCTGGGCGTTCAACCCGCACTGACGGGTGATGTGCTCGGCCAGGATGGTGGTGAAGGTCGCCGGCATGTGCTGGGTGATCAGGATCGGCTGGGTGACGCCGGTCTTCAGATGGGCCAGCACCTCGAACAGCGCCTGCGGGCCGCCCGTGGAGCTGCCGATGGCGATCACGTCCGGCTTGACCTGACCGACGGAACCGACGGCAGGGGCCGGGCGGAGCGTGACCGGCGGCGGCTCGCGCTTCAGGAAGGCGGCGGGCACCGGGGTCAGCGGGCGCAGCTCGCCGCGGGTGCGGGATCCGGCCCGCCGCGCGGCGGCGCCCAGCGCCTTGACCTTCGACACCAGCTCGCGCTTGAAGGCGTCCGCCCCGCCGATCTCGCGGGTGGAGGTCGGCTTGGGGATGTAGTCGGCCGCCCCCGCGGACAGGCAGCGCATGGAGATGTCGGCCCCGCGCAGCGTCAGGGTCGAGGCCATGATGATCTTCACCTGCGGCGCCACCGCCAGCAGCTTCGGGATGGCGGTCAACCCGTCCATCACCGGCATCTCGATGTCGAGGACGATGACGTCGAGCGAGTTGCGCTGCAGGGCGTTGACCGCCATCTGGCCGTCGCCGACCGACGCCACCACGCGGATATCGGAATCGCCCTCCAGCGCGCGGGTCAGAAGGCCACGGATCACGGCGGAATCGTCGACCACCATCACCCGGACAGGGTCGCCGCCGGCCGCACCGGTCGGATGCCCCGCCGGTGCGGGGGGAGGAGGTCTGCCGAAACGATCGGACATAACGCAATCAGCCTTTCAGGGTCGGAGCGGTGCGCGGTGCGGTGGTCCCGCCCGTCACAGCAGCCCGACCTGCTGGAACTTGGTCTGGATGATGTCGCTGTCGAACGGCTTCATGATGTACTCGTTCGCCCCGGCGGACAGCGCCTCCTGGATGTGGGCGAGGTCGTTCTCCGTCGTGCAGAACACGACCTTGGGAACGTCCCCGCCGCTCATCTTGCGCAGACGGCGCAGGAACTCGATCCCGGTCATCACCGGCATGTTCCAGTCCAGCAGGATGGCGTCCGGCATCTTATGCGCGCAGGCCTCCATGGCCTGCTTGCCGTCCTCCGCCTCGGTGCAGGCGAAGTGCAGCTCTTCCAGGATCTTCCGCGCGACCTTGCGGACCACGCGGCTGTCATCGACGACCAGGCAAACTTTCATGGTGAACAGGCCTCAGGCTTCGCTTTGCACACCGACCGGGGTTTCGCCTCAGGCCGCTTCCATCGTGGTGAAGTTCAGCAGACGCGGCACGTCCAGGACCACCATGAGCTGACCGTTCAGGCGATAGATCCCCGTGGACACCTCGCGCCAGCGCGGGTCGAGGGTGGCCGGGTTGCGCTCGAAGTCATCGTTGGAGAGGCTCAGCACCTCCCCCACCGAATCGACCATCAGGCTGTAGAGTTCGCCACGCAGATCCACCACGATGGACATGCCCGGCTTGTCCTTCGGGCGCGACGTCAGGCCGAGCCGCAGGCGCACGTCGATGGCGGTGACGATGCGCCCGCGCAGGTTCAGCGAGCCGGCAACCTCGGGCGGAGCCAGCGGGATGCGGGTGATCCGCTGGTGCCCCAGCACGTCCTGGACCTGCAGGACCGGAATGCCGAACAGCTGATCGGCAATGGTCATGGTCACATAGTCCTGGCTGCCACCGGAGATGATCTCGTCGCCCTTGGACTTCTTGGTGGTGGCGGGCAGCTTGGCGTTGCTCATGCGGCACCTTTCTGCTCGGACAGGGTCTGCTGCAGCGCGTACAGCAGCGCGTCACGGTCGAACTTGGCGACATAGTCGGTGAACCCGGCCTGACGGCCGCGGTCGAGGTCGCGCGGGGAAGCGTGGCTGGACAGGGCGACCATCGGCGTGGCGCTCCAGCGGGTGCCGCCCTGGCGGACCGCCTCGGCGAAGTCGAAGCCGCTCATCCCCGGCATCTCGATGTCGGAGACGATGACGTCGAAGTCCTCGCCCGCCTCGCACAGCGCCAGCGCCTCGTTGGCGTTCTCCACCGCGGTGACGTCGTAGCCGGCCACCGACAGCAGCGGAGTCAGCAGGTTGCGGAAGAAGGGGCTGTCATCAACCAGCAGCACGCGCTGGAGCGCCCTCTCCTCCTCGTACGCATCGGTCGAGGACGAGCCGAACCAGTCCTTGTAGGCCTGGGTCAGGAAGAAGCCCGCGTCGATCACGTCCGTCGCCTTGCCGGCGATGATCGCCGAACCCATCAGGCCCGGACGGTCGGCGGTGAGCTGCACCACCAGACGCTCCTCCACGATGTCCACGATCTCATCGACGATCAGGCCCATCGACCGGTCGCCGTCGGCGAAGACCAGAACCGGCTGGCGGCCTTCCTGGCCCATCATGAAGCCCGGATCGATCGGCACCAGCGGCATCAGCTTGCCGCGGTACTGGACCACCGGCATGCCGTTGGACGATTCGACGCTGCCGAGGTCCACATCCTCCAGGCGGGCGACCAGCGACAGCGGCACCGCCTTCGGCGCGCCGGCCCCGGCGCGGAACAGCAGCAGCGCCATCTTGTCCTCCTGGCGGGTCGCCTGGACGGAGGTCGCCTCCTTCGAGGCGGTCTCGCCCATGGCCATCTCGCCGGTCGCCGACGCGATGCCGTTCGGGTCGAGGATCATGATGACCGAGCCGTCGCCGAGGATGGTGTTGCCCGAGAACATCTCGATGTGGCGCAGGATCGGCGCCACCGGCTTCACCACGATTTCCTCGGTGTCGAACACGCGGTCGACCATGATGCCGAAGGTGTAGGTGCCGACCTGCGTGACCACGATGAAGGTCTCGTCGGTCTTCTTCTCCCCGCCCTCCTGGTCGTCCAGCCGCAGCAGCTCCTGCAGCGAGACCAGCGGCAGCAGGCGGTTGCGCAGGCGCAGCACCGGCGTGCCCTTCAGCCGCTCGATGGTGTGCTCGCTGTCGGCGGCGGCGCGCACCAGCTCGACCACGCTGATCTGCGGGATGGCGAAGCGCTCGCCGGCGCACTCCACGATCAGGGCGGAGACGATGGCCAGCGTCAGCGGGATCTTGATGACGAAGGTCGAGCCCTTGCCCTGCTGGGACTTGATCTCGATCGTGCCGCCGATCTTCTCGATGTTGGTCTTGACCACGTCCATGCCGACGCCGCGGCCCGACACGTTGGTGACCTTCGCCGCGGTCGAGAAGCCGGGCTTCATGATGAACTGGATGATCTGCTGGTCGGACATCGCCGCCAGCTCGCCTTCCGAGGCCATCCCGTTCTGGATCGCCTTCTGCTTGATGCGGTCGATCGCCAGGCCCTTACCGTCGTCCTGGATCTCGATGATGATGTGGCCGCCCTCGTGATAGGCGTTCAGCGTGATGCGGCCGGTCTCCGACTTGCCCGCGCGCACACGGTCGGCGGGCACCTCCAGGCCGTGGTCGGCGGAGTTGCGCACCATGTGCGTCAGCGGGTCCTTGATCAGCTCCAGCACCTGGCGGTCCAGCTCGGTGTCGGCGCCGAGCATCTGGAGGTCGATCTTCTTGCCCAGTTCGTGCGACAGGTCGCGCACCAGACGCGGCAGCTTGGCCCAGGCGTTGCCGATGGGCTGCATGCGCGTCTTCATGACGCCTTCCTGCAGCTCCGACGTCACGTGGTTCAGGCGCTGCAGCGGGGCGGCGAACTCGCTCTCCTTCTGCGACCGCAGGATCTGGAGCAGCTGGTTGCGGGTCAGCACCAGCTCCGACACCATGGTCATCAGGTTTTCGAGCAGGTCCACGTTGACGCGGATGGTCTGCGCGGCGACCGCCGATTCCTTGGTCGCGGCCTCGCCGCCCGCACCGGCGCCGGACGCGGCCTCCGCGGCGGGAGCGGGCATCTTGGCGGCGGCGGGGACCGGATCGGGGTCCGACACCACCAGATCGTGCGAGGGGGCGGGCTCTTCCGCCGGCTCCGCGGCGACCGGGGCCAGCGCGGTGCTGGTCGGGCCGGGGGTGGCGTTCCAGATCGCCTCAAGCTCGTCGAGCGTAAGGTTGCCAGAGGAGGAAACCGGGACTTCCTCCGCCGCCGCGACCGCGGGGGCCGGCGGCGGCACCGGAGCCGCGGCGGGCTTGGCCGGGGCGGCGCCCGCGCCCAGCTTGCCTTCGGCGCACAGGTTCAGCCGTTCGATCAGCGGCAGGTCGTCGCCCGGCGGCTCCGCCTCCGTCGCCTCCAGCACCGCCAGCAGGCTCTTGATGGTGTCCAGCGCCTGAAGGATCAGCGAGACCGCTTCGGGGTTGATGGTCAGTTCCCCGTCGCGGAACTTGCCCAGAACGTTTTCCGAGGCGTGCGCGACCTTTTCCAGGCGCGGCAGGCCGAGGAACCCGCAGGTGCCCTTGATGGTGTGCACCAGACGGAAGATGTTCGACAGAAGTTCCGGATTGTTGGGATTCTGCTCCAGACGGACCAGTTCCACATCGAGAACCGACAGGTTCTCGTTGGTTTCCGTCAGGAATTCGGAGAGCAGATCATCCATGTCGCGATCCCCACGCCCGCAATTGTATCCGTTTCCGGCCGGCCGTCCGGAGGGCGGCGTGCGCGACGCCGCCGGTACGGGCCTTTCCAGCTACGGTGGGAGCCTGTCAAACACTGATTAAGAGAACCTTACCTCCTTCGATACCACTCTTGGGCTCCGCCGTTACGCCGAGCCACCCGGTCCGAGGTCACAGCCCGCAAAGCCGAGGCCGGTGCTCCGTCATGACCGCCACGCACCCCGCCCGCGGCCATGACGGAGCACCGCGCACCGGACCGGCGGCGGTTCTGAAAAGGCCCGTCGGTGCAATGGGTCGCTCCCGGCGAGGAGTCGGCCTCACCACTCCACGGTGAAAACCAACCGGTCCGGCCCGGCCGGAGTGGCGACGACACGGTAGCCGTCATCCTCCGCGAAGCGCCCGGTCATGTAGGCGTGAATGCTCCGCGGGGTCAGGTCGGCGGCGGCCACCGTGCCGGCCAACGCCGCCGCGGACTCGTCCTTCAGGGCGCCGGGACGTCCGGCGGCGGTGATGGTGAAGCGCCCCGTCTGCTCGTCCCCCTCCGCCGCGACGGTGATGGTGCCGCCGTGGGTCAGCGCCTCGTCGGCCAGGATGATGACGTTGAGCAGCACCTTCGCCGCTCCGCGCTTGAAGGCGAGCTGGTCGTTCGGCACCCCCGCCGGCCAATCCAGCGTGGTGCGCCCGCCCTCCAGCAGCCCCTGCGCGGAGGAGCGGGTGTCGCCGAAGCCCTTCTGCTCCCGCCCGGCGAGGCCGTAGGCCAGCCGGAAGACGCGCAGCCGCCGGTCGGCCTGCCCGGAGGAATGCTCGATCAGCTTCACCGCCTCGCCCAGGAAGCCGCCGGCGGGTTCGTCCTCCATCTCCTCGATCAGTTCCAGCCCGTTGCGGATCGCTCCCACCGGGCTCACGAGGTCGTGGCAGATGCGGGAAGCGACAAGCTCGATCACGCGGATGTCCAGCGGCACGGGTGGTCTCCAGATCGTTGATGGCCGACCTCCGGCGAACCGGGCGTCAGCCATGGCGCGGCCTTTGGGAACTTCCCTTGGCCGGGCGGCATTCCGTAGCATGCCGGTGCCCCATGGGGATGGCCGGCGGCGACGTCTGTTTGTATCATTCCAGGGTCACGGATGCCGCCGCTTTTCCGCGGTCATCCCGCGAAAGCGATAACCGATAAAGTGATAACCGATTCCGATGGATGCAGGAGGCGCGGCATGGACGATTCACTGGTTCCCGGCGCCTGGGTGCGTCACCCCGCCCGCCCCGACTGGGGTCTGGGGCAAGTGCAGTCGGCCATCGGCGACCGTGTCACCGTGAATTTCGAGAACGCCGGCAAGCTGCTCATCAACACGTCCGTGGTTGCGCTGACCGTCACCGACCCGGACGACGCGCCGTGACTGGGAGGTTGCCGCTGGCCGCCATCCTCCTGCTGGCCGCCGGCAGCCCCGCGCTGGGCGACGACGCGCCCGATGCGGAGCGCGGCAAGACGCTGTTCCGCGCCTGCGCCTTCTGCCACACGCTGACCCCGGACGGCGGCAACCGCGCCGGCCCGACGCTGTGGGGGCTGTTCGGGCGGCCCGCCGGGGCGGTGGCAGGTTACCATTACTCCCCGGCGCTGAAGGGCAGCGGCATCGTCTGGGATGAGGCGGCGGTCGCCCGACTGTTCGAAATCGGCCCCGACGTGATGACCCCCGGCAGCAAGATGCCCATGCAGACCATCGCCAGCGCGTCCGACCGCCGGGATCTGGTCGAGTATCTGAAGGGCGCCACAGCGCCGTGAACGCGGGATCACGGGCGGCCGCGATCAAGGTCGGCGAGCATGGCCGCGGGCCGCCCCCATCCCCATCTCTGTCTGTCGAGCCCCCTTTCCGAGTTTTGGCCCTCCGATGATTCCCCGCGCCATCCGCAAGCCCCTGGCCATCCTGGTCGCCGTTCTCGCCCTGGTGATCGTGGTGCCGGCGCTGGGAGCGGGCGGGTTCCTGCTGTGGCTTCGCCAGCAGACCCCGGCCTATGAGGGCGCCGTCACCGTTCCGGGGATCGAAGGCCCGGTGGAGATCCTGCGCGACCGCAACGCCATCCCGCACATCTTCGCCGCCACCGAGCGGGACGCCTATTTCGCGCTCGGCTACGTCCACGCGCAGGACCGGCTGTGGCAGATGGAGACGATGCGGCGCAGCGGCGCCGGTCGGCTGGCCGAGCTGGTCGGCACGCGCTTCGGCGACTGGGCGCTGCGGCTCGACCGCTCCATGCGCACGCTGAGCGTCTACCGCCGGGCCGAGGAGGCCTATGAGGAGCTGTCGCCGGAAGCCCGCGTGGCCTTCGACGCCTACGCCGCCGGGGTGAACGCCTGGATGGAGACGCGCCGCGAGGCGTTGCCCATCGAGTTCCAGCTCCTGCGCCACCGGCCGGAGCCCTGGCGGCCCGCCGACAGCCTCGTCTGGGGCAAGCTGATGGCCCTCCAGCTCTCCGGTGATTCGCGCGACGAGCTGTTCCGCGCCAGCGCCCTGAAGAGCCTGACGCCGGAGCAGATGCGCGACCTGTTCCCGGACTCGGACCCCACCGCCCCGGTGACCCTGGCGGCGGCGCTCGACGGCATGGACCTGCAGGGCGCGCTGGCCGCCTTGCCCGATCTCGGCTTCGACACCGCGTCCAACGAATGGGCGCTGACCGGGGCGCGCAGCGCGACCGGCAAGCCGATCATCGCCAATGACCCCCATCTCGGGCTGGAGGCGCCGATCCTGTGGTATCTGGCGCGCATCGTGACTCCGGAGCACCGCATCGCCGGAGCGACCATCCCCGGCGTGCCGCTTCACATCCTGGGACACAACGGGCGCGTCGCCTGGGGCTTCACCACCACCCACAGCGACACCCAGGACCTGTTCATCGAGAAGCTCGACCCACAGGCCCCCGACCGCTACCTGACGCCGGACGGCAGCGCGGCCTTCGAGACGCGCCGCGAAACGATCCGAATTGCCGGGCAGCCGGACGAAACGTTGACGGTGCGCGAGACGCGGCACGGCCCGGTGCTGACCACGCCGGATGCCGCCGAAGCGGCGCCGGAGGGCCATGTGCTGGCGCTGGCCTTCCCCGGCCTGAGCGCCGCCGACACCACGGCGGAGGCGCTGTACCGATTGAACCACGCCGCCGACGCCGCGGCGGTGCGCGAGGCGCTGTTCCTCCACGTGGCGCCGCAGCAGAACGTCCTCTACGCCGACACGGCGGGGACGCTGGGCTTCCTATCGCCGGCGCTGGTCCCGGTGCGGCGCGGCGGCGACGGGCGCGTTCCGGTGCCGGGCTGGACCGGCGAACACGACTGGATCGGCTACATCCCCTTCGACGCGCTGCCCCAGGCGGTCGATCCGCCGTCGGGCCAGTTCGTCAACGCCAACAACGCGGTGGTCGGCCCCGGCTATCCCTACGCCCTGGCGACCGAATGGCCGGACCCCGCCCGCGCGGAGCGGATCGTGCAGATGCTGGGCGACGGCCCGCACACCGTGGAGGAGGTCGCCGCCCAGCAGATGGACGAGCTGTCCCTGCCCACCCGCGACCTGCTGCCCCTGATGCTGGAGCCGCTGCGCAGCGTGCCCGATTTCAATGGGCAGGCCCGCGCCGCGCTCGACCGTCTGGCCGGCTGGGACGGGCGGATGGACCGCGACCGGGCCGAGCCGCTGATCTTCTCCTGGTGGGAGCGGGAGCTGGTGCGCAGCGTCTTCGCCGACGAACTGGGACCGCTGTTCCAGAGCTACTGGGACCTGCGCCCCCGCGCCCTGCACCGCGTGCTGACCCAGGCGCCGCAGTGGTGCGACGACCGGACGACGCCGGCCCGCGAGGGCTGCACCGTCATGCTGGCCGGCGCCCTGAAATCGGCGCTGGCGGAGATCGAGCGGCGCCACGGAACGGACATGAACGGTTGGCGCTGGGGGGCGGAGCACAAGGCCGCCCTGAACCACCGGCTTCTCGGCCGGGTGCCGCTGCTGGGCCAGATGTTCGACCTGTCGCTTCCGACCGGCGGCGGCGCCTTCACCGTCAACCGCGGCACCACCCGCGTGCGCGACCCGCAGGACCCCTTCTCCCACATCCACGGTCCGGGGCTGCGCGCGGTCTACGATCTGGCGGACCTCGGCAACTCCCGCTTCTCCATCGCCACCGGCCAGTCGGGCAACCCGCTGTCGCCCCACTGGGGGGATCTGGTGCAGGGCTGGCGCGACGGCCTGAGCCTGCGGCTGGCCGGCGACCGCGGCACGCTGGACCGCGACGGCGCCACGCTGCTCACGCTTTCCCCCACCCGTCCAGGGAGTTCGCAATGACCGAGGCTGCACCGTCTCCGACCCTGACCCTGGACGACGTCCGCGCCGCCGCCGCGCGGATCGGCGGCCATCTCCCCGTCACTCCCACCGAAGCCTCGCCCCGCCTGTCGGAGATCACCGGCTGCTCGGTGGTCCTGAAGCTGGAGAACCAGCACCTCACCGGCTCCTTCAAGGAGCGCGGGGCGCTCAACAAGCTGCTGTCGCTGGACGAGGCGGAACGTCGGGCGGGCGTGATCGCCATGTCGGCGGGCAACCACGCCCAGGCGGTGGCCTGCCACGCCACGCGGCTGGGCATCCGCTCGGTCATCGTCATGCCGTCCTTCACCCCTTTCACCAAGGTGGAGCGCACGGAAAGCCTCGGCGCGCGGGTCGAACTGCACGGCGAGACGCTGAGCGACGCGGCGGCCTACGCGCAGGAGCTGGCGGCGCGTGAGGGGCTGGTCTTCGTTCATCCCTACGACGACCCGCTGATCGCCGCCGGCCAGGGCACCGCCGCCCTGGAGCTGCTCGACGCCGCGCCGGATCTGGAGGAGCTGGTGGTGCCGGTGGGGGGCGGCGGGTTGATCGGCGGCATGGCGGTGGCGGCCAAGGCGCTGAAGCCGGACATCGCGGTGATCGGGGTGGAGTGCGCCATGTTCCCGTCGATGCGCCAGGCGCTGGCCGGTCAACCCATCACCTGCGGCGGTGCCACCGTCGCCGACGGCATCGCCGTCAAGGCCCCCGGCGCCGTCACCCTGCCGCTGGTCCGTCGGCACGTGGACGCGGTGGTCGAGGTGGGCGAGCAACGGCTGGAAGAGGCCGTCTACCGCCTCGCCACCGTGCAGAAGCTGGTGGCCGAAGGCGCCGGGGCGGCGGGGCTGGCCGCGGTGCTGGACGATCCGGAGCGGTTCCGCGGCAAGCGGGTGGGCATCGTCGTGTCCGGCGGCAACATCGACGCGCGCATCCTGGCGCAGGTCCTGACGCGCGGGCTGGTCTACGAGGGGCGCATGGTGCGGCTGCGCATCGGCATCACCGACGCCCCCGGCGCGCTCGCCCGCGTCGCCCGCCTGCTGGGCGAGGCCGGGGCCAACATCGTGGAGGTGCACCACCAGCGCCTGTTCCACGACGTGCCGGTGCGCATGGCCGAGATCGACGTGGTGCTGGAAACCCGCGGGCGCAGCCACGTCCAGCGCCTCGTCGCCCACATGGAGGAGGCGGGCTTCCCGACGGAGCTGATGACCGACATCTCTTGAACCGCGATGGAATGACGCAAGACGGTTTTCTTGTTGCGCGGCCCTGTACAAAAATGACGCACTCCGTGATAGAGAAACCCAACGCGAACTCTCTCTTTCAGGATGTAAGCGCATGCCTGCCGCCTCCTGGGTTCCCACTTCGGCCGCCACCGTCTACGGGTTGACCGCCGCCAACCGACCCGCCACCGACATCGACGGCGGCCCGCTGGGATGCGATCCCACCCTGCTCCGAACCGGCATCGTGACGGCGCCCCAGGCGATTTCCGATCCGTCCCTGACACCCATCCTGTCGGGGGCCAAATGGGGCACCACCCAGGCCGCGGCTCCGGTCACCCTCACCTATTCCTTCTATGAGAACGGCGGTCCCGCCGTCGCCACCGCGGGGGTCAATCCGGCCCCACTGGGCGCGGCCTTCCGCGACGCCATCCGTGGCGCGCTGGCCGGCATCGCCGATGTCGCCAACGTCCGTTTCGTGGAGATCACCGAGGCGGCGACGGGCGGCCCGCTCGGCGCTCCCGGCGCGTCGGGCGCGCTGGTCGGCCATCTGCGCTTCATCGACGACGCCCGGCTGGACAACGATCCGGGCATGCCCGCCTACGCCATCGGTCCGTCCGCCTCGACTCTGTCCAGTGGTCTGGTTGCCTTCGATTCCGACCGCGTCGACGCCGCCGGCGGCGCTGGATACGCGCGGATTCTCCGGGAGATCGGGCGCGCCCTCGGCCTCACCGACAGCTTCGAGCCCGGCGATGCGCCTGCGGCCGGCAACGATCCGCGGGCGGAGAACGGCGTGTGGAGCACGGGTTGGACGATGATGTCGGTCACGCCACCAGCCTCCCGCCTGCCAGCCGGCACGGCGTTCAACCCAGTCGGGCCGATGGCGGCGGACATCCAGGTGCTGCAGTCCTGGTATGGGGCCAACCTGAGCACGCGTACCGGGGACGACGTCTACCGCATCGACGGTCCGCTCGCGGGAGCGGCGATCTGGGACGCCGGTGGAACCGATACACTGGACGCCTCCGCTGCGTCGAGCGGTCTGCACATCGATCTCTCATCCAATGAGATCAACGGCAACGCCGTCATCGCCAAGGGCATCAGCATTGAAAACGCCATCGGCGGGGCCGGCAACGACACCATCTTCGGGTCGTTCTCCAGCCCTATCCATCTGGTCAATGGCACACTTCTTCCCGGCAGCGCCAACAATCGCCTCGACGGCGGACCGGGCAACGACGACATCATGGCGGGGTCCGGCGACGACACGCTGATCGGCGGAACGGGCAGCAACGTGCTCGACGGGAGCCTCGGGTACGACACCGCGGTCTATGGCGCCTCCTCGACCGACGCCTATGCCTACAGCCTGCACGGCACCCTGTTCCTGTCGATTCCCAAGCTGGGCATCAGCGACCGGCTGCACGGGATCGAACAATTGTCCTTCACCGACCGCAGCGTCGCCGTCGCGGACGCCCCATCGATCCTGCGGTCCCACCTTCCCAATCCCGTCAAGGAGCCTCCGGTTCCCGTGCCCATCGATCCTGTGCGCCGCCTTTCGATCACCCGCGGCGGGGTCAGCACCGAAATCGCGATGGATCGCTACTCCGGCCCGGTGAGTTGGCTTCACAACAGCCACATCGGCCAGAACGACAGCGAGGCGATGCGCGGGACGGAGCGTGCCGACTTCATCAACACGGTGGGCGGCGACGACGCGGTGGACGGCAGCGGCGGCGACGACGTGCTGGACGGCGGTCTCGGCTCCAACTTCCTGACCGGCGGGAGCGGCAGCGACACCTTCTTCGTGGATGGGCGCGGCGGCGGCGTCACTTGGTCGACGGTGACCGACCTGGAGGCGGGGGAATGGGTCACCGCCTGGGGCTGGAAGGAAGGGACGTCCAAGCTGACCTGGGCCGAGATGGCCGGCGCGGAGAGCGCGAAGGGCGTCACCGCGCACATCGACCTCGACAGCAACGGCAGCATCGACATGAGCATGACCATCGCCGGAAAGTCCCTCGGCGCGATTTTCGTCACACCCGGAGAGGTCGGCGGCTCCAGCTACCTCGCCTTCGCCCTCAAATGACGGCCCGCCGGTGACGGTCGCCCGGTCCCGACCGGGCGCCCCGAACACCGCGTGGTGGCTCAGGGAAGCTGCGCGTAAGCGCCGCGGAAATAGAGCAGCGGCTTCCCGTCCTCGCTGCCGGACAGACGGCGCACGCGGCCCACGATGATGACGTGGTCGCCGCCGTCATAGACATGCTCGCGGTCGCATTCCAGGCTGGCGAGGCAGCCGGTGAGGATCGGCACGCCGCTGTCCCAGCGCTCCACCCCCACCCCGTCCCAGCGCTCCTGAAGATCGCGACGCGAGAAGCGGTTGGACAGCTCCGCCTGCCCTTCGGCCAGGATGTTCACCGCGAAGGACGGCGCGGTGGTGAAGGCCTCGAACGACATGGCCGCCCGGCCCAGACAGAACTGCACCAGCGGCGGGTCGAGCGACACCGACGAGAAGGAGTTCACGGTCACGCCGATCGGCTCGCCGTCCGGGGCGACGGTGGTGACCACGGCGATGCCGGTGGCGAAGCATCCGAGGGCGTTGCGGAAGGCCCGAGAATCGAAGGTCATGGCGGCCTGTGTGGGCTCGTCGGTTATTGGGGCGGGAGCGCGGCGGCGAAACAGCGGGATTAACCCAGCCGGACCCTCGGTGCAAGCCGCATCTGCCCCGGACCATCCGGAAGCGGCGGGAAGCAGCCATCTGCCGCATTAAATGGATCTTAAGGATGACGGTCCACCCTTCGGGCGTCCGCACTGGCCACGAATTCCCGACCACAAGGCCCCATTCAGCAAGGCTTCATGTCAGCGAACCCGTCCGGCGGCGAACAGCCGATCATCATCAAGAAGAAGAAGGGTGGCCATGGCGGCCACCATGGCGGCGCCTGGAAAGTCGCCTACGCCGACTTCGTGACGGCGATGATGGCCTTCTTCCTGCTGCTGTGGCTGCTCAACGTCACCACGTCGGACCAGCGCAAGGGCATCGCGGACTATTTCTCGCCCACCTCGGTCAGCCGCGAAAGCTCAGGGTCCGGCGGCATGCTGGGAGGGCGCACCATCACCGCGCCGGGCGCCCAGATCTCCCCCTCCTCCCCGATGTCCGCCGACGTTCCGGTCTCCGGCCCGCCCGGCCATTCGACCCAGGAGGACGAGGAGGCCAACGATCCCACCGACGCCGCCCCGCCACCCTCCTCGCCGGCCGAGCAGAAATCCAACGAGTCGCGGCTCGACTACCAGAAGCGGCTGGAGGAGCAGGCCAAGCAGCTCGGCATCCCCGGCCAGAAGCCGGGGGAACGGCTGTCCGACTTCGCGGAACGGGTGAAGGAGGGCGGCGAGAAGCTGCAGGACGCCCAGAAGGAGGCCCGCCAGTTCCAGCAGGCCGCCACCGAGATCCGCCAGGCCATCCAATCCGTGCCGGAGCTGGAGCCGCTGGCCCAGAACCTGATGATCGACCAGACGCCGGAAGGCCTGCGGATCCAGATCGTGGACCAGGACCGCATCTCGATGTTCCCCGGTGGGTCGGGCCAGATGTACCCGCAGACCCGCCAGCTCGTCATGCAGGTGGCCAAGGCGCTCGCCAAGCTGCCCAACAAGCTGTCGATCAGCGGCCACACCGACGGCATCCCCTTCACCTCCGGGGCCGGGCGCGACAACTGGGACCTCTCCACCGAACGCGCCAACGCCACCCGCCGCGCCCTGATCGCCGGCGGCATCCCGGAGGAGCGCGTCCAGGACGTGATCGGCCGCGCCGACCGCGATCTGCTGGTGCCTGACCAGCCCGGCAGCCCGCGCAACCGCCGCATCAGCATGGTGCTGCTGCGCGAAAGCAAGACCACCGCCGCGCCCGCCGCCACGAACTGATACCAAAGCCGATGCGGCACTGGTACCAAGGCGTTAGTTCCTTGCCTTTGAACGTACCTCTTCTTGTTTTGTCGATGCGCCGCACAACGCCGGGAATGTTTGCCCTGTTCAAATGGCGAAATGATGGTTCATACTTCGCGGCAGACACCATTGCCACACGGCATCGGTCAATCAAGGGCGTTAGCTGCGGGGGAGTCTGTGAGCGTACCCGAAGGCAAGGCGACTGACCTTTTGACGAACTATGATCCCGGCCTTTACTACGACGAATTGTTCGGAGGCCGTGATTATCCAGCCGAGCACTCGGCGCTGATCCGGCAGAGACTGGCCGGTCTGAACTTCGGGGATCTGTTGCGGCGGTCGCAGGACGCCGAACGTGAACTGTACAATCTGGGCATCACCTTCCTCGTTTACTCGAACAAGGACGCGGTGGACCGGATCCTTCCCTTCGACATCATTCCCCGGGTGATCTCGGCCAAGGAATGGGCGCATCTGGAGGCCGGAATCACCCAGCGCGTCACGGCGCTGAACCTGTTCCTCCACGACATCTACCACGACCAGAAGATCCTGAAGGACGGGGTGATCCCCGCCGACCTCGTGCTGGGCAACAGCTGCTTCCGGCCGCAGATGGTCGGGCTGGACGTGCCGTTCGACACCTACATCCACATCATGGGCACGGATCTGGTCCGCGACCGCGAGGGGACCTTCCGCGTGCTGGAGGACAACGGGCGCGTGCCGTCCGGCGTGTCCTACGTGGTCGAGAACCGCCACATGATGCAGCGCGTGTTCCCCGACCTGATGCAGGACATCGGCATTCGCCCGGTCGACAATTACGGGCACAAGCTGCTCGACGCGATGATGGAGATCGCGCCGCAGGACGTGGCCGACCCGCAGGTCGTGCTGCTGTCGCCCGGCTCCTACAACTCCGCCTATTTCGAGCACATCTTCCTGGCGCGCGAGATGGGCGTGCCGCTGGTCGAGGGCCGCGATCTGGTGGTGGAGAACGACCGCGTCTACATGAAGACCACCAACGGTCTGGCGCGCGTCGATTCGATCTACCGCCGCATCGACGACGCCTTCCTCGACCCCAAGGCCTTCAACCCGGACAGCATGCTGGGCGTGCCGGGCATCCTGGAAGCCTACCGCAAGGGCAACGTCGCGCTGGCCAACGCCATCGGCACCGGCGTGGCGGACGACAAGGCGATCTACTGCTACGTCCCGCGGATGATCAAATACTACCTGGACCAGGAGGCGATTATCCCCAACGTGGACACGCGCATCTGCCGCGAGGCCGACGCGCTGCAGTACACGCTGGACAATCTGGACAAGCTGGTGGTGAAGCCGGTCGGCGAGGCCGGCGGCTACGGCATCACCATTGGGCCGCGCGCCAGCAAGGAGGAGTTGGCGGATTGCCGGGCCAAGCTGCTGGCTGATCCGTCCAACTACATCAGCCAGCCGGTGGTCGACCTGTCGGTCTGCCCCACCGTGACCGACGACGGCATCGACCCCCGCCACGTCGATCTGCGGCCCTTCGCCATCACGGGAAAGAACACCTGGGTTCTGCCCGGCGGCCTGACCCGCGTGGCGCTGAAGAAGGGCACGCTGATCGTCAACTCGTCGCAGGGCGGCGGGTCCAAGGACACCTGGGTTCTTCAGGACGGGGTGCTCCAGGACGGGGCACAGGAAGGGAGCGCGTCGTGAATCTGCTGGCCCGTTACGCCGAATGCATTTTCTGGATGGCGCGCTACATGGAGCGCGCCGAGAACCTCGCCCGCATCCTGGACGTGCATGAGACCTTCGCGCGCGACACGCGGGGCATGACCAACTGGTTCTCCATCGTCCAGCTCAACGCCGACGAGAAGGACTTCTTCAGCCGCCACGACCGCCCGACGGCGGAGGCGGTGGTCCATTACTACATGTTCGACACCCAGCACACGAACTCGCTGGTCTCCATGCTGCGCATGGCGCGGGAGAACGCCCGCGTCCTGCGCCCCTGGATCTCCACCGAGATGTGGACGCAGATCAACGTGTTCCACAACAAGCTGGTGGAGATGAACGGCAAGGACGTGGCCCTGCCCAACCTGTCCAAGGTCTGCACCTGGATCAAGGAGGAGTGCCAGACCCACACCGGCATCACCGAGGGCACCTTCTACCGCGACCAGGGCTGGTACTTCTACCAGCTCGGCAAGTACATCGAGCGGGCGGACCAGACCACCCGCCTGCTCGACATCAAGTACCACACGCTGCTGCCTTCCCCCGTCGCGGTCGGCTCCACGCTCGACATGAGCCAGTGGACGACGGTGCTGCGTTCCGCCGCCGGGTACCACGCCTTCCGGCGCGTCTACCCGCGGGGCATGTCGCCGACCACGGTCGCCGGCTTCATGATGTTCAACGAGGGGTTCCCGCGCTCCGTTGTGATGTGTGTGCGACAGATCGACGGCCTCTTGACCCGCTTGAAGTCCCGTTACACCCTGCGCAACGGCAGTGAGGCGATGGAGAAGGTGGACGAGCTGCTTGGCGCGCTTCTGGCCCGCCCGATCGAGGTTGTGATCCAGGAAGGTTTGCACGAGTATCTGGACGGCGTGCAGGCCCAGCTCTGCGGCATCACCAACGAGATCGGACGCGCCTTTTTCGGCCAGGACTCCGTCCCCATGATCCAGAGCCAGTCCCAATAACCTCCGTTCAGCACACTCTCCAGCCGCCGAACCCCAACAGCCGGCCCCCGGGCCGGTGATTCAGAAGTCAGCCAGCCCGATGTCGGTCATCCAGCCGCAACTCCGCCCGCTCCAGCAGTTCTTCCGGTCCGGGCCGATGCCCTGCCCCTATCTGCCGGGTCGGGTGGAGCGCAAACTGTTCACCCGGCTGTTGGGACCTTATTCGGCGGAGGTCAATTCCACCCTGTCGCGCGCCGGCTTCCGGCGCAGCCACGACATCGTCTACCGGCCGGTCTGCCCGAACTGTCAGGCCTGCGTCCCGGTCCGCATTCCGGTGGCTTCCTTCGCCCCCACCCGGTCGCAGAAGCGCGTCCGCCGGGCCAACGGCGACCTGACCCTGGCGGAGGCGCCCGCCGCCGCCACGACGGAGCAGTACCGGCTGTTCTCGCTCTACCAGAATTCACGCCACGGCGAATCCGACATGGCGCGCATGGCGATGGCCGATTTCGCCGCCATGATCGACGAGGGGCGGGCCGACACCAGCCTGTTCGAAGCCCGCGACGCGGAGGGGCGGCTGGTCGGCTGCATGCTGACCGACCGGCTGACCGATGGCTTTTCCGCGGTCTACAGCTTCTACGACCCGCGCCAGGACCGCCGCAGCCTGGGGAGCTTCATGATCCTCAGCCTGCTGGAGCGCGCCCAGGCGGAAGGTTTGCCCTACGTCTATCTCGGCTATTGGATCGCCCAGAGTCGCAAGATGGCCTACAAGGCCAAGTTCCGCCCGCTGGAGGCGCTGGGCCGCGACGGCTGGTTCCGCCTGCCGAACGATTCGGAAAGCTGACAGACCGCACGCCGGAATGCCCATGATTGGGGAATATTGGGGCAATCACGTATAAAAGCTTTCAGGCTCTTGCACAGCCGGGGCCTCCTGCGGAATATTGCCGCAGCAAACACCCCTTGGTGTTACCATAAAAGATTGAACCGGCGCCCAGCGCCACCGTTCACAGGGCAACAAAAGGAACGGACCGGGCAACGACCCGGTCCCAACCAACAGGGAGGCTCTCCGTTGAGGTTCCTGCTCCGAATCAGCGGGCTGATCGATGCTGTCAACGACGGCATCGGCAAGCTCGTCTATTGGCTGGTGCTGGTCGCCGTGATCGTCAGTTCCGCCAACGCGGTCATCCGCTACAGCCTCCATTACAGCTCCAACGCCTGGCTTGAGCTGCAGTGGTATTTGTTCTCCGCTATTTTCCTGTTGTGCTCGGGCTACACGTTCCTGCGCAACGAACACATCCGCATCGACATCGTGCTGGGCCGCTTCTCCAGGCGCGTCCAGTGCATGGTGGACATCTTCGGGATCCTCTTCTTCCTGTTCCCGATGGCCATCCTGATCATGTGGCTCTCCTGGCCGATGTTCTGGGACAGCTTCATCACCAAGGAAATGTCGAGCGACGCCGGCGGCCTGATCCGCTGGCCGGCCAAGATCCTGGTTCCCGCCGGTTTCTTCCTGCTGACCATGCAGGCGGTGTCCGAGCTGATCAAACGCATCGCCTTCCTGGCCGGACTCATTGACGAGCCCGGCGAGAAGATGCACAGCCACTCCTAAGAGACCGGGGACCACACACGATGGCCGCCTTCCTCATTGAGAACATGGCGCCGCTGATGTTCGCGGCGCTTGTTCTTTTCCTTCTGATGGGTTTCCCGGTCGCCTTCGCGCTCGCCGCGAACGGCCTCCTCTTCGGTCTGATCGGCATCGAGCTGGGTCTGCTGACCCCGGCGCTGTTCCAGGCGCTGCCGGAGCGCGTCTTCGGCATCATGCGCAACGACACGCTGCTGGCCATTCCCTTCTTCACCTTCATGGGCCTGATCCTCGAACGATCCGGCATGGCCGAGGACTTGCTCGACACGGTCGGGCAGCTCTTCGGCCCGCTGCGCGGCGGTCTGGCCTATGCGGTGATCTTCGTCGGCGCGCTGCTCGCCGCGACGACCGGCGTGGTCGCCGCGTCGGTGATCTCGATGGGCCTGATCTCGCTGCCGATCATGCTGCGCTACGGCTATGACCGGCGGCTGGCCTCGGGCGTCATCGCGGCGTCGGGCACGCTGGCCCAGATCATCCCGCCGTCGCTGGTGCTGATCATCCTGGCCGACCAGCTCGGCCGTTCGGTCGGCGACATGTACGCCGGCGCCCTGGTCCCCGGCCTGGTTCTGACCGGCCTCTACGCCGGCTACATCCTGGTCGTCAGCATCGTCCGCCCCGAGTTCGCCCCGGCCCTGCCGCTGGAGGCCCGCTCCCTGCGCGGCTTCCAGCTGCTGTTCCGGGTGCTGACCTCGCTGGTGCCGCCGCTGGTCCTGATCTTCCTGGTGCTCGGCACCATCTTCCTCGGCATCGCGACGCCGACGGAAGGCGGCGCCATGGGTGCTGCGGGCGCCATGATCCTGGCGCTCATGAAGCGGCAGCTGAGCTGGTCGCTGATGCGTCAGGCGATGGACACGACGGCCAAGCTGTCCTCCTTCGTCATCTTCATCCTGATCGGCTCGACGGTCTTCGGTCTGGTGTTCCGCGCCGTGAACGGCGACCTGTGGGTTGAGCATCTGCTGACCAGCTTGCCGGGCGGCGAACTGGGCTTCCTGATCGTCGTCAACATCATGGTCTTCCTGCTCGCCTTCTTCCTCGACTTCTTCGAGCTGGCCTTCATCATCGTGCCGCTGCTCGCCCCGGTCGCGGAGAAGCTGGGCATCGACCTGATCTGGTTCGGCGTCCTGCTGGGCGTCAACATGCAGACCTCCTTCATGCATCCGCCCTTCGGTTTCGCCCTGTTCTTCCTGCGAAGCGTCGCTCCACGGGAGGATTACAAGGACAAGATCACCGGGAAGATCATCAAGAAGATCACCACCGGCCAGATCTACTGGGGCGCGGTGCCGTTCGTCTGCATCCAGCTCATCATGGTGGCTCTGGTCATCATGTTCCCGGAGATGGTCTTCTCCGGCCTGGACCGCGGCGAGCCGATCAATCTGGACGACGTGAAGATCGAGATCCCGACCTTCGATTCGGGCGAGCCCCCGCCGCCCTTCGGCGCGCCGGAACAGCCCGCCGAAGACCCCAACACGGACCTCATGCGGCAGTTGCAGAGCAAGTAGCCGGCCTTTCCGTTCCCTCCTCTCCCGTCCAGCGGGAGAGGAGCCGGAACCGGAAAGCCCGCCGAATCATCGGCAACAAAAAAGCCCCGCTTCCGCGGGGCTTTTTCGTGTCCGGCTTTATCAGGACTTCTTCTTCGGCGTCGGGGCCGAGTACACGAAGTTATCGAAGGTGTTCTCGGCGACACGGAACCACAGATACTCCTCGTCGCGGAACTTGCGCCACGGCTCGTAGACCTTGCGGAACTTCTCGTTCTTGGCGGCCTCCTCCTCGTAGACGTCGAAGGTCGCCTGATAACAGGCCTGCAGGATTTCACGCGGGTAGGGCTTCAGCACGGTGCCGGCGCCGACCAGACGCTTCAGCGCGTGCATGTTCACCACGTCGTACTTGCCGACCATGTCGGCGGTCGCGTCGGCGCAGGCGGCCTCCAGGACGGACTGGTAGTGCTTGGGAAGCTGCTCCCACTGCGGCAGGTTGACGAGGAAGGAGACCTGCGGACCGCCTTCCCACCAGCCCGGATAGTAGTAGTATTTGGCGACCTTGTTGAAACCCAGCTTCTCGTCGTCGTAGGGGCCGACCCACTCCGCGGCATCGATGGTGCCCTTTTCCAGCGCCGGATAGATGTCGCCGCCGGCGATCTGCTGCGGCACGACGCCCAGGCGCTGCAGGATGGTGCCGGCATAGCCGCCGATGCGGAACTTCAGGCCCTTCAGGTCCTCGACGGACTTCAACTCGTTGCGGAACCAGCCGCCCATCTGGGTGCCGGTGTTGCCCGCCGCGAACTGGATGATGTTGTAGCCCTTGAAGAACTCGCGCATCAGATCCAGACCGCCGCCGTGGGTCATCCAGGCGTTCTGCTGGCGCGCGTTCAGGCCGAAGGGCATCGCCGCGTCGAAGGCGAAGGTCGGGTCCTTGCCGACATAGTAATAGGAAACGGTGTGGCCGCATTCCACGGTGCCGTCCTTCACGGCGTCCAGCACCTGCAGGCCGGGAACGATCTCACCACCGGCGAAGGTGCGGATCTGGAACTTGCCCTCGGTCATCTCGGCGACGCGCTTGGCCACGCGCTCGGCACCGCCGTAGATGGTGTCCAGGCTCTTGGGAAAGCTCGACGCGCAGCGCCACTTGATCTCGGGGTTGCTCTGCGCGATGGCGGGGGCGGCCAGCGTGCTGGCAGCGACGCCGACACCGGCGCTGGTGATGAAAGTACGGCGTTTCATAGCGGTCTCCTTGGGTCCTCTCGTCCCGGCGCGGGCGCACACCGCCGTTCCAGCCCCCGGAAAGGGAGCGCGGCGTGCGAACCGAAAGGCTGCTGTTTGTTGGAAGTTGTCTGGCAACGCCGGATCGACGTCACCGTGCGGGTCACGGACCGGGGCTGCCGGGGCCGATGGGCCCCCGTGCCACCGCTGTGCCTTCACACGGATCTGTGGTGACCATGCGCGTGCCTCCCCTATCGCCCGGCGTTCCTCCGACCCTGATGCCCGCGTTCGGGGCACCGCTTCGGCCGACGGCACCGAGTTCCTTTTGATACAATGACTATGCCGGAATCGCGGGTCAGAGTTCAAGCCAAAGCATGGCTTGCCCCTACCAATTCGGGAACTTTCCGTCGGAAATTCCGCCAAAAGTGAAACGGGGGGCCGAAAGCCCCCCGTTTGCGTGCAACGTTAGGTAATACGGATCACGCAGACCGTCAAATCATGTGAAGCGGTTGACCTTGGGGAAGCCGTTGGGCGGCATCTTGCCCACGCCTGCGCGGTTGGCCAGCCAGCCGGTCAGGTTGGTGACGTTGAACTGCCGCTCGCCGTGCTTCCAGCTCAGGCCCTCGGCGATGGTGAAGACCTTCAGGTCGGACAGGCTGCCGTCCTTGTACTTCTGAAGCTGCACACCCTTGCCGCGGGCCATCACCGGCACCTGCTCCAGCGGGAAGACCAGCAGCAGGCGGTTGTTGCCGATGACGGCGACATGATCGCCTTCCGCCGGGATGCAGATCTTGGCGTCCTTGTTGTCGTCGGGGTTGAGGATCTGCTTGCCGGAGCGGGTCTGGGCGACGACCTCGTTCTCTTCCACCTGGAAGCCGCGCCCGTCCTCCGACGCGACCAGCAGACGGCGGTCGGGCTGGTGCTTGAACAGGGTGATGATGTCCGCCTCGTTGCCGAGGTCGATCATCAGCCGCACCGGCTCGCCGAAGCCACGCCCGCGCGGCAGCTTGTCGGCGGACAGCGTGTAGAATTTGCCGTTGGTGCCGAAGACGAGGAGCTTGTCGGTGGTCTCGCAATGGACCCAGAAGCCTTCCTTGTCGCCTTCCTTGTACTTCACGTCGATGCGCTCGGCGTCGGTCAGATGGCCGCGCACCGCGCGGATCCAGCCCTTCTGCGAGCACAGCACGGTCAGCGGCTCGCGCTCCACCATGGCGTCGACGGGGATGTCGATGACGGCCGTGGCCTCGGCGACCTGGGTCCGGCGGTCCTCGCCGAAGCGCTTGCGCGTCTCCTCCGTCTCCTTGCCGATGGTCTTCCAGCGCAGGGACTCGTCGGACAGCAACTCGGTCAGGCCGGCCTTCTCGGCGGTCAGCGAGTCGTTCTCGCGCTGGATCTCCATCTCCTCCAGCTTGCGCAGGTTGCGCAGCCGCATGTTGAGGATGGCCTCGGCCTGCACCTCGGTCAGGGAGAAGGCGCGCATCAGCTCCCGCTTGGGTTCGTCCTCCTCGCGGATGATGCGGATCACCTCGTCCAGGTTCAGATAGGCGATCAGATAGCCGCCGAGAACCTCCAGCCGGTGGTCGATCTTGGCCAGCCGGTGGCGGGACCGCCGCTCCAGCACCTCCATCCGGTGGTCGAGGAAGGCGTCCAGCACCTCGAACAGGTTCATGACGCGCGGGACGTTGTCCTTGTCCAGCACGTTCATGTTCATGGCGAAGCGGATTTCCAGATCGGTCGTCTGGAACAGCGAGGCCATCAGGACCTCGGGATCGACGTTGCGGCTCTTCGGCACCAGGACGAGGCGCACGTCCTCCGCCGATTCGTCGCGCACGTCCTCCAGAAGCAGCAGCTTGCGGTTGGTCAGAAGCTCCGCGATCTTCTCGACCAGCCGGGCCTTCTGCACCTGATAGGGCATCTCGGTGACGACGACCTGCCAGGTGCCCTGCCCCAGCTTCTCCACCTCCCACTTGGCGCGCAGGCGGAAGGAGCCGCGGCCGGTGCGGTAGGCCTCGACGACGTTGGCGCGCGGCTCGACCAACACGCCGCCGGTCGGGAAGTCGGGGCCGGAGATCAGGGTGACCAGATCCTCGATCTTCGTCGGGGCCGGCTTATCTTTCCCGGCCAGCAGGGCCTTCACGCAGTCCTGCTTGTGCTTCAGCACCAGCCGCAGGGCGGAGCAGAGCTGGGCGGCGTTGTGCGGCGGGATGTTGGTCGCCATGCCGACCGCGATTCCGCTGGAGCCGTTGGCCAGCAGGTTGGGGAAGTTGGCCGGCAGGACCGCCGGCTCCTCCCCATCGCCGTCGTAGGTCGGGCGGAAATCGACCGCGTCCTCGTCGATGCCTTCCAGCAGGGCCTTGGCAACGTCGGTCAGGCGCGCTTCGGTGTAACGCATGGCCGCGGCGTTGTCGCCGTCGATGTTGCCGAAGTTCCCCTGCCCGTCCACCAGCGGGTAGCGCACCGCGAAGTCCTGCGCCAGACGGACCAGCGCGTCGTAGACGGAGGTGTCGCCGTGCGGGTGGAACTTGCCGATCACGTCGCCGACCACGCGGGCCGACTTCTTCGGCGGCGTCGAGGGGTCGAGCCGGAGCTGGCTCATGGCGTAGAGCAGACGCCGGTGCACCGGCTTCAGCCCATCGCGCACGTCGGGCAGCGACCGCGCCATGATGGTGGACAGCGCGTAGCTCAGATACCGCTCGCTCAGCGCGTCGCGGAGCGGCTTCTCCTGGATGTCGAGGACGGGGTCTTGGGACGTCATGGCGAGTGGATACCAAATCTAGCGGCCATGCGCCACCGTGTTCTCGTAACGTTCTCTTAATCGCAGCCGCGCGGGCGGCAGCGGCCCGTTGAGCAGATGGCGCTCCAGGAAATGTCCGGTCAGGCGCAGCCCCTCCCCCACCGCCTGCGGCCCGCCCCCGCCCAGCCCGATCAGGAATCCGGGCAGCGGCAACAGCCGGTCGCGGTAGGGCTCCCCGGCCGAGGCCGACACCGCGCGACCGGTGCGCGGGCTGACATAGGCGAGGTAGTCGTTCGCCCCCGTCACCGCGCAACGGTCGAGATCCAGCCCGAAGCCAAGCTCGGCGAGCAGCCCGACCTCCCACCGCACGTAGGACTCGGCCCAGGCGTCGCCGCCCAGCAGGCCGAACAGCGCCAGCAACCCGTCGAACAGCGCCGGGTGCGGCTGGTGCTCCGGCAGGGCCGCCTCGGCCAGCGCGCAGGCGGCGGTCAAGGCCGCGAGTCGCAACGGATCATCGAGAAAGGCGGCGGAGTAGCCCTGCACCACCTCCAGCGTCAGGTTGCCCAGATGCTCCGGCAGCCGCCCGCGCCAGCGCGCCGACACCAGCGTGCCGGGTTCCAGAGCCGCCCGCGTGCGGCTGGACCGCCCGCCCATGACCATGCCGGCGTGCCGCCCATGGTCCCGCGTCAGCAGGGTGACGACCGCCGAGGTCTCGCCATGCGGCCGCGCCGACAGCACGACGCCCTGATCGGACCATTCCATGCTTCCGCTTCCTCACATTGACGGCCTGCATCCGACTCGCCGATGGCGCCCGGACGCCCCTGCGGGCACCCGCGACGCGGGTTCGGTCGTCCTTACCACCAGCATGGCGCAAATCCTTTGCAACGGGGCTTCATTTCTCATTCACCATTCGGGCACTATGTTGCGAGTGACAGAATGCGGGCGCGCCGCGGCGGTGAGGGGGCATTGAGCAGCACGATCGAGCGATATCTGCTGGCCGAGAAAGCCGGCTCCGAGGGCGTGTGGGACTGGGACCTTCGCAACGATACGATGTTCCTGTCCCCCCGCTTCAAGGAGTTTCTCGGGCTGCCGCCGGGCGAGTTCAATCGCCCGGAAGATTGGCTCGACCGCGTTCACCCCGACGACATCGACTGGCTCTACGCCTCCTTCGAAGGCCAGATGGTCGGCGTCTCGCTTCCTTTCCAGATCGAACACCGCGTCCGCCGTGCCGGAGCCGGCTCATCGCCGGACAATGGCGACTCCGGCTGGCGCTGGCTGGTCTGCCGCGGCATGGCGGTGCCCGACGAGTCGGGCGATCCGGTCCGCCTCATCGGGTCGGTTGCCGACATCACCGACCGCAAGCACGCCGAAGCCCAGCTCCGCAAGAGCGAGGAGCGCTACGCGCTCGCCGCCGCGGCCAGCAATGATGGTTTGTGGGATTGGGATCTCGACGCTGGAACCGCCTACTATTCGCCGCGCTGGCTGTCGCTCCTCGGGCTTGAGGAAGGCAGCATCGGCAACAGCCCGGACGAATGGATGGGACGCGTCCATCCCGACGACCGCCGTTCCTTGCGCGAAGCGCTCGACGCCCTGGGCGGCGAGAACACCGTTTTCCAGATCGAGTACCGCGTGCACCACGCCGACGGCGGTATCCGCTGGATGGCCTGCCGCGGCATCGCGGTGCTGGACACGCAGGGCCGCCCGGTGCGGCTGGTCGGCAGTCAGGCCGACGTCACCGACCGCAAGAGCGCCGAGCAACGCCTGCTGCAGAGCGAGGAACGCTACGCGCTCGCCGCCGCCGGAGCCAACGACGGGCTGTGGGACTGGCGGCTGGACACGGACGAGGTCTACTACTCCCCGCGCTGGGCGGCCATGCTCGGCTTTGCCGTGGACAGCCTGTCCAACCGCATCGGCGAGTGGTTCGACCGCGTGCATCCCGACGATCTGGCCGGGCTGCGCACCGCCATCGACCTCCATCTGACGGGCGAGCGCGAACATCTCCAGCACGTCTTCCGCATCCGTGCCTCCGACGGGGACGAGCTGTGGATGCTGGTCCGCGGCCTCGCCGTTCGCGACGGGGCGGGCCGGTCGGTGCGGATCGCCGGTTCGATGACCGACATCACCGCCCAGAAGCGGGCGGAACAGCAGCTGCTGTTCGACGCCTTCCACGACGGCATGACCGGGCTGCCCAACCGCACCCTGCTGCTGGACCGCATCGGGCAGGCGCTGGACCGCAACCGGCGGGCCGGCGGCAAGGCCTTCGCCGTCATCTTCATTGATCTCGACCGTTTCAAGTCGATCAACGACGCGCTGGGGTCCAGCGTCGGCGACCGGCTGCTGAAAACCATTGCGGAGCGGCTGGACGAGACCCGCCGCATGGGCGACACGCTGGCCCGCCTGTCGGCGGACGAGTTCGCCGTGCTGCTGGACGGCGTCGACGACGTGGGCGACGCCCTGTCCGCGGCGGAGCGCATGGGTGAGGCCGTCGCGCGGCCGCTGGCGCTGGACGGCCACGAGCTGGTGCTGTCCGCCTCCATCGGCATCGCCCTCAGCGTCTCCGGCTACGACCGGGCGGAGGAGATGCTGCGCGACGCCAGCCTCGCCATGTACCGCGCCAAGTCGGGCGGGCGGGCGCGCATCGACGTGTTCGACAGCAACCTGCGCCGTCAGGCGATGGCCCAGATGCGCACGGAGACCGACCTGCGCATGGCGCTGGAGCAGGATCAGCTCGTCCTCTACTACCAGCCGATCGTCGCCCTGTCCTCCGGGCACATCGCCGGCTTCGAGGCGCTGATGCGCTGGAAGCATCCCGAGCGCGGGCTGGTCCCGCCGGGCGAGTTCATCCCGCTGGCCGAGGAGTCGGGCCTGATCGTCCCGATGGGCCGCTGGGCGCTGCGCGAGGCGGCGCGCCAGCTCGCCCAATGGCAGGCCCGCTTCCCCCGCCCCACCCCGCTGTTCATGAGCGTGAACGTCTCCTCGCGCCAGTTCAGCGACGACGACCTGATCGGGCTGGTCAGCGAGGTGCTGCAGGAAAGCGGGGTCCCGCCCTCCAGCCTGAAGCTGGAGATCACGGAAAGCCTGCTGATGAAGGACCCCGCCAAGTGCCGGGTGCTGATGCAGGGCATCCGCGACATGGACGTGCGCCTGTCGATCGACGATTTCGGCACCGGCTATTCGTCGCTGTCCTACCTGCACAAGTTCCCGGCGGACACGCTGAAGATCGACCGCAGCTTCGTCCAAGCCATCTCGTCCGGCGAGGGCAACGCCGCCATCGTGCAGGTGATCGCCACGCTGGCCGCCATCCTGGGCATGGAGGCGGTGGCCGAAGGCGTGGAGACCGAGATGGAGTCGGAGTTCCTGCGCGACATCATGTGCAAGTACGCGCAGGGCTACCTGTACGCCCGCCCGGCCCCCGCCGACGCCATCGAGGCGCTGCTGGTCCGGGAGGCGGAGGAACCGCTGGTCGTCCCCAGCTTGGCGTAAGGCGTCTCCTCTCCCAATCCGGCCCCATCCAACGGATACTTTCCCCGGCACCGCCCTTTGTGCGAGTGTCCGCGCTCTTTCACCGGGACAGATCAGGATTCTGCGTTATGGCCGACCGCAACTGCGGAGAATGCACGCTGTGCTGCAAGCTGATGGGCGTGCCCGAACTGAAGAAGCCTTCGGCCAAGTGGTGCGTGTCCTGCGACCAGGGCAAGGGCTGCACCGTCTATGAGGAGCGCCCGCAGTCCTGCCGGAATTTTCAGTGCTTCTGGCTGATGGACGAGAATTTCCCCGACGAGTTCCGGCCCGACCGCATCCACGCCCTGGCCGCCTTCAACGACGTGAAGGACAGCTGCGTCCTCCACGTCGATCCGGCCAAGCCGCGGGCCATGTCCAGCCCGAAGGTCAACGCCCTGATCGACGCGCTTCTCAAGAGCTATGCCAAGGTGTTCGTGCTGTCCGGCAAGGAAAGCGCCCTGATCCAGCGCTGAGGCCGGTTACGCCCCGCCGCCGCGGAAGTTGAGCAGGCTCGGCGCCTTGTCGATGATCTCCTCGAGGATCAGGGAGGCGGTCTCCAGATCGCGCTCCAGGTCCTGGCCCAGCTTGCCGGCGTAGTTGGGGCGCTTCAGCTTCTCGTGGGCGTCGTGCAGGCTGCGCAGCTCCGCCACAAAGATCTCGCGGGCGCCCATCGGCAGGATCGGGTTGGCCGACAGCACGAAGAAGAAGCGCATGCTGGCCCGCACCAGAAGGGCCAGCATCACCGTGTCCAGCCGCTCGAACTGGTCGCGCAGGTCGTCGGAGCGGGTGTCCACGAGGTTGCGCAGCCGCTGCTCGATCAGGATGACCAGCGCCTGGAACTCGCCCACCTTGTCGCGGAATTCGCGGTAGGCGCCGAAACTGTGCTTGCTCGCCTCATGCTCGGCCAGCTGGGCGAGCTTCGACGCCTCCCGGCACTGGCGCTCCAGCGCGGACAGCAGTTCCTTGACCTCGGCGCGGGTGTATTGGCGCTTGCTCATGACGGCGGAGAGACCCTTCGACGCGACGGCCTGCCCTATAGCACGAAGACGGGCGCCGGTCACCGGGACGCTTCACCGGCTCAACGGGACGGCCACGCCCGGGACGGTCAAACCGCGATCAGTGATCCGCCGCCGCCGGCTTGCCGCCCGGACGCCGCACCAGCGGCATCAGCAGAAGCCCGCCGAAGAACACACCGGCCATCAGCAGCAGGCAGTCGTTGAAGGTCAGCACCATGGCCTCCCGTTCGACCATGCGCGCCAGCGTCTTCATGGCGGCGGCCTGCGGGTCGGCGACCAGCCCGTCGAACTTGGTCGCCAGCCCGTCCAGCGTCTCCTGCACCAGCGGGCGGGCGAGGTTCAGGTTGTCGCCCAGCCGGTTCATGTGCAGGGAAGCCCGCTCCAGCAGCACGGTGTTGATCGCCGCCAGACCGATGGCGCCGCCCAGGTTGCGCATCAGGTTGTAGAGGCCCGACGCGTTCTTCAACTGCTCCGGCGGCAGGGTGCCGAGCGCGATGGTGTTCACCGGGATGAAGCACAGCATCAGCGACAGGCCGCGCACCGCCTGCGGCAGGAACAGCTCCCAGAAGCCGGACTGGTTGGTCAGGTGGGCGTTCAGCCAGACGCCCGTCCCGAACAGGCACAGCCCCATCGCCAGCATCACCCGCAGGTCCAGCTTCTTCGACAGCGCGCCGGCGATGGGAGCGGACAGGAACTGGAAGGCGCCGGTCACGAACATGATCGTGCCGATCTGGAGGCTGTTCAGCCCGCGCACCCGCGCCAGGAACAGCGGCTGCAGATAGACCGCACCGTAGAGCCCGATGCCGATGATGAAGCTGTAGAGCGAGCCGATGGCGAAGTTGCGGTCCAGGAAGGCGCGCAGCTCGACGATCGGGTTGCGGTAGGTCAGGACCCGCCAGAAGAAGCCGATGGCGGACACCGCGGCGACGACGGCGAAGACCGCCACATACTCGTCCTCGAACCAGTCCTGGCGCGGGCCTTCCTCCACCACGAACTCCAGGCTCCCGAGGAAGGCCGCCATCAGCCCCAGACCGATGAAGTCGAAGCCCTTGCGCAGCGCCGGGTTGGGCTTGTCCACGTCGACCAGCGTCCAGACCAGCGAGGTCACGGCGATGCCCGGCAGCACATTGGCGAGGAACAGCCAGTGCCAGGAGAAGCTCTGCGTCAGCCAGCCGCCGAGAGTCGGGCCCAGCGTCGGCGCCATGGTGGCGACCAGACCGATCATCACCGACACGCCCGCCCGCCTTTCCGGCGGGAACAGAGAGAAGCTGGTGGCGAAGACGGTCGGGATCATCGCGCCGCCGATGAAGCCCTGAAGCGCCCGCCACACGATCATCGATTCGATGCTGGAGGTGAAGGCGCAGGCGACGCTGGTCAGGGTGAAGCCGGCGGCGGCGATGGTGAACAGCACGCGGGTGGAGAGGATCCGCGCCAGCATGCCGGACAGCGGGATCATCACCACCTCGGCGATGAGGTAGGAGGTCTGCACCCACGAGATCTCGTCGGCGCTGGCCGCAAGGCCCGCCTGGATCTCCGACAGGGAGCTGGAGACGATCTGGATGTCCAGGATCGCCATGAACATGCCGACGACCATGGACAGGAAGCCCAGCCAGTCGCGTGTGGTCACCGGGCGCGGTCCCGCCGCGGGAAGGGAGGAAGGAGCCGCCGCGCCCCGGCCCGCGGGGGGCGGGGGAGTTTGGAGCCGGGACGCGGCGGTCTCGCCGCCCGCGTCCGCCGGGGGGGTGGCGTTGCGGGCGGTGGGCGTGTCGTCGCTGGTGATGGCGGTCATGGTCGCCCTCTCCAGGACGAAAGAGATTGGGACGAAAGCGGTTGTTGGCTCACGCTAAGGCGCGGTTACTTCGACGCGACCGTCCGGCCGGGGACCAGAGCGCCCATGACGGTGCCCGCGTTGTGCGGCTGATCCTCGGCGCCGCGGGTGTCCACCTCGGCGACCACCGACAGGCCGGGGCGCAGCAGGCCGGACAGCGCGCTGTCGCGCGGCAGGGCGATGCGCACGGGCACGCGCTGGACGATCTTGGTGAAGTTGCCGGTCGCGTTCTCCGGCGGCAGCAGGCTGAACTGCGAGCCGGACGCCGGAGCGAAGCTCTCCACCCGACCCAACAGATGCTTGTCCGGATAGGCGTCCACCTCCACCGTCACCGGCTGGCCGGGGCGCATGCGGGCGAGCTGCGTCTCCTTGAAGTTGGCGACCACATAGACGTCGGGCAGCGGCACCAGCGAGAGAAGCTGCACACCCGGACGCGCGTATTGGCCGACCTGGACGCCGCGGTTGCCGACCACCCCGTCCACCGGGGCGCGGATGACCGTGTTGTTCAGATCGTTGCGCGCGGTCTGCAGGGCGGCCTCCGCCTGACGCAGCCGGGCGTCGGTCTCGCTGCGGCTGGCGTTCAGCACGCCGACCTGATCCTGCTCCGCAACCAGCGCGGCGCGGCTGCGGGCGGTCTCCGCCGTCGCCTTGCGCAGGTCGGCGTCCGCCGTCTCGAACTTCTGGCGGCTCGCCCAGCTGTCGCTGGCCAGAGCGCGGGTCCGGTCGAAATCCTGCTGGGCGCGGCGCTGCTCGGCCTCGGCGCTGGCGACCGAGGCGGCGGCCTGATCGATGATCGCCTTCTGGAGCTGGAGCTTGCTGTCGATGGTGCCGAGCGCCGCCTTCTGCGCGGCGACGTTGGCCTCCGCCTCCGCGACCTTGGCGCGGAAGTCCTGGTCGTCCAGCACCGCCAGGACGTCGCCCGCGGCGACCTGCTGGTTCTCCGCCACCCGGACGTCCCGCACATAGGCGGAGACCTTGGGGCTCACCACCGTGATGTCGCTGTGGACATAGGCGTTGTCGGTCGACTCGAAGAAGCGACCCTCGGTCCACCACTCCCAGCCGGCATAGCCGCCACCGACCAGCGCCGCCACCGCCACACCCGACAGAACGATCTTCCGCACGGCTTTGACCATCGTGATCCAACCCACCCGTTTCGGTTCTTTGTTTGGCGGGGGCCGGCTTGCCGCCGCCCCGCCGAAACTGAACCGTTCAGTTTAGTCTTGCGGAAAGATGATCGCGGGCCTACCTGTTGTCAAGAGTGAACTGAACGGTCTAGTTTTAACGTTTGGGATTGTGGTTGAATGCGGAACGCGCTACGGCAGCGGGGACTCGGCGCACGAAGTCCCGCAAGCACCGCCGGCACCGTGGTAGAACAGGACGCAGGACAGGTGGCAGGACACCCGGTTGCAGCACACGAGGAACGCATGAGCACGCTGGTCGCCCCCACCCCGGAGGCAGGATCGAAGCCCGCGCAGATCCTGGAGGCCGCCGGAAAGCTGTTCCTGGACCATGGCTACGGCGCCGTCAGCATGGACGCCATCGCCAAGACGGCCAACGTGTCCAAGGCGACGCTCTACGCCCATTTCGGCAGCAAGGACGAGCTGTTCCGCGTCATGGTCGCCCGCGAATGCAAGGGGCAGGCGATGGCCGCCGTCTGCGAGGAGGCGCGCGCGCTCGACGTGGCCGATGGGCTGCGCCTGATCGCTCGCCATTTCGTCACGCTGATCCTGTCGCCGCAGGCGCTGGCCGGCTACCGCGTGGTGGTCGGCGAGGCGCACCGCTTCCCCGAGCTGGCGAGCGCCTTCTACGAGGCCGGGCCGGCCCGCACCATGGAGCATATCACCGCCTTCATGGCCGATCTCGACCGCCGCGGCCTGCTGCGCATCCCCGACCCGCAACTGGCGGCGGAGCAGTTCGTCGGACTCGTCAAGTCGCACACGCACCTGCGCTTCATGCTGTGCCTGTCGGAGCGCCCGACGGAGGAGCAGTTGACCCGGATCGTCGACGGCGCGGTCTCCCTGATCATCCGGGGCTACGCGCCATAACAGGACTGCCGCCATAACTGGACTGCGGTCAGCGCCCGCCGTCGAAGGTGATCATGACCTCCAGCACCCCGGCGGTGTCCGCCTGGACGTCGCGGAAGGTGGCGATCTCACCGGGAAGGATCTGCGGCGGCACCGGCTCGACGGTCCAGTTCCTCAACGGCTGACGGTCGGCGCCCAGCGCGGTGACCCGCAGCGCCGGCACCATGCGCAGCGTCTCGGAGACGTTGACGATCTGCCCCTCGACCAGCAGGGCCGCCTTGCCCTCCTCGGTCTTCTGCTCCGAACGGACGTTCTGAAGCTGGAGGCCGGTGCCCGGCGGTTCCACCGGCAGGCCGACCGTCTCGTAGAACAAGGCGGCTGGAGGCCACAGCCGCACCACGGTGGCGCGGCCGAAGTAGCCGGCGGCACCGATGGCCAGCAGCACCGCCACGAAGGTCCCCCAGCCGACCAGCGCCCGGCGCCGCGCGCCGGGTTCCGCCGGGGATTTGGCGGAGGTCGTCTTCTTGGAGGATGGTGCCTTGGATGATAGCGGCGGGACCGGATGGAACTCGGTCACCGCGTCGGGATGGAAGACGGGGTCGTCCTGCGGCGACTGCCACCACATGTGCCCGCATTGGGCGCAACGCACCTTCCGGCCCTGCGGACCGACCGCCGAATCGGCAAGAGTGTACCGTGTGTCGCAGGCCGGGCAGGTGATGATCATAGATGCCGATCGTTGTCACCGAAATTGCAGACTGTCCTTATAGGTAGTCATGAGGTGTGAAGCAAGGAACGCACGGGCGCCGCGCGTGGCCGTCCCAAACCGGATGATGGGCGCTGCAAGGTGGACGGTGGTGGACGTGCCGGCCCCTGCCGGTGCATTGTCCATCCGCGCACCCGGCGGGACGCCGCCGGGGCCTTCCGTTGCGCCTTTGGTGGGACCGTGATCCGTTTCGAGAATGTGGGACTGCGCTATGGCACCGGACCGGAGGTGCTGCGCGACATCAGCTTCACCCTGCCGCCCGGCTCGTTCCACTTCATGACGGGGGCGAGCGGGGCCGGCAAGTCGTCGCTGCTCAAGCTGATGTATCTGGCGCTCCGCCCGTCGCGCGGGCTCGTCACCCTGTTCGGCAAGGACATGGCGCGGGTCAAGCGCACCGACCTGCCGGCGCTGCGCCGCCAGATCGGCGTGGTGTTCCAGGACTTCGCCCTGCTCGACCATCTCTCGGCGCTCGACAACGTGGCGCTGCCGCTGCGCATGGGCGGCGCCCGCGAATCGGACGTGGTGGAGCACTGCACGGAGATCCTGCGCTGGGTGGGGCTGGGCAACCATCTGAACTCCCTGCCCTCCACCCTGTCGGGCGGGCAGCAACAGCGCGTCGCCATCGCCCGCGCGGTCATCAACCGCCCGCGCCTGCTGCTGGCGGACGAGCCGACCGGCAATGTCGACGACGGCATCGGCATGCGCCTTCTCTATCTGTTCGAGGAGCTTCACAAGCTGGGCACCACCGTGGTCATCGCCTCCCACAACGAGGCGCTGATCCGCCGCTTCGAGCACCCGCGCCTGATGCTGGAGAACGGGCGCCTGCACGTCCTGCCGGCGCACGCCTCGCGCTGGGCGTGACGCGGAGGGAAGGAGACACGCCATGGCCCTGCCGCCGCTGACCCGCCGAAACTCCGACCTGCCGCTGGCGAAGGACCCGACCTCGCGCTTCCTCATGTGGCTGACCGCGCTGATGGTCTATCTGGCGGCGCTGGCGCTGGCCGGGGCCCTGCTCGTCTCCGACATGACCCGGCGCTGGGACAGCGGTCTGGCCGGCGGGCTGACGGTGCAGATCATGCCGCTGCCCGACAGCGCCCACGCCGCCCCGCTGGAGGAGCGGACGGAGGCCGCGCTGACCGTCCTGCGCTCCACCCCCGGCATCGCGACCGCCAGCGTCCTGTCCAGCGGCGACGTCGGCCGTCTTCTGGAGCCGTGGCTGGGCAAGGAGGCCGCCGATCCGCTGCTGCCGATGCCGCGGCTGATCGACGTGATGACCAATGGGCCGGTGGACACCGCGGCGCTGTCCGCGCGCCTGACCTCCGCCGCCCCCGGCGCCACGCTGGACGACCACGCGGTGTGGCTGGCCGACCTGCGCCGCTTCGCCGGGGCGATGCATCTGGCGGCGCTGGGCATCGTGGCGCTGATCGGCGGGGCGGGCGTGATGGCGGTGATCTTCGCCGTGCGCTCCGGCCTCGCCATCCACCGCCATGTGGTGGAGCTGCTGCACCTGATGGGGGCCACCGACCGCTATGTGGCGCGGCAGTTCGAATCGCACGTCATCGGCCTGACCCTGCGCGGCGGCATGACCGGGCTGCTGCTGGCCGCCGGCACGCTGGGCGGGATCGGCCACGCCGCCGCCGGGCTTCACGCCAGCCTGCTGCCGGACCTCACCACCTCGCCCTGGTGGGCCGTCGCCGCGCTGGCCGCCGTGCCGCTGGCCGCCTGCCTGCTGGCCGCGCTGACCGCGCGCTGGACGGTGCTGCGCACGCTGGAGTCGATGCCGTGACCGCCCGCCCGATCCGTCCGTCCGGAGGCTGAGGGATGGCGCTTCCCTCGCGGCGCGCCCGGGTCCTGCGGGCTTTCCGTCGGCTGGTGCTGCTGGCGATGCTGGGCGGGCTGGCGTGGCTCGGCGGGCTGTTCTGGTTCGCCGCGTCGATCCCCCGCACCCCGCCGCACCCCGGCAGCGCCGAGGCCACCCGCAACACCGACGCCATCGTCGTGCTGACCGGCGGCAGCGGGCGGCTGAGCACCGGGCTGGAGCTGCTGGCCGATGGGCGGGCGCACCGGCTGTTCGTCTCCGGCGTCTACGAGGGGCTGGAGGTGCAGGAGTTGCTGAAGCGCTCCCGCCAGTTCCCCGGCGAGATGGAATGCTGCATCACGCTCGGCTATTCGGCGGACAGCACGATCGGCAACGCCTACGAGACGGCGGACTGGCTGCGCGCGCAGGGCTACAGCTCGATGCGGCTGGTCACCGCCAATTACCACATGATGCGCAGCCTCCTGGAGTTCCGCATGGTGATCCCGGAGGTCGAGGTGGTGCCCCACCCCGTCGCCTCTCCCAACGTGCATCTCAACGACTGGTGGCTGTGGCCGGGCACGGCGAATCTGCTGATGACCGAATACAACAAGTACATTGTGACGCGGCTTCGCTACACGCTTGAGAAGCTGATCGAATCCTGACAAGTTCCCGGCCATGATCTTCCTGCGCTCGCTTGCCTTCAACGTCGCCTTCTATGTGTGGACGGCGGTCGTCTGCGTCGGCCTTCTGTGGATGCTGCTGCTGCCGCGGCGGAGCATGATCCGCGTCGTCACGTGGTATTTCGGAACCGTGGCGTGGCTGGAACGCACGCTCGCCGGCATCCGCTACGAGGTGCGCGGGCGGGAGCATGTTCCCCAGAGCGGGTCCTTCCTTCTGGCCGCCAAGCACCAGTCGGCCTGGGAGACGATGAAGCTGCACTTCCTCGTCAACGACCCGGCGATCATCCTGAAGCGGGAGCTTCTGTGGATTCCCATCTGGGGCTGGTACGCCGCCAAGGCCCGGATGATCGCCGTGGACCGCGGCGCCAAGGGCCGGGCCGTCGCCTCGATGGTCCGGAACGCCCGTCCGGTGCGGGACGAAGGGCGGCCCATCGTGATCTTCCCGCAGGGCACGCGGGTCGCCGTCGGCGCCTACCGCCCCTACCGGGTCGGTGTCGGCGTGCTCTACGACAACCTCGACATCCCCATCGTGCCAATGGCGCTGAACGCCGGCCTCTACTGGGCGCGCAACAGCTTCATCAAGCGGCCCGGCACCGTGATCGTGGAATTCCTGCCCCCCATCCCGCCCGGCTTGGGCCGCGCCAAAGCCATGCAGGAGTTGGAGGAGCGGCTGGAGGCCGCCACCGACCGGCTGGTCGTCGCCGCGGGCGGCCCGGCGACCGTGCGGCCCAAGGCGGCGGAAGCGGTTACCGCCGCAGTAACGGAAACCGCGTCCTGATGCGCCGGGGCGCGGCCTTCGCCATCCTCGCGGGCCTTGCCCTGCCGATGCCGATGGCGACGGACGCGCAAGCCCAGTCGCAGCCGAGCGCGGAACGCTTCTCCAACGCCGCGGTGACCGAAGGCATCGCCATCACCCGCCAAGCCTGCGCCGCGCTGGAGGCGCAGGAAACCGCCGCCTGGGTCGAGGTGGAGGGGCGCGGGGAGTGCCTGCGCTACTACGCGGCGGGCCTGCGCCCCGCCCCCGGCCCCAACCCCATCGCCGCGGCCTGGATGCACGGCGACATCATGGGGACCAAGCCGACCTCCGTCGGCCACCAGGAAGGGCTGGGCGTCGCCGCCATGATCGACCAGGAACGGGCCTTGTCGGAGCGATTCGGCATTCCCTTCCTGTTCCTCGCCCGTCCCGGCGCCTATGGCAGTTCCGGCCGTTTCTGGACGACGCGCCACACGCCGCGCGAGGCGGCCCTGATGAACGCGCTGCTCGATGTCCTGAAAGCCCGCTACGGCGTGAGAGCGTGGGCGCTGGGCGGGCACAGCGCCGGCGGCACGCTGACCGCCGAGTTCCTGGCCCGCCGCCATGACCTGCGCTGCGCGGTCATCTCCTCCGGCGCGCCGGCCTACCGGGCCTATCTGGAGGCGCGGGGCCTCCGGACGGTGCTGGCGCGCCCGCAGGGCTGGTTCGACCCCGCCGAATCGCTCGACCGCATCCCGCCTGATCCCGGACGCCGCGTCTTCGTCATCGGCGACCCGCGCGAGACCAACATCCCGTTCCACACCCAGCGCCACTATTTCGACGCCCTGGCAACCCGTGGGCACGCGGCGTGGCTGGTGCCGCTGGAGCGCGCGCCCGCCCCGCGCCACCACAGCCTCGTGGACTTCGGCGAAACCGCTCTCGGCTTGTGTGGCTCCGGCGCCGACACCGGGCGAATCCTGGCGACGCTCAAGGCCATGCCGGACCAGCGGGACCGCATCAGCAACTGACGGCCGGAACGCAAGAGGAACGGCCAGGCTGCCCCAACGGTTGACCCCCGTAAGGGCGGCCCCTACTCTTCGGACACTGTTGTCGGTGGACCGGCGCTATGGACCGGCCGCGCGAAGGGAGCACGCATGCCGGGCATCGCCGCCATATCCCAGCGGATCTGGGACATGAAGTACCGTTTCAAGTCCGCCGCGGGCGACCCCATCGACCAGACCATCGCCGACACCTGGCGCCGCGTCGCCACGGCGCTCGCCGCCCCCGAGGCCGATCCGCCGGTTTGGGCGCCGCGCTTCGAACGGGCGCTGTCCCGCTTCGAGTTCCTGCCCGCCGGGCGCATCCTGGCCGGGGCCGGCACCGGGCGGACGGTGACGCTGTTCAACTGCTTCGTCATGGGACGGATCGAGGACGACCTCGGCGCCATCTTCGCCCACCTGCGCGAAGCGGCGCTGACCATGCAGCAGGGCGGCGGCATCGGCTACGACTTCTCCACCCTGCGGCCCAAGGGAGCCCTCGTGAAGGGGGTCGGCGCCGACGCGTCCGGCCCGCTGTCCTTCATGGACGTGTGGGACAGCATGTGCCGCACCATCATGTCGGCGGGCGCCCGGCGCGGCGCGATGATGGCGACCCTGCGCTGCGACCATCCCGACATCGAGGATTTCATCGACGCCAAGCGCGAGCCCGGCCGGCTGCGCATGTTCAACCTGTCGGTCCTGGTCACCGACGCCTTCATGGACGCCGTTCGGGAGGACCGGCCCTGGCCGCTGGTCTTCGACGGGCAGGTCCACCGCGAGGTGCGGGCCCGCGGCCTGTGGGACCGCATCATGCAGGCCACCTACGCCTATGCGGAGCCGGGCGTCATCTTCATCGACCGGGTGAACGGGCAGAACAACCTGAGCTATTGCGAATCCATTTCCGCCACCAATCCCTGCGGCGAGCAGCCGCTGCCCCCTTACGGGGCCTGCCTGCTCGGCTCGATCAACCTCGCCGCCCTGGTGATCGACCCGTTCGAGGAGACCGCCCGGCTCGACATCGCCCGGCTGAAAGAGCTGACGGCGCTCGCGGTGCGGATGATGGACAATGTGGTGGACGCCTCCCGCTTCCCGCTGGAGCCGCAGGCGCAGGAGGCCCACGCCAAGCGGCGCATTGGGCTGGGCGTCACCGGGCTGGCCGACGCGCTGATCCTCTGCCGCACGCGCTACGGCGGCGAAGCGGCGGTGGCGCTGACCGAATCCTGGTTGAAGACGATCCGCAACGAGGCCTACCGCGCCTCCGCCCGGCTGGCCGCCGAGAAAGGAGCCTTCCCGCTCTACGACCGCGACTCCTATCTGGACGCCCCGATGGTGCGCGGGCTGGACGAGGACGTGCGTGGCCTGATCGCGGAGCATGGCATCCGCAACGCGCTTCTGACCTCCATCGCGCCGACCGGCACGATCTCGCTGTTCGCCGACAACGTGTCGTCGGGGATCGAGCCGGTCTTCTCCTACAGCTACGAGCGCGCCGTCCTGATGCCCGACGGCACCCGCCGGACGGAGGAGGTGAGCGACCACGCCCATCGCCTGTTCCGCGCGCGGTTCGGGGCCGAGCAGCCCCTGCCCGACTACTTCGTGGACGCGCAGTCCCTGACCCCGGCGGAGCATGTGGTGATGCAGGCGGCAGCCCAGCGCCATGTGGACAGCTCCATTTCCAAAACCATCAACTGTCCGGAGGATCTGCCCTTCGACTCCTTCAAGGACGTCTATTGGCAGGCCTATGAGCTGGGCTGCAAGGGCTGCACCACCTACCGCCCGAACGCGGTCACCGGCTCCGTCCTGTCGGTGAAGAAGGAGGGCGCGGCTTCGGCCCCAAACCAACCCTCTTCCCCGACCCGGGGCGCGGCCCCGGGCGCCATGGCGACCAAGCCGCCCGACCGTCCGGAGACCCTGCCGGGCGAGACCTACAAGGTGCGCTGGCCGGACAGCGACCACGCCATGTACATCACGATCAACGACATCGTGGAGAACGGACGGCGCCGGCCCTTCGAGGTTTTCATCAACTCCAAGAACATGGAGCATTACGCCTGGACCGTGGCTTTGACGCGCATGATCTCAGCGGTGTTTCGCCGCGGCGGCGAGGTCGGCTTCGTCGTGGAGGAGTTGAAGGCGGTCTTCGACCCCCGCGGCGGCGCCTGGATGCAGGGCCGCTACGTCCCGTCCCTGCTGGCGGCCATCGGGGACGTGATCGAGCGGCATCTGAAGGCCATCGGCATGCTGCCGGACGATGGGATGGCCGAGATGCTGCCGAGCGGCGGGACCCTCGCCGCACCGCCATCCGCCGGGACGGAGACGGCCAACCTCCAGCAATGCCCGAAATGTGGCCAGCCCGGTCTGATCCGGCAGGAAGGCTGCGACACCTGCCTGAACTGCGGCTATTCCAAGTGCGGCCCCTGAGGACGGATCGGTGACACCACGGGCACTGTCTGTCGGTTTGCGCATTCGCCGAAACCCGTAGGCTACAGACTGGCAACGGTCGGTGCGAATCGGCCTCAGACGTGGCAGGGGCGGGCCTGCCCTACTCGTTCAATACGGTAGGACAGGTTGCCGCGGGTCGTTGGCACCCAGGAAAGCACCCGAGTCCGACCAGAGTGGCGCGCACCGCCTCGTCGAGCGGGGTGTGGGGCTCAGCCCCGAGTTCAGCCGTCAGCCGGGCATTGTTCAACCTGACGGGAGTCTCCCAGAGGTAACGCATCTCGACCAATTCCCGAAACAGCGGGACGAATGGGGAGGCCGCGGTCATCAGGAGCCATGGAAACCGACGGACGGGGAGTTCAGGCTCGCCGACCACGCGCCGGATCGCTTCCATGACCCGTGTTCCGTCTTCGTCCCAATGCCCTCCCATGTGGAAGGTGGCGAATGCATCCTGCGCCTCTCGTTCGGCCAAACGCGCCATTGTCTCCGCAACGTCGGGAAGGTAGGCCCACTGATGCCCGACGCCCGCTTTGCCGGGATAAGTGATGGAGCGGAGTGGGCGTCCGGGCTTCACGAGCCCTTGCGAGAACCAGTTGTTTCCCGCTCCTGGGCCGAAGAAATCGCCGGCGCGCACGATCAGAACTCGAACGTCCCCTTTGTCCGAGGCCATCCGGAGGCGCCGTTCCATCTCGACGCGAATGGCGCCCTTGCGGGTGAGCGGGGTCTGGGGAGAGGACTCGTCCAGCAGCGGGAACGCGTCGGGCCCATAGTTGTAGACCGTGCCCGGAAGGAGGATGCGGGCGCCGTTCGCGCGTGCCGCGGCAATTGTATTGGCCAGCATCGGAAGCACCAGCTTGCCCCAGTTCCGGTAGGCTGGGGGGTTTACCGCGTGCACGATGAGCGAGGCTCCCTGCGCCGCGTGCGCCACGGCTGAGGCCGACAGGGCATCGCCGCGGATCCACTCCAGGCCGCTCTGCACGCCGGCCTTGCCGGGGTCGCGGGCAAGCGCGCGGACGGTCCATCCATTGTTGCGCAGACGCCGGGCGACGTGCCCACCGATGCCCCCCGTCGCGCCGAGGACCAAGGCTACACGATGTGTCATTTCGAACTCCTGCCGCTGCGTGTTGCGGCAGGTTGCTCCGTGGGACCTCTCAACGGAATTGTGGAAAATCGTACGGTCGCTATACTGAAATGCATGAACCAGGAGCCCGCTTGGGATTTATACCGGACCTTCCTCGCCGTCCTGCGGGAGGGATCGCTGTCGGCGGCCGCGCGGTCGCTTGGCCTCACCCAGCCGACGGTGTCGCGTCACATCGAGGCTCTCGAAGACGCCGTAAAACTGAAGTTCTTCGTCCGGTCGCAACGGGGACTGACTCCGACCGAGGCGGCGTTGGAGCTTGAGTCCTACGCCGAGACGATCGCTTCCACCGCGGCCGCGATGCTCCGGGTCGCTTCGGGGCATGGCGCCGGGGTCAGCGGAACGGTGCGGATCAGTGCCAGCGAGGTCGTCGGGATAGAAGTCCTGCCCCCGATCTTCACGGCATTGCGGGAACGACATCCTCACCTAACGATTGAACTCGTGCTCTCGAACACGGTTGAGGACCTGCTCCGTCGTGATGCCGACATCGCCGTGCGAATGGTCGAGCCCGCCCAGGAGGCTCTGGTCGCCAAGCATGTGGGAATGATCGCGCTTGGACTGCACGCGCATCGTCGATACGTGGACCGGCGGGGCATGCCCGCCACGCTGGGCGATTTGCTCCAACACGACGTGATCGGCTTCGACAAAGAGACACCAGCGATCCGGACGATGCTCAAGCGGGTCCGCGGCGTGGACCGATCCGCCTTCGCGCTGCGGGCCGACAGCGACCTTGCCCAGCTTGCCATGCTCCGGGCCGGCTTTGGCATTGGCGTCTGCCAAGTCCCGGTCGCTGCACGCGATCCCGACCTCGTCCGGGTGCTCGCCGACACGTTTGAGCTGAACCTTCCGACCTGGGTTGTGATGCACGAGGATCTTCGGTCGAGCCCCCGGTGCCGCGCCGTGTTCGACGCGCTCGTTGATGGATTGGCAGCCCACTCGAAAGCAGGAGCATCCAGCGCGCATGGCGAACCCGGGGCCCGGCCCGAGATGCCACCGGACGGGCCGGAGTGTTAGGGAGGGTGTCGCCTTACGCCAGTCTAAACGGGATTGTGGCGCCTTTTCCAAAACGGCGACCAAGTTGGCCGGCTGCTCCCCTTTGACCATACGGCAAATGGCTGGGTGAAGCTGCTGGCCCGAAGACCTCCGGCTGTCGCCGCGGCGTGCTCCGTTGCAGCGCTGTCGGGATGCCGACCGGGACGGGGCGAGCCCCTCTACCCCACAGCCCCAGCACGCGAGATGATGACGCAGCCCGCCTCGTAGCCTTGGAGGCAATGTGGCCGGCCGAAGGCAGGGGGCGTTGCCGAGGGCCGGCCGGCAGTGCCCCTTTCACGACGTCGGTCCGGTCGGCTTGGTACGCCCCAACAGAGCCAACGTCGCCTCGTCCATTCGTCCATTGCAGTAGCGCGCGAGCGCCTCCCGGTAGAGGGCCGCAGCCTCGTCCGCAGCCGAGGCGAACAGAGTCATGGAGGAGTGGAACTTCATGTCGTCCGGAGAACCAAAGATTTCATGAAGTGTTCGCCCCTGGACCGCCAGCACGGCGCGAGTCGCTTCTTCCAGTCGTGGGCCCAGGGTCGGATGTGCCAGATAGGCCCGCGCCTCGTCGAAGGAGCCGATACCATAAAATTCGGCTGTGGCTGAGCGGCCAAGGCCGCGCAATTGCGGAAAAATGAACCACATCCAATGGCTCCGCTTGCGCCCGTCCCGCAACTCCTTGAGCACCGTTGCGAAGACCGGCCCCTGCGCGTTGACGAACCGCTGAAGGTCGAACGGATTGTCTGTCTGCATTCCACCGCTCCTGTTCAAGGCACTCCGTCACGAATTAACTGCGCATCGTCCCTTTATCAAAGCGGAGCATTCGCCCCTGACATCCATCTTTCACCCCCGCCCATTCGAGCGCGGTGCTCTCGCAGAGCATGGTGCATGGTCGTACGCTCCACGCCGAACTGTTCAGCAACTTGGCTGGCTGGCCTCTTTCCGACTCCGGACGCGGATCGGTGACCGCCGATCGAAACGCGATCAATGGCTCTTCCTTTACCTCCGATGTAATCGCGGGTGGATCGTGGAACGGCGATGCTGTGGGGGTCCGGTCGATCCGGAAGGTGCATAGCGCACCGGCTTTCCCGTCCCGCAGCCTCCCAAGCGCAGGAGCACCGACCATGAGCATACCTTCGCCGTCTCCCGCCGCCCCGGTCCGGCCCGGCTTCATCCGTACGGACGACGGCGTGACGCTCTTCTGCCGGGATTGGGGAGAGGGGAAACCCGTCGTCTTCCTGTCCAGCTGGTCGCTGAATTCCGACTCCTGGGCCTATCAGATGCTGGCGCTGGCCGAGCACGGCTACCGCTGCGTAGCGTACGACCGCCGCGGCCATGGCCGGTCGAGCGACCCGGGAATCGGTTTCGACTTCGACCGGCTGGCCGACGACCTCGCCACCCTGCTCGACACGCTGGACCTGGAGGGTGTCACATTGGTCGGCCATTCGATGTCCTGTGGGGAAATCATCCGCTATCTGAGCCGGCACGGCAGCCGCCGCGTTTCCCGCACGGTTCTGGTTGGCACGGTGACGCCGGCTCTCTCCCGGACCGACGACAACCCTGACGGAATCGATCCCGCCGTCTTCGAATCCTTCCGCTCGGATTGGCTGATGCGGGACTTTCCGGCATGGCTGGAGGACAACATTCGCCCCTTTCTGACGGCAGAGAGTTCGCCCGACATGATGGTCTGGGTGAAATCGATGGCTTTGCAAGCCTCGATGAAGGCGCTTCTGGACTGCCATCGGGCGACGACGTCCACCGACTTCCGACAAGAGCTTCAGGACATCACCGTGTCGACCTTGCTGATTCATGGCGATTTGGATGTGTCCAGCCCGCTTGGCATCACCGGGAGGAAAACCGCCGAGCTGATGCCGAACGCGACGTTGACCGTTTACGAGGGGGCGCCGCACGGCCTGTTCCTGACGCACATGGACCGCTTCAACCGCGATCTGCTGACCTTTCTGGATGCATGATCGGCGGCGCTGGTATCATCGATCGCAAAACACCGACGACACCGGAGGGGAGGCCGGAGCCATGACGCAAACAGCCGCCCGGCACCGACCGCCCCCCAGGACCGTGCCGCGCCAGCCGGTCGGCGAGCTGCTGCGCGCGTGGCGCAAGCGGCGCGGCTTGAGCCAACTCGATCTTGCCTGCGAAGCCGACATCTCGACCCGGCACGTCAGCTTCCTGGAAACGGGCCGCTCGCAGCCCAGCCGGACCATGCTGCTCCATTTGGCGGAGCGGATGGACATTCCGCTCCGCGACCGCAACGCGCTGCTCGCCGCCGCGGGCTTCGCGCCGGTCTTTTCCGAACACGGGCTGGACGATCCGGAGATGCAGGCCGCCCGTCAGGCGGTCGATCTCGTGCTGACCGGGCACGAGCCCCACCCGGCGCTGGCTGTGGACCGGCACTGGACGTTGGTTGCGGCCAACCGGGCGGTCGCCCCACTGCTCACCGGTGCCGCGCCGGATCTTCTCGAGCCTCCGGTGAACGTGCTGCGCCTCAGCCTCCATCCATCCGGGCTGGCACCGCGGATCGAAAACCTCGCCCAGTGGCGAACCCACATCCTGCACCGGCTGACCCGCCAGATCGACGTCAGCGCCGATCCTGTGCTGATCGCGCTGTTCGGCGAGTTGAAGGGCTACCCGATGCCCGGCGGGCAGGCTCCGCACGGCCGGGGCGAGCCGCTGTCGTCGCATGAGGGCGTGGTGGTTCCTCTGCGGCTCAGGACGGAAGCCGGGACTCTCTGCTTCTTCAGCACCACGACGGTGTTCGGAACGGCGGTGGACGTCACTTTGTCCGAACTGGCCATCGAGGCGTTCTTTCCGGCCGACCTCGCCACGGCGGAGGCGATGCGGCAGGCCCTGTCGCGGTGATGGACAGCGAACCGCGCCAGGATTGCCGACCTACAGGATCGGCTTGACTGTGCGCCACACGGTGTCACGAGACGCGCCTTCACCCGACGGAGGCACCGCCTTTGCGCCGACACGGCGCACGGGACCCGGCCTTATGATTTCCAGCCATCCCGTGGCGGCCGGAGGTGCAGCATGGCGCAGACCGACATCGAGTTGCTCCGCGGCCTCTACAACCGCTACGCCGTGGGTGATGTGGCGCCGCTGTTCGAGCATCTCGCGCCCGACGTCGAGTGGATATCCTGCAGCCGGTCCCCGGCTCTTGCGGCCTTCTCCGGCACCTTCCACGGCATGGACGGTGTCCAGCGCTATTTCCAAGGATTGGCCAAGGATTGGACGATCACCAGGCACGAGATGCGGGACATCGCAAGGGACGGAGACCAGGTCGTCACGCACAACCTCGTTGAGGCCGTCAGCAAGGTCACCGGCAAACCGGTGGCGGTGACGACCGAACACCGGTGGGTGCTGCACGACGGCCGGATCCGGCGCTTCGAGGAGCGTTGCGACGACGAGGCGGCCCTGGAGGCGGCTTGCCGCCCATGTGAGCCATAACGGCCTATGTGAGCCATAACGGCCTGGATTGCCCAGCGGCCCGCCGTGACGGGACTGGCGTTCGCCGCATGGCCCCCCGCTCGCTACCCGGGCCGCTTTTGGACCTTGGCTTGACCGCGGGAAAGATCCGTGATCATGCGGACGATATCGTCCACCTGCTCGCAAGGAACCTTGATCTGGAGCTGCACACCTTCGGGCGTGAAGCCGTTCGTCTCGGCAAGGGCCGCCGGGAAGGTGCCAAGTCCCGATCTGATCCTGGCCTCGTCGGCGAAGGCGCACGTGACGGATAAGGCTGAAAAAGTGATGATCGGACGGCGTTCAGCGGCGTGGAGACAGGCCGCCGCGGTGCCGCCATAGGCGCGCACCAGCCCGCCCGCACCGAGAAGAACGCCACCGAACCAGCGGCTGACCACCACCGCCACCTGATCCAGCTTCTGGCCATCCATGGCCTGAAGAATCGGGCGTCCCGCCGTTCCCCCCGGTTCGCCGTCATCGCTGGACCGGTAGAGATCGCCGATCCGAAAGGCCCAGCAGTTGTGGCCCGCATCCCGCTGGCTGCACGCGGCGATAAATCCACGGGCCTCCTCCTCCGTCCCGACTGGACCCGCCGAGGCCAGGAAACGGCTCTTCTTGATCTCCTGCTCGAATTGCTCTCTCTTCTTAAGGGTGAACATTGTTTTCTGCTGCCATCGTTCCTGCACAGGCCAAAGGCCGACCTTCCCATGCACCGATGGAATTTATTCGTCCAATAGGGAAATTGCGACAGCGTCGCAGCGATATCTGCAACGACTCAACCGATGACGGAGCCGTGCCCCTCCATCCATGACCATCGCCGCCATCGGCAAGCCTGCCGATGAGCATTGGCTCAGCCGTGGCGCCGCTCCAGCCACTCGACCGCGAAGGTGGTGATGGCGGCCGCCTCAACCATCGTGCTGGGTGCCTCCCCAATGGTCCCCTGCGCGCCATGCCCAGCCGCGAGGAAGTCCGTGACGATGGTGGCGAAACAGTCCTCATCCAGGCCGGGCACGACCGGAACCGCGGTCTCGAACTCTTCGATCATCCGCCACCGGGTTCCGGCCGCCGTGGCGAACGGCACCTCGCAGCGGCGGATGCGCTTTCCCGGAACACGGGAGAGATGTTCGGCGTGGTGGAGCAAGGTCATGGAGTCGAGGGGCGCCCCCACCATCAGGACCTTGCCCCCGGCGTCCACCAGCTTTGCCAGCGGCGAGCCGGGGCCGTAGCCGTAGTCCAGTGGATGATCGGCGGTCATCCACTCCGCCCTCGCGCCGATCGCGGCCACCGACGCGCCTGGATTGCCGCTCCGTCGAGCGCCGGGCCACGTACGGATGAATTCGGCCAGAACGCCGTTTTCCCGCGCGGCCCGTGACGCGGCCGGATGGAATGGCGGCACATGGGCACGCCATTCTTCGGCAACACGGCCATTCTCGTCCAAAAGCCCGTCGTAGCGAGTGTCCCAGTCCGTGTAGGCGAGGATGGTGCCGTCCGGGCTCGACGCATCGAGGAGTGCTCCGATCAGGGCGTCGGGACCATTCAGAAGCGGCCCGACCCGGCTCATCGCCGCATGAACCATGACGATGTCTCCCGGGCCGACGCCCAAACGCTCTGCATCCTCGCGCAACGAGGCTCGGGTACGGAAGGGTGAGACATTCGACATGGGAACCATATGGGCAACGCCCGAACGGCATTCAGGCACGATTGAAAGGACACGACGGGGAACGGTTCACCACATCGGCTTTGACCTCTGCGAACAACAGGACCCGACGGGCTCCGCACGGCAAGGAACACGCGCCTCCAACGACGTCCACACGGGCCCGGCGGTCAAAGGCTCACGCCTTCCAGGAACCGAGCAGCACGTCCAGAAAGCGCGCCGCCATCGGTGAGAGGATGGCGCCGTGTCGTCGAACGACACCGATCGTTCGGGTGATCTTCGGGTGGCTCAGCGGGATGGTCCGGATGATGGGATGGCCGGTGGCCGGGGTGGCGAGCTTGGGAAGCACCGCGACACCGAGCCCGGCCTCCACCAGCCCGAGCGAACTGGCGAGGTGCGTGATCTCGTAGGACCAGTTGAGCTTCAGGCCATGCTGCGCCAGGGCGTTGTCGATCAGCGCCCGGTTGCCGCTGGTCCGGCCCACGGTGATGACCCGGTGGGCGGTCAACTCCTCCCACGTGGCGGCTTCCTGGGAGGCCAGCGGATGATCATGCCGGCAGGCGACGACGAACGGATCCTCGGCCAGCGGCGTGAACTCGATGTCCGGGTGTGAGGTGCCGATGAAATTGATGCCGAAATCGGCCTCGCCGCGGGCCACCGCCTCCAGCCCCTCGTTGGCACCGAGATCCAGGATGCGGATGCGGATCCGCGGGAACGCGACGCTGAAGCGGCTGATCGCGTTCGGCAGGAAGTAGAACACCGCCGTCGGGACGGAGGCGATGGTGATCTGCCCGCCGCTCCGCGCCCCCAGGTCGCTGATCCCCAGCAGCGATGACTCGAACTCGTCCAGGAAGCGCCGCACTTTGGGGATGAAGTCGCGTCCGACCATGGTCAGGGCGACATGGCGGGTCGAGCGTTCGAAGAGGGCGACGCCCAGCGTGTCCTCCAGCTTCTGGATGCGGCGGCTGAGCGCCGGCTGCGAGAGGTTCAGCAACTCGGCGGCGCGATTGAAGCTGCCCAGTTCGGCCACCGCCACGAAAGCTCTCAGATCAACCAGTTCAAAATTCATGCCCGGCTCCGCAAGGCGGCGCTCATTGATGTGTATTCCGGAATAATATCACGAATCATTGCATTTAACAAATACGGTTCGAGGTCTGAATATCGGTTCATCGGCTTTCTTCGCCGCCCCGGCGAGATCAAGAGACACCAAGCGCCATGAACCACCTGATCAGCCGCCAGATCGGCATTCCCTGCGTGATGATGCGCGGCGGGACCTCCCGCGGGCCTTTCTTTCTGGCATCCGACCTTCCGGCGACACCGGCGGAGCGCGACGCTCTTCTGCTTTCCGTCATGGGGGCGGGAAACGACCTGGGAATCGATGGAATCGGTGGCGGCAATCCTTTGACCAGCAAGGTCGCCATCGTCGGTCCCGCCACGCTCTCCGGTGCGGACGTGGACTATCTGTTCGCCCAGGTGCGGGTGCAGGAAGGGATCGTCGATACGTCACCCAACTGCGGCAACATGCTCGCCGCCGTTGTCCCCTTCGCCATCGAGGCCGGGTTGGTCCCGGCCACGGACGGCGTGACGGTGGTGCGCATCCACAACGTCAACACCGGCAAGCTGATCGAGGCGCGCGTCCAGACCCCCGGTGCCCGGGTGACCTACGAGGGCGGGGCCTGGTCGAGACGCCGGAGATCAGCGCCTGCCTCAGCCGCGCCGAACTGGCCAAGCTCTGCGACCCGGCCAACTACCTTGGGCAGTCGGGGATCATGGTCGATCGTGTGCTGGCTCGCATCAACCGCTGATCGGAGCGTTCGGGGCTGGTTCCCACGAACCAGGCGCAGATGGTCGGTCTTGTGCACCTGGGCGAACAAGACACCGGTTCCCACGGCCGGTGTGGTTGGATCGCCCAACCTTTTCCGCCTTCGCGCCGCCTGTGGCGAGGGCTCCACCCGCGGCACGCCACGGGCACCCGGCGGACGACACGAACAGCGGAAGAACGGTGAGGAGGCCCAGCGCTCGACGCCTGACCGAGGGAGCTGTCAGGCGTCGTCAAAATGACCGCCGTCCTTTACACACACATCTCAATTCGTGCGTAAACTGACACCAGGGTCGGTCCGCGTCCTCCCCTCCATCGACCCGATCGCAAAGGAGCTTCCATGAACGACGCGACACGGACCATGCTCAGCGACGGCGTGGCGCGTTGGGGCGCCTTCATCGAGGCGAACGCGTCCTGGGCGGAGGTCATCCTGTTCCTGTGCGCCTTCGCGGAATCGCTGGCCTTCGTGGGGCTGGCGGTGCCGGGCGTGGTGTTGATCGCCGCGGGCGGTGCGCTGGTGGCCTCCGGGGTCCTCGGCTTCTGGCAGGTCTACGCCGCCATCGCGCTGGGGGCCGTGCTGGGTGACGCCGTGTCCTATTGGCTCGGCCGGCTGTTCGGCCATCGTGTGCCGCATGTCTGGCCGTTCCGCCGTCGGCCGGAATTCCTGGAGCGGGGCAGCCGCTTCTTTCTGCGCCATGGCGGCAAGAGCGTCTTCTTCGCCCGCTTCCTGGGCCCCCTGCGACCGGTCGTGCCGCTCACCGCGGGGATGATGGCGATGCCCCACCACCGCTTCCAGGCCGCCAACCTGATGTCCGCGGTCATCTGGGTGCCTCTGACGATGGCGCCCGGCATCGCCATGGCGAAGGGGGTCGGCCTCGACGAACTCCTGACCGGAGCCATGGCGAAGCCCGCGGTGTCCCGGAGCGTGGAGGACGGCCCTTGCGTGCCGGCGCCGCCGATATCCGGCGAGCCGGCGCGCTGCTGAGCGGCGCCCCGTGGCCGGGCCGGATCACTCCCCGACGCGGAGGATCACCTTGCCCCGGCCATGGCCCGAATCGAGCCGCTCGTGCGCCTTGGCGACCTCCTCGAGCGGCAGGATGGAGTCCACGATGACCTTGGCCTGCCCGCGCTCGAACAGCGGCGCCATCTCGCGCAGCCGCGCGCCTTCGCGCGTCAGGAAGGTGCCGAACAGCGTCTGGTTCTTGGTGTAGAGGGCGCTCAGGTCCCCGGTCGGCGCGAGAATCGTGGCGATCCGGCCGAAGGGACGGGTGACCTGGGTGCTCAGGGGCACATTGCCGCCCGCCGTGTCGAAGGCGGCGTCGACCCCACGCCCGGCGGTCTCGCGGGTGATGCGCTCCGCCGCGTCGGGATCGCGGTAGTCGACCGCCACATCCGCGCCGAGTTCCTGCAAGGCCGCGTGGTTGGCCGTGCTGGCGGTCGCGATCACCCGGGCGCCCGCCGCCTTGGCGAACTGGATGGCGAAGGAGCCGACACCGCCGGCGCCGCCGTGGATCAGCACCGTCTCGCCTGGCCGCACCGCCAGGCGCCGCACGATCGCCTCCCAGGCCGTGCCGCCCGCCAGCGGGATGCCGGCCGCCTCAATGTGGCTGAGATTGTCCGGCTTGCGCGCGACGATGGCGGCGGACGCGACCGTGTATTCGGCGTAGCTGCCGTTCGGATTGCCGAAGATCTCCGGCGTGTAGAACACCGCGTCGCCGACGTCGAAGCCGGTGACGCCCGGTCCCAGCGCCTCGATGACGCCGGAGACGTCATAACCCAGCACCGCCGGAAACGGGATGTTCGCCCAGGCGCCGGCCTGCCGGATCTTGGCGTCGACCGGGTTGGTCCCGGAGGCGACGACCCGCACCAGAACCTCGCCGGGACCGGCCGTCGGACGCTCGGTGTCCCGGCGCTCGAACACATCCGGGCCGCCGAACCGTGTGATGACCATCGCGCGCATGGGGTCCTCCTTCGTTTCGCGATGAGCCATGTGGATCGCGGCCAATCGCCATCAAGAGGCTGTTCGGCCATGCCGCCTCAAGCCTGAGAGCCTCCAGGCGACCGTTCGATGCCGGGAACGCCCATGATGGTGTCGGCCAGGAACTCCACCAGCAGCCTGACCCGCGCGATACCGGCCCGTTCCGGCACGATCAGCATGTTGAGCGGCACGGAGGGCGGAGCATGATCCGGCAGGAGAATTTCGAGGCGGCCATCGGCGAGCAGGTCGTCCACCAGCCAGACATGGGCCGGGCCGATGCCGCGGCCGGCGAGATAGGCTTCGCGGGCGGCGAGCCCGTGATCGACCCGCAGCCGTCCCCCGAGGGAAACGGCGTGGAGGGCACCGTCCGGCCCTTCGAGCGTCAGCCGGTCGCTCCCCGCGATGTTCGACATGCGGACGCCGTCGAACCCGGCGAGGTCGTCCGGCGTCGTCGGCCGGCCGTGCGGCGCCAGACAGGCCGGCGCCCCGACGAGGATGCGCCGGCTCAGCCCCAGCGCCCGCCGCTTCAGCGTGCTGTCGGTGAGCGGACCGAGGCGGATGGCGATGTCCACGCCGTCGCGCACGAGGTCGATGCGCTCGTCGGTCAAGCCGAGATCGACGGCGATCTCCGGATGGCGATCCTGGAAGGCGAAGATCAGCCGGCTGATGTGCCGGACGCCGAGCGCGGCCGTGCAGGACACGCGCACCGTCCCGGCCGAGGCGCGGCCGGTGGAGCGCGCCTCGTCGCCGGCCTGTTCGACGAGGCGCAGGATCTGGACGGCGTTGGCGTAGTAGCGCTCACCCTCCGCGGTCAGCGTGACGCGCCGGGTGGTGCGGCTGAACAGCGCGACGCCCAGCGCCTCCTCCAGCTCGCGGATGTGGCGGGTGACGCTGGATTGCCCGATGGCCATCTCGCGCGCCACCGCGGACAGGCTTCCCCGCTCGGCGACGCGGACGAAGCTGCGCATGCGGTCGAGCGTGACATTGGCGGATGCGGCCTTCGATTGATCCATTTTGCGGCAGAGTTCCATCCATCCACGCTGTCTACCGGATCAATCTCCACCCGCTTAGCTTGATGCGCAACCGTTTCAAGCGAACAGGTGCCTGTGATGAACGTGCTGATCGTCTTCGCCCATCCCGACCCCCGCTCCCTCAACGCCGCCCTGCGCGATGCCGCCGTCGCGGAGCTGGAGGCGCAGGGGCACGCGGTGCGGGTCTCGGACCTCTACGCCATGAACTGGAAGGCCGCGGTGGACCGCGCCGATTTCCCCACCCTCGGCGAGGGCGAGCGCCTGAAGGTGGCCGCCGCCTCCGGCGCCGCCTTCGCCGCCGACGCGCTGACCGACGATGTGAAGGCCGAACAGGAGAAGCTGCTGTGGGCCGACGCGCTGATCCTGCAGTTCCCGCTCTGGTGGTTCACCATGCCGGCGATCCTCAAGGGCTGGGTCGACCGCGTCTACGCCTACGGCCTCGCCTATGGCGTCGGCGAGCACAGCGACCGGCGCTGGGGCGACCGCTACGGCGAGGGCCGCTTCGCCGGCAAGCGCGCCATGCTCGTGGTGACGACGGGCGGCTGGGCCGAGCATTACGCGCCGCGTGGCATCAACGGCCCGATCGACGACCTGCTGTTCCCGATCAACCACGGCATTCTGCATTATCCCGGCTACGACGTGCTGCCGCCCTTCGTCGCCTACCGGGTGGACCGCTTCGATGAGGCCGGTTTCGCGCAGGCGGCGGACGGCTTGCGAGAGCGGATGCGGACGCTGGAAACGACGCCGCCGATCCCCTTCCGCCGCCAGAACGGCGGCGACTATGCCATCCCCAGCCTCGAACTCCGCCTGGGACTGGAAGCCCCCGGCGCGTCCGGCTTCGCCCTGCACCGCACCGCCTGAGAACGCTTACAGCCGGATCAGGACGACGCCGAGGATCAGGGAGGCGGCGCCGGCCAGCCGGGTCGGGCTTATCGGCTGCTGCGGCAGGCCGAGCAGACCGACATGGTCGAAGGCGAGCGAACCGAGCATCTGGCCGACCACGATGAGCGCGAGCACGGTCGCCGCCCCCAGACGGGGCACCATCAGAATGGCGGTCCCGATGAACAGCGCGCCGAACAGCCCGCCGGTCCAGGTGACCCACGATCCGGCCCCGCTCACCGCTTCGGCGAGGCGGGGTCCGGGTGCGAGGAGGGCGACCGCAAGCATCGCCAGCATCCCGACGACGTAGCTGACGAAGCCCGCCCACCAGGGCGAGCCGAGGTCGGCCCGCAGATTGGCGTTGAGGACCTGCTGCAACGCGACGCTGACTCCGGCGCCGACCACCAGGAGGTACGAGACGACGGACAGTGCGGTGGACATGCCATGCTCCCAAGATTGGCTGTGGGCGCGCCGCCGGACCCTTGTCCGTGCGGCGCTCTCGGGCGGATGCATAGCAGGCGGAGCGGCGGCGGTCTGGTACGGATGTGACCTACCCGGCCCGGTAGCGGCCCGGCGTGACCCCGAAAGCGCGGCGGAAGCAACGACCGAGATGGCTCTGGTCGGTGAATCCGGTGTCCGCCGCGACCGCGGCGATGGGCTCCCCCGCGCGGAGCAGGAGGCGCGCGTCGTTCAGCCGCTCCTGAAGCGCGAAGGCGTGCGGCGGCACGCCGTGCAGCTTGCGGAACCGGCGGGAATAACCCTCGCGGCTCATCCCGGCACGGCGGGCCGCTTCGCCGACGCTGTCCCAGGCGTCGCCGCCGGTGAACAGGGAGGCGGGCTCCAGCCCGATCCCGAGGGAATGGCGATGCTCCTCGGCGATCCGCGTCAGGTCGGCCCAGCCCAGACCGCCCGTCCGCCGCCAGTGCCGGGCCAGCCCGGCGATCAGGTCCGACGCGGCGTGGAGACCGGGCGGCGTGTAAAGGTTGACGCAGACGACCTCCTCCGCCCCGCGCAGCGAGCGGTGCGGCAAGTCCGCCGGGATGTGAACCCCCTCGCCGGGACCGGCCTCGCACATTTCGCCCGCGATGACGAAGCGCCGTCGCCCGGCGAGGACGAAGGTCAGCTGATCCTCGCGATGGAAATGCACCGGCAGGGCCACGTCGAGCCCGCGCACCGTCCCCAGCTCGACGATGCCGCCGCCGGCCGGGCGCCGATAGTCCCAGACCTGATGCGCGCGGGCGCCCGGAGTCGCCGGAAAGGGCAGGGGCGTCATGATGGCGGCTCGTCCCGTCGGATGGGTTCCGGGTGGCGATTTTTGCATGGCACCGATCAGGACTCCATCGCAACGCACATCCTGTGGCATAAGAGCCCCCGCCACGCCATGGGAACAACGCCGCAGGAACGCAGCCGCACATGATCCGCTTCGACAACGTCAGCAAGCAAAATGGTCACCGAATCCTCTTCCTCGAAGCATCGGCGGCGTTGAACCGGGGCGAAAAGATCGGGCTGGTCGGCCCCAACGGGGCGGGCAAGACGACGCTGTTCCGCATGATCACCGGCGAGGATTTGCCGGACACCGGTCAGGTGGCGATCGAGAAGCAGGTGACCATCGGCTACTTCAACCAGGACGTCGGCGAGATGTCCGGCCGCTCCGCCGTCGCCGAGGTGATGGACGGTGCCGGCCCGGTCAGCACCGTCGCCGCGGAGCTGGCCGAGCTGGAGGCCGCCATGGCCGACCCCGACCGCGCCGACGAGATGGACGCCATCATCGAGCGCTACGGCGAGGTCCAGGCCCGCTTCGACGAGCTGGGCGGCTACGAGCTGGAGGGCAAGGCGCGCGAGGTGCTGGCCGGCCTCAGCTTCAGCCAGGAAATGATGGACATGGACGTCGGCATGCTGTCCGGCGGCTGGAAGATGCGCGTGGCGCTGGCCCGCATCCTGCTGATGCGGCCCGAGGTCATGCTGCTCGACGAGCCGAGCAACCACCTGGACATCGAAAGCCTGATCTGGCTGGAAGGCTTCCTGAAGGGCTTCGAGGGCGCCCTGCTGATGACCTCGCACGACCGCGAGTTCATGAACCGGATCGTCAACAAGATCATCGAGATCGACAGCGGGTCGCTGACCAGCTACTCCGGCGACTACGGCTTCTACGAGCGCCAGCGGGCGTTGCGCGAGAAGCAGCAGGAGGCGCAGTTCGAGCGCCAGCAGGCCATGCTGGCCAAGGAGCTGAAGTTCATCGAGCGCTTCAAGGCCCGCGCCTCGCACGCCAGCCAGGTCCAGAGCCGGGTGAAGAAGCTCGACAAGATCGAGCGCTTCGAGCCGCCGAAGCGCCGCCAGCTCGTGACCTTCGACTTCCCGCCGGCCCCACGCTCCGGTGACGACGTCGCGGTGCTGAAGAACGTGCACAAGGGCTACGGCAGCCGGACCATCTACGAGGGGCTGGACCTGACGATCCGCCGCAAGGAGCGCTGGTGCGTCATGGGCGTCAACGGCGCCGGCAAATCGACGCTGCTGAAGCTGGTGGCCGGCGCGACCGAGCCGGACAGCGGCACCGTCGCGGTCGGCGGCAGCGTGCGCATGGGCTATTTCTCCCAGCACGCCATGGACCTGCTCGACGGCGACAAGACCATCTTCGAATCGCTGGAAGCCTCCTTCCCGCAGGCGAGCCAGGGGTCGTTGCGCGCTCTGGCCGGCTGCTTCGGCTTCTCCGGCGACGATGTGGAGAAGAAGTGCCGCGTCCTGTCCGGCGGCGAGAAGGCCCGGATGGTCATGGCGACCATGCTGTTCAACCCGCCCAACTTCCTGGTGCTGGACGAGCCGACCAACCACCTCGACCTCGACACCAAGCAGATGCTGATCGCGGCGCTGGGCGCCTATGAGGGCACCATGCTGTTCGTCTCGCACGACCGCCATTTCCTGGCGGCCCTGTCGAACCGGGTGCTGGAGCTGACGCCGGAAGGCATCCACCAGTATGGCGGCGGCTACACCGAGTATGTGGCGAGCACCGGGCAGGAAGCGCCGGGCATCCACTGACGCCGTCCGGGCGGGGCGGGAACGCGTGCGGCGCAACAAGCGGCTTGCGCGGCCTGCCCCCTCCATGGAAACTCGTGCCCGTGTCGTTCGGGCTGGGTTGCGCAACCATGGAGATTTTGGAATGGCTGGGTACGACAACGCCGACGGCCCCGCGGGGCTGGTCATCCGCCTGATCGACACCGCGGTGAAGGCCCTGAACGAGATGTCCGACGCCGCGGGCGAGATCGCGCCGGACGTCGGCAATCTGACGGACACGCTGGTGGCCGCCCAGCGCATCGCCGACCGCGCGTCGCAGGATCTGCAACGCCTGTCCCAGAAAGTGGCCGCCCCGTAGCGGCCGAAGCGGTGCGGCGCCCTGACACGCCGCACCGCGTCTTCATCAACGGCCCTTCATCACCGACGTTGCCCGGCGGTGAAGGTGAAGTTGTCGAAGCTGTTCTCGGCGACGCGGAACCACAGGTATTCCTCGTCGCGGAACTTCTTCCACGGCTCGTAGATCTTGGCGAACTTCGGGTTGCTCTTGGCCGTCTCGTCGTACAGCTCGTAGGCCGCCTTGTAGCAGGCCTCCATCACGTCGCGCGGGAAGGGGCGGAGCTGGGCGCCGCCGGCCACCAGACGCTTCAGGGCGGCGGGGTTGTCGGCGTCGTACTTGGCGTTCATGATCGCCAGCGCCTCGAAGCAGGCCGCTTCCAGAGCCGCCTGATAGGGCTTCGGCAGTTCCTCCCACTTCTGCTGGTTGACCAGCAGCGACACGTTCAGGCCGCCTTCCCACCAGCCGGGGTAGTAGTAGTACTTGGCGACCTTGTTGAAGCCGAGCTTCTCGTCGTCGTAGGGGCCGATCCACTCGGCGGCGTCGATGGTGCCCTTCTCCAGCGACGGGTAGATGTCGCCGCCGGCGATCTGCTGCGGCACGACGCCCAGCTTGGTCAGCACCTGACCGGCGAAGCCGCCGATGCGGAACTTCAGGCCGCTCAGGTCCTGGACCGTCTTGATTTCCTTGCGGAACCAGCCGCCCATCTGGGTGCCGGTGTTGCCCGCCGGGAAGTTGACGACGTTGTAGCCCTTGAAGAACTCGCGCAACAGTTCCATGCCGCCGCCCTGGAGAATCCAGGCGTTCTGCTGGCGGGCGTTCAGGCCGAACGGCACCGTCGCGTCGAAGGTGAAGGTCGGGTCCTTGCCGACATAGTAGTAGCTGGCGGTGTGGCCGCACTCGACCGTGCCGTTCTGCACGGCGTCGAGAACCTGGAGGCCGGGGACGATCTCGCCGGCGGCGAAGGGGCGGATCGTGAACTTGTTGTCGGTGATGGCGGCGACACGGCGTGAAATCACGTCGGCGGCGCCGTAGATGGTGTCCAGGCTCTTCGGGAAGCTGGAGGCGAGGCGCCAATGCACTTCCGGCGTGCTCTGGGCAATGGCCGGAGCCGCCAGGGTGCTGGCCGCAACGCCGACACCGGCGCTGGCGAGGAACGAACGGCGTTTCATACGGGAGTCCCCTCCTGTTCTTTTGTTCAGGAGCGAACCTATCAGCGTCCTCGGAACCCCCGCAAAAGGTTAGCCGTGCAAAGGACGAATAGCTTCCCCGACGAAATATTTCGTGACAAACGGTTTGCGCTTGAAATCAACGGTTACGGCACCGCCAATCGGTGGTCGCGGAAACGCCCGTAGGTGTAATGGGCGGCACAGCCCCCCTCCGCCGACACCATGCAGGAACCCATCGGATTCTCCGGCGTGCAGACCGTGCCGAACAGCTTGCAATCGCTGGGCTTCTTCACCCCACGCAGGATGTCGCCGCATTCGCAGCCCTTGTGGTCGGGCACCGCGCGGCCCGGAACGGCGAAGCGCCGCTCCGCGTCGAAGGCGGCGAAGCCCTCCTTCAACCGCAACCCGCTGTCGGGAAGCGAGCCGAGGCCTCGCCATTCGAAGCTGGGCCGCACATCGAAGGTGTCGGCGACGAGCCGCTGGGCCTTCCGGTTGCCGTCCGGGGTCACGGCGCGGGTGAACTGGTTCTCCACCACCGCCCGCCCCTCGTTCGCCTGCCGGATCAGCATCAGGATGGCCTGGAGCACGTCCAGCGGCTCGAACCCGGCGATCACCACCGGCTTGCCGTAGGTGTCCGCGACGAAGTCGTAGGGGCGGCTGCCGATGACCACGGAGACGTGCGCCGGCCCGACGACGCCGTCGAGCGGCAGCGTGCCCATCTCCCGCACCTCGGGGCTGTCCATGATGCCCCGGATGGCGGCGGGGGTCAGGACGTGGTTGCAGAAGACGCTGAAATTCCTCAGGCCCTTGGCCTTGGCGGCGTGGACGGCCACCGCGGTCGGCGGCGTGGTCGTCTCGAAACCGATGGCGAGGAAGACGACCTCGCGGTCCGGGTAGTCCTCCGCGATGCGCAAGGCGTCGAGGGTGGACAGCACCATCCGCACGTCCGCCCCCTCGGCCTTCGCCTTCAGCAGGCTGACCCGCCCCGAGCCTGGGACGCGCAGCACGTCGCCGTAGGTGCACAGGATCACGCCGGGCTGGCGGGCGATGGCGATGGCGTCGTCGATCCGCCCGACCGGCAGGACGCAGACCGGACAGCCCGGCCCATGGATCATCCGCACGTTGTCCGGCAGCAGGTCGGGAATGCCGTAGCGGGACACCGCGTGGGTGTGGCCGCCGCAGAACTCCATCAGGTGATAGGTCCGCCCGGTCGCCGCCTCCCGCGCGATGGCGGCGGCGATGCCGCGGGCCAGTTCCGCGTCCCGGAATTCATCGACGTACTTCATCGCTCCAGCCCCTTCCGCCTGCCGTCACGGCATTTGGACGGCGGCGGGGAGCGCTGGCGTTGATGCGGATCAAGAATGGGGCGCGGCGGGGCGGCATCACGCCCCCCGCCGCGAAGCCCCTTTACTTCGACGCGCCCATCACGGGCAGCGACAGCTCCGGACCCCGCCCCGAATCCTCGATGGCGATGGCGGAGGAGCCGGGGGAACCCAGCGCCACGCTGACCGGACGCCCGTTGTTGTGATTCTTCCACATCTCGTAGAGCGCCAGCGCCGCGTAGATCTTGGCCTCGCGGCTGGTGTTGTAGAGCCATTCCTGGGTCGGAATGACGCGCAGCGCGCCGTTGCCCGATTGCTCCACCCGCTCGGCGAAGCGATAGCCGAGCTGGTTGTTGATGCCGGCCAGCAGCCCGTCGAAGCCAGAGGAGATGCGCCCGAACCCGGCGTCCGACGCCGCGGAGGAGGCGCCTCCAAGCGTGCTGGGCGTCTGCCGCTTCACGAGGTCGCCGAAGACCCAGCCCTCCTCGCCGGTGCGCATCGAGCGCACGCCGATCCAGCTTCCCTCCTGCTTCAGCTCGATCACCTCGTCGCCGCGGGTTACCGTGGAGCGGACCGAGGCGTTGTCGGACGGGGCCGCGCGCAGGTTCACCTTTTCGCCGGTCACCGTGTGGATGTCGCCGGGGGCCGCCGCCGCGGGCAGGGCCAGCGCCGCCGCCACGCCGAGGCCGGCCAGGGTGCCGAGGAAAGTCTTCGTCATCCGAGACATGTGCATTCTCCCGCAGAACGCGCGCATCGCGCGCCGTTTCCCCTACAACAGGCAAAGGCGGGGTATGCTCCATGGACAGAGGATGGGCGGGCGGAACTACTCGAAAGACACACGCAGCGGGCTGTCGCCGGCGGGCCAGACGCCGCGGTCAACGGCGCGAGCTCCCTCGAAGACCAGCCAGCTCTGCCGCCCATAATGGGGCAGCGGGCGGAGCAGCGCCTGCAGCGCCGCCGCGTCGTCCGCCGCAACCGCCAGCAGCGGGCGGCCCTGCGGGGTTCTTGCGGTCCACACCCGCGCCGTGCCGCGCCCCTTGAGGCTGTCCGGCATCGGCGGCAGACCGAGCCGGGACAAGATCCGGTCCACCTCCCCCGCCGTCCCGATCACGGCGAGCGGAGCGGCAGGATCGGCGCGGCCATCAGCGCTGTCGGCGGGGGCGATACGCGGTTTGCCGTCCGCCAGACGCCCGGCCAGCGCGCGGGCCGCCTCCGCGGCCGGACCGTCGGCGGCGACGATCATGGTGGCCGCGTGGTCGAGCGTCACGTCGCGCAGGGTCGGCGGCGCCTCCCCCGGCGCCAGACGGCGGAACAGGCCGAAGCCGGGATCGACTGACAAAGCCTGCGGCGTGGCGGCGGTCCGGATCGTTACGGAGGCTTCGCGCCCGTCGAGGCGGAGGGTGTGGTGTTCCGTCCCCGCCACGGTTTGCACCTCCACCGGCACGGTCAGACCGTAGGCCGGCCCGCTCTGGCGCAGGGTCAGCGCGACTCCGTTGCCGTCACGTTTCGCACCAGCCAGCTCCAGCGCCGGCGCCCCCACGCGGGTCAGCCATTGTTCGAAGAAGGGGCCGAGGTCCTGCCCGGACGCCGCTTCGAAGGCACGGCGCAGATCGTCCCACCCCGCATCCTGAAAGCGCTTCTCTTCCCAGAAGCGGCGGATGCCGGTGTCGAAGGCCTCCGCCCCGATCTCGGCGCGCAGCATGTGGAACAGCATCGCCGCCTTGCCGTAGCCGACGATCTGGGCGGCGTCGTGGACCTTGACGCGGAAGTCGGTCAGGGCGGAATCGCGCCCCGCCGGCAGGGCGGCGTAGTCGCGCAGCCAGTCCAACCGCATCCCCTGCGCCGCGTCCTCCCCGCGCGCCTCCGCCGCCGCGTAGTCGGCCATGAAGGTGGTCAGTCCCTCCGACCAGTTGCCGGGCCAGTTGCCGCCTTCGCCGACGCGCACCCCGTTGCCCCACCAGTTGTGCAGGATCTCATGGGGCAGCGATTGGGCACGGATGAATGGCAGCGGCATCACCGAACGCCCGATGTAGGTCTGCCCTGGAAAGCCCAGACCGACCGGCAAGGGCGCCGATAGGACGGCGAAGCCGGCGAAGGGATAGGCGCCGATCCGCGCCGCCTGCGCGTCGATGGTTCGGGCGCTGAGGTCCAGATAATCGTCGACCAGCGGGGCTTGTTCCGGATGGAAGTAGGTGCGCAGGCGCAGGCCGTTGTGCATCCGCTCCGTCACCTGCCATGGCCCGGCAAAAAGGGACGGCTCCTCGACGTTGCGGTCCTCCACGAAGATCGCGGCGTAGCCGGCGCCGTCCCGAATCTCCTCGACCAGACGGCCCGTCGCCACCGCGACGAAGGGCGCCGGCACCCGGACGGACAGGCGCCAGGAGGGCGGCGGCACTGACGCACCGCTTTCGGGAGTCGGAATCCAACCGGTGCCGGCGGGCAGATAAGCGCCCTCCGCCCCGCCGCCTCCGCCGCGCGATTCCGGCGTCAAAGGCGGCAGGACTCCGGCGTAGCGCAGGCGAAGCTCGCCGCCGCCCTCCGGCACGGTCACCGGCACGGCGTTGCCGCGCACCGCGACCGGTTTGCCGTCGAGAAGCGCTTCGCCGACCGTCAGCCCCGGCGCCAGCCGCAGCCGGTGCGTCCCGGCGGGCAGGCGCAGCTGGTCCTCCACCTCCAGCCGCCGCGCGGCGGGGTCCAGCGTGACGGTCAGGTCATGGTGCAGGCCGGCGGCCCAGCCGGGCGCGGCGGCGAGGATGCCGCAAAGGGCGAGGAGGAGGGTGCGCATGGCCCAGCAATATAAGGCTTGGGCTGCGCCGCGCCAGCGCTTGCCCCCACCCGGCCCTCCCTCGCTCTCGGCGGACCAAAGGCCCGCCTGCCGCGTCAGCGCAAACCTTTGGTTTGCGCGAGAGCTTCGAGGGAGCGGGTGCCTTCCGCAAAGCGGCAGCAGTTCCCTCCCCTGCGATAGCGGGGGAGGGTTAGGGAAGGGGCAATACCGAGATCACCTCACCCGATCCGCGCGCGCACCGCGGTCAGCAGGCTGCACAGCCCGCGGTCGTGGATGCCGATGGCCTCCAGATGGGCGACCGTGTTGGCGAGATAGTCCAGGTTCGGGCCGCGCTCGCCCCGGCAGCAGGCGATGCGCTCGGCCATGGCGGTCTCGTCCATGCAGCCGCAATATTGCCGGTGGCGCCGGTCCACCACGAAAGTGCAGGCGGTGACCGGCGCCCCGCCGTCGCGCGGGCGCACCGGCAGCAGCTTCGGCCGGTAGACGCGGTTCAGCATCTCCCGGTCCCACAGGTAATCCAGCGTCTCCGGCACGCGCTCCGCAGCCACGCGGAAGACGATGCCCCGGCAGGAGCCGCCGCGGTCCAGCCCGAGCACCAGACCAGGCCGCTCCGGCGTGCCGCGGTAGCGGTGGGAGGACACGCAGAAGCGGCGGTGGTAGCCGCCCAGCACCGCCGGATGGCGCTCCAGAAAGGGGAACTCCGGGTTCCACATCAGCGAGCCGTAGGCGAAGACCCAGAGGTCGACGCCGGGCGTCACGGCGATGTCGGCGGACCAGGAAGAGGCGACGGAAGCCGTGCGCTGCGCCGGTGCGATGACCGGAAGCTCGGCAACAGGCGATTGCGTATCGAGCAGCATGACCCTTAAGTAATGCAGCGTGCGCCGACTGGTGGCGACACGGTGAATGCTAGCACGGCCCAAGGCCGCCCGCTATAAGGTGGGTGCCACAAAACGGAAATGCCACAGATGCGCGTTCGGAAGATCTTGGGCTTCGCCGTTCTTGCCCTGGCCCTGCTGGCCGGCGCCTATTCGATCTGGTGGTGGCAGGCCGCATCGGCGGTGGAGCGCGGCGTGCTCGCCTGGATGGACGAGCAGCGGGCGGCCGGCGCCGTGGTGGCCCATGGCGGGCTGAGCGTCGGCGGTTATCCCTTCGTCATCCGCGCCGCGCTGGAGTCGCCGCACCTTGCCACCCGCGACGTGGAGTGGCGGGGCACCCGGCTGGTGGCGGAGGCGCCGCCCTGGAACCACACGCGCATCGCGCTGTCCCTGCCCGGCGAGCAGCGGGTGACGGTGGTGCAGGCCAACCAGCCGCCCTTCACGCTGGTCGCCCGCAACGGCGGCCAGGGCCATGTCGGCCTCACTCTGACCGGCCAGCCGGTCGAGGCGCGGCTCGCCTTCACCGACCTCGTGGCGCAGCCCGACGCCCTGCCCGTTCCCATCGCCGCCCTGGATCTGACCGCCACCCAGCCGGCCGAGCCGCCGGCCAGCCACACCGACACCGGCCTGTCGGTCACGCTGGAAGCGCGCGGCGCCACCCTGCCCGACGGCGCGCCGGGCTCGCTGGGCCGCGAGGTGCAGCGGCTCCTGCTGACCGCGCGCATCCTCGGCCAGCCGCCCAAGCCGGAACCGGCCAGCCTGTCGGCCTGGAGCCGCGACGGCGGCACGCTCCAGCTCGACGGTCTGAGCCTGGATTGGGGACCGCTCAAACTGGCGATGAACGGCACGCTGGCGCTCGACGCCGCCTTGCAGCCGCAAGCCGCGCTGACCGCGGAGGTGCGCGGGTTCCAGGCGGTCCTGGACGCGCTTCAGGGGTTTTTCCGCCCCAAGGATCTGGCGATGGCCCGAACCATGCTGGGCCTGCTGGCCCGCCCCACCGGTCCGGATGGCGAGCCGGTGCTGACCGCCCCGGTCACCGTGCAGAACCGCGGGCTGTTCCTCGGGCCGCTGAAGGTCGCGGCGCTGCCGGCGGTGGTCTGGTAGAGGCGACGCCTTGCCCCCACCCCGGCCCTCCCCCGCTCACGCAGGGGAGGGTTAGGGAGGGGGCAAGCGTCGCAACGCAACAACCTCACGCCGCCTTCAGCATCCCCTGCATGTCTTCGTAGGACGGCAGATGGTCCAGCTTGCCGACCGCCGACACCGCCATGGGGCCGGCGAAGACGCGGTTGGCCGCCGCCGCCACATCCTCCGGCGTCACGGCGTCGATGCGCTCGAAGATCTGCTCGATGGTCCGCACCTCGCCGGTGCGCAGCAGGGTGCGCGCGAAGCGGTCGGCGCGGCGCATGGTCGATTCCAGCGACTTGCCCACCGAGAAGCGCATCTGCTCCTTCGACCGCTCCAGCTCCACCGCGGTCACGCCGTCGCGGGCCTTGCGCAGTTCCTCGAAGAAGACCGGCACCAGTTCCGCCACCTCCTCCGGCCCGGTGCCGGCGTAGAAGCTGAGCGCCCCGCCGTCCGCATACTGGATGGGTGCCGCGTAGACCGAATAGACCAGCCCGCGCTTCTCCCGGATCTCCTGGAACAGGCGGGAGGTCATGCCGCCGCCCAGGATGTTGGCGAGGTGGCGCAGCGCGTAGCTCGCCGAATCCTCGGTGCCGACGCCCGGGAAGGCCGCCATGAAATGCACCTGCTCGGCGTCGCGCTTCAGCAGCGCGGCACCGCCCTTGTTGACGACCGTCTCGTGGAACGGGTCGTCCTTGGCGGTCAGGTGGCCGAACAGGGCCTCCGCCCGGCGCACCACGGTGCCGTGATCGACGTTGCCGGACACCACATAGACCATGCGGCGCGGGTCGTAGTGGGACACATAGTCGAACAGGTGCTCCCGCCCGAAGCCCGCGACGTTTTCCTTCGGGCCGAGGATCGGGCGGCCCAGCGCCTGCCCGTCGAAGGCGGTGCGGCGCAGCGCCTCGTAGACCACGTCCTCCGGCTCGTCGGCGTAGCGGCCGATCTCCTGGATGACCACGCCGCGCTCCTTCTCCACCTCCTCCTCCGGAAAGACGGAGTTGAGCACGATGTCGCCGATGATCTCGCAGGAGACGTCGACGTGCTTGGCGGCCATCTGCGTGTAATAGGCGGTGACGTCGTAATCCGTATAGGCGTTGAATTCGCCGCCGCGGTTCTCGATCTCCAGCGCAATGCCCAGCGCGTCGCGGCTTTCCGTTCCCTTGAAGATCATGTGCTCCAGGAAATGGGCGATGCCGTTCACCGCCGGCCGTTCGTTGCGCGCCCCGACGCCGACCCAGACGCCGCTGGTCACCGTGCCGAGATGCGGCAGGTGGTCCGTCAGCACGCGGAATCCGTTGGCGAGGGTGGTCAGTTGGATCGTCACACAGGGTCTCCTGGTTGGGCACGGGGTCGCCCGGAACATCGGGGGCGTTGCATTGACGTGGGGCGCCGTCCGCGCAGGAACAACGCCCCGTGGGCTGGGGTCAAGCCTGCCGTCAACCGCGCGGCGGTGCCAAAGCGGCGCTGAGGGCGCGGCGGTTGCGATGGGCGCGCATCAGCAGCGGGGCCGGAACGTCGCCCGGCACCAGCAGACGCCCGCCCGGCAGCAGCCGCACGCCGTGCCGTTCCAGTTCGTTCAACAGCTCCGCCATAGACCTGCGCATCGGTTCCTCCAGCGAGCAGACTTTCACCGCTCCCATCATGGCGGAGAAATTTGATAGGATCGATGCGGTTCATCCTATTTTATCGATAGGATGAACCTATCTATCTTGTCGATCAACGCTGGCTTTTCAGGGCGGCCAGACGGTCGGACAGGGTGCTGGGCGCCGGCTTCGCTCCCGTGGCGGCATCGAGCGCCGCCTTGATGTTGGGATCGTCCTCTTCCGGCTTGGAAGGCTTCAGCAGGCGGGCCTTGGCGCTGGCCGCCTCCGCCTGGGCAAGGTCGCGGGCCGCCGCGTCCTGCATCGCCTTCAGCGCCGTGCCGAGGCTGGAGGTGGCACTGCTCAGCCCCGCCGCCTGTCGGGCCGCCTCCGCCCGCTGCTCCGCCATGTCACGCTGCTGGGCGGCGCGGCCCATGTCCCGTTCGGCCCGCTGCAACGCGCTGCGGGCGGCCTTCAGCTTGCCGCCGGCCTCGGCGTAGGTCTTTTCCAGCATTGCCAGGAAGTCGCGCGCGTCGTGGGCATCCTGCTCCTCCCGGTCGATGTCCGGAGCCATCTGCTCCAACATCCCCACCAGCGTTTCCAGGCTTTTTTCAAGCTGCGCCTTGCGTCCGGCGTCGGTCTCCGCATCCATTTGACGCTGCAGATGCTCGGCGGCGGCCATGCGCTGGCGGGAAAGCTGGAGGATGGTCTCGGCCTCCTTCTGCTCCTTCTCATAGGCGGCGCGCGCCTGTGCGACCTGAAGGCCGAGACTGTCGAGATGCTCTTCCATCGTGCGCAGTTCAGCCTCCGTGGCGGACTTCGGGTCCCAGCGGACCAGAGCTTCCACCGCCGACTGGACGGCCTGATCGGTCTTCACCCCGACGAGGTTGCGGATGAACGAGATCATGGTTGCGGTTCCTCTCTGTTTCGGCGGGTCTTCATCCCGCCATGGCTCCGGCGTTCAGCAGCGCGATGGCGATCTGGAGCCCGGCCAGCGCCGTGCCCGCGGCGACGTTGCCGGATTCGATCATCGGCCGCAGATCACGGAACAACCGGATGGCGATCAGGAAGGTAATCAACTGCAGCAGCAGGGCAATCGTCCCCCAGATCAGGATGTCCGCCAGGACGAGGCTGGTCGCCAGCGTCGCCGCCAGCGGGATCGCCAGCGCCACCATCGTGCCGCCCAGCACCACGCCGGCGGCCTGGTTGCCGCTCGCCAGCAACTCGCGCTCGTGCAGCGGCGTGACCGCGATGTAGACGGCCACCCCGATCAGGAACAGAGCCAGGGTCGCTCCAAAATGCAGAAGCAGCAGCGGCAGGCCGGATTCGAGGCCTTGCAGGATTTGCGCGACGCTGGTGTCCATGGTGTCTTCCATCCGGGCTGGCGGGATCAGGCGAGAAACTCAGGAGAGGGGTTCAAGAAAAGGACAGCGAGGCGGGGTTGACGTCGATGCCGGCGCGGACCTCCACCCACGCCTCGCCGCCATCCTCCACCGCCGCCGCCAGCACATATTCGGTCTGGGGTGCGGGGTCTGCGGCGGCCGTGGGAGCCGCGTAGAGCATGGCGGTCAGGCGACGGGTGCGGCTGCCGCGGTGGTCGGTCAGCGTCTCGTCGAAGGTGACGGGGGCGATGCGGGACTCGCCGGGCGACCACAGCCGTCCGTACAGCTTGCCGTCCTTGGTCTGGAACTGCGGGTAGCCGATCATCCCGTCGCCGGGGTCCAGCCAGAAACCCCATTCCTCGTTGTCGGTGGGGTGCACCTCGTCCAGGGCGGAGAACCAGCGGCACTCGTCCGGCGCTCCCCCGGCTCCCAGGTGAAGCTGGTAGAAGCCGCGCCCGCCTGGAAGATAGAGCCGGTGCAGCGTCACGCCGCCGCCCGTCAACGTGCCGACGGCCTCCACGCTGACCATCGAGCCGGCCCCCTCCGGCGCCGCGGCCTTGATCGCGCCACCACCAAGCAGGAAGGGTGTGGGATCGGGAGTTAGCGTCATGCCGACGCGGAACAGCGACGGTTCGTAGGCCGCGCCGGTGGCCTTGGCCTTGACGATGCCGGCGGCGGTGCTGGCGGCGGTGCTCCAGGGCGAACGGGTCATGGCGGAACCTCCGGATCGGGAGCCCGACGAGCGGCGGCGCAGGGCGGTCACGGCCACCACCACTCCCCCGACAAGCAGAATCAGAAGGAGCACGGTGCCCATGCCGCCCCCGGAGCCCCCACTGGAATCACTTGAGGACGCCGGCGTCTCCGGCGTGGCCTGCGCGACGTCGCGCGGGATGTCCGGCGGCAGGTAGCCGGGGTCGCGCGGACGGTCCTCCTGCGCGCGGAGGCGGGTGTCGAGATCGTCCAGGCGGCGGCGCAGATCGGGGTCGTCCTGCGCGCGCCGCTCCGCCTCCGCGCGCCATTCGGCGTAGCCGGGGTCGCCTTGGTGGTTGTGGAACCAGTCGGCGTAGCCGGGCCGCGACAGATTATCGAGCAGGAACCACAGGAACAGCCCATCCCACAGGCCGAAACTGGGACGGCTGCCATAGGCCCAGCCCGGCGGGCGCCAGCCGCCGTACCAGCCGCCCGGCCCATAGCCGCCGGTGCGCCGCTGGCCCCAACCCGAGCCGGAGCCCCAGCCACCGCCGCCCTGCCACCCCCCGCCCCCGCTCCAGCCGGAACCGGACCCGGGACGGGCGGGCGGTGCGGCGACCGGCGGGGTGCGTTCCCGCTGCTGCTGTTGCTGCTGTTGCTGCTGTTGCTGTGCCCGGTAGCGGTCCAGCGCCTCGCCGCTCGAACGCCGCGACACGCCCAGATCGCCACCGCCGGACGGCGCCCCGCCGGGAAAGCCGTAGGACGGCCCGCTCTGGGGACGGCTGTAGCCGCCGCTGCCGGTGGAGGGCGCGCGCGACGGGGCGGAGCGGGTGGAGAAGGACGGGGTGCGCACGGACGGACGGCTGTATCCCCCGCTGGAGCTTCGGCCTCCGCCGGCCCGAGCCTCGACCTCCTGCGGCCAGAGCAGCGCGGCGGTGGACGCGGCCAGCCCGACGGGCACCGCCGCGGGGACGGCAGCGGGCAGCGGATGGAGCGGAGCCATCGCCAAAAGAACGCTCAGAAGCCGGACGGCGATCCGGTTCCGAGTGGGCATGGGGCCAGAGGAAAAGGGGCCAGAGGGAATAGGACCAGAGGGCATGGGGCCTGCGTGGTGCCGTGGATGCACAGCCAGAACACCCTACATGCCCAAATGTTCGCCATCAATCTCGTCGCCGGCGGGTTAGCCATGGTGATGCGGCGGCCTGCGCAGAAACCCCACCGGGGCGTTCATTGCAAAAACCATGAGGAATTCAGGAAATCGCCACCCCTCCACAGGCCCGGCGGGAGCAAGTTGTAATACCACTTCTATGGCCAGCGCCTGAAAACGTGTCGCAGGCGGAGCGTTGACTTGACGACTCCCAAGGCGGCGACGTAAGACATCTCCGTTCCGCGGAAGTTCCTTCCGGAAAGGAAGGACCGGCGGCGTGGGGTACGCATCCGACCCTTTCCTTTTCGTCCCGCAGCGTGGGAAGGCGCCGCAAGGGCGAGGAAACCGGACCCGCGAGCGCACCCCCAGGTCGGGGAATCGGACGACTGTCGAGCAACCTTGAATGAGAGGATCGCACCGTGCTTGAAGCTTACCGCCAGCATGTCGCTGAGCGTGCCGCGCTCGGAATTCCCCCGCTGCCGCTTTCGGCCAAGCAGACCGAGGAGCTGGTCGACCTTCTCCTGAACCCGCCGCAGGGCGAGGAAGCCGTCCTCGTCGATCTCATCACGCACCGCGTCCCGGCGGGCGTGGACGACGCCGCCAAGGTCAAGGCCGCCTTCCTGGCCTCGCTCGCCAAGGGCAACGAGACCTCGCCGCTGATCTCCAAGGTCAAGGCGACGGAGCTGCTGGGCACCATGCTCGGCGGCTTCAACATCAAGCCGCTGATCGACCTGCTGGGCGACGCCGAGTGCGGCGAGGCCGCCGCCGCGGGTCTGAAGACCACGCTGCTGATGTTCGACTACTTCCACGACGTCAAGGAGCTGGCCGACAAGGGCAACGCCAACGCCAAGGCGGTGCTGCAGTCCTGGGCCGACGCCGAGTGGTTCACGTCGCGTCCGGAGGTTCCGGCCAGCCTGACGCTGACCATCTTCAAGGTGTCGGGCGAGACCAACACCGACGACCTGTCCCCGGCCCCGGACGCCTGGTCGCGCCCGGACATCCCGCTGCACGCGCTGGCCATGCTGAAGAACCCGCGCCCCGGCATCGTGCCGGAGGAAGCCGGCGTCCGCGGCCCGATCAAGCAGCTTGAGGATCTGAAGGCCCGGGGGAACCTCGTCGCCTATGTCGGCGACGTGGTCGGCACCGGCTCCTCGCGCAAGTCGGCCACCAACTCGGTGCTGTGGTGGACGGGCGAGGACATCCCCTACGTCCCGAACAAGCGCTTCGGTGGCGTCTGCCTGGGGTCCAAGATCGCCCCGATCTTCTACAACACAATGGAAGACGCCGGCGCCCTGCCGATCGAACTCGACGTCTCGCAGATGGAGACGGGCGACACGGTCGAGCTGCGCCCCTACGAGGGCAAGGCGCTGAAGAACGGCGCGGTGATCGCCGAGTTCACCGTCAAGTCCGACGTGATCTTCGACGAGGTGCGCGCCGGCGGCCGCATCCCGCTGATCATCGGCCGCGGCCTGACCGCCCGTGCCCGCGAGGCTCTGGGCCTCGCCCCGTCGACCCTGTTCCGCCTGCCGTCCTCTCCGGTGGACAGCGGCAAGGGCTTCACGCTCGCCCAGAAGATGGTCGGCCGCGCGGTCGGCCTGCCGGAAGGCCAGGGCGTGCGTCCGGGCACCTATTGCGAGCCGAAGATGACCACGGTCGGCTCGCAGGACACCACCGGCCCGATGACCCGCGACGAGCTGAAGGATCTGGCCTGCCTGGGCTTCTCCGCCGATCTGGTCATGCAGTCCTTCTGCCACACCGCAGCCTATCCGAAGCTGGTGGACGTCAAGACCCACCGCGAGCTGCCGACCTTCATCTCGACCCGCGGCGGCGTCGCCCTGCGTCCGGGCGACGGCGTGATCCACTCCTGGCTGAACCGCCTGCTGATGCCCGACACCGTCGGCACCGGCGGCGACAGCCACACCCGCTTCCCCATCGGCATCAGCTTCCCCGCCGGCTCGGGCCTCGTCGCCTTCGCCGCGGCCACCGGCGTCATGCCGCTGGACATGCCGGAGTCGGTGCTGGTCCGCTTCAAGGGCACGCTGCAGCCGGGCGTCACGCTGCGTGACCTCGTCAACGCAATCCCGCTCTACGCCATCCGCCAGGGCCTGCTGACGGTGGAGAAGAAGGGCAAGAAGAACATCTTCTCCGGCCGCATCCTGGAGATCGAGGGTCTGCCCGAGCTGAAGGTGGAGCAGGCGTTCGAACTGTCCGACGCCTCGGCCGAGCGGTCCGCCGCCGCCTGCACCGTCCGGCTCAACAAGGAGCCGATCATCGAGTACATGCGCTCCAACATCACCCTGATGAAGTGGATGATCGCCAACGGGTACGAGGACGCCCGGACGCTCGGCCGCCGCATCAAGGCGATGGAGGACTGGATTGCCAACCCGTCGCTGCTGGAGCCGGACGCCGACGCCGAGTACGCCGCCGTGATCGAGATCGATCTGGCCGACATCAAGGAGCCGATCGTCGCCTGCCCGAACGACCCGGACGACGTGAAGCTGCTGTCGGAGGTTGCCGGCGACAAGATCGACGAGGTCTTCATCGGCTCCTGCATGACCAACATCGGCCACTTCCGCGCCGCCGGAAAGATCCTGGACGGGAAGACCGACATCCCGACCCGCCTGTGGATCGCCCCGCCGACCAAGATGGACGCCCAGATCCTGACCGAGGAAGGCTATTACGGCGTTCTCGGCAAGTCGGGTGCGCGCATGGAGATGCCCGGCTGTTCGCTGTGCATGGGCAACCAGGCGCAGATCCGCAAGGGCTCGACGGCCATCTCGACCTCGACCCGCAACTTCCCGAACCGCCTGGGCATCGACACCCGCGTCTATCTCGGCTCCGCCGAGTTGTCGGCCGTCGCCGCGCTGCTGGGCAAGCTGCCGACCCCGGCCGAGTATCTGGAGCAGGTGAGCGTCGTCAATCAGAAGGCCGGCGACATCTACCGCTACATGAACTTCGACCAGATCAAGGAGTTCCAGGACGTGGCCGACACGGTCGCCGCCTGATCCGCCTGCACCTCTTCCCCTCCCCTCGCGCAAGCGGGGGGAGGTCGGGAGGGGGGCCGGGTGCGAGAGCTTCTGCGTTTATGAAAAGCCCCGCCGGGATCGCTCCGGCGGGGCTTTTCTTCTTCGGCATCGGGATTTGGACCATAGAGATACAGAGAGCCTCAGGCCGAACCCTCCGGGCCATGAGCACCAGCCTGCGCCAGATAGGCGCGCGGTGACGCCCCCAGCGTCCGCTTGAACATCGTCGTGAAGGCCGCCGGGTTGTCGTAGCCGAGGTCCAGCGCCACCGTCGTCACCGGCACCCCGGCGACCAGACGCGGCAGGGCGGACACCAGACAGGCCTGCTGGCGCCATTCGACGAAGCTCAGCCCCGTCTCGCGCCGGAACAGCCGCGTGAAGTTGCGGCGGCTCATGCCCAGCCCGTCGCTCCACGCCTCGATCGTCGCCTGGATCGTCGGTTCCTGGAGGAACCGCCGGCAGCGCTCCGCCAGGGCGGCGTGGGCGGGAAAGGGCAGCGACAGCGGCTCCACCGGAAGCCGGCGCATCTCGTGCAGAAGCAACGCCATCACCGCGCCGTCGTGGCTCTCCGGGTCGTAGTCCACCGGCACGTCGATCGCCCGCCCGATCAGGCTGCGGAAGAAGGGCGACAGCGCCACCACCTCGCAGCGGCCCGGCATGGTGTCGGCCAGCACGGGGGCCAGATAAAGGCTCCGCGTCATGACCATCCCGATCATGCGGACCTCGTGCGGGACGCCCGGCGGAATCCACAGCCCGCAATGGGGCGGCATCACCCAGCGCCCCTGGGCGGTGGACAGCACCAACGTCCCCGTCGCCCCGGACAGCAACTGCCCGCGCCGGTGCGTGTGGGCGGCGAGCAAGGTGCCGTCCGCGTGATCCTGCCCCAGGGCGATCAGCGGGCTCGGCGACTCCTCGACCGTGTCGATGCGCAGGTTCCGGACCATGGCCCAGTCTCGTAAGAAATCGGCCTGACCGCGGTGGCAGGCCGTCGCGGCTCACCATAGGCTGTTGCTCCACACCAAGCAACGCGCCGCCACCCGCCGGCCAAGCGCCAAAAAAGGCTTCCTTTCGTGACCGACACCACCCTGTCCCGGCCCAAGGCCGGGGGGACGGCCCTGCCCGTCCTGGGGACGATCAGCGTCTGCCATCTGCTGAACGACCTGATCCAGTCCCTGCTGCCCGCGATCTACCCGATCCTGAAGGGCGGATTCGACCTCAGCTTCGCGCAGATCGGCCTGCTCACCCTGACCTACCAGATCACCGCCTCGCTGCTTCAACCGATCATCGGGCTCGCCACCGACCGGCGGCCGGCGCCCTACTCCCTGACCATCGGCATGGGGGCGTCGCTGGTCGGGCTGGTCACGCTGGCCTTCGCGCCGAACTACGCGGCGCTGCTGGTCGGGGCGACCCTGCTGGGCTTCGGCTCCTCCGTCTTCCACCCCGAGGCGTCGCGGATCGCCCGTCTGGCTTCCGGCGGCGCGCATGGACTGGCGCAGTCGCTGTTCCAGGTGGGCGGCAACGCCGGTTCGGCGCTGGGGCCGCTGCTGGCCGCCTACATCATCCTGCCGCGCGGGCAGGAGAGCCTGTCCTGGTTCGCCCTCGCCGCCCTGGGCGGCATGGCGCTGCTGACCGGCATCGGTCGCTGGTACGCGCGCAGCGACCACGCCCGCCCGGTCCGCCGCGGCGCCGCGGTCCGTCACCCCGGCCTGTCCCGCGGGCAGGTGAACCGGGCGCTGGCCGTGCTGATGGTGCTGATCCTGTCCAAGTACGTCTATCTGGCCGGGATCACCAGCTACTACACCTTCTTCCTGATGGAGCGGTTCGCCGTGGCGCCGGACGCGGCGCAGCTCTGCCTGTTCGTCTTCCTGGCGGCGGTCGCGATCGGCACGATCATCGGCGGGCCGGTCGGTGACCGGATCGGGCGCAAGACGGTCATCTGGGTGTCGATCCTCGGCATCCTGCCCTTCACGCTGCTGCTGCCGCATGTCGGGCTGACCGCGACGGTCGCGCTCAGCGCGGTGATCGGACTGGCCTTGGCCTCGGCCTTCCCCGCCATCATCGTCTACGCGCAGGAGCTGATGCCCGGCCGCGTCGGCATGGTTTCCGGCCTGTTCTTCGGGCTGGCCTTCGGCATCGGGGGCATGGCCGCCGCCGGGCTCGGCGTCCTGGCCGATTGGAAGGGCATCGGCTTCGTCTTCCAAGCCTGCTCGGTCGTTCCCCTGCTCGGCCTGTCCGCCGCCCTTCTGCCCAACGTTTCCCCGCACAAGAACTCCTGAAACGCCCGAAAGCCGCGCCGTTCCTGGCGGCGCGGCTCTCCCTTCGCCGAATTCCCACAAATCCATCATGGTCATGTTGCAAATGCGAATCATTATTATTATCATTTGACGCAGGCCGGACGTTCTCGCCTTTGCTTGCCGGCCCTGATCCGATTGGCCCACAGGATTGCCCAGAGAGAGACCATGAACGTCACGATCATCTATGGCTCCGACGGCGGCGCGACCAAGTCGGTCGCCTCGCGCATCGCGAAGAAGATTCAGGGAAAGACCGTCGACATCGCCCGCGCCTCCGCCGCGGATTTCGAGAATTGCGACCTGCTGATCCTCGGCGCGCCGACCTATGGCGTGGGCGATCTGCAATGCGACTGGGAGGCCAATTTCGGCACGCTGACGGCGGCCAACCTGAACGGCAAGAAGGTCGCCCTGTTCGGCACCGGCGATCAGGTGACCTATCCGGAGTCCTTCGTGGACGCCATGGGCACGCTCTACGATCAGGTGGTGGCGCAGGGTGGGGTCGTCGTCGGCTTCACCGAAACCACCGGCTACGAGCATTCGGGCTCCACCGCCGAGCGCGACGGGCGGTTCGTCGGGCTGGCGCTCGACCAGGACAACCAGTCCTCCCAAACCGACAAACGGATCACCGCATGGATCAGCCAACTGACGTGATGCCCCCTGATAGATCGGCCCATGACGGGCTGGCCATGCCGGTCCATCTGCTTGGGCACCATCTGTACGAATACAGCAAGGGTGTCCGGCCCATGATCATGATGACGCTCAGCACGCGGGACGCCGACACGGTGACCCGCAAGCTGGCGGAGCGGTTCGTCGATTACCACGTCCAGATGGTGACCGAAGCCAAGGTCAACGTCTTCTTCGGCAACCCGTCCTGCGTCGCGATGGTGCGCAGCGTGGTGCGCAAGCCGCTGAACCAGTTGACCCCGGAGGAGGATTTCATCCTCGGCACGCTGCTCGGCTACGACCGTGAACAGCAGTGCCGGCGCTTCCTGGCCATGGCGCAAGCCAGGCGGAGCGGGGCGGCGACCTGATCCATCCGTCAGGCCGCCGTCTCCACCATCCGGAAAAAGGCTGTTTCGGTCTCGACAGGCCGGGCCGCCGTCGTCCAGACTGCCTCCCCAAATAGAATGGCAAACAACCAAAGGGAGGCAGGGATGGCGGCGGCTCCGTCCGGGATGATGTTCGAGAATCCCACGAACGGCCAGCGGGAGGCGGTGACCAACCGCGAGATCCTCTGGGCCTTTCTGCTCGGCCCCATCTACTTCGCGAAGAAGGCCGAATGGCTGCACGCCGCGATTCACGCGGCGCTGATCCTCGTGTCCATCCCACTGTGGCCGGCCGGCGTTCTGATGACTCTGGGCGTCTGGGTCGGCTACGCCTGCGCGGCGCCGACGATCCTGGAATACCGGTACCAGAGGATGGGGTGGGAGAAGGTCGCGGGCTGACCCCACCTCACGGACGGCCCCCGTTCCCGTGGAGCGGGCGGATCGACAAAACCGCCAGAATCTCCGCGACACAGGCATCAACCTCGCGGCCCGCCGTATCAACCACAGCGTCCGGCCCATCCCAGGGCTCGTAGTTCCGGCCCATCACCGCCGCCCAGGAGGGCGGACGGTGCCCGTCGATGTCGCTTCGACGGGTTTCGACACGGCGCCGGTGCTCGACAGGGTCGGAGCACGCAACCTCCACCTCGACCAGCCGTACCCCGGCCTGAGACGCCGTGGCGCGCCACGCCTCACGCGTGATCCGGACCGGGTTGACGCAATCCGCGATGACGGTGGCGCCAAGCCGAAGATTGTCGCCGGCCAAGGCGTAGGCGACCACATAGCCTTGCGGACCGACAGCGGCGTCGGCGCCACCGGCCATGCGAATCGCCTGTTCGATCGTGTCGATCCGCAGATGAAACGCGCCGAGCCGTCGCGCCAACACACGGGCGATGGTTGTTTTTCCGGTTCCAGGCAGTCCACCGAAGACGATCAACATGCGCCGCTCTTCTCAGGGCCGGTGCGTGTCTCGTTCCACACCCGTTACGCGGTCGCGCCGAACGCTTCGGGAGACAGCACCAGCACGCCGTCCTCGTCGGCGAAGACCAGATCGCCGGGATTGACGCGGATGCCGGCCAGCGTCACCGGCAGATCCTTCTGCCCCTCGCCGTTGCGGACGGTCTTGCGCGGGATCGCCGCCAGCGCCTTGATGCCCAGATCCAGCGTGGCGAGCACCGCGGCGTCACGGACGCAGCCGTGGATGACCACGCCCTCCCAGCCGTTCTTCACCGCGTCCTTGGCGATCAGGTCGCCCATCAGGGCGGCGCGCAGGCCGCCGCCGCCGTCCACCACCAGCACCTTGCCCTGCCCCGGCGTGCCCAGCACCTCCTTGACGCGGGAATTGTCCTCGAAGCACTTCACGGTCACCGCCGCGCCGCTGAATTTGAAACGCCGGCCGAAATCGCGGAAGACGGGATCGGCGACGCGGGCGGTCTTCTCGAACCGGTCATAGAGGTCGCAGGTGCTGTCGAAATCGGTCATGCGGTTTCGCTCCCCTTCTTTGGCTTTGACGGCAGGATACCCCCAAACCAACGATGGTCAATCCTCCGGGGAGGCGATGGCCCCCGTGCTGGTACGCTCCAGGATGGCGCTGCGGCGGAAGCGGTAGAGTTCGGCGGGGCGCCCGCCGGTCTGGCTCTCATACTGGCCGGTCGGCTCCACCAACCCGCCGGAGATCATCAGGCGCCGGAAATTCTGCTTGTGCAGCCGCTCGCCGGACAGCGCCTCCACCACCTGCTGAAGCTGGTGCAGGGTGAAGGTCGGGGGCAGCAGTTCGAACACGATGGGGCGGTATTTCAGCTTGCCGCGCAGCCGTTCCAGCGCCGTCGCCAGGACTCGGCGGCCGTCGCGCGCCATCGGACGCCCCAGCGCGCGGGGCATCTCCAGCCGCACCGTCCGCTCCTCCACCCCCGCCCGCCGGGCCAGGTCGTGGTCGCGGAACGCCTCCACCACCAGCCCGGCCTCGTAAAGCAGCTCGTAGCGCTCCAGCACCCTTTCGGAATCCCACTCCCCGCCGTCCAGGGCGAAGGCCATGCGGGCGCGCTCGCCGCGGCGGGCGCGGGCGGGCTCGTCTGGCGCCGCGGCGACCCAGCGGGCCAGCGCCGGGCGGATCACCGAATCGAGCAGAGCCGGCGGCGAATCGCGCCAATCCTCCCAGGGGAAGAACTCGTAGAGCCCGCGCCACTCCGCCCCGTCAATGCGCAGCGGCGCCTCGCGCAGCAAGGCCAGATAGCCGACTACCAGCGAGCGCGGGCCGCCGAACAGCTCGTGCGGGTCGCGGTAGCGGTCGCCGAAGCTGTAGAGCTGCTCCACATAGCGCAGGGTCAGCCCGGCCGCGTCCTCCGCCACCGCGCGCAGACCGTCCTGCAGGGTGCGGAAGCGTTCGGGATCGAAGGGCGCACCGGGCAGCGCGTCGCGGTGGGGCGGCGGCTCGTCGCCGCGGCGGTGCGATTCGGGGATTTCGAAGCCGCTGCGCACGGTCACCACGCGCGGCTCGGCGCCGTTCGCCGAGGAAACGCCCACCGAAACGATGGCCGCCGTCAGGCCGATCTGTGTTTCCAAGCCGATCTGTCTTTCCCCCGCCACGCGCCCCCCACCTCCCCGCTGCCGATCCGTCGGCGGCAGGATAAGCGGCCCGCCGCGGCAAATCACCGGTCTTTCCGCCGGGCACCCCCGTGAAATCTCGCCGCAAGCCGGCCCGGCATGACACTTTTGTGACTCCCCACGAGCGCCGGGGATGTTACACCAGCCGCGACGCTGAGGCTCGCGCGCGTCCGTGCGGGTCCCCAGCACTGCAGGCCGGCGTAAGTTGGAGACCCACGCATGCTGAATTTGTTCCGGGCCCTGATGCCGCGCGAAGAACGGTTTTTCGACCTGTTCGCCGACCACGCCCGGACCGTCGCCACGGGCGCCGAGACGCTGCGGGCGATGATGGCCAGCGGCCAGGACCTGGAGGAGCGGTTCCAGACCATCCGCCGGGTCGAGAGCGAGGCCGACGCCATCGAGAAGGAGATCCAACTCGCCGTCCACCGCACCTTCATCGTGCCCTTCGACCGTTCGGACATCCAGGAACTCGGCAAGCGGATGGACGACGTGCTCGACCTCATCGAGGAGACCGCGCGTCACCTCGTGGAGGCGGGCTTCACCGACTACACGCCGGAAATGCACGCCCAGGCCGACGCCATCGTGCGCTGCACCGCCCGGCTGAGCGCGGGCATCCCCTTGCTCCGCGACATTCCCAAACACGTCGAGCAACTCCACGCGATGACCGCCGAGGTCTCGCGGATCGAGAGCGAAGGCGACCGGCTCCTGCGCGAGGCCAAGCACCGGCTGCGCGACGAGAGCGGCGGGCTCGACGCCCCCATCACCCATCGCCACGCCCTTCAACGCGAGATCATCGAGCTGCTGGAACGCGTGCTCGATGCCTGCGAGGACGTGGCCGACACCATCGACGGCATCATCGTCGAACAGGTCTGATCCCATGGAAGCCGCTACCCTCGCCCTGCCCATCCTCATCGGGCTGATCGGCGTCGCCCTCCTCTTCGATTTCCTCAACGGGCTGCACGACGCGGCCAACTCCATCGCGACGGTCGTCTCCACCCGCGTGCTGTCGCCGCGGACCGCCGTCGCCATGGCCGCCTTCTTCAACTTCATCGCTTTCCTGTTCTTCGGGCTGCATGTGGCGACCACCATCGGCACCGGCATCGTCGGGGCGGGGGTGGTGGACCCGCACGTCATCTTCGGCGCGCTGATGGGCGCCATCGTCTGGAACGTCTTCACCTGGTGGCTGGGCATCCCGTCCAGCTCCTCCCACGCGCTGATCGGCGGCCTCGTCGGGGCCGGCGTGGCGAAGGCCGGGCTGGACGCCGTGGTGGTGTCCGGTCTGGCGAAGACCGCTGCGGCCATCGTCGTCTCGCCGGTGGTCGGCTTCCTGCTGGCCAGCGTGATGATCGTGACGGTGTCCTGGCTGTTCCGGCGCACCACCCCCTTCGCGGTCGACCGGCTGTTCCGTCATGTGCAGATCGGCTCCGCCGCGCTCTACAGCCTGGGGCACGGCGGCAACGACGCGCAGAAGACCATGGGCATCATCGCCGTCCTGCTCTATTCGCAGGGCATGCTGGGGGCGACCTTCCACGTGCCCTTCTGGGTGGTCATCACCTGTCAGGCCGCGATGGGGCTGGGCACGCTGTTCGGCGGCTGGCGGATCGTCAAGACCATGGGGTCCAAGCTGACCGACCTGAAGCCGGTCCAGGGCTCCTGCGCGGAGACGGGCGGCGCCATCACCCTGTTCGCCGCGACGTGGCTCGGCGTGCCGGTCAGCACCACCCACACCATCACCGGCGCGATCATCGGCGTCGGCGCCGCCCGCCGCACCAGCGCGGTGCGCTGGGGTCTGGCGCAGGGCATCGTCATGGCCTGGGTCATCACCCTGCCGGCGACCGCCATCGTCGGCGCGGTGTTCTACGAGCTGTCGCGGGTGCTGTGGTAACAGCCCAGGCGGCGCCGGGACAGGGCACGGCGGGCTGAAAGGCCCGCCACCGGCCTCCGGCCCGGCAACAGAACGCGAAACGCGAAAAGGGCGGCCCGTGGCCGCCCTTTTTCGTACCATCCGCGTTGTACAATGGAGCGGGCGAAGGGATTCGAACCCTCGACCCCAACCTTGGCAAGGTTGTGCTCTACCCCTGAGCTACGCCCGCGCCGCTCCAGCGGAGGAGCGCCCGTATACGCCCCGGCGGCGGTCAAGGCAAGCCTATTTTTTCCCGCGACACCAATCCGTGCGTCGGTGGTGCGTCGGCACGGCAGGAATGCAGGCCGGCATGAGCCGCCGCTTGCGGATTGCATGAGTTAACATACCAACATATGTTAGGCTGCCTCGTTCAGAACAAAATTGCCAATCCAATGTTTTGAATGTCTGCGCATTTGAATTTGTTTCCTCTAACATGCCGATGACGCTCCGCAGGGGGGCTTCGATGGCCGGAACGGACATGGACTTGGGCGGATCGCAACCGATGCCCATGGCGGCGCCTCGGGAGGCGTCGTGCCGGCCCATGCCCGCGCCCAACGCCACACCGGCCACCGACTCGCCGGATGGCGGATCGTCCCGGCGCAACAGCGCGGAACGCAAGGTCGTCACCGTTCTGTTCGCCGACATCGTCGAATCCTCCAGCATGGTGTCGGGCCGCGACCCGGAGGAGGCCGACCAGACCCTGCTCACCATCCTGCAGGTCCTCACCGACGCGGTGGAGCGCTACGGCGGCACGGTGGCCCAGGTGCTGGGCGATGGGATCATGGCGGTGTTTGGCGCTCCTTCCGCGCTGGAGGACCACGCGCTGCGCGCCTGCCTCGCCGCGCAGGACATCGCCCGCTCGGCCATCGATTCGGACGAGTTCAAGATGCGGGTCGGCATCAGCTCCGGCGAGGTGGTGGCCCAGATCATCGAGACGGGGGTCTGGACCGACTACCGCACGGTGGGCGAGACCGTGCACATCGCCGCCAAGCTGCAGCAGCGGGCGCACCCCAACAGCGTGCTGCTGAGTCGCGAGACGCTGGACCTCGTGCCCAAAGGCCTGACCGTCCGCCCGGCGGGAACGCTGCGCCTGTCCGCCACGGCGGAGCCGGTGACCGCCTTCGCGCTGGAGGCGGCGCGGGCGATGCGGCGCACGGCGATGGACCTGCTGTCCGCCGAAGGCACCCTGTTCGTCGGGCGCCGGCCCGAGCTGGCGGTGCTGACCGGCGCGCTGCGGCAGGCCGAGCGGGGCCGCGGCGCCTGCGCCATTCTGATCGGGGAAGCCGGAATCGGCAAATCCCGGCTGACCGGAGAGCTGATGCGCAGCCCGGAGGCCGCGTCCTTCACCACCACCATCTGGCCGCAGTTCCCCATCCGCCGTCTGGGCGACCCCGACGACCTGGAGGCGGCAGCCCAGTGCCTCGCCCTGTCGGTGTGCGGAGCACCGGACGGCTTGGCACAGGATGGCTTGGCACAGGACGGCTCGGCGGTGGCGCGCCTGACCACCGCGGCCGCGCGCAACGGCGGCGAACTGGCCGGCGAGGCGATGCGGGAGTTGCTCGGCCAGCCCTCCGTCCACCCGCTGTGGCAAGGGCTCGACCCCGCCCAGAAGGCCGATTTCAGCGTCGAGGGGCTGGTCGCGGCGATCCGCGAACTGTCTGTGGAACGCCCGCTGCTGATCCTTGTCGAGGACGCGCACTGGACGCGCGGGCTGACCAACCGCCTGTTGGACGCTCTGGCCGAAGGGGTGGACGACGCCCGCGTCTTCGTCCTGGTCACCTCTCGGCCGGACACGCCGGGCGGCTGGGCCGCGCCGGATTCCGTCCACGCCATCGCCCTCGAACCGCTGGAGCCGCTGCAGGCCGACGAGTTCCTGGACCATTGGCTGGGCCACAGCCCGTCGCTGGCCGACCTGAAGGCGCGCGTCGCGACGCAAAGCCAGGGCGTGCCGCTCTATCTGGAGGAATCGCTGCGCACCCTGGAGACCACCGGGGTCATCGTCGGCACTCCGGGCCGCTACAGCCTGGGCAAGACCGACGCCCGGACGGCCCTGCCGGCCACGGTGCACGGCTTGCTGGCCTCGCGGATCGACGCGTTGGAGCCCGGCCCGCGGAGGGTGCTGATGCACGCGGCGGTGATCGGCACCTCGGTCGATCTCGGCCTGCTGCGCGCGGTGTCCCCGGTCCCCGCCGCCGACCTGCCGGCGGCTCTGGCCCGGCTGGAGCAGAGCGGTTTCTTTGCCCGGTCCCGCCTGCTGCCGAACCTGGAGCTGACATTCCGCCACGCGCTGGTCCAGGAGGTCGCCTACGCCACCCTGACCAAGCGGGAGCGCCAGCCCCTGCACGGGCGCGTTCTGCACGCCCTGCGGCGGCGGTCCGACCGCAACCTGCCCAACCGGGCGGAGCTGATCGCCCATCACGCCTTCTACGCCGAGGATTGGTCGCTCGCCTGCGCCTATGGCCGCCGGGCCGGGCGCCGGGCGGAGATGCGCTGCAAGCATTTCGATGCCGGGCGCTTCTACGAGCAGGCTCTGAAGGCCCTGGACCATCTGCCGGACACCCGCCGCAACACCCAGCGGCGGATCGACCTGTGGGTCGGCATCCCCCTCGTCCTGCTGCCGCAGGGGCGCCAGTTGGCCGGCGACCCGCTGGAGGAGGCGCGGGACATGGCGCTGGGCATCGACGACCGGATCCGCTACGCCCGTGCGACCTCGCTCAAGGCGTCCTTCCAGTGGGTCTACGGCGTGCTGGACGGAGCCATCGCGCTCAGCCGCAGCGCGCTCGACCATCTGGGCAACCAGGGGACGATGGAGTTGCGCATCCAGGGGCTGATGCGGCTGGGCGGCATGCTGGTGGACAAGGGGCATTTTCCGGAGGCTCAGGAGAAGCTGGAGCAGGCGCGCACCCTGGCGCTGGCCCATGCTCCGCGCGCGCGGTTCGGCCTGACCGCGGTGGCGGTCGCCATCACGGCCGCCTATCAGGGCCGCTGCCTCGCCGAACTGGGGCGCGACGACGAGGCCGTCCGGGTGATGCTCCACGCGCTGGACATCGCGGAAGAGGTCGGGCACGCCTTCTCCGTGTCGTCGGTGAAGGTCCATCTGGCGCTGGTCCACATCATCGGCGAGCGCTTCGCCGAGGCGCTGCCGCTGCTGAAGGACGCCGTGACGATCACCGAGGCGACGCGCCTGCACATCTTCCAGCCGATCACGCTGGGCGCGCTGGGCTACGCCATCGCCCGCACCGGCAGCGCGGCGGAGGGTGCACGCCTGCTCAACGCCAGCCTGGAACAAGCGCACATCCTGAACCACTCGCTGCCCAGGCCGCGAATCCTGAACTGGATGTCCGACCTGGCCCTCGAGACGGCGCAGCACGACACCGCGATCGGTTGCGCCGCCAAGGCGCTGGGCATCGCGACGGACGCCGGACAACTGTCCGAGCAGGGCTGGTCGCACTTCGCCCTGGCCCAGGCCTTCACCGCCACGGGCCAGCATCGCGAAGCCATGGAGCATCTGGCGGCTGCCGAGACGATGAGCCGCCAGCTGTCCATGATGCCGCTATCCGACCGCTGCCGGGCCTTCCGCCGCTGCCTCGCCGCGTCCGGCCCGGTGACCTAAACGGGTGACCTAAACGGGTGACCTGACCCGGTGGATGGCCCTCCGGAGCGTCAGGCCACCAGCGTGGTGGTGCCCGCGGCGGTGCTGCGGAAGTGATTCAGCACATAGACCCGGACGCTGGTGGCGAAGGGGATGCCTTCGGTCCGGCTGTCGTGGATGTCGGCGCACAGCGCCTCCAGCGACTTGCCCTGGGACTTGGCGATGTCCTTCAGCCCGTCCCAGATCGTCGCCTCCAGCCGCAGGCTGGCGCGGCGCCCCCCGATCGTCAGCGAGCGCGTCACCACGGCGGGCGGTGCCGCGAGCGAGCTGAGGTCGGCCATCTCGTCGAGGCTGCGGGGAATGCGGCGGTCCAACTTCATCGGTACGCTCCTGTCTCGGCTGGCCGGTTCTCGGCTTGGCGATTTTTTCCCAGGTCACCGGAATTTTTCCGGGACTAAACAAGCGTGTGTGCGCGTGTCGGCGATTCTTACCCGGGCACAGGACGTCCGGCATGTGAAGTTCTTCACAGTCCGGACGGGTCATCGCGGCCAAGGTTCGACATACCGCAGTATTCGCGGTTCCTCGAAACCCACGCCCAGGAGCTGTTCCCATGACCGCCATCATCGACCAGACCGCCCTCATCCGTGGTGCCGACGGCCGTCTCTTCGCCGTGACCGCCCAGGGCGTGACCGAGGTTGCCGAGCAAGCCGCCGAGCTGACCGCCGCCGCCCGCATCGGCGACCGCCGCGCGTTCAACGGCGACGACCACGAGGCCGCCCGCCACGCGATCACCCCGGGCCTCTGATCGGCGGGCGAACCTGCCTGGGCCCGCTGTTCGGGCCTGTTCTTCGGGCCGTGGCGGCCGGTGTTTTCCCTGACCGGCCTGCCACGGTCCCCGCCCGCTCCCTCGTCCTCCGCCGGTTTCCATTCCGGCTCACCACGGGCATCCCACGGCGGAGACCCCTCCCATGCCCCTTGATTTCGTCCGCGGCATCGTCCGGGATCCGGCCATGTCCGACCAGCCGCTGAAGGTCCACACCACCGGCACCCACCGGATCGCCACGCCGGACCAGACGCTGGCCCGCGTCACCCCCTTCCTTCCCGTCATGGGCATCACGCGCGTGGCGAACGTCACGGGGCTGGACAGCGTGGGCATCCCCGTCGTCATGGTGACCCGGCCGAATTCGCGATCCATTTCCGTCGCCCAGGGCAAGGGCGTGACCTTGGCCGCCGCCAAGGCGTCGGGCGTCATGGAGGCGATCGAGAGCTACCACGCCGAACGCATCACCCTGCCGGTGAAGTACGCCAGCTACGAAGAGTTGCGCTGGACCCACCGGGTGGTGGACGTGGCCCGCCTGCCGCGGCTGTCGACCAGCGCCTTCACCCCCCACACCCCAATGCTGTGGATCGAGGGCGACGACCTGCTGGGCGGCGGGCGGATGTGGGTGCCCTTCGAGACGGTGCATCTGAACTTCACGCTGCCGATGCCGCCGGGGTCCGGCTGCTTCCTCTCCGGGTCCAACGGGCTGGCCTCGGGCAACAGCCTCGCCGAGGCGACCGCGCACGCCATGACCGAACTGGTCGAGCGCGACGCCGCCACGCTGTGGCGCCTCTCCTCTCCAGAGGCCCAGGCCGCCACCCGCATCGACCCGGCCAGCATCGCCGATCCGGTGTGCCGGTCGCTGCTCGACCGCTTCGACGACGCGGGCGTCGCCGTCGGCCTGTGGGACATCACCAGCGATATTGGTCTGCCGGCCATCCTCTGCCGCATCGCGACGCGGGAAGACGCGCCGCAGCACAGCATCCGCCCCGCCATGGGCATGGGCTGCCACGCCGCGCCCGAGGTCGCGCTGTCCCGCGCCCTGACCGAAGCGGCGCAGAGCCGGCTGACCTTCATCGCCGGGGCGCGCGACGACATGCCCCGCTCCGAATACGAACGCCACCTCGACCCGGCGCAGCATGCGCGCTGGACGGCGCTGATCACCGAGGGCACCGGTCGCCGCGACTTCGCCGCCATCCCCAGCCTCGCCGGGCGCACCATCGAGGAGGATCTGGCAGGCCAGCTCGACCGGCTGCGCGCCGCCGGGATCGACGAGGCCGTGGCGGTGGACCTGACCAAGCCGGAGTTCGGCATCGCCGTGGTCCGTCTGGTCATCCCCGGTCTGGAGGGGTTGGACTCCTCTCCGGACTACGCGATGGGCGCAAGGGCGCGCGCCGCGGCCGGCGTCTGGGATCGGGCGTCGTGAATCGGGAAAGTGTAATGAAAGCGAAGGCGGAGACTCCCATGCAGACGCCGGACGGCCTTTACGTCTTTCTCGGCCCCACCCTGTCCCGCGCCGAGGCCTCGCGGCGTCTGGACGCCACCTATCTGCCGCCGGTCGCCCAGGGCGACATCATCCGGCTGTGCAAGCACAAGCCGCGGGCGATCGGCATCGTGGACGGCTACTTCGAGAACATCCCGTCTGTCTGGCACAAGGAGATTCTGCACGCCATCCACCAGGGCGTGGCGGTGTTCGGGGCGTCCAGCATGGGCGCCCTGCGCGCCGCTGAGTTGCATCCCTTCGGCATGATCGGCGTCGGCGCCGTCTTCGAAGCCTTCCGCGACGGGCGGCTGGAGGACGACGACGAGGTGGCGGTGATCCACGGCCCGGCGGAACTCGGCTATCCCAGCCTGTCCGAGGCCATGGTGAACATCCGACGCACCCTGGCCGACGCGGCGCAGGAGGGCATCGTTCCCGCCGCCACGGCGCGGCGGCTGGAGGCCATCGCCAAGGCCCTGCCCTATCGGGAGCGCGGCTATGGCCGGGTGTTCCGCCTCGCCGCCGCCGAGGGGCTGCCGGAGGAGGAACTCGCCGATCTCCGCGGCTGGCTGCCCAACGGGCGGTGCGACCAGAAGCGGGAGGACGCGCTGGACCTGCTCCAAACCATGCGCCGCTGGGCGATCGACGGCGGGCGGGCGCCCGAGGCGCGGTTCCATTTCGAGCACACCGCCCTGTGGGACCGCGCCCTGCGGGACGGCGCGCACCCCTCGGCGGGGAATCCGCTGGACTGATCGTCCGCCGGGTGCCATCAACGGTCCGACGGCACTCAACCGGGACCGGGAACGCCATGGCCTTACTGAAGGACGTCGCCGGCATCCTTCGGCGCAACCGAATGTTGGGCGTTCTCGACGACGCCCGGATGCAGGAGCTGGTCGCGCTGGGCCGGGTGTCGCGGTTCAGCGAGAACCAGACCGTTTTCAGCAAGGGCGATCCCGGCGATTGCCTGTACGCCATCATGAAGGGGCAGATCGCCGTCTCGACCTCGTCGGAGGACGGCAAGACGATGCTGCTCAACATCCTCAACCCCGGCGACGTGCTGGGAGAAATCGCGCTGATCGACGGCAAGGACCGCACCGCCGGGGCCACCGCGCTCCGCCCGGCGGAGCTGTTCCGCATCGACCGTCCGGAATTCATCTCCTTTCTGGAACGGCATCCCTCCCTGTGCATCCGGATGATGGGGGTGCTGTGCGAACGGCTGCGCTGGGTGTCGGAGAACATCGAGGATGCGGTTTTCCACGACGTGCCGCGCCGGCTGGCCCGGCGCATCCTGCTGCTGGCGGACACCTATGGGCAGAAGACGCCCGCCGGGCTGCGCATCAACCAGCCGGTGTCCCAGGAAGCTCTGGCATCCATGTTGGGTGTCACCCGTGAGATGGTGAACAAAAGCCTGCGTGCATTGCGCAACGCTGGAGCGATTACCTATAACAAAGGTTTTATCGTCATCACCAATCTATACATGCTTAAGGATATGGCGGGAGAGTCGGGCGACGTGCCGTAAGGCCAGCCAGCACCTCCGCTGAGTTTTATCGTCGCAAATTTTTTCAATCACGCTATATTGGCTGCACGACATGAAACACGGCTGACAGTCAAGGAATACAGGGCTATGTCGGGTCAGGATTCACAGGCGTCCAACGCGCCATCGCCGCAGAACGCCATCCCGCTGGCGGCACGCACCGTCAAGCTGTTCGGACGCCCGACGCAACTTCGGTTGGAGCCGTCCTATTGGGAAGCGCTGGACGACATCTGCCACCGGGAAGACCTGACCGTGGACGAGTTGTGCAGCGACCTCAAGGACCGCCTTGACTCCCAGTCCCGCCGGTCGCGCGGGAACGCCGTGTCGCTGGCCAACGCGGTCCGCGTGTTCATCGTCGGCTATTACCGCAAGGCGGCGACCGAGAAAGGTCACGACCGCGCCGGCCATGGTCGGGGCGACCCCTTCGTCAGCACGCCCTTCGACCTGCCTCCGGCCCAGCCCGTCAAGGAAGGCTGATTTCCTGGCGGTATCCCCGCTGGACAGCGCATGTCCCGAAAACAGGACGGTGGCCGCCGTTCTGATGTGAGGAATTTCCGCGTCCGCTGGAACGACTCAACGTCCAGCTTGCACCGCGACAGGATTTGGTGTGTTGATCGGCCCAGCGGCATCGCACGGTCGGTCGACCGGGCCATCCATAGGCCGCCCCTCCCGTCCACCGCGGAGCCGACCGTTCATGAGCGGGACCCAGCCGTCCGCCGTCAGACCAACGTTCCCCCACTGGCTCCGGGACCGCTCCTTCCTGTCCGGCCTGACCGCCCTGCTGATCCTCCTGGCGGTCCTGGGCACGGTGATGCGCCACAACTACCTGCTGTTCCACCTCTGCGCGGAGCTGTTCGCCGTCGCCATCTCCATGACGATCTTCATGATCGCCTGGAACACGCGTGACACGAACCAGTCACCCTTCCTCGCCTTCGTCGGCTTGTCCATGCCGGGCATCGCGCTGCTGGACCTGCTGCACGCCATCGCCTTTCCCGGCATGAACGTCATCGGCGAGGCCGGCGCCAACCAATCCACCCAGCTCTGGATCGCCGCCCGCGGCCTTCAGGCCGCGGTTTGCCTGGCCGCGCCGCTGTTGACCGAGAGGCGGTTGCGCGCGGGCGACGTGCTGCTGATCCAGGCCGCCGTCGTCGCGTGCACTCTGCTGTCGATCTTCACCTTCGGCATCATGCCGGACAGCTTCGTTCCGGGCGTCGGGCTGACTCCCTTCAAGATCGGAGCCGAGTACACGTTCAGCGCCGCGGCGGTCGTCGCCTGCCTGCTGCTGCACCGCAAGCGCCGGCAGTTCGAACCCAGGGTGTTCGGCCTGACCTTCGCGGGGATCGCCCTGCTGGTCCCGCAGGAGCTGATCTTCACGCTCTACAACCATCCCCACGGGGCGATGAACGCGCTGGGGCACTTCATCAAGATCCTGTCCTTCTACCTGCTGTACCGGGCCATCATCGTCACCGCCCTGCAAAACCCCTACGACCTCGCCTTCTACCGGATGCGCCGCAGCGAAGAGGCCCTGCGCGACCATCTGAGCGGGCTGGAGTCGCTGATCGCCACGCGCACCGCCGAACTGCGCGAGAGCGAGGCGCGCTGGCGGGCGCTTCTGGAATGCTCCAACGATTGGTTCTGGGAGACCGATGAGCGTGGGCGCTTCACCGCACTGTCGCCGCGCGCCCAGGAATCCACCGGGCGCGGCGGAGCAGAGCTTCTGGGCTTCACCCACACCGATCTTCTGGACCGCAACCGTCCCGAGGAGGATTTCCCCGCACTGACGGAGGCCCTGCACCGGCGGGAGCCCTTCCGCCGCCTCTCCTTCCCGCTGGCCTCGCCGGGGGGGAACGCGCGCTGGGTGATGGTCAGCGGCACGCCGCGCTACGACGGCAACGGCGCTTTCCTCGGCTATCGCGGCACCACCAGCGACATCAGCGCGCGGCGCCAGTCGGCGGAGGCGGCGCGGCAGAAGCAGACCATGGCGGCGCTCGGCAGCCTCGTCGGCGGCCTTGCCCACGAGATCAACAACCTGCTGCAACCGGTCATCGGCCTGTCCGATCTGGCGCGCGGCCGCGCCGGAGAGGATCGCAAGCTGCACGCCTATCTGAACGCCATCCACGACAGCGGCGTGAAAGCCCGCACGATCATGCGCGACGTCCTTCAGTTCGCCCGCGTCGAGGTGGCCGAGTCGCCGCCGGGCAACCTGGAGGAGGCCGTGCATTCCGCTCTGGAACTCGCCGCCCCCTCGATGCCGGCGTCCATCGAGACGCGCACGCGGCTGGAGCCCGGCCTGGAGGCGGTAACGATCACCGCGACCGAACTGACCCAGGTCCTCCTGAACTTGATCCAGAACGCCCGCGATGCCATGCCGCAGGGCGGCACCCTGACCATCGGCGCCCGTTCCCTGAGCCTGAAGGAGCGGGACGCGTCCCGCCGCCAACTCGGCGAAGGCGATTATGTGCGGCTGACCGTCGTCGACACCGGCACGGGAATGGACGAGGCGACGCGCCAGCGCGTGTTCGACCCCTTCTTCACCACCAAGCCGGTCGGCACAGGGACGGGGCTTGGGCTTTCGGTGGTATATGGTATCGTGAGGAACGGGGGCGGCGACATTCTGGTCGAAAGCACCCCCGGACGCGGGACGTCCTTCATCATCGACCTGCCCACCGCCCCACCCGGCGGACCGGGCCAAACGGCACATGGGATGTTGGTACATGGCGAAGGTGTTGGTCGTTGAGGATTCGGCCGCCGTGCGGCTGGCGGTCACCGAAGTGATCGAACAGGCGGGCCACGAGGTCGTGGAGGCGGAGAACGGCCGCGTCGCCATCGGCCTGCTGGACGGCGGCGCGCGCTTCGACCTGATCGTCACCGACGTGCTGATGCCCGAAGCCGACGGGGTGGAAGTCATCAAGGCCGCGCGCATCCGCAATCCCGGCGCTCAGGTGCTCGCCATGTCGGGCGGGGCGCCGAACCTTCCCGCGGGCTACGCCCTGAAGATGGCCGAGATGTTCGCGGCGGACGCTGTGCTCTACAAGCCCTTCCTGAACGAGGAGCTGCGCAAGGCCGTGGCCCGACTGCTGGCCACGGCGGGCGCTTCCGAGGCCGGCTGAGAAGGGGCCATGCCTTACCGTTGTTGCTCCGGAGACACGATCGATGTTGCTCCGGAGACACGATGGCACCCTGACGGCACCTCGGACGCGCCGCGGCGGCCATCGGTCCCCTTGACCAAAGTTATCCACAAAATGGTGCATAAGATGGTGGATAAGGCTGTTGAACCCTCGGTCCCGCCTGCCCGCCGCGAGGGTGCCGGAAAACGCCCCTGAAACGGCGCCGATTCGGGTTGCGCCACCCCGAACGGCCAGGACCGGCGCACCCCTTGCGCCCTTCGTTACTCCTAAGATGGTCTGGTCCGTCCCTTCCACCCTCGCCACTATGAAACCATGCATGGCGATGGTGGAAAGGACGGCGCATGGCGCATTTTCTCGTGACCGGCGGCTGTGGTTTCATCGGATCGCATCTGGCCGACCGGCTGATCGGCGACGGGCACCAGGTCACCATCCTGGACGACATGAGCACCGGCCGGCTGGAGAACAAGCCGCTGCTGGCGAAGCTGGTGGTCGGTGACGTCGCCGACCCGGACGCGGTCCATCAGGCGATGCAGGGGGTGGACGGCGTCTTCCATCTGGCCGCCGTCGCGTCCGTCCAACGCTCGCGCGAATTGTGGGCGGAAACCCACCGCACCAACCTGTCGGGCACCGTCACCGTCTTCGAGGCGGCGCGCAGCGCCCGCAATGGCAACCCGGTGCCGGTGGTCTACGCCTCCTCCGCCGCAGTCTATGGCGACAACACGGCCACCCCTTTGCGCGAGGACGCCACGACGCGCCCGCTGTCCGCCTATGGCGTGGACAAGCTGGGCTGCGAGCTGCACGCCAACGTCGCCTGGGCCATCCACGGGGTGCCGACGACGGGCTTCCGCTTCTTCAACGTCTACGGACCGCGGCAGGACCCGTCCTCGCCTTATTCCGGGGTGATCTCGATCTTCGCCCGCCGCGTGGCGCAGGGCGAGGACGTGACGATCTTCGGTGACGGCGAGCAGGTTCGCGACTTCGTGTTCGTCGGCGACGTCGTGCGCTTCCTCGTCAAGGCGATGGACCGCCAACCCCAGGGGGCGGAGGTGTTCAACCTGTGCACCGGCCGCCCGACCTCGCTCCTGATGCTGCTGGAGGTCTTGCAGGAACTGTGCGGCAGCCGGGTGCGCCGCCTGCACCAGCCGGCGCGGGCGGGGGACATCCGCGTGTCGATCGGCGACGCGTCCCGGCTGCGCGCCACCTTCGGCGAGGGCTGCCGGTTCGGCCTGCTGCAGGGGTTGAGCGCCACCCTGACCGGGGAGATGCCGCGGTGACGCCGCGGCCTTCCGTCCCTACACGTCCCGGCTCTCCAGCCGGGGCAGCCCGACCACCTTCAGGCGGCTTTCGCTGAGTTCCCCCACCTGATCGAGGATCGGCAGGGCGACCGCGGCGACATGGGCGTTGATGCGCTTCAGGTCGCGCAGGATGTCCAGCACCAGGGCGCTGGTCTCGATGCTGGCCGCGTCGCCGCGGCGGACGCGGTCGAGGTGGCGGGCGGTGGCGGTGCGCTCCAGCGCCCGCACCGCGTCCTTGCCGGCGATGAGCTGACGGGCCAGCCGCCGGTCCTCCCCGATCAGGATGCCGAGCGCCGTGCGCAGGTTCTCCACCGTGCGGCGGTGCAATTCCTCGACCTCCCGGAAATCCTCCGGTGCGAAATTCAGGTGATGACGGATGCGCTTGGCGGCGAGTTCCATCAGGCTCTTGTCGATGATGTCGCCGATGTGCTCCAGGTTGATGGCGAAGGCCATCAGATCGTCGACCCGCCGGGTTTCCTCGGCGTCGAGGTGATGGCGCCCCAGCTTGGCGAGGTAGAGCTTCAGGGCGGTGTGCAGCCGGTCCACCCGGTCGTCGGCACGGCTGACCTCGGCGATCGGGCGCTCGTCGTTCTGTCGCAGGGCGGTCAGGCTGCGGCACAGCATGTCCTCCACCAGATCGCCCAGCCGCAGGGTCTCGCGGACGGCCCCCGCGATGGCCACGGAGGGTGTCTCCAACGCCGATTCGTCGAGATGCCGGGGCGTCGCCGCGTCCTCCCCCGCGTCCTCCGGCTCGGGCAGCAGCCGTTCGGTCATCCGGGCGAGCGGCGTCACCAGCGGCAGGAAGAGCAGCGCCAGCGCCGCGTTGAAGGCGACATGCGCGCTCACCACCGCCGTCAGCGGGGCCATCCCGGCCAGGAACGACGCCGCCATCGGCACCAGCGGCAGGGCCAGTAGCGAACCCGTCACCCGGACCAGCAGATTGCCCAGCGGCACGCGCCGCGCCACCGCGCCGTCCGCCGAGGTCGCCAGCACCGCCGGCACGGCGCCGCCCAGATTGGCTCCCAAAACCAGCGCCACCGCCGTCTCGGTTCCGATCACCCCCGCTCCGGCCAGGGACCCCGCCAGCATCACCGTGGCGAGGCTGGAATGCACCGCCGCGGTCAATGCCGCGGCGACGATCAAGGCGAACAGCGGCTCGCCGCCCAGCGCCTCCAGCATCGCCTGGACCAGCGCCGATTCCCGGACCGGCAGGGTGGCGGCACCGAGCAGCTTCAGGGCCAGCAGCATCAGCCCGACGCCGACCAGGATGCGGGCCAGCGCCCGCCGCCCGCGATGCTCGCCGCCCAGCGCGTGCAGCGCCCCGCCGAGCAGCAGCAGGCTGGGCGACAGCCAGTGCAGGTCGATGGCGAGCAGCCGGGCGACGAGGCTCGTCCCGACATCCGCGCCCAGCATCACCGCCAGCGCCATGGAGGTGCTCATGAAGCCCTGCCCGGCCATCGAGGCGGTCATCAGCGCGGTCGCCGTGCTGCTCTGCACCGCGATGGTGGCGGCGACGCCGGCCAGGAAGGCGGCCAGCCGGTTGCGCGTGCCGTAGCCGACCCAACGGCGGACCGCCGCCCCGCCCCACCGGAAGACGCCCGTCCGCACCAGCCGCAGCGCCCACAGCAGCAGCGCCACGGCGCCGAGAATGTCGATCAGGACGAGGGTGGGCGAAACGGCGACGGTCGAGATGGCGGGCCTCCCGGCGTGTGGGCCTCAGCAACAGGACGATGGAGAGTGGGACGTCATGAAAACGTAACAATCGTAGGGCGCAACCTGATCCCCCGCGAAAGACGTATCCCTTTTGCCAGTGCGCCACCCTCGGGCATGTCGCTCATGCTCGCGTCACCAGCCGGATGCCCAGAGCCACCGGCAGGATGCCCAGCAGGTCCCAGGGCTGCACCGCCTCGCCCAACAGCAGCCAGCCAAACAGCATGCCCAGGGGCGGCATCAGGAAGTGATAGGCGCTGGCCTCCGTGGCGCTCGTCCGCTGCAGCAGGCTGAACCACAGCAGATAGCCGCCGATCGACACCAACAGCGCTTGGTAGACCAGCGAGGCGACGAAGCTGGCGGTCAGCCGGATCGACCCGGCGTCCTCCAGCAGCAGCCCGATGGGCAACAGCGCCAGCCCCGCCGCCAGCACCTGCACCCCGGTGCCGGCGAGCAGCCCCGCCCGCGGCGCCAACCGCTTGAACAGCAACGTCCCCGCCGACAGGGCCACCAGCGCGCCGACCGCCAGCGCGATGCCCAGCGGCGCGTCCGTCCCGCTGCCCAGCCGCCCGCGCACCACCAGCGCCACCCCGGCCACCCCCAGCGCCAGCCCCACCGCCTTGCGCCGGTTCATCGCCTCCCCCAGCAGCAGGGCGGCCAGCGCCGCGGTCAGCACCGGGTTCGCGCTGACGATCAGCGCCGTGAGGCCGGAGGAGACGTAGGTCATGCCGCTGTAGCTCAGCCCCAGATAGAGCGCGTGGTTGAGCAGGCCGAGCAACGCCAGCAGACCGAGGGTCCGCCCGGCCATCCCCCGGTACTCGCCCCGCCACGCCGCGACGGCGGCGAGCAGCGCCCCGGCGATCAGGAAACGGAAGGCCAGCAGCAGCAGCGGCGGGCAGTCGGCCAGCCCGATCTTTCCCGCGGCGAAGGCGGAACTCCAGGCGAGGCAGAAGGGCACGACCAGGGCGAGCGGCGCCGCCCGCGGGTCGGTCAGGGGTAAGGGGTGCGTGGCGGCGTGCGTCATGGCCGGTCCTCTCCCAGGCTGGTGGAGCGCGTTGGTGAGAGGATGGCGTGAACCCTTTTCATTTGGAAATTGGATGATATCATCCACTGCATTCGAAATTTGAATGGTCGGTCCGATGCGCGAGATGGATCTGGGGCTGCTGCGCACCTTCGTCTCGGTGGTGGACGCCGGCGGCTTCACGCGGGCCGGCGAGCGGGTGCACAAGACGCAATCGACGGTCAGCCAGCAGATCCGCCGGCTGGAGGAGCAGGTCGGCCTGCCGCTCCTCGACCGCAACAGCCGCGCCGTCGCGCTGACCGACGATGGTGAGCGGCTGCTCGGCTACGCCCGCCGGCTGCTGGCGCTGAACGACGAGGCGAACGCCGTCCTGTCCGGTCGCCCGGCGGCGGAGGTGGTGCGGCTGGGCGTGCCGGAGGATTACGCCGTGGAGCGGTTGCCCCGCCTGCTCGCCGACTTCGCGCGGGCGAACCGGCGGCTGCGGCTGGACGTGCGCTGCGACCTGTCGGTGCGGCTGCGCGCCGACGTGGAGTGCGGCGACCTCGACATCGCCCTGGTCAAGCAGGAACCCGGCCGCCCCGGCGCCCTGCGCACGTGGCGGGAACCGCTCTGCTGGGTCGGCCCGGCGGCGGAGGACCTGCACCGCGAAGACCCGCTGCCGCTGGTGCTGTTCCCCCAGGGCTGCGTCTACCGCAACCGCGCGGTGCATGAGTTGGAACGCGCCGGACGGCGGTGGCGGGTGGCCTATTCCAGCCCCAACCACGCCGGGGTGCGCGCCGCGGTGTCCGGCGGGCTGGGCGTCAGCGTGCTCCCCCACAGCGCCCTGCCGCCCGGCGCGCGCTTCCTCGGCGCGGCGGACGGCATGCCGGCCCTGCCGGAGACGGAACTGGCGCTGCTGATCGGAGGCGCGGCGCGGAGCGCGGGGGTGGAGATGGTCAGCGCGCTGCTGACGGAGAGCCTTCCCGAACCGGTGTGGGCGTGACGGGTGCGGCGTGGCAGGGTCAGGGATGGATTACCTCTTTCGCACACCCCAAAAAGATCACGCCCCTCGCGGCGGGCGGATGGATGAAGACTCAGCCCCCGGATGTTCATTCGGGTAAGACGTATCTTGGAGCCATCATGACGCACATCCGCTTCACCCCCAAATCCATCGCCATCGCGCTGCTTGCCGGTGTGGCGGCCTTGGGCGCTGGAGCGTCCCCGGTCCTCGCCGATCCGCCCGATTGGGCGCCGGCCCACGGCTGGCGCGCCAAGCAGGAGCGCCATCATGAGCGCGACCGCCACGAGCGGGGCCGCCATTACGAGCATGGCTACATCGACGGCGGCTATGGCGACGGGCGCGTGGTGATCGTCCGCCGGCCCCCGCCGGTGGTGGTCTATGAGGAGCCTCCGGTCGTGCATTACGCCCCGGCCCCCGTCTACATCGAGGAACCGCCCCCCGTGATCGTCCAGCAGCGCCCGCGCGTGGTCCGCGCGGCGCCGCAGGTGGTGGAATGCGGGCCGCTCGACGGCGACCTGATCGGCGTGCTGGGCGGGGCCGCCGTCGGCGGGCTGGTCGGCTCGCAGTTCGGGCGCGGCGACGGCAAGCTGGCGGCGACCGCCGCCGGCACGCTGGGCGGCGCCATGCTGGGCGGCGCGATGACGCGCGGCGGCTGCTAAGCCCCTAAATGCCAAGCTCCTAAAGAGGTCAGCCGACCCCCCAGCCGCCGGTGTCCGGAAAGGGGACCGGTGGCGCCGGAGCCGTGGTGACCGCGGACGGTGCCGTCAACCCCTTGGGCAGCGGCGGCGCGTCCGCCGGGGTCGGCAGCAGCCGGGCGGCCCTCGCCCACCAGCGCGGCTGCGCCGCCTGGATCGACCGGGCCGCGGCGGAGGCTTGGTCCGCGTCGGCGTAGAGGCCGAAGCAGGTCGCCCCGCTGCCCGACAGGCGGGCCAGCAGGCAGCCGTCCGTGCCGTCCAGCGCCGCCAGCACCGCGGCGATCACCGGTGCGACGGTCAGCGCCGGTTCGGTCAGGTCGTTGCGCCGCTCCCTCAGCAGCGCGGCCAGCGCCGCGGCGTCGCCGGGCGCCTCGGTGAAGCGGGCCGGGGCGGAGAAAGTCCCCCGGCGCGCCTTGAACACGGCGGGGGTCGGCACCGGCACGCCGGGGTTGACCAGCACCGCGAAGGAGTCCGGCAGGGCGGGCGCCTCCTCCAGAACCTCCCCCACGCCGCCGAAATAGCAGCTTCGCCCGGCGACGCAGACCGGCACGTCGGCGCCCAGCGAGGCCGCGACCTCGTAGAGGCGCTGGTCCGCCACCGGCACGCCCCACAGCCGGGCCAGGGCGCGCAGCGTCGCCGCCGCGTCCGCCGAGCCGCCACCAATCCCGGAGGCGATGGGCAGGACCTTCTCCAGCGCGATCATCGCGTCGGCCTCGCGCCGCAGCCGGGCGGCCAGCGCGTAAGCGGCGCGGATGACGAGGTTCTGCGCCGGGTTCTCGCCCATCAGCGCCGGGCCGAAGGGGCCGGAGATGGCCAGCCTCGGCCCGACCGGCGGCAGGTCGGCCCCGCGCAGCGCTATGCGCGCCACGCCCGGCTGCACCGTCACCCGGTCCGCCACGTCGGCAAAGGCGACGAGGCTGTCCAACTCGTGATAGCCGTCGTCCCGGCGGCCCACCACATGCAGATAGAGGTTCAGCTTGGCCGGCGCGGCTTCGGCGATGGCGCTCATGGTCGGGTCCCCGCAAACGAAAAGCCCTTCCTCCCGATAGGGGGAGGACGGGCTTTATGCGGCATGGCCGCGGCGAGCGCCAGACCCCAGGTGTCCGGTCGCCGGACAAACGGGGCGCGCCGGGCGCGTCTTCCGCCCTTGACGGCCCGCCCCCGCGCGCCTAGCTTCCCGGCCATGACGACGCGCACGCACCACTTCAGCCGCTATTATCCGCTGCTCCCATAGGGCGGCGCGTTCAGTCTTGACCATATGAACCATGCCGCCGCGGACCGGCGGCATGTGCTTCGACAGATGATCTCCGGGACGCGGCCCTTCCCTTCCGGAGATCAGCACCATGGCGACCCCCGCCGCTTCCAGCCCCTTCCAGTCCGACTTCCTGCGCGTGCTCGACGAGCGCGGATTCCTGCACCAGGGCAGCGACCTGTCGGGCCTCGACGCCCTGCTGCGCCAGGGGCCGGTCGGCGCCTACATCGGCTTCGACGCCACGGCGGACAGCCTGCATGTCGGGCATCTCGTGTCGATCATGGTGCTGCGCTGGTTCCAGAAGACCGGCAACCGGCCCGTCGTGCTGATCGGCGGCGGCACCACGCGCATCGGCGACCCCAGCTTCCGCGACACCAGCCGCCCCATGCTGGACGACGCGCAGATCGCCGCCAACATGGCCGGCATCGGCCGGGCCTTCGCCCAGTACCTGTCCTTCGGCGACGGCCCCTCGGAGAACAGGCCGAACGGCGCGGTGATGGTCGACAACGCCGTCTGGCTGGACGAGCTGCGCTACATCCCGATGCTGCGCGACATCGGGCGCCATTTCACCGTCAACCGGATGCTGAGCTTCGATTCCGTCAAGCTGCGTCTCGACCGCGAGCAGCCGCTGACCTTCCTGGAGTTCAACTACATGATTCTCCAGGCTTTCGACTTCCTGGAGCTGTCGCGCCGCCACGGCTGCCGGCTGCAGATGGGTGGGTCGGACCAGTGGGGCAACATCGTCAACGGGATCGAGCTGGCCCGCCGCGTCGACGGGACGGAGCTGTTCGGTCTGACCACGCCGCTGCTGACCACCGCGTCGGGCGCCAAGATGGGCAAGACGGCGGCGGGCGCGGTGTGGCTGAACGCCGACCGGCGCAGCCCGCACGATTTCTGGCAGTTCTGGCGCAACACGGAGGACGCGGACGTCGGTCGCTTCCTGCGCCTGTTCACCGAGCTGCCGCTGGACGAGATCGCCCGGCTGGAGGCGCTCCAGGGATCGGAGATCAACGAGGCCAAGAAGATCCTCGCCCATGAGGCCACCGCCCTCTGCCACGGGGCGGCGGCGGCGGCCGAGGCCGGGGAGACCGCCCGCCGGGTCTTCGAGGAGGCCGGGGCCGGCGGCGGCCTGCCGACGGTGGAGGCCACCCGCGCCGACCTCGCCGCCGGCGTCCGTCTGGCCGACCTGCTGGCCGCCGCCGGGCTCGCCGAGTCCAAGGGGGCGGCACGGCGCCTGATCCGCGACGGCGGGGCGCGGGTGAACGGCACGCCCGTCACCGACGAGGCGGCGCTGTTGGCCCTTGCCGACCTCGATGGTGAAGGGCTCATCCGCCTGTCCGCCGGGCGCAAGCGCCACGCGCTGCTGCGGGTCCGCTGAGCGAAGCCGAAGCCGGGCGCCCTCAGCGGCCCCCGGCTTCGGCCACCACCTGCTTCAGGTGATGGGACGACACCGGCTTGTGCAGGATGGCGAAGCCGCTGCGCTGGGCTTCGACGATGCGTTCGGGGGCGGTGTCGCCGGTCAGGATGATGCTGGGAATCGATGTTCGGCAATGGGCGTGAATGGCGCGCAGGGCCTCCGGCCCGGTCTTGCCGTTGCGCAGCCGATAGTCGGCCAGGATGACGTCCGGTCTCCGCCCGGCCTCGTCCAGCAGACGGATCGCCTCGTCCCCCGCGGTGGCGGCGATGACCTCGTAGCCCCAGCCTTCCAGCATGGCGCGCAGCCCCATCAGAATGATGACTTCGTCGTCGATGATCAGGACGAGCCGGCACCCGCCGCCCTCCGTCCGGCCGACCGCCGGAACGGTCGTCACGGGCCGCAGCGGTTCGGCGGCGGGCACGGTGACCAGGAAGGTCGATCCGCTGCCGGGCCGCGACCGCAGGGCGATGGGATGGCCGAGCAGCGCGCACAGACGCCGCACGATGGCGAGGCCGAGGCCCAGCCCCTTCTCGCGGTCGCGCTCCGGGTTGCCGAGTTGGGTGAACTCCTCAAAAATATCCTCCTGGCGGTCCGGCGGGATGCCGCTGCCGCTGTCGCACACGGCGATGTGGAAGCGGCGGCGCGACCGCCGCACGCCCAGCAGCACCCCGCCCCGCTCGGTGTAGCGCAGCGCGTTGTCCAGCAGGTTGCGGATGACCCGCTCCAGCAGCATGGGGTCGCTGCGCGCATGGAGGGTGGTCGGGACGACGCGCAGGGTCAGGCCGCGCCGCGCCGCCTCCGCCGCGTATTCGGCGGCGAGGCGGTCGAAGAGGGGCTGGATCGCCACGGTGGTGGTCACCGGCTCGACCACCCCGGCGTCGAGCTTGGAGATGTCCAGCAAGCCGTCGAGCAGGCGCTTCAGCGCCTCCAGCGCCTGCTGCATGGTCTTCAGCGTGCCGTGACCCGGACCGCCCTGTGTCTGCTCGCTCAGCGCGGAGGTCAGGAAGAACAGCGATTGCACCGGCTGGCGCAGGTCGTGGCTGGCCGCGGCGAGGAAGCGCGACTTCGCCCGGTTGGCGCGCTCCGCCTGGTCCTTGGCGCGGCGCAGCGCCGATTCGGTGCGCTTGCGCTCGGTGATGTCGCGCAGGATGGCGGTGAAGAAGCGGTCGCCGCCGTCGCTCCAGGCCGACAGCGACAGCTCCAGCGGCACGGCCAGCCCGTCGCGGCGCCGTCCTTCCACCTCGCGCGCGGTGCCGTCGGCCAGCCGATCCGGGCCGAGGGATTCCGGAACCAGGCCGCTCGGGATCAAGCGGCGCACGTCGGCCCCAACCGCGTCGGCAGGGCGATGTCCGAAAATGCGCTCCGCGCCGCGGTTGTAGGTGTGCACCGTGCCATTGGCGTCCACCAGCAGGATCGCGTCGGCCGCGGTCTCCAGCAGGGAACGGTGGCGCTCCACGGCCCGCCGGATGGCCCGTTCGTCCTCCTTGCGGCGGGTCACGTCCTGGGCATAGACGGCCAGCCGGTCGCCGGTAGCGAACAGGCGCACGGCGTACCAATCGCCACCGCTCCATTCATCCCCGCCGCCCAGCCGGATTTCAAACTCCTCCGGCTCTCCCCGGTCCAGCGCGTCGCGGAAACGCGCGGCGAAGGGTTCCACGACGCCGGGTGGCAGCAGGGCGACGAAGACATGTCCCACGAGGTCCCCGCCGTCGCCGAAGAGACGCGCCGCCATGTCGTTGGCGAAGGTCACGCGCCCCTCATGGTCCAGTTCCACCACCGCGTCGGTGGAGGCGGCGAGGATCGCGGCCATGCGGTGTTCGGCGGCGTGGGCGGCGTCGCGGGCCAGTTCCCGCGCCTGAAGCTCCTGCGCCATGGAGTCGAACGCGCGGCCCAAGGCACCGATTTCCGAGCGGTCGCCCGGCCGGCCGATCCGCGCGTCCCGGTCTCCGGCGCTCCAGCGCTCCACCACCCGCTTCAGCCGGGCCACCGGCCGCAGCACGAACAGGCGCGCGCCGATCCAGGCCGCGGCCAGGGACAGCGCCGCCGCCAGAGCCAGCAGGAAGGCGCTCCGCTCGGCCGCGGCGGTAACGGGACGCAACGCCTCCGTCCGGTCCAGCCCGACCGCCAGGAACAGCTCGCGGACCTTCTGGTCCACCGGGGCGTAGGCCAATATCCGCGGCTCGCCATCCAGGCCGGCAACCTCCGCCACGCCGTCGGACGGCGCACGCAGAAGGGCCATCAGCGGCTCGGGCAGCGGCTTGCCCACCCGTTGCTCGTCGCTGCCGGGGAAACGGCCAAGCACGGTGCCGTTGCGGTCGGCGAGCACCAGCATGGCGTTCGGCGGCAGCGGCTTTTCCGCCAGATAGTCGCGCAGCCATCCGGCGTCGAGCGCGATGGACACCACCCCCGCCATGCGGCCCGCCGCGTCGGTGTAGGGCGCGGCGAAGGGCAGCACGGGCCGCCCGTCCAGCCGCCGCACCGCATAGTCGCCGACGACGAAGCTCTGCCCGTAGAGCGCCATGCGGATGTGCGGCAGCGCCGCCACCATCAGGCCGTTCAGCTTGGCGTCGCTGGCGCAGCGGACCGAGCCGTCGAGATCGGTCAGGGCGATGCCCTTCACCCGCGGCAGCCGGTCGCGCAGGCGGTTCAGGGTCGAGGAGCATTGCTGTGGGTCGATGGCCAGCCGCGGCGCCATCTCGGCCACCGTCACCAGCACGCCGCGCATGCCGTCCACGACCCGTTGCTGCTCGTCCTGGATCAGCGTCAGCAGGCGGTGGGCCTCCGCCTCGGCTTGGCGCTCGCCCGCCTCGATGGCGGTCAGGCTGTTGTGGGCCAGGATGCCGATGGCCGGCAGGCTGGCGAGGAGAACGAGCAGGACAAGGCGGGTGAGAATGCTCATCGGCAGCCCGGGAACAGCACGGCGGAAGGGAACGGCACAACCCTGCACTTCCCAAGGGGCGGACGGCACCCCGGGTCCGATGCACGCCGTCGTATCCGCGGCAGCGGTGTCCCGCTACCCCGCCGGCCACATCCTTACCTTGCGTTTACCAAATGGAGGGACCGCGCTCAACCGACTATTTCGCATACGAATTATAAAGGCGCCGGAGGAACGGGTGCCCGATGCCCCGGCGCCTCGGGATTTTCCGCCCGCCCTCAGGCGGACTCGGCGATGGACTCGACGCTGCCGTCGAGCGCCATGAGCAGCAGTTCCACCTCCATTCCGGGATTCCGCGCCTTGATCGCGGCGCCCAGCGCGCGGAGTTGCTCGGCGTGGGCGGCGGTTTCCTTTTTCGGGTCCGCCGCGACGTCCGTTTTCAGGAAGACCCGGTAGGCGCCGCAGTCGCGGTGGTCCATGACCATCACGCGCTTGATCCGGTGCAGTTGCTTGGCGACCGCCACATGGTCCCAGAAGGCCTCGCCCCATGCCTTCTTCTGGTCGGTCAGGGCGCCCAGCGACGCGCCGGCCAGGATCACATGGTCGTAGCGGTTGGTCAGCCCACGCCCGTCCATATAACGGCCGATGTCGTCGATCAGCCGGTAATCCATGCAGGAGAGCAGAAGCGCGTCCACCTCCCCACCGGGCTGGGCGGCGTGGGCGGCTCCGACGGTCAGGGGCGCCATCACCGCGGCACCGGCGCCCAGCGTGGCGATTTTCAGAAAGGTCCGGCGGGAGTCGTGCCGAAGGCTGCCGCAGCAGGTCGAGCCCAAGCCGGTTCCGGAGCTTTGTCGGTACTGCATGAGGTCTCCACGTCGTTGAGATTTCGTGGGGCCGAACGCCCGTGGAAACCGCAGTACATCACCGTCCCGGCCATGGCACCGACTTGGAGAATTTCTTTCATGGAACAGAAAGCCACAACTTGATGACAGGACTATGCAGGCAATCCGGAAGGAAGACCTTGGCTTTGTCACCCGGCAGCTTCGTTGGACAGGCCCAAAAGGAAACGGGCCGCTTCCCGGAAGGGAAACGGCCCGTTCGGCATGGTGCTGCCGGTGTTGCGTTGCTGGATCAGCCGCGGGTGCTGCCCGAAGCCCGGTCGCCGGTGGCGACCGTGTCGCTGGCCGGCTTCTGCGTGCCGGCACTGGCGCTGTGGCTGGAGGAGCAATCCGCGCTGGCGACCCCCGCCGTCAGGAGGGCGGCGAGACCGAACAGAACGGCTACCGGCTTGGCTCCATGAGACATTGGATCACCTCCTTTCAAAACTGTTGAACACCGCAACAGCATGTGAGGATGATCCGGCGCGAGTCAACGCCCTATACCGCCCGTACAGGGTGCGAGTCCCTCTCCCGCCCCGGGAGAGGGTGGCCCGGAGGGCCGGGTGAGGGTCTCACGAGAATCAAGGCGCCGGTCCTTGCCTGCACCCTCACCCTTCCCACGCTTCGCGCGGGCCCCTTCCCTCTCCCGGGGCGGGAGAGGGTGTGGCAAGTCCGATCACGCCGTCTCCAGCGCCTCCCGCATGGTGCGGAACAGCTCCGCCTTATCCTCGAAGCCGATGCCCGGAAGCTCGGGCAGGCGGACGCGCCCGTCCTCCACAGCGATGCTGTCGGCGAAGCCGCAGAAGGGCTTGAACACATCCGGGTAGGACTCGTTGCCGCCCAGATGCAGGCCGGCGGCGATGTTCAGCGACATCTGGTGGCCGCCGTGCGGCACCACGCGGCGGCTCGACCAGCCGTTCTCCGTCAGCATGTCCAGGGTGCGCATGTACTCGACGAGGCCGTAGCTGAGCGCGCAGTCGAACTGCAGCCAGTCGCGGTCCGGGCGCATGCCGCCGTGGCGGATCAGGTTGCGGGCGTCCTGGTGGCTGAACAGGTTCTCGCCCGTCGCCATGGGGCCGTCATAGTGGTTCGCCAGCTCGGCCTGGAGCGCGTAGTCGAGCGGGTCGCCGGCCTCCTCGTACCAGAACAGGTTGTAGGGCTTCAGCGCTTCGGCGTAGGCGATGGCGGTCTTCAGGTCGAAACGGCCGTTGGCGTCCACGCAGAGGTTCTGCCCATCGCCGACCACCTCAAGCACCGCCTCGATGCGGCGCAGGTCGTCCTCCAGCGAGGTGGCGCCGATCTTCATCTTCACGACCTTGTAGCCGCGGTCGCGGTAGCTGCGCATCTCGTCCTGGAGCGCCTCCACCCCCTTGCCGGGGTAGTAGTAGCCGCCCGCGGCGTAGACCCAGACCGACTCGTCGGCCACGCCGCCGCGGTAGCGGTCGGCGAGCACACGGTAGAGCGGCTTGCCGGCGATCTTCGCCACGGCGTCCCACACCGCCATGTCGATGGTGCCCACCGCGACCGAGCGTTCGCCGTGGCCGCCCGGCTTCTCGTTGGTCATCAGCCGCGCCCAGATCTTGAACGGGTCCAGGTTGCCGTTCGCCTCGTCGATCAGGCTGTCGGGGGCGGCCGAGGCCAGACGGGGGATGAAGCGCTCCCGCATCAGGCCGCCGGCGCCGTAGCGGCCGTTGGAGTTGAAGCCGTAGCCGATCACCGGCTTGCCGTCGCGCACCACGTCGGTGATGACCGCCACGGTGGAGCAGGTCATCTGGCTGAAGTCGATGTAGGCGTTGGCGATGTCGGACTTGATGCCGACGGTCTTTTCCCGAATCTCCACGATGCGCATGGCGCTGCTTCCCTTTGGCTTGTCCGATGCCCTCGGCCGCAGGATAGGGATGGACGGGACCGCCGGGCCAATGCCAGTTTCCAATCGCATGATGCGCGTCCGGCATGATGGCCGGCATGATGGCCGGCATGATGGCCGGCATGATGGGCCGACGGAACATGGGCTGGCGGAACGGCGATGGAACTGAACTGGCTCGAGGATTTCCTCGCCCTGGCGGAGTGCGGCAACTTCTCCCGCGCGGCGGAGGGGCGCAACCTGACCCAGCCGGCCTTCAGCCGCCGCATCCGTGCGCTGGAGGATTGGACCGGCACGCCGCTGTTCGACCGCAGCACCCAGCCGGTCGGGCTGACCGAGGCCGGGCGCCGTTTCCGCCCCTTCGCCGACGAGACGGTGCGCCGCCTCCTGCAGGGGCGGGAGGAGGCGCGGCTGGCCGGCGGGGCGGCGGCCACGGCGCTGCGCTTCGCGGCGACCCACGCGCTGTCGCTGACCTTCTTCCCGACCTGGCTGAGCCGGCTGGAGGGACAGGCGCGGCTGGGCGCCATCCATCTGCTGTCCGACAGCATGCAGGCCTGCGAGCAGGTGATGACGCAGGGGCAGGCGCAGTTCCTGCTGTGCCACGCCCATGCGGCGGCCCCCTCCCGGCTGGAGGCCGGAGCCTTCCGCTCGGCCGCGGTGGGAAGCGACCGTCTGGTGCCGGTCTCCGCGCCGGACGAGTCCGGTGCGCCGCGGCACCGCTTGTCCGGTGGCGGGGCCGCCCTGCCCCATCTCGCCTACAGCCCGGAATCCGGCATGGGGCGCATCGTCACGGCGGCGCGCGGCGCCTTTCCGGCTCCGCTGGCGCTCGACACCGTCTTCACGTCGCACCTTGCCGCGGTGCTGCGCACGCTGGCCCGTGACGGGCGCGGCGTGGCTTGGCTGCCGGACAGCCTGATCGCCGAGGATCTGGCGCAGGGACGGTTGGTGCGGGCCGGCGGGGCGGGTTGGGAAATCCCGGTGGAGGTCCGCCTCTACCGCCCGCGTGCCCGCCAGAGCCCGGCGGCGGAGGCCTTCTGGGCGCTGGTCGCGGCCCCGGTGCCGGAAGAGGCGCAGGAACAGGCAACGCAGGATGGGAGGGAACGGGAGTGAGCGGAGCGGACTACAGGCTCTATGGGGTCCCCGGCTGGGGGTCCGTCCTGACGGAAGCGATGCTGGTCCAGTGCGGCGTTCCCTTCGTCGTCGAGGACGTCGAGGGCTTCGACACGCAGGGAGAGGCGCGGCGGAGGCTGCTGGCGCTGAACCCGCTGGGACAGATTCCGACCCTGGTCCTGCCGGACGGGACGGTGATGACGGAGAGCGCGGCCATCGCGCTTCTGCTGGCCGAACGGCACCCGGACGCCGGGCTGGCGCCACCGCCGTACGCACCGGAGCGCGCCACCTTCCTTCGGCTGCTCGTATGGATGGTGGCGAACGTCTATCCGACCTTCACCTACGGCGATTATCCGGAGCGCTGGGTGACGGAGGCACCGGAGACACTCGGTGCGTCGATGGTGGAGCACCGCAAGACGCTGTGGCTCTGGCTGGAGTCGCGGTTGGGCGGTGGCCCTTGGGTGCTGGGGGAGCGCTTCAGCGCGCTCGACATCTACGTCGGGGCGATGGTGCACTGGCGGCCCCGCCGCGACTGGTTCGCGGAACACTGCCCGAAGTTGTCGGGTGTGGCGGAGCGGGTGCTTGTCCTGCCGAATCTGGCACCGGTCTGGAACCGGAACTTCACGCCAGCATCCTGAACCGAACGCCCAGAGGCGTCTTCATACAGCACGGGGGCGGCCATTGGGCCGCCCCCGTTCGACAATCAACGCTCGTTGATGGCGCGGTAGACGATGTAGGCCGGGGTCGCGCGCAGCCAGGCGGCGAGGAATTCGCGAACGGCCTGGAAGGCGGAGGACTGGGCGCGGCCGTTGCCGATGTGGGTGTAGGTCGAGCTGTTCATGATGGTCTCCAATCGTTGGGAGGCGTTATCGGGGGCGTTGTTCGTTGAGACCAATATGCTCTGGTATACCTAATACCACACGCGCGCTTATTGCAGGGCAGACCCCGAAAAACGAAACGCTTTCAATGCTTTAGCCATCTGATATTCGGCCTTGCGAACTGTTTGACTAGCCAATCCCGGATTCTTGCGGCATCGTGGAAGGCGGCGGTCTAGTCAAAGCCGCCGCACCACCCCACTTCTGGTGTCATGCCGCGCGACGACAGCCAGCCCCGCTTTCCAGCCGTCCCATCCGACCACTGGGACGGGCGCCGTTTCTTCAACCCGCACGCCGACACGGACAAGAGCCCGCGCGAGTTGTGGCGGCTTTACAAGGCGCGCGGCCCGCGCTGGACTCCGCCGGACCCGCAACCGCCCCGCCTCTTCCGCGCCATCACCCCGGCGCGGGGCGAGGTCGCGGTGACCTTCATCGGGCAGGCGACCTTTCTGATCCAGATCGGCGGGGCAGCCTTCCTGACCGACCCCGTCTATTCCGACCACGCTGGCCCCTTCGGGCGGCTGGGGCCGAAGCGGGTGCGTCCGCCCGCGGTGCGGATGGAGGACCTGCCGGCCATCGACGCGGTGCTGCTCAGCCACAACCATTACGACCATCTCGACGCCCCGACGCTCCGCCATCTGGCGCGACGGCGCGGTGTGCCGCAGGTGATGACGGGCCTCGGCAACGGCCCGATGATGCGCCGGGCCGGCTTCGACGCGGTGCACGAGTTGGACTGGTGGGACAGCCTGCCCGGCCCGCACGGCACCCGGATCACCTTCGTCCCGGCGCAGCACTGGTCCTCCCGCACCCCCTTCGACCGGCGCAAGACCCTGTGGGGCGGCTTCGTGGTCGAGACGCCGGAGGCCGCCGTCTATTTCGCGGGCGACAGCGGCTATTGTCCGCATTTCCGGGAGATCGGGCGGCGGTTCGGCACCATTGATGTGGCCCTGCTGCCGATCGGCGCCTACGAGCCGCGCTGGTTCATGGCCGCCCAGCACATGGATCCGGCGGATGCCGTGCGGGCGCACCGCGACCTGGGGGCACGGCACAGCGTCGCCATGCATTTCGGCACCTTCCAGTTGACCGCGGAAGGCATCGACGCTCCCATCCGGGCGTTGCACCACGCCCTGGCCGAACAGGCGGTCGACCCCAGCCATTTCGCTGTCCCCGGCTTCGGTGAACCCCTGCGCTTCAGCCGCCCCTCGGCCTAGCGGCGGAAGAGGATTCGCCCAGCGGCCTATGGCGCAAGAGTCATGGACGGGACCGCGCGGATCGGAGTAACGCCTTGAGGGACAGCAGCCACCACAAAGGCGGAGCCGGGCGCAAATGCAATTGGAAATCAATGCCTTCGTCAGTTCCCTCGGCAGCGAATCGGACCATGGACCCGACGCGTTGGAGCGGGTACGGGACAGCATGCGGTCCCTGGCGGACACGCTCGCCGCGCTGAACCTCGGCATTGTTCTGGAAGTGCGCGACGTGCAACGCTTGCAAACCGTCGCCCGCATCGTTCAGGCCAACACGCCGAACCGCTGAGGGTCCCTCTTACCGCCGCAACGGGCAGGCCCGGCGGGCCAGCCGGGCGTTCAGGTCGCTGGTTTCCACCACCGGCTCGCCCTGGCTGCGCATCACGAAACCGAAGGTGTCCAACACACGGTCGAGGACGATCTCCTGGTCGTCCGGGCGGCGGCTGACCATCACCACGGCGTAGCCGGCGGAACGGGCCACCGCCGGTTCCCCGCGCAGGCCGCGCACGCCCCAGCCGGCCAGCGCGGTCTTGCAGCGGAACAACTCCACCGACAGGCCCGCACCCCCGGTCGCCCCGGCCACCACATAGCCGGCGGCCACCGCCAGCGGCGCGAGCAGCCCGTCCCAGTCCAGACAGTCCTCCCGCGACACCCACATGCCACCGACCGAGCAGGGGGCGGTGCCGATGGCCTCGCCCAGCCCGGCGCGGAAGGCGCGCAGCGCCTCCACCGCCTCCGCCGCGGGCATCGGCTCCACCCGGTTGCCGTCCGGCATCAGCATCAGGCGCCCCGCCCACTCGGTGGAGGGGGGAAGCTGCTCGGTGAGGCGGGCGAGGAGGGCTTCGCGCGCCTGGGCAAAGGGAACGACCTTGGACATGGGGGACGGAGACCAGCGGCAGATGACGGGAACCGGAGCCGGAAGGAAGCGAAAGCCGCGCCTCCTGTCAACCGACGCGCGAGGCCTTCGCCACATTTCCGCCCCATTGTCACGGCCCTGCATCGCCGCCGCGGGCGTGGCGCAGAAAATCCCGCCAGCCTTTCGATTTCCCCTTGCCAGCCCCCGGAAAGGGGCTTATAAGCCGGCCTCCGTTCCGGATTAGCTCAGTCGGTAGAGCAGCGGACTGTTAATCCGCGTGTCGCTGGTTCGAGTCCAGCATCCGGAGCCATATTGCGGGTGTAGCTCAGTTGGTTAGAGCGCCGGCCTGTCACGCCGGAGGCCGCGGGTTCAAGTCCCGTCACTCGCGCCACCTTCCCTCACCGGTGGCCTTCTCCCCCCTCTCCCTCATCGCATCACGGTGACCGTGGCAGCCTCCGTCCGGCTGATCACCACCTCGTCGCCGGGCTTCACCGTGTCCAGCCCCTGCACCTCCGGCGGGACCGGAACCGTGCGCGTGCGGCCCTGCGGCCCGCGCAGCGTGACCATCCGCCGGCCGAGGTCGACGGCCTCGACGACCTCCGTCACCCGGGTGGTGGTGATCGCCGACGCGCGCGGCATCTCGCCGACCGCGGCGCGATCCGTGCTGCTCCGTTGAATGGCGCCCGGCCCGCCGCCCGGCGGCTGGGTGACGATGTTGGTCAGGCGGGCGTACTCGATCTGCACGGTGTCGCCCACCTTGATGCGGTCGAAGTTCCGCACCTCGCTTCCGGCGCTCACCGCCTCCTCCCGCCCATCCGGAAATTGCAGGATCACCGTCCGTGCCGCCTTGTCGATGCCGCGGACCTTGGCGGTGGAGCGGACATTCTCGACCATGGACAGCCGCGGCGTGGGCTCGACGCTCGCCGGCGCCATGGCGGCGGACGGCGGCGCGGTTTCGGACGCCGGCGCGCATCCCGCCAGGACCGCGCCGGTCAGGAACACCGCCAGGACGGCACGGGTTTGGTGCTTCATGGGATCGCCTCCACCTCTTCTGGGACCGGCTTCCGGGCGTATGCCCGGTTCGCTTGGGTCCGGTTTGGGCGCAGGAACGGTACGGTCGCGCGGATGTTCCGCCTCCCGACCCCGGTGGCGGGTGCAACTTACTGTAAGTTCGCCCCTTCGCCACGTCCGATGGACGGGAGTGATCACCCGCAGGGATCAGAATTTGAACACCGCCTCCATCCCGACGAAGTGGATCGTCTTCGCGGGGCCGGTGTCCTGAAGAAAGGAGCCGGGCTGGAACAGCGAGTAGGACAGCAGCCCCTCGACCGTGCGCCCGGCGGCGTAGGACAGCACAAGCTCACCCTGCGTGCCGATGTAACGCGACCGCGACCCGGCGCCGGAACGGAGCAGGTTCCCGGACAGGTCGTAGACGCCGTCCTCCAGGCTCATCCGCCAATAGGCGATGGCCGAGGCGGACAGGCTGACGTCATCCGACAACGCCAGATCCACGGAGGGATGCAGGTTCATCAGGTTCAGCGGCCCGACCGGGGTCAGCTCCCCGAAATACTTCGCGCGAGGGAACAGAGGGTTGAAGGTGCCCAGGCGCCCGTCGCCGGGATCGCGGTCGCCGCTGGCGATGTTGGCCTTCAGCCCAAGCCGCGGGCGCAGGGGGAGGCTCTCCCAGCGGTGACCGGTGTCGCTGGCGACCGACCATGCGGCAATGGTTTCACCGTCAATCCGGCCGGTCTGGAGCATGGCCTCCCAGTTCCAGTCCCAGCCATCGGCCTTTCCGAACAGGCGGGTGCCCAGCGTGTGCCGCTCCTCCCGCCCCTGCCCGCCCTCGAAGGACGCCGCCCGGTTGCCGTAGCCGATGTAGTAGGCGTCCAGGCCGGTGCCCCAGCCCTCACCCGCGCCGTGCGTGGCGTACAGGCCCCAGGCGGAGCGCCCGCCGTCGCGCCGGTCGTCGAACAGGTCCGGCGCCGCGCGGATCGGGCGGCCGAGGAAACCGTCCACCCGCCAGGGACCGGATTGCACGATGCCCGTCACCGCATCGAAGGCGCGGGGCACGTTGGCGCCGTAGCGCAGGCTGATCAGCCGTTCCGACCCATAGGCGAGCATCTGGCGCCCCGCCCGCAGCGTGCCCTGCGCGTCCCCCAGCGGGACGGAGAGGTCGGCGAAGCCCTGCAGCAGGTCGGCGCGGTCGACGTCCGGCGCCCCCTCCGGCCCGAGCTTGCCCGCCGTGCCGGCCATGACGAGCTGACCGAAGACGCGCAGGGCCGAGCCGGCGCGCAGGTCGGCGTAGGGCAGCAGCCGCCACAGGCCGTAGGCGTCGTTCCTGGGCTCGTCCTGCGCCCAGCCGCTGTTGCGCACGGCCTCGCCGCGCAGCCGCGCCTCCAGCCCGGTGGACAGGGAGACAGAGCCGCCGGGGGTGAGCGGGATCGCCTTGAACCTCTCCCAGAAGGCGCCGCTGCCCGCCGCGGGGTCGAGGAGGTAGCGGTAATCCTCGTCGTAGCGGCTGTTGGTCAGGGGCGGGGGCGGCGTCTCCGCGAGAGTCTCCGCAGGGGCCGGGGCGGACTGGAGCAGAAGAACCGCGATCAGCGCCCGGCGCCACCGCCTCACGACGCCTTTCCCGCGCCATGCTCCAGCGCCAGGAAATGCGACACCCGCGGCGGACCGTCGCCGCGGTGGAAGGCCAGCGCCTCCTTCTGCACGTCCGCGTCGGCGTGCGACACCCGGCGGTGCTGGCGCTGGTGCTCCGCCCAGGATTCGACGAAGAACCACTCCAGCACCCGTTCCGGATCGCCGGAATCCTGGCTGACGCCCCAGGCATAGGCGCCGTCCCGCCGCCGCGCCTCCGACAGGCGGCGGAGTGCGGCGTGGAAGGCGTGCTGATCGGCGGCGGCCACCCGGTACTCGATGGTGATGAGGACCGGACCACGGTCGTTGCGCACCGGCTCGGCGGTCAGCGGCTCCGGCCAATGGTTGGAGGGGGTGAGGTCGGCCTCGCCCTCCGGCAGCGGCACCGCGCGGGACAGCACCGCGACGGCAAGCAGCCCGGCGGCGCTGACCCACAGGGTGGCCGGGACGCCGATCGCGTCGGCCAGCGCGCCCCAGCCGAGGCTGCCCGCCGTCAGGGCGCCGTTGAAGACGGTCAGGTACAGCGCCAGGCCGCGCCCGCGCACCCAGTTGGGCAGAATGGCCTGGGTCGTGGCGCTCAGCGTCGTCAGCACGGCGATCCAGGCCGCCCCGGCGCCCAGCAGGACCGGCAGGGCCAACCAGCGCGGCGGGGCCAGCGCCAGGATGCCCATGACGACGGCGGTGACCAGCGCCGCCGCCAGCATCAGGCCATCCGCGCCCAGACGGTCGCGCAGACGCGGCAGGACGGTCGCCCCGCCGATGGCCCCCGCCCCCACGGCGCCGAGCAGCAGACCGTAGAAGCCCGGCCCGCCGCCCAGCATCGGCCCGGCGACGATGGGCAGCAGGGCCCATAGCGCGCTGGCGCAGGCGAAGAACAGGCCGGCGCGCAGGAAGACGCGGTGCAGCTCCCGGCTGGCGCGGGCGTAGCGCAGCCCGGCGCGCAACGCGCCGCCGAACTGCTCCGACAGCTCGTCGCGGGTGTCGGGGGTGCGCCGCCACCACAGCAGGGCGGCGATGACGATGATGTAGGAGGAGACGTCCACCGCATAAGTGGCGGCGGCCCCGGCGGCGGCCAGGATCGCGCCGCCCGCCGCCGGACCGATGGCGCGGGCGATGTTGATGCCCAGGCTGTTCAGCGCGACGGCACCCTTCATCTCGCCGCGCGGCACCAGCTCCGGCACGATGGACTGCCAGACCGGCGCCATCAGCGCCGCCCCAACGCCGCCGAGGAAGGTCAACCCGGCGATGGAGGCCACGCTGGCGACGCCCAGCGCCGCCTGGATCATCAGCGCAGCGCTGACGCAGGCGAGCAGGCACTGGATGACGATCAGCATCCGCCGCCGGTCCATGATGTCCGACAGCACCCCCGCCGGAATCGCCAGCAGGAAGATGGGCAGCGAGCCCGCCGCCTGGATCAGCGCGACGGTGGAGGGCGACCCCGACAGATCGAGCACCAGCCACGCGCTCGCCACGTCGCGCATGAAGGTGCCGACGTTGCCCAGCACCGCCGCCACCCAGAGCACGGCGAACAGCCGGTTGCGCAGCGGCGCGAAGGCCCCGGCGGGCTTTTTCCCGGGGTTCGGGACGGCCTCTGCGGTCATGCGCGCCCTCCCCGGCGATGGGTGAGCACCGCCGCCGCGGCGAAGCCGCCGACGATGGCCAGATGCTCCAGGAAGGTGGCGGTCTGCCGCGCGCGGTCCGGTCCGTCAAAGGTCCAGAAGGCGTGGGCGAGCAGCGTGGCGACCACCGTGAAGCCGGCGAGCAGCCCGGCGCCGAGCCAGCACCAGCGCCGTGTCAGAAACAGCGCCGACCCGCCGAGCTGGGTGATGATCACCGCCACCGCGACGAGGACCGGCAGGCCGAGCCCCAGCCCCGCCGCCTCCGCCACGGCGCCGTTGAAGTCCGTCAGCTTGACCAGCCCGCTGACCAGGAAGGGCGCCGCCAGCGCGAGGCGGGCAAACCAGGCGGTCCCCGGCCAGTCGAGCAGGGCAGCGACCGGCGCAGCGGCGTCCTTGCGCGTGCAAAGGGTGTCGGCCATCGTTCCGCTCTCCCTCACACCGCCCAGCAGCCGCAGCCGAACACGCCCCAGAAGCTGCGCGCGTCCGCCGAGGGCACGTCGGCTCCCAGCGCCGCCGCGTGGTCGTGGCCGTGCACGGCGCAGCCGGAATGGCAACCGCACTCCGCGGCCTGCTTCTGCACCGTCTTGGGATCGCGGTAATAGCCGCCGACCGTGGCGACCGGCGACCAGTCGGGCATCGGCTTGGGCAGCGGCGGGGCGAGTTTGTCGTAATCGCCCTCGCCATGCACCACGGTGCCGCCCAGCAGGGTCAAGACCGACCGGATGTGGGGAATGCGGTCCTCCGGCACGGCCATGTAGTCGTCACTGAGCAGCGCCGCGTCGGCGAGCTGCCCGGCCTCGATCCGGCCCTTCTTGCCCTGCTCGTTGGAGAACCAGGTGTTGGCCTCCGTCCACAGGCGCAGCGCCGTCTCGCGGTCCAGGCGGTTGGCCATCGGGTAGAGCGACAGCCCGCCCACCGTCTTGCCGGTGACCAGCCAGGACAGCGAGACCCAGGGGTTGTAGCTCGCCACACGGGTGGCGTCCGTCCCGGCGCCCACCGGCACTCCGGCGGCCATCATCCTGGCGATGGGCGGCGTGGCCTCGGCGGCCTTGGCGCCGTAGCGCTCCACGAAATACTCGCCCTGATAGGCCATGCGGTGCTGCACGGCGATGCCGCCGCCGAGCGCCGCGATGCGGTCGATGTTGCGCTCGCTGATCGTCTCGGCGTGGTCGAAGAACCAGTTCAGCCCTTGCAGCGGGATGTCGCGGTTGACCTTCTCGAAGACGTCGAGCGCCCGGCCGATGGTCTCGTCGTAGGTGGCGTGCAGCCGCCACGGCCAGCGCCGCTCGGCGAGCAGGCGGACCACCGGCTCCAGGTCCGTTTCCATGTTGGGCGGCATCTCGGGCCGGGCGACGCGGAAGTCCTCGAAGTCGGCGGCGGAATAGACCAGCATCTCCCCCGCCCCGTTCAGCCGGTAGCGGTCGTCGCCGTCACCCGGCTTGACCCTGTCCGACCAGGTGGCGAAGTCCTTCAACTCCTCCTTCGGCTTCTGGGTGAACAGGTTGTAGGCGATGCGCAGCGTCATCTCGCCGTCGGCGTGCAGCTTCTCGATGATCGCGTAATCGTCGGGGTAGTTCTGGAAGCCGCCGCCGGCGTCGATCACGCTGGTGACGCCCAGCCCGTTCAGCTCCCGCATGAAATGGCGGGTGGAGTTGACCTGATACTCCTCCGGCAGCTTCGGCCCCTTGGCGAGGGTGGAATACAGGATCATCGCGTTGGGCAGGGCGAGCAGCAGGCCGGTCGGGTTGCCCGCGGTGTCGCGCTGGATCTCGCCGCCCGGCGGGTTGGGCGTGTCCTTGCCGTAGCCCACCGCGCGCAGCGCCGCGGCGTTCAGAAGCGCGCGGTCGTAGAGGTGCAGGATGAAGACCGGCGTGTCGGGGGCGGCCGCGTTCAGTTCCTCCAGCGTCGGCAGGCGCTTCTCGGCGAACTGGTGCTCGGTGAAGCCGCCGACGACGCGCACCCATTGCGGGGCGGGGGTGCGGGCCACCTGGGCGCGCAGCATCGCCATGGCGTCGGCCAGCGTCGGCACGCCGTCCCAGCGCAGCTCCATGTTGTAGTTCAGGCCGCCGCGGATGACGTGGATGTGGCTGTCGATCAGGCCAGGGATCAGGCGGCGTCCCTTGGCGTCGATCACCGTGGCGTCGGGAGCGGCGGCGGCGCGCACCTCGGCCTCCCGCCCCACGGCGAGGAAGCGCCCGTCGCGGATCGCCACGGCGTCGGCCTGCGGGTTGGCGCGGTCGAGCGTCGTGATGCGGGCGTTGACGATCAGAAGGTCGGAAGACGGCATGGCGGCATTCCCAAGGCGGGTGAGCAGGGGCGAGGCGAGCAGAGTGGCGGCGGCGCTTCCGGCGATGGCGCTGCGGCGACCGATCCCGGGGCGACCGATCCCGGTCCGGCCGGTCATGCCCGACCCCGCGGGGGCGCGTCCGCGGCCGGGGCCGGCGGGTTCGCGGCATCGGGAGCGGCGGCATTGCCCGCCTGCGGTCCCAGGATGTGGCGGGCGCAGTCGTTCTGGATGAAGGCCAGCACCGGCTGCCCGGCGATCAGCCGCTTAACCACCGGCACGGCCTGCTCGCCGACCAGCATGCCGAGCAGGCCGATCAAGGCGATGGTGGGCGGCGCGGGGGAGCGGACACCGAGCAACGCGTAGAGGACGCCGACCAGGATGCCGGCGCCGAGGGAAAGCAGATAGGGCATCATGGCGTGCCTGTTCTTCGTCCGGATGGGCGGGAAGAGGCGGACCGGCCCCGGGGAGGGTCGGGACCGGTCCGCCGCGGCGCAGGGCATCAGGCGCCGCAAAGCAAGTGCCGCAAACCAAGCGTTGCGGATCAGGCGGCGGCGCTGTGGCCGCCTTCCGACGCGCCGAACATCGTCTTGGCGTAGATGATGCCCAGGCCATAGGCGCCGCCGTACTTCTTCGCGATGCCGGTGGTCAGCTCGTAGGTCTCGGTGCGCGCCCAGTCGCGCTGCAGTTCCAGCATGTACTGGAGCGAGGTCATCGGACGCACGCCGGCCTGGACCATGCGGTCCATGGCGCGCTGATGCGCCTCGACCGAGACGTCGCCGCAGGCGTCGGCGATGACGTAGACCTCGAAACCCTGGTCCAGCGCCGACAGGGTCGGGCCGACGATGCAGACCGAGGTCCACAGGCCGCAGAAGACCAGCCGGGTCTTGCCCAGGCCGTTCACCCGCTTGATGACGTTGGCGTCCTCCCAGGTGTTCATGGAGGTGCGGTCGGTGACCTCCGCCCCCGGGAAGGCTTCGGTGATCTCGGAGAAGATCGGACCGGAGAAGCTCTTCTCCGCAACCGTGGTCAGGATCGTCGAGACGCCGAAGCCGGCCGCGGCGTGGGCGACCAGCGCGGTGTTGGTGCGCAGCGTCGTGGCGTCGATCGAGTGGGTCGCGAAGGCCATCTGCGACTGATGATCGATCATGATCAGCGCATGGTCCTTCGGCGATACAAGCAGCTTGCCAGGAGTCGCGGTGGCGGTGATGGTCATGTCTCTATCCCCGTTGTTCTTGACGCCGGTGCCCCAGGCGAATCCTGCGGCGATGTCTGTGGGCCGGCGGTGGGTCGAAGCATCGGCCAGGGACGGAGGACGGCGACATTGAACTTGCGTTTGCGGGCCCTATACCTTGGTATATCAGGCCAAGGCGCCGCTCGCCGCCGGTGCCGGTCAGGGTAAAGGGACAGGGTTGAGGGAAGACGTGACGTGACCCGACGGGCGGGCGAGCGAGGGTGATGCGCACGAGCGATGACCCCGGAGACCAGCGGTTTCTTCTGGCGACCCTGCCTCCGCGGGCGGGGCAGACGCGGCTGGCCATCGGCACGGTGGCCGGGCTTCTGGTTGCCCTGGCGTTGGCCGCCCCCTTCGCCCGCCTGACGCCGAGCGGGACGGCGGTCCTGCTGCCCGCCTACGCCACCGCGGTCCTGCTGACCGAGTTGATGACCGCCGTGCTGCTGTTCGCGCTCTACGCAACGCAGCGCACGCCGGCCCTGCTGGCGCTGGCCGTGGGCTACCTGACGACGGCGCTGCTGATCGTTCCCTGGGCGCTGACCTTCCCCGGGGTCTTCGCGCCGACCGGGCTGCTCGGCGCAGGCCTGCAGAGCACGGCCATCGTGGCCGCCGGACGCCGTCTCGGCCTGCCGCTGTTCATCCTGGCCTACGCGCTGCTGAAAACCATGGAGGCCGGCCCGCGCGAGGCGCACCGCCCGGCCCTGCCCGCCATCGCCGGCGGCATGGCGCTGGCGGCGACCCTGGCCGGGGGCCTCACCGCCTTCGCGCTGGCCGACGACGCCCTTCTGCCGCGGCTGATGGTCGACACCATGCGGGAAACGCCGCTGTGGCGGGTCGTGCCGGTGACGGCGCTGGCGCTCTGCGCCGCAGCGCTGGCCGCCCTGTGGCGGCAGCGGCGCTCCGTCCTGGACCTCTGGCTGATGGTCGTGCTGGCCGCCTGGGCCATCGAGACCTGCCTGCTGAGCTTCATCAGCGGCGGGCGCTTCAGCGCCGGCTGGTGGTCGGGGCGGGTGTTCGGGCTCGCCGCCTCCAGCATCGTCCTCTTGGTCCTGCTGGCCGAGATGACGACGCTTTACGGCCGGCTGGTCCGCTCGGTGGCGGCGGAGCGGCGGGTGCGCGACGCGCGTCTGGCCAGCCTGGAAGCGCTCTCCGCCTCCATCGCGCACGAGGTCAACCAGCCGCTGGCGAGCATGGTCACCAACGCGGGCGCCGGGCTGCGCTGGCTCGACCGACCGTCGCCCAATCTGGTGGAGGTGCGGGCGGCGCTGAAACGGATTTCCGACGACGGGCACCGCGCCGCGCGGGTGATCGCCTGCATCCGCGACTCCTTCCGCAAGGCACCGCCCCAGCGCAGCCGGCTGGACATCAACGGCGTGATCCGGAGCGCGCTGGACCGCACGGAGGGCGAACGGCGCCTGAACCGCATCGCCGTGCGCACCGACCTTCAGCAGCGCCTGCCGCCGGTCAACGGCAGCGCCGTGCAGCTCGAACAGGTTCTGCTGAATCTGATCGCCAACGCCGACGACGCCATGGCCTCGGTCACCGACCGGCCGCGCGTGCTGAGCATCCGCTCGCGCCGCCGCGGGCTCGCGGACGTCATCGTGTCGGTGGAGGACACCGGCACCGGCCTGCAACCGGACCAGGAGGAGCGGCTGTTCGAACCCTTCTTCACCACCAAGGAGCATGGCATTGGCATGGGGCTGACCATCTGCCAGTCGATCGTGGAGGCCCATGGCGGCCGGCTGTGGGTGGCCGCCAACCAGCCCCATGGCGCCGTCTTCCGCTTCACCCTGCCCGCCGACGACGAGCCGGAGCGGCCGGAGGCCGGGGCGGCGCTGGAGCGGACACCATGACCGACCGGTCCATGTCCGAGCGGTCCGCCATGGCCGCGGAAACGCCCTTCGTCGCCATCATCGACGACGATCCGTCCATCCGGGAATCGCTGGGCAGCCTGCTGCGCTCCGTCGGACTGACCGCCCTGCCCTTCGCCTCGGCGCAGGAGTTCCTCCAGCAGCGCTTGCCCGACGCGCCGGGCTGCCTCGTGCTGGACGTCCGGCTGCCCGGCCAGAGCGGGCTGGAGTTCCAGCGCGAGCTGACCGGGGCGGACATCCATCTGCCGGTCGTCTTCATCACCGGTCACGGCGACATTCCCATGTCGGTGACGGCGATGAAGGCCGGCGCCGTCGAGTTCCTGGCCAAGCCCTTCCGTGATCAGGATCTGATCGACGCCGTCCACACCGGCATCGAGCGCGACCGCGACCGCCGCCGCGCCCTGGACGCGCTGTGCGACCTGCGCGAGCGGTTCCGCAGCCTGACCCCGCGCGAGCGGGAGGTGATGCGGCTCGTCGCCGCCGGGCAGCTCAACAAGCAGATCGCCGCCGAGCTGCAGCTCAGCGAGATCACCGTGAAGGTCCACCGCGCCAACGTGATGCGCAAGATGCAGGCGCGGTCCCTGCCCGATCTGGTCCGCATCGCCGACAAGGTGACCCTCGCCGGCGACGCCTGACCGGCTCCGGCTCACGCCCCCTTGATGAAGGCCAGCACGTCGGCGTTGAAGCGGTCCTGGTGGGTGGCCGTCAGGCCGTGCGGTGCCCCCTCGTAGACCGTCAGCGTCGCCTGCGGCGCGATCTCGACGGCGCGGCGGGCCGCCGCGTCGATGGGCACGATCTGGTCGTCGTCGCCGTGGATGAGCAGCGTCGGAACCGTCATCTTCCGCAGATCCTCGGTGAAGTCGGTTTCCGAGAATTGCTGGATGCAGTCGTAGGCGCCCTTGATCCCGGCCATCATGCCCTGAAGCCAGAAGGATTGCCGCAGCCCCTCCGACACCTTCGCCCCGTCGCGGTTGAAGCCGTAGAAGGGCATGGTCAGGTCCAGGAAGAACTGCGACCGGTCGTCGTAGGTGCCCTTGCGGATGCCGTCGAAGACCTCCATCGGCAGGCCGCCGGGGTTGGCGGCGGTCTTGAGCATGATCGGCGGCACCGCCCCGACCAGCACGGCCTTGGCGACGCGCCCGGTGCCGTGGCGCCCGATGTAACGGGCGACCTCGCCGCCGCCCGTGGAATGGCCGATCATCACCGCGTCGCGCACGTCCAGCGCGTCGAGCAGCTCGGCCAGATCGTCGGCGTATTGGTCCATGTGGTTGCCGGTCCAGGTCTGGTCGGACCGGCCATGGCTGCGCCGGTCGTGCGCGATGACCCGGTAGCCCTGCTGGCCGAAGAACAGCATCTGCCCGTCCCAGGCGTCGGCGCTGAGCGGCCATCCGTGCGAGAAGACCACCGGCTGTCCGCTGCCCCAATCCTTGTAGAAGATGCGGGTGCCGTCCTTGGTGGAAATCGTGCTCAAAACCCCCTCCTTTTTTGGACGCGCGAACGGTCCACGGCGCGAGGGGAAGGCCGACACCGGCCTTTCCCTGGGCGTCGCGGAATTCGACTTCGCCACAACAGTGCCGGAGGCGGGCCGGCCTGGATACTATACGGAGGTATCGGTGGGCTGGTGCTGTGTATGGGATGAGGCTGGGCATTCACCCGCCAGCACGTCGGGAAAAATGCGTTCCAGAGACAGCCGGTCGAACGCCCAATCCCGATGGGCGGCGGTCCGCAGCCCGCTCCCGGCGATCCGGATCGTCCCGCAGCGCCGCTAACCCCCGCATGGCCTCCTCCCCGTCGCCGAAGGTCAGATCGGCCTCGACGGAGCCGAACAGCGGGCCGTCGCGCTTCAGAATCTCCAGGGTGCGCGGAAAGATGGCCGTGTCGTGGGCGAGGCTTCCGAAATGGCGAGGCTTCCGGAATCCAGGAAGGCCGCGGCCTCGTGATAATGGATGCGCGGTTGCGGGGACACCGGGTGCGTTCCGACGGACGCCACATAGGCCGCCAGCATCTCCACCGTGTCGCGCGGGATCTCGAACAGGTTCAGCGCGAGGATGGCGTCGATGGGCCGGTCGATCACCTCCTGCGAGATGTCGGGAAGCGCCAGCACCGAGTCATGGCCCAGCGCGATCAGGGCGGGGTGGATGGATCAGAGAATGCCCGACATTCCCTGCCCGCGGAGAAGCGCGCGCATCGCCACCCCCCTTACGCCCTCTGACGATGCAGAGCCACGGCTTCGTCCAGCAGGGCGGCGAGACGGGTGGCGTCCCCACCCTCCCCCTGGACCGCCGCGAAGCGGGCGCGGGCGGCGGCGCGGGCTTGCTCCAACCGCTCCGGAGAGGCCGCCAGCGCCGCGGCGCGCGCGACGAAGGCGTTCTCGTCCGCCACCAGGAAATCCGGCCCGGCGACGCTCGCCACGTCACCACCGGAAAAGGTCAGGATCGGCACGCCCGCGGCCAGCGCCTGCGCCGCGCTCGCCCCGCCGCCGGTGCGGCGCGGGTTCAGGCAGAGGCCGCACAACCCCAGCAGCCCGCCGATCCGCTCCACCCAGCCCAGACAACGCAGCCGCCCGGCGTGGCGGGAGGCGGCGACCCGTCCGGGCAGCGCCCCGGCGTCCCCGGCGAAGAGCACGACGGCGCGCGGGATCGCGTCGAGAAGCCGTTCCAGGAGGGAGAGGAAATCCGCCCCCACCTCCGCGTCCAGACGGTTGCCGATCACCACGCAGGGGAAGGCATCCTCGGGAATGCCGAAATCCGCGCGTCCGGCGGGGGACGCGCCGTCGTCCGGACGCAGCGACAGCCCCAGGCGGAACGGCCGCCACGCGCGGGCGAAGCGTCCCCCTTCCGGCGGCGGGGCGGTGCCGCCGAAGTCCAGCGTGATGTCGGCCAGGGAGACGGGCGTGCCAGTGGTTGTCGGAATGCACAGCAGCGGGCGCACCGCCCCCAGCAGGTCGGCCAGCAGCACCGAACCGCCGAAGCCGATCACCACGTCCGGGTCGAACGCCTCGACCGCCGCCAGGAACCCCTTGAGCTTGCCCGCCGTCAGGCCCGGTTCGACCGAGGAGATGAGGCGGAAGCGTTGGTCCTCGAAGGTGATGAACTGCTCGCCGTCCAACTGCGCCTCGATGGCCGCGGCGAAGGGCGGCACGAAGGGGCTGTGGTAGCGGTCCGGCATCATGTTGGTGTTGAGGATCAGCACCTCCCGCCCGGCGGCGCCCTGCAGCAGCGCCGCCTGCCGCAGCAGGTCGCGGGATGGCTGGTGGTAGGCCGACAACAATTGGTTGGTGACCATCACCACCCGCCCCGTGCCCGACGCTCCGGCGGGCCGCGGGGCTGGGCGCAGATCCAGGCGCCGTGCCAGTTCGCCCAGGAAGCGTTCATAGAAGGGAAAGAGGCGGGCCGTGAAGAAGTCGGGCATGCTCGCCGCGTCCATGCGGCTCAGGAACAGCTGGCGCTGCATGGACCAGTAGATCTGGTTGATGCCATCCAGCGGCGCCAGGTCCAGCACGTTCCCCACCATGTCCAGGATGCGGGCAAAGCGCCGCAGATCGCCGGAGATGTGGCCCAGAGCGGATTCCCGAAGGATCGGGTCGGCGTCCGCGACCGCGGTTTCCAGACCGGCCATCAGCGCCGGATCGGCGCCCAGCCCCGCGGCCCGCGCCTCCTCGCAGGCGTCGGCGATGGCCTTCAGATCCTCTCCCGTTCCCGCGGGTCCGCGCAGGCGCGCCGCAACCGAGGCAAGGAGATCGGAGGGTCGGCTGGAGTCGTTCGGCATGTCGGCGCTCCGGATCGGAAAGGGAACGAATGGGGCGGGAGGGTGGACAGCCGGCCATCGGCGCGGCGCAACGCATCGTCCAGCCGCGCGCTTTGTTATCACCAACGCGGAGGAGACGCGAGCCGTCGCGGGGATTCTTCGCCCCTCGGTGGAAATATTTCGTTTTTTCAATCAGTTCCGGTGCTTTTGATGGGGATTTCGCATCCTTTGCGTCTTCCGGGCGGGACCGGCTTCGTTTATCTTTGGCCGACGGTGGGCACTGAGCCTATCCATCTGGGAAATAAGCAGACGGTTTCTTGGAGGAGTAGAGCTTGCGGATGCTCATCGCCGCGGCCGATGGACTGCGCCGGCAGTGCCGCAGCATCATCGTTCGTCTTATGCTGTTTGGACTGGCTTTGGTCTTGGTCGGCGCCTGCGCGCGCATCTGGGTGCTGTCCTCTTTCTTGGAGGACAAGATCAACAACCTCACCTCGTCCCAGCAGCAATCGACCGCCTCCTACGTCGCCCACGACATCGACGAGAAGATCAAGGCACGGCTCGATCTTCTGCGCCGCGCCGCCGGAAGCCTGTCATTGCCGGCCCTCGACGATCCCGCGACCCTGCGCGATTGGCTGAAGACGCATCACGAGATCGCGCCTTTGTTCTCGCGCGGGCTGATGGTCGTCCGGCCGGATGGCCAGGGAGTCGTCGCGGATTATCCGGAGCGCCACCGGTCGCCGGATTTCGACGTTTCGGATCGCGACTGGTTTCAGGCGGCGCTGGCTTCCCGCGAGCCGGTGATCGGGCGGCCCGCCCGCTCCCCCATCGACGGAGAGCCGATGGTGGTCATGGCGACGGCGGTCACCGATGCCGCCGGAGGCCCGGTCGCGGTCCTGGCCGGGGCCACCGCCCTGTCGTCGCCCGGCTTCCTCAATCTGGTCCAGGGAAACCGCATCGGGCGCAGCGGAGGTTTCCTGCTGATTTCCCCCCGCGACAAGCTGTTCGTATCGGCCAGCGATCACGAGATGATCCTGACCGCGACCCCGCCGGAGGGGGTGAATCCGCTGCACGACCGGGCCATGGCCGGTTACCGCGGCACCGGCATCACCGTCAACGCCGCGGGGGTGGAGGAGTTGTCCGCCATCGCGGCCGTCCCGACGACGGGCTGGTTCCTGGTCGCCCGGCTGCCCACGGCGGAGGCGTTCGAGGGGGTGCGGGACCTGCAGACCTTCATCGCCACCAACAGCCTGATGATCGCCGCCTTCGCCGCGACCGTTCTGTTCATCGGCATGCGCCGCTTCTTCCGCCCGCTGACCGAGGCGGCGCGGCGGATGCACCAGATGGCCGACGGGCATGTCGAACTGTCGCCCCTGCCGGTCCACCGCATGGACGAGGTCGGGGAGTTGGCGCAAGGCTTCAACTATCTGCTGGGCAAGCTGCGGGAGCAGGAGGCGGCCCTGCGGGCGAGCGAGGCGCGGATGGCCCACATGGCCCACCACGACGCTCTGACCGGCCTGCCGAACCGCGCCATGTTCCACCAACGGCTGCAACAGGCCATCGACCGGGCGGAACGCGGCGGCACCCTGTTCGCGTTGCTCTACATCGATTTGGACGGCTTCAAGCCGATCAACGACACCCACGGCCACAGCCGGGGAGACGAGGTGCTGCGCGTGGTGGCGCGCCGCCTGTCCGGCCTGCTGCGCAAGTCCGACCTGATCGCCCGCATCGGCGGCGACGAGTTCGCCATCGTCCTGGAGGTGGAGGTGACCAGCGCCGGGGCGGAAACCGTCGCCGACAAGTGCCGGGCGGCGCTGGAGGAGCCCATCCTGATCGATGGCCTCCGTCTGTCGCTCGCCCTGTCCATCGGCGTCGCGGTCTACCCGCAGGACGGGCGGGATTCCCAGCAGCTCATCGCACACGCCGACCAGGCCATGTACGCGGTGAAGAAGGGCGTCGCCCGCGCTGCCGCCCTGTAAGGCCCTGCCCGCTCAGTGACAGCCCGAGCCATCGCCGGAGGGGGCGCAGCCCTTGCACCCCCCACCGCAGCCGGGCCCCTTCGGCGCGGCCCGGCCCAGCAGGCGGGCGCGCAGCCCGGCCGGAAGGATCAGGCGCCACACCGTCCACGCCGCGGCCAGAGCCACCACCACCGCGACCAGCAGATCCTGCCACATGGCCGTGCCCTCCCCTTCCCTCACAGCAGCGCCGAGGCGACGCGGTAGGTGACGAAGCTCGCCCCGTAGGCCAGCGTGATCATGTAGATGAACATCACCGCCGGCCAGAGCCAGCCGTTGGTCTCCCGCTTCACCACCGACAGGGTGGCGACGCACTGCGGGGCGAAGACGTACCAGGCGAGCAGCGACAGGGCGGTCGGCAGGCTCCAGGAAGCGGCCAGCGCCCCGGCCAGCGAGGATTGCAGCGCGTCGCCGCTGTCGCTCAGTGCGTAGATGGTGCCCAGCACGCCGACCGCCACCTCGCGCGCCGCGATGCCCGGCACCAACGCCACGGCGATCTGCCAAGTGAAGCCGATGGGCGCCAGCAGCGGTTCCAGCGCGTGGCCGATCATGCCGGCGATGGAATACTGGATGGCCGGCTCGGTCGCCCCCTCCGGCGCGCCTGGGAAGCTCGCCAGGAACCACATGACGATCATCAGCGCGAAGATCGTCGTGCCGGCGCGCGCCAGGAAGACCTTGGCCCGCTCGAACAGGCCCAGCGCGATGTCGCGCGGGTTGGGCAGGCGGTAGGCGGGAAGCTCCATCAGCAGCGGCTCACGGGCGCCCTTGAACACCGTGCCCTTCAGCACGAAGGCGACGGCCAGCGCCGACAGGATGCCGGCGGCGTAGAGCGCGAACATCACCAGCCCCGGCAGCCCGACCAGCCCGCCCAGCAGCGGACGGTCCGGCACGAAGGCCGCGATCAGCAGCGTGTAGACCGGCAGCCGGGCCGAGCAGGTCATCAGCGGGGCGATCATGATGGTCGCCAGCCGGTCGGCGCGGTTCTCGATGGTGCGCGCCGCCATGACGCCGGGCACCGCGCAGGCGAAGCTGGACAGCAGCGGGATGAAGGCACGCCCGTGCAGCCCCACCCCGCCCATCAGCCGGTCCAGCAGGAAGGCGGCGCGGGCGAGATAGCCGGTCGCCTCCAGCACCAGGATGAAGAAGAACAGCACGAGGATCTGCGGCAGGAAGATGACCACGCTGCCCACCCCGGCGATGATCCCGTCGGTCAGCAGGCTGCGCAACGCGCCGTCCGGCAGGGTGGCGGCCACCCAGTCCTTGAGCCCGCTGACCGCGCCGTCGATCAGGTTCATCGGCGCCTCGGCCCAGGCGAACACCGCCTGGAACATCAGGAACAGCACGAGGAACAGGAAAGCCAGCCCGAACACCGGGTGCAGCAGCACGGCGTCCACCCGCCGGGTCGCCAGCGGCGGCAGGCCGGCGTCGGCCACGCAGCCGGCCAGCAGCCCTTCGACCTCCTGGTGATAGGCCCGCAGGTCGCGCGAGGAGGGCTCGCTCCAGCCGCAGGGTGCCGGGTTCTCCGCCGCATCGGCCGCCATGGCCATGGCCCCGTCGATCTGCTCCAGCAGCGGCTGGACGCCGCCGCGGCGGATGGCGACGGTCGGCACCACCGGCACGCCGAGCGCGGCGGACAGAGCCGCCGCGTCGATGCGGCAGCCGCGCTTCTCCGCCGCGTCCATCATGTTCAGCGCCAGAATGATCGGGCGGCCCAGCCGCTTCAACTCCACCACCAGCCGCAGGTTCAGGCGCAGGTTGGTGGCGTCGGCGACGCAGACCAGCAGGTCGGGGCTGTCCTCGTGCGAGAAGCGGCCCAGCACGACGTCGCGCGTCACCTCCTCGTCGGGGGATCGGGCGCGCAGGCTGTAGGTGCCCGGCAGGTCGATCACCTGAACGCGGCGGCCGAGCGGGCTGACGAAATGCCCGATCTTCCGTTCCACGGTGACGCCGGGATAGTTCGCCACCTTCTGGCGGGAACCGGTAAGCGCGTTGAACAGGGCGGTCTTGCCGCAGTTCGGGTTGCCGACCAGCGCGATGCGCGGCGGCAGGGCGGAGTCCAGGACCGACATGGCCGGATGTCCTTGCAGGAGGTCGCTTTGAAGGAGGGTGGCGGCGCCGCGGGTCAGAAGGCGGGCGTCAGGCGGCGGGCGCCACCAGCACGGCGCGCGCCTCGGCGCGGCGGAGCGCCAGCGTGTGCTCGTTCACGCGGATGGCGATGGGGTCACGGCCCGGAAAGGCTTCGTGCAGGACCTCGACGTGGGAGCCTTCGACCAGCCCCATCTCGATCATGCGCCGCTCCAGCTCCCCTTCGGGGAGGGTGGTGACTACCCCCCGCTCATCGACGCCGGTCACGCGGGCGCGCTCGCCCTTCTTCAACTCGCCCAAATGCCGTCCGCCGTGGGACTGGCCCGTTTCGGGGGTGGGATGACCGCTCATGGCTGCACCTGATCGCACCGGGAGGTGGGGGGCGCGTTCCTGTCCGCCCCTCTTCGCCGCGAATGATCCTGCGAAGCGTTCGCATCCGTCCAGCCGGCCAAATGTCGCAGGAGCCTTGTAAAATGAGCGCAACGACCCCGCCGTGATTAGGGCTTTGCGGGGGCCGCCGCGCCCTTCGCGTCGCCTTTGGCGGCGGGAGCCGGCGCCTTGGCGGAGCGGTCGAGGTTAGCCTGCGCCGTCTTCGCCGCCGCGCTGTTCGGCGCGTTGCGGACGATCTGGCTCCAATCCTCCCGCGCGCCCGGCAGATTGCCGGCCTGCGCCTTGATGTTGGCGCGCAGCAGCAGGGCGTCGGGGTCGCCGGGGCGCAGTTCCAGCGCGCGGTCGATGTCGGCCATGGCCTGCCGGTCGTTGGCCAGCGCCTTGTGGGCGGCGGCGCGGTAGAGATAGGCCTCGGGCCGCCGCGGGTCCTTCGCCAGCGCCGCGTCCAGGTCGGCCACGGCGTCCCAGAAGCGCTCCGTCTCGGCCCGCGCGATGGCGCGGTCGATCAGCAGGTCCACGTCGTCCGGCTGGAGCGCCAACGCCCGGCTGTAGGCCCGCTCCGCCCGCACATTGTCACCGGCGCGCAGCCACGCCCAGCCGGCCCGCCCGAGGATCGAGGCCCCGGCCTTCGGGTCGTCCTTGCCAAGCACCGGGGCCAGCTCCTCCAGCCGTGCCCCGGCGGTGGTGAAGTCGCCCTTGTGGAACAGCGCCAGCGCCTGGCACAGCCGGGCATGGTCGCCGCCGCCGCGGTTCAGCCAGGTCTGCGCGCTCTCCAGCGCCTCGGCCGGGCGCTTTTCGGCGAGCGTCAGGCAGGCCTGGAACTCCCGGTTGTGATCGACGGCGGGAGCGGAGAAGGCTGGGCTGACAGACAGGAGCGCCAGCGCGGCCGTGATGAGGTAAGCGTTGCGTCGGTTCATGGCGGCCTTACACTCCGTCATTGCCGCTTCCGACGCAAGGACCCCGCAAGACATGGCTTCACCCCGTCTGTTCGTCTTCGGCCTGGGCTTCACCGCCCGCGTGTTCGCCGACCGGCTGAAGGCCGAGGGTTGGCGGATCGCCGCCACCTGCCGCAGCGAGGACAAGCGCGCCACCCTGGAGGCGCAGGGCATCGAGGCCTTCCTGTTCGACCGGGGCCGCCCGCTGGACGACGCCCGCGCCGCGCTGGCCGGCACCACCCATCTGCTGGTCAGCGTCCCGCCCGACGAGCGGGGCGACCCGGTGTTCGACCAGCACGCCATGGATCTGGCGGACCTGCGGACGCTCGACTGGGCCGGCTACCTCTCCACCACCGGGGTCTACGGCGACACCAAGGGCGAATGGGTGGGCGAGGCGGCGTGGCTGCGCCCGACCGGCGAGCGGCAGAAGCGCCGCGTCGAGGCGGAGCGCGGCTGGCTGAACCTCTACCGTCAGTATGGCGTGCCGATGCATCTCTTCCGGTTGGCCGGCATCTACGGGCCGGGGCGCAGCGCGCTGGACAACGTGCGCGACGGCACCGCGCGGCGGGTGGACAAGCCCGGACAGGTGTTCAGCCGCATCCATGTGGAGGACATCGCGGCGACGCTGCGCGCCTCGATGGACAAGCCGACGCTGGGCGCGGTCTACAACGTCGCCGACGACTTGCCCTCCCCCTCCCACGAGGTGGTGAGCTACGCCTGCGGCCTGCTGGGGGTCGAGCCGCCGCCGCTGGTGCCCTTCGAGGAGGCCGGGCTGTCGCCGATGGCCGCCAGCTTCTACGCCGACTGCCGGCGGGTGAAGAACGACCGCATCAAGCGCCAGCTCGGCGTGGATCTGACGTACCCGGATTTCCGCGCCGGCCTGGACGCGCAATTCGCGGCGGAAGGCGGACGGTGGAGTCGCTGAGGCGCGAATCGACGCCCTCTCGTTCCGGCCGCATTCCCCCTACGGCGGCACCCCGCGGGGGCGTCACGGGCCTCCGGATGGGCCGTAATCGTCCTTTCCGGCGACCGCCCTGTCGCCCCGAACGAATTTGGTTCGGCAAAACCGACGTTGTGGTATCATGCGCCCCCGTTCCGGCCCGCTGGACTGTGGCCGGACCGGCATGGGTACACCTGCGAATCGCAAAAAAACACGACCTGCCGAGACGACGACCAGCATGAACATCATCATCGAACGCGCCGCCCTTCTCCGGTCCCTTGGTCATGTGCAGAGCGTGGTGGAGCGCAGGAACACCATTCCCATTCTGTCCAACGTGCTGCTGCGCGCGAGCGACGGCGAGTTGTCGCTGGCCGCCACCGACATGGACCTGGAGATCGTGGAAACGGTCCCGGCCACGGTGACCCGCGCGGGCGGCACCACCGCCCCGGCCCACACACTGTACGACATCGTGCGCAAGCTGCCCGACGGCAGCCAGGTGGAGTTGGACATCGGCGGCGACGGCACGATCCTGACGCTGCGCGCGGGCCGGTCGCAGTTCAAGCTGTCCTGCCTGCCGATCGACGATTTCCCGCAGTTGTCCGGCGGCGACCTGCCGCACCGCTTCGACCTGACGGCGGGCGACCTGCGGGCGCTGGTCGACCGCACCCGCTTCGCCATCTCGACCGAAGAGACGCGCTACTACCTCAACGGCATCTACCTGCACGCCGCCAAGGCCAAGGCCGGCGGAGCCGAGCTGCCGGTGCTGCGCGCCGTGGCGACCGACGGCCACCGTCTGGCGCGGGTCGAGATGCCGCTGCCGGAGGGGGCCGCCGGCATTCCCGGCGTCATCGTTCCGCGCAAGACCGTGAACGAGATCCGCAAGCTGATCGACGAGGCCGCCGACCGCATCGAGCTGTCGCTGTCGGACAACAAGATCCGCTTCGCCTTCGATTCGGTGGTGGTGACCTCCAAGCTGATCGACGGCACCTTCCCGGACTACGAGCGGGTCATCCCGGTCGGCAACGACAAGACGATGGAGGTGGACGCCAAGCTGTTCGCCGCCGCCGTGGACCGCGTCGCGACCATCTCCACCGAGAAGAGCCGGGCCGTGAAGCTGTCGCTGACCCGCGGCACGCTGACCCTGTCTGCCACCAGCCCCGAGGCCGGCAGCGCCACCGAGGAGCTGGAGGTCAATTACCAGGAAGGCCCCCTGGAAATCGGCTTCAACTCTCGCTATCTGCTTGATATCACGCAGCAGATCGAGGGCGAGGGCGCGCGCTTCTCGCTGGCCGACGCCGCGTCGCCGACCATCGTGCGCGACGTCGCCGACTCCACGGCCCTTTACGTGTTGATGCCGATGCGTGTGTGACCGGTCCGGACGGATCGGCGCTTTTCGGGCCGGTGCGCTCTGGACCCCGTGTTTGACGGGGTGCGGCGACCCGGTCCCCGCATCCCGGATCGGACGCTTTGCTCGACGCCAGACAGACTTCGCCCTATCCCGTCCCTGTGATGGACACTCCAGCCGCCTTGGCGGTGACGCGCCTGACACTGACCCGCTTCCGCGGCTATGACAGCGCGCGCCTGGAGCCCGACCACCGCCCGGTGGTGCTGACCGGACCGAACGGCGCCGGCAAGACCAACCTGCTCGAAGCGGTCAGCTTCCTCGCCCCCGGACGCGGCCTGCGCGGCGCCAAGCTGTCGGAGGTCGAGCGGATCGGCGGCAACGTTGGCAATGGCGCGGGCGCCGGCTGGGCGGTCGCCGCCGTTCTCAATACCCCCGCCGGCCCGGTGGAGATCGGCACCGGCCGCGAGATCAGCCCCCAGGCGGCGTCCGGAGCGGAGCGCGACCGCCGCGTCGTCCGGGTGGACGGCCACCCCGCCAAGGGCCAGACCGTCCTGGCCGAGCATGTCGCCGTGGTCTGGCTGACCCCGCAGATGGACCGGCTGTTCCTTGAGGGCTCCAGCGGGCGCCGCCGCTTCCTCGACCGCCTCGTGTTCGGCTTCGACCCCGCCCACGCCGGGCGGCTCAGCCGCTACGAGCACGCCCTGCGCGAGCGGGCCCGCCTGCTGCGCGAGGGGCATCGCGGCTGGAACGGCGACGAGGGCTGGCTGAGCGGGCTGGAGGATCAGATGGCGACCACCGGAGTTGCCGTGGCCGCCGCCCGCCGCGACGTGGTGCAGCGGCTGCGCGCCGCCTGCGGGCGGGCCGTCGGCCCCTTCCCCGGCGCCGACCTGACGGTCCAGGGCACCGTGGAGCGCTGGCTCGACGACGGCCCGGCGCTGGCCGCCGAGGACGCTCTGCGCCGCTCGCTGCGCGACAGCCGGCGGGCCGATTCGGACGGCGGCGGCGCCACGCTGGGGCCGCACAAGAGCGACCTCGCGGTGCGCCATGCCCAGAAGGACATGCCGGCGGCGCTCTGCTCCACCGGGGAGCAGAAGGCGCTGCTGATCGCCATCATGCTGGCCAACGCCCGCCTTCTGGCGGCGGAGCGCGGGGCCGCCCCGCTGCTGCTGCTGGACGAGGTGGCCGCCCATCTGGACCCGCAGCGGCGCGAGGCGCTGTTCGACGAGATCCTGGCGCTGGGCGCCCAGGCCTGGATGACCGGCACCGATGATTCGGTCTTCGGGCCGCTCGGCGGTGCGGCCAAACGCTTCCACATCGAGGATGCGACCGTGACCCCGGCCTAGCGCTCGAAAAAGGGCTGAAAAGCCCAGAAAATCGCCTACCGAAGTACGGTATTCCGCCGAAACGCAACGCAGTCTGCTATAGTCGCACCATGGCACAGGAAGCACTGAAGAACGACCTCCCGCAGCAGGATTACGGCGCGGAATCGATCACCGTCTTGCGCGGGCTGGACGCCGTGCGCAAGCGTCCGGGCATGTACATCGGCGACACCGATGATGGCTCCGGACTGCACCACATGGTCTACGAGGTCGTGGACAACGCGATCGACGAGGCGCTGGCCGGCTACTGCGACGCGGTCGTGGTGCAGCTCAACGCCGACGGGTCGGTCACGGTGCGCGACAACGGCCGCGGCATCCCCACCGACATCCACTCCGAAGAGGGCGTGTCGGCGGCTGAGGTCGTGATGACCCAGCTCCACGCCGGCGGCAAGTTCAACCAGAACTCCTACAAGGTGTCGGGCGGCCTGCACGGCGTGGGCGTGTCGGTGGTGAACGCCCTGTCGGAGACGCTGGAGCTGCGCATCTGGCGCAACGGCCGCGAATGGTTCATGCGCTTCCGCCACGGCGTCGCCGACGAGCGCCTGGCCGACATCGGCGCGGCCCCGATGGTCGACGACGGCAACGGCGGTCAGAAGCCGCTCTCCGGCACCGAAGTCACCTTCCTGCCGTCCAAGGACACCTTCACCAACACCGAATTCGACTTCGCGACTCTGGAACACCGGCTGCGCGAGCTGGCCTTCCTGAACTCCGGCGTGCGGCTGGTGCTGACCGACGCCCGCGGGGTGGAGCCGAAGGTCCAGGACCTGCACTACGAAGGCGGGCTGGAAGCCTTCGTGAACTGGCTCGACCGCTCCAAGGTGCCGCTGCACAAGCCGGCGATCTCGATCAAGGCGGAGCGCCCGACCGAGCATGGCGGCGTGGTCACCGTGGAATGCTCGCTCCAGTGGAACGACAGCTACCACGAGACGACCCTCTGCTTCACCAACAACATCCCGCAGAAGGACGGCGGCACCCACCTCGCCGGCTTCCGCGCGGCGCTGACTCGGGCGATCAACAACTACGCCAACGAGTCGGGCATCGCGAAGAAGGAGAAGGTCAACCTCTCCGGCGACGACGCGCGCGAGGGGCTGACCTGCGTGCTGTCGGTGAAGGTGCCAGACCCGAAATTCTCCAGCCAGACCAAGGACAAGCTGGTCTCCTCCGAAGTCCGCCCGGTGGTCGAGGCGGTGGTGGGCGAATGCCTCGCCCAGTATTTCGAGGAGCATCCGGCGGACGCCAAGCGCGTCGTCCAGAAGGTGGTCGAGGCCGCCGCCGCCCGTGAGGCCGCCCGCAAGGCGCGCGAGCTGACCCGGCGCAAGGGTGCCCTGGACATCGCGTCCTTGCCCGGCAAGCTGGCCGACTGCCAGGAGCGCGATCCGGCGCTGTCCGAACTCTTCATCGTGGAGGGCGATTCGGCGGGCGGCTCGGCCAAGCAGGGCCGGTCGCGCCAGTTCCAGGCCATCCTGCCGCTGCGCGGCAAGATCCTGAACGTGGAGCGGGCGCGCTTCGACAAGATGCTGTCTTCGGCGGAGATCGGCACGCTGATCGCGGCGCTGGGCACCGGCATCGGGCGCGACGAGTTCAACCCGGACAAGACGCGCTACCACAAGATCATCATCATGACCGACGCGGACGTGGACGGCAGCCACATCCGCACGCTCCTGCTGACCTTCTTCTTCCGGCAGATGCCCGAGCTGATCGAGCGCGGCTATCTCTACATCGCCCAGCCGCCGCTCTACCGCATCAAGCGCGGCAACGCGAAGGAGCGGTACCTGAAGGACGACCGGGCGCTGGAGGAGTATCTGATCGAGGCGGCGCTGGGCGACCTGTCCGTGCGCCCCGCCGACGGCTCCCTGCTGAACGGCGAGCCGCTGCGCGAGATGGTCGAGCAGGCGCGCGGCGCCCGCCTGCACATCGAGACGCTGGCCCGCAAGGCCGGCAACCTGTCGGTGGTGGAATCGGCGGCGGTGAGCGGCGCCCTGTCGGTCGCTCTGTCGCAGGACACCGCCCAGGCGCAGCAGGCGGCCGAGACGGTGGCCGCCCGGCTCAACGCGCTGGACGTGGAAGGCGGCTGGCGTGGCGAAAGCCTGCTCCAGGGCGGCTACGCGTTGGTGCGGACGCGTCGCGGCGTGACCCACCGCCACCATCTGGACGCCGACCTGCTGAAGAGCGCCGAGGCCCGCAAGCTGGACGCCATCGCGGCGGACCTGAAGCGCGCCTACGCCGAACCGGGCCGCGCCTTCGAAAAGCAGAAGGAGAGCCGCAGCCTGACCGGCCCGGTCGCCCTGTTCGACACGGTGATGGAGTTGGGCCGTCGCGGCGTGACGATCCAGCGCTACAAGGGTCTGGGCGAAATGAACCCCGACCAGCTCTGGGAAACCACGCTGGACCCGACCAAGCGCTCGCTGTTGCAGGTGAAGGTCAACCACGCCGATCAGGCGGAGGAGGTCTTCTCCACCCTGATGGGCGACATCGTGGAGCCGCGCCGCGAGTTCATCCAGGAGAACGCCCTGAAGGTCGCGAACCTGGACGTGTGATCGTGTTGGTGGCGTCGCCTGACACATAACCCGTGAATTGTGACATATAACCTGCAAACGAGCGGAGTCGTGAGGCTCCGCTCGTCTTGTTCTCGAGTGCCGCGGCGCAAAAGCCATCGGACTCGTCGTCCACAAACCTCGTCCGACCGAGCATGGTCTTTATTGCCCTTCGGAGCCGTCAGGCCGCTGCGCACCGCCAGATCGGGGGCACTCATGTGGAAGCGCTTGCGTGGGTCGACCTCGCGCACGGCCCCAGCCGCCATGGGATCGTTGCTCGCGCCACGAACCAGCTTCAAGGCACCCTGCCGGTCGTGGACAATGGCTGAATGCCACTCCTGATGCTTTGATACTGTTGCCCACTCGTTAACCTCGGCCGCCCGTGCTGGAATACCCGGCGCCGTTCAGGCGTCCATCCAGCAGGGCACGCTGTCGCGTGCCGCAAAACGGGAGGAACACCATGCTCAGGAACTTCGCTTTGACCGCCGTCGTCGCCGTTGCCCTGACCGGTCCGGCGCTCGCCAACAGCTGCCCCAGGCACATGGCCGCCATCGACCAAGCCCTGGCGGCCAATCCAAAGCTGAGCGCTGATCAGATGGCACAGGTGAAGAAGCTGCGCGCCGACGGCGAAACGCTTCACAAGCAGGGCAAGCACGCCGAGTCGGAGGCGACGCTCGCCCAGGCTGAGAGCATCCTCGGCATCAAGAAGTGAGACCGGGCATACGGGGGCGGAGCGATGCTCCGGCCCCCGTGGCGCCGTCGCGAAGCGGCCCATCATGGCGTCTTGCGCCTGGCCGCGGCAGACGGTGCAGCACACGAGGCGCTCGCCCGGCTTGGTGAAGGTGATCGTCTGCTCGGACACAGCGCCCTGATGGCCGGGGAGGATTGGGTGGAACTGCAAGGCTCCGCCTTTTTCTTGTTGTGCGAGCCTGGGCGGTGCAGAATCCCTCCCAAAATCGAAAAGAATGGGAAGGGAGATTCCCCAGTCATGAAACGTCGTTCCTTTCTCGCCAGCGCCGGCGTCGGTCTGGCCGCCAGCACCGTCGTCGCCGCACCGGCCATCGCGCAGAGCCAGCCCGACATCAAATGGCGCATGGCGTCGAGCTACCCCAAGAGCCTCGACACCATCTTCGGCGGGGCGGAGCTGATCGCCCGCCGGGTCGCCGCCGCCACCGACAACAAGTTCCAGATCCGCACCTTCGCGGCGGGCGAGATCGTTCCGGCGCTCCAGGTGCTGGACGCGGTGCAGAACGGCACGATCGAGTGCGGCCAGTCCGCCGCCTATTTCTACATCGGCAAGGACCCGACCTTCTGCTTCGACACGGCCATGCCCTTCGGCCTGAACACGCGCCAGCACATCGCCTGGATGATGCACGGCGGCGGGCTGGAGCTGATGCGGGAGCTGTTCCGGGAGCACAACATCTACAACATCCCCGCCGGCAACACGACGGCCCAGATGGGCGGCTGGTTCCGCAAGGAAATCAAGACGGTGGAGGACCTCAGCGGCCTCAAGATGCGGGTCGGCGGGCTGGCCGGTCAGATCATGGGCAAGCTGGGACTCGTCCCGCAGCAGATCGGCGGCGGCGACATCTACCCGGCGCTGGAGCGCGGCACCATCGACGCGGCGGAGTTCGTCGGCCCCTACGACGACGAGAAGCTGGGCTTCCACAAGGTCGCCAAATACTACTACTCGCCGGGCTGGTGGGAAGGCTCCGCCCAGATCCCGCTGATGATCAACATCACCGCCTGGGAGCAGCTTCCGGACTCCTACAAGACGATCCTGGAGCAGGCCTGCTGGGAAGCCAACACCTGGATGATCGCCAAGTACGACGCCGTCAACGCCGCGGCGCTGAAGCGTCTGGTCGCCGGCGGCGCCCAGCTCCGCGCCTTCCCGCGCGACGTCATGATGGCCTGCGAGAAGATCGCCAACGAGCTGTATGACGAGCTGTCGGCGAAGAATCCGCGCTTCAAGAAGGTCTACGAGGCGTGGAAGCCCTTCCGCGACGAGGAGCGGCTGTGGTTCCGCGTCGCCGAGAACAGCTTCGACTCCTACGTCTATTCCCAGTCGGCGCAGCGGCGCTGAGAAGGGCGCGGCCCCTCCCCTTCAGGGAAGGAGAGGGGCCGTTTCCTTCACACGGTCAGTGCGAGACCGCGCCGGCCGCGCCCAGGCCGGTTTCCGACCGGATGTACTGGTACTCGTAGGCCTTCGCCTCGGCCGCCGCCCGCGCGCTGCGGTCGGTGACCGAGAAGAGCCAGGTCGTCGCGAAGGCGATGACCATCGAGAACAGCGCCGGATGCTCGTAGGGGAAGATCGGCGCCGGGAACTTGAAGACGCTGACCCACACGGTCGGCCCCAGCACCACGAAGGCGACGCAGCTCACCAGACCGGCGAATCCGCCGACGAAGGCGCCGCGCGTGGTCAGTCCCTTCCAGAAGATCGACAGGATCAGCACCGGGAAGTTCACCGAGGCCGCCAGACCGAAGGCCAGACCGACCATGAAGGCGATGTTCTGGTTCTCGAACAGCAGGCCCAGCGTGATGGCGATGACGCCCAGCGCCAGCGTGGCGAGGCGCGACACGCGCATCTCCGACGCCTCGGTGGCGTTGCCCTTCTTGATGACGCGGGCGTAGAGGTCGTGGCTGACCGCCGACGCGCCGGCCAGCGTCAGGCCGGCGACCACCGCCAGGATGGTGGCGAAGGCGACCGCCGAGATGAAGCCGAGGAAGATGTTGCCGCCGATGGCCTTGGACAGGTGGATGGCCGCCATGTTGCCGCCGCCCAGGATCTTGCCCGCCGCGTCCAGATAGGCCGGGTTGGTGCCGACGATCACGATGGCGAGGAAGCCGATGGTCACCGTCAGAATGAAGAAATAGCCGATGAAGCCGGTGGCGTAGACGACCGACTTGCGCGCCTCCTTGGCGTCCGGAACGGTGAAGAAGCGCATCAGGATGTGCGGCAGCCCCGCCGGTCCGCACATCAGCGCGAGGCTGAGCGACACCGCGGCGATGGGATCGGCCATGGCGGCGCTGGGACGCAGGATGGCGGCGTTCGCGGCGTGGGCGGCGACGGCCTGCTGGAGCAGCCGCTCCGGGTTGAAGCCGAACTGCGCCAGCGCCAGCCCGACCAGCACGGTGCAGCCGCCGAGCAGCATCACCGCCTTGATGATCTGCACCCAGGTGGTCGCCAGCATGCCCCCGAAGGTGACGTAGAGGATCATCAGCACGCCGACCATGACCACGGCGTAGGTGTAGTCCAGACCGAACAGGAGCTGGATCAGCTTGCCCGCCCCGACCATCTGCGCGATCAGGTAGAAGCAGACCACCGTCAGCGACCCGACCGCCGCCAGCGAGCGGATCGGCGTCTGGCCCAGCCGGTAGGACGCCACGTCGGCGAAGGTGAAGCGGCCCAGGTTGCGCAGCCGCTCGGCGATCAGGAACAGCATCAGCGGCCAGCCGACCAGGAAGCCGATGGTGTAGATCACCCCGTCGAAGCCCTTGGCGAAGACCATGCCCGACAGGCCAAGGAAAGCCGCCGCCGACATGTAGTCGCCCGCGATGGCCAGCCCGTTCTGGAAGCCGCTGATGCCGCCGCCCGCGGTGTAGAAGTCCGACGCCGAGCGGGTGCGCTTGGACGCCCAGTAGGTGATGCCCAGCGTGCCCGCGACGAACAGCAGGAACATGGCGATGGCCGTCACGTTGACCGGCTGGCGCTCCACCGCACCGTCGATGGCGGCGGCGAAGGCGGACCCGGCGGCCAGCACCGGCAGCAGCGCGGCGGAGGCAACAGTGATCGGGGCGGCGAGACGATGCACGGCGCTCATCGGCCCACCTCGTCCAGCAGGTCGCGGTTCATCGCGTCATAGCGGCTGTTGGCGCGCAGCACATAGACGCCGGTCATCAGCGAACAGAAGACCGTGATAACGATGCCGGCGGCCAGACCGACCGGGAAGGTCATGCCTTCGGCCAGCGGGCGCGCCATCAGTTCGGGCGCCAGCGCCGAGGCGAACACGAAGGCGTAGTAGACCGCCAGAACGATCAGCGCCAGCCGCCAGCTGAAGCGCGCGCGGCTCGCCGTCATCGCGGCGAACTTCGGGTTGGACAGCACCCGCTCGTAAATTTCGTCGGACATGTTTCTATCGCTTTTTCTTGGAACCCAGGCATTGCGCATCGCAGCAATACCGTGGGTGCATGGCAGCAAAAAGCGAAATTAAATTTCTTTGAGCGCGAAATGACGCAAGATCTGCTCAGAAACGCCCAAAATTAACCGACAAGCGGTTGATCATTAGCTGGACATCGGTTGATCCATGGTTCGAAATGCGACAACCGGTCGCGCTGCGTCGCAACATGAGGCAACGCTGTTATCCCGTTGTCCGCCCCTTCAACCGGACGTCTTTCAACCGGACATGGATCAGGCCGCTGCCCGTGGGGTCGGAGCGGTCGGGCTTCACCATCGCCTCCAGCAGCTTCTCGTCGCTCGACCAGTAGGGCACGTACCACAGCCGGTCCACGTCCATGACCAGAACCCGGTGGGTTTCGGCGTCGTAGGCGCCGAGCGGCGCGATGTGCCCCACCGTGGCGTCGCCGGTCAGCGTGCCCTGGTCGTAGGCCAGCAGGATGATGTCGCTGTCGTCGCGCTCGTTCTCCTCCAGAATGCGCCGCAGCTCGCTCAGCGTTTCCGGCGACGTGTCCTTGGGACGGAAGACCTCCACCGTGGCATCCAGGCCGAAGGCCTCCACCGACTTCCGAACCAGCCCGGCAAAGTCGGCGAAGGACACGCCATCCCCGTTCTCCGCGCTGGCCGCCTTCCAGCCGTCGTCGTCCACCTCGTTCAGCACCCGCGTCTGGGTGACCAGCCGGTTGGACGAGAGCGGCGGCAGGCCGCGCAGCGCGTTGATCATCATCGCCACGCTGGCGACCGAACAGGCGCTGCCCGTCTGCTGCGCCGTGTAGTAGGGCATCATCGCCCAGAAGTCCGGCGCCCCGGCCTTGCGCAGATACGCGCGATCCTGGGTCATCGGCACGGCGTCCGGCCCGAACTTCGGCTTCGTCTCGCTCTGCGCGTCCTGCGCCGCTGCGGGCGGACCCACCAGAAAAGCGAACGCGCACAGGGCCAGCAGAGCCGAGCGTAGCTGTCTCTTCATCACCAGGGTCTTCGTCCATGGGGTCACGGTGGAGGCCTCTGCCGGCTCTATCCTGACGGGGTGGGCCTTGGCGGGATGCTCTGCGGCACCAGCGCCACGCAGTTCTGCACGATCGCGGCGCAGGAGCCCAGCGACGACGCCCGGTAGACCAGCTGCTCGACGGCCCCGTTCCTCAGGGTGAAGGTCGCCTCGCACCGGTTGTCCACCACGTCGCCCGACCGCGGAGGATAGTAGTCCCACGGGTCGTAGTCGAGCCCGCGATGGCGCCAGCCGGGATAGCCCCACGGATGTCCCCATCCGTAGCCAATCGGCGGTGGTGGCGGGGCGTAGTAATCGACGGAGCCCGCCCGGTAGGTGAAGAACTCCAGGGCACCGCTGTCCGCCTGCCGGTGCGGCACGCCGGCGCAGGACAGCAGCGTTCCCTTGGGCATGCCGACCAGCGCGCTCCGGGCGGCCAGCGCGAGGTCGGCCCGGGGATCGGCGCACCCCGCCACCCCCCCGGCCAAGACGAGCAGAAGGGCGGCGGCGGACCGCCGCAAGGCGTGTGGATGCGGGAGCACGGGCGGAGCCTCCTTCCCCGGGTTTTATCCCGGAAGAACAAGCCTCCGCCCGCATTTGATCCCGCTTTTCGCCCCGTCCGGGCCGGGGATCAGGCGTCCCAGAAATGCGGCATGCCGTCCGACGACGTGTAGCCGTTCTGGCCGATCATCGCCCAGTCCAGGTCATGGATGCCCATGGCCAGCGCCGGGGAATTCGCCTGCAACGAGTAGTCGCCCCAATAGGGGTTGTTGAACAGCGGCTTGCCCGTCACGTCGTTGTCGCCGTAGCGCGGCACGTTGTGGACGAGGTTCCCGTCGATCACCGGGTTTCCGGCGGTCAGCAACTCCATGTAGTCGTCCAGCGGCAGCGTCCCGCTGACGACGTTGCCGGTGATGGTGTTGTTGCGCGGCAGGCCGGGATCGCCGTGCTTGGGCGCCCAGCCGACGCGGATGAACTCCTCCACGTTGCTGGCGATGATCGAGAAGTTGTTGGTGACGAGGTTGTTGTCGCCGCCGTGGATGTGCACCCCGGCCAGCCCGGTGTCCTTGAGGAAGTTGCCGGTCACCGTGACGCCGCCGGCCATGTCGTCCAGATAGATGCCGAAGCCCTTGTGGTTGGTCAGCCACTGGTCGGTGTTGCTGGTCGCCAGCCCGCCGACATGCTCCACCCAGTTGCCGCGGATGATCGTGCCGGTGTCGACGCTGGACCGGCCCAGCACCTCGATGCCGCCGCCGTCCGCCGTCTCCAGGTTGGTGTTGGTGACGCGGTTGTACTCGATGACGTTGTTGCGGTTGATGTTGGTGGAGTCCCAGTTCTTCAGCGAGATGCCGTAGCGCGCGCTGGAGTCCACGTCGTTGTGGGCGATCAGGTTGTTGTCCACCCCGGTGCCGATGATCCCGGCGACCCCCTTGCGCACCTCGCCGACGTGGGAGATGTCGTTGGCGTAGATGGTGTTGCCGTTGCTGCGCCCGTCCAGCTCGATGCCGTTGACCGCCAGATGGTCCAGCGTGTTGCCGCCCACCAGGTTGTTGGAAGACGCCGCGGTCAGCTTGATCGCCGTGCCGACGTTGAGGAAGCTGTTGTTGCCGATGCTGTTGCCCGACGCCCCCTTCAGCTCCACCGCGTAGCCCCAGGTGGTGGTGTTGGCGAAGCCCAGCCCTTCGATGGTCACGTCGCTGCTGCCGTTCAGGCGGATCAGCGTGCCCAGCCGCGCCACCTCGACGCCGTCCTGCGCCAGGGTGGCCGGATTTTCCGGCTTGAACACCAGCGATTTGTCCGACGCGCGCCACGCGAACTCGCCCGCCTGGTCGACGAAGGACGGGTTGTTCAGCAGCTTGTAGGTCGTCCCCTCGGCAAAGGGCAGAGAGGTGCCGTTCTTCAGCGTGATCGTGCGGGTGGCGTCGTTGACCCCGGCGATCTCGGTCAGCGTGTCGGACAGCCGCTCGGCGTCCATCAGCTGGATCTTCATGCCGGGGACGATGTCGCCCGACGACATGTCGCCGGTGTGGTAGCGCACCGACCAGCCGCTGGGACCGCCGTTGGCCGCGTCGGCGAAGTACCAGCCGGTGGTGGTGGGGTTGTCGGCGTCGACGATGCCTTTGCTGGCCAGCGTCTGGCGCACGCCGCCGATGGTCAGGTCGAGGTCGGTGGCCTGCGACAGCTTCGCGGAGTAGATCCCCTTGCCCTCGCTGACGAAGTTCGTGACCTTCTCCGCCCCGTTCAGCACCGGCGTCTCGCCGGGATAGTTGCGGAAGCTGTGGCCGTTGTCGGCGCCGGTCAGCTCCAGCGTCTTGGTCAGGCGGTAGGTGCCCTCGCGCACATAGGTCGTGTCGACGTCGCTGTCCCGCATGGCGTCGCGGGCGCGTTCCAGCGAGGCGAAGGGACCGTCGGTGCCGTCGGCGTTCGGCGCGGACAGTTTGCCCGACCAGGTGTCCTTGCCGTTGGCCGCAACGTAGAAGGCCGGGCCGGACGGCGGCGGCGGGGGCGGTTCGGCCGGGGGCTCGAACAGCGACGCCGGGGCGTCCACGTTCAGAGCGCCGCCCCAGAACAGCCCCTCCTGGCCCTTCACCACGTCCTTTCCGTCCACCGCCCCCTTGTCATAGGTGACCATGCTGTCGGTGGCCGCGACGGTGTGGCCGTTGATGGACACCGACTTGACGAACAGGTTGCGGTCCTGCCCGTTCACCACGGCATCGTTGTCGTAGTGGATCTGGATCTTGTGGGCTTCCTTGGCGTCCAGATCGACCGTGAAGGTGAAGGGCTGCGGGTCGCTGGAGGTGGCGCGGCCCTCGCCGACCACCTTGCCGTCCACCAGCAGCTTGAAGTGCGGCGCCACCCCTCCGGCCGACTGGCCCCAGGCGGTGACGACGATGTCCGTCGGCGTCAGCGTGACCGGCGGCGGCGGGGGCGGCGGCGGAACGTAGGGGCCGCCGAAATACTCCTCCGGCACGCCGAAGGTGAGCGCGCCGCCCCAGAACAGCCCTTCCTGCCCGGCGACCACGAACTTGCCGTCCACCGGCCCCTTGTCGTAGGAGGCCAGCGGATCGGTCGATTTGATCTCCTGCCCGTCGATGGTGATGCCCTGGACGAACAGGTTGCGGTCCTGGCCGTTGACGGTGGCGTCGTTGTCGTAGTGGATCTGGATCTTGTGGGCCTCGTTGGGGTCCACATCGACCTTGAAGGTGTAGCCGGTCGGGCTGGTCGCGCTGACCCAGGCGTCGCCGACCACCTTGTCGTCCACCAGCAGCTTGAAATGCGGCGGCATGCCGTTGGCGGCGGCGCCCCAGGCCTTCACCACGATCTCGGTCGTCATGGTGGCCGGCGCTTCCGGCTCCGGTTCCTGCGCGCTGGCGAACAGGGTCTTGGGCAGATCGACGTTCAACGCGCCGCGCCAGTACATCTCGGTCTGCCCGGCGATGACGTTCTTGCCGTCGATGTCGCCGGTGTCGTAGGTCACCAGCGGGTCGATGCTGAGGATCGGTTTCCCGTTCACCTCGAACGATTTGACGAAGAGGTTGCGGTCCTCTCCGTTCACGGAGCCGTCATTGTCGTACTGGAGCTGAAGTTTGTGGGCCTTGTCGGCCGGAACGCGGGCGTTGAAGGTGTAGCGGCCCAGCGACGCCGACGCGACGGTCGCCTGCCCGATCTCAACCCCATCCAGCCGCAGCACGAAATGCGGCCACTTTCCGCCTGCGGGAGCGCCCCAGGCGTTCACCGTAAAGGTGACGTCCATCAGTTCGGTAGTTTCGGCAGCCATCTCGGACCTCATAGAACTCTAGACCAACGTCTTAGCCCAGAGGTTGAGGCGCCCCCGCTTAACGGAAAAATAAGAATCTTGGTAAATATTTTATTAACAGTGTCGATTTCTGTGACATAAACAGGATGCCTACAGTCTGATAAAAATGTTTGTGCATTGAAAAGAAAGTCTTCGTATCAACAAGGATGCTTTCCTTTGGCCCAGCTTGAGCTTGAGCCCCCTCGCCTGGCGTCTGTTTCCTTCGTCCTCTGCTTTCCCTCTCACGGTCGAAAGCGCGAGCTCGCCTCGAACCGACAGGGGTCACACCCCCGAGCGTGATTCAGGACCTGTGGGAAACCGGCCCGCCGGAACGCTCCCGGAACTGGCGCAGGCCAGGCGGTTCTCCACAGTGGGGCGGCCATCTCGGCTGCCGGTTCAATAGGGCAGTCGCTGGCCGTCCCATGCGAACAGCCCGCCACTGTCCATTGGCGTCAACCCGGCAAGGACGTGGAGCAGGTGCGCGGCGGCGACGGCAGGGGTGAACAACCGCTCTTGGGCCACGGCGGCTTGGAACGGGTGCGACAAGGGAGTGTCGACGGTGCCCGGATGCAGCGCAACGCAAATGGCATCCGGTCGCGAGCGCGCCAGTTCGATGGCCGTGGTCCGGATGATCTGATTGAGCGCCGCCTTGGACGCGCGATAGCCGTACCAGCCGCCGAGCCGGTTGTCGGCAATGCTGCCGACTTTTGCGGAGAGAGCCGCGAAGACCGCCCGCCCGTGCCGCGGCATCCGCGGCAGGAAGTGCTTGGCGACCAGCGCCGGGCCGATGGCGTTGACCTGGAACAGCCGCGCCATGGCGGTCGGGTCCAACGTGCGCCAACTCTTCTCCGGCTGCACCGCATCCTGATGCAGCAGGCCGCTGGCGATGAACACGAGATCGACCGCTCCGGCCATCGCCGCCGCATCGACGATGGACGATTCATCGGCAAGGTCGAGGAAGCCGGTGCGCAGCTTGTCCGCCGGCGCGAGCGGGCGGCGTGACAGGGCCAGCACCTCCGTCACCCCGGGGTCGGCGAGCAACCGTTGCGTCACGGCGGCGCCGATGCCGCCGCTCGCCCCGATCACAACCGCCCGGATCGAACCGGTGAAGCCTGCAACGCCGCTCATGACCCACCCTTCCTGCGGAGAGGAACGACAGACCGGTGTGTGGTCGATTCATCCGTGTCGGGTCCGTGTTGCCCCGGAAGGGGGGCCGCAGCTCCGAACCGGGAACTGCGGCCGCGTCCTACGCCGCCCTGAAGGCACGCATGTTGATGTCGCCTTCGGCGAGTTGGTTGAGTTTCTGATCGGTTGCCTTTTCCTCCTCAAGGGTCTGCTCGAGCAGACGGGCGACATCGGTCATGCCGCAGGTTTCGGCCAATGTCCTCAGCGAGCCGTAGCTGGCGATCTCGTAATGCTCGACCTTCTGCGCGGCCATGATGAGCGCGACATCGAGCACCTCCGCCGGGAGGCCCTCGTCGATGATCTCCTCGGTTTCCTCGATCAGTCCCTGGGTCGCCTCGCAGGTGTTTCCGCCCGGCTCGGCCCGCAGGATCTGGAAGATCTGCTCCAGGCGTTTGACCTGACCGTCGGTCTCGCGCAGATGGGTTTCGAAAGCCTGCTTGAGCTGAGGCGATGAGGCGGCCTCGACCATGGCCGGCAGGGCCTCGATGATCTGCGTTTCCGAGCTGTAGGTGTCCTGCAACTCCTTGATGAGGAGTTCCTTGAGTGCTTGTTCCGACATGAGCGCCTTCCCCGTGGGATGCTGGTGTTGCCGATGGCCGGAGTAGCTCGGCCATTGTCCTTCAACAGGGACCGGAGGCGGTTCGCGCAACGCAAGGATCCCCTCATCAGGGATTCTGTTGCCGTTGATGCCAATCGGGAGCAAGGCGACGCTGGAACGGAAGCGTACCCTGTCCTCGTCAGCCTGCAGAGGTTGATCCGTCGCCCTGGAGGGAACCCTGTGATGGCCGACCATTCCCAAGCCCGCGCTGCTTTTGCCGACCTCCACCAAACCGGCTGCTTCGTCATTCCCAATCCGTGGGACGTCGGAAGCGCCGTGATGCTGAAGCATCTCGGATTCCGCGCGTTGGCCACCACCTCGGCGGGCTTCGCCTTCGCGCGGGGGCTTCCCGACACCGATTGGGCGGTGCCGTGCGGCGACATGCTGGCCCACATCGCCGACATGGTCCGGGCAACCGACCTGCCGGTGAACGCCGATTTCGAGTCCGGCTATGCCCATGACTGCGAGGGGCTGGCGCGCAACGTGCGCCTCTGCGCCGACACCGGCGTGGCGGGCCTGTCCATCGAGGACGCCACGGGCGACCCGGCGAAGCCGCTGTATGACCTCCCTCACGCCGTCGAGCGCGTGGCCGCGGCGGCGGAGGCGTTGCGGGGAACCGGCGTCCTCCTGACCGCCCGCTGCGAGGCCCTGCTGGTGAACCACCCGGCGGCCGTCGAGGAGGCGCTGCGCCGCTTGCCGGCCTACGCCGCGGCGGGAGCCGACGTCCTCTACGCGCCGGGCTTGCGGACCCCGGACGTCATCGAGGCGGCGGTCGACGCCGTCCACCCGAAACCGCTCAACCTGCTGGTTTCGTCCCCGATCGGCTTGTCGGTGGATCAGATCGCCGCCCTGGGCGTGCGGCGCATCAGCCTGGGCAGCGGCCTCAACCGCGCCGCCTGGGGCGGTTTTCTCCGGGCCGCCCGGATGCTGGCCGAGCATGGGCGCTTCGACGCCCTCGGCGAAGCCGAACCGTTCGACGCGCTCAACGGGTTCTTCCGGACGCACAGCCGGCGAACGCCCTGAAGGACGGAGCCTGGGCAACGGCCCGGCCAGATCCGTCCCGGCCGTGGAGCGCCCGATGGCGCTCCACATGACCTCATCCGGACAGTGGCCGAGGCCGGCCTCTGCCGACGTTCGCCGACGCCCAAGCCCTTATGTGTTTCGGCGGCTCCCCCCGCCCCTGGGCGATGAGCCTTCCATCACCGGTTTCCGTACGGCGGCGCGCCAAAGATGCCGCCCCTGCCGAGCGCCTTGACCATGTTGCGCTGGAGCAGCCGCTCGGCGCAGCGTTCACGGTGACCGACGGCCGTCAGACCTCAAGCCTCCGCAACAGACCGGGAGCCGGGCGGCGCCCTTGCCGACGCTTCCGCACACCGAAAATTCGCCTTCTCCGCAAAAAGAAGTTTGTTAGCGCACAAATCTCAAGCTATCATATTTCGGTTGATGTAATCGCATAACGATTATGCACTGGATAGATCAAGGAGATCGCGCGTGGACGTGATCGCTGAACTGACGAGCCTGATCGGCGCCGACGCCGTCCTGACCGCCCCCTCCGACCTGGATGCCGTTACCGAGGACTGGCGGGGGCGCTATCGCGGCCCGGCGCTTTGCCTCGCGCGTCCCGCCAACGCCGGACAGGTGGCCGACGTGGTGCGCTGCTGCGCCAAGCACGGCGTCCCGGTCCTGCCGCAGGGCGGCAACACCAGCCTGTGCGGCGGCGCCGTCCCGTCGGAAACCGGCCCCGCCCCGGTCATTCTCAGCCTGACGCGCATGCGCGCGGTCCGCGCCATCGACCCGGTGAACAACACGATGGAGGTCGAGGCCGGCTGCGTCCTCGCCACCGTGCAGGAGGCCGCCGCCGCCGCCGGGCGGCTCTACCCGGTCAGCCTGGGCGCCGAGGGCTCCTGCCAGATCGGCGGCACCATCGCCACCAACGCCGGCGGCACGTCGGTCCTGCGCTACGGCAACACGCGCGAGAACGTGCTGGGGCTGGAGGTCGTGCTGGCCGACGGCACCGTCTGGTCGGGCCTCTACGGCCTTCGCAAGAACAACACCGGCTACGATCTGAAGCATCTGTTCATCGGTTCGGAAGGCACGCTCGGCATCATCACCGCGGCGACCCTGAAGCTGCATCCGCTGCCGACGCGCCACGCGGTGGCCTGGGTCGGGATGGCCTCGCCGGAGGATGCGCTGACCCTGCTGACCCGCGTGCAGGAGCGCAGCGCGGCCCGGCTGTCCGCCTTCGAGATGATCAACCGGCTGCAGCTCGATCTGGTGGTCGGCCATGTCCCCGGCCGCCGCAGCCCGATCGAGAGCGAGGCCGACTGGCACGTGCTGATCGAGCTGTCGGACAACGGGTCCGGCGAGGCGCTCGACGCCGAACTGCAGGCGATCCTGGAGGACGCCTTCGCCGACGGTCTGCTGAGCGACGCGGCCCTCGCCGCCAGCGAGGCGCAGCGCCACGCCATGTGGGAGGTGCGTCACAGCGTGTCGGAGGCCAACAAGAAGGCCGGTGTCGGCCTGACCACCGATTGCGCGGTGCCGCTGTCGGCGGTGCCCGCCTTCATCGCCGGGGCAACCGCGGCGGTGCGCGCGCTGGTGCCCGACCTGCCGGTGATCGTCGTCGCCCATCTCGGCGACGGCAACGTGCACTTCATTCCCTTCTTCACCTTCGACGCCTGGGAGGCCGCCGCATCGGGCGACCGCGACGCGCTCGCCGCCGCGCTGCGCCACGCCGTCAACGACGAGGCCGCCCGGCTGAAGGGCACCTTCAGCGCCGAACACGGGGTCGGCCGCGTCCAGCTCGCCGAGATGGCCCGCTACAAGGCGTCGGCGGAGCTGGCGCTGATGCGCGCCGTCAAGCAGGCGCTCGACCCGCAGAACATCTTCAATCCCGGACGGCTCCTGCCGCCCGGCTGATCATCTCCGCTTTTCCGCCCCCCATCCGCCGCCCCGGCCCATCACGAGGAGTTCCGACATGAGCACACGCCAATCCGGCTGGTCCCGCCGCACCCTGCTGAAAGCCGGCGCCGCCGGCACCGCGGCGCTCGCCATGCCGGCGATCTGGAGCCCGGCCCGCGCGCAGAACAAGCGCATCGTCGTGCGTGACGACGGCGGCATCTACACCAAGGCCTATGGCGAGGTCTTCTACAAGCCCTTCACCGCGGCCACCGGCATCGAGGTCGTTGGCGTCCAGGCCAACGCCGAGCCGACCGCGCAGATCCGCTCGATGGTCGAGGCGAAGTCCTACACCTGGGACATGGCCAAGATCAGCGAGCCGGCCATCCTGATGCTGACCGCCGGCGACAAGCCGATGCTGGAGAAGCACGGGCTGGAGAACGATCCGGCGGTCGCCGCCATTCCCAAGCAGTACATGTCGGCCTACGGCGTCGGCACCAACGTCTACACCACCGTGCTGGCCTACCGCACCGACGCCTTCAAGGGCCGCAAGGCGCCGACCTCCTGGAAGGATTTCTACGACGTCGCGGGCGTCCCCGGCCGCCGCGCGCTGCGCAAGCATCCCTTCGACACCATCGAGCAGGCGCTGATGGCCGACGGCGTGCCCACCGGCGAGGTCTACCCCTGCGACTTCGACCGTGCCTTCAAGGCGCTGGACCGCATCAAGAAGGACATTCCGATCTTCTGGACCAGCGGGGCGCAGGTCGAGCAGATGCTCATCTCCGGCGAGGTCGATCTCGTCCCGACCTGGGTGTCGCGCCCGCAGGCGGCGATCGCCGCCGGCGCTCCGGTCGGCATCGTCTGGGACCAGAACATCTGGGGCCTCGACAGCTGGGCCATCCTGGCCGGCACGCCGAACGCCGACGCCTGCCGCCAGTTCATCAAGTTCACCTGCGATGCCAAGCGGCAGGCGGAGCTGGTGAAGTACTTCCCGGCGGGCGTCACCCTGCCCGACGCCTTCAAGCACATCGACGCGGCGGTCGCCCCCAACTGCCCGACCTTCCCCGAGAACATCGAGAAGGGCGTCAAGATCAACGCGCAGTACTGGCTGGACAACCAGCAGAAGGCGCTCGAGCGTTACAACGCCTGGCTGCTGAGCTGAGGCGCCGGGACACCCCGTCTCTGAAGCCCTGTCCCTGAGGACCCGCAACCGGCCGGAGCCGCCCGCATGGCGGGGCCGGTTGCGGGGCTCCCGCATTTTCCCCATTCCCTTTTCGACGCGAGGAGACCTGCCATGTCGTCGTCCAGTCTAACCGTCCAGGGCCTCGCCAAGCGCTACGGCGATTTCGTGGCGCTCGCCCCCACGGATCTCGTGGTCGCCGACGGTGAATTCCTGACCCTGCTCGGCCCGTCGGGCTCGGGCAAGACGACGTTGCTCAGTCTGCTCGCCGGGCTGGTTCCGCCCGATGAAGGAATCGTGCGCATCGGCGCGCAGGACGTGACCTACGCCCCGCCCTACGAGCGCGACATCGGCGTGGTGTTCCAGAACTACGCCCTGTTCCCGCACATGACGATCGCCGAGAACATCGCCTTCCCGCTGAAGATGCGGAAGATCCCGGAGGCCGAGGCGAAGAAGCGGGCGCGCGAGGCGTTGGAGATGGTCCACCTGCCGCACATCGCCGGGCGTTACCCGCGCGAGCTGTCGGGCGGCCAGCAGCAGCGCGTCGCCCTGGCCCGCTGCATGGTCTACAAGCCGTCGATCATCCTGATGGACGAGCCGCTGGGTGCCTTGGACAAGAAGCTGCGCGAGCACATGCAGCTGGAGATCAAGCATCTGCATCGCGAGCTGGGGACGACCGTCGTCTACGTCACCCACGACCAGGAAGAGGCGATGACGATGTCCGATCGCATCTGCCTGATGAATTCCGGCCGCATCGAGCAGCTGGGCACGCCGGCCGACCTCTATTTCCGCCCGCGCACGCTGTTCGTCGCCGACTTCCTCGGCGAATCCAACCTGCTGCCGGCGGCCCTGGGGCCGCGTCTGGGCGACGAGGCGGAGATCCGGCTGGGCAGCGCCGGCATTCCGGGCCGCGCGCTCGCCAACGGCCAGGATCTGCCGCCGGGATCCTCGGTGCGGGTGATGGTGCGGCCGCAGAACCTGAGCATCGCCCGTCCTTCCGGCGACGAAACGGCCGTGATGGGCCGGGTGTCCGACGTGATGGTCACCGGCAGCCTGACCAAGGTCTACATGCAGCCGCTCGACGCCGCCCTGCCGCCGCTGGTCGCCGCCTTCGCCACCCGCAACGAGGCCGAGGCCATCCGCATCGACGACGTGCTGGCGCTGTCCTGGGACAGCCGCGACGCCGTGGTGATCCCGGACCGCGCCCCCGCCGCCGTTGCCGGAATCGCGGCCAAGGCGGCCTGACATGAGCGACCAGATCATGACCATGTCCCACGCCGCCCCCCGGCGCGCCGCCCCACCGGCTTGGCGCAAGCCGGTGCTGATGGGCGCCCCCATCGTCCTGCTCCTCACCGTCTTCCTGGTCTTCCCGGTCGGGCAGCTTCTGGCGCTCAGCGTTTACAACGGCCAAGGCTTCACGCTGGCGCCCTACCAGCAGCTCTTCTCGTCCAGCCTCTACGTCACCGTGCTGTGGATCACGCTGAAAATCTCGCTGGCGACGACGCTGGTCTCGGTGGCCGGGGCCTACCCCATCGCCTACCTGATCTCCGTCGCCAAAGGGCCGGCGAAGAGCCGCCTGATCTTCTGGGTGCTGCTGTCCTTCTGGACCAGCTTCCTGGTGCGCGCCTTCGCCTGGGTGATCATCCTCGGCCGCAACGGCGTCATCAACGGCACGCTGATGTCCCTGGGCATCACCGACCGGCCCATCGACCTGCTCTACGGCTTCGGCTCCGTGCTGGTCGGCATGGTGCACGCCATGCTGCCGCTGGCGGTGATGACCATGCTCGCGGTGATGGAGAACATCGACCGCACCCTGCCCCGCGCCGCCAGCACGCTCGGCGCGCGCCCCGGCACCGCCTTCTGGACCGTCTATTTCCCGCTGTCGCTGCCCGGCGTCGCCGCCGCGGCGATCATGGTCTTCGTGTCGGCCATCGGCTTCTTCATCGTGCCGGCCCTGCTCGGCGGGCGGCGCGAGACGATGATCACCCAGCTCATCATCGACCAGATCCAGCAGACGCTGAACTGGGGTCTGGCGGGCGCCATCTCGGTGCTGCTGCTGACGGTGGTGCTGGCCGTGTTCGTGCTCTACGACCGCGTCTTCGGCTTCGCGACGCTGACCGGCGAGACCGCCGGGGCCACGCACAACCGCGACACCGCCATGCGGCGTCTGGGCGGCCGGGTGCTCGGGCTGCTGGGTGCCGCGAGCGACGCCCTGATCGGCCTGTTCCCGCGCCGCCGCCCGCGCGGCACCGGCGAGACGCCATCCACCGCCCTGCGGACGGTGGTGTGGGCGATGCTGGTGCTGATCAGCCTGCCGGCCTTCCTGATGATCCCGCTGTCCTTCGGCAAGGCCGGGCTGGCCTGGCCGCCCACCGGCTTCTCCCTGCAATGGTACGAGCAGCTCTTCCAGTCGCCGCTGTGGATGCAGGCGCTGACCCGTTCGCTGGTGGTGGCCTTCGGAACCGGCCTGCTGTCGATGGCGATCGGCGTGCCGGCGGCCTTCCTGATGGTGCGCAGCCGCATGCGGGCCAAGGGCGCGATGCTGGCCTTCATCCTGTCGCCGGTGATCGTCCCGCGCATGATCATCGCCGTCGGCATGTTCTACCTGTTCGCTCAGATGGGGCTGGTCGGCACCATCCTGGGTCTGGTGATCGGCCACACGGTCGTCGCCGTCCCCTATGTGGTGATGACGATGACGGCGGTGCTGCGCAACTACGACACCCGGCTCGACCTCGCGGCGCAGAGCCTGGGCGCCCGTCCGCTGGCCGCGCTGCGCCACGTCACCTTCCCGATCCTGGGGGCCGGCATGCTGTCGTCCTTCCTGTTCGCCTTCGCCACCTCCTTCGACGAGCTGACCATCTCGCTGTTCTCGTCGGGCGGTCTCAGCGCCACCCTGCCCAAGCAGTTCTGGGACGAGGTGACGCTGCAGGTCTCCCCCGTCATCGCGGCCGTGTCGACCGGTCTCCTCGTCTTCGTCGCGGTGCTGATCTACGCCGCGGACCGGCTGCGCCGGCGCAGCCTGGCCTCCTGATCCGCGCCAGCACGGACACTCCACCTCTTCGCACTTCCAAGGATACATCATGCTCGATGCCACCAAACTCCGCGGCATTCTGCCCGCCACCCCGACGCCGGTGACCGCCGACGGCACCATCGACGTCGCCGCCTCGAAGGCGCTGTTCTCCTGGCTGAACCGCCAGGGGATCGACGGGGTGGTTCCGCTGGGCGGGACCGGCGAGTACGGCGCGCTGGCGCGGGCCGAGCGCAACCGCTTCGCCGCGCTGACGGTCGAGGCGATGGCCGGCAAGAAGCCGGTCATCGCCGGCGTGCTCGACACCGGTTATCACGACGCCCTGGCCGCCGGCCGCGACTTCGCGGCGGCCGGCGTGGACGGGCTGCTGGTCCTGACGCCCTACTACACCAACCCGACCCAGGCCGGCATCCGCGACTACTTCCTGCGCTACGCCGACGAGTCGCCGGTGCCGATCCTGATCTATGAGATCCCCTACCGCACCCGCATCGCCGTCGACCCGGAGGTCCTGCACGAGCTGTCGCGCCACGAGCGCATCGTCGGCATGAAGGCCTGCAACACCGACATGTACCATTTCCTGCGCACGATGGCCGGGCTGGACCCGTCCTTCGCCATGCTGAGCGGCGAGGACACGCTGTTCCCGCTGCATGTGGCCGCGGGGGCCAAGGGCGGCATCGTGGTCACGGCCAACCTCCTGCCGCGCGCCTGGCGCCTGGTCTTCGACCTCGCCTCGTCCGGCAAGACCGCCGAGGCGCTGGAGGTTCACCGCACCCTCATCCCGATGATGAACCTCGCCTTCGCCGAGACCAACCCCGGCCCGATGAAGTCGGTGATGGGCATGATCGGCGTGAACGCCCCGGCGATGCTGCCGCCGCTGCGCGAACCGCGGCCGGAACTGCGCGAGGCGCTGAAAAGCGAACTGTCGCGTCTTCTGGCCACCTATGAAGGGCTGCCGGCGGCCGCCGTGGCCTGACCGGTGGCAACGCTTGCGCGTGGCATCCGGCGCACCGGATGCTATGCGTAGGCGAACGATGCCGACGACGCGAGGACGAGCACCGATGAAGGCCGGAAAGACCACCATAACGGGCGGCGGAACGGGCGGCATGGCGGACGACGACGGCCGACGGGCCGACGATGGGCCGGCCGTGAAGCCGAAGGCGGACCCGCGCGCGTCGTCGCTGTTCGTCGGCTCGACCGAAAAGACCTTCCAGATCCTGCACGCCTTCGACGGCCCGCACCGGCAGATGCCGCTGTCCGAGATCGCCAAGGCGGCGGGCCTGGACCGCAGCGCCGCACAGCGGCTGGTCTACACGCTGGAGACGCTGGGCTATCTGCGGCGCGTCCACGGCACGCGCAACTACGCGCTCAGCCCGAAGCTGCTCCAGTTCTCCTACAATTACCTGCGGGCGAACGAGCTGATCGAAAAGGCGTCGCCCTATCTGCTGGAGATCAGCCGCAGCGTCGGCGAGACCGCCAATCTGCAGGAGCTGGACGGCCACGAGATCGTCTTCGTCGCCCGCTTCCCCGGCCGGCATCTCGTGAACATCGACATCATGGTCGGCAGCCGGCTGCCCGCCTATTTCACCGCGTCGGGCACCGCCATCCTCTCGCGCCTGTCGGAAGAGGAGCAGGAGGAGATCCTGGCCCGCACCGATCTTCGTCCGCTCACCCCTTTCACCGTGAACGACCCCGGCCGCCTGCGCGCCCGTGTGCAGGAGGCGGCGGAAAAGGGCTACGCCGTGGTGACCAACGAGACGGTGATGGGCGACATCTCGGTCGCCGCCGCCATCACCGACGAGCATGGGCACGCGGTCGCCGGCCTGAACATCTCCGTCCCCACCACCCGCTGGACGCCGGAGACGGCCGAGCAGGAACTCGCCCGGCATGTGCAGGTGGCGGCGACCTCGATCTCCGTCAACAAGTTCGCCGGCTATCCGCGGTAGCGGCATCCGGCGGGCGTTTCGCCAACACCGTCATCACCGCCACAAGGCGGTGATGACGGTATCGATCCGCGGATAGGCCGCGGGTGAAATGCTCGTGGGCCCGGATGCCGGCCCGGATGCCGGCCCGGATGCCGGTGGGTTGACACCAAGTCCTGCGGATTGCGAGTCATGCAGCGATTGCCGGAGGACCGTGCCGCGTGATTCACCGGAGAGACCACGGCGACGAGGTCTCCCATGGCCGCTCCGGTTCCACTGCGCAGCGATTACGATGCCAAGGCAAGGGCGCGCCCCTGTCGCTGCCGCGCTGCACGAGCGAGGCGATGGCGTTGCACCTGGAGGAGATCGCCCGCGCCGTGGCGCCCGGCGCCCATGCCGTCGTGCTGCTCGATCAGGCCGGCTGGCACACCTCGGCCAAACTGCCGGTCCCCGGCAACATCACCCTGCTGCCGTTGCCGCCGAAGTCGCCCGAGCTGAACCCGGTGGAGAGCATCTGGCGGTACATGCGCGGTAACAGGCTCCCCAACCGGATCTTCGCCTCCTCCCAGGACATCATGGATCACTGCTGCTACGCCTGGAACGCCCTCCTCGAGCCACCCTGGACCATCATGTCCATCGGTCTGCGCGCGGACTGCGCGACTGGGCGCATCGGTCATGATCCGCGAGCCTTGGTATAATTCAGGGTGGAGGAGTTTCAGGGGAGCAGGTCAGACGTTCGGTCAGGCCTGACGCGTTGCTGCCGACAACGTCAACTCACTCCCATCGGTGTTGGTCCGAAACGCAAAAAGCCCGTCTCTTGCGAGACGGGCTTTTTGGTGATGTTGGTTGCGGGGGCACGCAACCGCCTTTGTTTGCTCCTCTCGGCCACTCACCTCCCTCTAAAACGGTGCAGGTAGTTGAGCACGCTACGGCAACGCCTCTGCGGAACTACGGTCCAGCCTTTCGCGGCTGGCCGCGAGCGTGGCGGGGTTGAGGTCACCGTGCTTCGCCGCGTCCATGGCACAGGTCATGGCCCGATAGAATTGCGCGCCGTCGAACGCGATAAGCAACAGATCGACCCCGGCGTTGAGCGCCTCCTCCACCGCCCGGCACAGGCCGTATTGATAGACGGGCGCCATGACCAGATCGTCCGTGACGACCAAACCGTCGTACCCCCAGTCCCGGCGGATCACCCCGTCCACCACACGTTGCGAATGGGACGCCGGGCGGTCGGGATCGACGGCGCTCAGGATCACATGGCCGACCATCAGCAGCGCCTGCGGGTTGCCCGCCAGAACATGACGGAAAGGTCTCCAATCCGTGGATTCCAGCGTTTCACGGCTGTCCCCGATGGCGGCTCGGAAATGGTGGATGTCCGTGCCGACGCGGCCCAGGCCGGGGAAGTGCTTGACGGTCGGCTGGACGCCGGTCTCGGCCAGCCCGTCGGCGTAGGCGGCGGCAACGTCCCCGACGACCGCCGGGTCCCCTGAGATCGCCCGCCGCGCGATAAGGCTGTTGAAATCCAGCGGGTCGGGCGCCCTATCGGTGCGGAGGTCGAGCACCGGTGCGAAGTTGATCGTGACGCCGAGCGACCGCAGGTCCCGGCCATGGTCGCGGCCCAAGGCGCGCGCGGCGGCGTGCCGCTCGTCAGGCGGCAGGCCGGCCAGCGCGGAGGGGGCCGGGCGGTTGGGAAGCCACGGCGACAGTTTCGACACGATCCCACCCTCCTGGTCGGCGGCCACCCGCAACGGGGGGAGCCCGACGTGCCGGCGGATGTCCTGCAACCGGCGGATCTCGTCGCGCAACTCCTCCGCCGTCCGCCCGGCCAGATTGCGCCGCGAGACGAAGATGCCGCCGATCAAGCCGCGCGCGGCGAGCCCTTCGACCTCCTCAACCCGTTCGTAACCGACCATGAAATGCCGGCCCAGTTCGGACACCACCGCCTCCGGAGCCGACAGGACGGAGGCCTTGCGCAACTGGAAAGCCCCCTCCGCCCCCAGCACCGCCAGGGGAACCGCGGCCCAGAGCGCCAGCATCGCCACCCGTCGCCTGACTCCGCGTCTCAGCACGATCAGCAGACCGCAAAGCCCGGCCACCGCGATGACCGGACCCGACCCGCCGCGCACCGCCATCAGGTAAGGGTCGTGGATGTTGGCCCCGGCGGCGACCAGCAGCAGGCCAAGGCACCAGCCGATCGCGCGGCTCATCCTTCGCCCACCCGCCAGTCCACGCGCTGGGTCACCGCCATCACCGCGGACAGGACCAAGAACAGCGCGACCGACCCCACCAGCAGCGAATACGTCTCCAGACTGAGGAGCACATAGAGGAACCCGAACAGGCCGCCCAGCGCCGTAGCGAAGATTGCTGCCGGGACCATGCGCCGGGTGACCGCCGCGGTGTAGAGCGACGCCTGGGTCAGGACGAAGGCGGCACCGATCCAATAGCCGGCGGCATAGCCCAACGGTTCGGCGAAGGACACCAGCAGAAGGGGGAACAGCGTCACTGACACCCCCAGCAGTCCGTATTGGATCGTGTGGATGCGCGCCACCGACAGAAGTTCGATCAGCCCATAGACGGTGAAGGACAACACGACGAAGAGGATGCCGTACTTCGACGCGCGATGGATCATCCGGTAGGTGGGAACCGCCTCCAGCAGGTCGACACCGACGGAGGGCCCGCGCATTTCCGTCGATGTCTCGGACAGCCGGGACGAGGTCCAGAGCGGCGGCTGGGCATAATCCACGCTTCGCCAGCGCGCCTCGAACGCCGCGTCGGTGACGGTCGAGTCCGTCGGCAGCGCCGTGCCGACAAAGCTCGGCGTCGGCCAGGGCGCCGTGACGACCGCTTCGGCCTTCCGCCCTATCAGGACGTGCCGGAAGGAGCCGGTTCCGCGGAGCGTCACGGTCGCCTGGAACGGCGTCTTGCCGGCTGTGGCGGGAAGCACCCCCATTGGGGGCTTGGCCACCAGAAGAGCGCCCCGGCATTCCTCGGCAAGGATGTCCAGTTCGCCGCAGTTGCGCCACGCAACCGCCGCCCCGTCCCAGGCCGCATGGTCGCCGGCCGTCATGCCGGCCAGATCCGACGCTTGCAGCAACAACAGGCTGTCCTTCCAGAGAATCGTGGCGCCCTTCCCGACCCGCGCCTCCACGTTGGATTGCGACGGCATGGAAAAGGTCCCGGCCATCTCGACCGATGCCGTGTAGACAGTGGCGGAGAACAGGCCGCGCGCCTTCCGTTCGGGGACCAGTTCGACCTTCGTGGACAAGGTTTCGGGCGCGATCTTCAGATAGTGGCGTGAGAGTCCGCTGGCATCGACGTAGGGCACCACCAGGACCGGCGCCTGCACGGTCTGGTCCGGCCCCCAGCTTTTCATGAAGTCCGCCCGCAGGCCGCCCTGACGCGCTTCGCGATCCCCGATGATCGCCGAGATCGGCCACCCCGCTGCCAGCGTCGCCAGCAGAAGCAGGGCGATCTGACCGACCTTGAGGGAGCGGCGGTCAGGCGGCCGCGGCGGCGCGGCGGGGTTCGGCATCGGCGGTTCGGGTGGGGTGCTCAAGCGGACTCTCCTGGAAGCGGGGCCACGAAGCGGCAGTGGGCGATGGGCGGCGGGCGATGGGCGGCGGGCAGCAAGCAGCCGGCCCAGCCGGGTTGTGCCGTCACCATGACGGGGCACCGTGCCGCGGCGATGACGCCGCCGTGCAACCAGCAAGGAAACTGTGTGCAGAACCCGTGCAGCTTTTCGGATAAGGTGGCGCCGCCCCTGCCCAAGACCGCCATGCCCAAGATCCTGCTGATCGACGACGATCCCCACATCCGCGACATCGTCCGCTTCGCCCTGGCGCGGGAAGGATTCGCCGTCATGGAGGCGGGGGACGGCGCGCGCGGGCTCAATCTGGCGCGGGAGGACGCACCCGACCTCATCCTCCTGGACATCGCCATGCCGGAGATGGACGGCACGGAGGTCTGCCGCCGGCTGCGCCGCGACAGCCGGGTGCCGATCATCTTCCTGTCGTCGCGCGACGACGAGATCGACCGGATTCTGGGGCTGGAGCTCGGTGGCGACGACTATGTCACCAAGCCTTTCTCCCCGCGTGAGCTGGTGGCGCGCGTCAAGGCGGTGCTGCGCCGCGCGCTCCCCTCGGAGCCACCGCCTTCCCCACCGCCGCCGCCGGAGCTTCGGCACAACCGCCTGCGGCTGGACCTGGACGGCGTTCGCGCCTTCTGGGACGAGGCGGAGGTGGTCCTGACGGCGACCGAGTTCGGCCTCCTGCGCACCCTGGCCGAACGTCCGGGCAAGGTGTTCAGCCGCGATGCCCTGATGGACGGCGCCTACGCCACCGAGCGCTACGTCGCCGACCGCACGGTGGACAGCCACATCCGGCGGGTCCGGGCCAAGTTCCTGGCTGTGGGCGGCGCCCCCGTCGAAACCGTGCACGGGCTGGGCTACAAGCTGTCGGATTGCCGATGAGACGGTTCCGGCCAACCTTGCCCCGGCCGACCTTGCACCGGCCCATAGGGCGCCTGTCCATCGGAACCGTGCTGCTGGTGATGACGCTCGCGGCCCTGACCCTGCCCTTGAGCGGTCTGTGGTTCCTGCGCCTTTACGAAAGCGCCCTGCTCCGCCAGACGGAATCGGAGCTGATCGCCCAGGCCGGCGTGGTCGCCGCCGTCTATCGCGATGCGTGGCGCCGCGCCGGGGGGCGGACGGAGGAACTGGGCCCGCCCGTCGATCCTCTCTGGACACACCCGCCGGGGTTCGACGCGCCCTGGACGCCCCGTTTCGCCGGGCTGGACCTGGCGGAGGACCCGATCCTGCCCGCCGCTCCCGATCCCGCCCCGGTCCAGAGCATGCCCGCCCCCGCTTCCCGGACGGCGGGGGCCTCGCTGGCCCCGATCCTGCGCGAGGCGCAACGCGTCACGCTCGCCGGCATGCGGGTCACCGATCCCCAGGGCATCGTCGTTGCCAGCACCGGAGAGGATCTTGGCCTGTCCCTGGCCGCGCAGGAGGAGGTCCGCCACGCCCTGGCGGGCAACGCGACCAGCGTGCTGCGCGAACGCAACAGCCGCCACAAGGCGCGGGCGGAGGGAAGCACCGCGCCCGAACGCAGCCGCTCGTTGCGCATTTTCACGGCCCATCCGGTGCTCGACGAGGGCCACGTGGTCGGGGTCGTGGTGCTGTCGCGCACGCCGCGCAGTTTGGCCGACACCCTGTACGGCAAGCGCTGGCACCTCGCCGGGTTGGCGGTGGTTCTGCTCGCGTCGGTGGGGATGCTGGCGCGTCTCGGGACCGTCGCCATCAGCCGCCCGCTGCGCGCCGTGACCGCGCTGGCGAAGCGCACGGCGGACGGCGAGCGCGGCGTGATGGCCCCCGTGCAGCGCCCAATCGTGCGCGAGGTGGCCGAGCTGTCGGACGCGCTGACCCGCATGGCCGCGACGCTGGAGCAGCGGGCGGACTACATCCGCGACTTCGCCGCCCATGTGTCGCACGAGTTCAAGACCCCGCTCACCACCATCCGCGGCACGGTGGAGCTGTTGCGCGACCATCTGGACACGATGTCGGCGGAAGAGCGGGACCGCTTCCTGGCCAACATGGACGCCGAGGCCGAGCGGCTGTCGCGCCTCGTCCGCCGTCTCCTGGAACTGGCGCGGGCCGACGTGATGCGGGTGACCGAGGAGGTGGCGACCGACGCCGTGCCGGTCGCGGCCCGTCTTGCCGCCCGCCACGGCGCCATGGCCTCCCTTCCCCCGTCGCTTCCGGTCGCCATGGGAGCGGAGGCGCTGGAAAGCGTCCTGGCGAACCTGATCGAGAACGCCCGCCGCCATGCCGGCCCGGATGCGCGCGTGGAGGTCGCGCTGGCGGCCGACGGCGGCGGCGCGGTTCTGCGGGTCTCCGACGACGGGCCGGGCGTGTCGCCCGCCAACGCCGGCCGCATCTTCACACCCTTCTTCACGACCACAAGGCAGAGCGGCGGCACCGGTCTCGGCCTCGCCATCGCTCGCGGGATCGTCGAGGCGCATGGCGGGACCATCGCCCTGCTGGCCTCCGAGCGCGGCGCCCTGTTCGAGGTCAGGCTTGCCCGACCGGACAACGACGCCTGAACCGCCAAGTTTGCCAAGGGTTCTGCCAAGGGTTATGGAGCGGACTGCCGCAGCCCCAGCCGGGTCATCATCTTCAAAAGCCCCACCCGCGACAGGCCAAGCCGGCGCGCGGCGGCGCTGTGGTTGTTCCCGGTGGAGGCCAGTGCGGCGCTGATCATCCTGCGCTCCAGCGCCGCCACAGCCTCGGCCAGGGTGACTGGCGGGGCCGGGGCGAGAGCCGCCGGATCGCCGCTGCGGGCAAAGGCAAGGTCGGCCACCGTCACGATATCCCCCTCGGCCAACGCGGCGGCGGTCGTGACCACCGCGCGCAATTCGCGGACGTTGCCCGGCCATTCCTGCTCCGAGAGCCACGCCAGCGCGTCCGGCGCCAAGCACAGCCGCCGCGGAGAGGCGTCCGTCAGGAAGCGGACCGCCAGAAGCGCCACGTCCTCGCGGCGCTCCGCCAGGGCCGGCGTGCGCAGGATCAGCCCCTTGAGGCGGTAATAGAAATCCTCGCGCAATGAACCCTGCGTCACCATGGCCTCCAGGTCGCGGTGGGTCGCCGAGACCACCCGGACATCCGCCATCCGGGGCTGGCGTCCACCGACCGGCGTGTAGGTGCCTTCCTGAAGGAAGCGCAGCAGCTTGACCTGCATGGCCGGCGGCATCTCGCCGACCTCGTCGAGGAACAGGGTTCCGCCATGGGCAGCGGCCACCAGCCCCGGACGGTCCTGGTGGGCTCCGGTGAAGCTGCCCTTCAGATGCCCGAACAGCTCGCTTTCCAGAAGCTCCGCCGGGATGGCGCCGCAATGGACGGGCACGAAGGGGCCGGCGCCGCGCGGGCTCGCCGCGTGCAGGGCGCGCGCCACCAGCTCCTTGCCGCTGCCGCTGGGTCCCAGCACCATCACCGGCACCTCTGCCGGGCCGATGCGGCGGATCATCTCCTTCAGGCGCAGAATAGCCGGGCTGGCGCCGACCATCCCGTCCTCCTCCGTCCGGGCGGCGCGCAGGGAGGCGAGTTCCCGCTCCAGCCCCTGCTTGGCGAGGGCGCGGGCAACGACGAAGCGCAACAGCTCCGGCTCCACCGGTTTGGCCAGGAAGTCCCAGGCGCCCTCGGCCACCGCCCGCAGGGCCAGTTCATGCTCCGCGTGCGCGGTCAGCACGACCACCGGCACCGCGGCGAAGGCGGGAACGAGGGCCAGCCCGGCCTCCGGCGTGCGTTCGGGCGGCATGACGAGGTCGAGCAGCACCAGATCGGGGCGCTCCCGCTGGAAGAGGTCGCGCGCCTGCGCCCCGTCCGCGGCGGTGACCACCCGGTGCCCCTGCTTTTCCAGCCACGCCGCGGCGAGCCGGAGAAAGGCGGGTTCGTCATCGACGAGAAGCAGCGTGCTCATAATGGAAACCTCAGGCGGACGCAGGTGGACCATCCCGGCCGTTCGGTCAGCGCGACCGAGCCGCCATGGGCGGCCATGATCTTGGCGACGATGGCGAGCCCCAGCCCGGTGCCCCCCTGGCTGCGCGACACGAAGGGCTGGAACAGCGAAGTGCGGATCTCCTCCGGAACGCCGGGACCGTCGTCGCACACCTCGACCGTCACGCCGCCGGGGTCGCGCTCCGCGCACACCAGCGCACGACCGCCGGCCTCCCCGGCGTTGTCCAGCAGGTTCGCCAGGGCCTGCCGCAAGCGCGCGGGGTCGGCGCGCAACGTGAGGCCCGGCGGGATGTCGGCCGTCACGTCACCGCCGAGCGCTACGAGCGCATCCGCGAGATCGACCTCGGCCAGTTCCACCCGCCACGGCTTGGCGTAGTCGAGCAGGTCGCGCACCAGGGCATCCATGCGGGCGAGTTGGGTCCGAACCTCGCCGCGCGTCTCCGGCGGGGCGTCGGCCACAGCCATCGCGACGATGTTCATGGGGTTGCGCAGGTCGTGGGCCACGGTGGCGGCCAGCGCCCCCAGTTCCGCCAGCCGCTGGCGTTCGGCGAAGGAGCGGCGCCGGGCGAGGTCGTCACGGGCCTGCGCGACGAGGTCGGCCAGCACCCCAGCCACACGGCGCGGACCGGGCGGGGCATGGTCCAGTTCGACTGGATCGAAGGCCGCCGGCGTGCCACCGTCGGCGAGCGAAAGTCGCTCGCGCAACAGCCGGTCCGCCGTGGCCGTCAGCGCGGCCTCGTCGCCCGCCTCCTGCAATTCCCGGCGCCAGCGGGCCAGATCGTCGGCGGTCACCTCGCCGCCGGGATAGACGATGCGGTCGGCCAGCCGGCGGAGCGGCCCGGCAATGCCAAGCCCCCCGAGCAACGCGACGGCGGTCCACAGGAACGGCGCGCCGGCCCGCTCCGCAGCGAATCCTGCGCTCAGGGCCGACACGAGAGCCGCCAGCGCGATCAGCAGCCCCCAGCACACCGCCCGCACGGCCCAGCGGTTCACCGCCATCAGCCGGTAACGCAGCACGGCGTAGGCCAGCACGACCAGATACAGGGGAAGCAGCAGCAAAGGCCAGGGGTAGGCGTCGACACCAAGCACCGGAAAGGCCAGCCCGCCGACCGACAGCAGGCCGAGGCCGGAGGACAGCAGCACCAGCGTCAATTGCCGGCGACGCACACCGCCGGCCCCGCGCCATTCGTCCAGCAACAGCCGGTGTCCCGCCGCCGCCAGCCCCACCGTGGCCGCGACCGCGGCCAGCCCGGCCCCTTCATACCGGAACAGAGTGCCCACTCCCGGCCACGGAACGAAGCGTCCGGCCCCACCGATCAGCGCAACGAGCGTGGCGGCGATCCCCGTCGCATAGGCCCAGCGCATTCCCGAACCGGCACGCCCCGTCAGGGTGGCGGCAACATGGACGAACACCGCGCCACCCAGCGGCGCCAGAGCCATCAGCGCCGCACCGAACGGGCCGGGAAACAGCAATCCGACCGACCAGCCGCCAACCAGGAGCAGGAACGCCGCCAGCGGCCTGGTTCCGGCAAGCGCCCCTCCATGCCGCCACAGCAAGGCAGCCAGCCCGGCGCCCCCCAGCGCGCAAAGCCCCATGGCCGTAACCAGCGCCGCCGATGCCGTCATCTCGACCACCCCCCATCCGATACAGGTGTATCCAACGTTGACAGGGACCCTAGCGCATTTCGCAACCCCGGTTAACAACCGACGCGCTTCAAGCCCCGGAACCCGCGCATTCCTGCTTTGGCACGGCCTTTGCTATTCCCTGGTGGAAGCAGAATGAAACTGGGGGTTTACCGGTGTCCACAGACTCTCCGTCCAGCCCGCGGGCGGTGGCGATCATCGGCGGCGGCGGCTTCATTGGCCGGCATCTGCGCGCCGCCCTCGACGCCGCCGGCCATCGCGTGACCGCGCCCGGACGCGCGGATGTCGATCTGGTCCGCGACGATGCTGCCGCCCTCGCCGCCGCGCTGGCCGGGCAGGAGGTGGTCATCAACGCCGCCGGCCTGGTGCGAGGCCATGGCGGCAACAGCCTGGAGGCCGTCCACGCCGACGGAACGGATCGGCTGATCCGCGCCTGCCGGGCGGCCGGAGTGCCGAGGCTGATCCACCTGTCGGCGCTGGGCGCGTCGCTGGATGGGCCGACTCTCTACCAGCGCACGAAGGGCCATGGCGAAGCTCTGCTGGCAAACAGCCAGGACCTGGATTGCTGCGTGTTGCGGCCCTCGGTCGTCGGCGGCCGCGGCGGGGCCAGCACGGCGCTGTTTTCCGCTCTGGCGGTCCTGCCGCTTCCGCCGCGCACCGGTCCGGGCTGGTGGACGGTTCAGCCCGTGCATGTGGACGATCTCGCCGCGCTGGTGGTCCGGCTGGTCTCCATGGACAGGCCCCTGCCCCGCCGCATCGACGTGGTGGGACCGGAGCCGATGACCACCGACGGCCTGACCATGACGCTGCGGACCTGGATGGGCCTGCCGCCGCGGCGCCATCTTCCGGTTCCCGAACCGCTGCTCGCCGCCGCCGCGGCCATCGGCGACCGGCTGCGTACCGGCCCGGTCAACCGCGAAACCCTCGCCATGCTGAAGGCCGGCAACACCGCCGACCCGGCGCCCTTCACCGCCATTCTCGGGCGGGCGCCCCTTGCCTTGCCGCAGGCGCTGGCCCGCCACCCGGCATCCGATGCCGACCGCCTGCACGCGCGCTTGTATTTCCTGCGCCCGGTGTTGCGCTGGAGCCTTGCCCTGTTGTGGATCGCCACTGGCCTGCTGTCCTTCGGCCTTCATCCGCTGGAGGCCTCCCACCGCCTGCTCGCGTCGGTTGGGTTGCAGGGTCCGCTGGCCGACCTGGCCCTCTTCGGCGGTGCCGGCCTCGACCTGATCCTAGGGCTTCTCCTGCTCGCCCGCTGGCGCCCGGTGGCGGTTGGCGGCGCCATGCTCGCCAGCATGGCGGCTTTCACCATCATCGCTGCCGGCCTGCCCTTGGACCACTGGACGCACCCCTTCGCCCCTCTGCTCAAGAACCTGCCCATCGCCGCGGCGACGCTGACGATGATGGCGATGGAGACCTGATATGGACGCGACCACGCTCAAACTCATCCACATCCTGTCGGCCATCCTGCTGTTCGGCACGGGCCTGGGAACCGCCTTCCACGGCATGGCCAGCAACCTGTCGAAGGACGTGCGCGCCATCGCCATCGCCAACCGCAACGTCGTGCTGGCGGACTGGCTGTTCACCACGCCCACGGTGGTGATCCAGCCGGTCAGCGGCCTGTGGCTCGCGCTGGAACAGGGATGGCCTCTCAGTTCGGGCTGGATCGTGCTGACGCTGGTGCTCTACGCCATTGCCGGCGCGTGCTGGCTGCCGGTGGTGTGGCTGCAAATCCGCATGCGGCGCATGGCGGAGGACGCCGTCGCCGCGGGAACCCCTCTGCCCCCGCTGTACCGCCGCTATTTCCGCATCTGGTTCGCGCTCGGCTGGCCCGCCTTCGCGGCGATGGTCGCGATCGTCGGGCTGATGGTGTTCAAGCCTGATTTCTAAAGGAGAAAGTCGTCATGACCCCGTTTCAGCGCATCCTCGGCGCCGCGCTCGACGATCTGCCCGACCCCGTGCGCGCCCTGCACGCGCTCACCACCAGCGTCTACACCGCCGGCTTGGCCGACATCCGAGCCGCCGCCAATCCCGGAGCCTGGCTGCTGTGCAAGGTCGCCGGCTTGCCCAAGCCCGGACAGAGCGTTCCGGTCAGCGTCTCCTTCCATCCCGATGGCCGGGGTCGCGAATTCTGGAACCGCCGCTTCGCCGGGCGCCGGTACGCCAGCACAATGGAGGCCGGACGCCAGCGTGACGACGGGCTGCTGATCGAGCGCTTTGGCCCCTTCGACCTGCTGTTCCGGCTGGAGTCGACGCAAGGCAGGCTTGCCTGGTCGCTGGTGGGCTGGAGAGTGCTCGGCGTGCCCCTGCCGGCCTGGAGCCGCCCGACCATCGAGTGCAGCGAGTCCGGCGACGGCGCGCGCTTCCTGTTCGACATCGACGTCGCGTTTCCGCTGGTCGGCCATGTGGTGCACTACCGGGGATGGCTCGAGGTGATTGATCAGGTTTATGGCGATGATCGGGGACCACAGAACTCAGCCTAATAGCGTCTCTGGAATTCCGTAGGCAGGTTGGAAACACAACCGAAAGATGCTTCCTCAGGACCCGCCAACGATGGCAAAATTTTCCCGTTATTGTGAAAATCATTCCTCATCGATCGAATAGGACACGCCGTCCTTCCCGAGGGCGTGCAAACGGCACAGGTTGAACGCGATCCCGGCGTTTCGGCATTTGCGTTCGATGAAGCGCGCCTCCTCCAGGTCATGGGTCGACAGGACCACTTGGTAGGATTCGGCCCGGACCAGCGGGCGCAGCATATCGAGGAACGCCGCCTTATGGACGAGGTCGTTGTACTGCAACGGGTCGTCCAGCAGCAGGGCGCGCCAGCGCGACCATGGGTGGGCTGTGCTGGCGGCGAGAAGGAAGCTGAGCGCCTTGACGCCGGCTTGCCCTTCGCTGAAGTACAGGTTCGCGTCGTTGTCGTCGATGGTGATGGCGAATTCTCCCTTCGCACCTTTGCGCCGCCGGACATGCGCCATGTCGGGACGCAGGTCGGGAAACGAAGACCAGACCTGGTCGAAGCGGTCCGCGCGATACCGCAGGGGATCGACGATGGTGGCGATGTACTCCGCTTGCTTCGTGTCGATGATGTCGGCGATCCGGACCGAGATCCGACGCGCACGGCTCCACTGCTTTTCCGCCTGTTCGGCCTTGGCAATGCGCGTTTCGAGCAGAGCCAGACAGGATTCGGCGTCGACGGCCTTCTCGGCGGTCACGAGTTCGTCGATCTGCCGCTGCAGTTCGTGGCGGCGCCGGTCGGCGAGCCAGCGTTCGTAACCGGCCTTCAGCGTTTGGCAGCGTTCGTCGACGGCGCCCACCACGTCTTCCGCGGCGACGGTCCTGGCAAGCGCCTCCACCAAGGCACCCGCGGCGGGCTCACCGGGCAGCCCGGCGTCCGTCCAGATCCGCAGACAGGCGTCCTGCTGGCCGGCAACCCCCGCACGCTCCTGTTCCAGGGCGTCCAAGTTGGCTTTCGTCCACTGCACGAGCGGAGTTCCTTCCGGCGCGGTGCGCACGGGCGCATCCACCGCGCGCTTGGCCGCGTCGGCGTCCACCTCGGCCTTGGCCAGCGCCGCGCGGGCCTCCGCCACGGCGGCGTTGACGGCGACGGAGTCGACTTCAAGTGAGCCCGGGACAGCATGCCGGGCGGAGGTCACGATCTGGTCGAGCCGCACCTTGGCATCCGCATGCTCCTTCTCGGCGGCGGCAAGCGCCTCCGCCGCGCTCATGACCGTTTGCGCTGCCCGCTGTCTCCGATCCGTCAACGTCTCGTCAGGGTCGAGCGCGCGCCGGACCTCCCGCAACCGCGCCACCTCCGTCCCAGCGGCGGCCACCCGGCCGTCGAGCCATTCGGCCAACCCATCCAACGGCCGCCCACCGATCTCGGGCCGGTGTCGGAGCGTATCGGCCCGGGTATTGGCCGCCGACTGGCGGTCCAGATACGGCTGAAGGGCGTCCGCGGCGGCTTGGCGGAGCGGAGCGTGCGCGGCGATCGCGTCAAGGCAAGCTTTTACCCGAGCGCCCGCCTCCGCAGCGCGCGCTGTCGTCGCCGTAAGACCCGGGTCCTCCCGCTTAAGCGCTTCGTGGGCACGGTCGTACAGGCTGCGGTCCTTGCTGTCGACCTTGTGGATGGCGAGACACAGGGGGCATTCCGTGTCGTGCTCGTGCAAATTCTTGATCAGGGCGCTGAGATGAGCCGCCTTGTCCGCGACGCTTTCGGCGGCGGCCACGCGCGCCGCTTCGGCTTCGGCCAGGGACAGCGTCGCGCCGTCGTGCGCCTGTTCCAGTGCCCTGTGGTGCTCCTCGGCGGCACGCAGCGTGTCCTCCGCTCGCGCACGCGCCTCCGCCTCGTCGGCCACGCCGCGCAGGGCGATGCGCACCGCCCGCTCCTCCTCCGCCAGCGCCCGCCATGACGCCAACACGCCCTCCTCGATCCGCACCGCTTCGTCCGCTTCGGCGAGGCGGGTGTTCAGATCCTCCAGAGCCTGCTGGGCTTCGCGCGCGTCCTTCATTACCCGGGTGAGCTGTTCATGTCGATCGGCCGCTGCCTTGACGGCGGCATCGGCAGTCGGCTGTTGTGCCAGAAACGAACGGCGTCGCTCCCACTGCACCAACCGCAGTTCGGCATCCGCTCGGGCGACGGCCGCGCGATGGAGGGCCATCACGCCCGCGACCGCACCGTCGAGGCGCGCCAATTCCGCCAGCCCGGCTGTCCAGGGGGCGACCTGTTGCTCCGCCCGCGCCAGCGCGGCCCGGCGCTCCGCCATATTCGACCGACTCTTTTTAAGTGCCGCAGCGAGCGCCTCCAGGGTCAGCGCCGCATCGTCATGCGAAGCCGCCTCGATGCCGCTTGCGGACGCCAGACGCCGCACCAGGGTCTTCGCTTCGTCCAGCACCTGGTCGGCGGAATAGGCGGAGCCGGCGGACAGCAGGGCGTCGTTCTGGCGCACCTGATTCAACAGTGCCGCCAACCGGTCGCGCTTTGCCTCGAATTCCTCTCGTGCCTTGGCCTCTTTGTTGGCGCCTATCGTCAAGCGCGTCTTTGTGCTCTGACCAAGCTGTTTGATCATCCGTTCGATGCGTTCCGCACCGGTCAGTTCGCTAAGGTCGCTCCACCGCTTCTCCGGATCGCGGGATGTGAGCCGCAAAGTTGACGACTGGCTGAGCACATGGGTCAGACCGAGATAGGGGACGAGCGTCTCAATCTCGTGCGGCCAGGCGGGATTGCGTAGTACATCCAACACATCCGACAGGCTGGGCGTGCACTGCGGCCCGCGGGTGATGGGTTTCCCTTCGCTGAATGTCAGCGTCACAGTATGGCTGCCAGGGGTCGCACCTCGGCGGGTCAGAGCACGATCGACCTCGCTTTCGTCCTGGTTAAATCGGCGGATCCGACCGGTCAGAGCCCATTCGATGCCTTCGATCAGCGTCGTTTTGCCGAGCCCGTTGGGACCGGCCACCACCAACACGCTCGGCCCCGCACGCAAGGGGATGCGGCAGTTCGGTCCGAAGCTGCGGAAATTGTCGAGGCGGACCTCGCTCAGATGAATGCGATCCTTCATGGCGCGGCCTCCAGCGCGGTAACCAGCCGTTCCGGGAGATCGTCGCCGGGCTCGGAAGCGGAGAGGATATCGATCCAGCGCCGAGCCGCGGCCTCGTTGAACTCTTCGCCCTCGTCCGCCAGTTCCGCCGCCAGACGCGCCCAGGGGTCTAGCGGAGCGCTGATCACGTCGTCTCGATGTTTATCCCCATCCCCACCCTTCTCGTCGGGCAGCCAGGGGCGCACCAGGAAGGTGCGGTCGATCACCGCGTCCAGCGATTTTTGCCAGAGGCCGACAAGCTCCGGTGCCGGCGGCAGCCAGACCAGCACCCGACAGACGCGCTCGTTGCGCTCAACCACCTTGCGGGCGTGGTCCCAGTCATCGTCCGTGTCGCTGCCCGGCGGCCCTACCAAAACCAACAGCAGATCGTCGCCTGCCCGGCCGAGCCAGGACCAATCGATGGCTGCCTGATTGAGATGGCGGCGCAATGCGCCTTCCACCGCGCCAAGGTCCGGATCGGTCCCGAGCGAGCCGATCAGCACCCGATGATAGCCGATGGCGAGCGCCAGGGAACGCTCGGGCAATTCCCGTTCCGCCACAGCCGATGGAACACCCCCCTCCTCCCCGCCACCCATGGCCGCCTCGACCCACAGGCTTTTTCGCAGCATGCCGTGGGACTCGCGGTCCACGTCCAGTGCCGCAGGGTCCGGGCAACGCCGGGCGAGGGCTTCAGCGCGGTCCGCCAGGGAGCCGGCCAAGAACTCCAGCTCAATCATGGAGAACAGTTTCCTGCTTGGTTGGGTTGGTCAACCGTTCCAGATAGCGGGTTTGCTCCTGCAACCGAGCACGGAACACGTCCCGAAGATGCTGCTCGACCGCTTTGTGGCCCTTTTCCAGAGCCTCTGAGAACCCACAGTCGAACACCAGGGCGATCGGATGGGACAGGCTGTTGTCGGTCAGCCGTCCATCGGGCGTCTGATGTCCAATGGATCGCTGGCGAGCACGCGCCAGATCCTGCTGCGAATGCACGGTGCCGAGAATGACGACACGGCACTTCCAGGGCAGTTCCTCCAACGCGCCCAGCCAATGCTCCATCGGCTTACCGCCGACCCACCGGACCCCGCAGCTGTGACCACGCAACGAAGTCGAGGCGAGATTGCCGGGGGCCTCATGATGGGGCTTCAGCGGACCCGAGCCGTCCGGATGCAGGACGGCATTGCCACATTCGGCCACCACGAGGGCGAGAATGGCGGCCGGCACCAAGCATTTCCCTAGCGTATGCTGGCCGACGCCGATCAGCCCGTGAGGCTTGCCCTCACCGTCGTGGATCGACGCCAGCATCTCCAAAAAGCGCCGCCGCGTCGGCTCGTCCATCTCAGCTTTCCAGCGGTCCCAGAGTTCGAGCAGGCGCTCTCCCAGATCCATTTCGACCGTGATGCCGTGCCTGCGGCCAGTCCTGGTCCCATTGATGCAGCCTCGAATTTCGGCGTCCAGAGCATCCAGCACCCACCGGTCGAGCGCCGCCTCAATCCGTCGGGAGAACTCCGCCGCAGTTTCTCCAAGGGCGGACGTGCCGGGGGAAAGCGGAGGACACGCACGCCACGATGCGGTCCATTCCGGCGTATCATTGACCGGCATGCGCTGGTCCAAGCAGTCCTCGTAGTCGCGACGCCACCGGTCGTGGTCCAGAATCTCAACGTCGAAGGAGTCCGGACCCGCATGACAGAGAAGCCGCAACAAGGCGTGGCGAAGCCTGGGCGGTGCGTCCGGCCGCACGGCGATGCGAAGCAACCCAACGGGGGAAGGCTTATCCCAAAGCCGACCCGCATCGGCCAGCGTCACGGCGCCCGTCCAGGCGAACCGCCCAGGCGCGATTTCCGCGATTTCCACGACCGATGCTGCCGCAGTTGGGACAATGGGCAACGGCGCCGGGGAAGAAGCACTGCCAGCGTTCTGGGCCGGCGCCGGGAGCCGCGACAGCACCTCGAAAGCGACGGCTGCGGCGGCATCGGCAGCAATGTCCTGGCTGCCCGCTTCGTCGCTTTCAGCTTTATTGGCAAGCAGGTCGGAAATGCCGCGGATGAGCAGCCCGCGCACATCCTCCACGAAAGCCAAGCCTTCGACAAAGCCATAGCCTTCCATCTCGACGGCCAAGGCGTCGCTGTATTGCTGTCTCAGGAAGTGGTAAAGCGGCGCCCGAATCGACGCTACGACCTTTTCCCCGGCGGCGATGGGTCCAGGTAAGATTGCGCGACTTTCACCCGTTGCCGGATCACGCGGTTGCCCCTGCCATCCGTCTGCGTGCGCGACGGCCCTCGCCCACTGCACGAGGGATCCGGATGAACGGCCGAATTCGGTCCGGGGCTTAAAACCTTCATCCTCTACCTTGCCGGATTCGTAGCCATAGATCTTGGTGCCGATCACGACATCGCCGACCGACACGTCTTTCAGCCCACCGGCGACTCCGACGAAAAGAGCCACATCCGGTTTGAAATGCTGAGTGGCCCGCTCGACCGCCATGGCCGTGGACACGTTACCCGGCCCCAGTTCCGCAACGGCAATTCGCCATTCCCCTGTTTCTCCAAGGTAGCGTCCGACATGGAAAACGGTGGTGCGGACCTGTTCCTGCTCCACATTCGACACATGCCGCAACACATGTTTGGTTTCCACCTTCAGCGCGGTTAGGACAATAGCAGTGCGCATTAGTACGATCCGTCGGCGGATACAGATGTCCGCTGTTCCAATCCAAGCGCGTGAACCCCTCCTTCGCCATCGGTCGGCAGACCTCGCCCCTCTCCTTTTGCATGCAGGAGGATGACGATCTTCAAAGGGAGGGGGAGGGTCATGATGAATGATGCGGAGGCCAACGAAAGGGAACGCAGTTTACCAAATCTCGCAGCAAAAAAGCGAGCGCAAGTACCACAGGAAAACGCACTGCGTGTCTATACGGTGATGAGAACCCCTTAAATGCGAAATTTCAGGCTAGTTTTCCTTTTTCGCGAAGGGTCATCTGAGGTTCCGGCGGCGCGCTGATGATGCGACGATGAATGCCTGACCGGGTTCGGCAAAGCATCAGGCGATGCAGGGACCGAAACGGCACTCATCCACCGGACCGGTCATGATGCGCGTCGCACGCCCACATCCCTTGCTGCGCCCTCCGGCAATCCGGCGATGTCCTTCCACACGGCCGCTTCGTCCGCGATGGGCAGGCTGGCGGCCAGCACGTCGAAATAGCGGCGCGTCTTCCAGCGGTCGCGGTCGCCGATGACGAGGATGCTGTCGCGGGCGCGGGTCAGGGCCACGTTCAGCAGGTTCGGCGCCAGCGCCGCCCAATCCATGCCGCCGGGCTTGGTCGGATCGCCGCCCAGCACCAGCAGCACCAGCCCCTCCTCCTTCCCCTGGAAGGTGTGGACGGTGCCGACGGCGGATTCGACCCAGCCTTCATCGAACCCGTCGCGCTCCAAGGACTGACGCAGGCCCTTCATCACCTTGCGGAACGGCGTGATCACATAGAGGCCGGGCGCCCGGTTCTTGTGTCCGGCATGGGTTGCGATTGCCTTTACGATGGCGCAGGCCAGATCGCGCTGGGCCGGGATCAGGTGGCCCTCCGCCCCTTCCGCCGGGATGTCGATCCATCGGCTGACGGCAAACGGACCGGATGGCGGCACGGCGTCGCGGCCCCGCACCATCAGTCCGTCATAGGCGATGCGGTTCGCCACCGAGAACATCGGGTCCAGGCAGCGGCGATGGACGCGCAACGGATTGCCCACCCACAGCGGGTCGCCGTCCTCGCGCGGCAGGGTGGTGCCCAGCGGGTTGGCCCGATCCGCCAACACCTGGGCCGAGGCCCGCACCGGATGCCAGCGGTCGGCAAGCCCGCAACGGCGGCGTAGCGCCTCCACCGCCTGCATCGGCAGGGTGACGACCGGTTCCAGTTGCAGCGGATCGCCGATGATCACCGCGCGCCGCGCCCGCCACACCGCGCCAGCCGCCGCCTGGGGCGTGGCCTGTCCGGCTTCGTCCACGAACAGCCAGCCGATGCTTTCCGCCTTCATCCCGTCGAACAGCCGGTCGAACGAGGAAAAAGTGCTGGACACCAGCGGCACCGCCAGCCCGAAGGTGGCCCACAGCGACGCGGGCCCGCCCTCGATGGCGTCGCCGGTGGTCTTGCCGGTGAGCACATCCATAAAGCGGTTCAGGTTGGTCCAGACCTTCTTCGACGCCGCGGACAGGAAGGCTCTGTGCAAGTCCAGCGCCCGAAGGAAGCAGGTGACGCGCAATTCGTGCAGTTCGGCGTCGGTCCAGGGCGCAGTCTTTTGCCGCTCCTCCTCCGGCAGGGCGCGCCACGCCGCATCGATCCGGGTGCCGGGGAAGCCGACGACGCCGTCCCTCGCGGCAAGCCGGGTTTCCAGCGCTTCGCACGCGCTCCTTCGCGCCTCGCACAGGGTGCGGGACGCGGCCAGCCGGTGTTGCGCCTCGTCGGCCTCGCCCATCTTGCGGCGGGCCTCGTCGGTCGCCGCCCGCAGGGCTCCGGCGGCCTCGTCCGCAAGGGCACACAGACTTTCGCCGAGCCCCGGCCAGTCGCCGGCGTCCAGCAGCAGCGCCGGTTCGGCGAGGGACGGCTCCGCCCCCAACAGCTCCGCCAGCATCCGACGGGCGGCGTCCCTTTCCTCCAGCGCTTGGTCGCGCCCTGCCGGCGCCGCATCGCGACCGCGCCGCAGGGTGTCGAGCGCGGTGGCGGCCTTGGCACGACGCAGATCGGCCTCCACCCGCTCGCGCTCCAGAGCGGTGACGGCGTCCTCCGCCGCCGACCGGCGCGCCCGCCAGTTTCGCTGGCGCGCCGTGTTGAGCAGTCGGTCGAAAACCGAGGGACGGTCGCGGTCCAGCCGTTCGGCCACCCCGCGTTCCACGGAAAGGCGGGCGCCGCAGGCGGCGACCTCCGCCTCCGCCTGCGCCAGTTCAGCCCGCAAGTCCGCCTCCCGCCGGACGGAGCTGGCCAGATCCGCGTCCAGCCGGGTCAGGGCCGCCCGGCCAGCAGCCTCCCGCTCCACCGCTTCACGGCATTGCGCAAGCCGCTGGGCACGGGCGGACGCCGCCACGAGATCGTGCCGCGCTACCGCGGCCTCCAGCCTCGCGCGGTCCTCGTCGGTCTCGTCCTGTTGCAGCGCATCGGCCGCTGCCGCCAGATCGGCCCGAGCCTTGTCCATAGCCGCCAGATCGTCGGCCAGCGCCACCAACGCCGCACGCCGCTCCTCGAAACGGGAAAGGGCCTGCCGGAAGGCCGCGCGCGCCACCGGCCACGACGGGCCGTTCTCCTGGAACGCGGCCTTGAACAGGACGGGCTGCACCCGCACCCCGTCGAACCGGCCGAACCAGAAGCGGTTGGTGAAGGAATACCGGTTTTCCTTGTTGCCCAGGACCGCCGCCATCATGCCCCAGCAGGCGCCGGGCTTCGCCGGGTTCTCCTCGGGTGCGAAGAGCGTGTCCGCCGCCTCGCGGAAGTGATCGGCCTGATCGAGCCAGCGTGGGTCGATGGCCTTCAGCGCCGGCACCTCGCGCGTCACGTTCTCGACCGCGCTGTTGTTAGACGAGGCGACCACCATCTCGAAACCGCGCAGCCGCTCGTCGATTTCCCAGAAATGATAGTCGGTGTGGCGAACGGCGCGCTTCTCGCCGAAGGCGTCGTTCGGGTGGGCGAACCCTGCCATCACCGTCGCGCGCTCCACCACCACGGCGACGATCAGGTCGCGCAGGAGCGTCGTCTTGCCGGTGCCCGGCGGACCGTTGACCGAGAAGACGCCGCGTCCGTCCTTCAGCGTCCGCAGCGCGGCGTTCACCGCCATCTGCTGCGCCATCACCAGGGGATGACCGCCCGGCGACGGCCAGCAGCCCGGCGGCAGCATGGACGGGTGCAGCAGCCCTTCGGCGGCGGCGGCGTCGCGCACCACGTCGGTGCGGTCCCCGTCATGGCCGAACAGGTAGCGGGTCAGGCCGGGACCGTGCTCGCCCCGCCCCACCGCGCCGGACACCCGGCCGAGGTCGCGCAGGATGAAGCTGTTGAGCAGGTCGGGTTCGATCTCGCCGAACCGCCCGTCCTTCTTACGGCGCTTCAGCGCCACGCCCTTGAAACGCGCGCTGGCCGTCAGCCCGGCGCGGGGCTTCCAGCCGGTTTCACGGGCGACAATGGCGGCGATGGCGTCGAAATCCTCCGTGGTCAGCGCCGGTTCCGCACCGCCCCCGGCGCCTGGGGAGCCGCTGGCTTCCGTGCCCTCGGGCAACAGGATGTGCCGTTCGGCAAGATAGTCGGTGATGCGGGTGGCAACCCGTTCCTCGACCGCCGCGACGTCGCCGAAACGCAGTTCGCCCTTCGCCGCCGCGATCTCGCTCATCGCCCATGGCACCGCCGAAACGGCGGGCGTGCCGTAGGGGCGGCCATCGGCGGTGACGCACAGGCACACCAGCGACGCCTCGCCGCCGCGCGGACGTTCGTCGTCGTCCTCGACGTCCAGCAGATCGCGCAGTTCCTGAACCACGCCCTCCATCTCGAACAGGCCGATGTGGACCAGGAATCGCCAGCGCACGTCGCGGGTTTCCGCGTAGGTGGCCCGCATCCGCGCGTGCCAGGGAAGCGTCGTCGCGTCCCCCGCCGTCCAGACGTGATCCCGGCGGTCGCTCTTCGGCGGCGAGGCCGGCGACAACGCCTCGATCGCCTGCCAGTAGTCGAGAATCGTCAGGGCGGTGTTCGTCCGGTCGGGCGTCATCGTGAGAAATACCATCCGCGCAATTCAATCGAAACAGGTTCGCCAAGACTCCTCTATCAGGAAGGCGAGTGAAACAGACAGCAATATCCGATCAAGGGGGTGAATCCGTCACACCAATCCTCCCGCGCCGCGGTCGGTGAATCGCACCATCCGGTCGTATGCGCCAGGTCTGGACCCGTCCCTTGCGGGAATTTCATCATGGACGGGATGCCCATGAGTGGATATTTTCCGCAAGTCCGTTTCAAATATGGATAGAATCAACCGGTTTCCCTTACTGCGCGAAAAGCGCCGCGCGTCGCGGAGATTCGATTGGCCCGCATCTTCATTTCCCATTCCAAGCACGACAAGGATGAAGCGGTCAGGCTGAAGACGTGGCTGGCCGATCGCGCCTTCGGGGATTCCTTCATCGACACCGACATTCCGCCCGGCGAAGACTGGGAAAAGATCATCTATCGCCGGTTGGAGGGGGCGCAGGCGGTTCTGCTCGTCCTGACCGAGAGATGGCATGAGTCCAAATGGTGCTTCGCCGAACTCATCCAGGCGCGTGCGCTGGGCAAGGACATCATTCCGCTGTTCGTTGCCCCGACCCGCCCATTGGAGGTGGGCAAGGATCTGCAGTACATCGACCTGCAGCCCAACCGGCAAGCCGGGCTGGAACGGCTGGAACAGCGGCTGTCCGACATCGCGCGGCAATCCGCCGATGGGTTCGAACTGGCCAAGGGCCTTTCGCCCTTCCCCGGCCTCGCCGCGTTCGAGGAGGATCGGGCGGCGGTGTTCTTCGGGCGTGAGCCGGACGTCCACCGGATGCTGGAGCGTCTGCGCGTCCGCCACACCCTGGGCGGGGCACGGCTGATCCTGCTGCTGGGGGCGTCGGGCAGCGGCAAATCCTCCCTCCTCCGCGCCGGATTGATTCCGCGCCTGAAGCGCGACCGCCGCAACTGGATCGCCCTGCCGCCCTTCCGCCCCGGCCGGTCGCCGCGCGCGCAGTTGGTGGAGTGCCTGCTGGCCGGCGTGGGCGATGTCGGATTCGACCGGGTCGCGCAGTGGCGGAGCGCGCTGGAGGGGGAGGCGCCCGCCACCGCGCTGGCGGAGGTCGCGCGGACTCTGCGGCACCGGCATGCCGCGCCCGACGCCAGCATCCTGCTGCCCATCGACCAGATGGAGGAGTCGCTCACCCTCGCCGGGGAGGCGGAGCGGACCGCCTTCTTTACCCTGCTCAGCCACGCGCTGGACGAGGCGCTGCCCTTCGTGGCCGTCGCGACGCTGCGCTCCGACTACTTGGCTGGCCTGCAATCGGCACCCGCCCTGACGGTCGCCTTCGACTCCCAATCGCTGGACCCGATCCCTCTGGACCGCATCGCCGCTCTGGTGCGGGGTCCGGCGCGGGTGGCCCGCCTGCGGGTGGAGGATGGGCTGATCGACGCCCTGACCCGCGACGCCGGACGACCGGACGCCCTGCCGCTGGTCGCGGTCGCGCTGAGCGAGTTGTACGCCCGCTTCGGCGGCGGCGCATTGACCCTGGCCGGCTATGAGAGCCTGGGCGCGCGCGGTACCGGCCTCAGCCCGCTCGACGCCGTCGTGCGCGACCGTGCGGAAGCCGCGCTGGGCTCGTCAACCCGCAAGGACGAGGACGACCGCGCCCTGCGCGACGCCTTCGTGCCATGGCTGGTGCGCCTGCAAGAGGACAGCGGCCTGTTCGTCCGGCAGGCGGCGGCGCTGAACAGCTTTCCCGCCCCGGCGCGGGCGCAGTTGGAACGGCTGGTGGAAGCCCGGCTTCTGGTGCGCCGCGGCGGCGGAACGCCGGACGACCCAGCCATGGTGGAGGCGACGCACGAGGCGCTGTTCCGTGTCTGGCCCCGCCTTGCCGGCTGGCTGGACGAGGAACGCGACTTTCTGATCGGCAAACGGCGCATCGAGCAGGCCTTCCAGGATTGGCGACGGCTGCCGGAGGACAGAAAGGACGGCGGCCTGTTGACCGGGGCGATCCTGGACAGCGCCTGCGATTGGCTGACCACGCATCCGACGCGCTTCGGCCAAGAGGAAGGCGAGTTCATCCGCCGTTCCGACGCGATGGCCCAAGCCGAGGCGGCCCGGAAGCGGCGGTACCTGACCGCCGCCATCCGCACGGCCAACGGGCTGGTGTTCGATCTGGTGCTGAAATTCAGACACACCGGCCTGCCCAACGCGATCAGGCGGGAAATCCTCCAGCACGCCCGTCACCTGCTGGACCAGTTGGCAACGGACCACCAGGACGACCTCTCCCTGCAACGGACCCGTTCCGTGACGCTCAACGAACTGGCACAGTCCCTCGCCGATTTCGGCGATCCCAAGGGAGCGAAGAAGGCGGCCGAAGACAGTCTGGCGATCATGCGCCGTCTGGTCGAGAAGGAGCCGGGCAACACCGGGTTCCAGCGCGATCTCTCCATCAGCCTCGACAAGGTCGCCGACCTCCAGCGGCGCAACGATCCCGACGGCGCGCGCGCTCTTGTTGAGGAAAGCCTGGGAATCCGCCGCCGTCTGGCCGAAAGGGAGCCCGACAACACCGAATTCCAGCGCGATCTCTCCGTCAGCCTCAACAAGGTCGCCGACCGCCAGCGGCGCGACGATCCCGACGGCGCGCGCGCTCTTGTTGAGGAAAGCCTGGGCATCGCCCGCCGTCTGGCCGAAAGGGAGCCCGACAACACCGAATTCCAGCGCGATCTCTCCATCAGCCTCGAAAAGGTCGCCGACATCCAGCGGCGCAACGATCCCGACGGCGCGCGCGCTTTGTATGAGGAAAGCCTGGGAATCTGCCGCCGTCTGGCCGAAAGGGAGCCCGACAACACCGAATTCCAAACCGATGTGGTGGTCAGCCTCCACAGGATCGCCCAAGTGGGCGTGCAGCCGGAACGGCATCTGTCCGAAGCCCTGGCGATCCTAACCCGACTGAACGCGCGGGGACTGCTGTCCAGCGACCAGAAGGGCTGGATCAGCTTCCTGGAAAATGCCTTGCGCGAGGCCCGCGGCCAAAGCGATCCGCCCGATTCACCGACAGACCCGTCCGAGGCACGCTGACCTGTCATCGTCTTCGCTCGAAACAGCCTCTGGTCCCCCGTCATCCACCACCCTCCTTGGACCCGCCATGACCCTGCCGGCCCGCCCGCCGCTTGCCGTCACCGTCGTCCGTCATCCGGATTTCGCCGGTGGGGAGGCGATGGAAAACCATCTGCTCGCCCATTTCACCGGCGATCCCGACCGGGCCCTGGGCGAGCGGCTGGGGGTGCCGGTCGAGCGGCGCGGGCCGGACACCATCCCGGTCGATCTCCAGGCCGGCGAGACGGTGGCGGTGGTCGTGCTGGCCGATGCGGCGCTGGCCACCGACCATGCCTGGGTTGCGTGGCTGGAGGGGGTGGTGGGCGCCTGCGACACGCCCGATCTGCGCGCCCGGCCCTTCCTGGTCTGCCTGGACAAAAGCGCCTTGTCGATGTCGCCCACGGTCGGGCGCTTCAACTTCCTGCGCTGGGACCAGTGGGAGGGCGACGACGCGGCGAAGACCCTGCAGATGCTCACCGACCTCGATTACCAGTGCTGCCGGATGCTGCGGGCCTGGATCAGCCAGCGCGCGGAACGCAACCGCGCCTGCCGTGACGCTTTCGCCGAATATCTCTCGAACGTCCAGCTTTTCCTCAGCCATTCCAAGCATGACGGCGATGGAACCGGCGGGGCGTTGGCCACGGCGATCCGCAACCACCTGCATCAGGGGTCCGGCTACGACAGCTTCTTCGATGTGCATGACATCCCCGCCGGCCTGCCGTTCGACACGGTGCTGATGCACAATGTGCGGCGCGGCGCCTTCCTCGCCATCGTGACCGACAGCTATTCCAGCCGCGAATGGTGCCGGCGCGAGGTGATCGAGGCCAAGCGCGCCGGGGTCCCGATGATGGTCGCCCACGCTGTTACCGACCGGGAGGAGCGGTCCCTCCCCTATCTCGGCAATGTGCCGGTGGTGCGGCTGGACGCCGGACGGACGGACCGCATCCCGCTGGTCGTCGGCCGCCTGATCCGCGAGGTTCTGAAGGATCATCTGTGGCGGTGCCGCTGCGCGCTGGCCCGCGCCGCCGCCAAGCGCGCCAAGGTCACCTTCGTGCCGCGCACGCCGGAGTTGATGGCGCTGGCCGCCGTGCGGCGCGGCGGCGGGCTGGTGGTGTACCCCGATCCCCCCATGGCCGAAGAGGAATCCCGGTTGTTCAATGAAGTGGCGCCTCGGGTCCGGCTGCTGTCCTTCACCCAGTGGCTGGCCCAAGCCTGACGGAGAACGCCATGAACGCCGATCGTTTCCTGGATGGACGCACCATCAGCCTGTCGGTGTCGGACAGCCCCGATCTGGCGCGCCTCGGCCTCGGCGGGGCCCATCTGCGCGATGCCCTGTTGGAACTGGCCCGCCACCTGATCGCCCAAGGGGCCACCCTGATCTATGGCGGCGACCTGCGCCAGGGCGGCTTTACGGAGCGGCTGTTCCAGCTCGCCCACCGGCACGCCAGCGACGTGACCAAGCCGGTGTTGATCAACCCGCTGCCCTGGCCCGTTCATGGCGCCATGGGCTGGAGCGATCTGGAGGCACGGGCCAAGGCCGTGGCGCCCGCCGCCGCGATGGAGTTCCTCGATCTCCAAGGCGAGGCCATGCCGACCGACCGGCGCGCCGCCGAACCGCCGGCTGGGGCCATCGGCACGGCGGATTGGGAAACGGGATTGACCGCCATGCGCCGGGCGGTTGCGGCGCGGGCCGATGCGGCTGTCCTTCTCGGCGGTCAGGTCGATGGCTGCAAGGGCCGGATGCCCGGCGTCGCCGAAGAGGCGCTGGAGGCGATGAAGGCCGGCAACCCCCTCTACCTCGCCGGCGGCTTCGGCGGTGCCGCGGGCGCGGTCGCCGGGACGCTCGGTCTGATCGATCCGGGGCGGGTTCCGCACGCCTCCTGGGATGCCGGGCCGGATTTCACCGGCAGGACCGAGGCCGATCTGAACAGCGGCCTCGACCGCACCGAGCTGCGGCAACTGGCGGCGAGCCGCAACACCGACGAGATCGTCGCCCTGGTGCTGCGCGGCCTGCGCCGACGCTTCGCCGTACAGAAGATTGGGAGATGATATCGGGCTCGGAAATCCCGCGAAAGGACGGTTGTTGGATTTATTTTCTCCTTTTCCGGGTATAATTGCTATGTTCGGCCTGTTCTTCGACAAGCTTCCCAGGCCGCGATGCCCACCTCCCAGCCGTTCCTCCACGCCTATGTTCTCTGGCACGCCGATGCGGCGGTCAGGCCGGACTGCCGGGAGATGGCGACAACCCTGTTCACCCTGCTGAGCTGGAACGCCGTGCGGCCCTTCGCCCGCGAAATCGGCATTCCGACCTTCTTCCGCACCCGCCCCGACGGCTGGCCCCATCCCGGCCCGGTGGGAATCGATCTGGACGCAGCCGCGCACACCATCATATTCGCCCTCGTGGAGCGGCGTTTCGTCCTCGACCAGGCATGGACGGTGGCGCTGACCGGTCTTCAGGAACGGGTGGATGCCTCCAAGGGACGCCACAGGCTGATCGTCGTCGCGGTCGAGGATTGCGCGCTTCAGCTTCCCGACGCGATCACCGCCCGCCTCGCCATCCAATTGTTCGGACAGCCGGCGGCACGCCAGATGCAGGAGTTGCGCCTGCAAGCGGCGTCCCAGATCTGCCGAGTCATCGAAGGTCATGCGCCGGACGCGCCGACCGGCGTCACACTGTTCGTCAGCCATACCAAGCGCGACCCGCGCTCACACACGCTCGCCCGCAAGATCAGGAAGCTGCTGGCGCACGAGGGCCGCCCAACCCGGTATTTCTTCGATACGGTGGACATCAAGGCCGGCGACGACATCGAACGAAAGATCGAAACGGCCATAGCGGGCAGCACCCTGCTGGTGGTGCGCTCGGATGGCTACGGAGCCAGCCCCTGGTGCCATCTTGAGGTTCTGGCGGCCAAGCGTCTGCAACGCCCGATCATCGTCCTGGATGCGCTGGAGCATCGCGACGACCGATCCTTGCCCGGCATGGGCAACGTGCCATGTCTGCGCATCGACCCATCGCTCAAGAAGAAAAAGCTACGCAGACGCCTTCGCGACGCCGTCGAGGCGGCGGTGGTGGAATCCATGCGCTTTCTCCACGCACGCGGACGGCTGACGCATCTGTCAGCAATGGAACGGCTGCCGAACAACGCCATTCCGTACGCCCGCCCACCGGAAGACCGTGATCTGCGCCGATTGAACGGGAAAGGTTTGCGCACGATCGTCTATCCGGACCCTCCGCTTCCCCGATGCGAACTGACCGATTTGAGGCATCACCGCACCCGCCTAGTCACGCCGCTGACCTGCGGCAAGCAGAATCTTGCCGGTCGGGTCATCGGGCTTTCCCTATCCACGCCAACCAGTGGGCTGGACGGTATCGGGCTGTCGGACAAGCATCTGCTGGCGGGGACGGAGCTGATCGCCAGGGCTTTGCTCTCCAAAGGCGCAACGCTCGCCTACGGTGGCGGTCTTCAAAGCGCCGGGATCACGGAGTTCCTGACTGGGCTGGTGCGCGCGCACAATGCCAGCCAGCGCGACCAGTACAAGCGAATCCTCAATTATCTCCCCTGGCCCAAGACTCTGGCGGTGGATGATGGAAGGCTGGCGAAACAGAGCAAGCATCTGCACGTCATCCCGGTCCCACCGCCCCAGGATCTGACGGACGCCGGGCTGATCGATCCGCAAGCGGCGCCCGACACGGGGACGCCCGTCGGGGCTTATGCGCTGGCACGCGGCATGCTGGCCATGCGGCAAAGAATGACGGCGGACGTGGACGCCCGTATCGTCATGGGCGGCAAGCTGACCGGCTTCAGCGGGCGCTACCCTGGCATTCTGGAAGAGGTCCTGCTTGCGTTGCAGGCGGCCAAGCCGGTTTACGTGCTCGGCGGCTTCGGCGGCGCCGCGCAGGCGGTGGCCGAACTGCTGCGCGGGGAAACCCCTTCCCAACTTGATCCGGCGGCGATCGTGAGGCACCCCGCCTATGCAGCGATGATGCGCTTCCACAACGATGATGTGGAGAACCGGAAACTTCCCCTGTCCCCCATCGACTGGGACGCCACCATCACCACGATCCAGAGCGCCGCGGGCCGCGATTTGGCTGGACTGAACAACGGCCTGACGACCGATGAGAACATCGCCCTGCTCCGGATGCAGGACATCGACGAGGCCATCTGGCTCGTCCTGTTGGGTATGAGCCGGAGATAGCCGGCGCGGCTGCCGTACGTCAGGACTCCTCATAGCTGCGGACGAGGAGCGGCGTGGCGCGATCCAGATCCGCCATCGTGGACAGGGTGATCTCCAGGTCGCCCGTGCCGAAGTGGCCGATCTTGCTGACGTCGCGGGTGAAGCCCGGTTCGAGGGTCACGGTCTTCGGGTCGACCTTCAGAAACACCGTGACCTTGCCCGCCTGCGGGTACACCTCGACGCAGGCGAAGTTCTTGATGCGCTTGAAGGCGAAGTAGAACTGGAGCTGCTTGAACTGGACATCGTCGCCAAGGCCCAGCAGGAACGCCTTCAGGGCCTCGTAAAGATCCTTGATTGGCTGGCTCGCCTGCGCGAGCCGATAGTCGATGAACTGCGACTGGTATTGGTTCGCGCCAGTCGGCTTCGACACCGGCGCCTTGATGGGTGCATCGGCGAGGTCGGTCGGTGTAGTCGTCGGGGTGCGCGCGGCCACGGTGGCCGTGGTCGCGTTGACGAGTTCCAGCAGCAGAAGGTCATCGCCGCAGTGGCGGTAACGGATCAGCTCGATGTTGCGGTTGATCTGCTTGACCGCGTGTTGGTCGTAGTTGGTGAAGTCGCCGGCGATGCACAGCAGGCGCGGCGCCGACCATTCCACCGCCTTGGCCGTCTCGGCGCCCAGCGTCTCCATGACCAGCCACTGAAACTCCTTGCGGTGGTCGAGCAGCCAGTCGAGGTAGAAGAGCCCCTGGTTGATGACGTTCTCGTTGACCGCGCGCTTGTACTCGATGATGACCGGGCAGCCGTTCTCGTCGATGCCCAGCGTGTCGATACGCCCACCATGCACCTTGCCCGTCGAATACTCCGTGGCGAGGAAGCGCACGCCGAGCAGCGCTTCCAGGTTCTTCTCGAACAGCGTCTGCAATGACTTCTCGATGCTGGCGGACTTGGTCGGCAACTCGGCGACGCCGGCGGGCGTGACGCGGAACACCTTGATGTCGGACATGGACTCGGTCTCCTCAGCCCGCCTTGCGCGCACGCCCGCGCCGGGGCTTCTCCCCCGCCGCCACGCTCTCGGCGCGGATGCGCTCCAGCAGGACGGAGGCCGGCTCGTCGTCCGGATCCTGCGGGACGAGTTCACCCCGGAACGCCTTGGCGAGGATGGATTGGTCGAGGGCTGGCAAACGCTCCGATACGGAACGCCATGCAGCACGAAATACCTCGACGCGCCGCAATGCTTCCTCAATCCGGGCACACAGAACGACCTGTTCGGCGGGCGGAATGACCGGGACGGGGAACGCCTTCAGCTTCGACAGGCTAATCGATGCGAGATTTACGCTTTGCTTCCCCTCACCGAAGAAATATTTCTGACCAAACGTATTTCCGAAATGGGAGATCAGGAACGGGTTGATCTCGGCTGACAACAGGCGGGCGCGGAATACGTGGTTCTGGTGGATGCAGCGGTCGATCTCACCTGACCAGACCCAGCCTCGTCCCAGTTTGTCACGGTCGCCGCCTTCATTAAACAGAATGTCACCCCTGCGAAGACGCAACTGTTCAACTTCTTCTGCCGTAGCCTCAATTTCCTTTACTTGGGACAGGTCGAGGAAGCCACGCTGGACGTTGGCGACGCGCAGATAGGGTACGCTCTCCAGCGCCACACCGGCGGGGCGCTTTTTCCCCTTCGCCAGCCCTCCCTTCACCTCGGCAACGTCGGACAGCCGCGCCCAGCGCCATGTTTCGGGTAGCTTGACCGGAATATCCTCAGCTTCGACCTCCTCGCCCCTCACACCGTTGCGGGCCAGGAATGCCGTAGCCGTTTCCACTTCCGGATGCGCTTCGCGCCAATCCGCCGTCAGATCTCCACGGAAGGCGGCGGCGAGGATGGATTGGCGGTAGCGGTCGATGAGCGCCGGCAGAGCGTCCAGCGCCTCGCGCGCCCGGCGCGAACGCGCCGTCAGCGCCTCGATCTTCTCGACGATGCGGCGCTGTTCGGCCTGCGGTGCCAATGGAATTGGAGCCTTCTTGAGATCTTGGATGTTGATCCGCAACCGGCCAATCCCATGGGTCAACTCCTCAACGGCCTTTCGACCAATGGGCGAGTTAAGCCAATGCATGACAAATCGAGGCTCGATGTGCTGCGTGGGCTTGAAGCGCAAACAATCGGCTTTTACCAGTGCCGGACCAATATCCTTTGGTATTTCGCAGCACCGCCCAACCGGCTCTGCAAGAGCAGCCACGACCAAGTCTCCCGGGCCAATCGCATGCTTTTTCAATTCTTGATAATGAGACTCTTCGATGTATGCCCGGTCGATGTCATTGAACGTCCCGACGCCAATGTTGCCGAGCCGCACAACCCGAACGCCCGAAGCCACATAGTGGGTCGACTTTAACTTGCTGCCGAAGGGGCCATCGGTGAGCGAGTTCGCTTCAGGGGCTGGCAAATCGCCTATTTGGGCAGTGGCCCACCCCACCGGCAATTCACCCTCGCTCATTCCGCTGCCTCCGCCGCGGTGCCATCCGCATCCTCGTCCGGTCCCAGCATGTCCGCCAGCGCCTCCATTTCCTCCAGCGCGGTGCGCAGGGTGTCGATGATCTCGGCGGCGATCACGTCGGGTTCGGGCAGTTCCTCGTCGGCGTTTTCGTCGCGCAGCCAGGTGATGTCCAGGTTGTCGCCGCGCGCGGCGATCTGCTCGCGGGTGAAGCGGCGGAAACGGCCCTGCTCGCCCTCGTCCGTTCGGGGCGCCTTGCCCAGCGGGTCGGGACCGAAGGCGGCCTCGAACTCGGCGAAATGCTCGCGCGTCAGCGGGCGGGTCTTGCCGAACTGCGGCATGTTGGAGCGCAGGTCGTAGACCCAGACGTCCCCGGTGTTGCCCTTGTCGGTGCGGCCGCGCGTGAAGAACAGCACGTTGGTCTTGACGCCCAAGCTGTAGAAAATGCCGGTGGGCAAGCGCAGGATGGTGTGCAGGTCGCACTTGTCCATCAGGTCGCGGCGGATGTCGCGGCCGGCGTTGTCCTCGAACAGCACGTTGTCGGGCAGCACCACCGCGGCGCGCCCGCCGGGCTTCAGGCCGCGGTGGATGTGCTGGAGGAAGGCCAGCTGCTTGTTGGAGGTGGGATAGGTGAAGTCGTCGCGCGACGGCAGGCCGCCGCCCTTCTTGGTGCCGAAGGGCGGGTTGGTGAGGACCAGGTCGGCCTTGTGCAGCCGCGCCCCCTGCTCCGACAGCGCGTCGCCGAGTTGCAGGTCGCCCGAGACGTCGTGCAGCATCAGGTTCATCAGGCCCAGCCGGTGGGCGTCCGGCACCAGTTCCATGCCGTAGAAGGCGTTGTGGCGCTGGAAATACTGCTCGGACTCGGTCAGGTCCCACAGGTCGTTGGTGTGGGCCTTGATCCAGCGGTCGGCGGCGATCAGGAACCCGCCGGTGCCCGCCGCCGGGTCCTGCACATACTCGCCCGCCTTCGGCCGCATCAGCGCGACCATGCTGTCGATCAGCGGGCGCGGCGTGAAGTACTGCCCCGCCCCCGACTTCTTCTCGGTCGCGTTGCGCTCCAGCAGGCCCTCGTACATGTTGCCGAGGCCTTCCTCGCGCGCCGAGTACCAGTCCAGCCCGTCGATGGCCTCCACCAGCGCCTTGAGGATGCGCGGCTGGCGCAGCGAGGTCTGCGCGTTCTGGAAGATCGCCTGCACCTGCGCCGAGCCCTCCGCGCCGAGGTGGATCAGCAGTTCCTTGTAGAAGGTCAGCTGCTCCACCCCCTGGCGCCGGCGGATGTCGGCCCAGCGGTAGTGCTCGGGCAGCTGGTCCTCGGCCCCGGTCTCCGCCGCCATCTTGAGGAAGATCAGGTAGGTCAGCTCCGTCACGTACTGGTGGTACGTGATCCCATCATCCCGCAGGATGTGGCAGAGATTCCAGAGCTTGGCGACGATGTCGGTTGTGGCGGTCATTTTTCCACTCATTTTAAACTAAATAAGCTCCAAAGATGAATAAAAATTTCCTCCAATCCTAAGTTCGGAGAATCCATTTTCTGATTTCGACGTTATTTTTCCGTTGCGACGCAACCCAGGACAAGATTTTCCGATATCTTCGCTATCAATGTCGTTTATGGAGATACCATTAATAGCTGATTTCTCAACACCTTGGCGAATTATCGCGCTACTAAACTCCAACCCATTGACTATAACTGGTAAATTGAAGTTAATTACCGCCTCCCTACCCATGAACACCCCAGAGCCGATCGAAAATTGCTGCATCGATCCTCGCCTCAGTTCGGTCACAGCATTTTCCTTTCTTTTACTGGCCTGTCTCCGGAGAGAGTCCACATGGGAATCTGGAAGGTCTAACCTTTCAGCATAGTCGACCCCACCATCAGGATCCATGATTACTGATGAAGTAGACGGCAAGCCAGCAGCGCACAGAAGTTTTCCGACCATACCTCTTACTAAAGCATCATCAGCAATAGGAAGATCCTGCTCCGACAAAACTAATTCTGCCTGCCATTCGGGATCGGCAACCACTATTTTTGAATCATGATCTTTTCCAGAGCACTCAACCAGCGTCCCAACCACAATTCGCTCTCCAGAAACCGCGGCGGGAAAACTCATATTTTTTATTTGCGTCATCCCAGCCTGAATTTGCTTATTCAATGCAGAATAGCTACTTTGCGTTCCCTTGCATTCAATCTGATGATAAAAATCCGGCCCATATGACTTGCACACAAAATCAGGCGTCTTCCGAGCACCACTCTTTGCAACTTTTCCAATATAGTGGCCTCCCAGTTTTCGGAGTAGACGTTTTTCAAAATACGCTCCATCACAAAATTCCTCAAATTCAAGAAGTTCCTTCATACAATAAAAGGCGAATCCCATGCCAAAATCATCACTCAAAATTGTCTTTTGATGTGAATCGAGTTCATTGCAAAAAGCGTTCAAAGCCAGCTTCCTGCCGTCATCCACACATGAGAAATATCGCAACCAAGCCCAATACTCGGCCAATGAAATTCCTGATGCGCTTCCTGGGATGGTGACTAATCCTATAATAAGAAGAACTTCCGACAGTGGAAAACAAAAGCTGCAAGTACCTGTTGGAAACGTTCCGGGAACGGCTCGACTTACCGCAGCCCAAGAACTAGCATCAACGCTAAAATCGATCCATTTCTTCATTTTCTCACCATATGATTAATATTTTTCTTAGGGAAATGCGGCATACATTGCTCTAAGCAAATTTATTACCCAACTTTCCCCCAAATCCCCTCGCCGATCTCCCCTAGGATCGCCTCCAGCCGCCCGTCGAACACCCGGTTCAGCCGTGCGAAGCCGCCGCCCTGCTGGCGGAACTCGCCCTGATCCAGCGTCTCGCGGTCGATGACGACCTCCTTCTTCATCTGCCGGGCGATGCGCTCCAGCCATTGCCGCTGCGCCTGCGTCCAGGGACGGCTGGATAGCACCCGGCGCATGGCGTGGTCCACACGCTCGTCGTAGGGGAAGAGCGGATCGCCCAGCGCTGCCTGGCGGATGTAGCCGATGATCGAGGCGGCGATGTCGGCGTTGGTGGCGTCGCGGAAGGCGGCGCGCAGTTCCGCCTCGCCGAAGCCGTCCTGCTCCAGCTTCAATCGCACCTCGCGAAGCTGCGCGCGGGTCAGGTCGCGCGGGGCGTTGGCGACGGCGGCGAGCGCCGGGATGCGGTTCAGGTTCTCGGTGAGATAGCTGCGGAAGCTGGCGAGATAATCCTCCGGCCGGGTGATGCCGGGGCCGTAGCCGGTTTCCTCGTGACGGAACGAGTCGGCACCGGTGTAGAGCGGCACGTGGATCGGGTCGTCGCCGATGCGGGTGTCCAGCATCTCCATCAGCGCGCGATGGTCGAGCAGCAGGCGCGCCGCCTCCTCGGGCAGGGCCTCGCGCAGGCGGCGGATGAAGTTGTCCGGGTCGGTGCCCGCCAGCTCGCGGAAGCGGCGGGCGCCGCTGTCGGACAGGCGGCGCTTCTTGCGGTGCAGCTTGGCGACGATCTGGCCGACCAGCCAGCGGGCCTGCTGCGCCCGGCGCTCCTCCACCTCCGGCGGGCCGATGAAGGGGGCTGGCCCTTCCTCTGCGAATCCTGTTGGGGCGAATCCCGTTGGCGCGAAGCCGGTCGGCGGCGGCGGCGCGTCCACCGGCGTGCCGGTGGCCTCGGCCAGTTCGCCCATCAGCATGGCGAAGGTGATGTTGGGGTTCGCCACGACCGGCCGCATCTCCGTCAGGTCCTGCATGGCGGCATAGAGGCCGACGGCGTCGAAGATGCGGAAGGCGGTCTTGTGCTGGCCGGGGCCGAACAGGTCCTCGCACAGGCGGGTGCCGCGGCCGATCATCTGCTCGTACAGGATGCGGCTGCCGACCCGGCGGATGAAGACGAGGTTGACGATCTCCGGCACGTCGATGCCGGTGGTCAGCAGGTCGACGGTGACCGCGACCTTGGGCAGGGCCTCGTTCTTGAAGCGGCGGATCTGCTGCATCGGCTGGTCGGCCTTGCCGGTGATCTTCACCACCGCGTCGTCCTCGACGGCGCCGTAGCGCGCGGCGAAGGCCGTTTTGAGCGCGCCGACGACGATGTCGGCGTGCCGGTCGGTGGCGCAGAACACCAGGGTCTTGCCGGGCAGGCCCGGGTCGATGTGCCCGGCCAGCCATTCGGCGATGACGCGGTTGAAGTCCGGCGTGATGACCTTGCGGTTGAAGTCCTCGACGTCGAACCGCACCTCGTCCGGCAGATGGACGAGGTCGAGCTGGCCCGTTCGGGTGTCCAGCACGTCCACGGCCGCGCCCGCGTCCCAGTGGATGCCCTGCTGGCTGAGCGCGGTGTGGGCGCGCAACGGCGGCTCGTGGTCCACCAGCCAGCCGTCGATCACCGCCTCCTGGTAGGTGTAGCGGAAGGCCGGCTCTCCGAAGATCTCCACCGTGTGCAGCGCCGGGGTGGCGGTCAGGCCGATCTTCACCGCGTCGAAGCGGTCGAGCACGCGCCGGTACTTGGAGATGTAGTCGCCCTGGTCGCGGAAACGGATCTCGTCGTCGCCCATCTCGCGGTCGAGCAGGTAGCCGCGGTGGCACTCGTCCACCACGATGCAGTCGTACTGGTCGATGGGCGGCGGGTCGTCGCTGTAGAGGGTGCGCTTGACCAGCGCCTGGACGGTGGCGATGTGCAGCTTGGTCTCGGGATCGGGGGCGATCTCGCCCAGGTCCTTCACCGCGAAGATGTCGGCGAAGACCTGCTGGTGCTCCATGCGCGTTTCCTTGAACGCGTTGCCGGCCTGCTCGCCCAGCGCCGTGCGGTCCACCAGGAACAGGATGCGGCGGAAGCGCTGCGCCTTCAGCAGGCGGTAGACCAGGGCGATGCAGGTCTTGGTCTTGCCGGTGCCGGTCGCCATGGCCACCAGCACCTCGCGCCGGCCGTTGCCGATGGCCTCCTCGATCCGGCGGATGGCGCGCTCCTGGTAGTCGCGGAGCGGGAAGTTGAAGGCGAAGGGGTCGCGCGCCAGCCGCTCCTGCGCTGCGTGCGGGTCGTTGCGCAGCAGCTCCAGCAGGCCGGACGGGGTGTACCAGCCGTCCAGCGCCTTGCGCAGGTTGTCCGCGTGGCGGGCGTCGCGGAACCAGGTGCCGGACGCCGTCTCGAACTGCCGCAGGAAGGGGCGGCCGTTGGTGGCGAACAGGAAGGGCACCCGTATGGCGCCCCACGGACCCTCCACCGGCGGTGCCTCGTCGCCATGGGTGACGAAGCCCTCGGCGTAGCGGCGCGCCTGGTCGATGGCGGCCGGGGCGTCGGCGTTGCGGCGCTTGGCCTCCACCACGGCCAGGGCGGTGAGCCCGGCGAACAGCACATAGTCGGCCGGGCCGTTCGCCGTCGGCCATTCCGCGATGGCGAGATTGCGCCCCTTCTGCGGCCGGGCGCCGGCGGCGAAGGTCAGGGCTTCGCTGTCGGCCTGCCATCCGGCATCGCGGAGTTGGGCGTCGATCAGGCGGCGGGTCTCGCGCTCGTCCAGGTCGATGCCCTGGCCGACCTCCTGCGCAAGCTCGACGCGGTGCTGGATCGCCTCGGGCGCTTCGGCGGCGGCGCTCGCCTGGGCGGTGGCCAGTTCTGCTTCCAGGCGCGCGCGGTCGGCGTCGGCCTCCTGCGCCAGCCGCTCCCACTCCAGACGCTCGGCGTCGGCGCGGGCGGCGCGTTCCTCGGCGGACAGGCGCCGTTCGGCTTCGGCCTGCGCCTCGGCCGCGATGCGCTCGTGCGCCAACTGCTGCTCCGCAACCGCCTTGCGCAGCCGCTCCAGCTCTGCCTTCAGCGCCGCGCCCTCGGCACGCGGATCGGGCGGCGGCAGGAAGGGGCTGGGGGCAAACGCGCGGTCGCTCGTGACGGTGCGATGAAACCAGACGCCCAGCGTGCGCGCGTGCTTCAGGCAGGACAGCGCGGTCGCGTGGTCGCCGTCCAGGTCGTGGGCGGCGGCGTTGCCGGCCTTGCGGATGAAGTGGAAGAGGTCCCCGACCTCGCGCGTCAGGGCGCCGCGGTCGCGCAAGCGGCGCAACAGGTCCGCCTGTTTCTCCTCGGGCGACGTCCACAGCCCCAGCTTCGCCGCGGTGAGCTGGGCCAGCAGTTCGGCGAACTGGCGCAGCTTGATGATGGCGGTGTTGGCATCCTCGGCGAAGAAACGCTCGGCCAGCGCCCCCAGCCGGTCGAGCTGGGTGTCATGCTGCGCCAAGAATGCGAAATTGACCGACCGGCCCAACATTTCCTCCCAGAGAGCACACACTATACGGCGCGCAACGGGGTATGTCACCGGACGACCGCGACCTGGAGTAGACCAAGCGCTACTGCGTCGGTGCCGAAAGACGGCCTGTCGCGACGGCTGCCACCGGTCAGCCGCGGGATCGTAACCATGCAATGTCCCTGGGTTGCTCAGACTTGTGGGACACGAGCACCTCCCATCTGCGGTCTTCCGGATCCAGACGCGCGTAAATCCGGCCGGCGTCATCCTGGCCGTTGGAAATGTGCCGTTCCCACCAGCGGTCGGCGCCCTTGACCTTTTTCCAGTTCGCCGGGGTTCCACCGGTGCCGGCGGCGAGTTCCGCGAGGGCGCCATACAGGAACCGGCGGTCGGAGAACTCCACGGCGGCCACGTCCAGGCTGGCGCGGAGCAAGCGGATGCGGGGCAGCAGGCTGGCAAAGACGGCGGCCACCTCCTCGCTCAGCCGCCCGGGTGCCGCCGGGCGTGGCGTCGGCGGAGCTTCCAGCGCGAACGCTTCCGCGGCGAGGCGGTTCTTCGACTCCTCGACAAGCGTTCTTTGCAGTTCCTCTAAGTCGGCCTGCAACCGGTCGGCCCGGTCCCGGGCTTCGTCCTGGGCATCGGCGGGCATTCGCTCGGCCAGCGCGAGCCGCAAGGCGGCAACCTCCGCCTTCAGCGACGCCGCCGCGGCGTGTGCCCGGGCCAGTTCGCCTTCCACGAGGCGAAGCCGCAACGCCGCCATGTTGGCGGGACCCTCGGCCGACAGCAGTGCCCCATCGAGCAGGGCGCCAATGCGTGCCGCCAGAGCGCCCGGGGCAACGGCTTGGCTTTCGAACCTCACGAACCAGTCGGCGGCCAAGCCATCCACCGGTTCGCCGAGATACTGGCCAGACCGGATGACCGGGATCCCGTCGGCCGCCAGCCGCGCAGCCGCCTGTTCGCGATCAAGCACCGACCCTTGGATCAGCAGGTAGGCCTCCCCCACCCCCTCGACCACGGCGAAGCGTGCCACGGGCGGCATTGCCGCATCCGGCGCGGGCGGAACAGCGGTGGGGATCACAGCCTCCCCCGCGATGTCGATCCGATCCCCCTCCAGCACCAGATAGGCCAACCCCCGCCACACCACCGCCGCCCGCTGGTCGGGCAGCAGGGTCGCGCGGCATTCGCGCCTTTCGAGGAATTGCTCCCCGTCATAGATCGAAATGGTTATCGTGGGCATTCACAATACCGTTAGGGCATTTTCAAGAATTTGTAATTATAAACGCCATTGTATGCGAGAGGTTATTCAGGCGGTCATCACTCCATGAACATAGCTCAAGCCGTCGCTTCCATCATCTCCAACCCCTACACAATTGGGCTGGTTATCCTACTCCTCGTTTTTTGGGCAACGGCTTCGATTATCTCCCTGGATAACGGAACGAAGCTTTTTCTCCGCTCTCTTTTGGCCGCGAATGGCGAACTCGACAAATCCGCCGACGCTTTGTCCTTCGCCCAGCGCTATGAGGAGGTCAGCGCCAGCTTTGGGCGCGACCCGATCCTCGGCGGCGCTTGGCGGGAGTACCAGGAGTCGCTGCTTCTGCCACGGACGGCGGGCCGCCCCGTGCGCTCGACGACACGACCGGCGGCGTGGTTCAATCTGGACCTTCTGCGCGGGCCGGCCATTGAAACCGACTTGCGCTACCACGCGGCCATGCCGAATCTGCTGGTCGGCGCCGGACTGCTGTTCACGTTCCTGGGACTTGCGGTCGCGCTGGGCAGCGCCGGCGAGGTGGTGACCGGCACCGCGGCGGAACGCAACGGCGCTCTGCGGCAGCTGCTCGACACGGCGTCGTTCAAGTTCATCACGTCGCTGATGGGTATGCTGCTGTCCATCGTCTATGCGGTCATCCGCAAACACCGCCTGAAGCAGGTCGAACGCGCCCTGGACCGCTTCCAAGCGGCGCTTGAGTTGCGCATTCCGCTGATGACACCGGCCGCGCTCCAGCAAGAGACGAACGAACTGCTGGCGCGGCAGTCCGACTATTTCGAGAGCTTTACGAACGATCTGGCCGTCTCGCTCGGAAGCGCCATGGACCGCGCCTTCGACACGCGGCTGGGGGAGCACATCGGCCCGTTGGCGGACTCGATGAGCCGGCTGGCCGACGGCATGGCCTCGCGCAACGAGGACGCCATGCGCTCGATGCTCGACGCCTTCTTGGAGAAGCTCCAGGGGGGAACCGGCGACCGCATGCAGGGCGTTGCGGAGACGCTGTCGGGGCTGGGGGCGCGACTGGAAGGTCTTCAGCAGGGGTTGGGCGACGCCGCGGTGCGGATGGCGCAGTCCGCCGACGCCATGGCCGCCCGCATGGGCGAAGGGGCCGAAGCCGCGCTTTCCCGCATCACCGACCAGATGGGCGGCCTGACCGAAACACTGCGGACCGTCGCAGAGCAGAGCCGCACCGCCGGCGCCGAGGCAGGGCAGCACATGGCCTCCCGGATCGAAGCCGCGGCCACCGGCTTCGAGGAAGCCGCCCGTGGCGTTGCCGCCACCCTGGCCCAGGCCGCCGCCGCGATGGAAACGACCATGGGCCGGCAGGCGGAGGAAAGCGGCGCCCGCCTTTCGGCGTCGGTGGAGGCGATGGTGGCGGAGTTGCGGGCGCTCGCCGAAGGCAGCCGCAACGCGGGAACGGAGGCATTCAGCCATCTGGCCGCCCGCGTAGCGGAAACCACCGCCGGCCTGGAGCGGTCGGTGGAGCGGATGTCCGCCGGCCTGGAACGGGCGGCGTCCGAAGGCGGCAGCGCGCTGGGTCAAGGGGCGGAGCAAGCGGTGAACCGCATCGCCGACGCCACCGAAGGCATGAGGACCGAGTTGCAGGCCATGATGGCCGATCTGCGAACCGCGCTCGGTCAAGCGGGCGACGCGCTGCGGGAAAGCGGAACCGCCAGCGCCGCTACCCTCCGCACCGCTTTGGGCGAAGCCGGGGATGGTGTCGCGACGGCGTTGAGCGACGCCGCCGACCGGCTGGGCCGGGCAGGCAACGAGGCGGCCGACGCCCTCCGCAAGGGCGGCGAGGCCGCGGGCGGATCCATGCGCGATGCCGGCGGGCTGGTCGGGGAACGGGCCGGCGGGCTGGCCGGTCAGATCGCCGCCTTGGGTCAGGCCGCCACGACGCTCGCCTCCCGCAGCACGGAGTTCGAACACGCCGCCGCGAGGGCCGCCGAGCCCCTCTCCAAAGCGGCGGACACCATCAACGCCGCCAGCCAGAGCGCCCGCGCGGTCATGGAGCCGTTGGCCAAGGCCTCGCTGGAGGTCAGCCGTGCGGTCGAACAGGTGTCCGGTACCGCCACCCGCTTCACCACAGTGCTGGACGCCGCCCAAAAGCTGACCGCAAGCCTGGACGGCGCCGCACAACGCTTCGAAGGAGTGGACCGCGAGCTGGCGAAAACCCTGGACACTCTTCAAATCGGCCTTCAGGGCTTCACGCGCGAGATCGCCGGCTTCGTCAGCCAGACCGACCAGAATCTCGCAAAGGCGGCCACCCAGCTGGGCAGCTTGGTCAGCAATCTTGAGAGCACGCTCGAAGACTTCGTGCCGGCTGTGCGCTGAGGGAATGGGACATGGCGACGTCTACCGGAGCCGAGGACGAAGGCGGCGAGGGATACTTCGCCTCGATCAGCGACCTGATGGTCGGCGTGCTGTTCGTCTTCCTGCTGATGCTGACCGTGTTCGCCCTCAACTTCCGCGACGCGGAGGAAGAGCAGATGATCGAGCGCGCCCGCTATGAGGAGGCCCTGCGGCGCGCCGAACTGGCGGAGACCGAGGCGCAGCAGCAGGCTGAACACGCAAGGCTGGCCCAGGCAGAGGCGCAGCGCCAATCGGCGGAAGCGGCCCGGCAGCGGGCACAGAACGAAGAGCTGCGGCACTTGCTGACCGAAGCGGTCGCCCAACTCGAACGCGATCTGGAAAACCGCCAGAACCAGCGCAACCGGCTGTTGCTGTCGCTGGAGAAGTCCTTGCAGGACCAAGGGGTTCGCGTGTCGCTCGATCCCGGTTCAGGCATTCTGCGGCTGTCGGGCGACCTTCTGTTCGAGACCGGGCAGGCCGTCTACCGGGCGGAGGCGCAGCAGACCATCGTGACCTTGGCCGACGTCCTGTCCGGGCTGCTGCCCTGCTACGCCGTGGGCGGACGCGCGGACGGCTGCCCGCCGGACAGCATGCCGATCCTTGAAACCATGCTGGTGGAAGGGCACACGGACCGGCAGCCCTACCGCAACCTTGCCCCGTCGCAGTCACAGGCACGCAACGACCGCCTGTCGACTGACCGCGCGCTGGCCGTGTTCCAGACCCTGCGCCAGACCCAGCCAGTTTTGGAAGAGCTGCGCAACAGCGATGGACTCCCCTTGCTCGGCGTGTCCGGCTACGGCGAGCGTCGCCCCCTGCCCGAAGCCCAGGCGGCGACAGAAGAGGACTACCGGCGCAACCGCCGCATCGACCTGCGTTTCGTGCTGTCCGCCCGCACCTCTGAGGAGTTGCAGCGATTGCGCGACCGGATCCGCGGCCTGCTGGGCACCGTCCCATGAACCACACCGTCGAGGCTCTCAAGACCCTGCGCGCCGCCGTGGAGCTGCTGAGCCGCGGCGCAAGGCTGCCCGATGTGCCGGAAAGCGCGCGGATGGTGGCCGCGTTGGCGGCGGGCGACGCGGCCCCGGCGCTGCCGGCCGGCGATGTCCTTCAGGCAGTGCGCCAACGGCTGCAACAGGCTGTGCACAGTCCGCAGGGCTGGGATGCCGCGGCGCCACGCGACTTGCGGGATGCGCCCTGGCTGATGTGGGCGGACAAGGCGCCGCTGGCCACGCTGGACGGGCTGTTGGAAGCGGTTCTCCGGCTGGCCGACCGCCGCGCCGGGGTGCGCAGGACGCTCATCGAGGGGTGGCTGAAGGGTTTTGCGCCGGATGGCCCCCGGATTGCGGAGGCCGGTCGCGCCATCCGGCGCCTGATCACCGGCAATCCTGATGCGCGTCTTCAACCCTGGCGCCTGGCGGACAGCGGGTATCACCTCTTCGATGCCGCCCAGGGACCGAAGACGCTAGCGCGGCACATCCTGCAAAGCACCGATCCCGTTCCCGACCTGCTCGCCCGTGCGTGCCTCGACGATCCGCTGCGGGCCGTCTCCGGCTACATGCGCGCGGTTCAGGACGAGGTGCTCCAAATGGCGCCGGAATGCCTCGTCGGCACCGCCGGCGAAACCGCCATGGCGCGCCTGACGGAGTTCCTGGCGCCCAACGGTCGGTTGCGCTTTTCCGAACCGGAGGTCTACGGCCAGCTCGCGCGCAGTCTGCTGGCGCCCTGGATGACCGACCGTCGCACCCCCGACGATTCGGTGCGGGCTGCGGTGCAGTCCTTCCTCCTAGCCCATCTCCGCGACCCGCGCCTGCATCCGGAGCGGTGGCTGAAGGCCGGCGACGAGGCGATTGCCGAGATGCGCCGTTGGCTGGCGCGGGCGTCGCTCAACGCCTTCTTCGAAGTCATTGGCGATTACGCCTACGACAAGCATTGGCGATACCGCGAGGCTTTCTGGTCGGCTTGCCTGGAGGCCGGCGGCATTAATGAAGCATGGCTGGCCCTCGGATCGAACGTCCACGCCTCCGCGCGCGCTGTTCGTGACCTGAACGGTGCTTACGCCCGCTTGGACGGCCATGCCGATCAATCGATTCTTCTACTGCGCGTTCGGAACACAATCTTTTGCGAATGGAGCCACAACGGAAAGCTTCGGGCATGGCCGATCGACTGGAGGACGGCGCCGAGACTCTACCAACGGAACTACTCACGTGACGATGTGACCGGAGCCGGTCTCCCCTTCCCACCGAATCCCAGATATGGCTCCAACGGACGACGAGACTCCGGTGGTCTGAGCCATATCGGCTCAGACAGCAGCCGGTGGCAGGGCAGCGTCGCACGGATGCTGGCCGATCGCGCGGGGATCCATCTGACCCATCACGACTGGATGCCGACATGACCCATCGCTTCGCAGCCGACCCGCAGTCCGCCGGCGTCGAAATCCGGCTGATCGGACCGGCCGGACCTTTGGCGGTCGACCGTTGGGCAGTGACGGTTCCAGACAGCCTGCTGCCCGGCGTCGACTTGGCGCAGCGGCTGATCGCCGCCGACAGCGCCATCGCCGACAGCGACCTTCTGCTGATCGAACACCGGGCGGTCGCCGGCCTGTCGAACCGGGAGGCGTCGGCGCTTGGGCTTCCGCCCCCCGCACCAGTGGTGGCACATCTGCGGACCCGGGGCGTGATCACCAGCCCATCCTTCACCGTGGAGTTGGAATGGCGCCGCCCGACGGGCCAACCGGTGGTCGGAGCGACGCGGACGGGCGCCTTCCTGCGGATCGGCGGGAAGTGGGGACGGCTGTCAGACGCCCTTTTCCAGATCGTGGAGGGGGTCGATCGCGTGATTCAGGCCGCGGGCGACGACCAGGGCGCCCGCTTCGCCGCCATGTCGGCCCTGCGCGAGGTGCTGCCCGCCGCGATTGATGCCGGGACGGCCGACGCCGACGGGTTGATCGGTACGATGACCATCGCCGTCGCGGACTCCTTCTCGCTGGACCTGAGGGGCGACGGCGATGCCGCGCGGCTGGTGCCGATCCTGCATCGGGCGGGGGACGCTCCGGAGCAGCCGCTGCTGTCGGAGGACCGGCAACGGATCTTCGGCGAGGACCAGTTCAACCGCTTCACCACGGCCCGGTCCGTCTACGCGCTGGGCGGCAATTGGTACGCCGTGACGACGCCGGTGCTGCGCCGGGCGTTGGAGGAGGTGCGGCGCGTCCAATCGGCACCGCCGGCGACGCGACGGGCTCTGTTCGCGTCTCCCCGCGCCTTCCTGCGCGATGCGCTCGGACCCGACCTCGACGACACGGTCCTGGAGACCGTTTTTCGCGAGACCGCCGCCTACGCCGACCGCGTGGTTGGGCTGGGCCTGTGGCGACCCCGGGTCGTGCCCTGGGTGCCGCTTGCCCCCACCGACTGGTTCGGCGACGGCAAACGGGGCGATGCGGGGGGCAATGGGGGCCCGGCCGCGGCCTCTCCGCCGCCCTCTGGCCTGATGATCGGCGACCGGGCGGTGCCCCTGACGGAGGAAGAGGCCAACGCGCTGCGCGCGCGGGTTGAGGATGCCATCGGAGCCGGCCTGCCCAGCGTGTCGGTGCTGGTGGACGGGCAGGACATCCCCGTTCCGGCCACCACCGACACGCTGGCGGCCTTGAACAAACTCGCCGCCGACCGCATGCCGAAGGACCCACCGCCACCGGCAGAGCCGACGTCCGACGAGAAAAGCGGGCCCGAGGTGCTCTTGATCCGCCCGAACGAAGAAGCGGTGGAGGTTGAAGGACAGTTCTCGCCCCGCCCCGCTTCGTCGCAATCGCTGCCGCCGGCACTCGCCACGCCGCTGAAGCCGCACCAGACGGAAGGGCTGTCCTGGCTGCAACAGGCATGGACGATGGGCCGGCCGGGCGTTCTGCTGGCCGACGACATGGGGCTGGGCAAGACCCTGCAAGGCTTGGCCTTCCTCGCTTGGCTCCGGACCGGCATGGCCGAGGGCGCCATCCCGCGCGCGCCGGTCGCCGTCGTCGCCCCGACGGGCCTGTTGCAGAACTGGCGGGCCGAGGCCGACCGCCATCTCGTCTCCCCTGGTCTCGGCCACTGCACCGAGGCATTCGGACGCGGGCTGGCCGCACTGAAGCGCCGGAGTGCCGACGGCAGCCCGGCGCTCGACGTCGACGCGCTGCAGTCCGCCGACTGGGTGCTGACCACCTATGAGACCCTGCGCGACTTCGATCGTGACTTCGGCAAGATCCGCTTCGCGGCCATGCTGTTCGACGAGGCGCAGAAGATCAAGACGCCCGGCGTGCGCCTGACCGATGCGGCCAAGGCGATGAACGCCGATTTCCGCATCGCCATGACCGGAACGCCGGTGGAGAACCGCCTGTCCGATCTGTGGTGCATCACCGACGCCATACACCCGGCCGTGCTTGGCGAGTTGAAGAGCTTCAGCGCCGACTATGAACGGTCGCCCGATCCGGAGCGGCTGAAGCGCCTGAAGTCCTCGCTCGACGCCTGGCATGGCGGACGCGCGCCTCTGCTGCTGCGCCGGCTGAAGCAGGACCGCCTGCCTGACCTGCCGCTGCCGCAGGAGATCATCTACGAAACGCCGATGCCGCCGGTGCAGCGGAACGCCTATGAATCAGCCATCACCGAAGCCCGGACGGCGGAAAAGGCCGGTGCCATGCTGGGGGCGCTGCAGCGGATGCGCGCCATATCGCTTCATCCGGCCCCCGACAGCGCCGTCGGCGACGACGCATTCATCGCCGCATCCGCCCGCTTGACCGCCGCCTTCACGGCGCTCGACGACATTGCTCAAAAAGGCGAACGCGTTCTCATCTTCCTTGAGGACCTCGCGATGCAGGCGCGCTTGGCCGGCATCCTCCAACGGCGCTATCGGCTCCTTGCCCCGCCCATGATCATCAGCGGCCAAGTGGCCGGCACCGTCCGGCAAGCACGGGTAGACCGTTTCCAGGCAAGTGCCGACAAGTTCGACGCGATGATCCTGTCTCCCCGGGCTGGTGGCGTCGGCCTGACTCTGACCAACGCCAATCACGTAATCCACCTCTCACGCTGGTGGAATCCGGCAGTGGAGGACCAGTGCACCGGCCGCGCTCTGCGCATCGGACAGACCAAGCCCGTGTTCGTTCATATCCCCATGGCGGTTCTGGGCAAAGGTTGCTCGGCTTTCGACCGCAATTTGAACGCGTTGCTTACTCGTAAACGCCGCCTGTTCCATGAAGCGCTAATGCCGCCTTCTGGCACAGCCGAGAATCTAAATGAGTTGTTCGCAGCGACAGTCACCACTATCGCATAGCCTCATGGCAGAGAGTGAGGCACAGTTTTCAGAACTCCGCGAGGCGGGTTGCGACGATGAGGATGCAGGCTGACCTGCTCCCCAAGCTTCTTCCGCTCAGAGTGGGAGTCCCCTCATGTAATGCCCTGACCGGGCGTTGATGGCAACCGGGGCATGCCCCGGCCCCGGTTGCGGCGACATTCGCGTGGCAATCTCGATCAGCGCGGCGCCGCAAAGGCCGGATTGCGGTCGGACGTAGGTGTAATCGCTGTGCCACACCGCCAGAACGGCACGGGCATGGACGAGCGAGGTGAACAGCCTCTTCAGCCGCTTGGCTTCCGACACCTCCATACCGCCGTACTTCGCCTTCCACTGGAAGAACGTCGCCTCGCTGATCCCGTGCTCGCGGCAGACCTCCGCCGTTGGCCTGCCGGCATCCTGCTCACGCAGGATTCCAATGATCTGTTCCCCGCTGAACCGGCTCTTCTTCATGTCCGTCTCCTTGCTCGACAGACTCTAAATCAGCGTGGAGAAGTTTCAGGGGAGCGGGTCACTCTGCGTATACCAGACAATTATGGTCCAATGGTTATGAGCTGATGGCTATGGAAGGGTGATTTTTACTTCCAACAAAAAGGCCAATGTTAACGCTATGTTGACGCCAGTCAGTATTCCCATCAAAAACGCAAACAGGCCTGTACGGCTCCGCCGCCCTTCGATCACATCCCGACTCTGCTCCGACGCACCGTCCATCACCCAACCTCATAAATAGGCCGTCTGGGGAGGAGCCCATTAAAAAATCTGGCATCCTTATTGGCTCCATTCAAGTCATCATCTGAGCTAATGTGGTGTGCGCTGATGTGGTGGACGGCGCCTCCATCTTTTTGAAACGGTGGCAAGCTGACAGCCTGTTTCAAAAGGCAGGTGAAGGAAGCCGCCTTCGGTTTGGATGAACGAGACGGTGCAACATGATTCTGATGGCGGCGACGGTGACCATGGCCTCGGCGATGTCCGTGCATTCCTCATGATCCTTGGACAACCGTCGCCATCGTCCGAGCCATCCGAAGGATCGTTCGACCACCCAGCGGCTGAACGAGGATGAAGCCGCCACCGGCGATGCGCCGGACGATGATCAGCGTCAGCCTGAGCAGGAAGTAGGCGAGGATCACCGGCATCCGGATGTAGATGCTGTCGGCGAAGACGGCCCGCAGCCAGCAATACAGCCGCTTGATCCGCGTCAGCAACGCTCAGCCAGTGCTGTCGGCATCCTGGATGTCGACAGCGTGGACGAGAACACCGAGCATGAAGCCCGAAGTGTCGACGGCGATGTGACGCTTGCGGCCCTTGACCTTCTTGGCCGCGTCGAAGCCGCGCGCTCCCCCTTTTCCGTGGTCTTCACGCTCTGGGTGTCGAAGATGGCGGCGGTTGGGGTCGGATCGCTGCCCTCCTGCTCGCGCAGCATCACCACCAGATGATGACGCAGGTTTTCCCACATGCTGGCTTCCAGAAAGGCGCGGAAGTAGCTGTAGGCTGTGGGACAGGGCGGGAAGGCCGGTGGGGGCGGCAGGCAGCGCCATTGGCAGCCGGTCCGCACCACGGTGAACAGGGCATCCAGCAGTCGGCGCATTCGCCGGGCTTGGCCGACGGGATCAGAGGGGCGATCAGCCGGTATTGGTCATCGCTCAGCGCTTGGCCGGCGCCGTAATCGCCAACCAACCGGCGGTCCTCGGGTGTCCACATCGGCGGCCTTCGGCAATGGGTTTCCCTGCCAATAGCCGCCGCCTCAAACCCTCGCCCCGTCGGTACAGCTTTCGAAACGGGCTATGAGCGCGACAAGGTGATGTCTGCATTAATCCGCGGAAATCATCAAGGTCAGCAGCCATCGGCTGCAATAACAAGATGGACACGTGGATGCACCCTTCTCGGCCAGTCAGCTCGGATTTCCCTCATGCGCCAGAGGGGTCACCCACACATGGGTCTTCCAACTGATTACCCACCCCATAGAGTTACAGAGGCGATTTCTTCAAATAATACTTATTTTATGAGGGAAATTTCTCCTGTTTATCATTTTTATTATTCCCATCATCTTTCTGACTCGGAAGCCTGTATGACATATGGCGCTCAAAATCTTTACCAACAACCGGATCATTTACCTCCGCCAGACCATTCATAGCTTGCTCAATAACAACATGAACCCAAACCGGCAATTCGGGGGCGATACTGTATTTAACCCATGACGCGTCCCTTTTCCTGCAAGCGAGTCCTGCGTTTTTAAGTATCGCCAAATGCTTAGATACCTTTGGTTGCGGAACTTGCAAAAGAAACGCCAGATCATTAACTGCCATGGCCCCATTAAGACGCATCATGATGATACAGCGGAGGCGAATGGGGTCTGAGAGCGCTTGGAAAAGGGAACACGCATATTCCAGCATCAGAATATCCTTTTTAGAGCATATCTCTTGCGCAGCATATCCGCTTTTCGGATATGCGAAATCCAAATATCCTGACATGCGCATATCCGTCAACGGCAATATGAGAGTCGCCCCCAATCGCTGATCTGCGTTGCTATCCCCGGCATATAAGCAGCAGACGACGAGAAAGCGCACACGGCACCGTGCGCGCTTTCTGCTTGAAACCGGCGTTAGGAATGATGCTCGGATCGGCGTCGCTATCCACGCTGTGATGGTCGACGCTGCCCTACTTGCGCTCGCGCCTCAGTCGGACAGCGATTTCTCTCCGATCACGCCAAATATCACGAAAACGAAGCGCCGCCATTCTGCGGCAGTCCAATCCTCCAACCGGCCTTTCCCGATCGCGTGCGTGAACCTGAGGGTCAAATCCGCGGCCTCCTTGACCCGCTCGCTCTGCAAGATTTTAAGGTCGTCAGCAGCATTCACTGAAGCCTGGACGACCCAGACGATCCGCGACAACAGCCTTTCGAGGTCGATGCGGGAGAGAGAGGCGAAGCCGTCCTTTCCGACATGGCGGAGGTATGCGCCTGCCGCCAAACGTGCGCTGGCGAGCGCGTAGCGCAGCAGGGCTGCATGGTCATTTTGCCTCGCGTGGCGTGGGGACAACCTGCGATACGCCTCGCTGAACATCAGTGGGCGCGTGTTCGCAACGTTGCTGTCGTAAACACAAGACATGCACTAATCCTTTCTGATTAGGTGAAGAGGGAACGTTCCTGAAGGATTCGGTGATAGTTTCAGTCCGACAGCGGTTGTACCGGCGTCGACACTCTCCGCTGGCACGGCCAACCACTGAAAAACTCTCGAACCCGAATTAACCGAGGCAACTATGGCCGACGGATCTGAAATCGTGCGTGATGCGCTTCTCAATCACCAGCTGCACAAGGAGTGGAAACTTGATCAGTTGGTCTACCTGCTACGCTGCGGGCTTCTGTCGTTTCAGGCGCAGCGATGGGTGGCACGCTTTCTCGACAACTCCGAAAAGGCACCGTTCAGATTTGTTTTGAAGCGTCGTACCGTCCAACGTCCGCCGTCCTACCCAAATGCGGCACACGACGCTTTGTGGGGGCCATTGCTCCACAAGCTGGACGTCAACGAGCTGGTGCGGCGTCTGCAAGGCGGCTGCTTGGCGCCCGACGACCAACGTTGGCTTGCCGAGTTGTTCGACCCGAACTCGGACGCTCCATTGCTGTTCGCCATCCGCCTCCCGAAGGGCGGCCAATCCATTCCGGATCGCAAGGGGCAACTTGAAGCCTTTGGAGAGCTCATTGCTCCCCGGTTCGAACAGGTGAGCAACCAGAAGCGGTTGGTCGCGGAACTCATGCAGGAGCACCAGCGCTCGCGTTCCTACATCTACGAGGCTCTGCAGGCCTACCGGGAACTCGAAGAGACGAGGACCGCGATGTTCCTGGAAAGCCTGGAGGATAAATAGCCCTATTCGGCCGGACTCCACGCTTGTTGCAGCAATCCGGCCAATTCACATTATGGGGGCTCGTTTCCACTGCGTTCCCTCAAAGACGAGCATGATCACCCCGGATTCCCTGCACTCCGTTCGGCGCCATTCGCATCCGCCCGTGACGGCGGATTGCTTTGACGACCGCCCGAGCGACGACACCAGCCTCATCGGGCTTTCCCGCTTGCTGGCTCGTGTCGCCGCCAAGGCGTGGATCGAAGGGACCAGCGACTTCGGAGATTTGCCCGGCTTCCGCGACGCCAAACCTGGAGCCTCCGATGCCGAAGACCTTTCCTTCCAAGACGGCTGAGCCGCGCATGCTGACGGTCGAACAGGCCGCGGATATCACCCAGACCTGCTCGCGGTGGATCCGCGAGCAGATCAAGGCTGGACACCTGCACGCCCACCGCTTTGGGCGCCTCGTCCGCATCGCTCCCGAAGACCTGGAAGTCTTCATCAAGATGCACCGTCGCTAATTCACCTGGATTCCTCATAATTCTGCCCATTTCAATGAGTTGAGAGGCTATTGGGAGAACACCACGGAGCAAAACCTTCCGTTTTGTCCCGTGATACTGTCCCAAAACGGTCACCAGGATCGCGCCACTCCATACCATTCCACAAGGTTCCCATGGACACCATTTCCTCCGCCCTCAGCACGACCACGCCGACCATTGCGAACAAGCCGCGCACGCTCGCCGAATTGCTGGATAGCCTCGACGCAGCCGATCTCGAGGTTGGCAAGCAGCGAGCCCTGCGTTCGTCGATCGTTTCCATCGCCAAGCTCCTGAAGGCTACCCCCGATCAGCTGGAGGCCAACGAGCGCGCCTTGCTGGCTCGCCTGCACAAGCTGCACCCGCGCGAGGTCGGCGTCAGCGCCAAGCGCCTGCAGAACCTGCGGGCCGATCTCACCCGCACGCTTCGGCTGGTTGGCTGGTCCGAAGGCCGCAATACCCAGACCTTCACGGAGGCCTGGGCAGCCCTCTATGAGCAGGTTCCCAGCAAATTCACGCGCTATGCCCTGACCCGCTTCTTCCGCTTCTGCTCGGAACGGGACATCGCTCCGGAGCATGTCGATGACACCGTGGTAGCCGGTTTCCGTCACTACCTCGACAAGGTGGACTTCTGCCGCGGCCCCGCGACCATGCAGCGCGATCTGGTCCGCATCTGGAACCGGATGACGACGGCTGTCCCGACTTGGCCGAAGACCCGCCTCACGTTGCCGCGCTCGCCCCGGCAATGGTCGCTGGAATGGCATTGCTTTCCCGAAAGCCTGCAGACCGACGTCGACAACTGGCTCGCGCAACTGACCGGTGACGATCCCTTGGCCGAATTCGGCCCCAAGAGGCCGATGAAGCCGAGCACACTCAAGGCGCGCCGGCAGCAGGTCCGCATGTGGGCCTCCGCCATCGCCTTGCGCGGCAACGACCCGAGCACACTCAAGTCGCTCGCTGATTTGGTCACCATGCACACATTCAAAGAAGCGCTGCGGTACCTCATCACGGACAACGGGCACGGCAAGGCACAGCCGGCTGCCCTGGCCATCGCCATGCTGGGCGCCGCCCAGCACTGGGTGCGTCTGCCGGATGATCAACTGGAAGAACTGCGCACCGTCGTCCGGCGCATCAGGCCGCCGCGGCAAGGGATGACCGACAAAAATAAGTCCATTCTGCGCCAGCTCGACAACCCGGCCCGCCTCGCCGACCTGCTGCAGTTTCCCCAGCGGGTGACCGACAGCGTTCACCGCCAGGCGCTCGGTACCCGCGGCGAAGCGCTGCGCGTTCAGACCGCCGTCGCTGTAGAACTTTTGCTGATGACGGCCATCCGTCGCGCCAACTTGGCCACGCTCTGCCTCGACCGCCACTTGCGTTGGACCCGCTCACCGATCGGCGACACCGTCCACATCGTGTTGGAGGCGCACGAGGTGAAGAACGGCCAAGATCTCGCCTTCGAGTTGCCGCCTGCGTCCACCCGTCTGCTCAACCTCTATCTGCGTGAGTATCGCCCGCAGTTGACCGAGCCGGACAACCGCTATTTGTTCCCCGGCAAGGGAGCTGGCCACAAAGCTCTCCACCGCCTGTCCGAACAGATCAGCACTCAGGTCCACAAGGAAACCGGACTGACGGTGACGGCGCACAGCTTCCGTCACATCGCCGCCAAGCTGAACCTGCAGCACGACCCGACCAACTACGAAGGGACCCGCCAACTGCTCGGGCATCGGAACATCACCACCACGGTGACCCACTACGCCGGTGAGGAACGCGCCGCGAACATCCGCCGTTATGATCGGCTGGTCGAAGATCTCCGCTCCAGGCCATCGCTCTCCCAACGCCGCATGGAGGCTCGGTGATGCCCCGCGGCCGCCGCCTTCTGCCGTTGGCCCCGCTCGCCCTGAAAACCTGGCCGGACGTTGACCGGCAGGCCTGGGAGACGGCACGCGCCGGTTCGGACCCGCTGGACGATCCCGGTCTGGCCGCCCATTGGCGTGCCGTCACCGCGGACCACACCGTCCTGTGCTACGGTCACTGGCTGGCATGGCTCGCCGATCAGAGCCTGCTCGATCCCGTCCTTCCGCCGGACGGCCGGATCACCCGCGAGCGCGTGCATGGTTATCTCGCCTACCTGCGCCGTTCCCTGGCACCAAAATCGATTGCGACCATGATCACGCGCCTGCACGAAGCGGTCCGCGTCATGGCGCCCGGTGCCGATATCGGTTGGCTGCGCACCGCCGCCTCTCGGTTGGAAGCGCAGGCGGTGCCGGCGCGCAGCAAAATGGATCGGCTGGTTGAGACCAACCGCCTCGTCGAGGCCGGCTTGCGTTTGATGAGCGAGGCGCAGTCCAAGCGCAATCCGCGCACCCGGGCGCTCCACTACCGCGACGGATTGTTGATGGCCTTCCTGGCGCTGCGGCCCATCCGCCTGTCCAACCTCGCGATGATGGCGCTCGGCTTGCACGTCCTCATCGACGACGATTCCGTGCTCGTGCGCTTTGCCGGTTCCGAGATGAAGACGCACCGACCACTGGAATTCCCGTGGCCCAGTTCTCTGGTGCCCCATTTGCATGCGTACCTTACGGAACATCGCCCGGTCCTGTTGGAGGGGCTGGCGTCGGACGCTTTGTGGATCGGCCGGCTTGGGCCCCTCGACCTCAAAAGCGTGCAGCAGATCCTGCCGCGGGTAACCAAACGGACGGTTGGGGTTGCGATCCCGTCGCACTTCTTCCGGGACTGCGCGGCGACCACCGTCGCGCTTCGGGCTCCCGAGGAGGTGGCGATCATCATGTCCATTCTGGGCCATGCCACGTTGCGGACATCGGAGCGCTACTACAACCATGCGGCCTCGCTGAACGCCGCCCGACAATTGCAGGACACCGTGCAGCACTTGCGCAGGACAGGGCCGGGAACCCGGGGCCGACGCCCGAGCGTGGAGGGCTGAACATGAAAGCCGTCATCTACGCCCGCTACAGCTCCGACCAGCAGCGTGACGCCTCCATCGAGGACCAGGTTCGCCTGTGCCGGGAGCGTCTCGCTCGGGAAGGCTGGACACTCACCCAGACCTACGCTGACCGGGCGATCAGCGGCGGTTCGTTGTTGCGCCCGGGGATTCAGGCGCTGATCGAAGACGCGATGGCCGCCCGCTTCACGGTTGTGGTAGCCGAAGCGCTGGACCGGATCAGCCGTGATCAAGCGGACGTCGCTGCCTTCTACAAGCGCATGCAGTTCGCCGGCATCCGCATCACCACGCTGGCCGAGGGGGAAATCACCGACCTGCACGTCGGCTTGAAGGGCACGATGAACGCCCTCTTCTTGAAGGATCTGGCCGACAAGACGCGGCGCGGCTTGCGCGGCCGGGTGGAGGCTGGTGCTTCGGCGGGCGGGCGGTGTTACGGCTATGATATCGTGCACGCCTTCGGGCCCGATGGGCTGCCGGTGCACGGACAGCGGCGCATCAACGAGGCCGAGGCGGCCGTTGTCCGTCGGGTTTTCCGCGATTACGCAACCGGGCTGTCTCCCAAGCGCATCGCCCTCGCCCTCAACGCCGAAGGCATTCCCGCCCCGAGCGGCGGGACCTGGGGGCCGTCCACGATCAATGGCAACGCCGAGCGCGGCACCGGCGTGCTCAACAACGAACTCTACATCGGCCGGCTCGTGTGGAACCGTCAGCGCTACATCAAGGATCCGGACAGTGGGAAGCGTGTGTCGCGGCTGAACGCACCCGACCAGTGGGTCGTGCAGGAGGTGCCCGAATTGCGCATCGTCGACCAGGAGCTTTGGAATCGGGTGAAGGCGCGCCAAGCGCAGATGACGAACGACGTCCGTGGTGCTGCAGGCGGTCCGCAGGAGTTCTGGGATCGACGTCGTCCCCGTTTCCTGCTGTCGGGTTTGATCCGTTGCGGCTGCTGTGGCGGAGGTTACTCGAAGATTTCCGCCAACTTGTTCGGCTGCTCGGCGGCACGCAACAAAGGTCCGACAGCGTGCGGCAACCGGGTGAACATTCGCCGCGACGTGCTCGAAGCGACGGTGCTGGATAGCCTGCGCCAACGGCTGATGGAGCCGAAACTGTTCAAGGCGTTCTGCGAGGAGTTCACCGCGGAACTGAACCGCCTGCATGCCGCCGAGAGCTCGACCGTGGATCAGGCCAAAGCAGAGTTGGCGCGGGTCGAGCGGCGCATGGGCAAGCTGGTCGACGCCATAGCGGAAGGGGTTCCGGCCCGGTCGGTGAAGGACGAGCTTGTCCGGCTGGAAGCCCGGCAGGAGGAACTCCGCCTAGCTCTTGCCGAAGCCCCTGCCAAGCGTCGCCCCCTCCTCCACCCCAACATGGCGGAGCTGTATCGGGCACGGATGACGGCGCTGCAGGACGCGCTGATCACGCCCGACACGCAGGCTGAGGCGGTGGAACTGATCCGGTCGTTGGTCGAGGCCGTGGTGCTGACGCCGGAGGACGGTACGCTGCGGGTGGACCTGCACGGTGCGCTGGCCGGCATCCTGGCGCTGTGCTCCGAAACGCGAAAGGCCAGCCCCGTCTCCGGGGCCGGCCTTGCCGAGCAAATAAAGTTGGTTGCGGGGGCAGGATTTGAACCTGCGACCTTCAGGTTATGAGCCTGACGAGCTACCGGGCTGCTCCACCCCGCGGATGTCCTGCTGGTGGGAACCGGCCAGTGTGGCGACGATTGTCGAGTGTGACTGACGCCTTGCTGCGTCCACTCCGGTGTGGTGTGGCGTGTGCCGTGGTGACCTG
>NZ_JACCJY010000074.1 GCF_014596085.1 Azospirillum tabaci
TGCCCGCCGGGTCGGTCAGGCCCAGCGTGAGGGTGAGGGGGCCGTCGCCCAGGCCGGAGAGGTCCAGCCCGGTCACCCGCATGGTCGGGCCGCTCATCACGCCGCTGCCGGTGACCTGGCCGCCGCCCGCCGAGACGATCGTCCAGCTGTAGGCGGCCCCGGCCTCGCCGCCGCTGATGGTGAAGGCGGCGCTGGACTGTTCGACGGCGTCGATGCTGTCGTCCTCGAACAGCACCGTCGCGGTGGGAGCGGTGGTGTCGATGGTCAGGGCTTGCGTGCCGGGGGCCGAGACGTTGCCCGCCGCATCGGTGGCGGTGGCCGACACGGGGTTGGTGCCGTTGGCGTTGAGGCTGAGCGTGCCGGTGACCGGGGTGGCGGTGGCGAGGTTGACGGACCAGCTTCCGCCGGTGGCGGTGGTGGAGTAGGTGGCGCCGCCTACCGTGACGGTGACGGTGCTGCCGGCTTCGGCCGTGCCGGTGAGGATGGGCGTGGTGCTGTTGCTGAGGGTCGTCGCAATGACCGGAGCGTTGGGGTTGGTGGTGTCGATGGTCAGCGTCTGCGTACCCGGCGCCGAGACGTTGCCCGAAGCGTCGGTGGCGGTGGCCGACACGGTGTTGGCGCCGTTGGCGTTGAGGCTCAACGCTCCGGTGACCGGCGTCGCGGTGGCGAGGTCGACGGACCAGTTCCCGCCCGTGGCGGTGGTGGTGTAGGTCGCCCCACCCACCGTGACGGTGACAGTGCTGCCGGCTTCGGCGGTGCCGCCGATGGTGGGCGTCGTGCTGTTGCTCAGCGCGGCGCTGGTCACCACCGGCGCGTTCGGCGCGGTGGTGTCAATGGTCAGCGATTGCGTGCCAGCGGCCGAGACGTTGCCGGCGGCGTCGGTGGCGGTGGCCGAGATCGGGTTGGCGCCGTTGGCGTTGAGGCTCAGCGACCCGGCGATCGGCGTCGCGGTGGCGAGGTCGACGGACCAGCTTCCGCCCGTCGCCGTGATGGTGTAGGTGGCGCCGCCCACCGTTACCGTCACCGTGCTGCCGGCCTCCGCCGTGCCGGTCAGGGTCGGCGTCGTGCTGTTTGTCAGCACGGCGCTGGTCACCACCGGGGCGTTGGGCAGTGTGGTGTCGATGGTCAGCGTCTGCGTGCCGGGGGCCGAGACGTTGCCCGAAGCGTCGGTGGCGGTGGCCGACACGGTATTGGTGCCGTTGGCGTTGAGGCTCAGCGAACCGGTGACCGGCGTCGCCGTGGCGAGGTCGATGGACCAGGTCCC
>NZ_JACCJY010000075.1 GCF_014596085.1 Azospirillum tabaci
AGCCCGATCAGGTCGCGCCCCGCCCCGCCCAGCGCCGTGTCGTTGCCCGCCCCGCCGCTGAGCGTGTCGTCGCCCTCGTCCCCGGCCAGCAGGTCGTCGCCCGCCTCGCCGAACAGAAGGTCATGGCCCGCCCCGCCGACCACCGTGTCGTGGCCCGCCTCGCCGGTCAGCGTGTCGTCGCCCTCTTCGCCGAACAGCCGGTCGTCGCCCGTTCCGCCGAACAGCCGGTCGTTGCCCGTGCCGCCGCCGATCAGGTCGTGGCCCGCCCCGCCGAGCAGCCAGTCGTCGCCCTCGCCGCCGTGCACCACGTCGTCGCCGTCGTCGCCGTACAGCGTGTCGTTGCCCCCGGCGCTGGCGATCGTGTCGTTGCCGCCGCCGCCGTGCAGCACGTCGTCGCCGGCCCCCAGATACATGTACTGCTGGTGGTCGTCGCCGTAGACGATCTGCTCGCCGTCGCCGCCGACCAGCGTGGCGTTGCCGACCACCGCCGCGAACTCGACGTTGTCGAGCTGGATGGTCACCGGCCCGGCCACCGCCGAGGTGTCGAGCACCACCGCCGTCGGCGCCGTGCTGGTCGTGCCGGTGCCGCCCAGCGTGTTGCCGGTCACCCTGGTCTGCACCGCTTGGCCGGCGGCCACCCCCGGCGCGCTGAAGTCGATGGCGCGCACCAGCAGCTGGGCCTGGGAGGACAGCACCGAGAGGAAGCCGTCGCCGCCGCCGGTCAGGCTGCCGCGCGAGGCCGTGCCGGCGTCGGTGCGCGCCTCGATGGCGGCGATCAGCCCGCTCACCCCGGTCTGGGCCTGGGAGGCGGTCTGCCGCTCGGCGCTGCCGCTGGTGGTCACCGCCACGCCGGTGGAGACGCTGACCGTCAGGGTGGTCAGCGTGGAGACCTGGCCGGTCTGCCGGTCGACCACCTGCTCGCGCACCACCGGCACGTCGGCGAGGTCGGCGTTGGCGGTGCCGGTGTCCTCCACGCGGGTGCTGTTGGTTGCCGCGATGGTCACCGTGGTGACGCGGCCGCCGTCGCTGCCGGTGGTGACCGAACCGCTGACGGTGGCGCCGTCCACGGTGGCGACCGGCGGCGGGGCGACCGGGGCGGGCTTCTCCACCGTCGCGGTGAGCTTCTGCGTCGTCGCGGTGAGGGGCAGCGAGGCGTTGCCCGCCGGGTCGGTCAGGCCCAGCGTGAGGGTGAGGGGGCCGTCGCCCAGGCCGGAGAGGTCCAGCCCG
>NZ_JACCJY010000076.1 GCF_014596085.1 Azospirillum tabaci
GCGCCGCTGTCGCGGACCTCGGAGATGCGGCGCTCGTCGAAGCCGAGCACCTCGCGCAGGATCTCGTCGGTGTGCTCGCCCAGCAGCGGCGAGCGCGTCACCTCGGTCGGGCTGTCCGACAGCTTGATCGGGTTGCCGACCGTCAGGTACTTGCCGCGCGTCGGGTGATCGACCTCGACGATGGTGCCGGTCTCGCGCAGCGACTGGTCCTCCGCCAGCTCCTTCATCGACAGGATGGGGCCGCAGGGGATGTCGTACCGGTTCAGGATCTCCATGGCCTCGAACTTCGTCTTGGTCATGGTCCATTCCTCGACGGTCGCGAAGATGTCCTTCAGGCGCGGCAGGCGCGCGGCGGGCGTCGCGTAGTCCGGATCGGTGACCCATTCCGGCTTGCCGATGACCTCGCAGATCTTCGCCCAGACCGGCGCCTGGGTGATGAAGTAGATGTAGGCGTTGGGATCGGTCTCCCAGCCCTTGCACTTCAGGATCCAGCCCGGCTGGCCACCGCCCGAGGCGTTGCCGGCGCGCGGCACGGTGTCGCCGAACTCGCCGTTCGGGTATTGCGGGTACTCTTTCAGCGGGCCGCGCTCCAGCCGCTGCTGGTCGCGCAGCTTGACGCGGCAGAGGTTCAGCACGGCGTCCTGCATGGCCGCCAGCACCTTCTGGCCGCGCCCGGTCTGGGTGCGCTGGTAGAGCGCCGTGACGATGCCCAGCGCCAGATGCAGCCCGGTGCCGCTGTCGCCGATCTGGGCGCCGGTGACCATCGGCGGGCCGTCGTCGAAGCCGGTCGTCGAGGCCGAGCCGCCGGCGCACTGCGCGACGTTCTCATAGACCTTGCAGTCCTCGTAGGGACCGGGGCCGAAGCCCTTGACCGAGGCGACGATGATGCGGGGGTTCAGCTCCTGGATGCGCTCCCAGGTCAGCCCCATGCGGTCGAGCACGCCGGGGGCGAAGTTCTCGACCATCACGTCGCAGATGCGCACCAGATCCTCCAGGACGCGCTTGCCGTCCGGGTTCTTGGTGTCCAGCGTGATGGACCGCTTGTTGTGGTTCAGCATGGTGAAGTAGAGGCTGTCGGCCTCGGGCACGTCGCGGAGCTGACCGCGCGTGATGTCGCCCTCGCCCGGACGCTCGACCTTGATGACGTCGGCGCCGAACCACGCCAGAAGCTGGGTGCAGGTCGGACCCGACTGAAC
>NZ_JACCJY010000077.1 GCF_014596085.1 Azospirillum tabaci
CGACACGACAGCCCCGAACGCGCCGGCGGTGACCAGCGCGGCGCTCACCAACAGCGCCAGCCCGACCATCGGCGGCACGGCGGAGGCCGGCAGCACGGTGACGGTCACGGTGGGCGGCGCCACCTACACCATCACGGCGACGGGCGGAAGCTGGTCGATCGACCTCGCCACCGCGGCGCCGATCGCCGGGTCGCTGAGCCTCAACGCCAACGGCGCCAACCCTGTCTCGGCCACCGCCACCGACGCCGCCGGCAACGTCTCGGCTCCCGGCACGCAGACGCTGACCATCGACACCACACTGCCCAACGCCCCGGTGGTGACCAGCGCCGCGCTGAGCAACAGCACGGCGCCGACCCTGACCGGTACGGCCGAGGCCGGCAGCACGGTGACCGTGACGGCGGGTGGGGCGACCTACACCACCACCGCCACGGGCGGGAACTGGTCCGTCGACCTCGCCACCGCGACGCCGGTCACCGGAGCGTTGAGCCTCAACGCCAACGGCGCCAACACCGTGTCGGCCACCGCCACCGACGCTTCGGGCAACGTCTCGGCGCCGGGTACGCAGACGCTGACCATCGACACCACCACCCCCAACGCTCCGGTCATTGCGATGACCCTCAGCAACAGCACCACGCCCATCCTCACCGGCACGGCCGAAGCCGGCAGCACCGTCACCATCACGGTAGGCGGCGCCACCTACTCCACCACCGCCACGAACGGCGGCGCCTGGAGCCTCAATCTCACCACCGCCACCCCGGTCACCGGCACGCTCAGCCTAAACGCCAACGGCACCAACCCCGTGTCGGCCACCGCCACCGATGCGGCGGGCAACGTCTCGGCGCCCGGCACGCAAGCCCTGACCATCGACACCACCGCCCCCACCGCGACGGTGCTGTTCGAGGACGACAGCATCGACGCCATCGAGCAGTCCAGCGCCGCCTTCACCATCAGCGGCGGCGAGGCCGGGGCCGCCTACAGCTGGACGATCGCCTCGGCGGGCGGCGGCCAGGTCACCGGCAGCGGCGTGATGAGCGGCCCGACCATGCGGGTGAACGGGCTGGACCTCTCCGGCCTGGGCGACGGCCCCCTCACCCTCACGCTGGGCCTGACCGACCCGGCGGGCA
>NZ_JACCJY010000078.1 GCF_014596085.1 Azospirillum tabaci
GGTAGCGATCAACGGTTTTGGCCGTATCGGCCGTCTGGTTCTGCGGGCCATCTACGAGAGCGGCCGCAACGACGTGGAGGTCGTGGCGATCAACGACCTGGCCGACCTCAAGGCCAACGCCCACCTGCTGAAGTACGACAGCGTCCACGGCCGCTTCCCCGGCACCATCGAGACGCGTGACGGCGAGCTGATCGTCAACGGCCACTCGATCAAGGTCGTGCAGGAGCGTGACCCGGCCAAGCTGCCGTGGAAGGATCTGGGCATCCAGATCGCCATGGAATGCTCGGGCATCTTCACCAAGCGCGCCGACGCCGCCAAGCACCTGGAAGCGGGTGCGGAGAAGGTGCTGATCTCCGCCCCGGCCACCGACGAGGACATCACGGTGGTCTACGGCGTCAACCACGACCAGCTCAAGGCCGAGCACCGCATCGTCTCGAACGCCTCGTGCACGACGAACTGCCTGGCCCCGGTGGCCTTCGTGCTGCACAACCTGATCGGCATCGAGAAGGGCTTCATGACGACGATCCACTCCTACACGGGGGATCAGCGCATCGTCGACACCAACCACAAGGACCTGCACCGCGCCCGCGCCGCGGCGCTGAACATGATCCCGACCTCGACCGGGGCGGCCAAGGCGGTGGGCAAGGTGCTGCCCGAGCTCAAGGGCAAGCTGGACGGCACGGCCATGCGCGTGCCCACCCCGAACGTCTCGGTCGTCGACTTCAAGTTCACCGCCAAGCGCGCCACCTCGGTGGAGGAGATCACCAAGGCGATCAGCGAGGCCGCCAACGGCCCGCTCAAGGGCATCCTCGGCGCCTACACCGAGGACCTCGTCTCCACCGACTTCAACCACGACCCGCACAGCTCGATCTTCGCGCTGAACGAGACCAAGGTCATCGACGGCAACTTCGTCCGCATCATGACCTGGTACGACAACGAGTGGGGCTTCTCCAACCGCATGAGCGACACCGCCGTCGCCATGGCCAACGCCAAGTAAG
>NZ_JACCJY010000079.1 GCF_014596085.1 Azospirillum tabaci
ACCCATTTCGGGTTCCAGCGGGCCAGGGCGACCAGCCGCACCAGCTCGCCGAGCCGATGGAACAGCCCGGCGCCGCGCCAGTCCGGCCGGGTCCAGCCAGCCACGATCCAGGCCACCGACCCGCGGGTGTCGTGGGCGGCCTCGCTGGCGACGAAGGCCCATTCGTCCGCTGGCGCGTCGCCGGGATCGTGCAGCGCTGACAGATCCGCCAGCCGGGCGCCGAGGCTGGAGGCGGTGCAGTCGACGAGCACCGCGGCGTGGGTGGCGACCACCTCCCCCTCCCCGTCGACCAGCCCGAGCCAGAAGGCCGGTGCACTGGACGACTTGGGCAGCAATGGAAACCAGCTCTCGCGGTGCCGTGCGTTCACCGCCTCCAGGTCCGGCCAGGACTCGCACAGGATCGGCGTGACGCAACGGGCGACCAGCTCGCTGCACAGGCGACCTCGCGCGGCGCCCAGCGCCGGAACGAGCGGGCCGGTGCCCAGGTTCAGAGTTTCGACAAGACGGAAGTCGGGCGCGACGGTGCGCGCCGGGAACATGGCATTCACGGGGATGTCTCCGCAGAGCTTGTATGGTGGAATATGTGTTAGGTTTGCGCAACCTCTGTGCGGTCACGCAGCGCGCCGTAGACCAGCCCGGCCATGCAGAGCAGGTCGGCGGCCAGCCCGAAGGTCGAGTTGATCAGCAGGTCGTGGGCAATCCAGCAGGCGCAGGCCAGCAGGAACAGGGCGCGCAGCACCAGTGCCGACCGGCACCAGCGCGCCGCGGTGCCGAGGATCAATCCGGCGGCGGCACAGGCCGATGGCCAGCCCGCCCAGGTCGACGCGGCCAGCACGGCCAGCAGGGGTACGGTGGCGACGTAGAGCGCCCGGCACCAGCGCGGCCGGTCATCGGGCCAGGCAGTGGCGACCTGCAGCACCGAGAGCCCGGCCATAGCTGCGCCGGTCGAGGCGCCGATCAGCAGGTAGTGCAGCGCGAAGGCTGCGGCGGA
>NZ_JACCJY010000080.1 GCF_014596085.1 Azospirillum tabaci
CGCCGGTGCGGAGATCGCGCCGGACGCCGCCTCGGCGCTGGCCGACGCCGACATCGTGCTGAAGGTGCAGCGCCCGCTGCTGGCCGGGGAGGGGGACCTCGACGAGCTGGCGCTGATCAAGCGCGGCGCGCTGCTGTTCGCCATCCTCAACCCCTACAACAGCCGCGACCACGTGGCGGCCTACGCCGCGGCCGGGGTGAACGCGTTTGCCATGGAGTTCATGCCGCGCATCACCCGCGCCCAGGTCATGGACGTGCTGTCCTCGCAGGCCAACCTCGCCGGCTACAAGGCGGTGGTCGATGCCGCCAGCGAGTATGGCAGGGCCTACCCGATGATGATGACCGCGGCGGGCACGGTGCCGCCGGCGCGCGCCTTCATCATGGGCGTCGGGGTGGCGGGCCTGCAGGCCATCGCCACGGCCAAGCGGCTGGGCGCCATCGTCTCGGCGACCGACGTGCGCCCGGCGGTCAAGGAGCAGGTGCAGAGCCTCGGCGGCAGCTTCGTCGCGGTGGAGAACGAGGAGTTCAAACAGGCCGAGACGGCGGGCGGCTACGCCAAGGAGATGTCCGACGACTACAAGCGCCAGCAGGCGGCGCTGGTGGCCGAGCACATCAAGAAGCAGGACATCGTCATCACCACGGCGCTGATCCCCGGGCGCAAGGCGCCGATCCTGGTGACGCGCGAGCATGTCGCCTCGATGAAGCCGGGCTCGGTGCTGATCGATCTGGCGGTGGAGCAGGGCGGCAACGTCGAGGGCTCGGAGCTGGGCAAGGTCGTCACCACGGAGAACGGGGTGAAGATCGTCGGCCACGCCAACTACCCCAGCCGCATCGCCGAGAGCGCCTCGCTCTTGTACGCCAAGAACCTGCTCGCGCTGCTGCAGTCGCTGCACGACAAGGAGAAGGGCGTCACGCTCAACTGGGACGACGAGATCGTGAAGGCCATCGCGCTCACCCGCGATGGGCAGGTCGT
>NZ_JACCJY010000081.1 GCF_014596085.1 Azospirillum tabaci
CAGCTCCGGCACCGCCTTGAAGAGGTCGGCGACGAGGCCGTAGTCGGCGACCTGGAAGATCGGCGCCTCCTCGTCCTTGTTGATGGCGACGATGACCTTGCTGTCCTTCATGCCGGCGAGGTGCTGGATGGCACCGGAGATGCCGACGGCGATGTACAGCTCGGGCGCCACGATCTTGCCGGTCTGGCCGACCTGATAGTCGTTCGGCACGAAGCCGGCGTCGACCGCCGCGCGGCTGGCGCCGACCGCGGCCCCCAGCTTGTCGGCCAGCGCTTCCAGAAGCTTGAAGTTCTCGCCCGACTGCATGCCGCGGCCGCCCGACACGACGATCTTGGCCTGGGTCAGCTCCGGACGCTCCGACTTCGTCAGCTCCTGGCCGACGAACTTGGCCGAGCCGGCGTCGCCCGTCCCGGCGATCGCCTCGACCGTGGCCGAGCCGCCCGTGGCGGCGGCCGCCTCGAAGGCGGTGGTGCGCACCGTGACGACCTTGATCGGGTCGGCGGACTTCACCGTGGCGATGGCGTTGCCGGCGTAGATCGGCCGCTCGAAGGTGTCGGCGGAAACCACCCCGGTGATGTCGGAGATCGCCGCGACGTCGAGCAGCGCGGCGACGCGCGGCAGCAGGTTCTTGCCCTCCGACGAGGCGGCGGCCAGCACATGGCCGTAGCCCTTGGCCAGATTGACGACCAGCGGCGCGACGTTCTCCGGCAGCGGGTGGGCGTAGGCCGCGTCGTCGGCCAGCAGCACCTTGGCCACCCCGGCCACCTTGGCGGCGGCCTCGGCGACGGCCTGCGCGCCCTGGCCGGCGACCAGCACGTGGATCTCTCCGCCAATCCTGGCGGCGGCGCTGACCGCGTTCAGCGTGGCGGCCTTCAGCGCGGCGTTGTCGTGTTCGGCGATGACGAGAATGGACATGTCAGATCACCC
>NZ_JACCJY010000082.1 GCF_014596085.1 Azospirillum tabaci
GCTCATGGGGCAGCGCTAGGAGTAAGGCGGCGCGTCCATCCGGCGCAACGCCTGCCAGAAAGGGCCGGTCGCTTCCCGCGGCCGCCCCTTTCCCTTTTCACGGCTTGCCCGTTTTTCAGCGTTTGCCCGTTGCCGGAGCGGCGTCCGGCTTGGGCGGGTACTCCACCGACACGATGTGCAGGGAGTTGTTCGGGAAGGAGCAGGCCGCCTCCGGCGCCGCCTGGGACGCCGGATCGAAGGCGTAGGGTCGGGGGGAGCGGCCGGCCACCGCCCCGGCCCCGGCCCCGGCCCCGGCTGTCTGGACGCCCGGCCCGGTCACCCGCGACGTCCAGGGCGCCCCGGTGAAAACGCCCGGTGTCGACTCCTCCGCCCACAGCCACAGCACGCGGGTGCCCACCGGCTGCGGCTGCGTGAAGGAGTGCAGCACCCGCTCGCAGGTCTGCCGGTCCATGTTGTGGATCGCCCGCTCGACCACCGTATTCTCCGTCCGGGGCGTCCATCGCGACAGCAGCAGCGAGCCGAGGGCCACGCTGACCGCCACCCCGCCCAGCGAGCAGGCGACCACCAGCCGGAAACTGCCGTCGTCCTTTGCCATTCCTTGCCTCCGCTGTCGATTGCCCATGCCCCCTCCGCCGACATGTCTCGCCACTCATGCGCCGCTCCGCAAGGCCGCCCGAAACGCCGAAAAGGGGGCCACACACGTGGCCCCCTTTCGGTCGGTCCGCCGAAGCGGAGGTTACGGGCTGGCCGCCGCCGTGACCGGACCCGTGCCCTGCCGGGCGGCGAGTTCGGCGTTTCGGGCGTGGTGCTTGCGCAGCATGGGCCGCAGGACCGCGATGGCGCAGAAGGCCGCGATGAGGTCCATGGTGGCGCAGATGTAGAGCACGGTCGCCCAGGTGC
>NZ_JACCJY010000083.1 GCF_014596085.1 Azospirillum tabaci
CTGTCCGAGACGGTGGATGGGAAGGCGCTGCACTCGACCTGCCAGTTCGCGACGAAGGACGAGAACCCGTTCGCCGACATGGTTTATCGGCTGGTCATCGGCGGCTACCTGAACGCCACGTCGGTTGGCTTCCGCCCCCTGAAATGGAGCTGGAACGAGGAGCGCGGTTCCTGGGCCATCGACTACACCGAGCAGGAACTGCTGGAGTATTCGGTGGTGCCGGTGCCGGCGAACCCCGACGCGCTGATCGAGGCCCGCGGCAAGGGCATCGACATGGCGCCGCTGATCGGCTGGGCGGAAAAGACGCTGGACGCGATGGGCGACGGTCTGCCCGGTCTGCTGATCCCGCGTGCGACGCTTGAGGCGGCGCGCAAGGCTGCTGGTGCTCCCGAGGCGGTGCACTTCGCGCCGCTGAAGATGGATGCCACCGGGCGCCCGGTGCAGTCCCTGGAGTTTCGCGCGGCGACGGACGTGATGCTGCTGGCCGGCAAAGCGGAGAAGGCCGCGGACGGGCAAGGCGAGCGGTTCCTTCTCCCGATGACGGCCGAGACCTCCTATCCGCCGTTTCCCTGGGACGCGACTTTCCTCGCGCGCATGCGGCCGGATCAGGCCCCGCACTACTACGCTGCCCTGACCGGCGCGGCCAGCCTGCCCAAGCAGTCGTTCAAGCTGCTCGACCTGACCGCCACGCAGAACCGGGTGGACACGGCGAAGGTCCAGGCCATGCGCGGCGGCGACGCGCTGCGTGCGGCGGCTCCGGTCGTGGTCCGCATGAACGGCCGGTTCTACATCGCCGATGGTCATCACGGCCTGACGGCGGCGTGGCTCGATGGCGCCGATGCCTTCGAGTGCGGCTTCAAGGATCTGGACGCGGCGACCGATGGCTT
>NZ_JACCJY010000007.1 GCF_014596085.1 Azospirillum tabaci
GGACCCCACCCAGAACATCAACTGGGTCGTCCCCGAGGGCGGCGGCGGCCCGAACTATCCGGGCGGGATGTGACCTAGCCCTCTCCCCTCGGGGAGAGGGTGGCCCGTAGGGCCGGTGAGGGGGATGTGCAACGTGAGGCGTCCGGCACAAGGGCAACCCCCTCACCCTAAGAGTGCGGATCAAAACCCCGCCTCTGTGGACCCAAGCCGTTGATTTCGCTTGGCCGGAGAGAGGTTTTGATCGGCGCTCTAACCCTCTCCCCGGAGGGGAGAGGGGACTTCAATAACGACATCAGGGAGAGAGTGTGATGCAGATCAACGGTCAGGCCGCCATCGTCACCGGTGGCGCCTCCGGCATGGGGGCGGAAACCGCGCGCCATCTGGCGAAGCTCGGCGCCAAGGTCACCGTGCTCGACATGAACGAGGCGGCGGTCAAGCAGGTGGCCGAGGAGATCGGCGGTCTGGGCCTGCTCTGCGACGTGTCGAGCGCCGAGTCGGCGGAAAAGGCCGTGGCCGAGGCTCGCGCGGCCCATGGCCCGGCCCGCATCGCGGTGAACTGCGCGGGCGTCGCTCCGGCCAAGCGGATCGTCGGACGCGACGGTCCGATGGCGCTGGACGACTTCCGCAAGGTGATCGAGGTCAACCTGATCGGCACCTTCAACATGTTGCGCCTCGCCGCCGCGGACATGGGCAAGCTCGACCCGCTGGAGTCGGGGGAGCGCGGCGTGATCGTCAACACCGCCTCCGTCGCCGCCTATGAGGGTCAGATCGGGCAGGCCGCCTACGCCTCGTCAAAGGGCGGCGTCGTCGCCCTGACCATCTGCGCCGCCCGCGATCTGGCGCGCAGCGCCGTGCGCGTGATGACCATCGCGCCGGGCCTGATCGGCACGCCGATGCTGCTGAACATGCCTCAGGAGGTCCAGGACAGCCTCGCCGCCACGGTTCCCTTCCCGAAGCGCTTCGGCCAGCCCTCCGAATACGCCCGGCTCGTGCAGCACATCCTCGAAAACGAGATGTTGAACGGCGAAGTGATCCGGCTGGACGGCGCCATCCGCATGGCGCCGCAGTAACAGGCGCTTATAGGCTCTTCTCCACGCTGCGGAACAGCGTGGAGAAGAGCCGGGCAAGGCGGTCGTCCGGCTGCGGCTGGCCGCCGTTGGCGGTGAGGACGGTGCAGACCGGCCGGCCATCGGCGGTGCGCTTGGCCTCAGCCTCCCTTGCGGCCAGCCCGAGTCGACGGAGCGACGCATCCGTCGCCGTGTTTTCGCTCTGCTGGATCATCAAGGCCGCGAGGGTCTCGACAGTGACCGGCGTTCCGGGAGCGAGCCGTTGAAGGACGCATCCCAATTCGAGCGCCGGACCGATGAACAGTCGTTCCACGGCGTCCTTCGGGGTGATCGTTTGCGCGCGGGCGGGCAGGGCGAGCAAGCCGACACCGATCAGGACAGCCAGACATGCCGCGAGGCCTCGCCGCGGAAATCGACGTCGGGACAGCGGAACGGTCATCGCCCTTTTCCCCCTTCTCCGCACCGCGTCTGCAGATATCGCGAAAAAGGGGGAGGGACAACCAGAGCGCGATCGGCGTCAATGCCCGTTGGGGCCGGCTCCGCCTTAATCGTCCCAGATCGGCAGGGCGCCAAGCTGCGCGTTCGACAGCATGGTCGTCAGGCTACGCCCGTCGTCGCGCAACTGGTCCAGGCCGACGATGACCTCCTTGTCGCCGATCCCCACGCCATGCACCACATCCACCACCACGGCGACCGCTTGCCCCGAGGCGTCCATCAGCACGTCCTCCACCTCGCCGATCTTCGTGCCGTCCGGCCCTAGGACATCCATGTCGTCCAGCTGCCCGACCGTCCGCTTGAGGGACGGCACCATGACGCTGTCGTCCTTCACCTCCCGATAGGCGTTGGCGGGGTTGGCGATGGCGGCGCTCTGCTGGGCGAGCGACGGCCCGGCCGCGACCATGACAAGGGTGACCGCCGTTGCGGAAAGGAGTTTTCTCATCACGTTGCTCTCCTGCTGCTGACCGTGCAACAACATGGGGCCGCGAGCACGGTTCCAACCGATGCGCCGGTCCACACCGTCCGATTGCGCAGGAACCGACGCCGATGCTCCGATTCGCCACGACCGCACTGCTGGCGGCTTTGTCCAGCTTCAGCGTCCAGGCCGCGCCGGCCGAAGCCGTGACAGCCGAAGCCGTGACAGCCGAGACCATGAAAGAGGTCCGCAAGATGGAACGATTCGATCTGCGCGCCGACCGGACGGGCCTGGATTACCGGATCTTCCTCGTCCGTCCATCCGAACCGCCGCCACCGGGGGGATATCCGGTCATCTTCCTGCTGGACGGCAACGCGACCGTGCCGATGATGGAGAAGATTATCGGTCCGAATCCGCAGGAACCATACGGTTCCGCTGCGGTCGTCGGAATCGGTTATCCGACTGACGAGCCGTTCGACATCCTCCGCCGCTACCGCGACCTGACCCCGCCGACTCCGCCGGAATTCATTCCGCCGTCGCGGGACGGCGCCTCCGTCATCGAAACCGGCGGGCGCGACGATTTCCTGGCCTTCATTGAGACGCAGGTGATCCCTGCGGTCGAAGCGCGCCTGCCCGTCGACCGTCGGCGCCGGACTCTGTTCGGCCATTCGTTGGGCGGGCTGTTCTCCCTTTATGTCCTCTACACGAAGGGGGAGCTGTTCCAGACCTACGTCGCCGCCGACCCGGCCATCTGGTGGAGCGGTCAGGCGATCCTAGAAGAGCAAGCGGCATTCCTGGCGCGTTCGAAGGGTGCGGACGTGGTCTCCGGCACAGCGTTGCTGATCGAAACGTCCGGCAAGCTGGTGGAGCGCCCGCTGCCCGCGGCGGACGCCGAGCGGCTGAAGCGCCTGCGCTCCGGACAGACGGGGAGGGAGGTCGCGGCCACCCTTGCGACGGTTCCAGGCTTGCGGCTCGCCTTTCATGACTTCGTTGAGGAAAGCCACGGCTCCATGCTGCCGCTGGCCGTGGCGGACGCCCTGCGATTCGCCTTCGGGCAGGGTCCGGATTGACCGGGGGCGGAGGCGACCACCGGGAACACGGGGGAACCTTTCGGAATCGCTGCCACTCCCCACATGTGAACGGACGTCCGCAAGGAGCGGGCGACCAGATTGGGGAGCGGAGTCCTTGACCGTGCAGTCGATCTTCATGCCCGACGCCATCTACCGCTACATGCTCGGCGCTTCCCTGCGCGAGACAGCCATCCAGGCGAAGCTGCGCGCCGAGACGGCCAAGTTGACCGAGGCCCATTATCAGATCGCGCCGGAAGAAGGCCAACTTCTGGCTTTCCTGGTCGAAATGACCGGCGCGCGTCGGACCTTGGACATCGGCACTTTCACCGGATACAGCGCGCTGACGGTGGCGCAATCCCTGCCGGACGATGGACGCGTCATCAGTTTCGACATCAACGAGCAGTGGACCTCCCAGGCCCGCGCGATCTGGTCCGAGGCCGGGGTCGCGGACAAGATCGACCTGCACATCGGGCCGGCGCTCGACAGCCTGGACAAGCTCCTCGCAAACGGCGAGGGCGAGTCGTTCGATTTCGCCTTCATCGACGCCGACAAGGAAAACTACGACGCCTACTACGAGCGGTGCCTGCGCCTCGTGAGGCGTGGTGGCCTGATCGTGGTGGACAACACCCTGTGGCGCGGACGAGTCGCCGACCCCGGAGATCGCAAGCACAAGACCGAGGCCATCCGTGCCTTCAACGCGGCCCGTCTGGAAGACGGGAGGGTAACCCTCTGCATGCTGCCTGTGGGAGACGGCGTGACTCTCCTGCGGAGGCGCTGAGCCGGCGGCCCATCCGGGACGGAAAGCAGGAGCATGAAGCCGGAGCCCGAAGCGTCGGGACAAGCCCCCGTCTCGCACCCGCCAATAGATCCCATAAGGTACATTATGGAAAATATGCTCGAGAAATCCGTGACATCGTACCTTTGACGACGATCCTTATGGAGGCGTGATAAATTTTGCTCTATTCCATAAGAGGTATCGCCCACACCTGATCTCACCGCGGCGATGTTGATGGTCGATCGCACATGACGTCAGGTTCGGGCCTCTCCACCGTCCATAGCTTTGCCCGCGCAACGATGCGGGGGCAAAAGCGCTTCGGGTTGCTGACCGCAGGCCTGTTGGCGGCGATGGCCTATGGCCCGCTCACCGGCCCAGCCCGGGCTGCGGATCAACCGCATCTCTCCACCGTCACCACGGTCCGCAAGGACGCCGGTGGGCAAACGGCCAAGATGCTGCAATTCGGCGTCTACCGGACGGAGGCCGACGCCTGGGTTGCCTGGAAGGCCGTCGTCCGGCGCCAGCCCGACATGGTCGCCGATCTCGTTCCCCGAGTCTCCCTGCAAAAGCCCGAGGTTCCCGACTCCGGCTTCATCCTGCGGGCCGCGCCCCTGCCCGACCTCGACCCCAACTTCGTCTGTCGCCGAATCGTCGGCGGTGGCGGCAGTTGTCTCGTGGTGGATGCCGCCGAAGAGCAGCCGACGGCAGCCCCCGCAGCCGCATCGGAGGACAACGACCACAACGGCGTCGTCACCTACAGTCCGGACCAGAGCCGGGAAATGCAGGAGATCGAACGGCAGGCCGCCCGGCTGTCGCGGATCGCCGCCATCGTGCCCGGCAACGAAGCGCGGGTGGACATCGGTGCTCTGAAGGCCAGCCGCTGGAATCTCTGCTCCCTGACCTTCGACGATGGGCCGCACCCGGCGGTGACCCCACGCATCCTCGACATCCTGCGCAGCGAAGGGGTGCGGGCGACCTTCTTCCCGATCGGCAACGTCGCGGTCCGCCACCCCCGGATCATTCAGCGAATCGTCCGGGAAGGCCACGAGGTCGGCAACCACAGCCTGACCCATCCGAACATGCGCACGCTGACCACCGAGGCCCAGCGCGCGCAGATCGCGGAGACGAATCGCATCCTGGCCGAAGCGGGCGCCGACCCGGTGCTGTTCCGCCCGCCCGCCGGACGCTGGAACAACGACACGTTGAGTGCCGTCGAGCAGGAAAAAATGAGCCCGGCGCTGTGGAACGTCGACACGCGTGATTGGTTCACCCGCGACGCCGGCAAGATCATGGCGCAACTCGAAGCCACCGGCACCATCGGCAGCGTCGTTCTGATGCACACCACCTACAACGCGACCGCCGAGGCGCTTCCCCAGGCCATTGGCCTGCTGCGCACGCGCGGTTGCCGCTTCGTCACCCTGTCGGAGTGGATCACCAGCCTGAACAGCCTCGCCACACCGCGCATCGCGCAGCGCTGAGGCCGGGGCAAACAGCATGGAACCGCCCCCGCCGCCCCCTTCCCGGGTGCCGGAAAAGGGACGGTTCGGAGCGGAGGCGTGGTCAGGCCACGTTCTTGGCGCGACCGCGACGGGCCGGCTTGGCCGGAGCGGCGGCCTTCTTGCCGAGGCCGATCGACTTGGCAAAAGCGGAACGCTGCTCCGCATAATTCGGGGCGGTCATCGGATAGTCCGCGGGCAGGCCCCACTTACGGCGGTATTCGTCCGGCGTCATGCCATAAGCCGTGCGCAGATAGCGCTTCAGCATCTTCAGCTTCTTGCCGTCCTCAAGGCAAACGATGTAGTCCGGCATCACAGACTTCTTCACCGGCACGGCGGGGCGCAGTTCCACCGCTTCCGGTTCCACCGGACGGCCCGTACCCGACAGACTTTGGTGAACGATCCGGATGAGGTTCGGAAGATCATTCACCGCGATCTGGTTCGAGCGGACATAAGACGCAACGATCTTGCCCGTCATGGCGACCAGATCGGTGGCCGAATTCTCAGAACCGTCGGTGTCGCTGCTTTGCATGTCAGTTTCCTTCGAGAACGAATGATCCAGAACGGAGGATGGGCAAAGTGATGCGCAAAGCGCAAGCCTGTGCGTCAGGTTTAACATGCAAATGTGTAATGTGTTTCATGCAGGACACGCGCACAGGCGGCCCAGTCGAACGGAAATAGTAGGCTTCGGTGATGAAATCGCTGCCCGGTCAGGCGCCGGAACGCGCGTGCTTTATCAGATCGGCGTACCAACGGGCGGAGGCTTTTGGCGTGCGCTTCTGCGATTCGAAGTCCACATGCACGATGCCGAAACGGTTCCCGTAACCGCTTCCCCACTCGAAATTATCCAGAAGCGACCAGACGAAGTAACCGCGCACGTCCGCTCCGCCGCGAATCGCTTCGTGCATTGAGGCGTTATAGAGGCGCAGGTAGTTGATTCGGTGCTGATCGTCGATGACGCCCGATTCGTCGGGCGAATCGCTGCCGCCACAGCCGTTTTCCGTAATGACGATGGGCATGCGGTAGCGGCGGGTGATCTCCAGCAGCTCGTCGCGAAAAGTGTCGGGGAAAACCGCCCATCCGACACCGTATGTCGGCGAATCGGAGGGCGCGTCGCCCCAGCCGTAACCCCAGGTGGTGTCGGGGTTCACGCGGGCGAAGATCGGGCCATAATGATTCAGGCCGAACCAGTCCATGGGCCGGCAAATCCGTGCCATGTCGCCGGCCTGGACGTAGGGCTCGATGGCGCGGGCGACGCGCGGCGGGTAATGGCCAAGAAGCTGTGGGTCGCAGAAGGTCAGGTTCCAATGCTCATCCAGCAGGGCGGCGGCCTCCACGTTCTCCGGCCTGCCGCCTTCCGGCAGCACCCGCTGGCGGTTGTGCACCGCCCCGATGGAGGCGCCGGGAACCAGGGCGCGGATCACGTCCACCCCGGCCCCATGAGCGAGATTCACATGGTGGATGGCCCGCAAATGCTGGTCACGGTCGGTGATGCCGGGGGCCGCCCAAGGAATGGCGTAGCCGAACAGGGTGAAGACGGAGAACTCGTTGAAAGTGATCCAGCGTGTCACCCGGTCGCCGTAGCGCCGCGCCAGCAGAGCCGTGTAATCGGCGTACCAGCCAGCGCTGTCCCGGTTTGCCCACCCGCCAAGATCCTGCAACGCCTGTGGCAGGTCCCAGTGATAGACGCACAGCCAGGGCTCGATCCCGGCCTCCAGCACCGTGTCGATCAGGCGGTCGTAGAAATCCAGACCCGGCTGGTTGAGCGAGCCCCGCCCCCGCGGCAGCACCCTGGGCCACGCCACGGAGAAGCGGTAGGCACCGACGCCGATGTCCCGCATCAGCGCCACATCCTCGGCGTAGCGATGGTAATGGTCGCAAGCGACGTCGCCGGTGTCGCCGTTCACCACTCCACCCGCCGTGCGGCAGCGCGTGTCCCAAATGCTGGGGCCACGCCCCTCCACCGCCGCTGCACCCTCGATCTGATAGGCGGAGGTGGAGACCCCCCAGACAAAATCCTTCGGCAGGTCCGCCATCGCCATCTCCATCCGCACCCAGGGTCCATACCCATACTACCTTTGGCGGAATGGTCAAGAAACAGGCATAATGACGAGCGAACGGCTCGACGGAGCGCTCCCCCTTTGGAAGGTATGGCTGTGGAACGGCACGCGATGCCCCTGCTCACCTCCGGTTTCCCTCAGGACTTCCTGTGGGGAACCTCGACGTCGGCGTTCCAGGTCGAGGGAGCCGCGGCGGTGGACGGGCGGGGGCCCAGCATCTGGGACAGCTTCTGCCGCCTGAAGGGCCGGGTGGACAACGGCGACACCGGCGACGTCGCCTGCGACCATTACCACCGCTACGCCGAAGACGTGGCGCTGATGCGGGACATCGGAGTCGGCGCCTACCGCTTCTCCATCTCCTGGCCGCGTGTCCTGCCGCGGGGACGCGGGGTGGTGAACGAGGCCGGGCTGGACTTCTACGACCGCCTGATCGACCGGCTTCTGGAAGCCGGGATCGAGCCCTGGGCCTGCCTCTATCACTGGGACCTGCCACAGGCGTTGCAGGATCTTGGCGGCTGGGCGAACCGGGACAGCGCCGGCTGGTACGCCGATTATGCCGTCCTCTGCGCCCGCCGGTTCGGCGACCGGGTGACGCGCTGGATCACCTTCAACGAGTTCTCCGTCTTCACCCTGTTCGGTTACGCGCTGGGCTGGGGCGCGCCGAGCGTGTCCGACCGCGGGGAGCATCTGAAGGTCATCCACCACACCAACCTCGCCCACGGGGCTGGGGTGGACGTGCTGCGCGATCTGGTGCCGCGGGCTTCCATCGGAGCGGTGCACAGCTTCCAGCCCTGCCGCCCCGCCGATCCGGCGCCCGAAAACGTCGAGGCGGCGGCCCTGTTCGACGAGTTGTGGAACCTGTGCTTCCCCGACGCGCAGATTCTCGGGCACTACCCGCCGCGCATCGCCCGCGCCATCGAACCCTACGTCCAGGCCGGCGACATGGCGCGGATCTGTCGCCCCACGGACTGGTTCGGCATGAACCATTACGCGCCCCTCTTCGCCCAGGCCGAGCCGGGCGCCGTCTGGGGTTGCGGTTTCGGCGCCCCGCCACCGGACATGCCGCGCACCGACATCGGCTGGCCGCTCCAGCCCAGCGCCTTCCACAAGGCGCTGTTGCAGGCCACCGCGCGCTACCGCCTGCCCATCTACGTGACGGAGAACGGCTACGGCACCAAGGCGCCGGAATCCCCCGACACGCAGGGGATCGTGATGGACCGGGAACGGCTGGACTATCTGCAGGCCTGCATCGGCGAGATGGCCCGGGCGCTGGAGGACGGGGCCGACGTGCGCGGCTATTTCGTGTGGTCCTTGCTCGACAACTTCGAATGGGGGGGCGGCTACGGCACGCGGTTCGGCATCGTCCATGTGGACTTCGAAACGCAGGAGCGCACGCCGAAGGAGTCCGCCAAATGGTACTCGGCGCTGATTGGCGGAACGCTGGGCGGTTACCCCGCCGCCAAAGCGGGGACGGGCAGGCTCGCCGGCCGCTCCTGAATTTCCTCGCCCGTGTAGACCGGACAGTTCCGGCACACGCCGGGCAGAGCCGCCTCGTCACCGGCCATCATGGCGAGCCTCAACGCCCGATAGCGCTCACCGTTCCAGATGTCTTCCAGGGAGCCCCGACCCAGGTTGCCCATGACCTCGATGCCGGAGATGTCGTAGCAGCAGAGCGTCACGTCCCCGTTGGGACGGATCACCGTTTCCGTAAACGGCGCGCTGCAGAAGCCGCGGCGGCGCCCCGGATCGGTCTCGACCGCCAGAACCGTTTCCTCCTCCGTCTGCGTCCAGCCCGGCCATTTGTAGGCATAGTTCGTGGCGATCGGCAGGCCGGGAAAATCTCGGAGCAGAAAAGCCGGAGTCACTGGCGACGGCGGGTCCCCTGGGCGGCGCAGGATGTTGTTGGAGATGGCCAGTTCCACCCCGGCGGGTTCGAGATACCGGCGCAGCAGGGTCAGGTTCCGGCGCACCGTGGGATAGTGGGAGCCGCGCCGGATGGCGTCATTCTCCTCCGGTGTGCGACCGTCGATCGACACGATGATCTTTTCCACACCACAGCCGGCCAGGGCGCGGCAGCGCTCCTCGGTCACCAGCATGGCGTTGGTGACGAAGTGAATCTGCGCCACCGACGTCTCGTCCCGCAGACGGCGGATCATCGCCTCCAGATGCGGATTCATCAGGGGCTCGCCGCCCAGATACATGACGCAACTGACCAGAAGCTCCATCCCCTTGAGTTCATCGAGGATGCGCTCGAACAGTTCCGGCTTGAGCAGGCGGCGGTCGGTGCTGCGGTAGGCCACGCCGGTGGTGCAGTGGCGGCACCGCAGGTTGCAGGCGCTGGAGGTCTCGATGCGGACCCGGGTGGGCAGCATGGCGGTCCCGTCGTCCGCCCGCCCGCTCCAGGCGTCCAGGGTGACGGCGGCGGCCTGCCGGTGTTCGTCGGCGTCGACGCACTGGACCACCAGATTGTGCAGGGCGGTCCTCGCCCCCCGGCGCACCGTCGCATCGGTCGAGCGGGTCAGGGCGTGCAGGCGCGTCGCCGCTTCGGCGATCCGGCCGGCGGACGACAGGGCAAGGCCGTGTTCGTAGGCGAGCACCTCCTGCCGCGGGTCCAGCCGGACGGCGCGTCCATGCGCCCGTTCCGCGGCGGCGAAGCTCCCCACCCCCGTCTCGGCCCGGCCGAGCGCCGCCAGCGTCGCCGGCTGGTGGGGCTCAAGAGCCACCGCGGCCTTCGCCTGCACCGCCGCCCCGGCGGCATCCCCGATGCGGACCAGAAGCCCCGCCAGATTGAGGCGGCTGTTCGCGGCCAGCGGCTGCTGGGCCACCGCCTGCCGGTAAGCCGCCGCCGCCTCCACCGGGCGCTCCGCCTGGGTCAGGGCGTTGCCATGGTTGAAATGGCATTCGGGAAAGACCGGCCGCAGAAGCGTCGCGCGGCGGTAGGCGTCGAGCGCCCGCCGGAGATCGCCGGCCTGCCGCAGCGCACCGCCGAGAACATGCAGGGATTCCGCCGATCCGGGGTTGGCCGCGACCGCGAGGAACAGGCGTTCGCAAGCCGCCGCAACGGCACCCGCCTGCAAGGCGACCAGCCCCAGCAGCCGCAGCGTGTCCGGATGGTCCGGCACGGCCTGGAGCACGATGCGGTAAGCCGCCTCCGCCTCCGGCAGGCGACCCTGCTGATGCAAGGCCACCGCCTGCCGGAAGCTCGTGGAAAGATCCTGCATACCCGCCGCCCCTGCTCCTGCGCCGGTTTCCAGAAAACTCTTTCATAACGGGAAACGCAATCCCACGCTTTCCCTTCCAGTGGACATTGTTGAGCCGACCGAAGCCTCTGCGATAGAAAGGGCCCATCGCTGCCTCAGATCGCGGATCGCTTCCCATGAACGCGCCCTTGCCGCCCGAAGCGCTTCTCGCGAACGCCGTGGCGCTGCACCGCACCGGCAACCTCGCCGGGGCCGAGCCTCTGTACCGCGCGCTCGTGGAGCGGCAGCCCGGCCATCCCGACGCGCTGCATCTCCTCGGCGTGCTGCGAAGCCAAGCCGGCGATCCGGCGGAGGGGGCGGCCCTGATTGCCGAGGCCATCGCCCGCCGCGGCAACGTCGCCGCCTATCATTCCAACCTCGCGCTTGCCTTGAAGGCGCTCGGGCGCTTCGACGACGCGGAGGCGGCCCTGCGGAGCGCCATCACTCTGGCTCCGGGAGCGGGGGGACCGCTCGTCGCGCTGGGGGGCGTGCGGCGGGCCGGCGGCCGCCCTGCCGCCGCGCTGGCCGTCTACCGCGCCGCCCAAGCCATCGATCCGGCCGACGGAGCCGCGCAGGAGGGCATCGCCCACGCCACCGCGGAACTCGCGGCGACGAACTCCGGCAACCCAGCCTCGGCGCTGACGGCCTACCGCCGGGCCTTCCGGCTCCGCCCCGCCGCGCCCTTCGCGGCCTACAATCTCGCCTCGACGCTTCAGAAGGCCGGGGATGCCGGGGCCGCCATTCCCGTGTTCCACGCGGCGGCGGCGCTCGACCCGGCGGACCCGGCGGCGCTGTCCGGGCTCGGTCTGGCCCTGCTCTCCGCAGGCAGTGCGGACCGGGCCGCCGCAACCCTTGCGCGGGTGGTCCGGATGCGTCCCAACAACGCACAGGATCGCTTCCATCTGGCCGAGGCCGCACAGGCGGCGGGCGATGCCGACCGGGCCGCGACGGCCTACAAGGACACCGCGGCCATTCGACCCACGGACTACACGGCCTGGGAGAACGCGGCCCTTCTCGACGCGCGCGGAGACCGGCTTTCCGCCCTCGCCGTCCATGCCCGCGGGCTGATGGCCGCGGCGCGGGCGAAGCACCTGTTCTGGAAGGCGCCCGTCTACATCGCCATGCATGTGGCGAACGACCGGATCGCGGCGGGCCACCCGGACGCCGCAATGCGGGCGCTGGACCGCTTCCGTCAGGCCGCGGCGGCCGAGAACCGGGAACTGCTGCCCTGGATCGATTTCCTGCGCGGCTCGCTGCTCCTGCGGTCGCCGGGAGACGAGGCGGCGGGGCGGTCCGTGCTGGAGGGGCTGGTCCCCGCCCTGCCCTTCCTGCGCCACGTCACCTTCGGCGATGAATTCGACGTCCTCTGCCGGTCGGTTTCGCCAAAGGAGCGCACGGACCACCGGGCCGGCTTCCAGTCGGAACCGGCCGCCGAGGGCGAGGGACCGCTGCTGTTCGCCGCCTGCGACGACCGGTTCCTGCGGCTCTTCGCGACGCCCCTGCTGCAGACGGTGGAGGCCTTCTGCGGCGCGGGGCAGCGGGTGCACATCCACATCGCGGACCCCGGTCCGGACATCGCGGAGGTGATCGCCGGCCTGCGCGCGCCGCTGCGCCGCTGCCGCCTCACCGTCAGCACCGAGCGGACACCAGCGGACCTCGATCCGGCGAGCCGGCGCACCCTGTACACCTGCCTGCGCCTGATGAGGGCGCCCGACGTGCTGGAACTCCACGGGCGCCCGGCGCTGGTGATGATCGACATCGACGCCCTGCTGCCGATCGACCCGCGGCGTCTCGTCGACGCCATGGCGCCGGAGGAGGAGGCGATGCTCATCCATCGGCCGGACAGCCTCGACTATCTTTACAACACCATCAGCAACGGGCTGATCGTGCTGCGCCCGAGCGATTCCATGCTGGACGTTCTGGAGCGCACGGCCGTTGCCCTCCTGCATTGGCTGCGACAGCGCAACATGGCCTATTTCCTTGACCAGATGGCGCTGATCCAAGGGTTCGCGGACGTGGAGCGCCGACGCGGCGCGGTCGGCATTCTGCCGATCGAGGAACTGGGCCGCCGCCTCGGCATGTCCGACATCTTTCTGCCATTCCTCGACGAGAAGCATCGCACCGGCTTCACCGACCAACTGTCCGCGCTCACGACGCGCATCCATGAGGAGTTGCGGACCGAAGGCCGATCCGAGGAGGAGCGCCGCGCCGCCCTGACCGCTCTGGTGCGCCGGCTTCAGGCCGCGGCCCCCATTCCGCAGTAAGACGCCCCCTACTCGGCCACGGCCGCGATCCTCCGGTCCCCGCAAGGCACCTCGCGCATCCGCACGGTGTCGTCCGCCCGTTCGAGCACCAGCTTGCGGCGGTGATGCGCCTCCAGGCCGGGGTGGCTTCCGATGGTGATCAGGGTGGCATCGGGGAACTCGGCATCGATCAGGCGCAGCATCGCCTCCTCGGTCCGCGGGTCCAGGCTGTCGGTGGAGTCTTCCAGGAAGATCCAGTCGGGACGGTGGATCAGCAGGCGGGCGAAGCCAAGCAATTGCTGCTCCGGCACCGCCAGAACCTCGTCCCAGCTGTCGGGCTCGTCCAGCCGCGGCAGCAGTTGGCCGAGCCCGACCCGCGCCAGCGCCTCCGCCGCGCCGGCATCGCTCACCGTCTCCACCCCCTGGGGGTAGCTGAGAGCGGCGCGCAGCGTGTCGTGCGGCAGATAAGGGCGTTCGGCCATGAAGAACACGCGGGTGAGCGCGGGCAGGACGATGCTCCCTCCACCCCAGGGCCAGACCCGCGCCACCGCCCGGAACAGACGCACGGCCGCCGCCGGGTCGCCGACGATCAGCACGCGCTCGCCGGGGCGGATCTCCAGATCGAAGGGCTCCACCACCCGGCGCCCGTCCGGCTCGGCGATGGACAGCCCGCGGAAGCTCAGGCAATGCTCGCCGTCGCTGCGCTCCACGGTGATGCGCTCCGTCCCCTGCCCGTCGATCTCGCGGTCCAAACGCTGGAGCGCCTCATGCAGGCCCAGCACGCGCTCCACCGACGCCTTCCACTCCGCCGCGCGGGCGAGGTTGTCGATGGGCCAGGACAGGGCGCCCACCGTCTGCTGGAATGCCTGCGCCGTCTGCATCAGCACGCCGAGCGAGATGGCCCCGGCGATGTAGCTGGGAGAGGCGACGAGAATCGGAAAGACGGCGGACAGCACCGAATAGGCGGCGCTGAAGACCATCATGTTGGACAGCGCGTGCGTCTGGCCGTTCCAGCCGCGCTGCACCCCGCCGAACAGCACGCCAAGGCGCTGGCGCTCCCCCGATTCCCCATGCAGGAGCGCTACGTCCTGCGCGTTCTCGCGCACGCGGGCAAGGCCGAAGCGGAAGGACGCCTCGTGCCCCTGCCGCCGGTTCACCGCCTTCACCAGCGGTTTTCCCATCAGCAGGGCGATGCTCGTGCCGACGGCCGCGTAGACCAGCGCGATGTAGAGCAGATAGCCCGGCACATGGAATGTGCTCCCGGCCAGCGTCACCTCCGGCGCGCCGGACAGCCGCCATAGGATGTTGGTGAAGCTGATCAGCAGCAGCGCGCAGTAGGACAGCGACAGGACGAGGTCGATCGCCGCCTCGGTCGCGATGCGGATGTCCTCGGCGATGCGCCCGTCCGGGTTGTCGTGGTCGCCGGACAGGTAGGTCACCTGATGCTGCCGCCCGCGCGTCAGCCAGTCGCCCAGCAGCTTGTTTGTCAGCCATGTGCGCCAACCCAGCTGCAGGCGGCGCTTCACCCGCAAATGCAGGATGGTGTTGACGATGTTGAACAGGATGATGCCGCCCGCCGCCGCGATCATCAGGACGAAGCGGTCCATGGAGCGCTGCTCCAGCGCATCGAACAGATGCTGGCTCCACAGGTTCAGCAGGATGGGAACCACCACCTGTCCGACCGTCAGGAGCCCCAGCGCCCCCACGAGAAGCCACACCGTCCAGTTCCGTCGGCCCGATCCAAAGCCGCCGGACCAGAAGCCTCCGGCAAGGTGAAGGAAACGGCGGGTGAAGCCGGACCGGTCCGGCGTCCTGGACGCGATCGACATGGCCCTTCCACCCCCTGGGCTTGAAGCAAGACCTCCTTTACCCTAACGAACAGTTTATTACCAACAGCTTGCCCCGCAGCGCACCAAAGGATTGGTGCGCCGCCACAAGGCATAGTTGGTCACGGCGTGGCGGCGACCCCGTCGACCACGGGCAGCGCGGGTGGGTTGGCCCAGGCGGTGCGGGAATCGATCTCCAGTTCGAAATCGGAAAAGATGGTGCGTCCGTACAGGCCGTGGCCGCGGTCCGGGATGTCGGTGAAGAGGTGAAGCGCCATCGGCCCCGACCAGGGAGACGCCAGGGCAGCCGACAGGTCGAGCCGGCGGCGCGGCTCCTCCAGCACCATCCAGCCGCTGGATGCCAGGATGCCCTCCTCCCGCTCCGCCTCGTCCACCGTCACCGATGGCGAGGCGACCACCAGCTTGCAGGCGATGGGTGTGCGGCAACGCGGATCGTCGATCACCGCCCGCGCCCGCACCGCCACGACACCCGGCACCTCGTCCAAGGGAATGAGGGCCGCCGTGACGACGCCGTGGAGCGGATGGAGCAGGATGCGCCCGCCGCGCAGCAGGCCGAACCAGGGGAAGGTCGCTTCAAACTCGCGTCCCTTGCGCAGTTGCGACAGCACCGGCTTGGTCAGCGGCCAGACCATGCGTTCAGCCGCCGGATGCGGCGCCAGATGCTCCGCCGGGCCATACTCCAGCCCCGGCAGCCCGCCCCACAGCCGCAGCGCCAGCATGGCCGGCTGTCCGATGGCGCGGGCCGGCGGTGCGACGGCGTATTCGTCGAGCAGACCGGCTTGGGCCAGTGACAGGCGCGGTGCCTCCGTCACCACCCCGGTGGCGGCGATCCGCAGGTCCAGAAGACGATCCATCCGGGTGGAGGCGACGGGCAGGCGCAGCGGCAGCCAGCCGGATCGCAACTCGGCGAACGACAGCGTCCATTCCGCGATGACCTCGCCGGTCTCCATCCCGGTCAGGGCAACGGCGAGCACCCCGCTTCCCTTCGGTGCCTGGTCCAGATGCAGGTCGATGCCCGCCAGCCCCCGCGCGCCCGCTGGAAGGCGTTGCACGATCTCGCCCACCCCGGCGGGGTTCCGGCCATGGCGCAGCGGCACCGGCAGCGCTCCCACCGGGCGCGGCGTGGCGAAGACCAGCCGCGGCGGGCTGAGGCGCAGGGCGTCCAGAAGTTCCACCGCCTCCGGCGGCAGACGGGCGGAGCGGCCCCATTCCTCCCGCAGGGTGGACAGAGTCCGCTGAAGCCCGGCGTTGCGGCGGTGCAGCGCGTCGACCTCCGCGACGGCCTGGGCCAACAGGCCATGCAGCAGCGTGGAGGCGTCGCCCGTCACCTGCGGCGGCGCGCTGTCCGGCCCGCCGGCCTCCTCCCACCAGCCGAGCAGCCGCTCGGCGTCCCGCCCCGCCGCCTCGTCGCATGACCACAACACCCGAACGGCGGCGGGTGGAACCGCCAACGTGCGCAGCGCCTCGCCCTCCGCCGCCCCGGCGTCCCCCGACAGCAGCAGATAGCCGCCGTCGTGACGGACCAGCCGCAGCAGGCGAAGGGGAACGGCGCTTGGTTCCAGCCCGGCGCAGGCGCCGATGGCGATGAGCTTCGGCGTGCCGTCGTAGAGGGAGGCGAACTGGGCCGCGGGGGTTGAGAGCTTCATAATGACACCCTTCTCAGGCAGCCGCGGATGGTTCGGGAAGACAGGAGGAGAGAGGCGCGCATGAAGCCCAATCGGGATCGGCGTCCGGCTCCGTCGCATCCTCCCAGCGCCGCAGCTTGTCCGGTGGAAACCCCAGCCCTTGGCACAGGCGGAAGGTCCGGGCGTCGAGGGGCACGACGGTTTGGTAGGCGTGCTCGAAAGCGGCACAGGCGTTGACTGTGTCGGCCAGGGACAGCGCGTCCGGGACGGTGGACGCACCCAGCAGCGCCCAGCCCGTCACGCCGAGCGCGCGCAGCCGGCCCATCAGCGGGTGCGCCGCGCCATGCCGCACGGTCACAACCAGATCGAAGACGGCCAGCGTACCGACCGCCCGATCCTCCTCCACCGCGTCCGAGGGACGCAGCGGGGTGCCCAGATAGGCGTCACGGCGGGTCAGCGGGCGTTCGGGCAGCACCAGCGGCAGCGGATGGGGGATGACCGACGCGAAAGCCTCCAGCGCCTCCACTGTCAGGAACAAGTCTCCGCCGCCCAGCGCCACCAGATGCGCGTCATAGCCCTTCCCGGCCAGCCAGCGGGCCATGCGGACGGCGGTGTCCAGCGCCGCCGCGTCGGCGGGATCGGCCACCAGCGCCGCGAGCCGCCGGTTCCCCGCCGGGGGAAGCAGCGGCAGCACCGAGGGCAGCCGATGCACCGTTTCGTAAACATCCTCCGGCGTGGCGACCCCGGCGCGGTAGCGGTCGATGGGCGCCGCCGCCCAGCCGCCGTTGGACGGCCGCGACCACGCCGTGGCCATCGCCTCGCGCAGCGCGGACAAGGCAGAATCGGCGCCGGCCGGCGGTTGCACCGCGCCGGGCAGCGCCAGGGTGAGGCTCAGCCGGGCCTCGGCGCAGGGCTTCCGGGGGTCCCGCTCCAGCAAGGGGATGCCCACCGGCTGGCGCCGCACGAGGTCGAGCAGCACCGCGGTGGGCAGCATCGCCATCGCCGCTCCGCCGTCCGGCAGAGGAAACGGCGCGTCCGCCTGCAACCCCACGGGCGCCCCGGACCAGGACAACGCACAGCCGCCCGCAGCCATCCGCGCCGTCACCTCGGCGCGCACCAGGGTTGCCTGTGCCGCCGCGCGCTCCAGGACCCACAGCGTGCCGCGCAGCAGACGGTGGCGCTTCAGCAGTTCGTAAAGACCGGAGTCCATCACCGCCAGCAGGCCGGGGCACTCCCCGTAGCCGGGCCGCTCCGGCGCGCGCAGGGCGCGGCGCACGAAGTCGGCGAGCGGCAGGTCCTCTTCACCCAGCGCGGGATCGGTAATGCAACGGACGACGGCGCGGTCGGGCAGATACACCGCGTAGCGCCGACCAACCGCCGCCTCCGCCCGCAGCACGGCCCGAACCGCGAACAGCGCGGGGTGGCGCTTCTGGATGTGGGTCAGGATGGGGCGGTAATCGCGCTCCGATTCGGTCAGCATGCTCTCGCCGCGACGGCGGTAGCCGAAGCCGGTGCCCGGCACATGGACGCCGTGGAAGCCGCGCTCCAGCCCTTGCAGCCAGAACTCCCAATCCTCGCTGCCCTGACGCATCGCCTCGTCGAATCGGGCGCCGCTGTCGAGCAGGCGGCGCGAGGCCATGCTGCCCGCCTCGCTGACGTTGCGGAACAGATGCTCCAGCGGCGAATAGGCACCGGACATGTCGCAGAACTCGAAGAAGCCGAACTTGTCGACGTCCGGATAGGCCCAGCCGACCTCCGGCCCCGCCGCCCGCAGCGCGTCCAGCATGCGTTGCAGCAGATGGGGCCGGATGCGGTTGTCGGAATCGAGGAAGTAGACCGCCTCCAGCGCCGGAAAGGCGTCCAGCGCGAAGGCGATCCCGCTGTTGCGCGCCGCGCTCAGCCCGGCGTTGCGCTTGTGCAGGTAATGGAGCCGCCCCGGATGGGCCGCCGCGAACTCCCGGCACACCCGACCGGTCTCCGGGAAGGGGCAGCCGTCGTTGACCACGACCACGGCGTAGGCGAAGTCCGTGTCCTGGGCGAGCGCGGTGGACAACGCCTCGACCAGCAGGCCCGAATGCTTGTAGGTCGGCACGACGATGGCTGCGCGGACGTCTTCGGCGTCACCGGACCCTGAAGCGATGTGAGTTCCAACGGAATGCATGGGCGGACGCAGTGATGACACGACACCGTCGATAGCACCGCTTCCGCTTGATTAAGATGTGACAATTCCGAGGCAGAAACCGCCGGGTCCGCGCCCACCCTGTTCCTGCCAATAAGCGGTTTGTAAAAAGCACATTATCTGCGGAACGCGCAAATTATTTTCTCAATCTCATCTCAGATGTCCCTTCCTCCGTTAAATACTTCTGTGAAAAATCCTTGGCGAGTGTTGACACCACCTTGTTAAAGGTCCCGGATTGGAAACCCAGATCTGAAAACTTCTGCCCTGCCGCTTGCTCTTTGGACGTTGCGAAGAAGCGCTCATCGCCTCCCTTGAGCGTGTAGGCTTTCATCGGCATTCCGATACCGGCCAACTGGTCCCAGGAATCCTGCATATCCTTCATCTCTGCGCTCAGCTTACTCAGCGCAGCCAAGCGGTCTTGGGGGCTCATTCCAGGCCGATCCATGGCTGCATACCGGCTCTCCAGAGTTGATTCCATGCGATCCGAGATGGCCTTCATGCTCTGCTGACGCGCCGCTCCTTCGGCAGTGCCTCCTGCATCTGCGTCTTCCTTTGCGGACTGCCAGAACGCCTTCTTGCGCTCCGATTTCAGTGCGGACGACAGCGCGTCGTTGAGTTCGTCCGCCGACAGCGCCCCGCTGGATACGAGCTTGCCCAGCGACGTCCGATCATCCGCTGACAGGTTCTTGAACAGGTCGAGCGCATCACCCTTGAGCGCCGAAGCCAGATTGCTGAGATCGACCTTGTCGGTCTTGGAGAAGGCGGCCGGTGCCGTCCCGTCCGTGGCGCCGGCCTTCGCAGCGGCGGGCTTCGCCTGGACGGAGGCCGCGGCGGTGGCGTGGAACAAGGATGCCGAAACGTCGGAAATTCCCATGACTTCCCCCGATGCTCATAAAGCAACAAGTCAAAGCCCGCATCTGACATGGTGATTGCATACAGCAATATGCAAATCCACCTCGTCGCTCCCGATCGATGATTGTTGAAAATACCTAAAGAAAAGCTAATTTAAAAGGCCTAAGGGGCTAATGATTAGCGATATAATGGTTAGATAAATAACTATTCAATACAAAGTACGACAATATTTCGCAATTCAGGTTCGTTGACCGTGATCTTTCATGAATATACCAATAATGATGCGATCTTTGACGCATACAATCATACTCGAATGGAGCTCCAAATGGGATTTTACGCACTTACGTCTGGCCAGTACAACTGGGCTCCCTCCAACCCCTATGAGACTTGGTCCATATACGGAAACAATCTGAACAACCAGATTGTTGGGGGCAGTCTCAATGATTACATCAGCGGAGGAGACGGCAACGACTCACTGGATGGCGGCGCTGGCGACGATATGATCAGTGGCGATGCTGGTTCTGACTTGATCTATGGCGGGTCCGGCTCCGACAATTTGCTCGGCGGCACAGGAGACGACACGCTCTATGGGCGGGACGGCAATGATACGTTAAACGGTGGCGCTTCAGGCTTCCGTGATATTCTTGCCGGTGGAAATGGGAACGACACCTATACCCACTATTACAACGACGGCGGCCTTTCCTGAATTGTCGATGGAAGCGGAACGTCCGACCACCTCGTCATTAACGACGTATCGAGCTTCAGCAATCTCACATTCACGCGGCTCACGGACTCCTCTGGTAATCTGAACGACTGGCTTGGTATCTTCACCACCGCGGACACCAGCGGCTCCAATGAGATCTACATTCAAGGGTTCTTCAATGGTTCGACGTATGGCCATGGAGCTGGCGAGGTAGATTACATAACGGTGGGATCGACGACCTACAGCCTCTGGGTCTACCTTGGACTCTGATGGTAAAGTCAAGACCTCCGCTGCAATACCAGAATCAGAAATTGTGCCACCGCGAAATTTCTGAAGAATGATCGTGGATTGCTTCCCGCGAATATCTCTGATTTTCTTCAAACAGGCCGGATTCCATTACGGAGTTTCCGGCCTGTCCCTTCTGATCTTTCAAACGTCGTCCAGACGACCACTCCTCGCCACTTCGCTCAGGAAACGGTAGCTGTCCTTGGGCGTGCGGACCAGCGTGTCATAGTCGACGCGAACGATGCCGAACCGCTTCGACAGGCCGAAGGCCCATTCGAAATTGTCCAGCAGACTCCAGCACAGATAGCCCTTCACGTTGCAGCCATCGGCCAGGGCGCGGCCGACCGACGCCACATGGTCGCGCAGGAAGGCCACACGCTCCGCGTCATGCACCAGCCCGTCCGGCGTCACCACGTCGTCATAGGCCGCACCATTCTCCGCGACGAAAACGGCGGGGTTGCCGTAGTCGCGCTTGAACTCCATCAGCAGGTCGTAGAGCCCATCGGGCTGAACCGGCCAAGCCATGGCGGTCCAACGGTCGCAATGGGCGTCGCCCCACCAAACGTCGAACGGATGGCCCGTCTCGTGCTTCATGGTCATGCGCGAGTAGTAGTTGATGCCCAGCAGGTCGATGGGGAAGCGAATCGCTTCCTCGTCGCCGGGCAGAACGAAATCCTTCATCCGCTCGGCCATCAGCTCCGGGATCTTGCCGCGCATCACGCCGTCCAGGGCCACCCGGTTCCACACCGCGTCCCAGCGGGCCGCCGCGGCGACGTCCTCCGGCCGGTCGCTCTCGGCCCGGCAGGGCTGGAGGTTGATGACGGTGCCGAGCGTCAGGCCCGCATGCTCCGCCGATATGGCGCGGAGCGCCGCCCCTTGCGCCAGATTCTGGTGATGCAGGGCGCGCAGGATGCCGGTTTCACCCAGCTTGTGGCCGGGCGCGTGCTCGCCCGTGCCGTAGCCGTGGGTGGCGACCACGTTCGGCTCGTTCAGCATCATCCAGTCCTTCACCCGGTCGGCGAGCCGGGCGGCGACGATGCGGGCATAGTCGGCGAAGGGGCCGACGATTTCCCGGCCCTGCCAGCCCCCGCGGTCCTCCAGCGGCTGCGGCAGGTCCCAATGGTACAGGCAGGCCATCGGCCGGATGCCGGCGGCCAACAGCCCGTCCACGAGCCGGTCGTAGAAGTCGAGCCCCGCCGCGTTCACCGCCCCCGTCCCACTGGGCAGGATGCGCGGCCACGCGATGGAGAAGCGGTAGGCGTTGAAGCCCGCGTTTTTCAGCAGGGCGATGTCCTCCGGCCAGCGGTGGTAATGATCGCAGGCGACGGCGGCGCTGCTGCCGTCCTGGATGCGCCCGGCGTCTGTGAAGCTGTCCCACACGCAGGGACCGCGCCCGTCCTCGTGAATCGCGCCCTCGATCTGATAGGCCGCGGTGGACGCCCCCCACAGGAAGTCCGTGGGAAAAGTGAAGAGTGCCATGACGGGGCCTCCCTTGAAGTGATTATGCTGCGGGCGCACTGTTGCGAGCGCGAAGGACATGTTGCGCGAGCGAAGAGATCACCACACTTATTCCGACCATCAGGTATAGTCTCTTCGTCTTAACAAGTGTATGCTTCACCCAAGGCGGCTGCCCTGAAAAATCAGCACAGCAGCATTCCCGCCGACGGGAGGCGTCCCATGGTCATTACCACTCCCAAAACCACCAAGATCGTCTTCCTGGGCGCCGGCAGCGCGGCCTTCGGGCTGAGCATGTACCGCGACCTCTTCACCACGAAGGAGCTGGCGGGCAGCACCCTGACGCTGGTGGACACGAATCCAGCAGCCCTCGACCGCATGACCGCGCTCGCCCGCCTGCTGAACGCCAAGGGCAATGCCGGCCTGATCATCGAACAGACCACCGACCGCCGCGCCGCCCTGAACGGCGCCGAATTTGTCGTCAATTCGGTCGCCATCGACCGCAACCGCCTGTGGAAGCTCGATTTCGAGGTGCCGAAGACGCACGGCATCCGCCACACGCTCGGTGAGAACGGCGGACCCGGCGGCCTGTTCTTCACGCTGCGCACCCTGCCCCTGATCTTCGACTTCGCCCGCGACATCGAGGAACTGTGCCCGGACGCCCAGTTCATCAACCTGTCCAATCCGGAAAGCCGCGTCGTCCTCGGCCTCGGCAAATACACCAAGGTCAAGACGCTGGGGCTGTGCCACGGCATCTTCCTGGCGCGCTGGTTCATCTGCCAGATCCTCGGCATGGCCGAAAAGGACGTGGAGGTCTGGGGCGCCGGGTTGAACCACTTCCAATGGCTGATGCACATCCGCGACAAGGCGAGCGGACGCGACCTCTACCCGCTGCTGCGTGAGCGGGAGAAGACCCACGATCCGGCCTTCACGCCGCTGACCCGCCGCCTGTTCAACAGCTTCGGTCTGTGGCCGACCTGCAGCGACGACCATATGGGCGAATACCTCCCCTACGGCTGGGAAGGCGGCGAGCATGGCTTCGACTTCACGGAGGACGAGCGCGGGCGCGGCATTCTCAACACACTGATGGACGGTGTGACCGCCGGGACGACCCCGGTGCCGGACGACTGGACCCAGCCGTCCTGGGGCGAGCGGGCCGTGCAGGTCATCGCCGGGGTGCTGCACAACCAGAAGTGCTTCATCGAGTCCGGAATCGTCTACAACCAGGGCGCCATTCCCAACCTGCCGCCCGATCTGGCGGTGGAGGTGCCGCTGCTGGCCGACGCGGCGGGCGTCCACCCGGTCTCGCTCGGCCCCCTGCCCGACCCGATCGCCAAACTGCTGCACGTCCAGGCGAGCGTGCAGCAGCTGTCCGTCGAGGCGGCGGTTCACGCCTCGAAGGAACTGGCGCTCCAGGCCCTGCTGATCGACCCGGTGGTGAACTCCACCGACGCCGCCGTGAAGATCCTGGATGAACTGTGGGAGGCGAACCGGCCCTACATCCGCCCCTGTGTGTAGGAGCGCGCAGGGCCGGTGCGGGTCAATGCGCCGGCTCGGTGTCGGACGCAGCCGGCTTTTGGCGGGTGCGCGGAGTGGCCGGCTTCGCCGCGTCCACCTTCCCGGCCTTGGCGCGGGGCGGCTTCGCCACCTTCGTGGTTGCCGGAACCGGTTTCGCGGCCTGGGGTTCGGCTGGGGGTTCGGCCAGGGCCTCGTTTGCAGCCGCGGGTTCGGCCTTTGCCTTGCGGGCGCGCGGCTTCTTGGAAGCCACGGCCTCCTCGACGACATCGACCACGGCGTTCAAGCCGACGCCCAGCAGTTCGGTCGCCGCCGTCTTGGTCCGGCGGACCGCCTTCTTCACCGCGCCCGCAGCGGCGTCCTTGACAGCCGCGACCATGGCGACCGGCTCCGCCATGGCGGACGCCCGGTCCTCGGCTTCGATCTCGGCGCAAGCCTGCGCCCAGTGGTCCTGTCCCCGTCCCTCCGGTCGCCCGTCGCGCTCCCAGATCTCATAGGCGCGGTGGCGGATGCGGTCTTCACGATCGCCTTGCATTCTTCCGTCTCCAAGTGGGCTTTGGTCCAAGTGGGCTTTGGCCGCAGAAACATCGACGCCCGAGGAAAACGGCGTCCTGCGCCTGTGGGTTCCCGTTTTAGTGCCCGGTTTATGTGACGATAAACGTACACAAAGAAAGCGTGCCTTAGTTCATAGGAAATTCATAGGCCCATTGCTTGTCCAGCCTCGACAGGCGGCGGACGGTGATAGACCATGGGTTGGTACCGCCCCGGCGGCATCGATCCGGGTCCGGCTTGCGGTCCGCATAGAACCCTTCGCCGGGTTGAAGCGGGCCGGCCGGCCCAATTAACTTCGGGTGAAACGTCTTGGCAGGGGGCCATTTGCGGCCCAGAGCCGTCACGGAAGGCAAAGAGTTCAGCGCATGTCCCTTGATCCCTTGCTTCAAGCCAACCGTATCCTGACCGAAGCCATCAGCAACTATCTCCAATCCTCCAATGAGCTTGCGGCGGCGGCGGAGCGGGCGACGGCGGCCAGCGCCGGACGCGACGCGACCACTCGGCGGCTGGCCTTCCAGGAGTTGTCGGAACGCGGGAACCAGGCGCGCTTCGCCAAGAAGCACCTGACCGACACGGTGCGCCGCCTGCGCTCCACGCTGCCTGCGGCCCAGATCGAAGCGGTGGCGGCGAAGCTCGACGGGCGCGAGAGCGCCGAGAGCGCTCTGACGCTGGTGCGCACGATCCTGACCGAGAAGGTCTGGTCGGCGGCCTGACGGCTCTGCCCCATTCGCCCTGCGGCGCTCCGGCCCGAGCGGTTCCGCTTTAAGGCCGGTTGGACGGCACCCCGAATGCGGGAGGACCGTTCAACCGGTGTTGGCCGTTGGCCGCTATGCCTGCGTAATCCGGACGACTCATTTGACATCGTAGGATGCAGGGGCCAGTGTCTGACTGCTAAAGATTATCACAAGCGTGGGATCGGCGCCGCCGTCCCGCAGAATGGATCGCAAGGGTGCAAGACGTCTCCAAGGCGATGATCGCCCGCTTGGTCGGCTTCGACACGGTTTCGCGCCGTTCCAACATGGCGTTGATCGACTGGGTTCGGGACCATCTCGCCGGATACGGCGTGGAGAGCCGGCTGGTCCCCAGCCCGGACGGCGCCAAGGCGAACCTGTTCGCCACCATCGGCCCGATGACCGAAGGCGGCGTGGTGCTGTCGGCCCACACCGACGTGGTGCCGGTGGATGGGCAGCCCTGGGACACCGATCCCTTCACCCTGGTCGAACGCGACGGGCGTCTCTACGGACGCGGCACCGCCGACATGAAGAGCTTCCCCGCGGTGGCGCTGGCCCTGCTGCCGGAGATCCTGGAGGCCGGTTTGAAGCGGCCGCTGCATCTGGCGCTGTCCTACGACGAGGAGGTCGGCTGCCTCGGCGCCCCGGCGATGATCGCCCGCATCACCGGTGAACTGCCGCGCCCCAGCGCCGTCATCGTCGGCGAGCCGACCTCGATGGGGGTCGTGCTGGCCCACAAGGGCTGCTACGTGCTGCGCACCACCGTCACCGGGCACGAAGTCCATTCGTCCCAGATCGACCGCGGGGTCAGCGCCGTCATGATTGCCGCGCGGCTCGTCACCCTCGTCGGCGACATGGCGGCGGAGAACGCCGCCGCCGCGGATCCCGCCTGCGGCTTCGACCCGCCCTTCACCACGTTGCAGGTCGGGACCATCGAAGGCGGCACGGCGGCCAACATCACCGCGCGCCACTGCTCCTTCGTTTGGGACATCCGCCCGCTGCCCGGCGACGACTGGACGCGCTACCGCGACCGGTTCGAGGCGGAATGCGAGCGGCTGCGCGCCGCCATGCGGAGGATCAGCCCGGATTGCGACATCCGCACCGAACAGCTCGCCGGCGTGCCCGGACTGGCGCCGGAACCGGACGGACCGGCCGCCCAGCTCTGCCACGCCCTCACCGGACGCAACGACACCGGCATGGTCTCCTTCGCGGCGGAAGCCGGGCAGTTCCAGGAGGCCGGCCTGTCCACGGTGCTCTGCGGCCCGGGTTCCATCGATCAGGCGCATCAGCCCAACGAGTACATCGACGTCGCGCAAGTCACGGCCTGCGAAGGGTTCCTCCGGGATCTCGTCCGCCGACTGGCCGCCTGAACTCAATGACGGGTGCGGCGGAGCGTCACGCCGGCCCCACAGCAAAAAGCGCCCATTTCTTCGAGGCGGGATCAATGGAAGGGACCAATTGTTGGATCGACAGCACATTGTTGCTGAATTGCCTAGGGCACTCCCAATTTGGCCTATGCCGTTGACGGGGGAGACTTTGACGGCGTTCCTGTCGCACTGTGCCCTGGGGCGCCGATGCCACGGCGCTTCCATGGAAACGGGAGCGCCGGTGCATGGTTGATCTGAGCGACCTCGAGCGCGACGCGCTGACCGAGCTGGTGAACATGGGCGTCGGCCGTGCCGCGACCCATCTCAGCCGCATGGTCGCCGATCAGGTCCTGCTGTCGGTTCCCTCCATCGAGATCGTCAGCCGCAACGACGCCGCCGGCCTTCTCGCCGCGCGCGAGAAGATGAGCCTCGTCGCGGTGGAGCAGCGTTTCGACGGGTCCTTTTCCGGTCGCGCCCTGTTGATCTTCCCTGAGACCAACAGCCTGGAACTGGCCCGCGCCGTCCTGGGCAGCGACCTGAGCCTGGAGGAGATCGTCGATCTGGAGCAGGACGCGCTCGCGGAGATCGGCAACATCATCCTCAATGGCTGTCTGGTCGTGATGGCCAACACGCTGAAGGACGATCTGGACATCTCGCTGCCCAGCGTGTTGCGCGGCGACAGCGACCGCATTTTCCAAAGCAACGGGCCGAACCCCGACGAGCTGGTGATGTTCCTCTACATCGACTTCCTGATCCGCAGCCGGAGCATCCGCGGCTACATCGCGTTGCTCATGGGTCTGTCGTCTCTGGAGTCGCTGAAGGGACTGATCCATGGCTTCATCGACCGCATCGCCTCCGGAACGCCCGATGGAACCGACCGAGTTTAAGCGCATGCCCTGGCTGGATGGCCTTCTGGACGCAATGGACGCCGGCATCGTCGTGCTGGACCGCCATGGCCGCGTCCAGTTCTGGAACCGTTGGATGGAAAGGGCGTCGGGCACCCCCGAACCCGACATCCACGGACGGGAACTGGTGGAAGCCTTGCCGTCCCTCCGCGACACGCGGTTGCACAACGCGGTGCGTGACGTGCTGGAAACAGGGGCGCCCAGCGTCCTGTCCCACACCCTGAACCCGGTGCTGTTCCCGCTGCGCTGCCCCGACGGGCGGCGGATGGTCCACAACGTGCTCATCCGTCCCTTCACCGCCAGCAACGCCTCCTACTGTCTGATCCAGGTGACCGACGTCACCGCGGTGGTCAACCGGGAACGGGTTCTGCGCGAACAGCGCGACGCGCGCTATCGCGCCATCGTGGACACAGCCCCCGACGCCATCGTCACCACCGACACGCGCGGCGTCGTGCAATGGGCCAACGGGGCCGCCGCCCGGCAGTTCGGGTTTCAGCCCAACGAGCTGATCGGCCAGCATGTCAGCCTCTTCCTCGCCGAAGGCTCCCCCGACTGGTCCGGCCTGCTGGAACGCGATCCCGCCGGGCGCCCCGCCCCGGTGGAGCTGATCGGGCGCAAGCGCGACGGCACCCGCATCGACCTGGAGGTCTCGCTGGCCCGCTGGGAGTCGGAGGGGCGCAGCTTCATCACCGGCGTCCTGCGCGACATCACCGAACGCCGCCGCACCCGCGAGGAAATGAAGGCCAACGCGCTCGCCATGCGGCAACTGGCCGAGCAGACCAAGGCCACGCTCGACGCGCTGCCGGCGCACATCGCCGTGCTCGACCATGGCGGACACATCATTTTCGTCAACAAGGCCTGGGCGGAATGCGGGCCGCAGGCCGGCTTCCTCGGCGACGGGTCGGCGATCGGCGACGACTATCTGGAAGCCTGTGCCGCCACCCGCAGCGGGGCGGAGCATGCCGATGCGCTGATCGAGGGCCTGCGCGGCCTGCTGCGCGGCGGGGCGCCGGTGTCCATAGAGTATCCGGGCCTGTCCGCCGCGGGAGCGCGCTGGTTCCGCTGCCTCGCCGCACCGATGGCTGCCGGCCCCTTCGGCGGGGCGGTGCTGATGCACATCGACGTGACCGAGATCAAGTCGATGGAAGCCGCGCTGCGCAAGCTGGTGGGGCAGAAGTCCACGCTGCTGCGCGAAGTGAACCACCGGGTGAAGAACAGCCTGCAGCTCGTCTCCAGCCTGCTGACGCTCCAGACCATGAGCCTGCCGGGCGCCGCCGAACGCGTTCATTTCCAGGACGCCCGCAGCCGCATCGACGCCATCGCGCGGGTGCACAGCCGGCTTTACCAGACCGAGCAGTTCCAGACCATCGAGTTCGGCAGCTACTTGAACGAGCTGTGCGCCGACCTGTCCCGTGCGTCGGGTGGCGACACGCTGGGCTCCATCGAGGTGCGGGCCGAGCGCGTCGATCTGCCCATCGATCAGGCCGCACCGCTGGGGTTGATCGCCAACGAACTGATCACCAACGCCATCAAGCACCGCGGATCCTCGCCCGCCAACGTCCTGGTGGCGCTGGACCGGGCCGGCGACCTGCTGACGCTGACCGTCACCGACCAGGGGCCCGGCCTTCCCGCCGGGTTCGACATGCGCCGGTCGCGCAGCCTCGGCATGAGGCTCATCACCAGCCTGGCGGGCCAAGTCGGGGCGACAGTCACGCTGATGCCGGTGGAACGGGGCACCTCCTTCCGCCTCGCGCTGACCATGCCGGAAACGCGCGGCCCCATCCTGGAAGACAGCGCGGCGGAGTGGAACGGATGAAGATCCTTCTCGTCGAGGACGAGGTCCTCATCGCCATGGAGCAGAGCTTCTACCTGGAGTCCGCCGGGCACGAGGTGCATGGGCCGGCCTCCACCAGCGAAAAGGCGCTGATCCTGGCGCAGGAGGTCAGGCCGGATCTGGCGCTGGTGGACATCCATCTGGCCCAGGGGTCCAGCGGCATCGACGCGGCCCGCCGGATGACCGCGCTGGGCATCCCCTGCCTGTTCGTCACCTCCTACCGCGAGGAGGTGGAGCCGACGCGCGAGTATGGGGTGGGCTGCCTGCCCAAGCCCTTCTCGCAGACCTCGCTGGTTTCCGCGGTCGAAGCGGTCAGCGCCATTCTGGCCGGGCGGACGCCCGCCAAGGTTCCCGACACGATGGAGCTGTTCTCCTAAAGCGCCGTCCGCAACGGATCAGGGAACCGGCCGCGGCTCGCGGCGGCGCGCCTGGAGGCGAAAGAGGTTCGCGCGCTATCGCTTGACCAGCACCGGCATCACCCAGCCCTTCAGGAAAGCGTCCTCCGGCGGCACCGCGATCGGCCGCTCCGACGCCAGCAGCAGCTGAAGCAACGCGGTGTGCAGGGCTGTGCAGCCACCGAGGTCCAGCCGAGGGTCCTCCACGGCGCACAGCCATTCGGCCAGCGGGATCGCCTCTTCCACCGTGCAGGCGCCCTCGAAACGTGCGGTGCGGTCCTCGAAATGGATGGGCATCACACCAGCTCCCGAAGGTTGAGGGCGAGCAGAAGCCGCCCGTCGCCGAGCACCGCCGTGCCGGCGTAGCCGCGCAGCCTGGCGAGCAGCCCGGTCATCGGCTTCAGAACCACGTCGGCGCGCTCCCGAAAGGCGTCCACAACCAGCGCCACCGGCTGCCCGCCGAGATCCACCAGAAGGACCGCCTCGCCACTCCGCTCACGTTCGTCCTCCGGCAGGTTGAGCAGGCGGCGCAACCGCAGCAGAGGCACCACCGCGTCCTGCACGACGACGCTCTCCGCGTGCTTCATCCGGCGGATCGCTCCGTGGGGAACGCGCTGCATGCCGGTCACCAACGTCACCGGAAAGCCGTAGAGCGCGCCCGCCGTCTCCACCGTCACCAAGCGGGTCACCATCATGGTCAGTGGCAGGACGAGGCGGAAGCGCGTCCCGGCGCCGGGGGTCGAGGCGACCTCCACCCGTCCCCCCGCCTGTTCCACCGCGCCGCGCACGGCGTCCATCCCCACCCCGCGGCCCGACAGGTCCGACACGGTCTCCGAGGTGCTGACTCCCGGCAGGAAGATCAGGCGCAGCGCCTCGGCGTCGGACAGGGCAGCCGCCTGTTCCACGGTCAAGGCGCCCTTTGCCACCGCCTTGCGGCGCACGGCCTCGGCGTCGATGCCCGCCCCGTCGTCGGAAACCTCCACCACTATGCCGTTGCTGTCCTGGAAGGCCTGGACGCGCAGCGCCGCCACCTCCGGCTTGCCGGCGGCGCGGCGGCGCTCCGGCGGTTCGACGCCGTGGTCCAGCCCGTTGCGGACGAGGTGCAGCAGCGGCTCGCCCAGGATGTCGAGGATGTCCTTGTCCGCCTCCGTCTCGCCGCCGGAAAGGTGCAGTTCGACCGATTTGCCGAGCCGCCGCGCGGTGTCGCGGACCATCCGGGGCAGCGGGTCGAAGACGCGCGACAGTGGCAGCAGCCGCAAGCGCAGCACCGCGTCCTGCAACTCGCCCACAATGGAGTCGATGCGGCCGTGGGCCTCTTTGATGCCCTGGGCCAGCGCGTCGGCGCTCCGCCCCTCCTGCGCTTCGCGCGCGAGGTAGGGCAGGCCTCCCTTGGCGACGACCAGTTCGCCGACCAGCGCCATCAGCCGGTCCATGCGCTCAGCATCCACCCGCAACGCCCGCCGCGCCGGGGCCGCCGGAGGAACAGGCGTCGCCTGCGTCACCGCGGCCGGGTCGTCGGCCAGGGATGCAATGCAGCGGATGAGCGCGTCCGACGGGCCTTCGGCGGCGCGGTCCAGCGCCGCCCCTTCCGCGTTCCGCCCCTCGGCGGCGAGGATGTTGCGCGCCGCCCGCAGCACCGCCGCCCGGCGGGCCGCCGTCTCTTCGTCGCTGCCGGGCAAGCCGAGGATGCGCGCCTGTTCCCGCAGCATGGCCGTGGCAAGGCTGGGTGGCACGGCGGGGGGCGCCGGCACGGCCAGGGCGGGGATCGCCACCGTGGCGAGGGACACCTGATCGGGAACGCCGCGGAACAGGCGCGTCAACTCGTCCTTCGGTGCGCCGCTGAGCGCGCGGAAGCGCAGGGCGCAGCGGTAGGGGTCGAGATCCGCCAGCGGCGGCCACGCCCCGGTGGCCTCGATGCGCAGCAGCAGCAGGTCCGGGATGCGGCGGCACAGGTCCAGCGGATCATCCCCGGCGAAGAAGCAATCCTCCGCAGGGACGTAGGCGATGGCGGTGACTGTGCGCCCGGCGGCCTTCACCCGCTCCGCCTCCGGCAACTCGTGCACCCAGGCGAATCCGGCGGGCGTGGCGCCGTCCGCGGTCTCCGCCGCCCCGCCGAGAGCGGCGCGCAACCCCGTCTCCAGCGCCTGCGCGCGGGCGCCGGCACTGTCGGGCAGGGATTGGCTGTGCTCCAAGCCATCGACCCAAGCCGCACCGGTGTCCAGCAATTCCAAAAGCCGGTCGGCCAGATCGCCGCTCATTGCGGCGCGTCCATCGCGCACCGCCATCAGGGCGTCCTCGCCGGCATGGACCATGCGGGTGAAGGGCGCCAAGTCGAACAGGGCGGTGGCGCCCTTCAGCGTGTGCAACGCGCGGAACAGGTCATTGACCGCTGCGGTGTCGGTCGGATCGCGCTCCAGCCGAAGCAGGGCGGCGCCCGCCGCCTCCAGCAACTCCCGCGATTCCAGGACGAACTGCTCGAACAGCGCGCTCATGACCGTTCCCCGTTCCCGGCTTGGCGCCCACCATCCTGACGTCCATCGTCCTGGTGCCGCCCGGTCAGCAGGCGGGCGGCGCCGGTGAGGTCGGCGGGACGCACCGGCTTGACGAAATACCAGTTGGCCCCGGCGAGCAGAGCATTCTCGCGGTCGCTGTCCTTGGACTCGGTGCTGATCATGATCGCCGGCACGTCCCGCAGGGTTTGCTCCTGCCGCAGGCGGCGCAGCATGGTGTAGCCGTCCATCTTCTGCATGTTGATGTCGACGATCAGCAGATCCGGCGCGGACGCCAGCGCGTGCTCCAGCCCGTCGATGCCGTTCACCGCCTCGTCGACCAGAAAGCCATCGGCTTCCAGAACCTGCCGGGTGTAGGCCCGGACGGTGACGGCGTCGTCCACCACGAGGACGCGGGGTTGCGGATTTGGTCGGTCGGTCACCGGGCGGCCTCCTTAACTCTGGGGCTTCTGATAGAGGATGGCGTCGGGGAACCGGCGCGGCACGAAGAGGGAGGACATCCGGCTCATGCTCTCCGAATGGCCGAGGCAGATGAACCCGCAGGGCGACAGCGCGTCGTAGAACATCGACGCCGCCTCGCGCCGCCCCAGATCGTCGAAATAGATCAGCAGATTGCGGCAGAAGATGATGTCCATGCCACGGAAATTCGCCATGTGCCGAGGATCGGCGATGTTCACCAGCGAGAAATCGATGGAGTCCCGCAACTCCTCCATGATCTGCCAGCGCTGGTCGTCAAGCCGGGTGAAGTATTTGGCGACGAGATCCCGTGGCATCGCCTGGAGTGACCGCTCCTCGTAAATGCCCTCCTGCGCACGGGCCAGCACTTGGCTGTCGATGTCGGAGGCGTAGAGTTCGATTTCGAAATCGTCGACCCGGCCCCACCGCTCCAGCAGCGTGATGGCGATGGAATAAGGCTCCTCCCCCGTGGCGCAACCGGCGGACCAGATGCGCACCCGGCTGCCCGGCTCGCGCCCGCGCACCACCTCGTCCAGCGCCGCGTTCACGAGACAGTCGAGCTGGTACATCTCGCGGAAGAAATAGGTCTCGTTCACCGTCATGCGGTTGACGAGAAGCTGCAACTCCTCCCCCGACGCCTGGAAGCGCAGAAGATTCAGATATTGGCGGACATGCTCGACGCCGACCGCCGCCATCCGCTCCGAGACGCGGCGGTCCACGAAGTAGCGTTTGGCCTCGGTGAAGGACAGTCCGGTGCGTTCCCGCAGGAACCGGCAGAAGGCGTCGTAATCCGCGGCGCTCAGTCCGGGGGCGTCGCCCTTGTCCGAAGGCGGCGTCATTCAGGCTCCGGAAAACAGGCGGCGCGCCGCGTCGACGGAAAAGGCGACGAAGGGATCGTCCGGAAAACGCGCGCCGAGCCGCTCCACGACCGGCAGGGCCGCGGGATCGCCGCTTTCCATCAGCGCCTCCACCGCGGAGAGGCAGACGTTGACGTGCGGGTCACGGTCGATCACCCCGGCCAGCAGGTCCAGCCGGTCCGGATGGGGAAGCTTTCCGATGAGTTGGGCCGCGAAGATGCGCAGATCCGAATCCGCGGCCGTCAGCAGCGGGGCGACCTCCGGCATCACCACGGCGGCGGACATCTGCTGCAGGCTTTCGATCACGCCGTTGCGCAGCCCGACATCCTCGCTCGCCAAATGGGGCACCAACGCCACTGCGGCCTCTGCGGTTCCGGTGCGGACCAGGGCGGTGAGGAGCGTTTCTCGGACGCTCGGGTCCGCCTCCCGCGCCAGCCTTGCGGACAGGGCGGGAACGGCGTCGGGACGCTCGCCGAGCGCGTGGGCGGCCCGTCGGCGTTGAGCCGGATCGGCCTCCTCCAGCCACGCCAGCGGATCGCCGCCCTCCGCAGCGGCTGCGGGCGTCGCTCCGTCGATTTTCCGTGCCTTCACCAGGGCCATGCCGCCGCCTCCGCCGCTCCAATCACACTCATCCCCTCACCCACCGCGTCACCTGCTGGGCCACCCGGTCGGACGGCAACACCATGTCGGCGCCGCCACGGCGGATCAGCTCCTGCGGCATGCCGAACACGACGGCGCTGCCCTCCGCCTCCGCGATGGTGCGCCCGCCCTGGCGGCGCAGCTCCGTCATCGCAGCCGCGCCATCCGACCCCATGCCCGTCAGGAGAACGCCGATCAGCCGCGACGGTGCCACGGCGCGCAGCGCGCTCTCGACCAGCCGGTCCACGTTGGGATGCCAGCTCCGCCGCTCGTCCGCCGGAACGGGCTGGGCGCAGAGCCGCCCGCCGCGCCGGACGATCTGAAGGTCGGCGCCGCCGCGCGCGATGCACGCCATTCCCGGCTGGAGCGCGGTGGCCGCCGCGGCCTCCACCACGGTCACGGCGGAAATGCTGTCGAGGCGGCGGGCCAGCGGGCCGGTGAAGCTGGCGGGCATGTGCTGGACCACCACCACCGGCCAAGGGAAATCCGCCGGCAGAAGCGGCAGGATGTCCTCCAGCGTGCGCGGCCCGCCGGTGGAGACGCCGATCAGCACCAGCCCTTCGCCCGGATCGCCGTCGCTGTCGACCACGCTCTGCGGCTTGGAAAGGGGAACATCGGCCAGGAAATCCTCCCCGACGATGCGCTCCCGCGCCCGGCGCAGCCGTTCCCGCAACCCCTGGACCCGGCGGGGCCGGGATCCGGCGGCGGCGCGCACGGTGTCGACCAGTTGCTCGGCGATGCCGGCGATGGCACCGACCCCCGACGGCTTCCGCACTGCCTCCACCGCCCCCAGCCGCAGGGCCTCCAGCGTCACCTCGGCCCCGTCCGCGGTCAGGGCGGACACCATCACCACCGGTTTCGGATGCTCGACCATGATGCGCTTCAGGCAAGCAAGGCCGTCCATGCCGGGCATCGTGACGTCCAGGGTCACCACATCCGGATCGAAATCGGACAGCCGTTCCAGCGCCTGCGCCCCATCGGCGGCGGTTTCGACCTCGAAACCGGCGGATGAAAGGATGTCGCCGATCCGCCGCCGCATCAACGCCGAGTCATCGACCACCAGGACCTTCACCATGACTGGCCCACTTTCCGATCAGACGGGGGCCAGCAGATCGGCGAGCTGGTCCATATCCAGCAGTTCCTCCGGGTCCATCAGCAGGATCATCCGCCGCTCTCCGCCGCTCTCCAGCGCGCCGATGCGGCGGATCAGCCGGTGCTGGGCCTGCGACACGACAGGCGCCGGCCCGATGGCGCCGTCCGGAATGCGGACGATCCCGGCCATGCCGTCCACCAACAACCCGGCGCGCGCCGCCCCGGCGGCGATCACCACCACACGGCCCCGGTCGCCTTCAACGCCGTGCCCTTGCCCCTCCGGCAGGCGCAGCAGGCGGCGCAACGCGACCAGCGGCAGGACGGCGCCGCGCAGGGTCGTCACGCCACTGACGAAATCCGGCGCGTTGGGCAGCGGAGTCACGGCATCGGGCTGGCGCAGCACCTCTTGCACCGCCGCAACCGGCAGGCCGTATTCCGCCCCGGCCAGCCGGAACACCACGAAGGCCTCCGCCCGCTCCGCCTCCGCTTCCGTCGCCACAGCCGCCTCTCCTTCGTGCCCTCTGGCGTCGCCGCCCAACCCGGCTCCATTGCCCGCTCCATGGCGGAACAGCCGCCCCGCCGACAGGACCGGGATCAGCCGCGCGCCGCCGTCCAGCCGCGCGATGCCGTCCATGTCCTCGAACTCGGCCTCCCGCGCCATAAGCGGCGGCACCGGGTCGATCCGTTCGCGGGGAACGCGCAGGATCTCCCGCACATCCTCCACCACCACGCCGACCGGCCCCTCCGCCGTGCGCAGGACCGCCACCTTCCCGCGCCCCCCGTCCTTCGCAGCGTCGAGCCCGAACAGCTCCCGCAGCCCGACCAGGGGAAGCAGCGCATCGCGCAGCGTCATCATGCCCAGAAGATGGGGGCGGGCGCGGGGAACGCGGATCACCGTCTCCGGGACCGGAACCACCTCCCGCACCGCCGCCACCGGCAACGAGAACTCCTGCTCCGCAACGGTGAGGACGACGAGTTGTTCCTCGTCCTGCCGCACCACGGCAACGGTCTTCGGCTGGGCGGACACGCTGAAATCCGCGGTTCCCGCAGGGCCGCCGGCCCGCCCGAGGTCGGCGAACTGGCGTTCGATCAGCGGATCGGTATCGAGGATCAGCGCGCCGTCCCGCCCGTCCCCGGCCAGGATGGCACCGGCCAGAAGATCCGCGTCGATGGACGGATCCGGCGCCGCCCCGGCGTCGGCGATGCGATCCTCGTCCACGGCGGACAGGCCCGAGACGCGATCCACCAGCAGACCGACCGGCTGGCCGTTGTGGCGGACGATCAGCAACCGCGCCGCCTTCGTCTCCCCATCAGCGGTTCCACCCTCCCCGGTCCCGGCAAGGCCCAGGACCCGGCGCAGCCCGATGACCGGCAGCACGGCGCCGCGCCGCCGGGCCAGCCCTTCCAGGCTGGGCGGCCCCAGCGGGATCGGCACCAGGGCGGGCGGGCGCAGGATTTCCAGCACGCTGTCCAGCGGCAGGGCCAACCCCATGCCGCCGACCGTGAAAAAGACGAAGGAACGCACGCCGTCGCGGCGGATGATTGCGGCCATGGGTCGTCTCCCCGCCGGCCGGTCAGCCGGCCCCTTGCAGTTCTTCGGCCATGGCGGCGATTTCCTCGATGGCGGCGGCCAGTTCCTCGGCTCCCTTGGCCTGCTCCCGTGCGGCCTTGGCCGCTTCGTTGGCGGAGCGGTTGGCCTGGTTGGCCGCGGTGGCGACCTGCTCCACGCCCTTCTGCGCCTCCGCCACGGCGCGCTGCACCTCACCGGCGTTCTCGACGATCTCGCGGCTGCCGGAGGTCACGGTGCGCAGGTCGGCGATGGCGGCGGCGAGGCTGCCGGCGAACTCCTGGTGGCGGACGGACTGGCGCGCCGTCTCACCCCCGATGTCCTCGATGTCGCGACGGACGCGCCCGATCTGGTCCTGGATCGCGTGAACGATGTCCTTCACCCGCTCGACATTCTCCGAGCTGTCGCGGGCGAGGTTGCGGATGTCGTTGCTGACGACGGTGAAGCCGCGCCCGAACTCTCCGGCACGCGCCGCCTCGATGGAGCCGCTGACCGCCAGCATGCCGGTTTGGATCGCGATGATGGAGATGGCGTCGACCACCTTGTCGATGCGCCGCCCGATCTGCTCCATGGTGCCGATGCGCTCCACCGTACGAAGGCTGGCGGCCACCGCCTCGCCCACCCCGGCGGTCAGGGCACCCACCATGTCCTGCGTCTCGGACAGCAGCGCCTCCAGACCGACGCAACGCTGAAGCGCCTCTTCGGCGCGGCTGTGGCTGAGCCGGGCGCTGGCCTCGATCTCCGCGATGGCGCTGCTCGACTGATGGGTCGCGGCCCCCTGGGCCTGGGCGCCGCGGGAGATCTGGGTGATCGCCGCCATGATCTGGGCGGCGGCGCGGTTGATCTCCTCGATGGCGGCGGACAGCTGCTCGGCGGCGGAGGCGAGATCGCCGGCGGCGCGATGGACGTCGGTGCTGCCCGTCAGTTCATCGGCGAGATCGGACAGCTGGCCGGCGGCCTGCTCGCTCTGAGCCAGCGCCTTGGCCTGCTCGCCGACCGTCTTCAGCGCTTCCTCGCTCGCCGCCGCCTGCTCCTCCGCGGCGGAGGCCACGCTCTCGGCGCCGCGCTGCGCCTCCCGCCCGGCGGAATCGGCCTCCAGCGCGGCCTTGATGGTCTCCTGCGCGCCGCGGGCGATGTCCCCCATGCCGTCGCGAACCCGGTCGAGTTGAGCGGCGATCTGTCGCCCCCGCTCCACCTCGCTCTTGGACGCGTCCGCGCCAGCCACGATGCTCTCCGCGATGGCGCCCACCGCCTTCTGGATCTCCGCGACCATGCGGTTGATCTCGTTGGCGGAGCGCTCCGACCGTTCGGCAAGGGCCTGGACCTCGTCGGCCACCACGGCGAAGCCGCGCCCGGCGTCGCCCGCGCGGGCGGCCTCGATGGCGGCGTTCAGCGCCAGGAGGTTGGTCTGGTCGGCCATGACCGCCACCCCTTCCACGATGGTGCCGATCTCCGCCGCCTGCCGCTCCAGGTCGCGGACCAGGGAGACCGCGGCCTCCTGCCGCGCGGCGGCGCGGACCAATCCATCGACGGAGGTGAGGATCTGGCCGCTGACGTCCTTCATCAGCGATTGCAGCGCCTCGATCCGCGACAGCGAGGATTCGGCGTTGCCGCGCGCCCGCCCGATCAGGCTGGCGCTGCGGTCGATCATCCGTTGCGACTGCTGGGTGGCGCTGGCCGCCTCCTCCGCACCGGCGGCCACCTGCTCCATCGCCTTGCGCAGTTCCTCCGCGGCGGCGGCGGCTTGGGTCACGCCGCTGGCAAGCTCGTTCGCGGCGGCGGCAATGCCCTCCGCGGCCTTGCGCCGCCGGTTCCCGGCGCGGGCGCGCCGCCTCACCTCCGCCGCGCGGCGGGTCGACACGGCGTTGTCGGGCTGGCTGGGCAAAGCGGCGTCACTGGGAAGCGCAATCGCGTCCTCGACGGTGTCCGCGTTGCGGGAGGCGCTCGCCGTGTCGATCCGCTTCTTCTTGACCAATGCCATGATCCAAACCCCTTGCCCCGTGAGCCCGTGCTTCTCTGTCGGTTGCTCTTGTTGATTGGCTTGTGTTGATTGGCTTGTGTTGATTGCTGGCGGCTGCCCCGACCTCAGGCCAGCACCCGTCCGATGTAGCGTCCGATGGCCGCCTTCAGCTCCGCAGCGGACCCGGCGTCGAGCGCCAGGACGATGGTCCCCTCGACATCGTGGGGCGGAGTCCGGAAGGTGACGTGGAACAGGATTGCCTGTGCCTCCGCCGTCAGCGCGACGCCGCAGCGCTCCAGAAGGTCGTCCCCCACGCCGTACAGAACCTGCGGCAGGGTGGTGCCGATCGCGACGCCCAGCAGATTCCCCATGGAGGACAGGCAGCTGTTCAGCACGATGTTGCCGACCTCGGCCAGCGCCTCCTCCACCAGCTCCGCCGCGTCCTCCTTGGGAACGCCGGGCGGCAGGGCGGCGGCGGCCAGCGGCAGGCCGCTCCGTTCCGGTATCAGCAGGATGGCCGAACCGAAGAAGGTTCCGGACAGACACTCGGTCACCGCGATCAGTGCTCCCGGCAGCGCCGACCGAAGCAGGCCGGACACCCGGTCGCCGGAGACGAGGCTGACCATCGGCACAGAGATCTCCACCGGCCCACCGATCATCCGGCTGAGCGCCGTGGAGGCCCGCCCCACGCCGATGTTTCCCAGCTCCGTCAGCGCGTCGCGTTCCAGCTCGTCCAAGTCGAAGCCGTTCGGGTCGAAGCCGTTCGGGTCGAAGCCGTGCGGGTCAAAGCCCATGGGGATCGGGTCCATCGGCGTGTGCCGGCCGGACCGTGCCGGTCAACCGGCGCTCCCGCCGGTTCCGTTGTTGCCGGCTCCATCATTGGACGACGGGCGGCGCGGCAGGCTGGCGGCGGTCAGGAAGCGGGCCATCTGCTCCTCCTCCAGCGGCTTGGGCATGAAGGCGGCGCCCAGCGCGCGGATGCCGGAGATCACCGAGTCCTGGGCGTTGGCGGTGATGATGGCGACGCGGATGTCCGGCTTCGCCTGCAGCAGGCGGGCGGCGGCCTCCAGGCCGTTGTCGCCCGGCATATTGAAATCGATTATGGCGATATGGATATCACTTTCGTCGAGTTTTCCATAAAGCTCAGCGCTGTTCGCCGCCTCGATGACCGTCCAATCCGGCTTGTTCCGAAGTATTATGCCGCGGACATGCATACGGGACAGCTTGCTGTCGTCCACGACGATTACGGTCTTGCTCAACGCTTGTGCTCCGGGAGGGGAGAAAATTTGAATTGTGAAACGATTATAGCCACCGGCACGCCGCGCGCCAGCATGGATTGCAGTTCACAATCACCGTTTTTTTAACGCCGGTCCCGGCGCGGCTCCCCTTGGCCGCCCGCGGCGGCTTTGATAACAGACTATCCTCAAACAGGATCATGACGTCCGGGGTTCCGTTCGTGGAAGATTTCATCAGCGCGCTCGTGGTGTTTCTCGTCGTGGTCGATCCGATCGGGCTGGTTCCGATCTATCTCGGCCTCACCCGCGGCTTCGACAGCCGGCGTAAGCGAACGATCGCCCTGCGCGGCCCGCTGATCAGCTTCGCCATCATCGTCTTCTTCGCCTATCTGGGCGAACTGGTGTTGAACGCCTTGTCCATCGGCATGCCGGCCTTCCGCATCGCCGGCGGCGCGCTGCTGTTCTGGATCGCCTTCGAGATGCTGTTCCAACGCCGAGCCGAGCGCAAGGAGCGCACCGCCGACGACGCGCGGACGGAGGAGGAGGCCCACGACCTCGCCGTCTTCCCGCTGGCGATTCCGTTGATCGCCGGGCCGGGCGCCATCACCTCCACGCTGCTGTTGATGGACCGATACGGCACGACGCTGGGCGGACAGGGCATGGTGCTGGGCGCCGCCGCGGTCGCCGTGGGCAGCGTCATGGCGCTGCTGGTCGTCGCCGATCTGGTGAACAAGCTGCTCGGCCGCACGGTGATCCACACGGTCAGCCGCGTGCTGGGCATCGTCCTGGCGGCGCTGGCCGCCCAGACGATCATCGAAGGCATCACCGCCGTCTATCCGCCCCACTGATCGCCGCAAAGGACATCGCCCCATGAACCGGCACACACTCAGCAACGGGCGCCTCGGCGCCGCGATCAAGGCCGATGGGGCGGAGCTGTGCTCCCTGACCCTCGACGGGCGGGAGCTGCTCTGGCAGGCCGGTCCGGAGTGGCCGCGCCACGCGCCCGTGCTGTTCCCCATCGTCGGGCGGCTGAAGGACGACACGCTGCGCCACCAGGGCCGCCCCTTCCGCATGACACAGCACGGCTTCGCCCGCGACCGCCGCTTCGCCTGGGAGGAGCACACCCCTACCCTTTGCCGCCTCTCGCTGTCCGACGACGCGCAGACGCGGGCGCTGTATCCCTTCGCCTTCCGGCTGGAACTGATCTTCGAGCTGGACGCGGCGGGGCTGACCATCCGCCACCGCATCACCAATCTGGGCACGGAGGTGCTGCCCGCCTCGCTTGGCGTGCATCCGGCCTTCCGCTGGCCGTTGCAGGACGGCGTGCCGAAGGAGGCGCACGAGCTTGTGTTCGAGGCGGACGAACCCGCCCCGATCCGCCGCGTCGATGGCGGGCTCCTGTCGCCGCAGCCGGAGCCGACGCCCGTCGAAGGCCGCCGCCTGCCGCTGAACCAGGGGCTGTTCACGCGGGACGCGGTGATCCTCGACCGGCCGGCCAGCCGATCCGTCCGCTACGGCGCGCCCGGCACCCCGGCCGTCACCGTCTCCTGGGAAGGCTTTCGCGAACTGGGCATCTGGTCGAAGCCGACCGGCGCGCCCTTCCTGTGCATCGAGCCCTGGCACGGCCACGCCTCCCCGGCGGACTTCGACGGGGAGTTCGCGGACAAGCCGGGGCTGCTGCATCTCGCCCCCGGCGCGATGCGGGAGCTGAGCTACCGCATCGCCGTGGCGTAAGGGACCGGCGTTCCGTCAGCCGCGCTTGTTCAGCGGAACAAAGGCGCGGCCCGGATTGCCGGTGTAGAGCTGGCGGGGGCGCCCGATCTTCTGCTGCGGGTCCTCGATCATCTCCTGCCACTGGGAAATCCAGCCGACGGTGCGGGCCAGCGCGAACAGGACGGTGAACATGCTGGTCGGGAAGCCCATCGCCTTCAGGATGATGCCCGAGTAGAAGTCGACGTTCGGGTACAGCTTCTTCTCGACGAAGTAGCTGTCCTCCAGCGCGATCTTCTCCAGCTCCATGGCGATGGCGAGGTGTGGCTCGTCCTTGATGCCCAGCACGTCCAGAACCTCGTAGCAGGTCTGGCGCATGATCTTGGCGCGCGGGTCGTAGTTCTTGTAGACCCGGTGACCGAAGCCCATCAGGCGGAAGGGATCGTTCTTGTCCTTGGCGCGCTTGATGAACTCGGGGATGCGCTCCACCGAGCCGATCTCCTCCAGCATCAGCAGCACGGCCTCGTTGGCGCCGCCGTGCGCCGGCCCCCACAGCGCCGCGATGCCCGAGGCGATGCAGGCGAAGGGGTTGGCGTGCGACGAGCCGGCCAGCCGCACCGTGGAGGTCGAGGCGTTCTGCTCGTGGTCGGCGTGCAGGATGAAGATCTTGTCCATGGCGCGGGCCAGGACCGGATCGACCTTCCAGGTCTCGCAGGGCGTCCCGAAGGTCATGTAGAGGAAGTTTTCCGCGTAGCTGAGGTCGTTGCGCGGGTACATGAAGGGCTGGCCGACCGAGTATTTGTAGGCCATGGCGGCCATGGTCGGCATCTTGGCGATCAGCCGGTGGGCGGCGATCATCCGCTGCCGCGGGTCGAGGATGTCGGTCGAATCGTGGTAGAAGGCCGACAGCGCGCCGGTCACGCCGCACATCACCGCCATGGGGTGCGCGTCGCGGCGGAACCCGCTGTAGAAGCGGCTCAACTGCTCATGCACCATGGTGTGGTAGGTGATGGTCCGCTCGAACTCCTCCTTCTGCTGCGGATTCGGCAGCTCCCCGCGCAGCAGCAGGTGGCAGACCTCCAGGTAATCGCAGTTCTCCGCCAGATCCTGGATGGCGTAGCCGCGGTGCAGGAGAATGCCCTCGTCGCCGTCGATGAAGGTGATCGCCGACTCGCAGCTCGCCGTGGAGGTGAAGCCGGGGTCGAAGGTGAAGTAGCCGGTTTCCGCGTAGAGTTTGCGCACATCGATGGCGCGCGGGCCGGTTTCGCCTTCCAGCAGCGGCAGCTTGACGGTTTTTCCGGTCGTGTCGTCGGTGACCGTGATGGTCCCGACCTTCTTGACCTCGCCGCGCCAGACCGGCCGGCCCTTGCTGCTCTCCATCGGCCCCTCCTTATGCACGCGTCATCGGGCGTGACGCTGTTTCGTTGCACGTAGGAGACTGTATGAATGGGGGGTGTCGTCAATAGCACTCCCGATAGATGCCACCCCGCCGGGCATAGGCCATCAGAAGATCCCCGCCTCCAGCCCGGCGGCCATCAGAAGCCCCAACTCCGCGCAGGAGGCGGCGAAATCATCGCGGTAGGGGCCGCGGCAGACCAATGGTTCCTGCACCGGACGCCAGCGCAGCCCCGTCGTGATGGAGGCGACGGCGCGGCAGGTCCCCGTCCCGTCATGGCCCGCCCGGACGAACAGGGCGTAGGGCAACCCCTGAGTGCGCTCCAGGCAAGGGTAATAGCTGCGGTCGAAGAAATCCTTGAGCGCCCCGCTCATGTACCCCAGATTTTCGGTCGTGCCGAGGATCACGCCCTGCGCCTCCAGCACATCCTCCGGCCCCGCCTCCAGCGGCGGCTTCGCCACCACCTCCACCCCCTGCACCTCCGGCGACCGCGCCCCGCGCAGCACGGCGTCCAGCAGCGCCCGCGTGTTGGGCGACGGGCAGTGGGCGACGATGAGGAGGCGTTTGGGCGGCATGATTCGTCCTTTCCACGGCGACTGTACCAACAACACAGGAGGACGTCCCATGAGCGAAGACGCGCGCCGCCTCGTCGTCATTACGGGTGGCCCCGGCTCCGGGAAAAGCACCCTGATCGACGCGCTGGCCCGCCAAGGCTACGCCCACAGCGTCGAGGCGGGCCGCGCCATCATCCAGGACCAAGCCGCCATCGGCGGGCCGGCGCTGCCCTGGATCGATCCGTCGGCCTTCGCGGAATTGATGCTGTGCTGGGAACTGCGCTCCCTCCGCCTCGCGCGGGAGCAGGCGGGGACGGTCTTCTTCGACCGCGGCATCCCGGACGTCATCGGCTATCTGCGTCTGATGAGCCGCCCGGTTCCGGCGCATATGGAAACGGCCGCCCGCCGCTTCCGCTATCACCGGACCGTCTTCATTGCTCCGCACTGGCCGGAGATCTTCGCGCCGGACGCCGAGCGCCGACAGACCCTGGCCGAAGCCGCGGCGACCCACGACGCCATGGTCGAGACCTACGGCGGGCTGGGTTACGAGCTGGTCGAACTGCCCAAGGCGCCGGTGGCCGAGCGGCTGCGCTTCGTCCTGGACCGGCTTGCCGGGCCGGGGCCGCTCACGCCATGAGCTGGCCGCCGTTCACCTCGATCACCTGCCCGGTGATGTAGCCGCTGAGCACATCCGACGCCAGGAACAGATAAGCGCCGACGCAGTCCTCCGCCGTGCCCAGCCGGCCCAGCGGGATGCGCGCCGCCGTCGCCGCCAGCTTCTCCGGCGAGGAGTAGCGCTGGTGGAAATCGGTGTCGATGGTGCCGGGCGAGACAGCGTTGACGCGGATGCGGTCCGGCGCCAGCTCCGCCGCCAGGGAGCGGGTGAAGGTCGACACGAAGGCCTTCGACGCGCTGTAGATCGAGGAGCCGGGACTGCCGCCGGTGCGGGCGGAGATGGAGACGGTGTTGACGATGGCCCCTCCCCCCGCGGCGCGCAGGGCCGGCAGGGCGCGCCGGCAGGCCACGACGACGGAGCGCAGGTTGAGGTCGATCACCTCGTCCAGGAAGTCGTCGCCGATCCGCTCCAGCGGCACCCGCCCCACCATGGTGCCGGCGTTGTTGACGAGGATGTCCAGCCCGCCCAGCGCCTGCACCGCCGCGTCCACCGCCGACTCCACGGCGCGCGGGTCGCGGAAGTCGCCGCTCACCGCATAGACCTCCGTGCCGCCCGCCGTGAGGGCGAGCGCCAGCTTCGCCGCGGCATCATTGCCACCAGAACCGTGAAGCGCCACCCGCGCCCCCAGGCTGGCGAAGGCGGTGCCCACCGCCGCGCCGATGCCCCGGCTGCTGCCGGTCACCAGCACGCGCTTGCCGCGCAGATCCTCGCCCAACAGGGTCATGGCTCCTGTCCCTCAGCGTTCGCGGCGCACGCGGCGCACGGCGTCCAGCCAGCCGTCGTACAGGCGGGCGCGCTTGGCCGTGTCCATCCGCGGCTCGAAGCGGCGGTCGCAGCGCCAAGCGCCGGCCAGCGCCGCCTGATCGCGATAGACTCCGGCCTTCAACCCGGCCAGCCCGGCCGCTCCCAGCGCGGTCGTCTCGATCACCGCCGGGCGTTCCACCGGCAGGTCCAGCACGTCGGCCAGGAACTGGCACAGCCAGTCGTTCGCCGCCATGCCGCCGTCCACCCGCAGCGCGTCGGAGGTCGCCATGTGCGAGGCCGACCAGTCGGAGACCATGGCGTCGCGCAGGTCGCGGGTCTGGAAGGCCACGGCCTCCAGCGCGGCGCGGGCGATGTGGGCCGGGCCGGCGTCCAGCGTCAGGCCGAAGATCGCGGCGCGGGCCTCGGGATCCCAATGGGGGGCGCCCAAGCCCACGAAGGCCGGCACCAGATAGACGCCGTGGCTGTCCGGAACGCGGGTCGCCATGTCGTCGGTCTGGGAGGCGTGGGTGATGATCCCCAGCCCGTCGCGCAGCCACTTGATGGCCGCCCCGGCGATGAAGATGGAACCCTCCAGCGCGTAGGTCGTCCGCCCGTCCAGCCGGTAGGCCACCGTGGTCAGCATGTTGGAGCGCGATTCCACCGGCTCGTCGCCGGTGTTCAGCAGGGCGAAGCAGCCGGTGCCGTAGGTGGACTTCACCATGCCCGGTTCGAAGCAGGCCTGCCCGAAGGTCGCCGCCTGCTGGTCGCCGGCGATGCCGGTGATCGGGATGGGGCGGCCCAGCAGATCCGGCTCCGTCGCGCCGAACTCGGCGCTGCTGTCCAGCACCTCCGGCATCATGGCGCGGGGGATGCGGAACAGGGCGAGCAGCTCGTCGTCCCAGTCCTGGCGGTGGATGTCGAAGACCATGCTGCGCGAGGCGTTGGTCGCGTCGGTGGCGTGCACCCGCCCGCCGGTCAGCCGGTGCAGCAGGAAGCTGTCGATGGTGCCGAAGCACAGCTCGCCCCGCTCCGCCCGCTCCCGCGCGCCGGGGACATGGTCGAGAATCCAGGCGATCTTGGTGGCGGAGAAGTAGGAATCGATCAGCAGCCCGGTCTTGCGCCGCACCAGCGGCCCGCAGCCCTCCTCCACCAGCTTGCGGCAGAGGTCGGCGGTGCGGCGGTCCTGCCAGACGATGGCGCGGTGCACCGGCTCGCCCGTGCGGCGGTCCCAGACGACGGTGGTTTCGCGCTGGTTGGTGATGCCGATGGCGGCGATGTCCGACGCATTCAGCCCGGCCTCGTCCACGGCGCCCCGGATCACCGCCACGGTGTCGCGCCAGATGTCCTCCGGATCGTGCTCCACCCAGCCGTCGGCGGGATAATGCTGCGCGAACTCCCGCCGGGCCACCCCGGCGGGAACGCCCCGCCGGTCGAAGACGATGGCGCGGGTGGAGGTGGTGCCCTGATCGATGGCGAGGACGTGGCCGGCTTCAGACATGGTCTTTCCTATGGTCTTTCTTCTTTCCCCTCTCCCGTCCCGGGAGAGGGAGGGACCCACGCGTCAGCGTGGGAGGGTGAGGGTACTGGCAAGGATCAGCACCTTGATCCTCGAACGACCCTCACCCGGCCCTTCGGGCCACCCTCTCCCGGGACGGGAGAGGGATTCAAGTCATCGCATCACTGCGCCATGGCGGCCTTCTTCGGCGGCGAGGCCGGCCAGGACTTGATGAGCTGGTCGTAGTCCACCGTCTCGCCCTTGGGCTTCTCGTTGGACAGCTTGCGCTGCGGCGCGGTGGTGCCGTCCTTCTCGGCCTTGGCGAACCAGAACTCCGCCGACTCCTTCTTGTTCATCTTCGGCCCGCATTCGCCCTGCACGCCGGACCGCTCCAGCCGCTCCAGCACGGAGTCCTGGGCCGCGGCCAGCGCGTCCATGGCCGCCTGCGGCGTCTTGGCGCCGGAGGAGGCGTCGCCGATGTTCTGCCACCAGAGCTGCGCCAGCTTCGGATAGTCCGGCACGTTGTTGCCGGTCGGCGTCCACTGCACGCGCGCGGGAGAGCGGTAGAACTCGACCAGCCCGCCCAGCTTCGGCGCGCGCTCGGTGAAGCTCTTGTCCCAGATGTCGCTTTCCCGGATGAAGGTCAGGCCGACATGGCTCTTCTTCAGGCTGACCGACTTCGCCATGGTGAACTGGGCGTAGAGCCACGCCGCCTTGCGGCGGTCCACCGGGGTGGATTTCAGCAGAGTCCACGACCCGGCGTCCTGGTAGCCCAGCTTCATGCCGTCCTTCCAGTAGGCGCCCTTCGGCGACGGGGCCATGCGCCATTTCGGCGTGCCGTCGGCGTTCACCACCGGCAGGCCGTCCTTCACCATGTCGGCGGTGAAGGCGGTGTACCAGAACATCTGCTGCGCGACGTTGCCCTGGGCCGGCACCGGGCCGGATTCGGAGAAGGTCATGCCGGCGGCCTGCGGCGGCGCGTATTTCTTCAGCCACTCCACATATTTGGTGACGGAGTAGACGGCGGCCGGGCCGTTGGTGTCGCCGCCGCGCTCGATGGAGGAGCCGACCGGGCGGCAGCCCTCCATGCGGATGCCCCACTCGTCCACCGGCTTGCCGTTGGGCAGGCCCTTGTCGCCGTTGCCGGCCATCGACAGCCACGCGTCGGTGAAGCGCCAGCCCAGCGACGGGTCCTTCTTGCCGTAGTCCATGTGGCCGTAGACCTTGACGCCGTCGATCTCCTTCACGTCGTTGGTGAAGAACTCGGCGATGTCCTCATAGGCCGACCAGTTGACCGGGACGCCCAGATCGTAGCCGTACTTGGCCTTGAACTTCGCCTTGATGTCCGGGTTGGTGAACCAGTCGTAGCGGAACCAGTAGAGGTTGGCGAACTGCTGGTCGGGGAGCTGGTAGAGCTTGCCGTCCGGCGCGGTGGTGAAGGACTTGCCGATGAAATCGTTCACGTCCAGCGTCGGCAGGGTGACGTCCTTGCCCTCCCCCTCCATCCAGTCGGTGAGAGGAACCACCTGCTTGTAGCGGAAATGGGTGCCGATCAGGTCGCTGTCGTTGATCCAGGCGTCGTAGATGTTCTTGCCGGACTGCATCTGCGTCTGGATCTTCTCGACCACGTCGCCTTCCTGGATCAGGTCGTGGCGCAGCTTGATGCCGGTGATCTCGCTGAAGGCTCTGGCGAGCGTCCGGGCCTCGTACTCATGGGTGGTGATGGTTTCGGAGACGACGTTGATCTCCATGCCGGCGAAGGGCTTGGCGGCGTCGATGAACCACTGCATTTCCTTCAGCTGCTCCTCCTTCGACAGGGTCGAAGGCTGGAACTCGCTGTCGATCCAGCGCTTGGCCGCTTCGATGTCGGCGAAGGCCGGGGCCGATGACAGAAGAAGCGCCGCCGCGGATGCGGAGGCGAGATACAGGGTACGCATCGTTGTTTCCTCCCGTTTCCATTGTTTTAGGCCCGTTCCGGCCGGCACAGGCCGGCCGTCACACCCAGCGGAAGACCGCCGCGGCGTAAAGAAGCGAAAGCGCGGTCGCGTACTGCACCTCCCCACCCACCAGCCCCAGCCAGGCGAGGTGGATGAAGGCGCTGCCGAGCAGCGTGATGAACAGCCGGTCGCCGCGCGTCGTGGTGATGCCCAGCACGCCGGGGCGCGCCACCTCCGGCCGGTTGAGCGCCAGGACGGTCAGCAGGGTCAGCAGCCCGGCGATGACGGCGAAGAAGGCGCCGGTCTGCCAGGTCCAGGCCATCCAGGCGAGATGTTCGGTGACGGTGTCCATGGCGGCGTCCTCCCTCCCGTCAGACGCGGCCCAGGGCGAAGCCCTTGGCGATGTAGTTGCGCACGAACCAGATCACCAGCGCGCCGGGCAGGATGGTCAGCACCCCCGCCGCCGCCAGCAGCCCCCAATCCATGCCGGAGGCCGAGACGGTGCGCGTCATCGTCGCCGCGATGGGCTTGGCGTCCACCGAGGTCAGCGTGCGCGCCAGCAGCAGCTCGACCCAGCTGAACATGAAGCAGAAGAAGGCGGTGACGCCGATCCCGCTCGCCACCAGCGGCATGAAGATCTTCACGAAGAAACGCGGAAAGCTGTAGCCGTCGAGATAGGCGGTTTCGTCGATCTCCCGCGGTACCCCCGACATGAAGCCCTCCAGGATCCACACCGCCAGCGGCACGTTGAACAGGCAGTGGGCCAGCGCCACGGCCAGCGGCGTGTCGAACAGCCCGATGGCCGAATAGAGGTTGAAGAAGGGCAGCGCGAAGACCGCCGCCGGGGCCATGCGGTTGGACAGCAGCCAGAAGAACAGATGCTTGTCGCCGACGAAGCGGTAGCGCGAGAAGGCGTAGGCCGCCGGCAGGGCCAGCGCGATCGACAGCACCGTGTTCAGCGCCACATACTGCAGCGAGTTCAGATAGCCCGAATACCAGGACGAGTCGGTGAAGATCCGCCGGTAATTCTCGAAGGTCAGGGTGTGGGGCCACAGCGTCAGGCCGCTGACGATCTCGGTGTTCGTCTTCAGGCTCATGTTCACGAGCCAGTAGATCGGCAGCATCAGGAACAGGATGTAGAGCGTGAGGACGATCCGTGCGCGCAGCATGGCCCGTTTCCTTTGCTAGTTCCGTTGCGCGTCCATGCGGGTCATCACCGTGTAGAAGACCCAGCAGACCGCCAGGATGATCAGGTTGTAAACGATCGACAGGGCCGCGGCCTTGCCGAGGTCGAACTGCCCCAGCGCCAGCTTGACGAGGTCGATCGACACGAAGGTCGTCGAGTTGCCGGGGCCGCCGCCGGTCACCACGAAGGGCTCGGTGTAGATCATGAAGCTGTCCATGAAGCGCAGCAGCACGGCGATCAGCAGCACCCGGTGCATCTTCGGCAACTGGATGTTGCGGAACACCGCCCAGCGCGACGCCCCGTCGATCCGTGCCGCCTGGTAGAAGGCGTCGGGGATGGAGCGCAGGCCGGCGTAGCAGAGCAGCGCCACCAGCGAGGTCCAGTGCCAGACGTCCATCACCACGATGGTCACCCAGGCCGACAGCGGGTCCGCCGTGTAGTTGTAGGGGATGCCCAGCCGGTTGACCGCCCAGCCCAGCAGGCCGATATCCTCGCGGGCGAAGATCTGCCAGATGGTGCCGACGACGTTCCACGGGATCAGCAGCGGCAGCGCCAGCACCACCAGAGTCGCCGCCACCCGCCAGCCGTGGCGCGGCATGCTCAGAGCCACGGCGATGCCCAGCGGCACCTCGATCAGAAGGATCAGCAGCGAGAACAGCAGGTTGCGCCACAGCGCGTCGAAGAACCGTCCGCCGAGGTCGGTGGAGGGGTCGAGAAGCTCCTGGTACCAGCCGATGCCGTTCCAGAAGAACTGGTTATTCCCGAAGGTGTCCTGCACCGAGTAGTTGACCACCGTCATCAGCGGCAGGATGGCCGAGAAGGCGACGATCAGCAGAACCGGCAGGACCAACAGCCATGCCCCCTGGTTGACGGGCTTGTCCATCACGCCGCCTCCCCTTCCACGAGCGTTCCGTCCGCGTAGACATGCACCATGGCGGGGTCGAGCAGCAGGGACGCCTCGTCCCCCGCGAGAGTCAGATCCTCCGGCACCGTCGCGGCCATGGGAAGGCCCGACAGTTCCACCCGCGCGATGCGCGTGCGTCCCAGATCGTCAAGCCGGCGCACCCGCACCGGCACGCCGCCGGCCCCGGCGGGCGCCAGCGTGGCGAACTCCGGCCGCACGCCAATTTCAATTTTCGCTCCGCCGTTCAGGGCCGGATAGCCGCGGCGCAGCGCGATGACGTGGCCGCCGACCCGCGCGGCGCGGCCCGATACCTCGGCCGGCAGGACGTTCATGCCCGGCGATCCGATGAAGTGGCCGACGAAAACGTGGGCGGGCCGCTCGAACAGCTCCTGCGGGCGGCCCACCTGGACGACGCGCCCGTCATGCATCACCACCACCTTGTCGGCGAAGGTCAGCGCCTCCGTCTGGTCGTGGGTCACGTAGATCATCGTCAGGTCGAGCGCCCGGTGCAGCGCCTTCAGCTTCGACCGCAGCTCCCATTTCAGATGCGGGTCGATGACGGTCAGCGGCTCGTCGAACAGGATGGCCGCCACATCCGGGCGGACCAGCCCTCGCCCCAGCGAGATCTTCTGCTTGGCATCGGCGGTCAGGTTCCGCCCGCGCCGGTTCAGGTCCGCCGTCAGGTCGAGCAGCCCGGCGATCTCCCGCACCCGCGCGTCGAGCGGCGCCCCGCGCAGGCCGCGGTTGCGCAGCGGAAAGGCGAGGTTCTCGTAGACCGTCATGGTGTCGTAGACGACGGGGAACTGGAAGACCTGGGCGATGTTGCGCGCCTCGGTCGGCAGGGCCGTCACGTCCTTGCCATCGAACAGCACCCGTCCCTCGCTGGGGGTCAGCAGGCCGGAGATGATGTTCAGCAGCGTGGTCTTGCCGCAGCCCGACGGCCCGAGCAACGCGTAGGCCCCGCCCTGCTCCCACACATGGGTCATCGGCTTCAGCGCGTAGTCGTCGTCACCTTTGGGATTGGATATGTAGCTGTGGCCGAGGGATTGAAGGTCGATGCGCGCCATGCCGTCCGCCCTCCCCTTTACGCCGCCATGACCAGCGGCGGCGCCGCGGCCAGCCGCCCGTCATGGCCGAACACGAACAGCCGCCGCGGGTCGATGAAACAGTCGATCCGCTCGCCCGGTTCGACCTCCAGCACGCCGCGGGTGACGGCGACCCAGCGGTCGGTTCCGCCATCGGTGCGCGGCAGGTCGATGTGGACAAAGCTCTCCGAGCCGGTGATCTCGCTGACCGCCACCGCACCGCTCAGGGACATCGCGTCGGCGTGGGGCCGCGTCAGGTGCAGGTGGTCGGCGCGGAAGCCGATGGTGTAGTCGTCGTCCGGCAGCTCCGCCAGCACGCCGCGGGCCGGCCCGTGCTCGCCGGTCGCCAGCACGATTTGCAGGCCGCGCTTGTGCACCCGCATGGTGTTGAGCGGCGGGTCGGAGAAGACCCGCGCGCTGGTCAGGTTGGCCGGGCGGCGGTAGACGTCCGGCGTGCGCCCGAACTGCGCCAGCCGCCCTTCCCACAGCGTCGCCGTGTTGCCGCGGAGCAGCAGCGCCTCCGCCGGTTCCGTTGTCGCGTAGACGAAGACGGCACCGGTCGCGGCGAAGATCTTCGGCAACTCCTCCCGCAGTTCCTCGCGCAGCTTGTAGTCCAGGTTGGCCAGCGGCTCGTCGAGCAGGACGAGCTGCGCCTCCTTGACCAGGGCGCGGGCGATGGCGGTGCGCTGCTGCTGGCCGCCGGAGAGCTGCTGCGGCGTGCGCTGCAGGTAGGGCTCCAGCTTCAGCAGGCGCGCCGCCTCCCGCACCTTGCGGTCGATCTCGTCCTTGGGCCGGCGGGCGACCCGCAGGGGGGAGGCGATGTTCTCGTAGACGGTCAGGGAGGGGTAGTTGATGAACTGCTGGTAGACCATGGCGACGGAGCGTTCGCGGACGTGCCGCCCCGTCACGTCCACCCCGTCCACCAGCACGCGCCCGGCGCTGGGCACGTCCAGCCCGGCCATCAGCCGCATCAGCGACGTCTTGCCCGACAGGGTCGGCCCCAGCAGAACGTTCAGCGACCCGCGCTCCAGGCTCAGCGACACGTTCTCGAGGTGAACGTGGCCGCCGACATGCCTGCTGACCTTGTCCAGAACCAAGCCCACCGGCCTTCCTCCCCAATATTCATTTTTTCTTTATTGAGATGGTTCTTGTCGCCGTTTTTCCACGCCCGCTATTCGGCAGCGTCGGATGCCCTCTCCCTCCGGCTGCGCTCCTCCGTCATGAAGGCGTCGAGCGCCTGCACCTGGGCGGCGTCCAGCCGCAGCCCCAGCTTGGTCCGGCGCCACAGCACGTCCTCGGCGGTCTCCGCCCATTCCTCCGTCATCAGATAGCGGACCTCGGCCTCGGTCAGGGTCCCGCCGAAGTCGCGGCCCAGATCCTCCGGCCGCGCGGCGCTGTCGAGAATCCGGCGGGCGCGGGTGCCGTAGGTGCGCACCAGCCGCTCCAGATGCGGCTGCGTCAGGAAGGGCGCCCGCCCGCGCAGTTCGGCGACCAGAGCCGCGACGCCGTCCACCGGGAAATCGCCGCCTGGCAGGGTCCCGGCGCTGCTCCAGTCCGAGGCGCCTGGGGCGAGCTTCGGCAGGAAGGGAGCCAGCTTGGCGATGGCCGCGTCGGCCAGACGGCGGTAGGTGGTGATCTTGCCGCCGAAGATGTTGAGCAGCGCGGCCTTGCCGTCGCCCGGCGCGTCGAGCGCCAGCACATAGTCGCGGGTCGCCGCCTGCGCCGTCGAGGCGCCATCGTCGTAGAGCGGGCGGACGCCGGAATAGGTCCACACCACGTCGGCGGGCGTCACCGGCTTGGCGAAATAGTCCCCGGCGGCGGCGCAGAGATAGGCGATCTCCGCCTCCGACGCCCGGACGTCGGCCGGATCGCCCTGGTAGTCGTTGTCGGTGGTGCCGATCAGGGTGAAGTCGCGCTCGTAGGGGATGGCGAAGACGATGCGCTTGTCGGCGTTCTGGAAGATGTAGCAGCGGTCGTGGTCGAACAGCTTCGGCACCACGATGTGCGACCCCTGGACCAGACGGATGCGCGCGTCCACCGTGGACCGCGCCCCCTGCCGCATCACCTCCGACACCCAGGGGCCGGCGGCGTTGACCAGCGCGCGGGCGCGGATGCTGCTGCGCTGCCCGCTGCGCGTGTCCTCCACCGTCACGGTCCACAGCCCGTCCTCGCGGATGGCGCTCAGGAAGCGGGTGCGGGTGCGGATCGTCGCGCCCATGCGGGCGGCGTCCTGCGCGTTCAGGACCACCAGACGCGCGTCGTCGACCCAGCAATCCGAATATTCGAAAGCGCGACCGAAACCGGGCTTCAGCGGCTTCCCCGCCGGATCGCTGAGCAGATCGAGCCCGCGCGTGCCCGGCAGTTTCTCCCGCCCGCCGAGGTGATCGTAGAGGAACAGGCCCAGCCGCAGGAACCAGGAGGGCCGCAGGCCGGGCAGATGGGGCAGGACGAAGCGCAGCGGCCAGATGATGTGCGGCGCCATGCGCCACAGCACCTCGCGCTCGCGCAGCGCCTCGCGGACCAGCCGGAATTCGTAATATTCCAGGTAGCGCAGGCCGCCGTGGATCAGCTTCGTCGAGGCCGAGGACGTGCCCGACGCCAGATCCTTCTGTTCGCACAGATAGACGGAGCAGCCGCGCCCCGCGGCATCGCGCGCGATGCCGCAGCCGTTGATGCCGCCGCCGACGATGGCAAGGTCGTAGACCCCGGCCATCCATCCCTCCTCTTCGCTGTGCGCCCGCCCCTTGCGGTCTGCGCCTTTGTTTTCGTTTCAAACGGTAGCTGAGGGTTCAACGGGCCGCAATACGAAAAAAGTGAAAGCAATACGAAAGGTCATGGTGTCGGCGCCCCTCCCTCATTGGTAGAGCCGGTGAACTCCCGCGGCGCTGGCGGGTTATCCAGGCAACCGGAACCGGAGGACCGCGTGTTCGAGTGGATCACAAACATGGTCGAAAGCGGCGGCTACGCCGGCATCGCGCTTCTGATGCTGCTGGAGAACGTCTTTCCACCCATCCCATCGGAACTCATCATGCCGCTGGCCGGCTTCGTCGCGGCCCGTGGCGATCTCAGCCTCCCGCTGGTGGTTCTGGCGGGCACCGTAGGTTCGGTGGCGGGAGCGTTGTTCTGGTACTACGCCGGGCGGTGGCTGGGCAGCGAGCGGCTGAAGCGGCTGGCCGCGCGGCATGGCCGCTGGCTGACGGTGGCTCCCGCACAGGTGGACGAGGCGACGGGCTGGTTCCGCCGGCACAGCGCGGCGTCGGTGCTGATCGGGCGCCTGATCCCGGCGGTGCGCACGCTGATTTCCGTCCCCGCCGGGATCGCCGGGATGGGGCTGGCCCGCTTCCTGGTCTACTCGTCCATCGGAACGGCGCTGTGGTCGCTGGTCCTCGCCGGGGCGGGTTATCTGCTGGAGGGCCAGTACGACAAGGTGTCGGGATGGATGGACCCGGTGGCCAAGCTGGTCATCGCCGCCATCGCCGCCTGGTACGCCTACCGCGTCGCAACCTTCCGTCCGCAGGAACAGAACTGACGGGGACGCCCCCGTCAGTTTTCCCACACCCGTTCAACTTCACTCCTTCGCATCGTCCTTCGAACTGCGGGAGGGCAGGTCCTTGCGCTTCGCGGACGCCATCTCCCGCAGTTCCTTTTCGCTCATCGACTTTGCCATTTCTTTTGACGCGCCGCGCAGGCTGGATTCCGGCTGCTCCCCGCGCTTGGCGGCCAGCGCCGCGCCCGCGGCCATCTGCTGCTTCTTGGACTCCGCCTTGCTCATCAGATTCCTCCACCGGTGATGTGAACGCTCTTTCCATCAACAGAGCATGAGCGGATTCCGTTCTTGCGGACCGGCGCTGCAACCTTTGATGCCCCTTCGCAACCAGTTCGCTCCAGCATGGCTGCCGCGCTGCCCACCGGACCGGAATAACCACACATTGGTGTGTCTGCGTCATTCCATATCCGTAATGCGGCTTTCTCTTTCGTTAAAATTTCTTTGAGTTGTATCATTTGTTGACAACCCCTCTTTAGGACGTATTCTCGGCGATCTAATCCCTTTTTGGGACGCATATGACGTTTTTGTAAAACTCGCCGCGATTTTTCACGTCGGATCATTGCAACGCCGAAGGATTTGTGGGGACTTCGATGCCCGACACCACGCCGCACCTCCCCAACCACCGCCTTCATCTGTCCAACAGTTTCGGACCGGTCAAAATCTGGCCCGATCTTCGTTTGCACGAGGGGTTCGAAAGGCTTGCCGAGCGGCATCCCACCGCCCCGGCGGTGGTGACGGAGGTCGGCATCCTCGACTGCGCCGGGCTGGACGCGTCGGCAAACGCGCTGGGCCACGCGCTGTTGGCGCTGGGCCTGGAGGCGGAGGAGCCGGTCGGTGTGCTGACGGAGCGGTCGGGCCACCTGCCACAGGCGTTTCTTGGAATTCTCAAGGCAGGCGGCGTCTACGTGCCGATGGTCGCCGATCTGCCGCCGGAGCGGCTGGCCAACATGGCGCGGCAATCGGGGATGCGCCTGCTGATCGCCCTGGACGGGCTGGCCCCGCCGGACGCGCTGGCCGATGCCCTGTCCGTCAACGGCCGGACCGAGCGGACGCACGCCGTCCTGCGCCCGGAATCCCTTGACGGCGACAGCCTCGCCAAGTCTGCGGAGCGCCCGAACCGGCCCGGTCCGGCGAATGGGCTGGCGGTCATCCTCTTCACCTCCGGCTCCACCGGCCAGCCGAAGGGCGTGCTGATCCAGCACGACGCTTGCGTGAATCTGGCGCTCGGCCACATGGAGGCGCAGGGCGTCGGACCGGGCGACCGGGTGCTGCTGTCAACCTCCCCCGGCTTCATCCTGGGTTTCCGCGAGCTGTGCCTGCCGCTGCTCTCCGGGGCCGCCTATGTTCCGGCGTCGCGCGCGCTGATCGACGATCCGGCGCGGCTGCTCGACCACATGACCCGGCTGGGCGTGACCATCGCGTTGTTCACACCCTCCTATCTGCGGCTTCTGCGCGGGACGGTGCCGACGGGGCTGCGCATGATCCTGACGGCCGGGGAACGGCCGAACCCCGATGATGCGCGGCATTACGCCCGCCATCTCGATTATTGGAACATGCACGGCGCCACCGAGGTCTGCGGCACCATCTGCATGCACAAGGTGAATCCGGACGGCGACGGCCCGCTGCCCAGCGGGCGGCCCTTCACCAACAACGCCGTCCATCTGCTGGACCGCCACGGCAACGAGGTCCCCGACGGCGAGGTCGGCGAGATCCATGTCGTCGGGCGGGGTGTCTCGCGCGGCTACCTGAACCAGCCCGAGCTGTCGGCGGAGAATTTCGTGGAGACGCGCTTCGGGCGCGCCTACCGCACGCACGACCTGGGGCGCTGGAACGCGGACGGCGATCTGGAGACGCTGGGCCGCGCCGACGACATGGTGAAGGTGTCCGGCCAATCGGTGTCGCTGGGCGAGATCGAGCGGACGCTGCTGCGCCACCCGCTGGTCAGCCGAGCCGCCGCCCTTCAGCACCAGGGCCGCCTGACCGCCATCGTGGAGAGCGCCGATCCGGAGGCGGCACAGGCCGAAGACTGGCGCGCTTTCCTAGGCCGCACGCTGCCCGCCTACATGGTGCCGGCGCAGGTCCGCGCCGTGGCGCGGATGCCGATCAGCTCCGCCGGCAAGACCGACCGCCGCGCCCTGCTGGCCCTCGCCGAGGAGGCCCTGACCGCACCGCGCATGACGGGTGGAACCCCGCCGCAGGGCGATCTGGAACGGGCCATCGCCGCGGTCTGGGAAGAGGTGCTGGACACCCGCCCGGTGATGCGGGACGACCTGTTCTTCGCCGTCGGCGGCACCAGCCTGCTCGCCATCGCGGTGGGGCAGCGCCTCCACGCGCTCGGCCATCCGGTGACGGTGCCGGTGATTCTGGCCTCCCAGACGGTGGAGGCGCTGGCCCGCCGCATCGCCGAACAGAAGGACGAGGACGCCGCTCCGCCGGATCTGACCGAAGGCTCCGCCACCGCCGGTCAGGAGGATTTCTGGGTTGCCGCCAAGCTCGGCCTCGCGCCCGCCGGGTCGCACGTCGTGCGCGTCCTGTCGGTGCGCGGCCCGGTTCCGGAGGTGGAGCGCTGGCGCGCCGCCTGGGGCGCCCTGCTGGAGCGTCATCCCGCCCTGCGCACCGCCTTCCACCCCGACGCCGAAGGGCGGTTGCGTTGGCGCACACTTCCCATCGCCGACCTGCCGCCCGCCGCCGGCTTTTCCATCGACCGCTGCCACGTTCCGGAGGAGGCGCGGGAGCTGATCGCCGGCTATGCCGAGACGCCCTTCGCCCTGACCCGGGCGCCGCTGGCCCGCGCCGGCCTGATGGTCATCGAATCCAGCGGCGAGACGCTGTTCTGGTTCGTGCTGCACCACGCGGTGGTGGACGGCCAGTCCGCCCGCACGGTGCAGGAGGATGTCCTGGCCCTGCTTCTGGACCGCCCCTTGCTCCCGGCGCCGCACGGCATCGCGCTGGCCACGCGGGACGAGGAGCGCCACCTCCGTTCCGACCGGGCGGAGCGGGACCGCGCCTTCTGGAACGCCAAGCTGGACGCCCTGCCACCCGAGGCCTTCGAGGAGCTTCCGCTCGACCAGCCCCGCCCCACCACGCCTGGCGGGCGCTCCGCCCCACCCCTGGCGGAGCGGCTGGACGCCGCGACCACCGCGGCCCTCACCGTCATCGCCAAGGCGCAGGGCGTGGGATTGCAGGGCCTGTTGCTGGCAATCCTGGCGGCGGAGACGCGGCGGCGCGGCGGACGGGCCGACCTAATCCTGGGGACCGGCGTTTCGCTGCGCCCCGCGGGAGCGGAAGACGCGGTTGGGCATTTCGTCAATCTCGTGCCGGTCGTCCTGCCCGGCGCCCCGGCAGCGCTGGCCGGGCAGGTCCGCGCCACCCAGGACGCGCTGACCGAGGCGGTCGGACACGCCGGCCTGCCCGCCAACCTGATCCAGCGTGAGTTCCGCCAGCGCCGGCCCGACGCGCTGCCACCCGCCCGCGCCAATCTCTTCTCGGTGGCGCTGACCGCCAACCCGCCGCGGACCAGCGCCGATCCGGGCAGCGGCCTGTCGCTGTCCCCACGCCGACTGCCCGGCGCGCTTGCCCAACCCGCCGCCGGCCTCGACCTCGCCTTCAGCCACGAGCCGGTGACGGCGGAGGACGGCGACGGGTTGGAATTGGCGCTGCTGTGGAACCCCGATGTCTATTCGGAAGTCACCGCGCGCTCCTGGCTGGCCGGTTTCGCCGCCTGGGCGCGCTGGCTGGCCGCCGAGCCGGCACGGCTGGAATCCCCGCTGCCCGCTCTGCTCCCGGAGGAGGAGGCCCTTCTCGACCGCTGGGAGCACGGCGAGGAGCGCCCCCGCCCGGCCCGCCGTGCCCATGAACTGTTCGAGGAAATCGCCGACCGCCAGCCGGACCGCCCCGCCGTGGTCACCCGCGCCGGCCTGCGCAGCTACGGCGAATTGGATCAGGACGCCGAGCGCATCGCCACCGCCCTGCTGCGCTGCGGCGTAGCGCGGCAGGAGCCGGTGGCGGTGCTGACCGGCTGCGCGCCGGACCTGCCCGCGGCGGTGCTCGGCGTCTGGAAAGCCGGGGCAGCATACCTGCCGCTGGCCCAGGACCTGCCGCCGGAGCGCATGGCCTACATGGTCCGCGACGCCGGCGTCCGGCTGATGATCGCGCTGGACGGCCACCCCGTCCCGCCCACCCTGGCCGAGGCCGTGCCCACATTGATCCGCCCGGAAATTCTCGAAGGCTCCGCCGAACGGACAATGATTGCCGGGGCGCCGGACGACCTCGCCTACGTCATCTACACCTCCGGCACCACCGGGCATCCGAAGGGAGTCGCGGTCCGGCACGACGGCTTCGTCAACGCCGCGCTCGCGACGGGGGAGACGGTCGGCTTGCTGGCGGACGACCGCATGGCGCTGGCGGCGACGCCAGGATTCGACGCCTCGCTGTGGGAACTCGGGCTGGCGCTGCTCCACGGCACGGCGCTGGTTCCGGTGCCGCCGGACCTGCGCGACGATCCCTGGGCGCTGAAGGACGCCTACGCGGAGTTGGGCGTCACCGTGGCCTTCCACGCCCCCTCCTATCTGCGGGTCAGCAAGGAGAAGCCGTTCCGCGGCCTGCGCGTCCTGCTGACCGGCGGAGAGGCCCCGAACGCGGACGATGCCCGCCACCACGCGGCGGATCTGGCCTTCTGGAACGCCTACGGCCCCACGGAGGCGAGCATCCTCGCGTCCATCGGCCGCGTCCTGCCGGGGTCCGGAGTCGGCGGCCCGGTGCCCGCCGGGCGCCCGCTGCCCAATGGCCGCGTCACGCTGCGCCGTCCGGACGGCACGCCGGTTCCGCCGGGCCTGCCGGGGGAAGTGTGGCTGGGCGGGGTTGGCCTCGCTCGCGGCTACCTGAACAACCCCGACCTGACCGCGCGCTCCTTCGTCGAAACGGCGGAGGGCCGATTCTACCGCACCGGCGATCTGGGTCGCTGGACAGTGGACGGCCAACTGCTTCTCTGCGGCCGCATCGACCATCAGGTGAAGCTGCACGGCCAGCGTGTCGAGCTTGCCGAGATCGAGCAGGATCTTCTGGCCCACCCCACCGCCGCGCAGGCCGTCGTCCTGGTGGACGCCGCGGCCGAAGGCACCAAGGCCTTGCGCGCCTTCGTCCGCGCCAAGGACGGCGCCACCCTGCCCGACGAGGAGGCGTGGCGCGCTTTCCTGACCGACCGCCTTCCAGCCTTCATGGTGCCGGCCAGCGTGACGACGGTGGACAGCGTCCCCCTGACGCCGGCGGGCAAAGTCGATCGCGACGCCCTGCTCCGCCTCGCCCATTCCCATTCCGATGGCCACGCCGCCACGGCGAAACGCCAGGCACCGCTGGACGGGCTGGAAGGCTTCATCGCCGCCCAATGGGGCGATTTGCTGGGCGAGGAGGTCGCGCGCAACGACAATTTCTTCGCGCTTGGCGGCAACAGCCTGCTGGCGGTGACCATCGCCCACCGGCTGTCGCAGGATTTGGGCGTGACCGTCCCGGCACGCGCGCTGTTCGCCGCCCCAACCCTGGCCGACTTCGCCCGCAAGGTGGCGGAGCTGCGCGTCGCGGACGCGCCTCAGGCCGATACGGACGACTCCGACCTCGCCAGCGAAGGGGAACGGGAGTTCTGGGTGGCCGAGGCCGCGGGGCTGGACACGCGGCCCTTCGTCATCCCGGTGATCCGCGCCGTTGAGGGGGAGGTTCCGGACTTGGCCCGCTGGGCGGGCGCCTGGACGGCGCTCGCGGAACGGCACGAGGCGCTGCGCACGACCTTCGCGGAAGACAGGGAAGGACGCTTGCGCCGCCGCGTCGCCCCCTCCGTTGTTGGAGCGCTGGAGCTGTCCACACAGGCCGACCGCGCCGCGGCTCTCACCCACATCCGCGCCCGGCAGGGGGTGCCCTTTGCCATGGCGACCGCGCCGCTGTGGCGGGCCGGGCTGGTGACGCTGGCGGACGGCGGTGCGCCGCTGTTCTGGATGGCGATGCACCATTCCATCGGCGACGGGCGCTCGGTCGGCATCCTGCTGGCGGACCTGTCCGCGCTGCTGGCGGGCGGGCGTCTTCCGCCCCTGTCCGCCCGTTACGCCGCCATGGTCGCCCGTGAGCGGCGCTATCTGGACGGCCCGGACCGCGCGGCGGACGAGGCCCACTGGCGGGAACGGCTGTCCGCCCTGCCCGGCGAGGCTTTCGACGACTGGCCGCTCGACACGCCGCGCGCCGCCGGCGCCGCGCCGGGCAGCCACCGCTTCGAGTTGCGCTTGGACCCGGCCACCGCCGCCGGGCTGAAGGCCGTCGCCCGTCGGCACGAGGCCAGCCTGCACGCCGTCCTCCTGACCCTGCTGGCGCGCGAGGTGCTGCGGCGCACCGGGCGCGGCGCCTTCACCATCGGCACCACGAGCGACATTCGGGAAACCGCCGAGGACGCGCGCATCGTCGGCTATGGCGTGACCATGCTGCCGCTGGCCGTCCGCCCCTTTGCCGGAACCCCCTTCGGGGCGGAACTGCGCGCCACCCAGGCAGCGCTGGCGGGGGCGCTTCAGCACGCCCGTCTGCCCTTCGCGCGAATCTGCCACGGCTTCTGGGCGGATCGTCCGCAGCACCGCGACCCGGCCCGTTATCCGCTGTTCGACATCGCGGTGACGGAGAATCCGCAAGGCTTGCCCGCCGCCGGCCCGCTGCGCTTCGTCCGCCCCGATGGCGAAGGGCTGGCCTATGAACGCACCGGCCATTCCCCGGGCCAGGACATGGTGCTGATCCATGAAGGGTTGGCGGACGGCGGGCTGCTGCTGCAATGGCACGTCAACGCCGCGCTCTACGCCAAGGACACGGCGGAGCGCTGGTTCGACGCGCTGGCCGGCTGGGCGCGTTGGCTGGGTGGTGACGCCGCCCGCGCCGAGGCGATGCCGCCCGCCCTGCTGCCGGAGGAGGAGGCCACCCTCGCGGCGTGGGAGCATGGCCCGGCGGTGGAGCGCCCGGCGCTGCCCTTCCACGCGCTGTTCGAACGGCTGATCGACCGTCCCGGCACCGGGCAAGGCGGACGCCCGGCGGTCATCGGTGCCGACCGCGTTCTGACCTACCGCGCGGTGGAGGCGGAGGCCAACGCCATCGCCCATGCCCTGCGGGAGCGTGGAGTGGAGCGCGGCACCGTGGTCGGCGTGCTGACCGGCCGCTCCCCCAACCTGCCCGCCGCGCTTCTGGGCGTGTGGAAAGCCGGGGCGGTGTATCTGCCGCTCGCCGCCGACCTGCCGGCGGAACGGCTGGCTTTCATCGCCGCTGACGCCAGTGCGGCCCTGCTGCTGGCGTTGGACGGCGTGGCGGTGCCGGACGCGCTGTCCGCCCTCCTGCTTCTGCGTCCGGAGGATCTCTCCGCCGATTTCCGAACGGCGCACGCCCACCGTCCGCAAGCCGTGAGCGGACCGGAGGACACCGCCTACATCCTCTACACCTCCGGCTCCACCGGCCGGCCCAAGGGCACGCCGGTCAGTCACGGCGCCTACGTGAACATGCTGTCGGGCGCCGTGGAAACCTTCGGCCTGACCGCCGAGGACCGGACGCTGATGTTCGCTTCGCCGTCCTTCGACGTGTCGCTGTCGGACATCGGCGTGCCGCTGGCCGCCGGGGCGGCGCTCTGCGCCGTTCCCTATGAAGTGCTGAGCGCGCCGGCCCGCCTGATGGCCTTCCTGGCGGAGCAGCGGGTGACCGTCGCCGACCTCACCCCGACCTATCTGCGCCTGTTCGACGGGGCGGAGCTGCCGTCGCTGCGCATCCTGGTGACCGGCGGCGAGGCGCCGCTGACGACGGACGTGCGCGCCTACGCCGGGCGGCTGCGCTACTACAACGCCTACGGCCCGACCGAGAACACGATCACGAGCGCCATGGGGCTGCTGGGTGCGGAGGATCGGGGCTTCCTGCCCGTCGGCCGCCCGCTGCCCAACACGTCGGTCCACATCCGCGACGCGGCGGGTCGCCCGGTGCCGCCGGGGGCGGTGGGGGAGATCTGGCTCGGCGGCGCCAACCTCGCCCGCGGCTATCTGAATCGCCCGGAGCAGGAGGCGGCCGCCTTCGTCGGGACGGGACGCGGGCGGCTCTACCGCTCCGGCGACCTCGGGCGCTGGCGTGCCGACGGCGAGTTGGAGGTGTTGGGCCGCATCGACGATCAGGTGAAGCTGAACGGCATCCGCGTCGAACTCGGCGAAATCGAGCAGGCGCTGGGCGGCCACCCGGACATCGCGCAAGCCGTAGCCCTTGTGCAGGGCAAGGCCGGCGCCGCTCAGAGCCTGTGGGCCTTCGTCCGCCCCAACCCCGGCAAGCCGGTGCCAGCCGAGGAATCCTGGCGCGGCTGGCTGGCCGACCGGCTGCCCGCGGTGATGATCCCGGCCGGGGTGATCGCGGTGGAGACGGTGCCGGTGACGGCGTCCGGCAAAGTGGACCGGGCGGCGCTGCAAGGGCTGACCGCTGGTCCTATCCCGCAGGGAGCGAAGGTGCCGCCGCAGAGCCGGCTTGAGGAAGCCATCGCCCGCGCCTGGGCAGAGCGGCTGGGCCGCGGCCCGGTCTGGCGCGATGACAATTTCTTCGCGCTCGGCGGCCACAGCCTGCTCGCCATCGCCGTCGCCCACGCGCTGGAGACGGAGCTGGGGCGCCCCGTCTCCGCCCGCGACCTGTTCACCGAGCCGACGTTGCGCGGCTTTGCCGCCCGCCTCGCCGCCGCCGCTCCCGCGGATTTCCCATCCGATGCCGAATCCGATTGCGCGACGGAGGGCCAGCGGGAGTTCTGGGTGGCCGAGCAGGCCGGGCTGGACACCCGCGGCTTCAACATTCCCCTGACGCTGGCGGTGGAGGGTGACCTTCCTGCCGACAATCTTTGGCACGAGGCTTGGGCCGCCCTGACCGACCGGCACGAGGCCCTGCGCACCGGCTTCCATGAGAACGAGGACGGCACGCTGCGCAGGACCGGCCACTCTACGACCGCCGAGTTGGAGATCGAAACGGCCCCCAACCGCCCCGGCGCCCTGAATCTCATCCGGGCGCGCCAGACGGAACCCTTCGCCATGGCCGCACCGCCGCTGTGGCGGGCCGGGCTGGTGCGGGTGACGGACGGCAGCGGCGCCCTGTTCTGGCTGGCCCTGCACCATTCCATTGGCGACGGCCTGTCGCTCGGCCTGCTGGCGGATGACCTCGCCGCACTGCTGCGCGGAGAGTCCCTACCCGGCCGCGCCCCCGGCTTCGGCCGATCCGCCGCTCGGGAGGAGAACTATCTGGCCGGCGAGGCCGCTCGGGCGGACGCGGAGCACTGGCGGCGCCTGCTCTCTGGAATCGACCCTGCCGCCTTCGAGGAGTGGCCGCTTGATAAACCCCGTCCGCCGGTGCGCAGCACGGAAACGGCCAAGGGAAGCCATTGCCACCGCGTCCGCCTCGCCCCCGACGTGGCGGAGGCGTTGCGCGCCCTCGCCCGGCGCAACGGCGCCAGCCTGCACGCCCTGATGATGACCCTGATGGCGCACGAGGTGCGCCGCCGCACCGGCCGGGCGGCGTTCCTGATGGGCACAGCCGCCTCCACCCGCGAGACGGCGGAGGAGGCGGGCGTCGTCGGCTACTACGTCAACATGCTGCCGGTGCCTTTCCGGGTGAACCGGAGCGAACCGCTGGAACAGGCGGTCAAGGCCACGCAAAGCCGTCTGGCGGAAGCCTTGCGCCATGGCCGCCAGCCCTTCGCCCGCATCCACCAGGAGTTCCGCCGCAGCCAGCCTCAGGCGCATCATCCGGCCCGCTACCCGCTGTTCGATCTGGCGGTGACGGAAAATCCGGCCATGGCGGCCCCGCGGGGCGATGGGCTCCGCTTCGCGGCCATCGACGCCTTCGACGGCTCCGATATCCAGTACGAACTGCGCCACAGCGCCCCCGCCCAGGACCTCGTCCTGGTGCATGAGGGGCAGACGGACGGCGGGCTGGTCCTCCAGCTCTACACCAACGCTGCCCTTTACGAGCGGGAAACCGCGCAGGCCTGGACCGCGGCGCTGGCCGGCTGGGCGCGGCGGCTGGCCGATCCGGAACGGGCGCCGGGCGAACCACTGCCCGCCCTGCTGCCGGACGAGGAAACGCTGCTCGCCGCGTGGGAGCGCGGCCCGGCGATGCCGCACCCGGTTCCCTGCTTCCACCACCAGTTCGCCGCTCTGGCGCGCTCGCAGCCGGCCCGTCCCGCCCTCATCACCGATGACGGCGCGGTCAGCTACGCCACGATGAACGCCCACGCCAACGCGCTGGCCCACGCGCTGCTGGCTCAGGGCGTGCGGACCGGCGACGCGGTCGGCGTCCTGACGGAGCGTTCGCCCGCCCTGCCGGAAGCGGTGCTGGCGATCTGGAAGGCCGGGGCCGCCTATCTGCCGCTGACTCGCGACCTGCCGGCGGACCGGCTGTCCTTCATCGCCCGCGACGCCGCCATCCGCACCGTCGTGGCGCTGGACGGCCACACCCTGCCCGACGCGCTTGCGCAGGCCGGTTACGCGGTCCTCCGCCCGGAAACCCTGACCGAGGGCTTCCGCGCCGCCCATGCCCATGAGCCGGAGGCCGGAGAACGCAGCCATCCCGGCGATCCCGCCTACATCATCCACACCTCGGGGTCCACCGGGCTGCCGAAGGGGGTCGTGCTGCATCATGGCGGGCTGCTGAATCTCGGCCTGTCGATGGCGCGGATGATGGGCGTCCAGCCGGACGAACGGACGCTTCTCAGCTCCTCTCCCTCCTTCGACGCCTGGATCTCCGATTCCGTGATGACCTGGGCGACCGGCGGAGCGCTGGTTCCGATCCGCCGCGCCGAGATGGACGACACCGCCGGTCTGCGCGCCAAGATGGAACGGCTGGGCGTCACCTCCGCCACCCTGCCGCCCTCCTACCTGCGGCTGTTCGAGCAGGCGGATCTGCCGACCCTGCGCATCCTGATGACGGTGGGCGAGCCGCCCAACGCCGCCGACGCCTTGCACTACGCGGCGCGGCTGCGCTACATCAACGGCTACGGCCCGACCGAGAACACCGCCGCCGCCAGCATCGGCATCCTGTGCCCGGACTCGCCGTGGATGAGCGCCGGACGCCCGCTGCCCAACACCGCCATCCACATCCTGGACGAGGACGGGGAGCCGGTTCCCCCCGGCGCCGTCGGCCATGTCTGGCTGAGCGGAATGGGGCTGGCCATCGGCTACCTGAACCGACCCGACCTGACCGCCGCCGCCTTCGTGGAGACGCCGAAAGGCCGCCGCTACCGCACCGGCGACCTTGGCCGCTGGCTTCCCAACGGGGAGCTGCTGGTCCTCGGCCGGTTCGACAGCCAGGTGAAGCTGCGCGGCCAGCGCGTTGAGTTGGGCGAGATCGAGCACCGGCTGGAAGCCCATCCCGGCGTGCAGCAGGCGGTGGCCCTGGTGGACACGCCGCCGGGCGGCACCCAGACGCTGTGGGCCTTCGTCAGCCTCGCCCCGGACGCCGCGGAGCCGACGCAGGCCGCCTGGGCCGCCCATGCTGCGGCGGCGCTGCCCGCCTACATGGTGCCGGCGGCGGTGATCCGGGTGCCCGCGATCCCGGTGACGGTGGCCGGCAAGGTCGACCGCAAGGTGCTGCTGCAGGCGCTGGCCGACCACGCGCCCTCCGAAGGCACGGCCTCCGGCGCCTACACCCCGCCGCGCAACGCGGTGGAGCAGCGGGTGGCCGAGCTGTGGACCGAGCAGCTTCAGCGGCCCGTTCCGGGGCGCGAGGCCGGCTTCTTCGAGCTGGGTGGCGACAGCCTGCGGGCGATCGCCGTGGTCAACCGCCTGCGCCGCGAATTTTCCTGCAAGATCAACGACCTCTACGAAGCCCCGGTGCTTGCCGACTTCGCGCTGCGCCTGCGGCCCCAGCCGGACCACCTGCACCGCGTCATCGCCGCCGTCCGATCCCATTGGCGGGACTATCAGGCGACCCTGCCCGCCTTCGACGCCGCCCGCGACCGGGCGCTGGCCGAGCAGCAGCGGGCGTACGAGGCGCGCAACGCCGCCTACGCCGCCTTCGACGGGAGCGAGCGGCGCGACTATGGCGAGGTGCTGCTGACCGGCGCCACCGGCTATCTCGGCGCCTATCTGCTGCGGGAGCTTTTGTCCGATCCGGCGCGGAAGGTGACCGCGCTGGTGCGCGGGAGCGACGACGGGGCCGCGCGCGCCCGGCTGGGCCGCGTGCTGGCCGGCTATTTCGGGGCAACGGGCGGGGCCACGCTGATCGCCGATCCGCGCCTGACCGTCCGGGCCGGCGACCTGCGCCGCGACGGGCTGGGCCTTGCCCCCACGGTGCACGGCGCGCTGGCGGAGGGGATGCGGGCGGTCTTCCACTGCGCCGCCAACGTGAACCATTTCGGCCATTACGCGGAGTTCCACGCCGACAATGTGGAGGCGACGCGCCGGCTCCTCGACCTCGCCGCGGCGCGGCGCGGCGATCCGGCGGACTTCCACCTGATCTCCACCCTGTCGGTCACCGGCAAGGCGCCGGAGGACGGCTTCAAGCTCGTCACCGAATACGACGCGGTGCCGGAGACGCTCGACGAGAACTACTATGTCCGCAGCAAGCAGGAGGCGGAACGTCTGGTCACGGCGGCCCGCGGCGATCTGCGCAACGCCAGCATCCACCGCGTCGGCAACGTCGTCTTCGCGGCGGAGGGTGGGCCGTTGCAGCTGAACCTGCGGGACAACGCCTTCTTCCGCCAGCTGGCCGCCTTCGTCCGGCTGGGGGTGGTGCCCGACGATTCGCACGTCTGGCTGTGCCACGTCGATCTCGTCGCCCGCGCGGTGGCTCTGCTGGCCGGTGCCGCCGGCCTCGCCAACGAGACGCACCATGTGGAGAACCACCGCCGCGACACGCTGGCCAACTTCGTGACCTCGGCGGCGGGCATGGAAGGTGCGGTGCGGGCGGTCGGCTTCGACGCGCTGCTCGACCGGCTGGAGCGCGCCATCGGCGAACCCGAGATGGACGGCGCCCTGGCCCAGACGCTGGAGGGCTTCGGGCTCTACGGCGGGCGTTCCCCCCAGGCGCGCGGCCGGCGGCAGGAGCTGACCTCCGAACGCACGCAAGGGCTGCTCGGCCGCATGGGCTTCGGCTGGCCGCCGGTTCCCCGCGCCGGACAGGCCGACATGCTGCGCGCCGCGGCCGATCTTTTCTCCCGATGAACGCCTGGGGACCTTTCATGCTGAACCACGTCCAAGACCTGGGCTTCCGCTCCGGAGAATTCACCGTCGAACCGTTGCCTGACGCGGAGACCGGGCGAATCCTCGCCGTCCTGGCCACCCGCCACGGGACGGAGACCGACGCCGCCGCCCTCATCCCGGACGGGCGGGAGGCCGACCTGCGCGGCGAACTGGCGGAGGCAGCGCCCGGCCTGTCCGCCTTGGCCACGGCGATCCGCGACCGGCTGGAGACCAGCCACAGCGGCGTGCTGATCCGCCGCGCCCATCTCGGCCGCCACGATCTCGACACCCGACGCCGCCTGCTCTACGCGCTGGCGGTGTGCATCGGCGCGCCGACCGCGACCGACCGGATCGACCGCAAGGTGGTGTGGGACATCAAGGTCCGCCCCGAGCTGGTCCGCAGCGGCGGCGCCTCCACCTTCTCCGAACACGCCGACGAGGCCGATTTCCACACCGACACCCAGTATTTCCCGAATCCCGAACGCTACATGCTGCTCTATTTCGCCCGGGCGGCGGCCTGCGGCGGCGGGCGGTCCAGCCTGCGCGACGCCCGCTGCGTCCGCGCGGCGCTGGCCGGCAGCGACGAGGGGCGCTGGGCGCTGGACCTGCTGTCCCGGACGGCGCTGCCCTTCCGCATCCCCGCCACCTTCACCCGCACCGGGTCGCGCGACGCGGTGGAGGTGACCTTCGCCACCGTCTTCGGCGACCGCCCGCTCATCCGCTTCCGCACCGACACGCTGCGCCGCGGGCTGGCCGCTTGTCCGGAGCACGACACGCCGGAGGTCCGTCGCGCGCTCGCCATCCTCCAGGCGGAGCTGGACAACCCGGCCCGGCGGCTGGAGACCTTCCTGGAGTCCGACAGCCTGCTGGCGATGAACAACCACGAGGCGCTCCACGGCCGCGGCGCCTTCGCCGACCCGGACCGCCACGCGCTGCGCATCCGCATCGACGACGGCACTCCGCAGGATTCCGCCCAACAGGACTCCGCGGCGCAGGATCAGGCGCAATGAACCTCCTCCGCCTGCTGGGACGGCTGGGACCGGCGCCGCTGCGCCGGCTGGTTCTCTACGCCCTGGGGTCGGCCCTCTTCTCCACGCTGGTGCTCGCCCTGGTCAACCGGGGCGCGGAGGAGATCGCCGCGGAGAAGGCCGACTTCGTCAACGTGCCGCTGGCCGCCGCCTTCGTCGTCAGCGTCATCCTCTACATGCTCCTGGAAGGCCGCATGGTCGCCCACCTGTCGGCGGACGCGGAGGTGGTGGTGGACACGCTGCGCATGCGGCTGCTCGACCGGATCCGCCGCGCCGACCTGTGGAAGCTGGAACGCTTCGGCCAGACCCCGCTGTTCGAAAGCGTGACGCAGAGCAGCCAGCTCATCTCGCAGAATTCGCAGTTCCTGGCGCTGACGGTGCGCTCGGTCCTGCTGACCGGGACGATCCTGCTCTACATCGCCACCATCTCGCCGGTCGCCTTCCTGCTGATCGGCGGGCTGCTCGGCGCCGGGACGTGGTTCTACATCCGGCTGGGCCGCGCGCTGGAGGAGCGGCAGCGCGCCATGATGGCCGAGGAGGCCGCCCTGTTCGAAGGCGTGTCGGATCTGTTCGACGGCTTCAAGGAACAGCGGCTGAACAGCGCCCGCAGCCGCGACCTGAACGCCGCCTTCGGCAGTGTGTCCGACCGCACCACCACAGCCCGCGGCGCGGTGCATCTGCACACCTGGCAGCAGTTCGTGTTCGGCGAATGCGCCTTCAACCTGATGCTGGGCGTGGTCGTCTTCGTCGTGCCGTCTTACTCCAGCGCCATCTCGGCGGAGCTGGTGAAGATCACCGCCGCCATCTTTTTCATGTCGGCCCCGGTCTTCGGGCTGATGCAGTCGCTGGCGGTGATGAGCGCCGCGGAGGCCGCCGCCGGGCGCATGATGGCTCTGGAAGGCCAGCTCGCCGAGTTGGCGGAGGCCGGAAGCGAGGGCCCCGCCCTGCCGGTGCCGGTCAACGTCGCCGCGGTGAGGATGGAGAGGGTGGAGTTCGCCTTCCCCGCCCCGCCGGGCGAGCCGCCCTTCGCGGTCGGCCCCTTCGACCTGACCATCCGGCGCGGCGAGGTGATCTTCATCACCGGCGGCAACGGGTCGGGCAAATCAACCTTCATCAAGCTGCTGACCGGCCTCTACCACCCGCTGCGCGGGCGGATCACGGTGGACGGGGTGCCGGTCGGGCCGCAGCGCATCGCCGCCTATCGCGAGCTGATGGCGACCGTCTTCGCCGACTTCCACCTGTTCGCCCGGCTCTACGGCCAGGACGCCCTCAACCCTGTGGAGGCCGCCGAGCTGATGCGCTGGATGGAGATGGAGCGGGTCACCGCGCTGGAGGGCGACCGCTTCGGGCGGCGCGACCTGTCCGCCGGCCAGCGCAAGCGGCTGGGCCTCGTCGCCGCCATCCTGGAGAAGGCGCCGATCCTGATCCTCGACGAATGGGCCGCCGACCAGGACCCGCATTTCCGCTTCAAGTTCTACCGGGAGGTGGTGCCGGAGCTGAAGCGGCGCGGCCTGACCATCGTGGCGGTGACCCACGACGACCATTACTTCGACGTCGCCGACCGCCGCCTGCACATGGAGGAAGGCCGCCTGACCGAACTCGCCCATTGGACGGAGGGCGTGGCATGAGGCTGGCCGCCATCGTCCTGCGCGAGCTTCCGGAGAATCTGCGCACGCTCGCCCTGATGAACGTCCTGTCGGCGATCGCGACCGCGGCGCTGCTCTGGCTGGTCGACGCCGCCGCCAAGGACGCGGCCAAGGGAATCATCAACCCGCGGCTTCTGGTGATGTACGCGGTCACCGTGACGCTGTTCGGGGTGACCCACAATTACGCGCTGGTCACCGCGTCCCAGGACGCCGAGCGGCTGATCCACAAGATCCGGCTGCGCCTGTTCGATCTGGTGCGCCGCGCCGACCTCGTGACCGTGGACCGCATCGGGCGGGCGTCGCTGCACGGCGTGCTGACCCAGGACACCCAGACGCTGGCCCAGACCCTGCCGCTTCTGGCGATCGGCGGGCAGCAGGCAGTGATGCTGGTCTTCCTGGCGGTCTATCTGGCCTGGCTGTCGCCGCTGGCCTGCGTGATGGCCTTCGCCTTCGCCGGGATCGCCGTGGCGGTGAAGGTCGCGCGGGTGCAGCGCCTGCGCCGCAATATGATGGAGGCCGCGGCGGCCGAGACGCGCGTCTTCGACGGGCTGACCGACCTGCTGCGCGGCTTCAAGGAGGTGCGGATGAACCGCCGCCGCGGCGACGGGCTGATCCGCGACCTCGCCGACGCCTCGTCCCGGGCGCGGGCGGTGAATGTCGACATGAAGGCACAGTGGGGCCGCAACTTCGCGCTGGTCGAGGCGATGTTCTACACGCTGATCGGCATGATGGTCTTCGTCGTGCCGCTGTTCACCACCGGCTATCACGCGGTGGTGGTGGCGGCGACCACGGCGGCCCTGTTCATCGTCGGGCCGGTCAGCACCGTCTCCTTCGTCACCCCGCTGGTCGCCCAGACCGAGATGGCCCTGTCCAACATCGAGGCGATGGAGGAGCGGTTGCGCGCTGCCGCCGGCAGCGCCCCGGACGAAGGCGCCGACCGCCTGCCCGGCCCGCCCGCCCGCATCGCGCTGACCGATGCCACCTTCGCCTATCACGACGACGCGGGCGCGCCGGTCTTCGCGGTCGGGCCGCTCTCGGCGGAGTTCCGGGCGGGCGAGATCACCTTCGTCACCGGCGGCAACGGGTCCGGCAAATCCACCATGCTGCGCCTGCTGACCGGGCTGATGCCGTTGAGCGGCGGTCAATTGCTCGCCGACGGGGAGCCGGTGCCGGCGGAGCGGATGCAGAGCTACCGCGACATGATCTCCGCCATCTTCTCCGACTATCACCTGTCGCGCCACCTCTACGGCGTCGCCGACCCCGAGCCGGTGCGCGTCCGTGCCCTGCTGGAGCGGCTGGAGATGCAGGACAAGGTGACGGTTGCGGACGGCGGCTTCAGCACCGTCGCCCTGTCCACCGGCCAGCGCAAGCGCCTCGCCCTCGTGGTCGCGCAGTTGGAGGACAAGCCGGTCGTCGTCCTGGACGAATGGGCCGCCGACCAGGACCCGCATTTCCGCCGCGTCTTCTACGAGGAGCTGCTGCCGGAACTGAAGGCCCTAGGCAAGATCGTCATCTGCGTGACCCACGACGAGCGCTGGTTCGGCCTCGCCGACCGCGTCTATCACATGAGCGAGGGCCGCATCGAGGAAGGGCACGGCCACCATCACCTGTTCGCGCTGGAGACGGCGTGATGGCACCGTTTCTCTCCCCCTGGCTGCAAGGTTTCCGGCCGGTTTCGGCGCCGCGCCACACCCTGCTCTGCTTCCCCTACGCCGGGGCTGGAGCCGCCGTCTTTCGTGAGTGGGCGCCGGACGTCGGGCCGGACACAGAACTGTTGGCCGTGCGCCTGCCGGGGCGGGAGAGCCGCATCGGCGAGCCGCCGCTGCGCCGGACGGAGGACGCCGTGCCTGCCATCCTGACCGCGCTGAAACCGCTCGCGGACCGGCCCGCGATCCTGTTCGGCCACTCCCTGGGCGCAGCGCTGGCCTACGCCACCGCCCGCGCTCTGGTTGCGCGGGGGCATCCGCCCGCCCTGCTGGCCGTATCGGGGCGCCGGGCGCCGCACCTGCCGTCGTGGAGGCCGCCCATCCAGGGTCTGGACGAGGCAGCCTTCCGTGCCCGTCTCGCCGCGCTGGGCGGCACTCCGCCGGAGGTGCTGGCCTGCGACGATCTGATGGAACTGATGCTTCCCATGCTGCGGGCCGACTTCGCCATGTCCGAGGCCTTCATCGAACACGATCCGCCGCATCTTCCGGTGCCGATCCTGGCTTTCGCCGGGACGGAGGATACCGAGGCCATGGTGGAGGAAGTCGCCGGGTGGGAACGGATCGCCGGAGCGGGATTCACGCTGCGCACGCTTCCTGGCGGCCATTTTTTCCTGCAGGAGCACCGTGCTTCGATTGTCTCAGCTTTGATGGAGTCGGTGTTGCGGAACAAACAAAAGAACCAATGACTCTTTCTGATGGCAAATCCTTTGACGAAGACAACCGTATTCGTTAGCCCATAAGACGGTGCCGTCGGCGACCACCGGCGGCGTTTTCGGAGCGGGCCGTCCCTTCGGGGCCGACTGTCGCCGCGTATCATCCGGTGCGCGGCGTTCATTGCTGATTTTCTCTCGACAACGTCCATTTTTGGAGCACCACAGCATGGTCAGTGAGAAGGAAACACCCGGCGGCAAGGCCAAGCCGGAAACAACGGTCGCCCCGGCCCCCACCCCGGCTCCGGAGGCCGTGACGGCCGCTCCGGAAACCGCCGGCACAACCGCCAACACGGCCGAAGCCGCACCGGAAACCACCCCGGCCGCTCCGGTCGCCACCGAGGCGCAGGCGGCGGAGATCATCCGCAAGCATGTGCTGCTGTCCGCGGCGGCGGGGGTCATCCCGCTGAACTTCGTGGACACCGCGGCTCTCGCCGTCATCCAGCTCCGCCTGCTCAAGGAGCTGTCGGAGCTGCACGGCGTCGATTTCCGCGGCGACATCGGCCGCTCCGCGGTCGGCACGCTGTTCGCCACGGTCGCCCCGACCGCGCTGGCCGGCGGCCTGCTCGGCTCCATGGCGTTCAACATGGCCCTGCGGTCGGTGCCGGTGATCGGCACGGTGACGCGGCTGGCCACACAGCCGGCCTTCAACAGCGCCTTCACCTACGCGCTGGGCAAGGTCTTCCAGCAGCACTTCGCGTCGGGCGGCACCTTCCTGACCTTCCAGCCGGAAAAGGTGAAGACCTATTTCCGCGAGAAGTTCGAGGAGGCCCGCCGCCGCAAGGGTGCCGCGCCGGAGGCCGCCGAGGCCGCGGCCTGACCGCAGCACCCGGACGCCACCGCAGACCGGGAGGACGGGCGGGGACGCCTCCGCGCTTCCCCGCTCCCCTCCGGCCGCCGTCACCCTTCCGCCCTGCTCCCCTTCCAAGGCCGGACGCGCATGCCCCTCGTTCTCGTCATGCTCTATCTCCTCGCCTGTCTGGTGTGCGCCGTCATGGGCCGCAACACCACGATCGGCTTCATCGGCCATTTCCTGCTGGCCCTCTTCCTGACTCCACCGGTGAACTTCGTGATCCAGGCGGTGGGCCGCCCCAGCATGCGGGAACGTGAGAAGATGCTGACGACGAGACCGCGATGACCACGCTGGACCAGTCCGCCGGGGACGGCGTCGCCCGCATCCCCTTGGGGCAGCGCGCCCGCCTCTGGCTGAGGCGGCGCAGCGTGTCGATCTATGCGCTGGCGCTGACGCTGATCCTGGGCTTCCTCGCCATCGCCCCCGCCGTCTTCGTCGAGGTGCCCTCCGGCCATGTCGGCGTGCTGTGGCTGCGCTTCTTCGGCGGCACGGTCACCGACCGGGTCTACAGCGAGGGCACCCACCTGATCTTCCCGTGGGATCGGGTGACGATGTACGACGTGCGCCTGCGCACCGACACCCGCACCTACGAGGCGGTCGCGGCCAACGGCATGTCGATGACGGTGAACGTGGCGCTGCGCTACCGCGTCAATCCGCCCGCCGCCGGCCTTGTCCACAAGCTGGCCGGGGACGACTACGCGGAAAAGCTGGTGCATCCGGAGATCGCCAGTCTCGTCTACGAGTTCGTGTCCAAACACAATCCGGAGAATTTCTACTCGATCAACCGCGCGGACATCCAAGGCTTCCTGCTGAGGGAGGCCCGCCAGCAGTTCCCCACCCCACCGACCGATCTGCAAGCCTTGAAGCTGCCACCCGGCACGACGGCGGAGGACTACAACTCTGTGATGATCCGGATCGAGGACGTGCTGGTGGCCGGGGTCAGTTTCCCGCCGCTGGTTCGTCAGGCCATCGACCGCAAGATCGAGCAGCAGCAGATCATGGAGGAATACGACTTCCGCATCGCCCGCGAGGCCAAGGAGCGCGACCGCAAGCGGATCGAGGCGGAGGGCGTGCGCGACTTCCAGGACATCGTCGCCCGCAACATCACGCCGGAATATCTGCGCCTGCGCGGCATTGAGGCGACGCGGGCCTTCGCCACCTCCTCGAACGCCAAGACCATCATCATCGGCGGGCGCGACGGTCTGCCGGTCATCCTGAACACTGGGGACGACGCCAAGTCGGGAACGGCGACCGCCACCGGCACCACCGCCAAGCCCCCCCACGAGACCGCCGCCAAGGAACCGGACAGGTTCGGTGCCCGCCTGTCCACCCTGGACGAGCCGCCGGCCGAGAACACCGCGCCGGAAGCACCGCCGGACGCCGCCGGGCGCTGACGCCCGACGGGGCCGCCGTTTCCAAAGGAACCGGCTATTCGGTGGCCTCGGCGAGGGTCCGGGCGAAATCGCGCTCCATCTCGTCCAGCAGACGGATCACCTCCGCCGAGGCCCGTTTCATCTCGGCGGCGTGGCGCTCGGCCTCCGTGCGGTTGCCGGCGTGGAGGGCGAGCAGCGCCTCGCGGCCCGATTCGTGGACGGTCCGATGCGGGGTGGCCATGCCCTTGTAGGTGGACAGGCGCATCGTCCTGGGATCGTTCACGCTGTCGTACCAGCGACCCAGGCGGCAGGAGTGATGGGTCGACAGGTCCGCCGGCAAAAGCGTGCGTTGGCCGCCCACCGCCTCCATGATCTTGTCCACGAAGGCGAGATGGTCCTGCTTGGCCAGCCGGACCAGTTCGCACACCCCGTCGCGGCTCATCCGGTCCACCTCCTCGCGGCCGATCTTGCGCTCGTCGAAGCGGATGTGCAGCCGGTTATCGTGCCGCGCCACCACCGACCCGCGCAGGGACAGCTTGTAGCCGGGAAGCGACACGGTGCCCTGCCCGCCGGTGGGCGCCGCCCCCTTCGTCTCGGCGTAGCAGCCGCATTCGGAGATGTCACGGACGAGCGCCGGCGTCTGGTCCACGCTGCCGTCCAGCAGGACCGGACGGCGGCGCGTGTGGCGCCGGTTCGCCAGATCGGAGGAGGTGCGTATGGCCCGCGCCAGCAGCGACGCCAGGGTGTCCAGCGCCTCCTGCATGCGGTTGGCGCTCTCGCCGACGGTGTAGGCCACGGTGGTGGCGCGCTGCGTCTCGCCGCCGACTTCGGTCATCCGGCTGGCGATGCCGCGGAAGATGCCGGCGACCTCGCCGATGTTGCGGGCGATCTCGCGCGAGGCGGAGGACTGCTCCTCCACCGCCGCGGCGATGGAGGAATTGATCTCCTGCATGGTGGTGATGGTGGTGGCCACGCCGTCCATGCTGATGATGGTCTGCTCCGCCACCGCCTGGATGGCGCCGACCTTGGCGGCCATCTCGTCCGCCGCCTTGGCTGACTGCCCGGCGAGGTTCTTCACCTCCGTGGCCACGAGAAGGGCTTCCGGCATGGCGATGTTTGTATTCTGTAATGAAGAAGGGCAAACCGATAACATCTCCACCACACTGAAGGTACCTCGAAAAGGAATTCGCGTGCGACATGCTGTCCCACTTCATGATTAACAGATGGTTTACCTTGCGCAACGCGCAGCACGGGCGCAATGAATAAGCATTGAAATACAATCACTTTCCTCGGGACGGCTGGCGGAAGTCGCAACGGCACCTTCACATTGCTGATTCCCGTACGTCCCGGGGTTGATAAAATTATTTGTTACAAATACGCGACAAAGGTTACCAATGCGCCGCCTTCCCGGTGCCTCCGGGACGACCCGACGGTTTTTCAAGGAGTTTTCGGCCGATGAATCCCCTCCGCACGCTCAGCCTTGCGACGAAGCTGACCATTCTGTGCACGCTCGGCCTGATTGCCCTGTCCGGCGCGCTGACCTACGCGACGATCGCCAAGGTTACGGCCAGCATTGGCAAGGACGCGGCGGAGCGGAGGGAGCAGGCGATCACCAACTTCCGGATGCTGCTCGACCAGCGGGGGTCCGAGTACCGGCTCAGGGACGGCGCGCTGTACATCGACGATGTCAAGCTGGACGGCGCGAACGACATCGTCGACACCGTCCGCAGCGTGACCGGCGGCGTGGCCACCATCTTCCGCGGCGACACCCGCGTGGCGACCAACATCCACAACCCGGACGGCAGCCGGGCCGTCGGGACCAAGCTGGCCCGCGGCCCCGTCTACAGCGCCGTCATCGACGGGAAGGAACCTTTCCGCGGCGAGGCCGACATCCTGGGCGAAGCCTACTTCACCGCCTATGATCCGATCGTCGACCAGAACGGCGAGGTCATCGGCGTCCTGTTCGTCGGCCTGAAGAAGAGCATCGCGTTGCGCGTGCTGGACGAGGTGGTTCCCAACATCATCCAGTTGGCGGCGGTCGTCACCGTCGGCATGGCCCTGGTGATGCTTCTGGTGGTCCGGCGCCAGTTCCGCACGCTGGACCAGATCCGCGGCACCATGTTCCAACTGGCCGACGAGCGTTACGAGGTGACGGTGCCCGGCCTGGACCGCCAGGACGAGATCGGAGCCATGGCCAAGACCGTCGAGGTCTTCCGCCAGAAGGGCATCGACAACCAGCGCCTGCGCGAGGCGCAGGAGCGCGAGCGCCGCGAGGCCGAGGCCGCCAAGATTGCCGCCCTGGAGTCCATGGCCCGCACGGTGGAGCAGGAAACCCGCACCGCCGTGGACCGTGTCGCCGAGCGGTCCGTCTCGATGGACAGCAACGCCCAGGCGATGGCCAGCTCGGCCGAAACCGTCTCCGCCAACTCGCAGAGCGTGGCGGCGGCGGCGGAACAGGCGCTGGGCAACGCCCAGGCCGTGGCGGCGGCCACCGACCAGCTCACCGCCTCCATCGCCGAGATCACCGGGCAGGTCACCTTCGCCAGCCAGATTTCCCGCCGAGCGGTGGAAAGCGGCCGCAAGACCGAGGATGTGGTGCTTTCCCTGTCCGAGGCCATCGGCCACATCGGGGAGGTCGCCACCTTCATCCAGGACATCGCCAGCCAGACCAACCTGCTGGCGTTGAACGCCACCATCGAGGCGGCGCGGGCCGGCGAGGCCGGCAAGGGCTTCGCCGTGGTGGCCCAGGAGGTGAAGAATCTCGCCACCCAGACCTCGAAGTCGGCGGAGGAGATTTCCCGCCAGATCACCGACCTGCAGAGCATGACCGCCGGTGCCGTCGACGCGGTGCAGGACATCGGGCGGACCATCACCGAAATCGACGGGGTCGCCAGCAGCATCGCCAGCGCCATGGACGAGCAGGGTGCCGCGACCAGCGAGATTTCCCGCAACGTCGGCCAGACCGCCGCCGCCGCTCAGGAGGTGTCGTCCCGCATCGCCCATGTGTCGGAGGAAGCGGCGGTGACCGGCAGTCGCGCCGACGAGGTGCGCCGGGTGGCGTCCGACGTGGCGGGAAGCATCGACCATCTGCGCGAGATGCTGGTCCGCGCCGTCCGCACCGCCACCCCGGAAGTCGACCGCCGCCGCGCCCCGCGGTTCGAGGTCAACCTGTCCTGCACCATCGCCGGGGCGGTGGGGTCGCTGACGGGCCAACTCACCAACCTGTCGGAAGGCGGCGCCACCATCCGCGGCCTGGACCGGATGCAGGTGGGCAGCCGCGGTGTGCTGACCATCCCCGGCTGCACCGTCTCCATCCCCTTCGCGGTGCTGGGGGGCAAGGAGCAGGACCTGCATGTCCGGTTCGAGATGACCCCGGACGTCACGGACCGTTTCGCCACGGACTTTCAACGCCTCACCGCGGGCCTGCACCCGCTTCCGGCGGTCGCCTGAGGCGGCAGGCTTCAAGCCTTGCGGCGTGACCGATCAGCCCGGTTTGCCCGCCTCCCGATTGCGGGGCCGCTTGCCGGCTTCCTCCTTCGGGGTGGGTGGGGCCGCGTGCTGGTCGGGAAGGTCACGCCTCTGGCCGGTGTCCGCCCCGACCGTCTCCGTGACCTCCGGTCCGTCGGCGGCGCTTGCGGGCGCCCCTTCGGGAGCCCCGCCGGACACGCCCATTCCCTGGCCGGCGCGCCCCGGCGTGACCGGTCCGCCACCCTTGCGATGGTCGCGCTCCGTGCCGTTCATCGTGCCCGCTCCAGCCCGTGGCCGTGGGTTGCGGCGGACCCGGTGCCCGCAGGCTGGGACAACTGCGCCAGCGGGCTGCCGAGCGCGCGCAGGTCGCGCGTGTGCATCTGCAGGCCGGGCAACCATTTCGCGGCGAAGGCCCGGACGTCCGGGTCCGTCCCACCCCGGGCCTGCGCGTTGAACAGGGCGACCGACATCTCGTGCTCGGCGATCTGCTGCTGCAGATACTGCCGGTCGAACGCGGCTCCCTGAAGCGAGGCCAACGCGTCGGCGACCGCCTGCCGGCCGGGGTCCGGGGCGGTGGGCGGCGTGACGCCCTTGGCTTGGGCGAGCCGGGCAAGTTCCTGGTTGGCCTGGGTGTGATCGGCGGCGATGCGTCGGCCGAGTTCGCGCACGGTGGCGCTGGAGGCCTGCCGCTGGGCCAGCGTGCCCATCGCCACCTCGCCAAAGCCGCCGTAGGCCGCCTGGGTCAGGAAGGACTGGTCCGCCACCGTCAGCGTCGAGGAGGCGCCCGACCCGGCGCTTCCCAGCTGGGATGAGGAGGCACCGGAACTGCCAGCGGAACTGCCTAGGGGCGGCACGAGACCCGGTTCGCTCGAACAGGCGGCGAGCGTGAGGATGGACACGGCAGCAAAGACCCCGGTTCGCAACGTGGGCATTCCGACCTCCCGATATGCAATCTTGCGTTGGGACATACCCGTCCCCCAACAGCCTTTTGTTCTCCTTGTGCCTGGCAATGAGCGTTTTTACGGGTCCCCTGCTCGCATGGACAGGTTGACCACCGCCATCCTCATAGGATGGACCGCAGGGGGCGCGAGACGGTGTTCAAAGAGGTATGACCCTGCGGCCACCCCTATGAAAGGAGTGCAGCGGCGCTCGGTCTCGTCGGGCGCCGGCCACGAGAGGGGCGGCCGCCCCTCCCGGCCACGCAGCGCGTGTTCCAGCGGACGTGTCAGCTGTTCTTCTTCAGGAAGGCGATCAGGTCCTTGCGGGCCTGCTCGTTCTTCACGCCGGCGAAGGCCATCTTGTTGCCGGGGACGGCGCCCTTCGGATCGGTCAGATACTTGTCGAGATTGCCCTCGTCCCAGGTGAGCCCGGCGCCCTTCATCGCGTCGGAATACTTGAAGCTCTCGATGGAGCCCGACGGGCGGCCGACCACACCATGCAGGTTCGGGCCGACGCGGTTGGGGCCGCCGGCCTCGATGGTGTGGCAGGCCTTGCACTGGTTGAACACCTTCTCGCCCGCATCGGCGTCCTGCGCCGAGGCAATGCCGGGAAGGGCGGCGAACAGGCCAAATGCCAGCACGGCAACACTACGCTTCATTGCACTATCCTCGATTGTCTGTGCCCAAAACACAGGCACGGCTATCCAAGCCCCACAGGACGCCCTGTGCTCTTCGCTTAACCACAATCAATATTCGTCGCTTCGGTGCGCGGCGGTTGCCGGTCCGTTACTTGGTCTCGATCATGACAAGCGGCTCGGGAAACCAGCCGCTACCTCGGCCGGCGTTTTAATCCCCGCATGCTGGTATGCACAATGCCGGGGATGTGCGGAAGGCACACACTGCGACAAAATGCCCGACTCTTTTCGAAAATTCTTCGGGATTAAAAATTGCGGTCACTTCAGCCGGCAATGAACCAGCGTCGTTCCGGTGGTGTTGGCCTTGTCGATGTCGGTGTCGCGCAGGTCGGCTCCCGACAGATTGCAGTTGGTCAGGTCCGCCCCGGCCAGCCGCGCGCCCCGCAGGTCGGCGCCGCGGATGTCGCTGTCGGCCAGCAGGGCGTTGCGCAGATTGGTCGGCCACATGCGCCCGGTCGATTGGCCGTCGGCCGCCAAAAGTTCGATGGCGCGCATCACCGCGTTGCGCATCATGGCGCGGGTGAGGTCGCAGCCCTCGAAGCTGGCCCCGGACAGCTCCGAATTCTCGAAACAGGCTTCGCGCATGCGGCAACCGGGAAACTGGGCGATCTGCAGCTTGCTGTCGCGGAAGCTCGCCCGGGTGAAGTCGCAGTTGCGGAAGATCGCTCCGCTCAGGTCGCAGCCGTCGAAATCGGTTCCGGCGAAGGCCCCGTCCGACACGTCGAACCGCTTGCCCTGCTTGCCGTTGCTGTTGATCCAGCGGACATGGCCCTCCAGCCCCTCCCGGATTTCCGGCGGGAAGTCCGACTGGTTGCGGTGGTAGATGGCGCCCATCATCCGCGCGTCCGCCCAATCGGCGGTGGCCATGGCGACGTTGCGCAGTTCCGCATCGCGCAGGTCGGCGCCCTGGAAGGTGGCGCCGGCAACGACGGCGTTGTTCAGGATGGCCCCCTTCAGCTTCGCCATGCTGAAATCGGCGCCGCGCAGATCCGCGCCGCTGAGGTTGACGCCGAACAGAGCGGCGTTGCTGAAATCCGCCCCTTCCAGGCTGGCGCGGGTCAGGTTGGCGCCGGCCAGATCGGCGTCGGTGAAGTTCGCATTGACCAGGACGGCTTCCTGCAGCGCCGCCTCCTGCCGGGCCTTGCGCCGGTCCTTCCACAGCACAAGTTGGCCGGGGCGGAGGTCCGCCCGCTCGAACAGGGTGTTGCGCAGACACGCCTTGGTGAAGTTCGCCCCGCGCATGTCCGCCCCGACCAGCGAGGCTTCCCTGAGGTCGGCGGACACGAAGCTGGCGCCGAACAGATCCGCTCCGTCGAAGTTGCAGCGCCGGAGAACGCTGCACCGGAAATTCGCTCCGGTCAGGATGGCGTCCGACAGAAGCAGCCCCGACAGGTCGAAGCCGGTCAGGTCCGCCGCCTTCAATTGGAGACGCAGGCCGTTCGGGCGCGCCGCCAGATAGAGCCAGTGGGCTCTGATGGCCTGCGCGAGATCCTCCAGGTTCAGGTCCGCCCCATCGCCCGGCCCACTTGTCGGGGCAACACTCATCCCGGTCCTCAGCCCCCCTATGGCCGACTCCACGCCAGCCTCTTGGACAGTGGCAAGCTTACGCGTAAAATTACTTGAAAAGTTATTAAGAATCCCATACATCGCTACATGGCAGCCACGCGTTCGCGCCGCATTTTTCAATCACCGCAAAGCAAAGACGGCCCAAACGCGCCTGACTCGCCCTATTCCATATCGAGGCTAAGGAATAGGCGCGCCCTCTTTTGGGGTGTGTTCACTCTATTGAGCATAACCTGTAGGGGGTATTTGACCTTTTCTCCCTTAATTGCCTCACTCCTCCGTGCTACTCGTCCCGGTCAGCCTCGCCGGCATCCGACGTCTCCGCTCGGGTTCCGGCGGCGGGCGGGGTGGGCGCCTCATCGACGCCGATCCCGCACCGCAGCCGGCAGAACGACAAGAGGGATAAGGGATGACCAACCCGATCAACAGGTCACCACGGGCCGGGGCGGACGGGATCGCGCCCGGCGCAGCTGCCCCCGTCCGGGTCCTGGTCGTCGAGGATGAGACGATCGTCGCCATGTATCTGACCGATATGTTGGAGGAGTTGTCCTACGAAGTCTGCGGCGTCGCCGCCAACGCCGCCGACGCGCTGAAGATCGCCGAGCGGGAGCGCCCCGCCCTGGCTCTGGTGGATATCGGCCTCGCCGGTCCCCAGGATGGGATCGAGACCGCACAAGCTCTGCGCGAGCGCTTCGCCGTAGGCAGCATCTTCATGTCCGGGGCCAGCGACCCCGTCCTGCTGGAGCGCGCCCGCGCCGCCGGCCCCCACGGCTTCATCCAGAAGCCCTACGACGAGCGCCAGTTGAAGACCCTGCTGAACAACGCCGCCCCCCAGCATTAGCTCCCTCCGCCTTCCGCTTGCCGTCCCGTGGCTGCGCCGCTCCGGCGCGCGGCCATTCCGGCGTTCAGCCGGGCGCGCCGTCGATCGTGCGCAAGGGGCACCCGAGACACAGGACTGGACTTCTTAGGGACCATCGCGTCATGACGATGACGGACGCTCACGACCGGCTTTCTCCCCAGCATCTCCTGCGCGCGCTGCGCCAATTCCGCAAGGGCGACTTCTCCGTGCGCCTGCCGCTGGACTTGGACGGGCTGGACGGCGAGATCGCCGCCGCCTTCAACGACGTGGTGGAGATGAACGAAGCCCTGGTGGAGGACGTCGGCCGGGTCAGCGTCGCCATCGGCAAGGAGGGCCGCATCGGCCAGCGCGTCCGCCTGCCCACCGCCTCGGGCGGCTGGGGCGCCTGCGTGGACAGCGTCAACGCGATGGTCGCCGACCTGACCCAGCCGACCCAGGAGATGGCCCGCGTCATCGGCGCGGTCGCCAAGGGCGACCTGTCGCAATCCATGCCGCTGGAGGTCGACGGGCGCCCGCTCCAGGGCGACTTCCTGCACACCGCCCGGACGGTCAACCGGATGGTCGAGCAGCTCGTCACCGTGACGGCGGAGCTGACCCGGGTGGCGCGCGAGGTCGGCATCGAGGGCAAGCTGGGCGAGCAGGCCCAGGTGAAGGACGTCGCCGGAACCTGGAAGGATCTCACCGACAACGTGAACCTGATGGCCGCCAACCTCACGGCCCAGGTCCGCAACATCGCCGACGTGACCACGGCGGTGGCGAAGGGCGACCTGTCGCGCAAGATCACCGTGGACGTGAAGGGCGAGATCCGCGAGCTGAAGGACACCATCAACACGATGGTCGACCAGCTCAACAGCTTCGCCTCGGAAGTCACCCGCGTCGCCCGCGAGGTCGGCAGCGAGGGCAAATTGGGCGGACAGGCTCAGGTGAAGGGTGTCGCCGGCACCTGGAAGGACCTCACCGACAACGTCAACCTGCTGACCGGCAACCTGACCAATCAGGTCCGCAACATCGCCGACGTCACCACGGCGGTGGCCAATGGCGACCTGTCGCGCAAGATCACCGTGGACGTGAAGGGCGAGATCCGCGAGTTGAAGGACACCATCAACACGATGGTCGATCAGCTCAACAGCTTCGCCAGCGAGGTCACCCGCGTCGCCCGCGAGGTCGGCACCGAGGGCAAGCTGGGCGGGCAGGCCCAGGTGAAGGGTGTGGCCGGCACCTGGAAGGACCTCACCGACAACGTCAACGCGATGGCGACCAACCTGACCAGCCAGGTCCGCAACATCGCTGAGGTGACCACGGCGGTGGCGAAGGGCGACCTGTCGCGCAAGATCACCGTGGACGTGAGGGGCGAAATCCTGGAGCTGAAGGACACCATCAACACGATGGTCGACCAGCTCAACAGCTTCGCCTCGGAAGTCACCCGCGTCGCCCGCGAGGTCGGCAGCGAGGGCAAATTGGGCGGACAGGCTCAGGTGAAGGGTGTCGCCGGCACCTGGAAGGACCTCACCGACAACGTCAACCTGCTGACCGGCAACCTGACCAATCAGGTCCGCAACATCGCCGACGTCACCACGGCGGTGGCCAATGGCGACCTGTCGCGCAAGATCACCGTGGACGTGAAGGGCGAGATCCTGGAGCTGAAGGACACCATCAACACGATGGTCGATCAGCTCAACAGCTTCGCCTCGGAAGTCACCCGCGTGGCGCGCGAGGTCGGCACCGAAGGCAAGCTCGGCGGACAGGCCCAGGTGAAGGGTGTGGCCGGCACCTGGAAGGATCTCACCGACAACGTCAACATGATGGCCGCCAACCTGACCGGTCAGGTGCGCGGCATCGCCGAGGTCGTGACGGCGGTGGCCGAGGGCAACCTGAAGCGCAAGCTGACCGTGGCGGCGCGCGGCGAGATCGCGGCACTGGCCGACACCATCAACGGCGTGATCGAGACGCTGGCCATCTTCGCCGATCAGGTCACCAACGTGGCGCGCGAGGTCGGCATCGAAGGCAAGCTCGGCGGACAGGCGAAGGTGCCCGGCGCCACCGGCGTGTGGGGCGACCTGACCGACAACGTGAACCAGCTCGCCGCCAACCTGACCACCCAAGTCCGCGCCATCGCCGAGGTGGCGACCGCGGTGACCAAAGGCGACCTCACCCGCTCCATCGCTGTGGAGGCGTCGGGCGAGGTGGCGGCGCTGAAGGACAACATCAACGAGATGATCCGCAACCTGCGCGACACGACGCAGAAAAACGCGGAACAGGACTGGCTGAAGACCAACATCGCCAAATTCACCCGCATGCTCCAGGGCGAACGCGATCTGGTCACCGTCACCAACATGATCCTGTCGGAGATCGCGCCGCTGGTGAACGCCCAGCACGGCGTCTTCTACGTCACCAGCCGCGAGGGCGACGAGCCGGTCCTCGATCTGGTCGCCAGCTACGCCCTGAAGGAGCGCGACGGGCTGGGCACCCGCTTCACGCTGAAGCAGGGGCTGGTCGGCCAGTGCGCCCACGAGAAGAAGCCGATCCTGCTGACCAACGTGCCGAAGGACTATGTGCGCATCAGCTCCGGCCTCGGCGAGGCGGCGCCGCTGAACATCATCGTCCTGCCCGTGCTCTTCGAGAACGAAGTGAACGCCGTGCTGGAGCTGGCCTCCTTCGGCCATTTCAGCGAGACGCACCGCTCCTTCCTGGAGCAGCTGACGGAAAGCATCGGGATCGTTCTGAACACCATCGCCACCAACATGCGGACCGAAGGGTTGCTGAAGCAATCGCAGCGCCTGACCGCCGAGCTGCAGAGCCAGCAGGAGGAGCTGAAGACCACCAACGAGCGGCTGGAGCATCAGGCCGCCTCGCTCCGCCAGTCGGAGGAGCTGCTGATGGCCCAGCAGGAAAAGCTGCGCCAGACCAACGAGGCGCTGGAGGAGAAGGCGGAGCAGCTCTCCCTCACCTCCAAGTACAAGTCGCAGTTCCTGGCGAACATGAGCCACGAGCTGCGCACCCCGCTGAACAGCCTGCTGATCCTGTCCAAGCTGCTGTCGGACAACGGCGACCACAACCTGACCCCCCGGCAGGTGGAATTCGCCCGCACGATCAACGCCGCCGGGTCTGACCTGCTGAACCTCATCAACGACATCCTCGACCTGTCGAAGATCGAATCCGGCACGGTCACGCTGGAAATCGGCGCGGTGGTGCTCGACGACCTGCGCGGCCATGTCGAGCGCACCTTCGCCCAGCTGGCCGAGGAGAAGGGGCTGCGCTTCGACATCGACATGACCCAGCCGCTGCCCGCAGCCATCCAGACGGACCAGAAGCGGCTGGAGCAGGTTCTAAACAACCTGCTGTCCAACGCCTTCAAATTCACCGAAGCCGGCGGCGTCACCTTCCGCGTCGGGCTGGCCAGCGAGGGCTGGAGTGCGGCCCACCCCGTGCTGAACGCGGCGGAGGGGGTGCTGGCCTTCACCGTCGTCGACACCGGCATCGGCATCCCCGAGAACAAGCAGCGCATCATCTTCGAGGCGTTCCAGCAGGCCGACGGCACGACCAGCCGGAAATACGGCGGCACCGGCCTCGGCCTGTCGATCAGCCGCGAGATCGCCCGCCTGCTCGGCGGCGAAATCCGCGTGCAGAGCGAGTCCGGGGCGGGCAGCACCTTCACGCTCTATGTGCCGATGGAGTTCGACGTCGCCCGCTACGGCGACCCGGCGCCGAAGACGGCCCCGATGCCCACGCCGACACGCCCCATCGTGGTGCCGGGACCGGAGGAACGGCTGGCGCTGCCGCAGAACCATCCCGTCGCCGACGACCGTGAGCGCATCCGGCCCGGCGACCCGGTGGTGCTGATCGTCGAGGACGACGTGAAGTTCGCCTCGATCCTGGTCGATCTGGCGCGGGAGAAGGGCTTCAAGGCGATCCTCTCCCATGCTGGAAGCCCGGCCATGCCGATGGCGCGCAAGTACCGTCCGGACGCGGTGATGCTGGACATCGGCCTGCCGGACATCGACGGCTGGGCGCTGCTCGACCTGCTGAAGCGCGATCCGCACACCCGCCACATTCCGGTCCACGTCATCTCCGCCAAGGAGGAGCGGCGCCGCGGTCTCGCCATGGGCGCCTTCGACTACACCGAGAAGCCGGCCGACCGCGAAGCGATCTTTGCAGCGCTCGCCAAGGTCAAGGGCTTCGTGGAGCGGCACCAGCGCCGGCTGCTGATCGTGGAGAAGCTGCCCAACCCGGACACCGGCGGCATCGCCGGCCTGATCGACCACGACAGCGGCGGGGACGACATCGACATCAGCACCGTCACCTCCGCGGAAGCCGCCCGCGCCCTCCTGGCGAAGGAGCGGTTCGACTGCATGGTGCTCGACCTGACGATCCCCCAGCCCAGCGATTTCGAGCTGATCGACAGCCTGCGCACCCGCGATTCCACCGCCTGGATGCCGGTCGTCGCCTATGTCAGCGACGCGATCGCGCCGGAGGACGAGGCACGGCTGCGCCGGCTGGCCGAGACGGTGGTGCTGCGCAGCGTCCATTCCGCAGATTCGCTGCTGGACGAGACGGCGCTGTTCCTGCACCGGGCGGTGGACCGGCTGCCCGACGACAAGCGCAACGCGCTCGACCAGATCCGCCAGCGCGACCCGGTGCTGGCGGGGCGCAAGGCGCTGATCGTGGACGACGATTTCCGCAACATCTTCTCGCTCGCCAGCGTCCTGGAGGCCCACGACATGACGGTGCTGCACGCCGAGAGCGGGCCGGAGGGGCTGGAGCTGCTGAAGGCGCATCCCGACCTGGACGTCGCGCTGGTCGACATCATGATGCCGCTGATGGACGGCTACCAGACCATCCGGGAAATCCGCGCGACCGCGGCCGGGCGCGGACTGCCGGTGATCGCCGTCACCGCCAAGGCGATGAAGGGCGACCGCGAGAAGTGCATCGAGGCGGGGGCGACCGACTATCTCGCCAAGCCGGTGGACATCGATCACCTGCTGTCGCTGCTGCGGGTCTGGGCCGGGCGCCGGCAGGACGACAGCCGCGCCGTGGCCCACGATGCCGGGCGGGAGTGAGGAGAAGCCCATGCCCCACACCCAATTCCCCGCCCACTTCGCCGAGATCGAGGACGCCACCCTGCCCCCGCCGGAGGTCCGCGTGCTCGTCGTGGACGACGACCCGCGGAACCTGCTGGCGATGCGGGAAACCCTGGCCGACCTGGACGCCACGGTGATCCTCGCCCGCTCCGGCGAGGAGGCGCTGAAGCGCGTGCTCGACCAGGACTTCGCGGCGATCCTGATGGACGTCCATATGCCGGGCATGGACGGCTACGAGACGGCGGAGCTGATCCGCAACCGCCGCAAGTCGCGGCACATCCCCATCCTCTTCCTGACCGCCATCAACAAGGACGAGATGCACATCTTCCGCGGCTACTCCGCGGGAGCGGTGGATTACATGTTCAAACCGGTGGACCCGGTCATCCTGCGCAGCAAGGTCACCGTCTTCGTCGAGCTGTACCGCAAGACCGAAGAGGTCAAGCGCCAAGCCACCCTGCGCGAGCGGCTGATGGCCGAGAACTACCGCGTGCGGGCCGGAAAGCTGGAGGCTGAACAGGCGCTCCGCCGGTCGGAGGAGCGGCAGGCGATGATCGCCCGTTCGCTGCCGATCCTGCTCTACACCGCCGGGCCGGAGCGCGGCACGCCCTTCCGTTACGTCACCGAGAATGTCGAGGCGCTGTTCGGCTTCCCCGCCGAGCGCTTCCTGACGGACGGCGGTTTCTGGGAATCGCGCCTGCATCCGGACGACCGCGAGCGCGCCGCCGTCCAGTTCGAGGCGATGCGGCAGGGCGGCGTGTCCACGGTCGAATACCGCTGGCGCGCCGCCGACGGGCAGTACCGCACGCTTCTGGAGAAGGCCATGCTGCTGCCGGGCGAGGACGGCCGGCCGCCGGAACTCTGCGGCACGGTGCTGGACGTCACAGACACGCGGGAGCTTCAGCTGCAGCTCGCCCATGTCCAGAAGATGGAGACCATCGGCCAGTTGACCGGGGGCATCGCCCACGACTTCAACAACATGCTGACCGTGGTCATCGGCAGCCTGGAGCGGCTGGGCCGCATGGCCTTCGACGACCCCAAGGCGGCGCGGCGGGTGGAGATGGCCCTGCAGGCGTCGCTGCGCTGCTCCGACCTGACGCGGCGGCTGCTCGCCTTCGCGCGGCGCCAGCAGCTCCACCCCGAAAGCGTGGACATGGAGGCGCTGGTCCGCAACATGAGCGAACTGATGGAGCGCACGCTCGGTTCGGCGATCACCGTCGAGATCGACAGCGCGCCGTCCCTGTGCCCGGCGCTGGTGGACCGCACGCAGGCGGAGTCGGCCCTGCTGAACCTCGTCATCAACGCGCGCGACGCCATGCCCACGGGCGGCACGCTGACCATCGCCACGGCGATGGTGGAGGCCGAAGAGGGCGATGCGGAGCTGCGGCCCGGACGCTACGTGCGGATGACCGTGAGCGACACCGGCTGCGGCATGCCGCCGGAGGTTCTGGCCCGCGCCTTCGAGCCCTTCTTCACCACCAAGGAGATCGGCAAGGGCACCGGGCTGGGGTTGAGCATGATCCACGGCTTCGTGAAGCAGTCGGGCGGGCTGATCCGGGTGGAGAGCGAGCCGGGCCGCGGCACCTCCTTCCACCTTCATCTGCCCTGCGCTCCGGCGGCCGTCCGCCAAGCGAAGGCGTGCGAGGAGACCGAGGACACCGGTCCGCTGCCCGGCCAGGGCGAGGTCATCCTGGTGGTGGACGACGACCGCGACGTGCGTCAGGTCGCCGTGCTGACCCTCCAGGATCTGGGTTACACCGTGGTCGAGGCGGAGAACGGGCCGGAGGCGCTGGCCGTGCTGGCCGGGGAGCCGCGGGTGGACCTGCTGTTCACCGACGTGGTGATGCCGGGCGGCATGAACGGGCTGGAACTGGCCCAGGAGGCGCAACGCCGCCATCCCGCCTTGAAGGCGCTCTACGCCTCCGGCTACGCCCATGGCGTGGCTGGCGGGCTGACGGGCGAGGGGCCGGGTGCCGAGTTCCTGATCAAGCCCTACCGCGACCGCGACCTTGCCCGTGCCGTCCGCAAGGCGCTGGGCGGCGTGGCGGATGCCCGCCCGGAGTTGAAGAGCGCCTGACTCTGGCCATCATCACCGAACGTCATTGTCGCCCTTTTGCCCCAACCTTGAGCGTGGCCGCGGTGTTGAGATGACGGTCGCGTTGCAATAAAGGAGTAGCCGACGTGCCCGCTGTCCGCCTGTCCGGGATTCGCTTCGCCTCGGTCCTCTGCCTCGGCCTGTCCGTCGCCCTTCCCCTGACCGCCGCGCCCGCCGCGGCGCAGGTGTTCACCCAGGGCGGCTACGGCGCGCCGACCCAGACCAGCCCGCAGGCCAACGGCAACAACACCACCTTTGGCATCGACAACGACCTGCTGGGCAAGCTGGGCGGGGCCGCCGTCGGGGCGCTCGCCGGGTCGCAGATCGGCAAGGGCACGGGCAACCTGCTGGCCATCGGCGCCGGCGGCCTGCTCGGCTACTTCGCGGGCGGTTATCTGATGGAACAGCTGAGCCCCGGCAGCCGCAGCGCGGCGCAGAGCGCGGAGACCCGCGCTCTCGACGCGCCGGTCGGTCAGACCATCCGCTGGAACAGCCCGGACAGCGCCAACACCAGCGGCACCATCACCCCGATCCGCGCCGGGCGCGATTCCGCCGGACGGGAGTGCAAGGAGTTCCAGCACAAGGTGACCATCGACGGCCGTCAGGAATCCGCCACCGGCACCGCCTGCCGCGGCGACGACGGCCAGTGGCGCCTCGCCGCCAATCCTTGATCGGTTTTGGACCGCGACTGCGGTCCCGGTTGCCCATGCGACCGAAGCCCGTCGGCGAATGAGGCGATATGAGTCTGAAGCGAACGAACGTTCGCTTCAGAAGCCGGCCTTCACGCCAACGGTGTGGACCAGCACCGTCATCGTGTCGGTCGGCACCTCCACCGTCACGGGGACGACGCGCCCGCTCTCCGGCGCGCCGGCGAACCACACGGTCGCCTTGCGTTCCACCCCCTCGGCGAAGAAGCGGTCCCGGTCCCGGTCGCCCTGGAAGCCCGCCACCGGGCGGACCGTGACCGCGCAGACCTCCGCCGTTCCCGTGGCGATGCGGTAGCGCGACGACGGCAAATCCCCCTTGCCCTGCGGCGTCATGATGATGTCGTAACGGCGGCGCCCATCATAGACGGGATAGCGTCCGCCGCAGCCGCCCGACCGGCTGGCGGTGAGGATCACCGCCGCCCCGGCGCTCAACGGATCGATGCTGCCCCGGCGGCTGTCCGGCGGCACCCGCGCCGCCTTGTCGGGGCTGAGCGGCGGATCGGCCGTCACGTCCACCCCGTCGGGGCCAAAGGACAGCGTCATGATGTCCTGTTTGCGGCGCAAGCGACGCTCGCCGCGGAAGCGGTCCGGCTGGGCGGCGCCGGCCTCCAGCCGTCCGGCGGACTCGGCGTGGTAACGGAAATTGGTGAAGAGGCCGAGCCAGGGCACCGCCTCCGCCTCCAGCGCCGCCCGGTAGCGGCTGGCAGCCCCCTCCGCCTCCTCGGTCAGCACGACGCTGCCGCGCGCCAGGGAGACGCCGCCGCCCCAGGCGGGGGAGGCGAGTTCCCGCGGCGCGGCCGCCCCCCCCCCCGGCAGAAGAGTCAGCAATCCGGCGGCCAGGAGAGTCCGTTTCACGGCGAACGCCTCACGTCGATGGTCCACCCCCCGCGACGACCAGATCCTGGTACTCCGGGTGGCGCTGGATGTATTTGGCCACGAAGGGGCAGACCGGCACAACCTTCTGCCCGCTGGAACGCGCGTCCTCCAGCGCGCCGCGGGCGAGGGCGGAGCCGATGCCCTGCCCGGCCATGCTCTCCGGAACCTCCGTATGGGTGAAGACGATGGCCCCGTCGCGCTTTTCGTACTCCACCACCGCGGTGGCGTCGCCCACAGTCAGCTCGTAACGGTTCTTGGCCGCGTTGTTCTTCACGTCCCCGCTCATTCCCCACCCTTTCCCTTGTCGTCGAAGCCGATCACCACCCCCTCGTCGGGCCGCAGGCGCAGGGCGCCGGACACCGGCTCCCCACCGCGGTCGAGATGGGTGGACAGCCGCATATGGGCACCGTCCGGCACCGCGTCCACCATCCGCTCCTCCGCCGACAGGTTCAGCAGGATGCGGAAGCGGCCGCTTCCATGACGGCGCTCATAGACCAGGACGTCGCCCTCCGCCGACACCGGCTCGTAGCGCCCGACCGACAAGGCCGGTTCCGCCCGCCGCAGAGCCAGCAGGGCACGGTGGAGCGCCAGCATGGAGGACGGGTCGGCCGCCTGCGCCGCGACGTTCACCCGGTCATGGTCGGGGCTAAGCGGCAGCCAGGGCTCGCCCGTCGTGAAGCCGCCCCGCGGGCCGTCGTCCCAGGGGATCGGCGTGCGCACCGGATCGCGGCCCAGCCCCAGGCCGGGGATGTTTTTCTCCCACGGGTCCTGCACGCGATCCGGCGGAATGGGCACATCGGTCATCCCGATCTCGTCGCCCTGGTAGAGCGTCGGCGTGCCGCGCAGGGTCAGCAGGAGCATGGCCGCCACCCGCGCTTGGCCCGCCCCCAGCCGGGTCGCCACACGGGAGCGGTCGTGGTTTCCGAGCACCCAGTTCGGCCAGCCGCCGGGCGGCAGGGCGGCCTCGTAGGTGCGGATCAGCGCGGCCAGCGCCTTGGCCTCCCACGGGGTGGACAGCAGATGGAAGTTGAAGGGAAGCTGGAAGCCCGTCAGGTCGGCGCCGTAATAGGCCATGAGCTGGTCGATGGGCAGATAGGCCTCGCCGATCAGCAGTCGGTCAGGACCGTAGAGGTCCACCACACGCCGCATCGCGGCGATGGCGTCGTGAACCTCCGGCTGGTCCACCGTGTGGAGGCGGATCACCCGGCTGACCGGCGACATGCCCTCCCGCCAGCCGGGGTTCGGCGGGTTGTCGCGGAACTGCGCGTCCTTGATCAGGTGGTGGATGGCGTCGACCCGGAACCCGTCCACCCCGCGGTCCAGCCAGACGCGCAGCGCGTCGAGCATGACCTCCCGCAGCGCCGGGTTGCGCCAGTTGAGGTCCGGCTGCTCCTTCAGATAGGCGTGGTAATAGTATTGGCCGGTCGCCGCGTCCCATTCCCAGGCGCCGCCCCCGAACTCCGACAGCCAGTTGTTGGGAGGTCCCCCATCGGGAGCGGGGTCGCGCCAGATGTACCAGTCCCGCTTCGGATCGCTGCGCGACGAGCGGCTAGCCTGGAACCACGGGTGCCGGTCGGAGCTGTGGTTGGGCACGAAATCCAGGATCAGCTTCATGCCCCGGCGGTGCAGCTCCGCCAGCAGCCGGTCGAAATCCTCCATCGTCCCGAACAGCGGGTGGATGCCCGTGTAGTCCGACACGTCGTAGCCGAAATCGGCCATCGGCGATGGGTAGATCGGCGAAACCCACAGCGCGTCCACCCCGAGCGCCTGGAGATGATCGAGCCGGGCCAGGATACCCGGCAGGTCCCCCACCCCGTCGCCGTTCGAATCCTGGAAGGAGCGCGGGTAGACCTGATAGATCACCCCGCTCTGCCACCACGCGAAGCCGTCCGCCATGAGCGGTCCCTCAGCCGATCAGCAGGGACTCGGCGCCGTCGATCCAGACGGGCGTGCCGGTGATGTGCTTCGACCGGTCCGACGCCAGGAACAGCGCCAGCTCCGCCACGTCGGCGCTGCTGCCCGCCTTGCCGCGGGTCAGCGGAACCTCGCCATCGGGGTACTCGGCCGCTTCCTCGGCCTCCTCGGTGTTGCGCGCCTGGGTGTTGTCCTGGATGGCGGTGTCGATCATCCCCGGGCAGATGGCGTTGACACGGATGCGGTGCTTGGCCAGCTCCAGCGCCAGCATCTGGACCATGGCGACCTGCGCAGCCTTGGTGCAGGAGTAGGCGGTGGCCCCGGCGTTGCTGAACACCCGCGTGCCGTTGATCGAGGCGGTCACCAGCACCGACCCGCCGCCCGCCTTCTTCAGATGCGGCACCGCGTGGTGCAGCGTCAGGTAGGTGCCGCGCAGGTTGATGTTGATGGTGCGGTCCCACTCCTCCGGAGTCAGCTCGTCGATGGGCGCCCAGACGCCGTTGATCCCAGCGTTGGCAAAGACGATGTCCAGGCGCCCGTATTCCTGGACCAGCCGCTCCACCGCCCGCTTCACGGCCTCGCTGTCGGCGACGTCGGCGACCAGGGGGATGGCCTTGCCCCCCGCCGCGGTGATCTCCTCGGCCGTCTTGCGGATCTCGTCCTCGGTGCGGCTGAGGACGCCGACGCTCGCCCCGGCGCTGGCGAACAGGGTGGCCGAGGCCTTGCCGATGCCCGACCCGGCCCCGGTGATGAGGGCGACTTTTCCGTTCAAATCCATGATGAAGCCGGCTCCGCTGCTTGTGCTGGGACAGCAGAGCCAACCGATGGAGGCCGGGCCGGTTCCCGTCTTTCTAGGCGCCCGCAGCGGGCGCGCGGCGGTTCACCAGCCAGATGCCGGCGCAGACCAGCAGCATCGCCGCGGCGAGGCTCGCGCTGACCCGCTCGCCCAGCAGCAGGGCGCCGGACAGCACGCCGAACAGTGGCGTCAAGAAGGTGAAGGCCGACAGGCGGGCCGCCGGGTAGCGGGCAATCAGCCAGAACCAGGCGAGGTAGGAGGCGAAGGCCACCACCACGATCTGGAAGGCGAGGCAGGCCAGCGCCAGCGGGCCGGGCGCGGTTACCCCCGCCTCGCCCATCAGCAGCGAGGCCACCGGCATCACCGCCCCGGACACGGCGAGCTGGTAGAACAGCACCTTGGTCGAGCTGGCCCGGACCAGCCGGCTGCCCTTGATTACCAACGTGGTGGCCGCCCACAGCACCGCCGCCGCCAGCACCATCAGATCGCCGATCATCTCGCGGTTCGTCGGCAGGCGCAGCCCGTCGGCGAAGGCCACCGCCACCCCGATGAAGGCGCAGGCCAGCCCGGCCGCCTGGACGCCGCGCATCCGTTCCCCCGGCAGCAGCAGATGCGCCCCGACCGACACCAGGAAGGGGGCGGTGTAGAGGAACAGGATGCTGCGCGACACCGTGGTGTAGGACAGCCCGGCATAGACCAGCAGGAACTCCCCGGCGAACAGCAGCCCGGCCAGCAGGCCCAGCCCCAGCGTGCCATCCCGCTCGAACAGGCGCATGCCGCGCAGCGCCGCCCAGGCCCACAGCAGCGCCAGCGCGCCCAGCGAGCGCAGCCCGCCCTGGAGCACCGGCGAGAATCCGGTCATGGCGACCTTGATGGCGACCTGCTGCAGGCCCCAGAGCAGGCAGAGCAGGACCAGCGTGGCGGAGGCGGCGCCGTCCAGCTCCGCGCGGCGTTCGGTCATGGCGATGGCGGTCATGATGATGGCTGCGGCGGCGCGGCGGTCCACCGCCATCCCCACCGCACGTCCTCCCGGTTTTTCTTCCTTCGTCGTGCAGAATGGGACGGCACCGGGAAGCCGGTCAACGAACGCCTGCGAAGGGCAGACCCGCGCGGACCCGGTGGCCGGGACGGACTTTTGTGCAATGCGGTACGCAGGCATGCCCATAATGCGCAGCTCACCGCCGCCCCGAGGTTCATATTGAACGGGCAATCGACGGCGCCGCCTCTGCGGCACCCACCCCTTCCACAGCAAATCAACACCGGAAAAGGAACGGACGTGATCCACAAGATCATGGACAAGATCGACCGCGTCATCGCCCAGAAACGCGAGAGCGGCGAGCTTGATGCTTGGCTTTCCAACGGCATGGCACGCCGTTACTGCCAGGAACTGACGGCGTCACAGAAGCACTATTACCCCGCCCTGCTGCTGTATGTGGAACGGCACGCCGGGATCGGGTGAGGCGGTGCTCACTCCGCCGCTTTGACCAACGGCCCCTCCAGTTCCAACCGGCGGGCGCGCAGGGTGGCGAGCTTCGTTTCCAGCTTGCGGATTTTCTTGTCGAGCTTTTTCGCCCGCTTGCCATCCTTCTTGGAGACGGTGCCGCCGCGCGCGGCGATGCGGGCGTTGATCGCCGCCTTCGTCTCGTCCGGCAGGCGTTTCCAGTGCCTGACCTCCGCGCGGGTGCGGAAGCAGCCGATGCAGCGGTCCGCCGCGTCGTAGCGGCAGAGCTTCGTGCAGGGATTGCGGGTGTGGTGCGTGCTCATAGCGCCATAGGATGGGTGCGGCAGCGGCGAAGGGAAAGCCCCCGCCACCCCGTCCTGCGGACGATTCTCAAAAAAGCGGGTCTCCGTTAATCAGGGTGTCACGCGCCCGGACAGGCAGGAGGCCCGCGCCCGCCCGTCCACCGCCGCCGCCGCGGCGCCCGCAGTCCCCTCCCCGCCGTAAAGCGCGGCGGGAAGCGGACGGCCCGTGGCCTCGCCCTCCTTGCGGTGCCAGGACAGGATGCAGGAGCACACCCGCACCGCCGCCTCGGTGGAGCCGGTGTTCTGCGCCGCAAAGGGGCTGGCCTCGCAGGCTGCCAGGAAATCCCGGTTCGCGTCGGTCCTCCCACCGTCCGGCGGGTCGCCGCTGAAGACCAGCAACGCTGCCAAGCACGCGAAGAAGAACACGAACAGCAGCGAACGCGGGTTGCGGAACACGGGCCGTCCCTTCCCTTCAGGCCGAGCGGATCTGCCGCAGGAACGCCCCGGCCTGCTCGCGCAGGGCCAGCGCCTGCCGGCCGAGATCGGCGGCGGCGGAGCGCACCTCCGACGCCATGGTGCCGGTTTCGTGCGCGGAGTCCGACACGTCGCGGACGCTGCGGGTCACCTCCGACGTGCGGTCGGCGGCGCGCTGGACGCTGCGGGCGATCTCGCCGGTGGTGGCGTTCTGACGGTCGGCGGACTCGGCGATGCGGCTCACCAGATCGTTGACCGCGACCACCGTGCGCCCGATGCCCCCGATGGCCGTCACCGCGCTGCCGGTCACCGCCTGGATCTCCGCGACCTGCTGGGCGATCTCGTCGGTCGCCTTGGCCGTCTGGTTGGCGAGGCCCTTCACCTCGTTGGCGACGACGGCGAAGCCCTTGCCGGCCTCCCCCGCCCGCGCCGCCTCGATGGTCGCGTTCAGGGCCAGCAGGTTGGTCTGCGCGGCGATGCTCTGGATCAGCGTCACCACCTCTCCGATCTTGCCGGCGGCCGCGGCGAGCCCTTCGACCGTGTGGTTGGTGCGCTCCACCTCCTCCACCGCGTTGCGAACCATGCGAGAGGACTCGTCGATCTGGCGGGACACCTCGACGATGGAGGCCGTCAGCTCCTCGGTGGCGCCGGCCACGGTCCGCACGTCGTCGCTGGCCTCGCCCGCAGCACCGCTGACCGCGGCGGCCTGCCCGCTGCTGCTCTCGGCAATGCCATGCAGGCGCTGGGCGTTGGATTCGAGCTGAGCCGTGGTGGCGCTCAGCGTCTCGACGACGCTCAGCATCGTCCCTTCGAAGTTGCGGGCGACGGAGTCCAGCGCGTCGCGGCGGTCCCGTTCGGCGCGGGCGCGCTCCTCCGCCTGGGCGGCGTCGAGCCGGGCGACCCGCTGCGCGTTCTCCTTGAAGACGCTCAGCGCCTGAGCCATGCCGCCGATCTCGTCCTTGCGGCCCAGCGCCGGCACGGCGACCGACAGGTTCCCCGTCGCCAGCTGCTCCATGGCGCCGCGCATGGCGGACAGCGGCCGGAAGATGCGCCGTGACAGCAGCAGGCAACCGCCGGCCACCAGGAGCGTCACCACCGCGCCAAGCCCGCCGATCATCGTCTGGGTGTCACGGATCGGGGCGAAGAACTCCGCCTTCGGCACACCGACATAGAGCACGCCCACCACCGTGCCGGACCGGTCCTTGATCGGGTCGTAGGCGGTGTAGAAGGGAACGCCCAGGATGTCGGCCTGCCCGCGGTATGGCTCGCCCCGGACCAACACCGAATCATAGACCGGCCCCTTGGCCAGCTTGGTACCGATGGCGCGCCCACCATCCGGCTTCTGGACGTTGGTGGTGACCCGCGTGTCGCCCATGAACAGCGTGGCGGTGCCGCCGACCAGCGTCTTCACCCGATCCACCGGCTCGAAGAAACCGTTCAGAGCCCGGTCGCCGGCGTAAAGCGTGCCATCGCGAACGCTGATGTCGCGCCCGTACTGGTTCAGCACGTCCCAGGCGACGCGCATGTTGGTTTCCTGCCGCTCGACCGCCATGCGCTCCGCGTAGCGGCTCAGCAACGTCTCGTTGACGGCAAACGTGACGCTCGTCAACAGCACCAACCCACCGACACACAGCGACACCGTCTTGCCCGAAAGCGACAGCGAGCCGACCCCCGTCAGCAATCCCATGGCGAACCCCCACGCCCAATCTTGCCCATCAAATCGAAGCGTTTCGCACCCCTACGAACCGCACCGGCATAAAGGCGTCAGAGGCTCTTAACAAATCCTTCCGCGGCGCACCATGCTCCACGCATGGCGATGCTCGACAGGCGCTTCTTTAGAGTGATTCAAATATATATGAACAGCTGTTCATATAGATTGACACCCACACTTACCGGCGTTAGGGTCCGCCTCGTCATTGGGGAGTAGCCACCCTCCAGCGAGAGGGGCGCGCGCCAACAGACTCGGGACCTTCCTGCATCAGGGCGTCCCGTGGCGCGTGCGGCAGCCGGACACCGTCCGGCCGGTTCGGCAAGACCGATGGTGCGGACGCTCCCGAAGGCCAACCGGGCGTAGCCGTGCTATCGCGTTCGTTTGGCCGGAGCCTGTTGCCATGTTCGGTGCGACCTCCCTCGTCCTCGCCGTCAGCCTTTCCATGGACAGCTTCGCTGCGGCGTTGGGCCGCGGTGCCGTTCAGAAGCGTCCCGGCCTGTCCGAGGCGTTGCGGGTCGGCTTCGCCTTTGGCGCCTGCCAGCTATCGATGGCCTCCATCGGCTGGGCGGTGGGTTCGGCCTTCGCCGGCTTCGTCCAGGCGATCGACCACTGGATCGCCTTCGGCCTGCTGCTGCTGATCGGCGGCTCGATGATCCGCAACGCGCTCGCCGGGGAAGAGGACGACGAGGCGGCGGCCACCCGGTCGGGCTGGCTGGCCCTGCTGACCGTGGCGGTGGCGACCAGCATCGACGCCAGCGCGGTGGGGGTCGGCCTCGCCATGGCGGACGTGAACATCGCGGTGACCGGCAGCCTGATCGGCGTGGTCACCTTCCTGATGGGCTTCGGCGGCGTCCTGCTGGGCCGGGCCGCCGGCCCGCTGCTGGGCCGTCGGGCCGAACTGATCGGCGGCCTCGGCCTGCTCGCCATCGGCACCAAGATCCTGGTCGAGCACACTCTGCTGTAACGCCCAACCTTCAGCGGTCGCCGTCCTCAGGCGGCGACAGCGTGGATGGTGTGGCCGGCGGCCGCCGCGGCAACCGTTTGGGCGAGCAGGCCCGGGCGCTCCTGAACCCGGTCGCAGACGGCGCTGAAATCGATGGACAGTGCCCGTTCTCCGCGGTCGCTCAGTTCGCCGCAGCGTCGCCCAGCGTGCTCCAGGGTCGCCGCGGCGGCCCGGATGACCCCGGCCCCAATCTTCAACCGGCTGGCCCGCGCGGCCTCGGCAATGCGCGGCTCGTTCTGCGCCAGCCAGTGGGACAGCCCTTGCGCGGCCAGCGCGAACTCCCGCTCCAGCGACGCCGGGTCGCACAGCACCGCGCCGTTGGGCAGATGCAGCCGGCCGTTGGCCGACGGGAGCGACAACGCCGCCGCGATGATCGCGGAGGCCAGTTCCTGCCCGGAAAAGGGCGTCGTCATACTATCGCTCATCATGCAGGCGTTCATCGGTTCGCTCTCCAGCAGGACCCGGCGCCCAGTCAGGGCACGGACAATGTCAGGGCACGGACAGTTGCGCGCGGGCCATGCCGCCGTGCAGCGTGTCGAAGCAGACCACGCACTCCGGCGAGTCGGCGATGTAGGCCAGAACGTCCGCGTAGGGGCCGTCGATGTGGATGAGTTCCGCCCCGCGATCCTCGGTCGGCCCCCGGCTGTGGGTGATCGTCAGCATGTCCATGCGCGGACCGCGCCCGCCGGTGGTCGCTGCCAGCACCGCGGCCCGCTGCCGATGATCAGACTGCCGATGATCAGACTGCCGGTGATCGGGGCGCAGGGCGACCACGACGCCGGCGGGAGCGGCATCGTCGGCGCCGCGGACGGCGTTCGGGCGGCTTCCGGGACGGACGGCGGAAAGGGTCTTGACCATGGCGCACCTCAAGGGCTCGGGCTGGCGATACGGACGAACTGGCTTGGCGGAAGGGGCGGACAATCGCCCCGCCTCACTGTTGGTATACCGTATCCCAGAACAATCTTAGCTTCAAGAGCGATTTCGCGAAATTTTCATCCCGCTCCGCAGCAAGACATCCTTTGACCCCAAAGCCCGGGCGGCTTTTCCGCAGGGAGGAAAAGCGAAGGCTCCGCACTGGACAGACGGGCGTGGCCGTGGTCAGAGGATAGGGTCGGTCACTGTCACGGGAATCGGTCCATGGACCCGGTCGCCACTTCCGTCATCCTCGTCCACGGCGCCTTCGCCGACGGCTCCGCCTGGAGCCGCGTGATCCCCCTGCTCCAAGCCCAGGGGCTGGAGGCGATCGCCGTGCAGAATCCGCTGACCTCGCTGGACGAGGATGTCGCCCACGTCCAGCGCGCGATCGACCGCGCCAAGGGGCCGGTGGTGCTGGTCGGCCATTCCTGGGGCGGGGCGGTGATCACCCAGATCGGGAATCAGGACAAGGTGAAGTCGCTGGTCTATGTGGCGGCCTTCGCGCCGGGGATCGGCCAGTCGCCGAACGACACGCTGAAGCCCTTCCCGCCCTCGCCTGGCCTGTCCAGCGTGTCCATGGACCGTGCCGGCTATCTGCATTTGTCGGCGGAGAGCCTGGCGGCGAACTTCGCCCAGGATGTGCCGGCGGCGGAGGCGGCGCTGCTGGCCGCGACGCAGGGGCCGGTCCATGCCGGCTGTTTCCGCACGCGGGTGACCGCCGCGGCGTGGGAACACAAGCCGTCCTGGTACGTCGTCGCCAGCGAGGACCGGATGCTTCCCCCGGCCTTCCTGCGGGCGACCGCCGAGCGCATCGGCGCGCGGACGGTGGAGGTCGGGGCCAGCCACATCCCGCACGCCTCCCGGCCCGACGCAGTGGCGGCGGTCATCATCGAGGCGGCGGGCGCCCGCTGACGGGCACCCGACCGCTCCCGGTTACGGCTTCACGGCATCATCCGGCGGCGCAGCAGCAGGCGGGCTCCGGATCGGACTCGTCGTCGTTCGCGGCAAGGCAGCCGTGCGCGGTGCCCAGCAGGCGGTGAAGATAGTCGTTCCACAGCGACCCGCAGGCCGGGGCCGGCAGCGGCTGAGCGGACGGCGTCGGCGACAAGTCCAGCGGAGGCGGTTCCGCGTGCCGGTCGAAGATCATGGGCGTCTCCTCCAAAATGCCACCCACCGACCGGCGGGCGTCGGCGCTTGCTGCGCTCTGATGCGCGCCACGATAGCGGAAGTCGGTATCCTGCACAGCCTGTTCGAAAGCCACCCCACCTCCGGCATAGAGGCCGTCATAGGAGATGGATCGGCTGGTCAGGCCCATCATAGGCACCCATAGCTGTGCCGTGACGCCAAGCCCTCCCGCCTGTTGATGGGGCGCGAAGCTGCATCGACACGGACACCGATTAGGAGAGAGGCGCGTCATGGCGAATCTTCAGAACATCCTCGGCACCCTTCTGGCGACCGGCATGGGAGGGCACAGCCGCAGGAGCCCCCAGGATCTGGGGTCGATCCTGAACCGGTCGGGGATGGGCTCAGGACCGGCGATGCACGCCCGTGGCGGCATGGGCGTCGGCCCCATGGCCGGGCTGGGCGCGCTGGCCTACCTCGCCTACCGCGCCTATCAGGAGCGGCAGCAGAACATGCCACCGTCGGGACCGTCATCCGGGCAGCCGTCCTCCGGTCAGGCGCCGGCCCGCTCCGGGCAGCCGGGGACCAGCCCGTGGGGGGCGCCGCCGTCCGGTTCGGGCAACACGCCGGGGGGCATCCTCGGCGGCATCCTCGGTGGAGCCGGCGCTTCCGGCGGCGGATCGCTGGGCGAGCGGCTGTCCCAGGTCTTCCAGCAGCGCACCGCTCCCCCGACCGACGCCACCCCGTCGGGATCGGGCGAAGGAGCGTTCCCGGAACTTGCCATGGAGGACCAGCATGCCCTGCTGCTGATCCGCGCGATGATCGCCGCCGCCAACGCCGACGGCGAGATTTCCGCGGCGGAGCGCCAGCGCGTCATGTCCGCCCTGGACGAGGCCGGCGGGGGCCCGGAGGAACGGCAGATCGTGGAACGGGAACTGTCCCAGCCGCAATCGCTCGACTCGCTGGTCCGCTCCGTCACCGATCCGGACATGGCGGAGCAGGTCTATCTGGCCTCGCTGATGGCGGTGGACCGCGATCATGAGGCGGAACGCGCCTATCTCACCTACCTCGCCACCCGCCTGAAGATCGCCCCGCAACGCGCCGAGCAGCTCAACCAGGCGGCGTGACCGCTCCAACCGCAAAGCCCCCTCCCGCCGCCGTGCGGAAGGGGGCTTTTCATTGACCGCAGCCTGTTGACCGCACGCTCTTGACCCCACGGCCACAATCGGCGCAGGGTCTTGTCCCTATCTCCGCCACCGGGACCAACACCATGCTGCTGGATGACGCCGTCGACCGCGTGCTCCGCGATCTTGAGAGCTTTGGGCGCGACAACGACGCGCGCGAGGGCGACCGCGCCCGCAAGATGCTGAATCTGGAGCGCGAGACGGCAGAGCTTCTGCACATCCTGGTGCGCAGCGGCCGCCGTCGCCGGGTGCTGGAGATCGGCACCTCCAACGGCGTCAGCACCCTGTGGCTCGCCGCGGCGTTGCAGGCCATCGGCGCCACGGAGCCGCTGACCAGCATCGAGCGCGATCCGGGCAAGAGCGCCCAGGCCGCCACCAACCTGGAGCGCGCCGGCTTGGCCAGCCGCGTCAACCTGCTGGTCGGCGATGCGACGGAGACGGTGGCCGGGATGGACGGCCCCTTCGATTGCGTGTTCTTCGACGCCGACCGCTGGAGCGCCCCGGAGCAGCTTCGCCTTCTGCTGCCGAAGCTGGAGCCGGATTGCCTGCTGCTGGCCGACAACGCCCTGTCCCATCCGCAGGAGATCGCCGGCTACATCGCGGCGGTGGACGCCCTGCCCGGCTTCGGCTCCACCATCTTCCCGGTGGGCAAGGGGCTGCACGTCGCCTGCCGCCCCTGACCGCAGCGTTCGTCACGCCGTCTCGCTCGCCAGCATCTCGGCGGCCAGCCGGCTGACGGCCGGGTAGTCGGTCTTGCCGGTGCCGAGCAGGGGGATGGCCTCCACCCGCAGAACGTCGCGGGGGATGGCGATCTCCGGCGCGCCCTTGGCCTTGGCCGCCGCCGCCAGCGCATCCCGCGTCAGGCCGGTGCCGGCGGTGACCAGAACGATCCGCTCGCCGCGCCGGGCGTCCGGCAGGGCGATGGCGGCGTGGGCGGCGTCGGGATCGGCCTGGAGCGCCAGCTCCTCGACCAGCCCCAGCGGGACCATCTCGCCGGCCACCTTGGCGAAGCGCTTGACGCGCCCGACGATGCGGATGAAGCCGTCGGCGTCGATGTCCACGATGTCGCCGGTGTCGTGCCAGCCGTCCTCCGGCGGTTCCACCGCGCCGGGGTTGTCGGCGCGCATGTAGCCCTTCATCACGTTCGGTCCGCGCACCCGCAGCCGCCCACCCACGGGCACGCCAGGGACCGGCAGCAGTTCCGTCTCGATGCCCGGCAGGGCCTGCCCGACCGTGCCGGGGCGGAAGCGGGCCGGCGTGTTGACCGCGATCACCGGAGAGGTCTCGGTGGTGCCGTACCCCTCCAGCAGATGCACGCGCAGCCGTTCCGTGTAGGTGCGGCGCGTCTCCTCCTGCAACCGCTCCGCCCCGGCGAAAACCAGCCTCAGCGAACGGAAGTCGTAGGGGTCCGCCGCCCGCGCCCAGGCGTTCAGGAAGAAGTCCGTGCCGAACAGCACCGTGGCGTTGGTCTGGTAGACCAGCTCCGGGATCAGCCGGACGTGGCGCGGGTTGGGGTAGAGCACCGTCTTCACCCCGTTCAGGATCGGCAGCAGCATCCCGCCCAGAAGCCCGAAGGAATGGAAGACCGGCAGGCAGTTGAACACCACGTCCTGCCGCGTGAAGTCGACGACGGAGGCCACCTGCGCCATGTTGGCGAGCAGGTTGTCGTGGGTCAGCGCCACGCCCTTGGGCGGCCCCTCCGACCCCGAGGTGAAGAGGATCGCCGCCACGTCGTCCGGCTGGCCCTGCGTGGGCAGGAACCGCTCCGGCGCCACCGACGCGGCCAGCGCCCGCAGCTTGTCGCCGATGCCCAGCCCGCGCTTCACGTCCTCCAGAAAGACGATGCTGTGCTCGGCGGCCAGCGCCTCCACCAGCGGGCCGAGCCGCCCCATCTCCACGAAGCGGGCCGACGTGACGATGCGGCGCAGCCCGGCGGCGCGGCAGGCCGCCTTTGCGGCCTCCGCCCCGGCGGTGAAGTTCAGCATCGCCGCCGGCCGCCCGTAGGCCGCCAGCCCGAAGAACACCGCCGCGGTCGGCGAGGCGGTCGGCAGCAGCACGCCCACCGCCTCCCCCGGTTCGGTGCCGCGGGCCAGGATGCGGCCGAGCACCAGGGAGCGCGCGGTCAGGGCGCGGTAGGACAGCGTCGTGAAGTCGCCGTCCTGCACCGCCGCCTTGCCCCAGCCGGTCTTCCGTCCGGCCTCCAGCAGGGCGAGCGCCAGCGTGTCGGGCCGCTGCCCGGCGGCGAAGACGGTTTCCGTCATGACGCGCGACAGCCAGGACTTCAGCACCGCCCGCCGCTTCTTGCCGGCCAGCCCCGTGACGTCCGGGGTGGTGACCGGTGGCATGACCGTGATGGTGATGCGCGGGAACAGGCCAAGCCGCAGCCGCCCATGCATCCGCGACAGGATGGAGCGCTGCGCGCCCTCGATGCAGACCGGCACGATGGGGCAGCCCGCCTTGTCGGCCAGCATGCCGGGACCGCCGTTGATCTTCATCAGCGAACCGGTGACGGTGATCCGCCCCTCCGGGAAGACACAGATCTTATGGCCCTCGGCCAGGGTGCGGGCGAGCAGGCGCGTGCCCATCGGCTTGGTCGGGTCGATGGTCACATGGTCGGCCAGCGCCAGGAAGGGCTTGGCCCAGGCCTGCTGCGCGATGAAGCTGTCCACGGCGAAGCGCATCCCCGGCAGGAAGGCGGCGAGCAGCGCGCCGTCCAGGAAGGACTGGTGGTTCGGCGTGACCACCGCCGCTCCCTCCAGCCGCTCCAGATGCTCCGCCCCGCGCAGTTCGACGCGGAAGGCCAGCCGGAAGAAGGCGCGGGCCAGCGCCCGCCCCAGGCCCACCGCGTCGATGGCGAGCGCCAGGACGACGGCGGCCAGCATGCTCGCCCCGCCCCAGGCCGCGACGGTCAGCGGCGTGACGCCCAGCGCCAGCATGGCCGCCGCGATGCCCGAGCCGATCACCATGAACAGCGCGTTGACCACGTTGGCCGCCGCGATCACTCGCGCACGGGCCGAGACCGCCGCGCGGTGCTGGATCAGCGCGTAGAGCGGCACGGCGAAGGCGCCGCCCGCCGCGGCGATCAGGAACAGGTCGGCCAGCAGCGGCATCGCCCAGGGCTGGGCCAGCAGCGCCAGCGCCGACAGGGGCTCGGCCGATGGCGCATCGGGCGTCAGGAAGGGCAGCGCCGCCCCGGCCACGGCGGCGACGAGGCCCGCCAGGGCGGCGCGGCGCGCGTCGGCGCGCGACGGCACCCGGTGCCCCAGCCCGGCGTAGACGGAGCCGGCCGCCACGCCGACGGCGAAGACCGCCAGCAGCAGGGTCGCCCCCGCGCTGTCGGTGCCCAGCGTTTCCCGCGCGATGGCCGGAAACTGCGCCATGACGACCGCGCCGACGCCCCAGAAGACCGAGATGCCGTAGATCGCCAGCATCGACACGCGGTCCTGCGCGGTGGCCCGCAGCACGCGCAGGGTGACCGACACCGGGTTCAGCCCGACGCGCACCGTCCGGTCGGCGTTGCCCGCCCGCGGGATCAGCAGCGACGCCGCCAGCCCGCCCAGCGCCGTCGCCCCGAGCAGCCCCGGAAGCGCCAGCGGATGGGCCAGCGCGAGCGAGCCGCCCGCGATGGTGCCAAGCAGGATCGCCACGAAGGTCCCGGCCTCCACCAGACCGTTGCCGGCGGTCAGTTCCTCCGGTTTCAGCAGGTCGGGGAGCAGCCCGTACTTGACCGGCCCGAAGACAGTGGAATGGGCGCCCATGCCGACCAGCGCGACGATCAGCACGCCGAGGTCGGCGCGCAGGATGCCCCAGGCGGCAATCGCCATAAGGCCGATCTCCGCCACCTTCACGGCACGGGCGATCAGCGTGCGGTCGAACCGGTCGGCCAGTTGCCCGGCGGTTGCCGAGAACAGCAGGAAGGGCACGGTGAAGGCCGCCGCGGCGAGCGTTGAGATCAGCGCGCCGTCGCCCGCCGTCCCCGCCATGCCATAGACCGCCAGCACCGCGATGGCGCCGCGCAGCACATTGTCGCCGAAGGCGCCGAGGAACTGCGTCACGAACAGCGGCAGGAAGCGCCGCGTGGCGAGAAGGCCGAGTTCGCTCATGCTTCAGGCTCCCTTTCCTGTGGACAGGCCGCGCAGCAGCGCGTCGGCAACCGTGTCGGCCAGCGTGCCAAGCGGGGCCGTCTGCCGTCCGTAAACGTGCGACTGGATGTTGAGGACGATGGCGCCAATGACGGTGTGGGCCAGCGCCTCGCGGTCGGCGTCGACGATGCTCCTCTCCGCGATGCCGTCGCCGACGATGGCGCACACCACGTCCACCGGCGTCTCCAGCCCGTCTTTCATCAGGGCGGGCACCGGCGGCAGCGCGTCGTGCTGCGACAGCAGGAGAAAGCGCGCGCGGTCCGGCGCCGCCTCGACCAGCCCAAAAGCCCAGACGATGACGCGGCGCAGCCGCTCCGGCGCCGGACCGCTCCCCGCCGCCTCGCGCAGGCTGTGCGACAGGGCGGTGTATTCGGCGGCGAACAGGGCGGCGGCGAGATCCTCCTTGCTCGCCCAATGGCGGTACAGCGCCCCCTCCGACACCCCGGCGGCGCGGGCGATGTCCTTGATGGTGGTCGCCTTCACCCCCTTCTGGGCGAACAGCGCGATGGCGGCGTCCCGGACCTTGTTGCGTGCATCGATGCGGGCATCTTTGGACATGGCACTTCCGTTCGTGGCGTCCATTATGAGTGAACGTTCACTCACATCCTGCACGGAACCGGGCCGCCCTGCAAGGGTGATGTGACGGCACCGCATCGCCGTGCGCTTTGCACCGCAGGTGCTTTTTTGGGCAAGATCATTCGCACACACTCATGAAACACAGGGAATCAGGGACATGGTGAGGACGATCGACGGGACGGAGGCGCTGACGGCCGAAATGACCGCGTGGCGGCGCGACCTGCACGCCCACCCGGAAACGGCCTTCGAGGAGGAGCGGACCAGCGATTTCGTAGCCGAGAAGCTGGCCTCCTTCGGGCTGGAGGTGCATCGCGGCCTCGCCAAGACCGGCGTGGTCGGCCTGCTGCGCAACGGCGAGGGTCCGGCGGTCGCCTTCCGCGCCGACATGGACGCCCTGCACATCCACGAGCAGACCAACCTGCCCCACGCCTCGCGCAATCCGGGGCGCATGCACGCCTGCGGGCATGACGGACACACGGCGATGCTGCTGGGGGCGGCGCGTCATCTGTCGGCGCATCCGAACTTCCAGGGCACCATCGCCTTCGTCTTCCAGCCCGCGGAGGAGAACGAGGGCGGCGGGCGCGTGATGGTCGAGGAGGGGCTGTTCGAGAAATTCCCCGTCGAGCAGGTCTACGGCATGCACAATTGGCCGGGTCTTGAGGTCGGGAAGATCGCGCTGCGCCCCGGCCCGATCATGGCCGCCTACGACATCTTCGAACTGACTTTGACCGGCAAGGGCACCCACGCCGCCATGCCCCATCTGGGCACCGACACGATTCTGGCCGGCACCCAGATCGTCAACGCTTGGCAGACCATCGCCAGCCGCAGCGTGCACCCGGTCGATTCCGCTGTGGTCAGCGTCACGCAGTTCCACGCGGGCGACACGTGGAATGTCCTGCCGGCCACCGCCGTTCTGCGTGGAACCACCCGCACCTTCCGCAAGGAGGTGCAGGACATGGTGGAGCGGCGCATGGGCGAACTGGCCAAGGCCATCGCCAGCGGCTTTGGGGTCGAGGCGGAGCTGCGCTACGAGCGCCGCTACCCCTCCACGGTGAACGAGGCCGGGGCGACCGCGCTGGCCCGCCGCGCCGCCGCCGGAGTCGTCGGCGAATCGGGGCTGGACCTGGACCCGATGCCCAGCATGGGTGCTGAGGACTTCGCCTTCATGCTGCAGCAGCGCCCCGGCTGCTACGTCTGGGTCGGCGCCGGACCGTCGGACGGCGGGCGGAACCTGCACAGCCCGCATTACGACTTCAACGACGCGGTTCTGCCCATCGGCCTCAGCTATTGGGTGCGGCTGGCCGAGACCGTGCTGCCGCGCGCTGCGTAACGGCAGTCGTATCCACCATCCCCTCTCCCGCCCCGGGAGAGGGAGGGGCCCGCCGCGTCGCGGCGGGAGGGTGAGGGTGTCGGCAAGACTCAGCGCCTTGATACTCGCGTGACCCTCACCCGCCCGCTGCGCGGGCACCCTCTCCCGGGGCGGGAGAGGGGTTCCAGGACACCGCGTTCATTCCAGTGCCCTTGTACAAACCATTCCTATCTCCCTATGGTTTGTGTATGAAACAGGAAAATTACCGCGTCCTCGCTATGGTAATTGCCCGAGTATGCAATTTGTCCCATGATCGGGCCGATTTCACCCGACAGACGTGGGACAAGGCACGGTGAAGGCGATAGAGAAGAAGACCGGTGTTCCTGGAACCGGCGGCATCTGGCAACGGCCCGACTCCCTGTGGGAGGCCACGGCCCCGCCGCCGCCGGTCCTTCCAGCGCTTGAGCACGCGGTGGAGGCCGACCTGCTGGTGATCGGCGGCGGCTTCACCGGCCTGTCGGCGGCCCTGCACGCCGCCGAAGCGGGCAAGCGTGCCGTCGTTCTGGAGGCGTCGGAGATCGGGCGCGGCGCGTCCGGGCGCAACAACGGGCAGGTCATCCCGACCCTGACGCGTCCGGACCCCGAGGACCTCGTCGCCCGCTTCGGGCCGGAGCGGGGTGAGCGCTTCGTCGCGCTGATCCGCGACAGCGCCGAGACCCTGTTCACCCTGATTCGCCGCCTGGGCATCGACTGCGCGGCCGAGCAGACCGGCTGGGTGCAGCCGGTCCATTCGCCGGGCCGCATCGCCATCGCCGAACGACGGGCGAAGCAGTGGGGTAGCCGGGGCGCTCCGGTGGAGCTTCTCGACCGCGCCGGCATTTCGGCCCTGCTGGGCACCGACGCCTACTACGGCGGCTGGATGAACCGCAGCGGCGGCCACATCAACCCGCTGGCCCTGGCGCGCGGGCTGGCCGGCAAGGTGGTCGAGGCCGGCGCGTCGGTCTACATAAATTCGCCGGTGCTGTCGGTGGAGCGGCGCGGCGACCGCTGGGTCGCCCGCACGCCGGACGGCACGGTGACCGCCCATGCCCTGGTGCTGGGCACCAACGGCTACGCCGCCGCGGTCTTTCCGGAGATCCGCAAGGAGGTCGTACCGGTGCTGTCCTGGCAGATGGCCACCCAGCCGCTGGACGAGGCGCAGCGGCGCAGCATCCTGCCGGGCCGTCAGGCCATGTCGGACACCCATGGCGACCTGCGCTTCATGCGCTACACCGCCGACCACCGGCTGGTCAGCGGCGGCGCTCTGCTGGTTCCCATCGACGGGGCCGACCGGCTGCGGCGCATCGTCGGCCTGCGTCTGGCCTCCATGTTCCCGACTTTGCGCGGACTGCGGTTCGACCATGTGTGGAACGGGCGAATCGCCATGACCACCGACTACACCCCACGGGTCCACCAGCTCGGCCCCAACGCCTTCACCTGGGCGGGCTGCAACGGGCGCGGCGTCGCCCTGTCCGTCTCGCTGGGGCGGGAGTTGGCCTACGCCGCGCTGGGCCGCGATCCCGCCGAGCTGGCGCTGCCGCTGACCGAGCCGCGGCCCCTGCCCTTCAACGACCTGCTGCAACGCATCGGTCCGTTCAAACTCCTGCAATACCGCTGGAACGACATCCGGGAAATCTGACGATGGCTGAAGACACCAAGGCGTCCGCCTCTGCCCCCGCCGCTGGCGGCGCCCCCGACCACGCCACGCAGCTCCGCAACGCCTACGCGATGCGGGCCGCGTCCTACGCCCACATGTTCGACGTGCTGCGCGAGCGCTACGGCACCGACACGGCGCTGGACATCGGGCGCGAGGCGACCCGCCGCCTTGGCGAGGCGATGGGCGTGAAATACGCGGCTCACGGCCCCGACGACTTGGCCGGCCTGTGCCACGCCTTCCTCGACGGAATTCCCAACCGCGATTCCATGTTCGCGCCGGAGATCAAGCGCTGCGACGACGACGCGCTGGAAATCCATTTCCACCGCTGCCCCCTGAAGGAGGCGTGGCAGGCCCAGGGCAAGTCCGACGAGGATCTGGAGCTGCTCTGCAACATGGCCGGCGCCATCGACGGCGGCCTGTTCGAGGCGGCCGGCTTCGTCTTCCGCGGCGAGACCTGGAAGCCCGGCGACGAAGGCTGTTGCCGCCTGAAGGTCCTGCCCGGCCCGAAAGCCGCCTGATCTTTCGTCTGATCCCATCCAACCGAACGATGCTGCCCAACACCGGCCTCGAAGCCGGCCTTCACAAGAAAGGTTCACCCGCGATGACCGCCCTGAAGACCGCCTCCCTCGCCGCCCTCGTGACCGGCGCCTTGACTGGCGTCCTGACCACCGGCACCGCCCTGGCCGCCGACACCGTGAAGATCGGCTACCAGCTGCCGCTGACCGGCGAGACCGCACAGTACGGCCAGGACTTCCGCAAGGCCGCCGAGATCGCCCTGACCGAGTTCAACGCCGCCGGCAAGCCGTTCAAGGCCGAGATCGTCTTCGAGGACAGCCGCTCCGACGCCAAGGAGGGCACCAACATCGCCCGCAAGTTCGTGGACGACAAGGAGATCGTCGGCGTGCTGGGCGACTTCACCTCGGGCGTGTCGATGGCCTCGGCGCAGGTCTACAAGGACGCCGGGATGCCGCAGCTCTCGCAGACGGCCTCGCATCCCGACTACACCAAGATCTCCAAGTACCAGTTCCGCAACATCGCCACCCAGGCGCAGGAAGGCCCCTACAACGCCAAGTGGATGCTGTCCAAGGGCTACAAGAACATCGCCGTCATCGCTGAGCAGACCGACTGGGGCCAGTCCGTCGTCTCCGGCTTCACCGACGGCGTGAAGGCCAACGGCGGCACGGTGGTCTTCTCCGAGTTCTTCAACCGCGGCCTGAAGGACTACCGCTCGCTGATCAGCAAGCTGGAGCGCGCGAAGCCGGACGCCATCTACACCGGCTTCTTCTACGAGGACGGCGCGCAGTTCCTGCGTCAGGTCCAGCAGCTCGGCATCAAGACCCCGGTCTACTCGACCTCGGCCGCCTACAGCCCGAAGCTGATCGAGCTGGCCGGCGAAGCCGCGGAGGGCGTGCACCTGACCTCCAACTTCCTGCCGACCGACCCGGCCCCGCACATCCAGCATTTCGTGACGGAGTGGAAGGCCGCCTCCAACGGCGCGGTTCCGGGCCAGTTCCCGGCGCAGGCCTATGACGCCGTGCGCATCATGCTGGCCGCGGTGGAGAAGGCCTACCCGAACCCGACCCGCGAGAAGGTGCGCGACGCCCTGGCCCAGACCAAGGACTTCCCGGGCGTGACCGGCAAGACCAGCTTCAGCGCCGACCGCGAGGCCGAGAAGGAACTGGTGAAGGTCGAGGTCAAGGGCGGCGCCTTCGTGCCGGTCGCCGACTGACCGCTTCGTACAGACCGACCCGATAAGACAACGATCTCCAGCGAACGGCCCGCATGATCGACCCCTACTACCTCCAGCAGCTCGCTATCGGGCTGTCGCTGGGGATGACCTACGCGCTGATGGCGATCGGCTTCACGCTGATCTTCGGCGTGCTGAACGTCGTCAACTTCGCCCATGGCGAGGTCTACACGCTGGGCGCCTTCGCCGGGCTGGTGCTGATCTCCGCGACGGCCCCGCCGATCTTCGCGGTGATCTTCATCGCCCTGGCGATCGGCGCCATGGCCGGATTCTCGCTGGAGCGCATCGCCTTCAAGCCTTTCCGCCGCTTCACCGACGAGGCGTCGCTGAAGTCGCGGGCGATGCGCGAATCCACCCTGCTCTCCTCGCTCGCCGTGTCCATCGTGGTGCGCGAGGCGCTGGAGATCGTGTTCGGGTCGCAGATGCGCTCCGTCCCGTTCGAGTATCTCATCAACACGCCGGTGCGCATCGGGCCGGTGATCCTGGTGACCGGCGACTTCATCATCTTCGGCGTGGCCGCCGCGATGCTGATCGGTCTCCAGTATCTGCTGACCCGCACCCGCATCGGCCTGTCGATCCGGGCGGTGTCGAACAACCCGCTGGGCGCCAAGTATGTCGGCATCGACACCGACCGCACCATCATCATGACCTTCGTCGTCGGCTCGATGATGGGCGCGGCGGCCGGCATCCTGACCGGGCTCTATTACGGGGCGATCTTCCCCGCCATGGGCTTCGTCCCCGGCATCAAGGCCTTCGTCGCCATGGTGATGGGCGGCCTGTCCTCGATCCCGGGTGCGGTGATCTGCGCCCTGATCCTGGGCATCTCGGAGAGCATGGCGACGACCTTCGTGTCGTCGGGCTGGTCGGACATGGTGGCCTACGGCTTCCTGATCCTGACGTTGATCTTCTTCCCCAACGGACTGTTCGGAGCGCGCCGTGAACGTGTCTGACCTGTCGGCGCCGCGGCGCGGGCAAGGCGCGCTGATTCCGCTCCTGCTCGCCCTGCTGGTCTTTGTCGGGCTGCCCGCCCTGCTGGCCGGCTTCGACCGCGGCTATTTCTACCAGATCGCCAATCTGGCGCTGATCTTCATCCTGCTGTCCGCCTCCATGCATCTGGTCACCGGGGTGGCCGGGCTGCTGCATCTCGGGCACGCCGCCTTCTACGGGGTCGGCGCCTACACCGCCGCCCTGCTCTCGACCAAGTTCGGGCTGGGCTTCACGGTGACGCTGCCGCTGTCCGGTCTGGTGGCGGCGCTGATCGCCTTCCTGGTGGCGCTGCCGACCATGCGGCTGGTCAGCATCTATTTCGCCGTGGCGACGCTGGCCATCGGGCAGATGCTCTATCTGGTCATGCTGAACTGGGTGGAGTTCACCAAGGGCCCCAACGGCATCATCGTCACCAAGGGCCTGGAGCTGTTCGGCTTCAGCCTGTCGGGCCGGCTCGCCACCTACTACACGGTGGCGACGGTGGTGGCGCTGTGCGTGCTGGCGATCGGGCGGCTCAGCCACTCCTATTACGGCAACGCGCTGCGCTCGATCCGCGAGGACGACCAGTGCGCCGACGCCATGGGCGTCAGCACGGCGCGTCTGAAGATGGAGGCCTTCACCCTCTCGGCCTTCTTCGCCGGGGTGGCGGGCAGCCTGTGGGCGCACATGACCGGCTACATCTCGCCGGGCGACTTCAAGTTCTCCGAATCCATCCTGATCCTGGCGATGGTCGTGGTGGGCGGCCTGGGCAGCCTTCCCGGCGCGGTGATCGGCGCGCTTCTGCTGATCCTGCTGCCGGAGGGGCTGCGCGCCTTCGGCGACTTCCGCAACATCATGGTCGGTCTGGTGATGTTCCTGTCGATCCTCCTGCTGCCGAAGGGCCTGCTGGGCGAGGTCTCCGCGCTCCAGCTCGCGCGGCGCCAGTTGGGGGCGGCGTGGCGCAACACCGTGAAGGGCGAAGGGATCGGCTGGCGATGACCCATCTTCTCGACATCCGCAACGTCAGCCGCCGCTTCGGCGGCGTGCTGGCGGTGAACGACGTGACCGGTCATGTGGACGAGGGCGAACTGGTCGGGCTGATCGGCCCGAACGGCGCCGGCAAGACCACCCTGTTCAACCTGATCTCCGGCTTCACGCCGCTGTCATCGGGCACCGTCGCCTTCGACGGCAAGACCATCAGCGGGCTGAAGACCAACCAGGTGGCCCGGTTGGGCATCAGCCGCACCTTCCAGAACCTGCGCGTCTTCCCGAACATGTCGGTCTTCGACAACGTGTCGGTGGGCGCGGTGGGCGCGCTGCCGCAGGGGGCGCTGGGCGCCCTGTTCGGCTCCCTCGCCGGGGGCGGCGCCCGCTCCGCCGAGATCAGCCGCCGCACCTGGGAGGCGCTGGAGGCCGTCGGCCTGACCCATGTGGCGGGCGAACTGGCGGCCAACCTGCCCTACGGCCAGCGCAAGTATCTGGAGATCGCCCGCGCGCTGGCGATGCAGCCGCGCTTCCTGATCCTCGACGAGCCGGCCGCTGGCCTGAACGACACCGAGACCCGAGCGTTGGCCGACTTCATCAAGCGGCTGCACGGCACCGGCCTGACCATCATGCTGGTGGAGCACGACATGACCCTGGTCATGAGCATCTGCCAGCGCATCCTGGTGCTCGCCTCCGGCCGCAAGATCGCCGACGGCCCGCCCGATGCCATCCGCCGCGATCCGGCGGTCCTGGAAGCCTATCTGGGGGTGGACGCATGAGCCAGCCACAAGCCAACGGCCCGATCCTCGCGATCGAGAATCTGCACGTCACCATGGGACCGCAGGAGATCCTGCACGGCATCGACCTGACCGTGGCGCAGGGCGCCATCGTCGCCGTGCTGGGCTCCAACGGCGTCGGCAAGACGACGCTGATGCGGGCGATCTCGGGCGTCTACCGGGCGAGCCGGGGCAGCATCGCCTTCCGCGGCGAGGCCATCGCCAACCTGCCCGCCCACCGCATCGTCAAGCTCGGCCTGTCGCAGGCGCCGGAAGGCCGCCAGATCTTCTCCAACATGAGCGTGCGGGAGAATCTGGTGCTCGGCGGCGGCGACATCGGGCTCGGCGAACTCGACCGGATGCTCGACATGTTCCCGGTTCTGCGGGAACGCCTGCGGCAGAACGCCGGGTCGCTGTCGGGCGGCGAGCAGCAGATGCTGTGCATCGCCCGCGCCCTGATGCGCCGCCCGGCCCTGCTTCTGCTCGACGAGCCGTCGCTGGGGCTGGCCCCGATGGTGGTTGCGCAGATCTTCGATCTGGTGCAGCGCATCCGGGCGGAGGGCGTGTCGATCCTGCTGGTCGAGCAGAACGCCCGCGCCGCCCTGCGGGTCGCCGACCACGCCGCGGTGATGGAGGACGGGCGCATCGTGCTGGCCGGTCCGGCCGCACAACTGCGTGACGACCCCCGCATCGCCGAAGCCTATCTCGGCGGGCACACGCATTAACGGAGACCATGATGACCGAACCGACCGACACGCCCGCGGCCAAGCCCGCGATGGGTATGCTGGAGCGTCGCGGGATCGAGGCGGCGATCCTGAAGCCGGTCTATGAGGAGATGGCCGCTCGGCTGGGCGAGGCGGTGGCGCAGGAGATTCTTGGCGCCGCCATCACCCGTGCCGCCGTCGAATCCGCCGCCGCCTTCGCCGCGACCGAGCCGAACGGCACCAGCCTGACCAGCTTCGCCGAGCTGCAGCCCCTGTGGACCAAGGACGACGCGCTGCGGCTGGAGGTGCTGCACCAGGACGAGACGCGGTTCGACTACAACGTCACCCGCTGCCGCTACGCCGAGATGTACCGGGAGATGGGGCTGGGCCACATCGGCCACCTGCTGTCCTGCAACCGCGACGCCGCCTTCTGCACCGGCTACGACCCGTCGATCAAGATGGAGCGGACGCAGACGATCATGCAGGGCGCCAGCCATTGCGACTTCCGCTACCGCGTGGACAAACCGCAAGGCTGAACAGAGAGCCCAAAACGACGACGGCCCGGCGTGCGGAACGCCGGCCCGTCTTTTTTCCAGGCAATGCCGCCCTTCGTCAGGCCGCCGCCGTCGCCACCGGCTGGAGGCCGCGCGTCAGCTGGGCGAAGACATCGCGGAAGCGCCCCTGGGCAACGTCGGCCTCGGCGAAGCGGACATGGACCGCCGTCTTGTCGATGGCCCGAACCTCGAAGGCGACGGTCAGGCCGAAGCGGTCGAGCCGCAGCGTGCCACGGTCCCCCACGCCCAGGCCGCCGATCCCGCTCAGCATGGCGCCGCCGTTCGACAGGTCGGTCAGGGTACAGGACTGGTCGCGCCCCTGCACCACGGCGCTGCACGCCTCGTTCACCCGGTAGCGCGGGCTGCGGCGGCGGTCGGCGTCGGTCGTGGAGGTGCGGACGACGCGCACCAGCACGCGGCGCAGCTCGTCGATGCTGGTCGCCACCTCGTCCGAGCCGGCCCGCACGCCCGATGCCTGCGAACCGGTCTGGTCGGCGTCGCTGGAGACGGCGGCGATGCGCACCGACACCTCCTGCGCGGCGTTGGAGGTCTCCACCACGTTGCGGCTGATTTCCTGGGTGGCGGCGGCCTGTTCCTCCATCGCGGCGGCGATGGCGCTGGAGATCTGGTCGATCTCGCCGATGGTGTCGCCGATCTCCGCCACCGCGCCCACGGCGGTGCTCGTCACCCCCTGGATTTCCGCGATCAGCCGGGTGATCTCCTCGGTCGAACGGGCGGTCTGGTTGGCGAGGTTCTTCACCTCCTGGGCCACCACCGCGAAGCCCTTGCCGGCCTCGCCCGCACGCGCCGCCTCGATGGTCGCGTTCAGCGCCAGCAGGTTGGTCTGGCTGGCGATGTCGGTGATCAGCTTGACCACCTCGTCGATGCGGCCGACCGCCTCGGACAGCGACTGGATGGTCCCCTGGGTGCGCTGACCGTTTTCCACGGCGCGGCGGGTGACCGCGCTGGAATGGGCGATCTGCGCGGAGATTTCGCGGATCGAGGCCGCCAGCTCCTCCGTTGCCGCCGCCACGGTCTGGGCGTTGGCCAGCGCCTCTTCCGCCGCCGCGGCGACGTTCTGCGCGTTGATGCTGACCCGCTCGGCGGAGGTCGCCATGGCGTCGGCGTCCTGGGCCATGCCGCCGGTGCGCAGGGCCACCTGCTCCACCGCGTGGCTGGCCTCGCGCTCCACCGTCTCGGCCATGGCCTGGAGGGCGGTGATGCGTTCCTCCTCCGCTTGGCGCTGGCGCTCCGCACGCTCCTGGATGGAGTAGCTCAGCTTCGCCTTCACGGCGCGGATCTGCGACCGGATGCGGGCGAACTCCGCCACGCCGGAACTGGGGACGTTGGTCATCAGATCGCCGCGGGCGATGGCGTCGAGATGGGTTTCGACGAGCCCGAGCGGGCGGCGGACCGTCCCCAGCACGCTGAGCGTGCCGACGCCGGCCACCAGCAGCCCGAACAGCATCAGCCCCGCGAAGATTTCGGCGCTGTCGCTGCCGGTCAGGCTCAGCCAGCCAAGGATCATGACAGTCAGCAGCAGAAGGCCGGTGGTCGCCAGGATGCGGCCGGCGATGCTCGATGTCAGATTGCCAAGCCAGACGCCGAAGCCGCGGCGGACGATCTGGCCGTCCAGCAGGCCGTACTGCTGGCCGCGCCCGGCGCGGATCTCGGCGTAGATGCGCTCCGCCTCCGCCACGGCCTCGCGGCTCGGCTTGGTGCGGATCGAGATGTACTCCGTCACCACGCCCTTCTCGGTGATCGGGGTGACGTTCGCCTTGACCCAGTAATGGTCACCGGTTTTGGAGCGGTTCTTGACCAGACCTTCCCACGGCCTGCCGTCCTTGATGGTTTCCCACAGGTTGGCGAAGGCCGCCGGGGGCATGTCCGGATGGCGAACAACATTGTGGGGGGCGCCGATTAATTCTGTCTCTGAGAAACCGCTAATATCAACGAATGCTTTATTGACGAACGTGATCTTGCCGCGGGTGTCGGTCCGCGACACAAGCAGCATGTCGTCGGTCATTTCGAGTTCGCGGTTCGTAACCGGTCCATTATCGCGCATAAGCCAGCACCCCGTCGCGGAGAACACGCACAAACACTACTTAAGTGCTACTTCTACTGTATTAATGGCCGAAAAACATCACCATATTGTCGCACCGCCTCCCTCCATCGTCAGGTTCGCCTGGGCCGAAGCCCACCCGTTAGACCACTGCAAACGCTGAGAAAATCATCGATTTATCTTGTATTTTATGCGTATTCGCAGCGCTGTTCTCCCTATTGTGGATTCTACGGAGTCCGCTGCGATCCAGGGTGGATGCCGGGGGATCCGGCCTCCGATCCTGCGGGTTGCGGCGCGATGATGGGGGCGGCACCATCCGCCACGCGCGCCGTTGGAACGGACACTCCTCTCACCACAACAGGACCGCCACAATGACCGACACCGCCAAGCCCGCCCGCCTTCTCGGCCTTTCCGGCAGCATCCGCCGTCACTCCCACTGCACCGCGGTGCTGAGCACGCTCGCCGACTCGCTGGGCAACAAGGCGGGCAGCAAGGCGGAGATGACCCTGTTCCCCCTGAACGACATTCCGCCCTACGATCCCGACCTCGACGCGGAGAACACCCCCGCCCCGGCCACCGCGCTGCGCGACGCCATCGCCGCAGCCGACGGGCTGGTCGTCATCTCCCCGGAATACAATTACGGCATGTCGGGCGTGCTCAAAAACGCGCTGGACTGGGCGTCGCGCCCGGCCATGAAATCGCCGGTGCGGGGCAAACCGATCCTCATCATGACCGCCTCCCCCGCCTTCACCGGCGGCGTGCGCGCCCAGCACGAGATGCGCGAGACGCTGTCCGGGATGATGGGTCGGGTCATCGCCCGCCCGCAGGTGGTCATCGGCATGGTTCACGAGAAGATCAAGGACGGCCGGCTGACCGACCAAGCCGCGCTGGATTTCGCGCTGGCCGCCATCGACGATCTGCTGGCGGAAATCGCCCTGCTGCGCGGGGCCAAGGGAACCTGAGCCTCCTGGAAAGCGGAGCAGCCGCGCAAAGACCGATGGGGCTGGCCGAAGCATGCCGATATTAGTATATCAGCACGCTTCATTCACGGTCCCCAGTGTCGATCATGCCTCTGACCCTCCATCTGCTGCCACTCGCCGCCACCGTCGCCCTTCTGGTATCGCGGCGCGTCAGCATGCTGACCGCCGGGACCGCGGGCATGGCGCTGGCCGCCGGGGTGCTCATGGCGGCACTGATGGTGGCGCAGCCGAGCGGCGGCGCCGCTCCGGATTGGCTGGCCCAGCTGCCCGGCCTGCTCCCCGCCGTGGCGCTGAAGGCCGGCGAGGGAGCGTGGCTGGCGTGGCACGCCATGTCGATCATCGCGGCGGGCCTGCTGTTCCACCGCGCCTTCGAGGCCCGCGCCGTCAAGGCCGAGGCGCAGGTCGAAGCGAAGACACCGGCCGAGCGCCGCCGCGCCGTCTTCGTCGCCTGCCTGCTCGCCGGTCCCTTCGCCGAATCGGTGACCGGGTTCGGCGTCGGGCTGGTGGTGGCGCTCGCCATGCTGCGCCCGCTGAACCTGCCGCCGGCCCACGCCGCGGCGTTGGGCCTGTTCAGCCAGATGCTCGCCCCCTGGGGGGCGCTGGGCGTCGGCACGCGGGTCGGGGCGGAGCTGATCGGGGTTTCCTTCACCGAGCTGGGCACGGCCAGCGCCGCCCTGATGGTGGTGGTGCTGCCCAGTCTGCTGCTGGTGTTCTGGCGGCTGATCCACGGCGCCGGACTGACCTCCAGCCTGACCGACCGGGCCAGGGACGTCGCCCTGATGCTGGCGCTGGCCGGGCTGCTCTGGCTGACCAACCGCTTCGTCGCGCCGGAGCTGGGAGGCGGGCTGGCGACGGCGGTGCTGCTGGTGGCGGTGGAAGCGCGGCGGCTGCCGCGCGACGCCGCCGGCCTGTCGCGGCTGCTGGCTTTGCTGTGGCCTTACGTGGTCCTGGTCGGCGGGCTGATGGCGACCCGTCTGCTGCCGCCGCTGTCGGGCTGGACGGCCAACTGGCTGGTGCTCGACCCCTTCGGAGGGCTGGCGCCGATGCCCCTGCTGCGCCACCCGTCGACGTGGCTGGTCGCCATCGCCCTGGTCATGCTGGCGGGCCTGCCGCGCGGGCGCGCCCTGCACGTGGCGGGCCCCGCCCTGCGCGCGGCGCTGGTGCCGATGGCGGCGACGCTGGTCTTCGTGGAGTTGGCCGCTTTCATGGCAGCCTCCGGCGGGGCGGCGGCCTTCGGGCAGGCGTGGCAGGAGGTGGCGGGGTCCGCCGCCGTCCTGGCGGTGCCGGTGCTGGGGGCGGCGACGGGGATGCTGACCGGCTCCAACACGGCGTCGAACGCCCTGATGATGCACATCCAGATCAATCTGGCGTCCGGCAGCAGCCTGCCGTTGATCGCCGCCGCCGCCATCCAGGTGGTGGCCGGCAGCGTCTGCACGCTGCTGACCCCGGGCCGGATCGTGCTGGCCTCCAGCATCCTGGGGATCACCAAGGCGGAATCCGCAATCTACCGGCTGGCCCTGCCCATCGGCGGCGCCTCCACGGCGTCGCTGCTCGCCGTCGTGGCCGCCTGGGTCTGGCTGGTGTGATCCCCCGCCTCTCCTCAATCAGTCCTGGGGTTCCGGCTCCGTCGCGCGGTCGGGGAACAGCTCCTCCACCCGCACGCCGGACTCCCGACAGATGCGGGCCAGCCGGTCGGAGGGCAGGACGTCGGTGACGAAGGTGTGGACCTGCGAGATGTGGCCGATGCGCACCGGGGCGGTGCGCTCCAGCTTGCCGCGGTCGGCGACCAGGATGACGTGGCGGGCGTTCGCCATGATCGCCTGCGACACCCGCACCTCGCGGTAGTCGAAGTCGAGCAGCGCCCCGCTCTCGTCGATGGCCGAGGCGCCGATCACCGCGAAGTCGGCCATGAACTGGTTGAAGAAGTCGATGGCGGCCTCGCCGACGATGCCGCCGTCCGACCGCCGCACCACCCCGCCGGCCACGATCACCTCGATGTGCGGCTCGGGGCGCAGCAGGTTGGCGACGTTGATGTTGTTGGTGATGACCACCAGCCCGCTGCGCCCCTGGAGGGCGCGGGCGACCTCCTCCGTCGTCGTGCCGATGTTGATGAAGAGGGAGGAGCTGTCGGGCACCAGTTCCGCCGCGCGGCGGCCAATGGCGCGCTTCTCGTCCTGGGCGATCAGACGCCGCGCCTCGTAGCCGAGATTTTCGACTCCCGACCCGGCGACGGCGCCGCCGTGGACCCGCTGGAGCAGGCGGCGGTCGCACAGCTCGTTCAGGTCCTTGCGGATGGTCTGCGGCGTGACGTTGAAGCGGGCGGCCAGATCGTCGACCAGCACGCGCCCCTGCGTGCGGGCGAGCGCCAGGATGTCGGTCTGCCGGGGAGTCATGATGTCCATGGCGGCATTCAAGCCGACCGCCGCTTCGCCGGCAAGTTCATTCGAAAGCGAAGCGGCGTGGCACCCCCGCCCGCTCAGAGCCTTTGCCCGTCGGGACCGAAGAGATGGGCGGTTTCGCCCCGCAGGTTCAAGCGCAAGCGCTCGCCCGCCGCCACCGGCCGGTCGCCGTCGAGGCGGACCAGAAGCCTTTGCCCGTCCTCCAGCGCGGCGTGGCAATGCGTCTCGCCGCCCAGCCGCTCCACCGCCAGGATGGTGGCGAGCAGCCCGGCCCCGCCATCGGCCAAACCGGCATGCTCCGGCCGGACGCCGAGGGTCAGGGGTGAGCCCGCCGGCGGCACGGCACCGTCCACGGCGCCATCCACAGCAATGTCCAGCGGCACCCCGCCGGGCAGCCACACCCGCACCGACCCGTCCGCCCGCCCTTCCGAGACCACATCCAGGAAGTTCATGGCCGGCGAGCCGATGAAGCCGGCGACGAAGCGGTTGCGCGGGCGGTGGTACAGGTCCAGCGGCGTACCGGCCTGCTCCACCCGCCCGGCGTTCAGCACGACGATGCGGTCGGCCAGCGTCATCGCCTCCACCTGATCGTGGGTCACGTAGATCATGGTGGCGCGCAGATCCGCCTTCAGCTTGGCGATCTCCAGGCGCATCTGCACGCGCAGGCCGGCGTCGAGGTTGGACAGCGGCTCGTCGAACAGGAAGACCTGCGGTTCGCGCACGATGGCCCGTCCGATGGCGACCCGCTGGCGCTGCCCGCCGGACAGGTCGCGCGGCTTGCGGTCGAGCAGATCCTCGATCTGCAGCTGGCGGGCGGCGGCGCGCACCCGCTCCGCGATGGTCCCCTTGTCGGTCCGCGACAGGGTCAGGCCGAAGGCCATGTTGTCGTAGGCCGTCATGTGGGGGTAGAGCGCGTAGGACTGGAAGACCATGGCGATCCCGCGCGCCGCCGGCGGCCGGTCGTTCACCCGCTGCCCGCCGATGGACAGGTCCCCGCCGCTCGGCTCCTCCAACCCGGCGATCAGACGCAGCAGCGTGGACTTGCCGCAGCCGGACGGGCCGACGAAGGCGACGAACTCGCCGTCCGCGACATCCAGATCGACGCCATGGATGACCTCGATCCGCCCGAAGCTCTTGCGCACCCCGCGCAGCGTGACGCCCGCCATCGCCCTACCCCTTCACAGCGCCGGCGGTCAGGCCGGAGACGATCCGCCGCTGGAACAGCAGCACCAGCCCGATCAGCGGCACCGTCACCACCACCGACGCCGCCATGATCTGGCCCCAGGGCAGCTCGTACTGGCTGGCCCCCGACATCAGCGCGATCGCCACCGGCACGGTGCGCGCGTCGTCGGTCAGGGTGAAGGTCAGGGCGAACAGGAACTCGTTCCAGGCGGCGATGAAGGCGAGCAGCCCGGTCGCCGCCAGCGCCGGCCCCATCAGCGGCAGGAACACCCTCGTCACGATCACGAAGGGACCGGCGCCGTCCACCATGGCGGCCTCCTCCAGCTCCTTCGGCAGCTCGCGCATGAAGGTGGTGAGCACCCAGACGGTGAAGGGCAGCGTGAAGATCAGGTAGGACAGCACCAGCGAGCCGATCCGGTTGTAGAGGCCGAGCCAGCGCACCAGCTCGAACAGGCCCGACAGCACGGCGACCTGCGGGAACATCGACACGCCCAGCACCACGAACAGCAGAAGCCCCCGCCCGCGGAAGCGCACCCGCCCCAGCGCGTAGGCCGCCAGCACCGCCAGCCCCAGCGACAGCGCGACCACCGCCGAAGCGGCCAGCAGGGAGTTCAGGATGTTCCGCCCGAAGGGCTGCTCCTTGAAGATCGCCCCGTAGTTCGCCAGCGACGGCTGCGACGGCCAAGCCTCCACCGTGAACAGCGCGCTGCCGGCCTTCAGCGAGGTGACGATGGCCCAGGCGAAGGGAAACACCGCCCAGACGACGATCCCCAGAACCACAAGAGCAAAGGCGATGCGTCTCAGGCCCATCCCCTCACCTCCCCGCGTCGACGCGGACGCGGCCCAGCGTCACCGCCAGCACGGTCGCCACCGCCAGCACGAGGACCAGCAGGGTCGCCGCGGCGGAGCCGTAGCCCACGTCCTGGAAGTCGATCAGATATTGCCGGGCATAGACCGACATCGACATGGTGGAACGACTGTTGCCGGTCAGCACATACATCAGGTCGAACACGCGCAACGCGTCCAGCGTGCGGAACAGCACCGCCACCATCAGCGCCGGACGGATCAGCGGCAGCGTGATGCGGAAGAACACCTTCACCGGATGCACCCCGTCCACCCGCGCCGCTTCGTAAAGGTCGCGGGGCAGCATCTGGAGGGCGGCCAGGATCAGCAGCGCCATGAAGGGCGTGGACTTCCAGACATCGACCGCGATCACCACCGGCAGCGCGAGATCGGGATCGGCGGTCCAGGCCCTCGGTTCGGCGATCAGCCCCAGTCCCATCAGGATCGCGTTCACCACGCCGTAGAGGTCGTGGAACATCCAGCCCCACATCTGGGCCGACACCACCGTGGGGATCGCCCAAGGGATCAGCACGGCGGCGCGCAGCAGCCCGCGCCCCGGCAGATGCGCGTTCAGGATCAGCGCGATGCCCAGCCCCAGCGCCGTCTCGATCCCCACCGACACCACGGTGAAGACCAGCGTGTTCCACACCGCCCGCCACCAGACGGGATCGCGCATCAGCCACAGGTAATTGTCCAGCCCCACCCCCTGGAAGCCGTCCAGCGTGGCGAGCGTCGCGTCGGTGAAGGAGAAGAAGACGGTGCGGAACAACGGCCAGCCGGCCACCCCCGTCAGCACCACCAGCATCGGCAGCAGGAACAGCCACGCCGCCCGGCGCCTCTGCCGCTCCAGGCTGGAGTGCGGAAGACCGCTCACCAGCGCCCTCCCCGGCTGATGCGAACCAGAGCCTCCTTGAGGTCCGGCAGCATCGCCTTGGCGTCCTGCCGTCCGGTCAGCACCTCGTGGACGTTGGCGTAGAACTCCGCCGACACCTGATTGTAGCGCATGCCCGTCGCCTGGGCCGGGCGGTTGACCGCGTTGGCGATGGAGTCCGCCAGCTCCGCGAAGAAGGGGTTGGCGGCCACCACCTCCGCATCCTCGTAGAGCGCCGGGATGGTCGGGTTTGACGCGCCGTGGATGGCCCGCCGCTTCTGCTCGGCCACGCTGGTCAGGTACAGCGCCAGATCCGCGGCCTCGTCCGCATGGGCGGAGAATTTGCTGACCGCCAGCAACTGCCCGCCCAGCGTGGACGTGTGGCGCCCGCCCGGCCCACCCTTGGGCAACGGCACCACGGCGACCTTGCCGCCGACCGCGCTGTCCGCCGCGTTGACCAGCGTCCAGGCGTAGGGCCAGTTGCGCATGAAGACGGCGTTGCCGGACTGGAAGACGCCGCGCGCCTCCTCCTCCATGTAATTGAGGACTCCGGGCGGGCTGATCGAGCCGACCCAGCCGCGGGCTATGGCCAGCGCCTCGGCGGCCTGCGGGTTGTCGATGGTGATGGCGCCGTCGGGGTTCACGATGGTGCCGCCGTTGCGGCTGGCGATCCATTCCAGCGCGTTGACGGTCAGCCCCTCATAGGCGCGGCCCTGCCAGACATAACCCCACATCCGGTCGCGCCCGGCGGCGCGCTCCTCCCGTTGGATCAGGGCGGCGGTGTCCTGAAGCTCCTCCCAGGTTTCCGGCACCGGGCGCCCGTGGGCCTCCAGCAGGTCCTTGCGGGCATAGAGGACTCCGGCGTCGGCGAACCAGGGCATCGCGACCAGCCGGCCCTTGACCGTAGCGGCCTCGACCATCGCCGGAAGATGTTGGCGGACAACGTCCGGCCCGGCGCGGTCCGTCAGATTGATGAAGTAGTTGCCGAGGATGCCTGGCCAGACCACGTCGATCTGGAACACGTCGATGTCCGGCGACCCGGCGGCGAGAAGCTGCTGGTAGAGCGCCAGCTGCTCGCTCGCCCCCTTGGGCGGGGAGACGAAGCGGACCTCGTTCCCGCTGCGCCGCGCCCACTCCTGCGCGCCGTCGCGGCACAGGTCGAAGCTGATGCCGAGCCCGCTGCAGGCCAGGGTCACCGTCGCCCCGGTGGCGGGCAGCGCCGCAAGGGCCGTCAACACCCCAGCCAAGAGCAACGCGCACAGCCGCGCCATGGAGGCCCACCCGTTTCCGGTTCATTCTGGCCCGGTTCATCCAGGTCCGGATTGGAAACTCCAATGGCCGCGGTCGAGTTCCCTGTGCCCGAATTGCAGCCGAACGACAAAGCCCTCTCCCCCCTGGGGAGAGGGTTGGGTGAGGGGGATTTACGCCCGGCCGGGCGGAGAAAAGTTCGCGCTTCGCAAAGTGAAGTGGACCGCCTTCGGCGCCCCCTTCATCCTGCTTCTCCCCGCTTTCGGCGGACCAACGGTCCGCCTGTCGCGTCAGCGCAAACTTCGTTTGCGCGTGAGCAGGGCGAGAAGGAACAGGCATCAGGCGGGGGTGGCGGCCTCGCGGCGGCAGTGCAGCAGGCTGAACAGGCCGAAGGGCGGAACGGTCTGCAACTCCTCCACCTTCAGGCGGGAACCGGACATCAGCGTGTCCAGCGTGAAGTCGGGCCGCCAGCCCAGCTTCTTGGAGAAGGGCGCCATCCAGTTCTCCACCGAGCGGCGGATGCCCGGCTTGTCGGCGGCAAAGTGGTTGACGATCAGGATGTCGCCGCCGGGACGGCAGACACGCTCCAACTCGTTCATCGTGCCCTGCGGGTCGGGGACCACGGTCATCACATACATGGCGACCACGAGGTCGAAGCTGCCGTCGGCGAAGGCCAGCTTGCCGGCGTCCATCTCCAGCAGCCCCTCGACATTCTCCAGCCGCTCGCGGTCCACCCGGTCCTGGGCGACGCGCAGCATCTCGGAGGACAGGTCGATGCCGACCACACGGTTGTCCTTGCGGTAGTCGGACAGGGAGATGCCCGTGCCCACGCCCACCTCCAGAACGCGCAGGCCGCCCCGCCGGTTGATCCATTTCACGGCAGCGTGCCGGCCCGACGCCAGCAGGTTCCCGAAGACGGGGTCGTAGAAGCGCGCGTAGCGCCGGTAGGCGGCGCGGATGGAGTCGGCGTCCATTGGGTCTCCCTCACGATTCCTGGCGCAGATTTTTCGGCCGCGACCATAGCGGCCTTTCGCACCACAGGAAAGCCGCAGCGCGCCCCCGTGTTCCACACCGAGGCGCACTTCCCTGTCCGTTCCGAAGCGTCATCACATGTGCTGCACGGATGTTGACACCACCATCAACATGACTCATGGTGCCCGCGCGATCACCCGAAATAAGGGATGCCCCCGTGGCCCACGAGATGAGCGGCGAGGAGCTGCGCCGCTACCGCGAACAGCGCGGCATGAACCAGCAGGCTCTGGTCGGCTGGCTGAACGAACGGCTGAACCGGCGCTACGACCGCGCCAAGGTCTCCCGCTGGGAAACCGGGGCGGAGCGGATTCCGCAGATCGTCGCCGGCGCCCTGAAGACAGCGACGGAGCCGGTGGGCATCCCCGCCGCGGCGGCGGTGCGGGCCGCCCCGGTGGTGTTCTGCGCCGCCAACCAGAAGGGCGGGGTCGCCAAGACGACCACCTGCGTCAACGTTGCGTGGCTGCTCGCCCAGTCGGGGCGGCGCGTGTTGCTGATCGACTGCGACCCGCAGGCCAACGCCACCGTGCATCTGGGCGTCGATCCACACGAGCGGGAACTGGCCAAGGCGACCCTCACCCACGCGCTGAAGGCCAGCCGGCCGATGCGGGAGTTCATGACTCCGGTCTGCGACGGGGCCTTCGACCTGCTGCCCTCCTCCATCTCGCTGGCGGCGACCGACCGGGAGCTGCTGCGCCAGCCCAACGGCACGCTGATCCTGCGCGCCAAGATCGCGCAGCTCGCCGGCCAGTACGACTTCGTGGTGCTGGACTGCCCGCCGCATCTGGGCGAGCTGACCGTCTCGGTGCTGAACGCCGCCGACCAGCTGCTGATTCCGACCCAGACGGAGATGCTGTCCATGATGGGCATCCCGCAGCTGTTCGAGACCATCGCCGGCGTGCGCGAGCTGGTGAACCCGCGCCTGCAGATCCTCGGCATCCTGCCGACCATGTACAGCCCGCGCCGTCTTCAGGACGAGACGGTGATGAAGGAACTGCGCGAGCTTGCGGCGGCGGAGCAGCTCCACCTCTTCTCGCCGGTCAAGCGGGCCGCCGACTATTCCAAGAGCGTGATGGCCGGGCGCCCCGGCCTCGCCTACAACCCGAACTCCGCGGGCGCGGAGAGCTACCGCGAGATCGCCGACGCCCTGCTGGCGCTCGCCGGGGAGGAGATCCGCCATGGCGCGTAAGCTCGACACTTCCAACGCCGGCCTGTTCAAGCGGGCGCTCAGCCGCACCGGCAGCGGCGGAGGCAGCAACGCCGCCCTGTTCGGCCTGTCCGGCAAGATGCGCCACCGCGAGATCCCGCTGGAGCAGGTGGAGCCGAACCCCGACCAGCCGCGGCGCAACGCCCGCGGGGCCGACATCGCGGCGCTGGCCGCCTCGATCGGCGAGCGGGGCCTGCTGCAGCCGATCAACGTGCGGGAGGTCGCCCCCGACCGCTTCCAGATCGTGGCGGGGGAGCGGCGCTACTGGGCCTTCCGCGTCTTGGAGCGGGAGACCATCCCGGCGCTGGTCATCGACACCGACGACGTGCAGGCGCTGGCCCTGATCGAGAACGCCCAGCGCGTCGACCTGCACCCCATCGACCTTGCCGTGACGCTCGCCAAACTGATCGGGGACAAGGGGCTGACGCAGGAGCAGGCCGCCGTCCTGGTCGGCAAGTCGCAGGAGTATGTGGCCCGGCTGCTGGGCATCCTGCGCCTGCCCGCCCGCATCCTGGAGGAGGCCCCCGACCGTCCCGCCGTCACCGTCTCCCTTCTGATGGAGCTGGCGGAACTGCCCGACGAGGACGTCCAACTCGCGCTCTGGGCACGGGCCGGCGACGGCCTGACCGTGAAGGACGTGCGCAGCGCCAAGCAAGAGCGCAGGGCGGCCCGCCCGGCCGCCCCCTCCGCAGCACCCGCATTGCGTGCGCTGCGCAGCAATGTGGACAGGATCCACAGCCTCCGCGCCTCGGGCCACGCCTTGGCCGAGGACCAGCGACAGGAGCTGCGCGACCTGCGCGACGCCATCGACGCTCTTCTGCGTGAGTGACGGCGTGGCGGCGAACCGACGTGAAATGGAATTTTCTCGTCACACTTTCGTCTTGCTGGCAGTCTCTAGACGGAACTCGACTCTTGCGTGACGCTTGGTCAATGTTGCGCCATCCGTCTCCAAAAGGTGCTGCCATGTCCGATACCGCCGTCGCCGATTCCGCCGCCATCCAGTCGCCGGCCCAGCTGCCGGCCGTCCAGTCGCCGGCGGCGCCGTCCGCCCCCCCGCCGAGCGGCGCCGCCGTCATCCAGAACGAGCAGGGCAAGGCGAACTCCCTGCTGAACACCATCGCGGACAAGCTGGACCGGCTGGTCACGCTGACGGTGGTGACGGCGATCGCCGACATCGACGTGGTTCAGGACGATCCCAATCAGGTCGGCTTCACCTGCCGTCCGAAGGCCGGCACAACCATCGAGGCGTTCCAGACCCAGGTCAATCTGGTCACCGGCGACATCGAGAACCTGATCAGCCGCGATTTCGCGACCAACACCGCCTACCACAGCCTGACCGAGTTCCATCTCGCCCAGGTGACCAAGAGCAGCGACATCGTCAGCACCAACCTGAAGGCGATCCGCGATCTGGCCGTCCAGATCTCCGGCCGCCCGGGCTGACCCGCACCCGGGCCGGCGGGGGGCCGTTCCCTCCCCCGCCGCCACCGCCGACGCCCTTCCCAACCCAGCACGGTGGCCAATGTCCCAGTTCGTCGATCTGGCGCGCAACCTTCTCGCGCTCGAAATCAACACCGTGCTGAAAACCGGCATCTCGGCGGAGAAGATGCCGCTGGCCGGGGACGCGCTGATCGATCTGGCGCAGGAATACTATGTCTTCCTGTGCGAGCAGCTGGACACCTTCGGCAGCCGCGAGGCGTCGATCCTCGCCCCCTGGGCCGACCGGATATCGGAAACCTTCCATTGGGGGCTGGCGCCCTTCGCACCGCCGTCCGACGCCGCCCGGCCCGACCGCTACGACCCGTTCTTCTTCAGCCGCGACCTGCCGGGCAACGATCCCGCCCGTGGCACCACGTTGAAGGTCTTCGACGACCTGCGCGAGGTGGCGAGCTGGCTGCGCGAGATGACCGACCGCACCCTTGACGCCGCCCGGCAGCCTGGCGCCGCCGCCGAGGTGGTGTCCGCCGCGGCGATGATCGACCGGGACGCGCCGCCGATCCTGATGCGCATCCAGCGCAACTCCGACCAGATCAACGATGTGTTGCGGCGGCGCGGGCTGGACAGCGTCAGCTATCTGCGCGGCATGGACGAAGAGGTCCGCCGCATGCCGGCGCTGAAGACCGCGGATGTGGTGACCATCCGCAAGGCGTGGGACGTGGGGACCGAGCTGGTGGTCATGCAGTCCACGATCCAGATCGACGGCGATGTGGTCACCCGCCTGCTGAAGGGCCGGGACAACGCCGGCAGCAGCGTCATGATCGGCGTCCACAAGGACGCGGTGGACGTCTCGTTCCGCTATTGGAGCTTCCTGATCGATGCGTTGGGGCGGTTCGCCGGGAAAGCCGTCAACACCCTGGTGGGAGACACGGGGTAGCCCGCTGCGCCGGCGCCTTCTGAGCGATCTGCCGCACGGCTTCGTCTGGCGACGCGACGCCCTGGCCGAGATGGCCGGGCGGATGCGTCGGGGCAAGGCCGGCCTGATCCCGCGGCGCGGGCATGGCATCGCGCTTGCCCTTCAGTTCTTCGCCCAAGGCGGGCGGACGATCGGCCTGCGCGTGCCGGTGGCCTCGCCATCGCCCGGCAGCAGCGGCCTGCGCACCGTCCCGGTCCGCGTGTCGATCCAGCCCGACGGCGACGTGCTGGTCGCCCTGCCCCGCGCCGAGGTCGAGGACGGACGGTTCGACGCCGCATCCGCGGCGCGACTGACCGCGCAACTGCGCCGGCTGGTGGGGCGGGTCACCACGACGAACCCGCTGTGGGAGATCGACGCGCTTCAGGCGCTGGGGGAAGCCGTCACCGCCGTGGCCGGGCTGTGCAGCGGCACCGTCCTGCTGTGGAACGGGTTCGAGCAGATGACCGCCGGCCAATGGGCGCACAGCGGCGCGACGCTCGTCCTGCTGGCCGCGCCGGCCGCGCTGGCGAAGCTGCGGCCCTGGCTTTTGGGAGCGGTGGCGCCCAAGCTGTTCCCGCTCGCGCTCAAGGCCGGCGAACAAATCGTGCGGATTTGAGCCGAATCCGGCTGGGTACCCCGTTTGGTGCGGTGCAGTAAGGGTCTGAAAATTCATTTCTTATTGACATTCCTGTGAAAAATCGCCTCTGCACGCATCTGCGATGTTGCAGCGCATTGGCCCGGAGCCGGACTTGTTCTATGTTATGCCTGCCGCCGCGGTTGATGGGCACCCCACCGGGACCATTGGCACGACAGCATCCGTAACAAGAAGCAACCCCTTTGCTTCTGCGGTTCACCAGCGGGCTTGCCTCACCAGGAGCTGGCCGTTTCTATTACTGGAGCGATTGTAATGTCTCAGAAGATCGCGCTCGTCACCGGTGCCATGGGTGGTCTCGGCACCGCCATCTGCCAAGCCCTGGCCAAGGACGGTTGCATCGTGGCGGCGAACTGCCTGCCGAACTTCGAGCCGGCCGCGGCCTGGCTGGGCCAGCAGGAAGCCCTCGGCTTCAAGTTCTACGTGGCGGAAGGCGACGTTTCCGACTTCGAAAGCTGCAAGGCGATGGTCGCCAAGATCGAGGCCGACCTGGGTCCGGTGGACATCCTGGTGAACAACGCCGGCATCACCCGCGACAAGTTCTTCGCCAAGATGGACAAGGCCCAGTGGGAGGCGGTCATCGCCACCAACCTGAGCAGCCTGTTCAACGTCACCCAGCAGGTTTCCCCGAAGATGGCCGAGCGCGGCTGGGGCCGCATCATCAACATCTCCTCGGTGAACGGCGTGAAGGGCCAGGCCGGCCAGACCAACTACTCCGCCGCCAAGGCCGGCGTGATCGGCTTCACCAAGGCGCTGGCCGCCGAACTGGCGACCAAGGGCGTCACCGTCAACGCCATCGCCCCGGGCTACATCGGCACCGAGATGGTCATGGCGATCCGCGAGGACATCCGCCAGGGGATCATCGACACCGTTCCGATGAAGCGCCTGGGCCGTCCGGACGAGATCGGCGGCGCGGTGTCCTACCTCGCCTCGGAAATCGCCGGCTACATCACCGGCTCGACCCTGAACATCAACGGCGGCCTGCACTACCAGTAAACCACTGGCAGCAAGTCACTGGCGGCAAGTCGCCCAGCCGGCGATCACACGGCCCGTCCCCGGTCTTAAAACCGGGGACGGGCCGTTTGCCATTCGCTCCCCGTAATATCCCTTCACGGTAAAACGCCCGGGGCCGGGCGGACCGTTCGCGCCAGACACCTCCCCATTGTGCCATGGCTTCGGCACCGGACGGTCATCTGAACAGTATACTCCCGCAGATTTCCTGTTGAATCCGTTCGGGCCCCTGTATCCGCGCCCTCCAGCGAGTATGCTCCCCAGCAGCACGCAAGTTGCGTCCCGAGGCCGCACCGCGCTCGTCTTCCGGAATCAACAGACGTCGAGAACCTGCACATGGGCACTCCCCATGCAGGAAGGGAGGAATCGTGCCTGAAACGCCGATAAAGCACACTCTGCCGGGGGGCGGGCATGCCCGTCACAGGTCCGGGGCCGATTACGTCTATGGGATCGACATGGTGCGGTTCGCCGCGGCTTTGCTGGTCACCGGCTTTCACCTGACCTGGCGCGACCCCGCCGTCGCCGACGTCATGTGGTCCGGCTGGGCCGGGGTGCAGGTCTTCTTCGTGGTGTCGGGCTTCGTCATCGCCAATTCGGCCAACAACGCCACCCCGATCGCCTTCATCCGGTCGCGTCTGCTGCGACTTTATCCGGCGGCCTGGGTCTGCTCCATCCTGTGCCTCGTCGCCCTTGTGCTCATGCCCGGTCCCGATCCCGATCTGGCGCGGCGCTTCATCGCCTCCTTCACGCTGGCGCCCGCCGGCCCCTACGTCGCGTCGGCCTATTGGACGCTGCCGGTCGAGATCGCCTTCTACGGCGCGGTCTTCCTGCTGCTGTTCAGCGGTAATTTCCACCGGCTGCCGCTGTTCGCCCTGGCGCTGACCGCCGCCAGTTCGGCCTATCTCGGCGTCTACAGCCTGCACGTCTTCGGCGTCGTCAACCTGCCGTTCCTGGAGTTCGAGTACGGCATGCTGAACATGACGCTGCTGCGCCACGGCGTGTTCTTCGCGCTGGGGATCTTCCTGTGGCTGTGGTCGCGCGGCAAGCTGACCCGGACGGGCATGGCCGCCGCCCTGCTGGCCCTGATCGCCGCGCCGCTGGAGATCACCGCCCGCTCGGTGGAGTTCGTGGAGCGCTCGCCCGTCCCGCTGAACCTCGCCGATCTGTGGATGAACCCGCTGCTGATCTGGGGCGTGTCGCTTCTCGCCATCGTCGCCTCGGCGCGCTGGCGGGCGGAGATCGCCACGCTGCCGCCGTCCATCCTGTCCCTGCTGCGTGTGGTCGGGCTCGCCACCTACCCGCTCTACCTGCTGCACGAGGTGATCGGCGGCTCGGCCAAGGCGCTGGCGATGCAGGCCGGGGCCTCCTCCATGGCCGGGGCGGTGACGGGCGGCGCCCTGTCCATCGCCGTTGCCCTGCTGGTCGCCGCGGTCCTGGAACCGGCGGTGCGCGACCGGCTGCGCCGTCTGCTCGACATTCCGCAGGCCGCCTTCTCGGCCCGCCCCGCCTTCAGCACCCTCTACCGCTCCGGCGGAACCGTCTGACCGTTACCGAACACTTCCACAAAAAACGATCGCCGTGAACTCCAGGGGAGAAACTGAATGTACACCGACGCGCTTGGCGGCGATGTCCTGTGCCCCGCGTCCTCCATCGAGATCGACCGGGTCGACCGCAGCGGCTGGTACGCCATCCTCGATGGCTTCGACGACGCCAACATCTTCCAGACATGGGATTATGGCCGCATCGCCCATGCCGGGCGCGAGCTGAGCCACCTCGTCGTGCGGCGCGACGGGCGCCCGGTGGCTGCGGTCCAGGTGCTGCTGCGCCGCGTGCCGGGCATCGGCGGCCTGGCGCTGGTCATGTGGGGGCCGATGTGGCATCCGCGCGGCCAGGGGCCGGACCACGCCGCCCTGATGACCGCGCTGCACGCGCTGAAGGCGGAATACACCGACCGGCGCGGCCTGCTGCTGCGCCTGCTGCCCCATGTCTCTCAGGCGGACGGGGGAGCGGTCACGGAGGCCCTGGCCTCGCTGGGGATGCAGTTCCGGGAGGAGAAGGCTCCCTACCGCACCTTCATCACCGACCTGACCGCGGACGAGGCGGGCCTGCGCTCCAACCTGTCCCACCACTGGCGGCGCGGGCTGAACAAGGCCGAGCGGATGGGGATCGAGGTCGTTGAAGGCTCCCACGCCGAACTGCTGGAAACCATCGACGACATCTTCGTCGAGACGCAGCGCCGCAAGGGCTTCAAGGCGTACGACAGCCGCACCTTCACCCGGATCAACGAGGCGCTGCCGCCGCGGCGGAAGATGCGCGCCTTCCTCGCCATGCACGAGGGGCGGCCGGTGGCCGGGGTCGTCGTGTCGCTGTTCGGAACCACCGGGCAGATGCAGAACTCCGCCACGCTGGAGGCCGGTCTGCGGGTCAACGCCGCCTATCTGCTGCAATGGCGGGCGCTCCTGTGGATCAAGGCGAACGGCGGACTGCGCTACGACCTGCACGGGGTGAATGCCCAGACCAACCCCGGCGTCTACCAGTTCAAGCGCGGACTCGCCGGCAAACATCCGGTCGAGACGGTCCATCTCGGCACCTTCGAGACGCCCGGTCCCCTGCCCAGCCGCCTGCTGGTCCAGAGTGGCGAATCGATGCGCATCCACGCCGACCGCTGGAAGACCCAGGCCGGCGCCATGGTGAACCGGCTGCGCAACTGGAAGCCACCCCAGGCCGAGCCCACCCCGGCGGAGGAGATGGACCCCGCCGCCGCCGCCGTGCTGGCGAAGGCCCCGACCGGCCCGGCGTGAGGTTGGCCGGAAGACCGTGTTATGATCGGCCTGGAACGGAGGCCGACCCATGACCAGCACTCCCCTGATGATGCAGGAGGCCGCAGCCGCCCCCGCGGCGGTGCGGCGCCTGCTGGACTCCGGCGCCGAGGCGGTGGCCGCCCTCGCCGACCGTCTGCGGGCCGTGCCGCCGCCCTTCGCGATGACCATCGCGCGGGGCAGCAGCGACCACGCCGCCGGCTACGCCCGCTACCTGTTCGAGACGGCGCTGGGGCTGGTCACCGCCTCGGCGGCGCCCTCGGTGCTCACGGCCTACGGCGCCGACCTGCGGGTGAAGGACGCCTTCGTTCTGGCCATCTCGCAATCGGGCCAGAGCCCCGACCTGCTGCGCGTCGCGGAAGCGGCGCGGGCCGGCGGCGCTCTGACCGCCGCGCTGGTCAACGTCGGGGACTCGCCGCTGGCGGAGCGGGTCGTCCATCCCCTGCCGCTCCACGCCGGGCCGGAACTGAGCGTCGCCGCGACCAAGAGCTTCGTCGCCAGCCTCGCCGCCATCGCTAGGCTGACCGCCGTCTGGACAGGCGACGAAGCGCTTCTCGACGCCCTTCCCCGGCTGCCCCAGAGGCTGGAACGGGCCGGTGCTGCGGACTGGTCGGCGGCGCAGCCCGTGCTGGAGGGCGTGTCCAGCCTGCTCATCGTCGCGCGGGGCCGCAGCTACCCCATCGCCCAGGAAATGGCGCTGAAGTTCAAGGAGACCGCCGCCGCCCACGCCGAACCCTTCAGCGCGGCGGAGGTGATGCACGGCCCGATGGCGCTGGTCGAGCCGGGCTTCCCCGTGCTGGTCGTCGCGGTGCGGGACGAGACGCTGGACGGCGTGCTCGACACCGCCCGCGCGTTGCAGCGGGCCGGCGCCCATCTGCTGGTCGCCTCATCCGAGGAGCGGGCGCTCGATCTGGCCGACACCCCCCTGCCCCTGCCGCCGCCGCTGCATCCGGTGCTGGACCCCATCGCGGCGATCCAAGGCTTTTACCCCTTCATGGCCCGGCTGGCGGTGGCGCGCGGCTTCGACCCGGACCGGCCCCGCCATCTGCGCAAGGTCACCCGGACAGTCTGAACGGCCGGACAGTCTGAACGGATTGCCTCGAATTCGCGGTGATCATTTCGGCGCCGCCGCCACCGCCCGTTGACGCAGCCCGACCGGCTCGCGCTAGGCTTGTCGAAACCACGGCCTGGCAGTGAGACGGGACAAGAGCATGACCATCGGCATCGGTGCGGACGACCTTCTGCGGTTCGAGAGTCTCGGCGACAATTGCGAGTTCGGCTTCGTCCTGCGCCGGTTGTCCTGCGAGGCGGGGAGCCTGTTCCGCTGGGCCTCCATGAAGCCCGACCAGCTTCTGGCCAAGCTGCGCGCCAATTTCGAAGGCATGTACCGGTTCGAGAACCTGTCGCCGCTGCGCACCGGCATGGTGCTGGATTCCGCCTACGGCATCGGCTGGCACAGCGACATGAAGTCCGACATGAGCGGCGGGCGGCTGCTTTTCTGCGACGACGAGGCGACGCGGCGCGCCCTGCACCGCCGGGAAACGCGCAAGATCCAGTATCTCCAGGCCAAGTTCACCGCGCGGACGGCGATGGGCGGGGTGATCTTCGTCGTGAAGTCAAACCCAGGCATCGCCCCCGCGACCATCGACGGCCTCTACGAGGCGCTGACCGCCCTGGCGGGCCACGACGACTTCGCCCTGCTGGAGGTGCAGGCGACGGACGACCCCGCCCGGATCGGCAACGTGGACTGGCAGCGGCCCGGCCTGATGCGCGGCTACGTCACCCGCTTCGCCCCCTATCATCGGGCGGACGACATCGACGCCGCGGCGTGGTTCTCCATCGTCCAGGGAGCGCTGCGCCTGTTCCCCTGCCACGACTGGGCGCAACGCCACGCCGCCCTGCGCATCGGCACGCCGGACGCGCTGGTTCAGCTCCGCTTCCCCTTCGCTCCGGATCAGGACATGAGCAAGCCCATCGCGGGCGACCTGCGCGCCGGAACCGCCCGCCTGCTGAACGGCAACAGCTGGTGCCGCCCCTATGAGGGCCTGTTCCGCCTGCACGGCCCCGATCCGGAGCGGCCCGGCACCACGCTGCGCTGGACGGGGGTGCATGCGCCCGGCGCCTTCCATCTCGGTGCCACCCTGCGCTGCCCCTTGCGGGACTCCGTCCCGCTCCGCGTCGCCGTGACCATCGCCGCGGAGGACGGCGCGACGCTGGCCGAGGAGCGGTTCGAGGTGCATCCCGGCCGGACCACCGACCTCGTGCTCGACGCCCCCGCGCCGAAGGGTCCGCTGACCGTCGCGCTGACCGTGAACGCCCTGCGCGCTCTGGCCGAGGGGGAGCGCGCCGTGCTGGACCTCTCGCCGCCCGCCCTGCATCCGGAGCAGGTCCCGGCCGTCGCCCTGCCGGCGAAGGCGGCGTGAGTCGGATCACCCGAGCGGGTTGGGCCGGGGTCGCCGCACTGCTGGCGTTCCTGTCCATTCCGGCGCAGGGCGAGACGACCATCGGGCCGCGCACGCAGCCTCCCTACCCGGACTGGCTGACCAAGCGCATGGAGACGCTGCGGCGGCAGGACCCGAAGGCGATGCTGCTGGGGGATTCCCTGATCGCCGGCTGGCCGCCCGACCTCTCCCGCCGGCTGTTCGACGCGGAGCCGATGAATTTCGGGGCCGGGGGCGACACGACGGGAAACCTGCTGTGGCGGGTGCGGCACTCCTTCGGGCCGGGCATGGGGCTGGAGTCCGCGCTGGTCCTGGTCGGGACGAACGACCTGCCGAACCGCTCCGCGGCGGAGATCGCCGGCACCATCGGGACCATCGCGGCGGAGGTGAAGCGAACCGCTCCCGGCGCCTGCGTCATGCTGCTCACCCTGCTGCCGCGGCGCGACGGCAACGCCGCCTTCGCCGAACGCATTATGGACGTGAACCGGCGGCTGACCGCTCTCGCCGGCCCCGGCCTGCGCGTGGTGGACGCGAGCACCCCGCTGCGCGACGCCTGCCCTGCGGAGGGCGCCTGCCCGCTCTACAAGGACCCGGTGCATCTCACCCGCGCCGGCTATGAGCGTCTGACCACCGCCATCGGCAAGGCCGGTTGTTAAGGGGGCCGGTTGCTAGAAAGATGTCGAAGACGGCGGGGCTTCGGGATATCTAGGGGCCATGACCAGCGACACCGCCGCCGCCGCCGACCGTACCGGCACCGATTTCGAGATCTTCATCGTCACCGCGCCGGGCCTGGAAGCCGTGCTCTGCGACGAGGTGAAGGCCAAGGGCTTCCGCGACGCCACCGCCATCAAGGGCGGTGTCACCGTCCGCGGCGGCTGGCCGGAGGTCTGGCGGGCGAACCTGGAACTGCGCGGAGCGACCCGCGTGCTGGCGCGCGTCGCCTCCTTCCGCGCCTTCCACCTCGCCCAGCTCGACAAACGGGCGCGCCGGGTGCCCTGGGCCGAGTTCCTGCGCCCCGACGTGCCGGTCCGCGTCGAGGCGTCCTGCAAGGGCTCGCGCATCTACCACGCCGGGGCGACCGCCCAGCGCATCGAGCGCGCCATCACCGAGGAACTGGGCGCTCCGATCTCCGCGGAGGCCGAGGTTTCCATCAAGGCCCGCATCGACGACGACCTCTGCACCATCAGCGTCGACGCCTCGGGCGAGTCCCTGCACAAGCGCGGCCACAAGGAGGAGATCCACAAGGCGCCGCTGCGCGAAACGTTGGCCGCCCTGTTCCTGCGCCATTGCGGCTTCGACGGCAGCGAGCCGGTGGTCGATCCGATGTGCGGGTCCGGCACCTTCGTCATCGAAGCCGCGGAGATCGCCGCGGGCCTGCATCCCGGACGCAGCCGCCGCTTCGCCTTCGAACAGCTCGCCTCCTTCGACGACGCGGCGTGGCAGACGATGCGCACGGCGGGCGGCACGGGCGCCGCGCCCACTGTCCGTTTCTATGGCAGCGACCGCGATGGCGGAGCCGTTGCCATGAGCCGCGCCAACGCCGAGCGCGCGGGCGTCGCCGCCCTGACGGACTTCCAGAAGCACGCGGTCAGCGACCTGATGCCGCCGGAAGGGCCGCCGGGCCTCGTCATCGTCAACCCGCCCTACGGCGCGCGGATCGGCGAGAAGAAGCCGCTGTTCGCCCTTTACGGCGCGCTGGGCCAGACGTTGCTGTCGCGCTTTTCCGGCTGGCGGGTCGGCCTCGTCACCAACGAGGCGTCGCTCGCCCAGGCGACCGGCCTGCCCTTCCAACCGTCCGGCCCGTCGGTGTCGCACGGCGGCCTGCGCGTGACGCTGCACAGCACCGCCGCCCTTCCCTGACCCCCTCCCGCACCCATCTGTAGAACCATGTCCAACCGCACCGCTCCCCGCCTGCAAGCCTCGGCCTGCCCGCACGATTGCCCGTCCACCTGCGCGCTGGAGGTCGAGGTGCTGGACGAGCGCCGCATCGGGCGCATCCGCGGGGCGGCCGACAACAGCTACACCGCCGGGGTGATCTGCGCGAAGGTCGCCCGCTACGCCGAGCGGGTGCACCATCCCGACCGGCTGACCCGGCCGCTGCGCCGCACCGGCCCCAAGGGCTCCGGCCAGTTCGCGCCGATCTCCTGGGACGAGGCGCTGGACATCGTCGCCGACCGGTTCCTGGAGGCCGAGCGGCAACACGGGCCGGAGACGGTGTGGCCCTACTACTACGCGGGCACCATGGGGCTGGTGCAGCGCGACGGCATCAACCGGCTGCGCCACGCCCGGCGCTGGTCGGGCTTCTTCGCCACCATCTGCACCAACCCGGCCTGGGCCGGCTGGCTGGCCGGCGCCGGCAAGCTGGCCGGGGCCGACCCGCGCGAGATGGCCAAGTCCGACCTCGTGGTGATCTGGGGCACCAACGCCGTCTCCACCCAGGTCAACGTGATGACCCACGCGGTCCGAGCCCGCAAGGAGCGCGGGGCCAAGATCGCCGTGGTCGACGTCTACCGCACCCCGACCATGGAGCAGGCGGACATACCCCTGCTGATCCGTCCAGGCAGCGACGGGGCACTGGCCTGCGCGGTGATGCATGTGCTGTTCCGCGACGGGCTGGCCGACCGCGCCTATCTCGCCAGCCACGCCGACGACCCCGCCGGGCTGGAGGCACATCTCGCCAGCCGGACGCCGGAATGGGCTGAGGCCATCACCGGCCTGCCGGCGGCGGAGATCGAGGCCTTCGCCCGGCTGGTCGGACAGACGCCGCGCAGCTACTTCCGGCTGGGCTACGGCTTCACCCGCTCGCGCAACGGGGCGGTGAACATGCACGCCGCCTCCTGCATCCCGGTGGTCAGTGGCGCCTGGAAAGTCGAGGGCGGTGGGGCCTTCCACTCCAACAGCGGCATCTACGGCTGGAACAAGACGCTGATCGAGGGGTTGGACCTGCGCGACCCGACCGTGCGCATGCTCGACCAGTCGCGCATCGGCCCGATCCTGGAGGGTGACCCGGACGCGCTGGCCGGCGGCCCGCCGGTGACGGCGCTGCTGATCCAGAACACCAACCCGGTGACCATCGCCCCCGATCAGGCGCGCGTGCGGCGCGGCTTCGCCCGCGACGACCTGTTCGTCTGCGTGCACGAGCAGTTCATGACCGAGACGGCGCGCATGGCCGACATCGTGCTGCCCGCCACCATGTTCCTGGAACACGACGACCTCTATCAGGCCGGCGGCAACCAGCACATCCTGCTCGGGCCCAAGCTGGTCGATCCCCCCGGCGACTGCCGGCCCAACCACGCCGTCATCGGCGAACTGGCGCGGCGGCTGGGCAGCGACTCCCACCCCGGCTTCGGCATGACCGAGCGGGAGCTGATCGACGCCACGCTGCGCGCGTCCGGCCACGGCACGCTGGAGGCGCTGGAGACCGCGCGTTTCCTCGACGTGCAGCCGGATTTCGAGACGGCGCATTTCGTGAAGGGCTTCCGCTGGCCAGACGGCAAGTTCCGCCTGAAGCCGGACTGGCCGACGGTGCCCTACGCCGCCCCGTCCACCTTCGGCCCCGTCGATTCCATGCCGACCTTCCCCGACCATTGGGCGGTGACCGAGGAGGCGGACGCCGAGCATCCCTTCCGGCTGGTCACCGCGCCGGCCCGCAACTTCCTGAACAGCAGCTTCACCGAGACCCCGACCTCCGCTGGGCGGGAGCGCCGCCCGAGCCTGATGCTGCACCCCGACGACGCGGCGGCGCTGGGCATCGCGGAGGGCGACCGGGTGGAGGCCGCCAACGGACGTGGCGCGGTGCTCCTGCACGCGCGGCTGTTCGACGGGGTGCGACCCGGCGTGGTCATCGCCGAATCCATCTGGCCCAACGCCGCGCACGAGGGCGGGCGCGGGATCAACAGCCTGACCGGCGCCGACCCGGTGGCGCCCTTCGGCGGGGCCGCCTTCCACGACAACCATGTGCGGGTGCGCAAGGCGGACGCCGCCGCTTAATCAGTCCAGTCTCAATCGGCCCACTTGGGCGGCGGCAGGGAGCGGAAGGCCTCGCGGAGCGCCTGTGACCAGCCGTCGCTGATCTCCTTGAAGCAGGGATCGTCCTCACCGATCCGCCGCCGCGTCTCCAATTTCAGCGAATCGCGGCGGTAGGCCATCAGGTCGAGCGGCAACCCGACCGTCAGGTTGGAGCGCAGCGTGCTGTCCATGGAGATCAGCACCAGCTTCATCCCCTCCTCAAGCGGCGTGTTGTGGGTCAACGCCCGGTCGAGGATCGGTTTGCCGTACTTGTGCTCCCCGATCTGGAAGAAGGCGTTGTCGGCGGTCGCCTCGATGAAGTTGCCGGCGGCGTAGACGTGGAACAGCCGCACCCGGTCGCCTCGGATCTGACCGCCGAGGATGATCGACAGGTCGAAATCCACCCGCTGCTCCTTCAGCGCGTGGCCGTCCCGCTTCCACACCTGACGAACGGCGGCGCCGACGAGCTGGGCCGCCTGGAACATGCCGTTCACGCTGGAGATGGTCCGGACCTCGCCGTCCAGTTCCACCCCCTCCTGGATCAGCGCGACCACCGACTGGGTCAGCGACAGGTTCCCGGCGGTCATCAAGGCGATCATGCGGTCGCCCGGCTCTTCGAAGACATGCATCTTGCTGAAGATGGAGATGTGGTCCACCCCCGCGTTGGTGCGCGTGTCCGACAGCATCACCAAGCCGTCCTTGAGATACAGGGCGACGCAGTAGGTCATGGTCCGTCCTCTCGTCCCAGCGGAAGCCGGACCGCCCACACGAAAAGGGGCGACCGACCGGCCGCCCCAGTGTATGCCGAAAAAACCAGTAAGCCGCAAACCCGTCGCACGGACCGGGACATCATGTCCCGCCTCCGCGCGACGTGGAGGTCAGCGCTGCTGACCGCCCTTCTCGTCCCGATCAAGGTCCATGTCCTGCTGCCGCCGGTTTGCCTGGTCCTGCCCCTGCTGCCGGTTCTTCGGATTGTCCTGAGTCTGCTGCCCCTGTTTCCGCTCGTCCTGGCTGCCCATCTGGTTCGGGTTCCGTTCGTCGGCCATGGTGCTTCCTCCGCATTGTCGGTTCCGATGCCCGGCGGGCATGACGTGAACCAAGAAGGCGATGGTACGCGCTGCGATCGGCCTGATCCTACGTTTGCAGTCGATCATGTCCCGATTCGCTTGGAGCCTGCGGGCCGCGCCGCAAGGTCATAGGCTGAAAAATATACTCCTCCGGCCGCCATGCCCATTGACATCATGCGGGTACGTATGGTCTATCTTTCGTAGCGCTGCGAACAGCGTCAGGCCGGAGTCTAGGGAGGACTCGGTAGTCCGTGAAAGCAGGGGCGCGCCGCACAAAAACAAAGGCGCGCACACAATGCAACACGCTGCATGCCTCAAGCCCCAGCACCCCCGCAGGGCTTTGACGGCGGCAGCGTGTTTCACTTTCAGGGTCGTGCTTTCCACCAGACATTGCGGTTTTTTTGCTGCGGCGCATTGGGACAACGGCTGCCCGGCGCGCAAAGAAAAAGGCCGCCAGGATTGCTCCGGCGGCCTGAGTCTAGGGAGGAAACGCCCGAAAAGGCGTCAGTGGAACTAATATATTCTGCAGTGCAGCATAATTCAAGCCTTAATCGAACGAATCATTCCACGTCCATCGGCTCGGCATCGGTGACCGCCCCGCCCTCTTGAACCGACGGCTGGCGCAAGGCCTGAATGACCGCGACCGCGGTGCGGCGGCTGTGATCGGCCAGCAAGGCGCCGGCCTCCTCGGCATCACGGCGGCGGAACGCCTTCATGAAGCCCTCATGCTCGTCCACGGACTCCTGCCAGCGGCCGGTGTCGTAATTGGCGAGCGAGCGGGCGCGCAGGATCTTGGCGGCGAAGCCTGCATAGGTCGCGTCCAGCGCCGGGTTGCGGGCCATGGCGACGATCTGGGTGTGGATCTGCCGGTTGGTCAGGAAGTAGGCCGCGCGCTCCCCCGCCTCGTGCTGGGTAACGAGCTGGTCGTGCATCCGGTCGAGCTTCGCGAACTCTGCGTCCGAGCCGTTGCGGCAGGCGAGCGTCCCGGCCAGCCGCTCCAGCGCATCCATCACCTCGAAGATCGCGCCGATCTCGCCGGGGTCCACCGGAGCAACGATGGCGCCGCGGTGCGGGCGAAGCTCCACCAGCCCTTCCGACGACAGGACCCGCAGCGCCTCGCGCAGCGGCGTGCGGGAGATCCCCAACTGCTCGCACAGCTGCACCTCCGGCACGCGGACGCCGGGCGGCAGCTCCCCGTCCAGGATCATCGCCCGCAGTTCCTCCACCGCGGAATGATGCAGCGTCGCGCGGCGGATCGGCCGGGCCGGCGCCTTCATGGTCTTGATCCTGTCCATCCTGACCCACCACCCCCGAAAGTGCTTCATAATTCGGCATGCATACCGAAATGGTGCGTCATGCCCAAAATTAAGGCAGCCTCGCTCCCGTGCGGCCACCCGCCGTTACTATGCCCTAAACGGCTGAAAGTAGCCAATAAATTGGCGGTTATAATATTGTATACAATCTGGCACGGACCTTGCGAAAGGTTCAGGGACGCAACCGCATCGGGAGCACTCCTTTCATGACGTTCCGGTCCCTCACCCTGACGACCGTCACCGCCGCCTTCCTCGCCCTCTCCGCCGCTGCCACCGCCCAGGCGGCCGACGCGGAGAAGCTGAAGCTGGGCTTCGCCAAATGCGCCCATTGCCTGCCGATGGCGCTGACCCCGGAACTCGCCAAGGGCGTGGAGATCGAAGCGATCAACTTCAACTCCGGCAACGACGTGCTGACCGCGCTGGTGTCGAAGAGCATCGACATGGCCCAAGTCACCTACCTGCACTACATCACGGCGCTCGATAAGGGCTTCGACGTGGTGGCCGTATCCGGTCAGGTGAACGGTGGGTCGGAGATCGTCGTCGGCAAGGGCATCACCCTGAAGGCCGATGATTGGGACGGGCTGAAAAAGCTGATCGCCGAGCGCAAGGAAAAGGGCGAGCCGCTGCGCGTCGCGGCGTCCCGCGGCAACGCGCAGGACATCCACATGCGCGGCGCCCTCCAGAAGCACGGCATCAACGTCAACAAGGACGTGCAGTTCATCAACATCCCGAACCCGTCCGACCACGCCGCCGCCCTCCAGCGCGGCGAGGTCGACGTGATCTGCACGGTGGAGCCCTTCGCCTCGCAGATCCGCCAGACCGGCGTCGGCACGCATTTCGCCCTGCCCTATGATCAAGCCGCCGGCAACCTGACCAACCTGATCGTCACCCGCTCCGACGTCATCAAGGACCACCCGAAGGCGGTCGAGGCCACCGTCGGCTCGGTCGTCGCCCTGGTCGACAAGCTGAAGTCCGACCAGACCGTGTGGGTGGACGTCATCAACAAATACACCGGCATGGACAAGGCCGTCGCCAGCGAGGCGCTGAAGAACGCCTCCCCGGATTATGCCATCCACAAGGACAGCACGCTGGCCATCGCCACGATGATGCGCGAGCTGAAGTACATCTCCAACGACGTCACCGCCGCCGCGGAGAAGAACCTGAATTACACCTTCCTCGAAGCCGTCACCAAGAAGCCGAAGAGCGAGCTGGGCTTCTAAGAGCGCCTTTTACATCACGATTGTTTTTTTGACGGGACAGGGAAACCGGGCCATGACGGCATTGTCGAAATCATGGGAGCGCGCCGTCGTTCCCCTCTTCATCCTTGCCGCCTGGGAGGTGTTCTCCCGGTCCGGCTTCCTGCCGGCGGCCCTGCTGCCGGCCCCGTCGGTGGTGCTGCACACCTGGGGCGACTGGATCTTCGGCTTCGACGAGACCTCGCAGGGCAACACCGGCCGCTGGTTCGCCGACGCCCTGTCCAGCGCCACGCGCGTCGCCGCCGGCTACGGCATCGCGGTGGTCAGCGGCGTGCTGCTGGGCATCGCCATCGGCTGGTGGCGCTGGGTCGAGCGGACGGTGGAGCCGACCATCCAGATGCTGCGCCCGGTGCCGCCGGTGTCGTGGATTCCGCTGGCGATCATCTGGTTCGGCATCGCCAACAAGCCGGCCATCTTCCTGGTCTTCCTGGGCGCCTTCTTCCCGATCCTGATGAACACCATTCACGGGGTGAAGACCGCCGACCGCAACCTGATCCGCGCCGCCTCGATGATGGGCGCCACGGAACAGCAGTTGCTGCGCCACGTCGTTTTCCCGGCGGCGCTGCCCAGCATCTTCGCCGGCCTGCGCATCGGCATCGGCGCCGCCTGGATGCTGACCGTGACGGCGGAAATGGTCGCGGTGAAGAGCGGCCTCGGCTACGTGCTGTGGGACAGCTACTACTTCCTGCGCTACGACCTCGTGCTCGCCGCCATGGCCAGCATCGGCCTGCTCGGCTACGCGACCGACGCGCTCATCAAAGTCCTGATGTCCGCCGCGCTGCACTGGCAGCACGGCTCCACGCTCCAGAGCCGGGAGGGCTGAGCGATGGCTTCCATCGACCTTCAGAACATCACCAAGATCTTCCGCGACGCCAAGCGCAAGCGCGACCTGCTGGCCATCGATAACGTCAGCCTGTCGGTGGAGAAGAACGAGTTTCTCTGCCTGCTCGGCTCGTCGGGCTGCGGCAAGTCCACGCTGCTGAACATGATCGCCGGCTTCGAGAAGCCGACCGAGGGCACCGTGACGGTGGGCGGCAAGCCGGTGGACGGCCCCGGCGCCGACCGCGGCATGGTCTTCCAGCAGGCCAACCTGATGCCCTGGCTGCCGGTGTGGGAGAACGTCGCCTTCCACCTGCGCCTGAAGGGCTGGCGCAAGGCCGACCGGCGCGACGCCGCCCAGGAATACATCGACATGGTCGGCCTGCGCGGCTTCGAGAACCATTTCCCGGCGGAGCTGTCGGGCGGCATGAGCCAGCGCGTCGGCATCGCCCGCGCCCTGCTGCTCAACCCGCAGGTCATCCTGATGGACGAGCCCTTCGCGGCGCTCGACGCCCAGACCAAGATGGACATGCAGGAGGAGCTGGTCGCCATCTGGCAAAAGCAGCGCTGCACCGTCGTCTTCGTCACCCACAGCGTGGACGAGGCGCTGGTGCTGGGCACCCGCGTCGCCGTGATGACCAGCCGTCCGGGCCGCATCCGCGAGCTGATCGCGCTCGATCTGCCGCGCCCGCGCGACACCACCGGCCCACGCTTCAACGACCACAAGCGCCACATCCTCAACCTGATCCGTGAGGAGGGCATGCAGCAACGGCAGGCCGCCGTCGCGTGACCGGCCGGCTCGATCTGCTGCTGACCGGCATCACCGCCCTGACCGGGGAGGCGATCGGCAGCGTCGTGGACGACGCCGCCATCGGCATCCGCGACGGGCGCATCGTCCATCTCGCCCCGGCATCGGAGGGGCTTCCCGCCGCCGTCGAGGTCCGCCACCTGCCGGGGCGGGTGGTCACGCCGGGCTTCGTCAACGCGCATCTGCACGCCGTCCTGGTGATGGTGCGCGGCGTGGCCGCCGATCTCGGCTTCGCGCCCTCCTACACGCCGGGCGTGCCCAAGGGCACCGACGCCACGCCGGAGGAAGCCCGCGCGTTGGCCCGGCTGGGCGCGGTGGAGGCCCTGCTGTCCGGCTCCACGCTGATCTGCGACCATTTCGTCCACGCCGACGCGACGCTGGACGCCATCGCCGACCTCGGCCTGCGCGTCCATGCGAGCTGGCGTGTCCACGACGTGGATTTCGCCCGCGTGGCCCAGGGCGAATGGCGCTTCGACCCGGCCATCGGAAGCGACCTGCTGCTGCGGACGCTGGACCTGCATGCCCGCTGGAACGGCGCCAACGGCGGGCGCATCCGCGTGCAGATGGCCGCCCACGCGCCGGACACCTGCTCCCCCGCCTTCCTGCGCACCTTGGCGGACGAGGCTGCGGCGCGCTCCATGCGCGTGAACACCCATCTGGCGCAGAGCCGGGTGGAGGTGGAGCGGGTGAAGACCTCCACCGGCCTGACCCCGGCGGAACTGCTGGACGAGTGCGGGCTGATGAACGACCGGCTGCTCGCCACCCACTGTCTCTATGTGGAGGACGCCGACATCGCCCGCCTCGCCCGCGCCGGGGCGCACGCGGTGCATGTGCCGAAGTGCAACGCCGCCTCGGGCCGGCTCGCGCCGACGCCGAAGCTGAAGGATGCCGGCGTGAACCTCGCGCTGTGCACCGACACGCAGCACGGCGACATGGTGGAGGCGATGCGCTGGGCGCTCGCCACCGCGCGCATCCAGCAGGGCGGGGTCACCGCCGCCTGGCAGCCCGCCGACGTCTTCCGCATGGCGACGCTGGGCGGCGCACAGGCGGTCGGCATGGCCGACGAGATCGGCACGCTGGCCGTGGGGAAGCTGGCCGACCTCGTGGTCTTCGACGCCCGACGCCCGCATCTGCGCCCGCTGATGAACCCGCTCGGCACGCTCGTCCACACCGCGCAGGGCCGCGACGTGGAGATGGTGCTGGTGGACGGCGAAACGCTGGTCGAGGACGGGCGCCCCGTCCGCGCCGACCTGAACGAGATCTGCACCGAGGCCGACAAGGCCGCCCGCGCGCTGTGGGCGCGCGCCTGACCGAGAGAACCATGGATATGAGCAACCGCGTCCTTCTGGGCATGCTGACCCCCTCCTCCAACACGGTGCTGGAGCCCGTCACCTCCGCGATGCTGAGCGGCCTGCCGGAGGTGACCGCCCATTTCGGGCGCTTCACGGTGAAGGAGATTTCCCTGCGCGCCGCGGCGCTGGACCAGTTCACCGACGCGCCCTTCCTGGACGCCGCCCGGCTGCTCGCCGACGCCCGGCTGAACGTGATCGGCTGGAACGGCACCTCGGCCGGCTGGCTGGGCTTCGCGGCCGACGAGAAGCTGTGCGCCTCCATCGAAGCGGAGACGGGCATTCCCGCCTGCACCTCCATGCTCGCTCTGAACGAGATTTTGGAGACGACCGGGCGCAAGCGCTTCGCCATCGTCAGCCCCTATCTGGACGAGATCCAGGACAAGATGGTCGCCAACTACAACGCCGCCGGCTTCGAGGTGGTGGCGGAGCGGCACCTGAACGATCGCGGCAACTTCTCCTTCTCCGAGGTCACCGAGGAGACCATCGAGCGGATGTGCCTGGAGGTCGCGGAGGCGAAGCCGGAGGCCATCGCCATCATCTGCACCAACATGCGCGGTGCCCCGGTGGCGGAGCGCATGGAGAAGGCGCTGGGCATCCCCGTGTACGACACGGTGTCCACGGTGGTGTGGAAGGCGCTGCGCATGACCGGCGTGGACACCCGCCGCGTCGCGGGCTGGGGCAGCCTGTTCCGCGAGTTGCATGGCTGAAGGCCTGAAAATGCCCTCGCCCCTCCGGGGAGAGGGAGGGGACCCGTCGCGCAAGCGGCGGGGAGGGTGAGGGGGCCGGTGCGCGTGCGCACCGCGAAGGGGCATACTGCCCCTTCGCCATCCCCTGGCATGGGCTTTCGCCCATGCTGCCCCCTCACCCTAACCCTCTCCCCGGAGGGGAGAGGGAACAAACGGGTCATTCAACGTGAGGGTTTGCCATGAACTTCGATCTGGTCATCCGCAACGGCACGGTCGCCACCGCGTCGGACGTGTTCAAGGCCGACGTCGGCGTGCGCGGCGGTCGGATCGCCGCGCTGGGCGAGGGGCTGGCCGCCGGGCGGGAGGAGATTGACGCCGCCGGCCTGCTCGTCCTGCCGGGCGGGGTGGACGGCCACGTCCATTTCGACCAGCCGACCGGCGATGACTCTGTCATGGCCGACGATTTCCTGACCGGCACCCGCTCGGCGGCCTTCGGCGGTACCACGACCGTGCTGCCCTTCGCCTGCCAGGAGAAGGGCAAGACGCTGCGCGCCGCGGTGGACGACTATCACCGCCGGGCCGCCGGAAAGCCGCTGATCGACTACGCCTTCCACCTCATCGTCACCGACCCCACCGAGCAGGTGCTGGGCCAGGAGCTGCCGGCGCTGATCCGCGAGGGCTACACGTCCTTCAAGATCTACATGACCTACGACGCGCTGAAGCTGAACGACCGCCAGATCCTGGAGGTGCTGGACATCGCCCGCGCCGAGGGCGCCATGGTCATGATGCACGCGGAGAACGCCGACTGCATCGCCTGGCTGACCGAGAAGCTGGAGCGCGCCGGCCAGACCGCGCCGTTCTTCCACGGCGTCTCCCGCCCCCGCGTCGCGGAGCGCGAGGCCACCCACCGCGCCATCTCCCTGGCGGAGCTGGTGGACGTGCCGATCCTGATCGTCCACGTCTCCGGCGCCGACGCGGTGGAGCAGATCCGCTGGGCGCAGGGGCGCGGCCTGCGCATCTACGCCGAGACCTGCCCGCAGTACCTGTTCCTGACCGCCGACGACCTGGGCGGTGAGGGGTTCGAGGGCGCCAAGTGCATCTGCTCGCCGCCGCCGCGCGACGCTGCGAACCAAAAGGTGATCTGGGATGGGCTGACCGGCGGCGCCTTCCAGGTCTTCTCCTCCGACCATGCGCCCTTCCGCTTCGACGGGCCGGGCGGCAAGAAGGTCCATGGCGAACAGGCGTCCTTCCGCTGCGTCCCCAACGGCATCCCCGGCGTGGAAACGCGCCTGCCTCTGCTGTTCTCCGAGGGCGTGATGAAGGGCCGGATGGAGCTGACCAAGTTCGTCGAGCTGACCGCCGCCAACCCCGCCCGCATGTACGGCCTGCACCCGCGCAAGGGCACCATCGCGGTGGGGGCGGACGCCGACATCGCCCTGTGGGACCCGTCGCGCACGGTCACCATCACCAACGGCATCCTGCACCACAATGTGGATTACACGCCCTATGAGGGGATCGAGGTCACCGGCTGGCCGGTCGTCACGCTCTCCCGCGGCGACGTGATCTGCCGCGACGGCGCCTTGCTGGCCGAGCCGGGCCGCGGCGAATTCCTGCCCTGCGGCCTGCCCGCCCCGGCGCGACCCAAGGGCTCGCCGGCCCCCGTTCTGCCGTTCTAAACTCGGCCCGCCGCAACCGGAGACCCTGCCCGTGAGCACACCCGACCTGTTCCGCCTCAGCGCCTCCGAGATGGCGGAAGGCGTGCGCAACCGCCGCTTCCGGGCGCGCGACCTCGTGGCGGCGAGCCTGGAGCGCATCGCGGCGCTGGACGGCGGGCTGAAGTCCTTCATCACCGTCGCCCCCGACGCCGCACTCGCCGCCGAGGAGGCCGACCGGCGGGTCGAGGCGGGGGCGCCGCTCGGCCCGCTGCACGGTGTGCCGGTGGGCGTCAAAGATCTGACGCTGACGGCGGGGCTGCGCACCACCTACGGCTCCACCCTCTACGCCGACCTGATCCCCGACACCGACGACCTCAGCGTCGCCCGGCTGAAGGCGGCGGGCGCCATCGTCGTCGGCAAGACCAACACGCCGGAGTTCGGCTTCGGCGCCATCACCGGGAACGAGCTGTGCGGCCCGACCGCCAACCCCTACGACCTCGACAAGACCAGCGGCGGGTCGAGCGGCGGGAGTGCTGTCGCGGTGGCCGCCGGGCTGGTGCCGCTGGCCCAGGGGACCGACTTCGGCGGCTCGGTGCGCACGCCGGCCAGCTTCTGCGGGGTGGTCGGGCTGCGCCCGACGCCGGGACGCATCCCCAGCCCGGGCCGCGCGCTGGCCTGGGACGGGCTGGCGACTCAAGGGTTCCTCGCCCGCGACGTGGCCGACGCCGCGCTGGCTCTGGCAACCGTCAGCGGACCGGACCCGCGCGACCCGACCTCCCTCCCCGTGCCGGAATGGACGGTGCCGGACCTCGACGCCCTCGACCCGATGTCGCTGCGGGTGGCTTGGAGCACGGACCTCGGCTCCGCCCTGATCGACCTCGGGCTGGCCGAGCGGTTCGAGGCGGTGATGCGCGGGCTGGAGGGCCGTTTCGGGGAGTTCGTGGAGGCCACGCCCGACTGCCGGGAGGCCGGCGCCGCCTTCGGCACGCTGCGCGCCGCGCACATCTTCCACACCTACGGCCGGACGCTGGAGCAGGACGGCGACCGGCTGAGCCCGTCGGTCGCCTGGAACATCGCGCGGGGCAAGGGGCTGACCGCCGCCGACTATCTGCGGGCGGAGGCCCAGCGCAGCGCGCTCTACCGCCGCTTCGCCGCCTTCTTCCGCAACCACGACATCCTGATGACGCTGAGCGCCAGCGTGCCGCCCTTCCCCAACGCCCAGGGCGACGTGACGGAGATCAACGGCTTCCGCCTGTCGACCATCATCGATTATCTGGCGATCACCTACACGGTGTCGCTGGTCGGCTTCCCCTGCCTGTCGATTCCCTGCGGCTGGACGGCGGACGGCCTGCCCATCGGCCTGCAACTGATCGCCCGCCCCTACGAGGAGGACCGGCTGCTGCGCTGCGCCCGTTTCCTGGAGCGGGAGTTGGGGTTCCGCCATCGCTGGCCGGAGGGGATGTAACGGCGGCCCCTCACGGACGCCCGGACACCGTCCCCGCGGTCCGCAAATTGAGCGCGTCGTGCAGCGATGCGGCCAGCGTGCGGGCCACGCAGTCGTAGCCGAAGTCGTTCTGGTGGATGCCGTCCGGCCCGACCAGATCGCTCATGGCGGCCTGCCGCGTCTCCACCCACTGGCGCATCACCGCGTAGCGGTGGAACAGGCCCACACCCTCCTCCGCCGCGACGCGGGCGATGCGGGCCTCCATCTCCTCGTGCCGGGGTTTCGCCAGCATGGCCGGGGCGTATTGCAGGTCCATCAGCACGACGTCCAGACCGGCGTCCTTCAGCATCCGCACACCGCTGCGGATCACCTGTTCCGCCGCGTCGGGATCGTCGCCGCGCAGGACGGTGTTGGCCGCCACCTGCCAGATCACCAGATCGGGCGCCTCGTCCAGCACGTCGCGCTGGAATCGCTTCAGCATGTCGGGCCCGGTCTCCCCGTTGGCGCCTTTGTTGAGAACGGTCAGGGCGAGACCAGGGTAGCGCGCCCCCAGATGCTCGGCCAGCCGCGCCGGGTAGCTGTGCTCCGCTTTGCTGGCACCCGCCCCGGCCGTGGAGGAGGAACCGATGGCGACGATGCGCAGCGGCCCACCGGCGGTCAGCGCCCGCGCGCTGCGCGGCAGCGGCCCGGCAAGGTCGGCCGTCTGAACGGACACGGCGCAGGCCGCCCCCTTCACCGGATCGGGCCCGGCCGTCAGGCCGGCGAGGAATGGAGCGAGGGAAAGCAGGGCGGCGGAGAGGACGGCGGCCCTCCGGCCACGGGTCCGGGGGGCGTGGACGCCGATCACGGAGCGGGTCTCCCGGCACGGTCGATCATGGTGGACACGGTGTCGGCCAGGATGCGGCCGAGACAGCGGTGGACGAACTGGTAGGCCTGCAGCTTTTCCTCCTTGGAATCGGGGGTGAAGCCGACGCGGCCGTCCTCGAACCAATGCCGCATCATCTCGAAACGGGGGAAGTGGACCACGTCGCTGTCCTGCGACACCCACTCCATATAGTCCAGGTAGGGCTGGAACGTGATGAGCTGCGCCGTCTGCGGGCTGTACTGCATGTCCATCAGGATCACGTCGGCGCCGCGCCCCTGGGCCGCCGCGATGCCCTGGCCCAGCGCCTCCCCGAAGCTGTCGGGTCCGATGTTCCGCATGGCGTCCGCCGTCCCCACCTGCCAGACCAGCAGGGAGGCGGAGGAGGAGGCCAGTTCCCGGTTCAGGACGGGCAGCATTTCCTGCGCGGTCGCCCCCGGCGCGTTGCGGACGGTCACGCTGACCTTGCGGTCAGGCAGCCGAGCCGCCAGCTCCTTTTCCAGCAATGCCGGATAGGCGGTGTCGGAGCGCGAGCTTGCCGAATTCAGCACCAGAATGGGCAGCGCGCCGCCGTGCCTCAGCCGCTCCCAGGCGCGCGGCAGGGCGCCATCGACGGTGTAGACGGTTTCCGGAACGGCGCAGGGATCGGCGGGCGTCTCCGGCGCCGCGTGAGCGATGCCTGCGGAGATAGGAGCGGTCAGTCCCGCAAGGACGGCCAGGGTCAAGACGGTCGCGCGCGTCATGCGCTCGGGTCCTTGGCAGGGGCCATTGGGGCGGCAGGGGCCAGTGGAGCGGCAGGTGCCGCGGGCGGGGCGGACGCCGGTTGGCGCGGCGGCCGTCCCACGGACTGATACCAGGTCAGCACCCGCGCGGCGGCCACCATCACGGCGATGCCGACGAGTGTGACCGAAAACTGGGCCAAAAGCGAGGCGGACCAGTGGTTCAGCACGGTCTGGCCGGCGAAGGACAGGAAGATGCCGAGGCAGAAGACCTGAAGCGACTGCCGCCCGCACAGGATCACCGGGGCCAGCGCCGGCCAGCGCAGCCACGCGCTGTCGAACCGCGCGATCTGGAGGACGACGTAGGCCAGCGCGCAGAAATGCGCGAGCCGCAACAGGTCGAGGTCGGTCTTGCTGATCGGGTAGAGGATCTCCGCCAGCCACATCGGCATGAGCGCGGCCATCGGCGCGATCTGCCAGGAGGTCACCAGCAGCAGCGAGGCGAACAGATACCCCCCCGCCAGCCACAGCAGCGTCCCCCGGCGCTTCGTCAGCGCCGCCGCCACCTTGGGCAGCCGCTGCATGGTGGCTCCCAGCACGAACAGGAGTTGCCAAGCAAAGGGGTTGAAGAACCAGACGCCCCCGTCCGGATAGGTCGGCAGGTTCCAGTCCAGGACGCGCGCCGCCGCGTAGAGCGTGACCGACCCGGCCAGCAGGGCCAGCGGCCAGCGCCGCAGCACCGGCAGCAGCACAGGGAGGGACAACAGCAGCACGATGTAGAGCGGCAGGATGTCCAGGTTGGCCGGACGGAACTTCAGAGCCAGCGCCTGGACCAGCGACACCGCGGGATCGGCGAAGAATCCGGCGATGCCCATTTCCTCGGTGAACAGCGGGTTGTCGAAGACCCGCGCGGTGTAGGCGACCTGCGCCGTGAAGGCGATGAACAGGAAAAGATAGGCGATGTAGAGCGTCCAGCAGCGGTCCAGCACCTTGGCCGCGGCGAACCGCCAGCCGTGCTGGTCCAGTATTCGGGAATAGACCAGCGCCGACGTGTAACCGGAAATGAAGACGAACACCTCGGTCGCGTCGCTGAGACCGAAGTTGCGCATCGTCACCCAGGCGATCTGGTTGCCCGGAATGTGGTCCACGAAGATGAACCACAGGGCCAGCCCGCGGAAAAAGTCCAATCGAAGATCGCGCATCCCGCCCGACGCCACCGCCTCGTCCCACTCTGGTTTCGCGTGCGGCGCACCGTGGCACGGTGTATCCGCCTTGGCAATCGCTCGGCGGAGGGTGCACAGCGGCCCCGCGCCGACGCCCGGCACATATCCACGCCGTCTTGCAGCACCGTGCCGGACCGGCAATCCCGAGCCCGCCGAACGCTTCGTCCGCCAGCTTGGTGTTTGCACCCACCGCCCGCGGGCTGTTCCGCTTTGCGCCACTGGCCGCTCAGCTTCGCCGACCGGTCGCTCCCGATACCTGGGATCGCAACGACGCCACGAGGCTCCCTTCAATTGCAGCGCTCATGCGCATGGATGCAGCGCTCGACCCATTCGACCAGCCGGGCCGGCGTGCAGGCGCGCTCGAAGACGTCCGCCGCATTGCGCCCGATCGCCTCCAGGGTCACGTCATCCGCTTTGGCGATCACGGAAGTCAGATCCTCATACCCGTCGTCACAGGGGAGATAGCAACCGTCCAGATTCGCATTGAACGGCAGGACCCCAGGCAAGCGTGGCGACACCGTCGCGGCGCCGAAGGCGACACGGAGTTGTGTCATGACCTCAAGGCGCAATCCTCTCCCCTTTGACCACACCGCTTTGCACATGCTTCAGGCATCATGACCACGATCCAGGCCCTGTTCAAATTTTAGGCACATTTGGCGGGCAGAGTGCCCAGCTTCGCGCCGCGCCCGAACAGGGCTGTCCGGGCGAACACCAGAGTATGTGGGAAGCCAGGACCGGACCGTCCTTGAACGCGCCGGAGTGGCACGCGGGTTGCTACCCTCGTGTCCTGCGCTGCGCCACCGGGGGTCCCCGCCGGTGCGCCCCACCAGGATACGCCCCATGGCCGCACTCCAGTCCGCCCGTTCACACCGCCACCCGGCCCCGCAGCCCGCCGAGGAGGACTCCGCCGTGCCCGCGGGCGTCGCGGTGACGCTGGACGGCATCACCCACCGCTTCGGCGCCTCCACCGCCGTGGACAACGTGACGCTGGAGATCAAGGCGGGCGAGCTGGTGGCGCTGCTGGGGCCATCCGGCTGCGGCAAGACCACGCTGCTGCGCATCCTTGCCGGTTTCCAGGCGCAGACGCTGGGCCGCGTCGTCATCGGCGACCGGGTGGTCGACAGCCTGCCGCCCGCCGGGCGTGGCGTCGGCATCGTGTTTCAGAACTACGCGCTGTTCCCGCACATGACCGTGGCGCAGAACGTCGCCTACGGGCTGGAGGCACGGGGTGCCGCACGCGACGCGGTGCGGGCGCGGGTTGAGGCCATGCTGGGTCTGGTGAAGCTGGACGCCATGCGCGACCGCTTCCCCAAGCAGCTGTCCGGCGGGCAGCAGCAGCGCGTGGCGCTGGCCCGCGCCCTGGCGATCCAGCCGAGCATTCTCCTGCTCGACGAGCCCTTCGCCGCGCTCGACAAGAATCTGCGGCTGGACATGCAGATCGAGATCAAGCAGCTCCAGCGCCGCTTCGGCATCACCACCATCATGGTCACCCACGACCAGGAGGAGGCGCTGAGCATGGCCGACCGCATCGCCGTGCTGAGCCGGGGCAAGCTGGAGCAGTTCGGCACGCCGGAAGACGTCTACGACCGCCCCGAGACCCTGTTCGTCAACGGCTTCGTCGGCAGCGCCAACCAGTTGCGGGGCCGCGTCGTCCGCACCTCCGGCGGCGTCGCCGAGGTGGCGCTGGAGGCCGGCACTGTGCTCTCCGCCGTCACCCCCGACGCCGTGCTGACCGCCGGCGACCCCGCCATCCTCTGCGTGCGCCCGGAGAATCTGCGGCTCGCCACCGAGGCGGCGCCCCAGCAGATCGCCGGCACCGTGGAACTCGCCCTGCCGCTCGGCCCTGTGGTCGTCTACGAGGTGCGCACCGCCGACGGCGGGCAGGTGAAGGTGACCGAGCCGCGCGTCGCCGGCGCCGCTCTGCGCGCGCCCGGCACGGCGGTCCGGCTGCAGCCCATTTCCCCCCAGACCTGCCGCGCCTTCGCCGTTCCCGCGGGCGCCTGACCCCATCCCTCTCCTCTCCTCCCCCCTGGAGTGCCTGCCGATGACCCTCGACCGCCGCCAGATCCTCGCCGCCGGCCTCACGCTCGGCGCCATGTCCCTGTTCCCCGGCATGAGCTGGGCGCAGGCGCGCAAGCTGGTGTTCGCCACCTTCACCGGAAGCTGGGAGGAAGCCCACCGCGACGTCATCGTCCCGCATTTCCGCAAGGCCACGGGCAACGCCGACATCGCGCTGGACCCGATGCTGTCGGTGGACATGATTGCCAAGGTGTCCGCCGCCAAGGCGAACCCGCCGATCGACGTGATGCTGATGGACCCCGGCCCGCGCCTGTCGGTGATCGGCCAGGATCTGGCCGCCCCCTTCCCCGTCGCGGACAGCAAGAACTACCAGGACCTGCTGCCGGTGGCACAGTTGCCCGAAGGGCCGGGCATCTTCTTCCAGGCGGTCGGCATCACCTACAACCCGGAAAAGGTCAAGACCCCGCCGACGAGCTGGGACGACCTGTGGAAGCCGGAGTACAAGGGCCGCGTCGGCATCACCAACATGAACTCGACGCTCGGCACCGCCTTCATGGTCGAGCTGGCGAAGACCCGTGGCGGCGGCGAGAACGACATCGAGCCGGCCTTCGCCGCGCTCAAGGAGCTTCAGCCGAACCTCGGCGCCGTGGCGCCGAACCCCGGCGCGCTTGCCACGCTCTTCCAACAGGGCCAGATCGACATCTCGCCGGGCAACTTCAACGCCATCCAGATCCTGCGCGCCCGCGGCGTGCCGGTGGAGTTCGCCAAGCCGAAGACCGGCACCATCGCCTTCCTGACCACCGCCCACATCACCAAGAACTCGCCCAACGCCAAGCTGGCGGCGGCGCTGATCGAATCCGCCATGGCGCCGGAGGTCCAGACCAAGCTGATGCAGGCGCCCTTCTACGTCATCCCGACGAACTCGAAGGTGCAGATGGACGGCGATATCGCCCGCATGATCGCCAAGGACCAGGAGGAGCTGAAGGCCTCCTTCGTGTTCCACGACTGGTCGGTGATCAACCAGAACCGCGCCGGCTGGATCGAGCGGTTCAACAAGGAAATCAAGGTTTAAGCGCGGGAAACGGGCCCCCACCCAACCCTCCCCCGCTCTCGCAGGGGAGGGCTCTTCTCCTCCCCCTGCGAAGCGGGGGGAGGCTGGGAGGGGGGCCCGGCGCGGCCACTCCCCATTCCCCCACAGGACCCCACCCCATGACCGCCATCACCGCCCCCGGCCTCGCCGGACCCGCGACCGCCGCACGGCCCCGCATCGGGCGGGAATGGACGCTGGCGCTGCCGCTGGCCGCCTTCTTCGCGGTGTTCTTCGTGACGCCGCTGCTGCTGCTGGTCGCCGTCAGCCTCTACGCCGACGCGGAGATGACCCGGTTCGGGCTGGACCAGTACATCCGCTTCTTCGGCGACGCCTTCAATCTCGCCGTGCTCGGCAGCACGCTGCTGCTGGGGGTGAAGGTCACGGCGCTGACGCTGCTGTTCGGCTACCCGCTGGCCTGGCTCTACACCCGCAGCGGGCCGCGGATGCAGTCGGCGCTGATCCTGGTCATCATCCTGCCGCTGCTGACTTCCGTCGTGGTGCGCACCTTCGCCTGGATCGTCATCCTGGGGCGGGACGGCATCGTCAACAACCTGCTGCTGTCGCTGGGGCTGGCGGAGACACCGCTGCGCCTGCTCTACACCGAAGGCGGTCTGGTCGCCGCTCTGGTGCAGGTGCAGATGCCGCTGATGGTGCTGCCGCTCATCACCACCCTGTCGCGCCTCGACCCCAATCTGCTCGATGCCTCGGCGGCTCTGGGCGCCGGGCCGTGGCGGGGCTTCCTCAAGGTGACGCTGCCGCTGAGCCTGCCGGGGATCGTCGCGGGGTGCCTGCTGACCTACGCCGCCGCGGTCACCGCCTTCATCACCCAGTCGCTGGTCGGCGGCGGGCAGATGCTGTTCATGCCGCAATACATCTATCAACAGACGATCACGCTCCACAACTGGCCCTTCGCCGCCGCCATCTCCATCGTCTTCATGGTGTCGGTGCTGGGTGTGGTGATGCTGTTCAACCTGCTTGGCCGCGCCAGCAAGGGGTACGTCCATGCCTGACATGCAGCGCCCGACCCTGGGAAGCGCCTCCTTCGGCCTCGTCATGGGCACGCTCGCCGGTGCGGCATTGCTGCTGCTGGCAGCGCCGACGCTGGTGGTGCTCGTCACCTCCTTCACCGACGGCTACTCGCTGAAGTTCCCGCCGCCGTCCTACAGCCTGCGCTGGTACGCCTCGCTGATCGACGCGTGGCAGCTCCAGGACGCCGCGCTGGTCAGCCTGAAGCTGGGCGCCGTGGTCACCGCCGTGTCGGTGGTGCTGGGCACCGCCGCAGCGCTCGCCATCGGACGCAGCCAACGCGCCTGGGCGCGCGGGCTGGACGCGCTGTTCATGTCGCCGCTGGTCCTGCCGGCGCTGGCCTTCGGCCTCGCCTCGCTGGTGTTCTTCAGCACGGCGGGGGTGGAGCTGTCCTTCCTGACGCTGGCGATCGGCCACATCGTGGTCAGCGTGCCCTACGTCCTGCGCACCACGCTGGCGAGCCTCGCCCAGCTCGACCCCGCGCTCCTGGAAAGCTCCGAGAGCCTGGGGGCCGGGCGCCTCTACACCTTCCGCCGGGTGACGCTGCCGACCATCCGCAACGGCATCGGCGCCGGCGCCTTCATCGCCTTCATGTCGAGCTTCGACAACATCCCGGTGTCGCTGTTCATGGCCGACGCCCGCAACGAGGTGCTGCCCATCCGCATGTGGCAGATCCTGGAAAACAGCCTGGACGTCCGCGCCGCGGCGGTGTCCGGCGTGCTGATCGCCGTCACCGTCCTGGCGATGGTGGTGATGGAACGGGTCGCCGGCCTGTCGCGCCAGCTCCGCTAGCTTACGCTCCCCGGAACAGCGAGTAGCCCCAGGGGGTGAACTTCAGCGGCAGATGATAGTGCTGCGCCACGTCGGTGACGGTGAAGCGGAACGGCGCCTCCTCCAGGAAGGCCGGCTCCGCCGATCCCACGCCTTGCGCGCGCAGCCAGGGGCCGATGTGGAACACCGCCTCGTAGACGCCCGCCGTCACGCCCGCGCCGCCGACCACCGGATGGTCAAGCGCACCATTGGCACACAAACGGCTTTCCGCTAGCCTGTCCCGCTGTCCGTTCCGCAAAGCATAGAGTTCCACCCGCATCCCCTCGGCGGGCACCCCGCGCGCCACATCCACCGCATGCAACGAAATCCCGCCGGCCATCGGCCCGTCCCTTTCCTTGTGGAGTCCCCATGAACGTCTGGTTGCTGCCTCTGATCGCCATGGCGGCGGTTCAGGCGTTCGTCGGGCTGTGTCTCTTCGCCATCCCGGTGATCGCGCCGCAGGCGGCGCCCGACCTTGGGGTCGATCCGGGGCTGCTCGGCCTTTATACCGCGGTCGTCTTCACCGCCGCCATCCCCGCGTCGCTGGGGGCGGGCGGGCTGATCGCGCGCTGGGGGGCGATCCGCACCTGCCAAGCCTGCCTGCTCGCCGCCGCCGGGGCCGCGCTGCTGTCGGCCAGCGCCGTTCCCGCCGCCTTCCTGCTGGGGGCGCTGGCGCTGGGCTTCGCCTTCGGGCCGGAGACGCCGGCCAGCACGCAGTTGCTGTCCCGGCTGACCCCGCCGGAGAAGCGGCCGCTGGTCTTCTCCCTGCGCCAGACCGGCAACCAGTTCGGCGGCATGGCCGCCGGATTCGCCGTGCCGCTGCTGGTCCTGTCCTTCGGCTGGCAGGCGAGCCTGCTGGCGGTGGCGGGCGCCACCGCCGTGCTGGCGCTCGCCCTGGAGCCGCTGGCCCGCCGCCACGACGGCGACGACCGCGCCGCCCCCCGCCCCGCCGGCCGCGGCACGCTGAAGCGCGCGCTCGATCTGGTCGCCGGGGAGCCGGCGCTGCGCCGGCTGGCCATGGCGGTCTGCGCCTTCTCCGCCATGCAGCTCTGCCTGAACGGCTTCCTGGTCAGCTTCGCGGTGACGATCCTGGGCTGGAGCCTGCCGCTGGCCGGGACGGCGCTGGCGGTGGCGCAGGGCGCCGGGCTGGTGGGGCGCGTCGGCTGGGGCCTCGTGGCGACGCGCTGGGCGCCGCCCCGCGTCATCCTCGCCGGGCTGGGCGTCGCCATGAGCGTGGCCGCCGCCCTCGTCGCCATCGCCTCCCCCGGCTGGCCGGTGCCCGCCTTCCTGGCCGTCTGCACGGCCTTCGGCCTGTCGGCGAGCGGCTGGAACGGCCTGTTCGTCGCGGAGGTCGCCCGTCTCGCCCCGCCGGGCCGGGCGGGCGAGGCGACGGGGGGCATGCTTGCCATCGCCTACGCCGGCCTGGTCGCCGGACCGGCGCTGTTCAGCCTTCTGGTCGCGGGGGGCTTCGGCTATTCCGCCGGCTATCTGGCCGCCGCCGCCGCCGCGCTGGCCGGCGCCGCGGCACTGGTCGTCCCCCTTCCTCCGGCCCCCACCCCGGTCCTTTCCACCGCTGCCGAGGACACCCCATGCGCATGATGACCGCCCGCCGGATCGCCGAACAGGTCGCCGCCCGCGAGGTCAGCGCCGTCGCCCTCTACGACGACCTGCTGGAGCGGATCGCGTCGGAGAATCCGCGGCTGAACGCCATCGTCCATCTCGACCCGGAGGCCGGACGGGCAGAGGCGCGGGCCGCCGACGCGCGCGCCGCGCGGGGAGAGGCGCTGCCCCTGCTGGGCGTGCCCTTCACGGTGAAGGACAACATCTGGGTGCGCGGCCAGCCGGTCCGCCAGGGATCGCGGCTGTTCGAGGACTTCGTGGCGCCGGAGGACGCGGTGGCGGTGGCCCGGCTGCGCGCCGCGGGCGCCGTCTTCGCCGGAATCACCAACTGCTCCGAGTTCGCCTGCAAGGGGGTGACGACCAATCTCCTCCACGGCCCGACGCGGAACCCTTGGGACCTCTCGCTGACGCCCGGCGGCTCCTCCGGCGGGGCGGCCAGCGCCGTGGCGGCGGGTCTGGGACCGCTGGCGCTCTGCACCGACGGCGGCGGCTCCACGCGCCGGCCCGCCTCCCATGTCGGGGTGGTCGGCATGAAGCCGTCGGCCGGAATCGTCCCCCACCCCGTCGGTTTCGCCGAACCGGTGTTCGGCAACTCGGTGATCGGCCAGATGGCCCGCTCCGTCGCCGATGTGGCGCTGATGCTCGACGCGCTGGCCGGACCGGACCCGCGCGACCCGCAATCCGTGGTCCTGTCCAGCCCCTTCGCCCATGCCGCCGCCAATCCCGACCCGGCGGGCCTGCGCGTCGCCTACAGCCGGCGGCTGGGGCTGGACGCCCCGGTCGATCCGGAGGTCGCGGCCTGCGTAGAGCGCGCCGTCCACCGCCTTGCCGACGCGGGGGCCATCGTCGAGGAGGCGGACCCGGTCTGGCCTGACGGAGCCGGGGAAAGCGGCCTGATGCCCCTCCAGTTCGCCGGCCTCGCCGCGCTTTACGGCGAACGCTACCGTACCGCGCCGGAGCTGTTCGACCCGGACATCGGGCAGCAGATTGAGGCCGGCCTGCGCACCAGCGGCGCGGAGGTCGCCCGCGCCCTGCATCTGCGGGAGGAGGCGTACCGCGCGCTGGCCGCCCTCTTCACGCGTTACGACCTGCTGGTCTGCCCGACGACGCCGGTCACCGCATGGCCGTTCGACCGGCTCGGCCCTGCCACCATCGACGGGCGTCCGGTGACGCCGCGCGGCCACGCGGTCTTCACGCCGCTGTTCAATCACTGCTACGCGCCCGCCTGCTCGGTCCCTTGCGGGCTGACGGAGAGCGGCGGGCTTCCGGTGGGGCTCCAGATCGCCGGCCCGCGCCTGTCCGACGCTGCGGTGCTGCGGCTGGCCGCCGTGGCGGAAGCCACCTGCGGTTACACTGCCCTGGTATCCTGACAGCCCTGCGAAGAAAAGGAGAAAGGGCGATTGGGATAGAACGGACAGCCTGTTTTAATCACCATCGTATTCTGGCAATCTTTGCCCGCGGAAAGGTGGAGTAGGGGGATACGGGTGAAGACCAGCGAGCCGGACCAGCGGCCTGGATGGTCGGCGCGTCGGTTGTCGATTCTTTTCCTTGTGGTTGCGTTACCACTGATCGCCTTCGAAGTGCACAACATCCTGGAATTGCGCAAGTCCCGGGAAACGGAAATCCGTCTGGAGTCGATGCAGCTTCTGGATCAGGTCGAGTCCGAACAGCAGCGCATCGCCGACGATATCGGACACGTTTTGGTTGCCCTTACAGAGATGGGCTTAGGGCGGCTGTCCCCAACGGCCTGCCAGGATACGCTTCTTCGGATCAAGGGGAAGTTTCCCCCGTATCTGGCGGTGAGCGTCAGCAACCGCTCCGGGATCATCTGGTGCTCCACCGAACCGCAGGCGCGTGGCTTTTCGGTCGCCGACCGCAGCTATTGGCGGGAGGCGCTGACCACCGGGGAGCAGACCAACGGGGCCACCCTGACCTCCCGCACCACAGGGCGCCCCTCCATCCCCTTCGCCCTGGCCTACAAGGATGAGAACGGCGCAGCGGCGGGGGTGGTGACGGTGCTCCTCGACACCACGTGGCTGAACCTGTTCCTTCGCGAAAAGAGCCTGCCGGACGACGCGGAGGTGGTGATCGCCGACCGCTCCGGCATCGTGCTGGCGCACCAGCCGGAAATACCGGGCACCGTCGGCAGGCCGCTGCACACTCCCTATCAGGCTCTGCTGGAGCGGGGCGAGAGGCGCGTGGTCGAAGCGCCTGGGTCGGATGGCCGGATGCGGATCACCGCGGTGTCGCCGCTGGCCGCCGGTGTTCCGAACCTCTACGTCCATGTCAGCCTGGACAAGGACGAATCCATGCGGCCGGTCAATGCGGCGGCCCGGCGCACGCTCGTCATCTTCGCCGGGTTGTTCCTGTTCGCCGGGCTGACCGCGGGCTGGAGCCTTTGGCGCTTCCTGCGCGCGCATGAGCTGGCGCGCAGCAACGCGCTGCGCATGGCGGCGGTGCTCGGGAGCACGGTGGACGGCGTGATCGAACTGGATCGCGACTGGCGCTTCACCTACCTGAACGACAAGGCGGTTTCCCTGGTCGCCCAGGGCCGCGACCTGCGCGGCCGGTCGCTGTGGGATGCCTTTCCGGAACTGGTCGACACGCCGCTGTGGCACAAGGCCCATCAGGCGATGGCCGAGCAGGTGCCCACCGACGCCGAGTTCCGAGGCATGCGCACCGGGCGCTGGTTCTGGATGCGGGCCTTTCCCAACGCGAACGGGATGTCGGTCTATCTGCTGGACATCACCCGGCGGCGTCAGGCCGAGGACGATCTGCGCAAGAGCAAGGACCGGCTGAGCCTCGCTCTGGAATCGGCCATGGCGGGCTCCTTCGACTGGGACCTGACGTCCGGCCAAGGCCACTGGTCGGAGGAAACCTACCGCATCTTCGGGCTCGATCCCGCCGTGCACGAGGCGACAAGCGCCGTTTGGCGGTCGGTGGTCCACCCCGACGATATCGACATCGCCACCTTGAAGGCGCAGTCGGACATCCTTGCCAAGCAGCAGACCTACGTCCGGCTGGAATACCGGATCATCCAGCCCGGCGGCGCCGTCCGTTGGGTCTCCTCGATCGGGCGCGTCAACTATGGTCCCGACGGCACGCCTCTGCATTTCAGCGGCCTGAACCTCGACATCACCGAGCGCAAGGCGCTGGAGGAGGCGCTGCGCCGCAGCGAGGAGCGGCTGACCATTGCTCTGACCGCGTCGGAAGCCGGAATCTGGGACTTCGACCAGCGCGACCGGACGCTGGCCTGGTCGGATGGCATGTACCGGCTGTACGGCGTCAGCCCGGAAAGCTTCACGCCCAACGAGGACAGCTTCTTCGATCTGGTCCACCCGGCGGACCGGGACTCGATGCGCCGGATTCTGAATGACGTGCTGGAGGCCCGGCGTTCCGACTACCGGGGGGAGTTCCGCATCCTCCATCCGCGCGATGGGGTGCGTTGGATCATGGCCATCGGGCGCCCCGTCTACGAAAACGGACGCCTGGTCCGGCTCAGCGGATTGAACATCGACATCACCGGGCGCAAGGCGATGGAGGAGGCCCTGCGCGACGCCAAGGCCAAGGCCGACGATGCCAACGTCTCCAAGTCGAAGTTCCTGGCCGCGGCCAGCCACGACCTGCGCCAGCCGCTGCAATCCGCCCTGCTGTTCGCCGGCGTCCTGCAACGCCACGTCGATCCCGACAAGGGCCGCGCCCCGCTGGCGTCGCTGGAACGCGCGCTGGAGACGCTGAAAAATCTTCTCGACAGCCTGCTGGACGTGTCGCGCCTGGATGCCGGCGTCATCACTCCGCAGATTGGCACGGTTCCCCTGCGCCCGATGCTGGAGGAGATCGAGGCCGCCTATGTCCCCATCGCCGCCAGCAAGGGGCTGGAGTTCACAGTGGTCCCCCCCGCCTTGGATCTGGCGGTGCGCAGCGACCGGCTGCTGCTCGGCCGGATGCTCCGCAATCTGGTGGAGAACGCCATCCGCTACACCGAGGTGGGCTATGTCCGCGTGTCCTGCCAAGCCCAGAACGGCATGATCCGCATCACCGTGCAGGACAGCGGAATCGGCATCTCGGCGGAGCAACAGACCAAGGTCTTCGAGGAATTCCATCAGGTCGGCAACCCGGAACGCGACCGCAGCCAGGGCCTCGGCCTGGGACTCGCCATCGTGAAACGGCTGTCCAGGCTGCTGAACCATCCGGTGTCGGTTCGCTCCGAACCGGCCCATGGGTCGGTCTTCTCCATCGAGGCGCCGCGCGCCACCGCCCCGACCGTCCCCCTTCCTGCCCCCGAAGCCGAGGCCACCCCATCCGGAGAAGGGCGGCTGGCCGTTCTGATCGAGGACGACGTCATCGTCCTGATGGGGCTGCGGACCATCTTCCAGGAATGGGGGTACGAGGTGGCCATCGCCGGATCCGCCGAGCAGGCGATGGAGCGGCTGCGCGGATTGGACCGCCGCCCGGACCTGATCGTTGCCGACTACCGGCTGCGCAACGGCCGGATCGGGACGGAAGCCATCGTGCAAATCCGCGGGTTCGTCGGATCGTCGATTCCGGCGATCATCCTGACCGGCGAGATCGGCACCGACTGCGACCGCGACGCGGCGGCGCTCGGGCTGGCCGTGGTGCGCAAGCCGGTCACCCCGAGGCAGCTTCAAAGCGCCATCCAGGATCTTCTGAACCACAATCCGTTGAGCCAGGCCGGGGACTGAGCCCCTGTCCCGGCCGGGGAGCGATGGACAAAAAGCGGACCAGCCTTGACCGGGCAGTGGCGCTGCCCTACATTGTGCACTGCAACATAACGATAAGCCCTTTCCCGAGGGGGAGACGCCTTCTCAATCCTTTGAGGAGGTCCCTTATGAACACGCCTTCGACTATCGCTTCCGCCCTTCCCTCCGAACGCGACATGCAGATCATCCGCCGCAAGGCCGCGCGGATGCGCGCCGACCATGTCCGGTCCCTGCTGGGCCGGCTGGCCGCGTTTCTGACAGGGCGGACGGCTGACCTCGATCCTCACCGCCTGGATGGCGGCCGGGCCGCCGGCTGACGACGGACGGCCCTCATTTTCCCTGACATAGCGGCAGTAATGGCCCGCAGGCGATCCGCGACAGCGGCGCCTCGCGGGACGTTTGGTCTTTGGTTGGAGTTTTTGACATGCAGAAACGAGCGGTCGCCCTGGGTGGCTTCGGTGGGTTCAACCTGCACGGCGCGGGCGTGCTGACGGCGCTCGACCGCCTGGACCGGATGCCCGACCTGTTCACGGTGACCTCCGGGCAGATCGTCGTGCTGGCCGCCTGGCTGCGCGGCGAGGACGTGCGCCGCCTGCTTCTCGAACACACCGGGGCGTCGGGCGGGCTGCTCCAGGCTTGGCAGACCGCCATGTTCGGGCACAAGGGCGTGTTCCGCCCGGTGCTGGGCGAGCATGCGCGGCGCTGGCTGGATGTCCCGCTGTCGCCCTCGGCGGTGCTGGAACGGCTGATGCCGGCCCGCCAATACGCCCCGGTGCGCGACCGCGACACCGTGGCCGAGATCGCCCGCACCCTGAACGAGGCCGAGGTCGGCGTCGTCTTCAACACCTACGATTTCCGCTCCGGCAACGGGCTGCTTCACGGCAACGCCGCCGCCCGGCGCCTGATGGCCGGGGAGGTCGGGCTGGAGGACATCACCGCCGACGCGGTGGAAAGCGCCCTCTGGCTCTATCTCTACGGTTTCGAGGAAGCCCCCGGCGGGCTGATCGACGGCGCCTACCACCGCAGCATCATTCTGTCGGAACTGCACGGCTTCGACGAGGTGACGGTGGCCGCCCCCTTCCCCGTCTCCTGGATCGGGCCGGTGCCGCGCAACCAGCTGGAGGTGGAGAACTGGAAGATCCGCCAGTGGTTCGCCAACTCCTACAAGGCGGAAGTGGCGCGGCTGCACCGGGTGATCGAACTGATGGAGCGCGGCACGCTGAACGACCCGGCCTACCGCATCCGCTCCCTGACCGAACTGCCGCTGCGCCGCCATTACGGCTACTTCGACTACTTCACCGAGAAGGCGGAGGTGTTCGACGACGCGCTCGCCCAGGCGCTCGACCATTTCGGCGGCGGCCCGGCGCACGAGCAACGGCGCGCCGGCTGAGCGGCTGAGAAAAGGCCCGGCGGGTCAGGCCGCGCGGGCCTCCACCAGCTTCACGTAGTCGCCCATCACGAAGCGGCTGTCCATCGCCCCCATGCCCGCCTGCGGCAGATGGGCCTCGTACCCGGCGGTGTAGCGGGCGCCGAAGGCGAAGCTCAGCCAGGGCGACACCACGCGCATCCACAGCCGTGCCGCCGAGCGCTCCGACTGGGTGTAGTCGAGGATGCGCAGCGTCCCCTCCGGCTTCAGGATGCGCCGCATCTCGCGCAACACCGGCACCTGAAGCTCCTCCGGCAGGACACAGAAGACGAAGGTCGCCACCACATGGTCGAAATGGCCGTCGGGGAAGCCGGTGGCGGCCAGATCCAGCACCCGGAACTCCACCGCCCGCCCCAGCTTGTCCGCCCGCTTCGCGGCGCGGGCGAGCATGGCCGGGCTGGCGTCCACCGCGGTCACGCGGGCGCCGGCGGGGTAGAAGGGGATGTTGCAGCCGGTGCCCGCCCCGGCGTCGAGGATGCGCCCGGACAGGCCGCGGAACGTGCCCTGCCGCAGGCGCCGCTTCCACATCACCTCGTAGCCGAGGTCCAGGGCGTCGTAGAGCGGGGCGATGCGTTCGTAGGTGCGCACATAGCCGGTCTGCATGGTTCGAGACTCCCCCGAAGCGGCCCACGCGCGCCACAACCCCACCCCTCAGAGGCGGAGGGCCGGAAGCGCGTTTCGCCTGTTCTTCCTTTCATAGCAGGCGAATGTGACGGATCATCGCGCCTGGGGTCCAAAGCCCGAAAACGGAATGGAGATGGCATGGATGCGCTGAACCCGGCGGCGGAGGCCCGCCGTCAGGCCGGACTGGAAATCCAGGCGCTGGCCGAGGATTTCGAACAGAGCGACGAGGCCGCCTTCCTGCGGATGCGCATCATCGGCGGGGTGGTGGCGGGGGTGGTGACGCTGGTCCTGCTGGTGCTGCTGACCGCGGGGGCGGACTGGCGCTATCTGTTCGGCTTCTGGGTGGTGATCGTCGGCTTCACCTGGATCGGCTACGCCGTGTCCGTCTACCGCCAGCGGCAGCAGACCGCGCGGCTGCGCGCCCTGGCGACCCGCTGGCTGACCGGCGGAACCGTCCCACCAGTCTGAGAGGGCCGGTCCAAGGAGGGCATAGGGTCAGGAGGCGCGCGAACCGCGGCGCTTGCGGCGGCGCTGAAAACGCTGGATGCGCTCGATCACTTCGCCCATGTCCGCCGCTTCTTCCACCTCGCCGAGATGCAGGAGGACGCGGATGTAGGTGTCGATCAGGCCGAGAACGGCCTCCTCGTCCGTCACGCCGTAGGCCGCCTGGCCCAAAGCATCGACGATCAGGGTCCCGCTGTCGGCCAGCGCCTCGGCCACCTCGTTGATGGCGCGATCGAGGGCTGTGTCATCCCCCTCCGGCGCTTCCAGCACCGGATCGAGGATGTCGGGAAAGGAAAGCCGGTCGGCGGGATAGCCAGCCATGGGCAACTCTCCAAGAAAAAACAGGGCCGTGAACCGGCCCCTGGTGCGCGCGAACGGAGGGCGGGTGTCCCCCTTCTGGTGTTTCGTGGCCCTATGAAACGTGACGGTAAGGAAGGATGGCCGCGTCAGGCGGCCATCGATTCCAGGGCTTCCGCCAAGGCGTCCGCATCCTCCGCGACGGGGAGACCCGTCCAGGGGATCAGTTCGCGCCCGGTGTTGGCGAGGCGCTTGGCCTCCATATGGCCGATCACCGCGGTGCCTTCCCGCGCGATCCGCAGGATGTCGCCGTCCTCCGGAACCAGCGCCCGCTCCACGCCACAGGCGCGGGCGAGGCGGGCGTGGGCCTCCAGATGCTCGATGGTGCCGTGCACCGGCACGGAGAAGCGCGGGCGGATCAGGTCGTACATGCGGATCAGGTCATCCCGCTTCGGGTGGCCCGACACATGCACCGGCGCGTCGGCCGGGGTCACCACCGTCACGCCCTTGGCCTTCAGATGGTCCTGCACGTCGGCCAGCACCACCTCGTTGCCGGGGATGGCGCGGGCGGAGAAGATCACCGTGTCGCCGCTCTCCAGCCAGAGGTCGCGATGGCCGTCGCGGGCCAGCCGGCTGAGCGCCGCCCGTTCCTCGCCCTGGCTTCCGGTGCACAGGAAGACGAGGTTCCGGCGCGGCGTCCAGGAGGCTTCCATGATGGAGATGAACTCCGGAGCCTTCTCCAGATAGCCGCTGGCGCGGGCCGCCTTCTCCATGCGCAGCATCGACCGGCCGACCAGCACCACCTTGCGGTCATGGGCCGCCGCGGCCTCCGCCACCGCCTGCATGCGGGCGACGTTGGACGCGAAGCCGGTCACCGCGATGGCGCCCTTGCGCCCGGCGAAGGCCTCGATCAGGCCGGCGCGGGCGTCCGCCTCAGACCCCGTGGTGCCGTCGACGTTGGCGTTGGTGCTGTCGCACATCATCGCCAGCACGCCCCGGTCGCCCAGCCGCTTCAGCGCGTCCAGATCCATGGTCGGGCCGACCAGCGGGTGCGGATCGAACTTCCAGTCGCCGGTGTGCAGGACCGTGCCGGCCTTGGTGTGGATCGCCACCGACACCGGCTCGGGGATCGAGTGGGTGACGGTGATCGTCTCGATGCCGAAGGGGCCGATCTCGAAGGAGGCGCCCGGCTCGAACACCCGGATGCGGGCGTGGCGCAGGCCGCCGGTCTCCTTCAGCCGGTCACGGATCACGTGCGCGGCGAAGGGAGTCGCGTAGATCGGGCATTCCAGCCCCGGCCACAGATGGTGGATGGCCCCGATGTGGTCTTCGTGGGCGTGGGTGACGACCAGTCCGACCACCTCGTCCATCCGCTCCTCGATGAAGGAGGGATCGGCCATCAGGCTGTCGATGCCCGGCGCCTCGTCGCCCATGAAGGCGACGCCGGCGTCCACGATCAGCCATTTTCCGGCATGGCCGTAGAGCGCCATGTTCATGCCGATGCGCGAGCAGCCGCCGAGCGGGATGAACAGGATTTCGTCGTTGCCCGGCACCGGGCCGGGTACCGGCGCGCCGGGCGGACGGGTCGCCTTTGGGCGCTCGTAGGGCTTGGGGTTCTGGTTCTTCTGGAAACGCGGGCCGCCGGACTTGCCGCTGCGCACATCGCCAACAATCGTGTTCGGGCGGTTGCCGCCAAAATTCGAGTTCGGGCGGTTGCCGCCCTTGGGCGCCGCGCGGCGGCGCTTGTTATCAAACGTCATTCGTCCTTCTGCTTCACAACATCTCAGCCGGCATTCAACGCTGCCGGACGGGCGTGCATCGCGTGTCGATGCGGATCTCGGGGGTCTCCCCGGCCATCGGCGGCGCCAGGACCGTGGGGATGGGTCGAGGCGGCCGGCCGAACCGGCCAGGGAGAGCGGTGTTCGAGCCAGTAATCCAGATGAAGACGCCGGTCAACCGCTGAATCATGACCCGGAAAGGGGTTCGCCGGTCGGTCACCCGAAGGTTACGGCCATCCGCCGGCGATGTTGCACATATGTTTCCTTCGCCGCGGCGTTCAAGGGGGCGCTGGACCCCGATCGTCCGCTGCGTTCGCGCGGAACGGCGCAGGCGGCGTGGATGCTGGGGTTGCGGGCTCCTCAGAGCGCTCCGGTTGGCTGGCCTGTTCTGGGCGCATGGCAAAGACATAACCAAAGACGTGGCCAAAGACGTGGCCAAAGACATGGCAAAGCCACCGCCGGGCCGCGATCCTTCGCCGCCTCCCCTGTTGTTTTCGAACGCCCGGCGAACGGGCACCGTCCAAGTGGGGAGCATCCCATGTCCGACTATGAATCCAGGTGGAGGAACGATCAGGGCTACCGCCGCGACGACGACCGGTGGGAGCGCGACCGCGGACGCGGCGAAAGCCGCGAGTGGAGCGCCGGTTCTTACCAGAACCGTGGCCGTGACGAGTTCGGTCAATCGAATTGGGGCCAATCCGGATCGGGCCAGTCTGGCCGTTCCAGCATGATGGGTGGCGGGGGCCGCCAGCCCGGCTACGGCTATGAGGGCCAGGGCCGCGAAGGCTTCGATTATGGCCGCGACTATTGGCGCCAGCAGGAAGGCCGGGGTGATTACGGCCAGGGCTCCTATGGTCAAGGCTCCTACGGCCAGGGCTCCGGCAGTCGCGACTACAGTCGTGATTATGGGGGCCGTGATTATGGGAGCCGCGATTATGGGGGCCGCGACTACGGCTCCCGCGGTTCCTTCGGCCAGGGCCAGCGCGACTGGCGCTCCCGCGACGACCGCCAAAACTACGAAGACCGCAGCGACTATGGTCAGGACTTCGGCTACCGCGGCGGCTTCGGGCGTTCCGATTATGGCAGCCGCGACTACGGCGGCATGGATTACGGGTCCCGCGGCTACGGAAACCGGGACTACAGCAGCCGCGACTACGGCAACCGCGATTACGGCCGGATGGGTTATGGCGGCGGCAGCGGTTACGGCCGCAACGAGGATCGCGGTTTCTTCGAACGGGCGGGCGACGAGGTGGCCTCCTGGTTCGGAGACGAGGATGCGGAACGCCGCCGCCGCATGGATGCCCGCAACGACGATGCCGGCGCCCAGCACCATCGGGGCCGCGGCCCGCGCGGCTACACCCGCTCCGACGACCGCATCCGCGAGGATGTGAACGACCGTCTGACCGACGATCCTTACATCGACGCATCGGAGATCGACGTGACCGTCAGCAACTGCGAGGTCACGCTGAGCGGCACCGTGGACAACCGCCGCACCAAGCGCCGCGCCGAGGACATGGCCGAGACCATCTCCGGCGTCCGCCACGTGCAGAACAACCTGCGCGTCCGCGAGCAGACCTTCGGCGGCACCGGCACCACCGCCGGAGCGTCGGCCATGGCCGGGCTCGGCACCACCGGGTCTTCCAACACCGGGATGGGCAGCACCGGGATGAGCGGGTCCACAACGGGCACGTCCGGCACGTCCGGAACCTCCAGCACGTCCGGGACCGGCATGTCCGGCACCAGCGGCACCGGCATGAGCGGAACCTCCGGAACCGCGGACAGCACCAGCCGCACCAGCACGTCCAGCAGCACCACGGGCAGCAACATCCGCTGACCGTGCCCGGCGCGCCCCTCCCGCCTTCGCCGGCGGGAGGGGCTTTTCCTGTCCGCCGTCAGTCCCCGTCCTGGCGCTGCTCCGCCGGCTTCTCGGCGCGGGTCAGATTGAAGGCGGTGTTGATCAGGGCGATGTGCGAGAAGGCCTGCGGGAAGTTGCCGACCAGCCGCTTCGCCGTCGTGTCGTACTCCTCCGACAACAGCCCCAAATCGTTGCGCAGGGCGAGCAGACTGTTGAAGAGCGCCTCGGCCTCCGCCTGACGCCCTTGCAGCACATAGACGTCGGCCAGCCAGAAGGAGCAGGCGAGGAACACCCCCTCCCCGTCGGGAAGCCCGTCGTCGGTCCTTTCCGTCCGGTAGCGCATGACCAACCCGCCCCGGAGCAACTCCTGCTCGATGGCGGCGACGGTGCCCCGGATGCGGGGATCGTCCACCGGCAGGAAACCGAGCATCGGCAGCATCAGCAGCGCCGCGTCGACGTGGCTGGCGCCGTAATACTGGACGAAGCTGTTCCGCTCCCTCGAATAGCCTTTGGCGCAGACATCCTCGAAAATGGCCAGCCGCAGCGCCTTCCAGCGATCCAGCGGCGCGTCCAGGCCGAACTTCTCCGCGCTCTTCACCATGCGGTCAACGGCGACCCAGGCCATCACCTTGGAATGGGTGAAATGCCGCGCGCCGCCGCGCACCTCCCAAATGCCCTCGTCGGGCTGGTCCCACACCGATTCCATGTGGTCGAGCAAGGCGCACTGCACGCGCCAGGCTTCCGGCCTGATCTCGATGCCGCGCATCCGCGCCTGATGCGCCGCGTCCATCATCTCGCCATAGACGTCGAGCTGGAGCTGGGGAGCCGCGGCGTTGCCGACGCGGACCGGACTCGCGCCCTCGTAGCCCGGCAGCCAGGGCACCTCCCATTCCAGCAAACGCCGCTCCCCGGCGATGCCGTACATGATCTGGATTTGTTGGGGACTGCCGGCGATGGTGCGCATGCCCCAGTCGCGCCAGTCCCGCGCCTCCTGCAGATAGCCGGCGTTCATCAGCGCCAGCAGGGTCAAAGTGGCGTCACGCAGCCAGCAGTAGCGGTAGTCCCAGTTCCGCACCCCGCCGAGCTGTTCGGGAAGGGAGGTGGTCGGCGCCGCGACGATGCCTCCGGTCGGGCGGTAGGTCAGCGCCTTCAGCGTGACCAGCGAGCGCACCACCGCGTCCCGCCAGGGGCCGCTGTACGCGCAGCGCCCGCTCCACTCCTCCCAGAAACGCTCGCTCTCGGTCAGGGCCTGCTCGGCATCGACCGGCTGCGGCAATGGCAGGTGCGAGGGGGAATAGGTCATCACGAAGCTGATGCTCTCACCCTCCGCCACGGTGAAGTCGGCGACGGTGCTCAGATCCTCGCCATGGATCGGGGCGCTGGTGTGCAGAACGACCATGTCCGGCCCGGCGATGGCGCGCAGGGTGTGTGGGCCGATCCGCGTCACCCACGGCACGACGTGCCCGTAGCCGAAGCGCAGCGTCAGGTCCATCCGCATGGCGACGCGCCCGCGCCGCCCGCGCAGGATGCGCACGACGTCCGACGCCGCGCCGCGCGGGGGCATGAAGTCGATCATCGTGACCGCGCCCTCCGCCGTCTCGAACTCCGTTTCCAGGATCAGGCTGTCGCCGCGGTAGCGCCGGGTCGTGCGGGCGTCGGGATCGCTCGGACGCAGCAGCCAGCGCCCGTTCTCCGGCGTGCCCAGCAGCGCGGCGAAGCAGGCGTCGGAATCGAAGCGCGGCCAGCACAGCCAGTCGATGGAGCCTTCGAGGGACAAAAGGGCTGCGGTCTCGCAGTCTCCCAGAAGGGCGTAGTCCTCGATGCGGGAGGCCATGGCACGCTCTCGAACGATTGGGGAGGCCCTTGGGCAACGGCCTGCGACCGCTCCGGTTCCCTCCGGTTAAGACCCTGAGCCGACGAAGGTCGATCGTCCGGTTTGACGATTCTGGCCGTCCGGCCCACGTGGTAGCGTTTTCGTCCGCCGCCCCCATCGCCGCAGGACGACGCAACGAGGCCACCATGAAAACCGGACGCGCCACGCCCCGGCGGCATTCCCCCCGCCCCGTCCACCTCGTGGCGGCGGCTCTCCTTCTTGCCGGCCTTCCGATGACGGCGGCGGGAGCGGAGCCCCCCACCATCTCCCTGCGGCCGGGAAACGACATCCAGGCGGCGGTGGACCGCCATCCCCCCGGCACGCGCTTCCGGCTGGAGGCCGGTATCCACCGCCTGCAGTCCATCGTGCCGAAGGACCGCAACCGGTTCGAGGGCGCCCCCGGTGCCGTGCTGAGCGGAGCGCGAAAGCTGACCGCCTTCGTCCGCCGCGGCTCCGTCTGGGTGGCCCGAGGGCAGACACAGGAGGGCTGGGTCAACGCGGCGGAGTTCTGCCGCTCCGGCTTTCCCCGCTGCGCCCGTCCGGAGGACCTGTTCATCGATGACACGCCGATGCTGCATGTCGGCAACCGGTCCGCCGTCGGACCGGGGCGCTGGTTCTTCGACTACGACGCCGACGAGATCCTGATCGGCGACGATCCCACCGGGCGGACCGTGGAGACCAGCGTCATCCCCCGTGCCTTCGGTGGCAGGGCGTCGGGCGTCGTTATCCAGACGCTGACCATCGAGAAATACGCAGCCCCGATCCAGGCCGCCGCCGTGGACGCGGAGTTCGGCCCCGGCTGGACCGTCCGCAACACCGTCCTGCGCTTGAACCATGGCGTCGGCGTCAACGCCGGCAGCGGCAGCCGCATCCTCGGCAACCGCATCATCGACAACGGCCACGCCGGCTTTTCCGGGTCGGGGACGGATTTCCTGATCGCCGGCAACGAGATCGCCCGCAACGGCTATGCCGGCGTCGACTTCTATTGGGAGGGGGGCGGCGGCAAGATCACCGAGTCCGGCGGCGGCGGACTCATCCGCGGCAACTGCGTCCACGACAATGTGGGCGCCGGGATCTGGGCCGACATCGACGTGCACCGGCTGGTGATCGAGGACAATCTGGTCTTCGGCAACGCCGACAACGGCATCACCTACGAGATCAGCTACGACGGGGTGATCCGCAACAACCGGGTCGCCGACAACGGGCAGCGCGGCCAGGGCTGGTTCTGGGGCGCCCAGATCCTGATCTCCAGCGCGCAGGGCGTGAAGGTCTACGGCAACGACATCGACGTACCGGGCGGCTACGGCAACGCGGTGATGGTGGTGTCCCAGGACCGCGCGCCCTACACCCCCGCCGTCGGCAACGAGATCTTCGAAAACCGCATCGTCATCCGCAACGCCGACGCGCGCATTGGCGCCGTCACCGACGTGGACGCCGACAACGCCTTGGTCGCCGCCGGCAACCGCCTGTACAGCAACCGCTACCATCTGGCGGATTTGGGGAAGCGCGTCTGGTTCTGGAACGACGCGGAGGCCGACTGGAACGCCATCCGTGCCCAGGGGCAGGAGACGGGAAGCGTCGTCCATGCCGGCATTCCACAGAAGACGTCGCTGACCTGCCCCTCCATGGTCCACCAGGACAGGAGTCGATGACCTTGCCCTCGGCCCATTCTTTCCTTGGGAGCGAAGTTCACGCATCCCGACAAGTAAAGGTTTCAGCGCCACTGTTACAGATTTGAAAAAGTTACTAATTTGGGGGTACTTTGCGGATATCCGCGCACAGTATTATGATCTTGTTTGCGATTGACGGTCAAAACGGGCTGCGATGTTATAGGTTCGAAGCGGTCGCACAGACCTCTTGCAGCATCGCCTTCCCGCTTGATCCGGTTCATTTGATCGAACAGCGCCAAAGTCATCGCTCCGGTGATGTCGGCGGCGACCCTTGCGACGATCATGGACGGTTCCACGGAGTGGCGTGTCCATGGCGTGTGGCTGAGGGAGATTATGTATGTTGCCGTGCAAAGACGGAACGCGCCTGCCCAACGCCTTCCGCCGCGCTCCATCGGTCACATCCTACGCCTCCAACCACCTCCTGGCCGCCAATCCCTTGACCGCCGCCCCCATGAACGACCCCGGCTCGTTCGGGTCCTATTACCGGATGTCCGGGGGGGCGCGGCCGCTGGGGGAGGATCAGATCGTCACGGCCATCCTGCACGACGAAACGCCGCTGACGCGGGAAAGCCTGTCCACCAGCCTGAACCTGTGCGGACGGGGGGTGCGGGTGCTGACGGCGGCGTCCCTGGCCGATCTGGAAAGCGCGGTGCGGCAGGACGGGGCACCAGACGTGGCGCTGGCCAATTTCAGCGGGCGGCTCACCTCCGATCCCGAATTCCGCTCAAGGCTGGCCGAGCTGCTGGAGGTGCTGGACGGCATACCATTGATCATGCTGTCGGATTCCGATGAGACGGCGACCGCGCTGGAGGCCATCCGCCAGGGCGCGCACGGCTATATCTCCACCACCGTGGGCCTGACCATGGCGCTGGAGGCGATCCGTCTGGTCGCGGCGGGCGGCATCTTCGTTCCGGCACCCATCCTGCACCGGTTGATCACCGACCAGGCCGGGGTGCCGGACCCGGTGCTTCAGGCCGCCTTATCCGTCCCGCCACCCGCGGTCAACGGCAAGCCCCATCTGACGCAACTGACCCCGCGCCAGCTCGCCGTCCTGGAATGCCTTCAGGAAGGCAAGCCGAACAAGGTCATCGCCCACGAGCTGGGGATGCGGGAAAGCACCGTCAAAGTGCATGTGCGGAACATCCTGCGGCGGCTCGGTGCCACCAACCGGACGGAAGCGGTGTGCCGGGTCATGCGCGAGGAAGAGTGAGCCAGGCCAGAAGAAACGGCGCGGGGAAAGGTCCCGCACCGCTTCTCCGCAGCGCCATCCAATCAGGGCCACCCAATCAGGGCTGATTCGATTCCAGGGCCGCGCCACGCGACAAATGGGCGTGCGCCATGAAAGCGGCCTCCGTCCGGTTGGTGGCGCCCAGCTTCTTGAGCACGTTGCGCACATGGGCCTTGGCGGTGTTCTCGCACATGCCCAGCATGTAGGCGATGAGCTTGTTCGACTTGCCCTCGCGCATGCAGGTCAGCACGGCCATTTCCCGCGGCGTCAGCCCGCCGATCCGGTCCGTCACCGGCACGGAGACGCCCGGCGGCGGGGTCTGCGGAACGGCGATGCCGCCCGGCACCGGCGCGATCAGCGATTGCAGGGACGTGGCGGGCACGAAGGTTCCCCCGGCGGCCACCAGCCGGATCGCCTCCAGCATGACCCCCAAGCCGAGGCTGGGCACGATGTAGCCGCGCACGCCGAGGCGCAGGCTTTCCAGAATCATCCCGCCGTCGTCGCGGTCCGAGATGATGACCAGCGGCACCGGCAGGCAAGCCGACACGGCGTCGCGGATGGCCGCGCACAGGACGTCATTCAGTCCCATTTGCGCACCGATGTTGCACAACACGACCTCGGTCCGCCCGTCCCGTGCCAGCACACCGGCGGCGTCCTTCAGCGAGGCCACCGATCGCACGGTCATGTCCTGGCACAGCGTGCCAAGGCCGAGCGAGAAGCAATCCCTGGTCAGGCTGTTCGGGTCCACCAGGACCACGGCGATCCCTGGGGCGATCCCTGGCACGATCCCTAGGGCGATCCCCGGTTGCTGCTTGATTTCCGTCGTCATCCGCTCCCCTTTCCGTAAAACGACAATTCTCCTCACCTCGTCAAACCAGGGTTGCTGGCCTTTGCCCACCACAACCGGCAAAAGAGGCTTCAATTTTCGGGTGAGCGCGTCCGCCCGCGGATACTCGGAAAGATTTCATTTTTTTCATTTTCAGCGCCTTTCCCTGCCGACCACACGGATTGTTTCTGTTGGAAGATCATCAGGAATGCTTGCGCGGTTTGCATTTGATGCATTCAACGTTACCAGAACATTCGGCCCGGTAAATACGCACTTCGATGCAGGGTCGCGGCGGGTCGGCGTTTTATTCCGTACCCATTCCGGCGCCCATGAAACCGTGCTTCCCGGGACGCGTACGCCTTTGTGAGGATGGGAGCGGCGTGGGGTATTTATTCCACCTTACCCCACTGCCGGACCGAGGGAGACCATCGTCCGCCACCCTCTTCTTTGCGATCGAAAGAACAGGACCAAACGGCACAAATCAGAGAACGGTGCGCTCTGACCAATGGAAAGACCACAAGGACAAGACATTGCGCTTCCGGATGGTGAACACAGAAGCCTCTCCGGAAAACACGGCATCCCGATGGAAGCACTTCAAATAGGAGGTAAAGGCAAAGTCCGACGTAGTTATTTATGCGCGGGATTGACATTGACGAAAGCTTGGGTGCAGCGCAGCATAAGACCAGCAGAATGGGTTGGGAGGCATGCTTCATGGCATCGAGCGGGAAGGCGGTTCCCTCGCCCTGTGCCGCCGCACGCGGTCCGGGAGCGGTGAACGGGGGCCGGGGCATCGCGGCCCTTCTTCTGGATGAAACGCCGTTGACCCGTGAAAGCCTGTCCGCCGGCCTCAGCCTGCGCGACCCATCTCTGAAGTTGCGGACCGCGGCGTCACTGGGCGAGGCGAAGGCGATGCTCGCCGCCGGAACGCCCCCCGCCGTCGTGCTGTGCAACGTCGTCAGCCTGACCCCGCCGAACGGCAACGTCCTGGCGACATTGCGCGACGTTGCCGGTGCCTTCGGTGGCACGCCGCTGGTCGTTCTGTCCGATGGGGAGGAGGAGGACCTGCCCTTGGAAGCCAGTCGGCTGGGCGTACGGGGGTGTCTGCCGACCAACGTCGGCCTCGCCGTGGCCCAGGAAGCGCTGCGTCTGGTCGCGAGCGGCGGCACCTTCTTCCCCTCCCCCTTCCTCCACCGCCTGCTGCAGCGTCGCGAGGCCACCGAAGACGACCCGCCCGCGCCATCCGGCGCAGCGGCGCTGACGGCGCGTCAGCGCGGCGTGCTGCAACGGCTTCGCGAGGGGAAATCGAACCGCGTCATCGCGCAGGAACTGGGGATCAGCGAGAACACGGCGAAGGTTCATGTCCGCGGCATCTTGCGGGCGCTGGGGGCCTCCAACCGCGCCGAGGCGGTGCGCAAGGCCTGGCAATCGGCCGAACCGGCCGCTCAGGAGTCGGTCAGCCGGGATCTGAACCGGAATCGGGACTGACCGTACCGCCGCCATGGATCAGCCGCAGGGCGGCAATCACCTCGGCCAGCGGCATCCGGCCACTCAGCACCCCCCGCAGGCCGAGGCGCACCGAGGCGGCGGTCACCGCCGCGCCGGGCCGGTCGGCCAGGACCGCGATGGGAGGATGAGGGCCGCCGCCCGACAGCGCGTCCAGAAGCTGGCCGACGCTGCCTTTCGCCGGGTCGGCGCGCCCGATGCTCACGAGAACCACGTCGGTGCCGCGCAGGGCGGCCGGAAGATCGGCCAGCGCCGCGGCGCTGCGGCGATGGCTGACGGCCACGTCCGGCGCGAAGGCGTTGATGGCGGCGGCGAGGCTTTCGCCGAACAGCGAGCGGTCGTCGATCAGCAGAACGGCGATCGGTGCCCGCCCCCCGGTCCGCCCGTTCGGGTGCGGAGGAATGGCGGCGCCCCGCGCGCCGGAGGGCGCACGGGGCATGAACTCTCGACGGATACCGGCCAGCGCGTCCAAGCCAACCATGGCTGTGTCTTTCGGAATCGGGAGATCCCAGCCGGCGTCCGTGACGGACCGCCGCTGCCGCGGGGACGGTCCGTTCAGGGCACCGGTGCGTGACCGGAGTCGGCGGGCGGAGCGCCCGCGTCAATCCGCCAGATCGGAGGCGGCCGCAGCAAGCTGTCCGGAGAAGGGCAGGACACGGGCATCGCCCGCAAAGCTGTTGCTGAGGAGCATGGCCTCCGCCGCCTTGCGCCGCTTCGCCGCGTCGGGCCGCGCATCGCGCCGCCCGACGGAGCAATAGTGGAATCCCGCCGCCGCCATGGCCGCCGGAGCGTAGACGTTGCGCAGATCGACCATCACCGGGCGGCGCATCAGGCTGCGGACGCGGCCCAGATCCAGCGCGCGGAACTCGTTCCATTCCGTCAGGATGGCGACGCAATCGGCTTCCGCCAGCGGGGCGTAGGCATCGTCATGCCAGACCACGCCGGGCAGCAGGTGCCGCCCCTCCTCCATGCCGGCGGGATCGTAGACATGGACCGTCGCCCCGGCCTCCTGAAGCAACGGGATGATCTCCAGGCTCGCCGCCTCACGCATGTCGTTGGTGTCGGGCTTGAAGGTGATGCCGAGCACGGCGATCCGCTTGCCCGCCATGTCCGGTCCGCAGGCCTGGAGAATCCGCTCGGCCATCTGCCGCTTGCGCGCCCGGTTCACGTCCACGACCGTTTCGATCAGCCGGACCGGCGAACCGTGCTGCCGCCCGGTGCGCACCAGCGCCTCCGTGTCCTTCGGGAAGCAGGAGCCGCCGAACCCCGGCCCGGCGTTCAGGAACGGGCGTCCGATGCGCCCGTCGAGCCCCATGCCCGCCGCCACGTCCTGCACATCCGCCCCCACCCGTTCGCACAGGTCGGCCACCTCGTTGATGAAGGTGATCTTGAAGGCCAGGAAGGCGTTGGCCGAGTATTTGGTCAGCTCCGCCGTCTCGATGCCGGTGCGCACGAAGGGCGTCCCGGCGCGGATCAGCGGCTGGTAGAGGGCATCCATCACCGCACGCGCCCGGTCGGACTCGGCGCCGATCACGACCCGGTCGGGCTGCATGAAATCGCCGATGGCCGAACCTTCACGCAGGAACTCCGGGTTGGACACCACGTCGAACTCGGCGCGCGGGTTGATGTCGCGGACCAGCGCGGCGATCTGGCGCCCGGTGCCGACCGGAACGGTCGATTTGGTCACGATGACGGTGTAGCGGGACATGGTCCGCGCGATCTCCGCCGCCGCGGCATGGACGTAGGTCAGGTCCGCCCCACCGTCGCCGGGACGGGAGGGGGTGCCGACCGCGATCAGCACAACATCCGCCCCCTCCATGGCGACCGCGAGGTCGGAGGTGAAGGACAGACGATCCGCCGCCATGTTGCGCGCCACAAGGACGTCGAGGCCGGGTTCGTAGATGGGGATCTCGCCACCCCTCAGGCGCCGGATTTTCGTTTCGTCCTTGTCCACACAGCACACGTCGATGCCGAATTCGGCAAAGCAGGCGCCGGACACGAGGCCGACATAGCCGGTCCCCACAACCGCGATCCGCATTATTCCGCTCCTGTTCCTTATTGGCGTTGCCGAAGCCAGCTCCGGGCCGAAGCCAGCCCTGGCCGGCTCGAAAGGTGGCCGTCAGGCCACGGCGCGCTCCGCCATGCCGTTCGCTTGCCCATTCTCGCGCAATGCCCAGCGCACGGTTTCCGCCAGTCCCTGCTCCAGCCGCGTGCGCGGCGTCCAGCCAAGCACCGACCCGGCATAGGTCACGTCCGCCTGCACGCTGCGCTGCTCGCCCGGACGTTCGGGGTGGTGGAGCACGGGATGGTCCGCCCGCGTCCGACCCAGAGCCCCCAGCGCCAGGTCGGCCAGTTCGCTGATGCTGGTCTGCCGTCCGCTGCCGAGGTTGAAGATCTTCCCGTGGCTGGCCGGGTTGTCCAGCGCGCCGACCCAGGCATCCACCACGTCGTCGATGAAGACGAAGTCGCGGGTCTGCTTGCCGTCGCCGTAGATGTTGATCGGCTCGCCGCGGATGATGTTGCCCAGGAAGATGCCCAGCACCCCCTGATAGGGGTTGTCCACCGCCTGCCGCGGCCCGTAGACGTTGTACATGCGGAAGGAGGTGACGGCGAGACCGCCCGGAAGGTCGGGCCGCGCCGCCGTCAGATGGATGTAGCGCTCGCCCGCGTATTTCGTCACCCCGTAGTAGGACACCGGGGAGCAGGGCGTGTCCTCCGGCGTCGGGACCACCTCGGCGTTGCCATAGGCGCTCATCGAACTGGCGTAGAGGAGGCGCTTCACCCCGCGCTCCACGCACTGCTGGAGGACGTTCACCGTCCCTTCCACGTTGGTGCGCAGGTCGCCGACCGGGTTGCTGAAGGCGCGGATGATCGACACCTGCCCGGCGATGTGGATCACCGCGTCGGGCAACTGCTCGAACGCCTTGTCGAGGTCCGAGGGGTTGGTCACGTCGCCGCGGATGTAGCGCACCTCCGCCGGCACGTTGGCGCGCAGCCCGGTGGACTCGTTGTCGATCACCGTCACCCGGTGGCCGAGCGACACGAGGCGGTGCGTGATGTGGGAGCCGATGAATCCGGCCCCGCCCGTTACAAGCACGTCCATTGGTTCCTCCACCGCACAGGAATGGGATTACGCGCTGAGGGCGATGCGGCCCGGTTCCAGCTTGCCCTGGTCCGTGGGCAGGCTGTTCTGGGCGAGGTAGCTTTCCGCCCAATCCCACAGGCGGCGGATGCCGGTGTCGCGGTCCACCTGCGGGCGCCAGCCGAGAACCTGCTCCGCCTTGCGGATGTCGCTGACGTAGCAGGGCTGGTCGCCGGGCCGCCAGTCGGAGAAGTCGGCTTCGACCGGCTCGCCGCGCAGGGTGGACAGCAGTTCGCCGAACTCGCGCCAGACCGAAATGGTGTTCTCCGGCCCGCCGCCGATGTTGAAGACCTGCCCGCGGCTGACCTCGATCTTCTCGGTGGCGAGGCGGAAGGCGCGCACGAGATCCTCGACGAACAGCACGTCGCGCACCTGCATGCCGTCGCCGTAGATGTGGATGGGCCGCCCGGCCAGCGCCGAGATGATGAAATGCGCGACCCAGCCCTGGTCCTCGTTGCCGAACTGGCGCGGGCCGTAGATGCAGCTCATCCGGAAGACGACGGTCGGCAGGTCGTAGATGCGGGCGTAGTCGCGCACATACTGGTCCGCCGCCCCTTTGGAGCAGCCATAGGGCGAGTGGAAGTCCAGCGGCTCCGCCTCCGAGACGCCGAGCGGACGGTCCACGAAGCGGTAGCGGCTGTCGGTCTGCTCCACCGCCACATGCTCCAGCCCGCCATAGACCTTGTTGGTCGAGGTGAAGACCACCTTCGGCGGGTTCTTCATCCGGCGCGCCGCCTCCAGCACGTTGAAGGTGCCGAGCGCGTTGATGTCGAAGTCGGTGCGCGGATCGTCCAGCGACGAGGTCACCGCCACCTGCCCGGCGAGATGATAGACCTCCTCCGCCCCGGCCATGCAGGATTTGACGGCGGTGAAGTCGCGCACGTCGGCCTTCATGAAGGTCAGGCGGGAGCCGGCGTTCAGGCTTTGCAGCCACGCCGCGTTCCGCTCGCTGCCCGGGCGCAGCAGGGCGTCCAGGACGACGACGTCGCGCCCGTCCTCCAGAAGGTTCTTGACCAGATTGCAGCCGACGAAGCCGGCCCCGCCGGTCACGAGCGTCTTGCCTTCCATAGGTTTCTTCTCCATTGCTGCGGCTTTTACCGGTTGGGCAGGGGTTCAGGCGGCCTTGAGGACGGCGGCGCCCGCCGGGCGGCGGATCACCGCTTCATAGAGCCGGTGGGTGTCGGCGGCGGCGGCGGCCCAGTCGAAGCGCTGGGCGGCGCGCAGGCGGCCATGGCGGCCCATCCGCAACCGCCGCTCGGGGTCCGCGGCCAGCTGCTCGACGGCGGCGCGCAGGGCCAGCGGGTCGCCCGGCTCCACGATCACCGCACAACCGTCGTCGACCTGATGCGGGATGCCGCCGACCCGGCTCGCCACCACCGGGACGCCGAAGGCCATGGCCTCCAGGATCACGTTGGGGAAGGTGTCGGCCAGGGTCGGGAAGACGAACAGGTCGGAGCGGCGGAACATGGCGGCGACCTCCGCCTCGGCCAGATTGCCGGTGAGGTGGATGGTCTGGCCCGGCCCGCAGCGGCGCTGGTACGCCTCGTAATCGACGAAGTCCCGCTTCTCGCCGCCGACGATCAGGCGGAACGGCATCGACAGGCCCACGAAGGCGTCGAGCAGCACGCCCAGCCCCTTGTTGGCCGTGTGGTTGGCCAGGAAGAAGGCGGTGACGGGGCCGCCGTCCTCCCCCCGCTCCGGGATGCCGAACCTGCGGTGGATGTCACGGTCGGCCGCGGTCGGCGCGCCCCAGTCGTTCGGGCGGTCCACGCCGTAGGGAATGACGGCGATGTCGTCCCCCTTGAAGCCGAAGCCGCGGACGATGGGCAGATCGACCGGCGAGATCGCGCAAATCGCCGCGGCGTTGCGGACGACGTAGCGGACCGGACGGTCGATCAGCAGGTCCCAGGCCAGCCGCCGCGCCGCGTCCATGCGCCGGAAGGCCGCCGGGTTGCCGATCTCCACGAAACCATGGGTGGACACCACGTAGGGCACGCCCTTCGCCACGCAGGCACGGGCCACCCGCATCATCTCCAGCGCCGGGATCGGGTTGTGGATGTGCACCAGATCGTAGGAGCCGTGGCGGATCAGCGCCGGGATGCTCGACTGGTAGAACAGGGTCTTCGCGCGGTTGGGCAGCACGGAGTCGAGCCCGACGAAGGGGCTGGAGGTCCGCACCGCGATCCGTTCGCCCGGCTTGCCCGGGTCCATCGGGACCCGGCTCGCCATGCCCATGTTCGCGATGTCGATGCGGTCATGCGCCTGCAACGCGACGCTCAGTTTCTCCGCTGCCTTGCTGGCGCCGCTGACCGCCAGATGCGGCGGCACAACGATCGCCGACAGGATCTTCAGGCTCATCGCAGGAATCCTCGACTATCATGGAAGCGCAGGCCGCATGGGTCGCGTCTCGCGGCGCTGTTCCGAGGTCATTCAGGAGAATCCGCCAATGCCATACCGTTTCATTCCAAAAACGGCACACACGATTACAGCATCGGAAGGACTTTCATTTGTAATAACGGTGTTTTTATTTGGCAACCGCTAAACAACGATCACCGTCTAGCCAAATCGAAGCTCTCCTTTCGGACGCCGTGCCTGACCGCTGCGGACCAGCGGCATCTGCACCGCCTGACAGGCCAGCAAGAACAGGAAGGCCGGATTCAGCATGACGTAGCGCCGCCACAGCCGGCGCGGCTCCGTGGACAGCCGGAACAGCCATTCCAGGCCGGAATTCTGCATCCACATCGGCGCCTGCGGTTGTTTGCCGGCGATGAAGTCGAAGGCGGCGCCGACCGCGATCAGCGGCATCGACAGCGCCGCCTTGTGCTCGTAGACCCAGGTTTCCTGGCGCGGGCAACCCAGCCCGACGAAGACGATGCGGGCGCCGGAGTCCATGATCTCGCGGTCCACCGCCTCGCGTTCCTCGGCGCTCAGGGTGCGGAAGGCGGAGGGGCGGGCGCCGGCGATGATCAGGCCGGGGAAGCGCTCCGTCAGCGCCGTGATCAGCGTGCCGAGCAGCCCCGCCGTGGCGCCGTAGAGGTAGATGGGAAGCCCCTTCTCCGCCGCCGCCGCGCAGGTGCGCAGCATCAGGTTCGGGCCGTAGACGCGGTCCGGCAGGGCGGCACCGTGCAGCCGATTCAGCGCCCAGCGCACCGGCTGGCCGTCCGGCGTCACGAGGTCGATGGCGTTCAGGCGGTAGCGGTGCTCGGGGTCGAGCGCTCCGGTCATCACCCCATGCACGGCAAGCGCGCTGACCGCGAAGGGTTTTTGCTGCTCCGCCGCGTCGATGATGGCGCGCACGCCGGCCTCGTAATCGACGGCGTTGACGTAGACGCCGAGCACTTCCTTTTTCCCATGGTCGATCATGCCACGGCCTCCACGCCCCAGCGGCGCCGATTGCTGTCGTGAATGTCGGTGAGGATGTTGCGAACGTCGTGCCGGATGTCCCAGGACGGGTAGTGGGACCGGAACCGGTCGAGCGAGCTGACCCACCAGATGTGGTCGCCGATGCGGTTGGCCTCCTTGAAGGCCAGATCCATCGGGCGCCCGGTGATCTCCTCGCACAGCGCCACCGCCTCCAGGATGGAGCAGTTGCTCGCCCGTCCGCCGCCGATGTTGTAGACCTCGGCGCTGCGCGGCGCGTCGTAGACGGCGTGGAAGGCGGCGATCAGGTCGTTGCTGTGGATGTTGTCGCGGACCTGCTTGCCCTTGTAGCCGATCACGTCGTAGCGGGTGCCGGTGACGGCGCAACGCATTAGGTAGGCCAGGAAGCCGTGAAGCTGCGTCGGCGAATGATTCGGCCCGGTCAGGCAGCCGCCGCGGAAGCACACCGTCTTCATGCCGAAATAGCGGCCGTACTCCTGAACCAGCACGTCGGCGGCCACCTTGGAGGCGCCGAACAGGCTGTGCAGGGTGGCGTCGATCGACATGTCCTCGGCGATGCCCCCGGCGTAGCGGTGCGCCGGGTCGATCTCGTAGCGCGTCTCGGTCTCGATCAGCGGCAGGCGGTTCGGCGTGTCGCCGTAGACCTTGTTGGTCGAGGTGAAGATGAACACTGCGTCCGGGCAGTGGCGCCGCGCCGCCTCCAGCAGGTTCAGCGTGCCGTTGGCGTTCACCGAGAAATCCATCTGCGGGTCGCGCGCCGCCCAATCGTGCGATGGCTGCGCCGCCGTGTGGATGATCAGGGAGATGGCGGCCCCGTGCCGCTCGAACAGCGCGTCGATGGCCGCGGCGTCGCGGATGTCGATGGCGTGGTGGCGGTAGCGCTGGCGCAGCGTCTGCTCCAGGGTCTGGCGCTGCCACGCGGTCGAGGCCTCGTCGCCGAAGAAGGTCCGCCGCATGTCGTTGTCGATGCCGACGACATCCATTCCCAGCGCACCGAAATGCAGGCAACTCTCCGACCCGATCAATCCGCAGGAACCGGTGACAAGGGCGACGGACATGACGTCTAACTCCTTCACTGTTGTTCGTTGCTCTTTCGGGGTCTTCGCCGGTCAATAGGCGTTGCGGTCCCAGAAAAGGAGAAGGGCGGTGCGCACCATGATTTCGGCGTCCAACCCCAGGGACCAGTTGTCGACGTAGTAGAGGTCGTGTTCGACGCGGCGGGCGGCGGTGTGGAGATTGTCGATCTCACCGCGCAGCCCGTTCACCTGCGCCCAGCCGGTGATCCCGGGACGGACGCGGTGGCGGCAGGCGTAGTTCTCCACCGCTTCGTGGTACAGCACGTCCCCGGCCTTCATGGCGACGGGATGGGGCCGTGGCCCGACGATGGACATGTCGCCGCGCAGGACGTTGAAGAGTTGCGGAAGCTCGTCGATGCTCGTGCGGCGCAGGAAGCGGCCGACGCGCGTCACCCGCGGATCGTTGCGCACGGTCCGCTGCGCGCCCGACTGGTCACCGCGGTCGGTGTGCATTGTGCGGAATTTCCAGATTTCGAATTCTTCGTTGTTGAAGCCGAAGCGCTTCTGGCGGAACAGCACCGGGCCGGGGCTTTCCAGTTTGATGGCCACCGCGGCGAGCAGCAGGACCGGCGCCAGCGCGGCCAGCGCCGCGCCGCCGATCAGCAGGTCCTCCGACCGTTTCAGCACGCCGCGCCAGCCGGCCAGCGGGTGATGGATGACCCCCAGCAGCGGGATGCCCGCCGTCGTGTCGACCGATAGGCCCGCGGTGCGGGCGATCAGCCGGTGCGGCAGCAGGCGGACGTCCACCGCGAGGACGCGCAGACGTTCCAGGATGTCGGTGATCTCGGCCTCGGCGCTCCAAGGAAGGGCCACCACCACGAGGTCGATGCGGTTCTTGCGCACCTGCTCGACCAGCCCGGTCACGCCTCCCAGCACCGGCACCCCGGCCAGCCGGGCGGTGGTCAGGGGCGGGGCGTTCACGGTCGCGGGCCGGTCCGCCGCGGTGGACACCGCGCCGATCACCTGATAGCCCGCCCCCTCCGTCCGCTGGAGCCGGTCCAGCCATTCGAAGGCCAGATCGTTGGTGCCGACCAGCAGCGTCCGCTGCCGCAGGCCGCCGACGAGATTCCAGTCGCGCGCCAAACGAAGGAACAGGCTGCGCAGAGCGGTCAGCCCGAACAGGCCGAGTCCGTACCACAGCCACAACGTCCCCACCGCCGCCGTGTCCAGCCGCCGCAGGTCCCCCGTCACGCCGAGCATGAGGACGAGCACCAGAAAGGCCGCCGTCCACGCCCCGAACAGCGGCCCGGCGTGCGAACCGATGGTCCGCCGCACCGCCTTGGGGAGAAGGTTGCGGTAGCAGCCCGCGGTGTAGAAGCACATCAGCGACAGCACCGCCAGCGGACCGACCGCGGCGTTGAAGACGCCCGCGAAAGCATGAACGGCGTCTGCGAACGGTGCCGGATCGGCCGGGGCGGCCCGGAGCAAACGGGCGGCGATGCCCTCCGCCGCCAGCCCCGTCCCGACGACCATCAGCGCGTCCGCGGCCACCAGCCCGCACAGCAGGGCGGGGGCGGAGGCCGCCGCGGCGACCGGCGACGCGGACACCGGGCGTGGGCCTTGGAAGGCCATCCCCACGCGCGCGCCGTAGTCCGGCTTCGCCGAGCTGTTTCGTGAAGGGAGTTCGAACATCCGCCGTTCCCTGTTGGCCCATTCCCTGCCGCCGCATCCCAGCGATGCGGCGGCGCTGCCAGTTGCGTCGCCGCGCTCAGAAGTAGGTCTTGGCGAAATAGGCGATGGTGCGCTCCAGCCCCTCTTCGAGCGGCACGTGGGGCATCCATTTCAGGTAGGCGTTGGCCTTGGTGATGTCCGGCTTGCGCTGCCGCGGGTCATCCTGGGGCAGCGGATGCCGCTCGATCCGGGAGCGCGATCCGGTCATCCGGATGACGGTCTCGGCCAGTTCCAGAATGGTGAATTCGCCGGGGTTGCCGAGGTTGACCGGGCCGGTCACCGTTCCGTCCGTTTCCATCAGCCGGTGCAGCCCCTCGACCAGGTCGTCGACGTAGCAGAAGGACCGCGTCTGCGAGCCGTCGCCGTAGATCGTGATCGGGTCGCCCTTCAGCGCCTGGACGATGAAGTTCGACACCACGCGCCCGTCGTTCGGATTCATGCGCGGGCCGTAGGTGTTGAAGATCCGCGCGACCTTGATCGGGACCTTGTGCTGCCGGTTGTAGTCGAAGAACAGCGTCTCGGCGCAGCGCTTGCCCTCGTCGTAGCAGGCGCGCGGGCCGATGGGATTCACATTGCCCCAATAGTCCTCGCGTTGCGGATGGACGAAGGGATCGCCGTAGACCTCGCTGGTCGATGCCTGGAGGATTGTCGCCTTCACCCGCTTGGCCAGCCCCAGCATGTTGATGGCGCCGTGCACGCTGGTCTTGGTCGTCTGCACCGGGTCGAACTGGTAATGCACCGGCGAGGCCGGGCAGGCGAGGTTGTAGATCTCGTCAACCTCCACATAGAGGGGGAAGGTGATGTCGTGGCGCACCGCCTCGAATTTCGGGTTGTCCAGCAGATGCGCAATATTCGAACGCGCGCCCGTAAAATAGTTGTCGACGCACAGGACCTCTTTCCCGGCGGCCAGAAGACGCTCGCACAGGTGCGATCCGATGAACCCGGCGCCGCCTGTCACAAGAACGCGCTCAGTCGTGGACGTCATTGAGCCTCTCCATGGAGTTGACCGGGGAATTCGACCGGGCCGCGGCAGTCTGCGGAGACATCACGCCAAACCGCTTCCACGATTATTTTAAAATCCAGCGACGAGACGCTGCACTCCGCCATGCGATACGGACCATCACTCAGCCCTTTACGCAGGAATGCACGGCCATGTCTGGAATCGTGCGGCGTTTTCAAGCCTGAACCGGCCCCGCTGCACCCGGCAAACTGTGACCGGCGCGGTGTTGACCGTCAAACACGCGGACGGGGTAACGGATATGATTATTTATGACGGTCGCCGTCGTAAGCACAGCGACGGATGGGCCTTCTTTTTTTCAATTGTTGCGCGCCGCCATTCACGGTACTCGAAGTCTGTCCGGCAACGGTTGCAGCAGCGGAACATCCCCGTCCATTCGGGCCTGTTCTTTAAAAGGCATCCGAATTCTCGGTTATCTACAAAGAAAATAAAAAGGCCGCAGCGCGTCCTTTTCTCCCATCCGCCACACCCATTCTGGGCCGGACCGCCAGCCAGCAAGACGAAAGGGGCGACGACGTGAATTCTTCGATCGGCAAAGGCGGAACGCTTCCAGGCCACGAAGCGCACGCCAGCGTCCTTCCGGACAGTCTCCTGCAGTCGGGCGCCGGGGATTCCTCCGATGTCCGCGGCCGCCAGGAGGCGACGGTCTTCGCCACGCTGGCCGTGCTGTGGCGGCGCAAGTTGCTGCTGCTCGCCATCATCCTGCTGGGGACGGCGACCATCACCTATGTCATGCAGTCGCTGAAGCCGATGTACCGCGCCACCGCGATGGTGCAGCTCGATTCCCGGCGGGTCGAGCTGGCGGAGTTCAAGTCGGTGGTGTCCAACCTGACGCCCGAGGCACCGGCGGTGCGCAGCGAGGTGTCCATCGTCGGCTCGCGCGCTCTGGCGGAGCGGGTGGTGGAAAAGCTGGGCCTGCAGAACGATCCCGAATTCAACCCGACGCTCAAGGCGCCGGACGGCACGGACGATCATTGGCTGAAGCGGGTCACCAAAGCCGGTGTCGGCGCGCTGCCGCCGGAAGGCAACGACGTTCTGCGCCAAATCGTGCAACAGGCGACCGCCCTGTTCCGCGCCGACGACGGGTCGCTTGCCCGCGACCCGAACCAAGCCCGCCTGCTGACCATCGACACGCTGCTGCGCCGGATCGAGGCGCGCAACGACGACCGGTCCTACACCATCATCATCGAGGCGTCGTCGGTCGATCCCGCCAAGGCCGCCGCCATCGCCAACGCCTTCGGCCAAGCCTATCTGGACTACCGGACGGAGATGAACCGCGACCTGACCGAGCGGGTCAACCAATGGCTCGGCGGACGTCTCATCGAGGCGCGCGAGGCGGTGCGCAGTGCGGAGGAGGCCATCCGCAGCTTCCGCAAAGAGAACAGTCTGCTGGAACTGCCGCCGGACGGGCGCAACATGGTCCAGCAGCAGATGAACGAACTCGCCACCCAGCTGACCGCCGCGCAGGCGCAGAAGGCGGCGGCGGAGGCGCGCGTGCGCCAGGCCCGCGAGCAGACCGCCGCCAACAACGCCGCGGCGATCCCGGAGGTGCTGGCCTCCCCGCTGATCCAGAAGCTGCGCGAGGCGGAGGCGATGCTGGAGCGCCGGCTGGCCGAACTCCAGCAGGTCTACGGCGACAAGCATCAGGACATCGTGAATCTCCGCCGCGGCATCGGCGAATTGAAGGCCCGCATCCGCGACGAGGTCGGCAAGATCCAGAAAGGCCTGGACGCCGATCTGGAGGTCGCGCGCATCCGCGAGGCCTCCCTGCTGAAGAGCATCGCCGATCTTCAGGAACAACAGAAGGGGATTGAGGCGACCGGCATCCGGCTCCGTGATCTGGAACGCGCCGCCGACGCCCACCGCACCCTCTACCGCAGCCTCGCCGAACGCTACGAACAGACGATGGCGCTGAAGAACACCGGTGCGCTGGACGCGCATCTCAGCGCCCCGGCCCTGCCGCCGATCCGCCCAGCCTTCCCGCAGCTGCGCATGTCGCTGGGTGTCGGGCTCATCGGGTCCACGGCGCTGGCGGTGGCGCTGGTGCTGCTGCTGGAGCGGCTCAGCTCCGGCCTGCGCACGCCCACACAGGTGGAGCGGGCGACCGGCGTGCCCTGCCTCGGCATGGTCCCGTCGCTCCCCCGCAACGAGGCGGCCTGGAACCTGCCGCTGCATCCCGACAGCCGCCGCGCCCGCGAGATCGGGGCTTTTCGCGAGGCGATCCAGACGGTGCGGACCATGGCCTGCATGCCACGCAAGCGGGGGACGCCGCCCAAGGTGCTGCTCGTCACCTCCTCCATCCCCAAGGAGGGAAAATCGGTGCTGGCCGCCAATCTGGCGCGGTCGCTGGCCGGGCTGGGACTCAACACGCTGCTGATCGACGCGGACTTCCGCCGGCCCTCCATCGCGAAGCTGCTGGGCTACCAGCCGCAGGGCAGCGTGACCGACCTGCTGGACGGTCGCGTCGGCATCGACGACCTGATCCACCAGGAGACCACCAACCTCGGCGTCCTGGGCAACGCCGTCGGCACCCCCAACGCGCATGACCGCATCAGCTCCCAGGCGATGAGCGACCTGATCGGATGGGCGCGCCACAATTACGACGTGGTGGTGATCGACAGCGCCCCGGTGATGCTGTTCTCCGACGCGCTGGCCCTGTCCTTCCTGGCCGACAGCGTGATCTACGTCGTCCGCTGGCAGCACACCCCGCTGGACACCGTGATGGCCGGCTTCAACAAGCTGAAATCGGTCGACACCGCCGTGGGCGGCGTCGTGCTGTCGCGGGTCGTCGCGTCCAAGCACGTCAAATACGGCCACAAGGACGACGCCTACTACTACGCCCTGCACGCGCCCGCGCGCCACTGAACAGCAAGGCGGTTGCGCTAACCAACCCTCTCCCCTCCGGGGAGAGGGGGGCCCGAAGGGCCGGTGAGGGGGTCCTGCCGGGGCGATACGTCCGGCACACCAGCACCCCCCTCACCCTTAGCCCTCTCCCCAGGGGGAGAGGGAACAGCCAAAAGCGAGGATTCCATGACCAACGCCGAGTTCCCGCGGCTTGCCATCATCGGCTGCGGCAGCATCGTGAGCCATCACCTGTTGCCGGCGCTGCTCCGCCTGGGCTGGCGGCCAAGCGTCCTCGTCGATCCCTCGCCGGAGCGGCTGGAGGCGGTGCAGGCCATGCTGGGCCGCAACCGCGCCCCCGCCGCCGTGGCCGACTGGCGGGAGGCGGCCGACCGGTTCGACGCGGCGCTGGTGGCCGCCCCGCCGATGTTCCACGCACCGGTCGGCCAGAGCCTGCTGGAAGCCGGGAAGCACGTCTTCATGGAAAAGCCGCTGGCCGTCACGCTGGCCGACGCCGAGCGCATGGTGCAAACCGCCGACGAGCGCCAACGGGTGCTCGCGGTCGGGCTGATGCGCCGCTACGTCAACGGCGTCCGCTGGCTGAAGGCGCTGGTGGACTCCGGCCAGCTCGGCCGCATCCTGCGCTTCGAGGCGCGGGAGGGTTTCGTCTACAACTGGGGCATCAGCTCCCCGTCGATGCTGCGCCGGGACGGGGCGGGCGGTGGCGTGCTGCTCGACACCGGCTCGCACACGCTGGACCTGCTGCTGTGGTGGTTCGGGGAGGCGGCGGAGGTCGACTACAGCGACGACAGCTACGGCGGGCTGGAGTCCGATTGCCGGCTGTCCCTGACCATGGCGTCCGGTGCCACTGGAACGCTGGAGCTGAGCCGCACCCGCGCCCTGCGCAACACCATCCGCGTCTACGGCACCAAGGGCAGCGTCGAGGTCCATCTTTACGAGAACCAGATCGCGTCGGACGTGCCGCAGATCCTCGATTTCGTCCATGACGGCTTCTCCGCCAACCACATCCCGCCGCAAATCTTCGGCGACCTGTTCCAGGCGGAGCTGAAGGATTTCGCCGGGGCCATCCGCGAGGGCCGCCCGGCCGCCGTCGGCGGGCGCGACGCCCTGCCCTCCACCGCGCTGATCGAGCGCTGCTACGCCAGCCGCAAGCCGCTGGCCCTGCCCTGGGTGGACGGTCCGGCGCCGGCCGCCGGTCCTCGTACAGACGATCCCAGGACGAATGGGCCGACCGTGGTGGTGACCGGCGCCGCCGGCTTCATCGGCGGGCGGCTGGTCGAGCGGCTGTGCCTGGAGCACGGCGCCAAGGTCCGCTGCATCGTCCGCGACATCGCGCAGGCGGTGCGTCTGGCCCGCTTCCCGGTGGAGATCATCCGCGCCGATCTGCTGGACCGCGAGGCCATCGGCAAGGCGGTGGCCGGCGCCGACTGGGTCTTCCACTGCGCCTACGACGTCCGGTCGCGCCGCCAGAACATCGATGGAATGAACGCGCTGATCGACGCCAGCCTCGCCAACGGGGTGGAGAGCTTCGTCCATCTCAGCACCTTCTCGGTCTACGAACCGCTGCCGGACGGTCCGCTGTCGGAGGAGACGCGCGACGGCGACCGGGCCTGGAGCTACGTCCAGAACAAGCTCGACCTGGAAAAGATGGTGCTCGACGCGGCCCACAAGCGCGGCCTGCCGGGGGTGGTCCTGCAGCCCTCCATCGTCTATGGCCCCTTCTGCAAGCCCTGGACGAACGCCCCTGCCGAAATGCTGCTGAGCGGCACGGTGGTGCTGCCGCAGGAAGGCGGGCTGTGCAACGCCGTCTACATCGACGATCTGGTGGATGCGATGATCGCGGCGACCCGCAGCCCGCAGGCCATCGGGGAGCGTTTCGTGATCTCCGGCCCCGACGCCCCGCCCTGGGCCGCCGTCTTCGGGCGCTTCCAGGAGGCGCTGGGCGTGGACAGCCTGCGCTTCCAGCCCGCCGAGGCCATCCGCAAGGAGATGAAGAGCCTGCGGCGCGACATCGCCATGGTGCTTCAGGACCCCAAGAAGATCATTCAGATCATCGTGCGCTGGCGCCCGGCCCGCCGGCTTCTCCAGGGCGGGTTCGACAGCCTGCCGCCGCGGCTGCGCCATCTCGTGATGGTCCATTACTTCCTGAAGAAGAAGGCCAGCCGCAACCAGCTCTGGCTGCCCGACGCGCAGAAGCTGGCGCTCTATCAGGCCAAGGCGGTCATCGACCTGGGCAAGGCGCGGCGCCTGCTGGGCTATGAGCCGCGCTTCACCTTCGAGGACGGCATGGCGCTGACCGCGGAGTATCTGCGCTGGGCCTACCGGGACGTGCCGCGCACCGCCCCCGCCGCCGCGCGGCCCGCCAACGAAGACCTGCAACCCGCTCCCCTGCCCGCCGCCACCGAGACGACACGGGTCGGCAACGCATGAGCATGATCCCGGCGTCCTTCGTCCGCAGCTTCTGGACCCTCGCCGACCAGGGCGTGGTCAGCTTGGGCATGTTCGTCATCAACATCCAACTCGCCCGGACCTTTCCGTCGGAGGAATACGGGACCTTCGTCTTCATCCTGTCGATCCTGCTGGCGCTTCAGGTCGTCAATGTCAGCCTGATCCAGTATCCGCTGTCGGTGGAAGGCGCGGTGCTGGCCCCCGCCGAACGCCGGACCCTGGCGGGCCGCGCGGTCATCATGACCGCCGGATCGATTCTGCCGCTGTCCGGCATCCTGGCGCTGGTCGGCTATGGGTTGGGCATGCCGGAACTGGTCGGCCCCGCCGTGCTCTACTTCATCGTCTGGCAGGTGCAGGAAATCGGGCGGCGCGGTCTGATGTCCGGGCTGAAGCATGACAAGGCGCTGTGGGGCGACAGCGTCACCTATCTGGGCCAGATCGTGGTGCTGAACCTGATGGCGCTCGGCGGCCATCTGACGCTGGAACGGGTGTTCATAGCCATGACCGGTCCGGCACTGGCCGGGGCAATCGTCCACTTCACCATACTGCGTCCCCGTTTTGCCGGCCTGTCGGAGCTTCCCGAGGTCTACCGCCGCTTCTGGTCCATCGGGCATTGGGCGCTCGCCAACAACCTGTTCCTGATGCTGCGGGTGCAGAGCCTCGTCTGGCTGATGGCGGCGATGGACGGCATGGCCTCCACCGCGGCGTTTCAGGCGGTGGTCAATCTGGTGAACATCGCCAACCCGATCATCATCGGCATGGGCAACCTCGTTCCCCAGATCGCCGCGCGCGGGCGCAGCACCCCGCCCACGGGGGACGGCGCGCTTCATCCGGACGAGCAGGCGTGGCTGGCGATCCGCGGCTACGTCGTCATCGGGGCGGCACCGCTGCTGGTCTATTACAGTCTTGCGCTGCTGATTCCGGACCAAGTGCTGCACATCGTCTATGGCACCATGTCACCCTACGCCCACCAGGAGCTGCCGCTGCGCCTGCTCTCCATCGGGGCGCTGACCGGCTATCTGGCGGAGATGGTCTGTTCCTACTTCTACGGCGTGCAGCGCAGCCAGTTTGCGCTCATGGTGAACATCGTCGGCACGCTTGCGGTGTTCGCGGCCGTCGGCCCGCTGGCGGCGATGTACGGCGTCGCCGGAGTGTGCATGGCGCTGCTGTTCTCCAGCGTGCTGCGCGTCGGCGCCGCCCACTATTACCTTTCCAAGACGAGGACCGCCCATGTCGCCCGCTGACGGCAGCGCCGCATTCGCCGTGGACAAGGCCGGGCTGCGCCCGCTCGACCTCCGGCACGTCGTGATCCAGCCGGCCATCGCCCATCCCTCCTCCGCGAACGGATTGCACAATGTGGTGCGCTGCCTCATCGCGGAGCAGCGCGCCATGGGCGACGACGCTCGGCTGTGCCTGTTCTCCGACGATCCGGACGCCTTGACCGGCATCCCGGCAGACTGCCCGGCTCAGCGCTTCCCCCTCGGCGGGCCGCGGCTGTCCGGACGGTCGCTGACCATCGCGGACGCGACCCTGGACCGCCTGCTGGAAGGCGCCGGTCCGGACACGGTGGTGCACATCCACGGAGCGGTGAAGCCATTGTTCGCCGCGCTCGCCCGCGGGCTTCACCGGCGTGGCGTTCCCTATGGCGTGACGCTGCACGGCCAGTGTTCCCACATCTACGACATGGCGGGCCGGGTTCGCCGCCGCCTGCCCGCCGCCTGGATGCGCTTCGTCGATGGTCCGGCCTTCGCCCGCGCCCGCTTCGTCCATGCCATCACAGAAGACGAGGCCGCCATCGTCCGCAGGGTGGCCCCCACCGCCGCCGTCCGCCTGCTGCCCAACACGGCCTGGTCGGCCCGCCGCGGCGGCCTTCCCGCTCCCGCCCCACGGGCCGCGCCGGACGGGGACCGGCCGACCTTCGGCTATTGCGCGCGCTACGAGATCGAACACAAGGGGGTTGATCTGCTGATCGACGGATTCGCCGCCTACCGCCGGGCCGGGGGGCGCGGGGTGCTGGAACTGGCGGGATCCGGCCCCGCCCGCGCAGACATTGAACGGCGCGCGGAGGCCCATGGCCTCGGCCCCCACATCCGCGTGCACGGTCCGGTCTTCGGGGCGGACAAGGCGGCGATGATGGCGGGCTGGCATTACTTCGCCCTGACCTCCCGGTTCGACGTGATGCCGACCGGCTGTCTGGAGGCCGCCCTGTCCGGCCTGCCGCTGATCGTGACGCGGGAGACCGGCCTCGTCCCCTATGTGGAGGAGAACGGCGCCGGCTTCGGCGTGGCCGCCCTGACGGCGGAGGCGGTGGCCGACGCGCTGGCACTGGCCGAGCGGACCGGCCCCGGCCGCTGGCGGGAGATGGCGGCCAACGCGCACCACATGGTGGTGGGGATCGGCGACTGGGGGCGGATCGCCGCTCGGCTGCGCGCCGCGGCCTATGGACGTCCGTCATGAGCGCGGTCCTCTCCACCCCCAAGCGCAGCCGGACGCGGGCGGCAGACCTCTATCTGGGCTTCCTGATGGTGGTCCTGCTTGGTTACACCCTTGCCGGGCGCGGCTTCGCCTACATCGGGTTTCCACCCCTCTTCATTGGGGAGATTCTTCTGCTCTCCGGCCTTCTGGTCGCGCTGCGGACCGGCGGTATCGTCGCGACGCTGTCGAGCCTGCCGGGAACGTTGCTGGCGATCCTCATCGTCTGGGTCCTGGCCCGAACGATACCCTTCTTCGGTCTCCACAGCTTCGACGCCTTGCGCGACAGCGTGATCGTCATGTATGGCCTGTTCGCCTTCATCATCGTCGTCGTGCTGTACGATGATCCCACGCGGCTACGCCGGCTCGTGCTGGCCTACGGCAGCTTCGCGGTGCTGTTCGTGACGGTCATGCCGATCATCTATCCCGGCTACCAGCTGCTCCAGTCCTACCTTCCGGTGTGGCCGCGCTACAACGTCCCCATGATCAGCCTGCGCCCCGGCGAGATCGGCGTGCATTTCGCCGGGATCGCGCTGTTCGTCTTGCTCGGGTTCCGCCGCCTCAGCCTGCTGCAGCTTGCGTTGCTGGTGGTCGGCATGGCGATGGTCGCCGCGCACAGCCGCGGCGGGACGCTCGCCATCGTCGTGCCGCTGTGCATGGCGCTGGCCATGGTGCCGCGCAGCCGCCAGCTCGCCCCGCTGCTGATGATCGCCGTGTCCATCGTGGCCATCGCGGCTCTGCTGAACGTGGAAATCGAAGTGTCGTCGCGGAAGCTGTCGGTCGACCAGATCGCCACGAACCTGATGAGCATCGCGGGCTCCGCCGAGACCGCCAGCCTGGACGGCACCAAGCAATGGCGCATCATGTGGTGGGACAAGATCGTCAACTACACCGTACACGGCGATTACTTCTGGAACGGCAAGGGGTTCGGCATCAATCTGGCCGACGACGACGGCTTCCAGGTCATCGACGAGGAGGAGGCGCAGGTGCTGCGCAGCCCCCACAACGCGCACATGACGATCCTTGCCAGGGCGGGTGTTCCCGGTTTTCTGCTGTGGGTGGCTCTGCTGGGAAGCTGGGTGGCCTTCATGGTCCGCTCCTTCCTGCTGGCCCGCCGGCACGGTGACCGCGCCTGGGCGCGGCTGTTCGTCTTCCTGCTCGGCTACTGGCTGTCCATCGTCATCAACGCCTCGTTCGACGTGGCGCTGGAAGGCCCGATGCTGGGCATCTGGTTCTGGGTCCTGTTCGGGACGGGCATCGCCGCCGGCCTGATCCACCGGTCGGAGATCGAGGACCGGAACCGCCAGCTCCCGCCACTCCGATAGGTCCGGATGGCCGGCCGTTCCCGGTGGAGGCCCGCCAAGCGGTAGCATGGCCCCCGTCGACATGGAAAGGGCGGGAGCCTGCGGCTCCCGCCCCTTTTCTGCAGCGCCCTTAGGGCAGCACCTTACGCCGCATGGCTCAGCAACGACGGATCGACATGATCGAACAGCGGGTCGTAGCCGGCGTCGATCAGCGCATTGCTGTAGTGGCTGGCCGTGCCCGTCACACCGGCCAGGGCCGCCGGAGCGGCCTCCGCCTGCTGCGCGGCGACATGGCTCCACACGCTGTCCGTTCCGGCGTCCAGCGCCAGGGCCGTTGCCTCCCCGGCGACGGTGGCCGCGGGGAAGTAGCTCTTGTCGGCGCTGACCACCAGCGTGCCGTTCCACCACAGGGCGGACTGGCCCTTCATGACGTCATTGCCGTCGAGCGCGCCCCTGTCATAGGTGACGATCCCGTCCGTGGGCAGGACAGACTTGCCGTTGATCGTCACCTTGTTGACCATCAGGGTGCGGTCCTGGCCGTTCACAACGGCGTCGTTGTCGTACTGGATCTGCACCTTGTGCGCCTGATCGGCGGACAGGTTCGTGGTGAAGCTGTAGTCCTTGGCCGTGGTGCCGGCCACACCCTCCCCGACCTTCTGGCCGTCCACCAGCAGGTTGAAGTGGGCGTTCGCCCCGCCCGCCGCCGTGCCGGAGGCGTTCACGGTGATCGTCGTCGCGCTGGGGCCGTTCTGCGGCAGCGTGCCGCCCGCGGGGAACTCCGCGGCAGGCGCGTTCACCACCAGCGTGCCGCCCCACCACATGGAGGACTGGCCCTTGACCACGTCGTTGCCGTCCAGCGCCCCCTTGTCGTAGGTGACGATGCTGTCGGTCGGGTTGTGGGCGGTGCCGTTGATGGTGACCTTGTTGACGAACAGGTTGCGGTCCTGCCCGTTCACGAAGCCGTCGTTGTCGTACTGGATCTGCACCTTGTGCGGCTGCCCAGCGGTCAGCGAGGTGGTGAAGCTGTAGTCCTTCGCCGCCGTTCCGACCGTGGCGTCGCCGATGGCCTTGCCGTCCACCAGCACCTTGAAATGCGCGTTTTCCCCACCCGCGGCGGAGCCGGAGGCGTTGACCTTGATCGTCGTGACGCTGGCCGTGGGCGTCGTCGGGACGGTGGGCGTGGTCGTCGTGGTGTCCACCGCGAAGCCGGCGGAGGAGCCTGCCTTGCCCGCGTTGCCGGCGAGGTCGGTGTAGCTGCCGGCCTTCACCGCCACGTTGGCGTCGGTGATCTTCGTGCTGGACGACGGCGTGAAGACGGCGGTGTAGGTGGAGGCGTCCACCGTCTTGAAGCCGCTCAGCGTGCCGCCCTTCACCGTGGTGTCGGCCAGCGCGAAATCCTTCACCGCCTCGCTGAAGGCGAAGGTGATGAGCGGCGCCTCGCCCTTGGTCACGCTGGTGTCGGCGACGGTCACCTTGACCGTGGGCGCGGTGGTGTCGGTCGGCGTGGGGGCCGGCGGGTTGGTCGGGCTGGTGGGGGTGAGCGTCGTCCAGCCGGCGGTGGACGGATAAGCCTGGGACAGGGTGGAGTTCTCGTCCTGCGTGGTCGCGTTCATGTAGGCGGACCAGTTGTCGCCATCCGGGAAGTCGCCCCAGCGCCAGCGGTCGCCGTCCGGCATGTAGTAGGTGTTGTTGTTCCACACGTTGCCGCCGTTCAGCATGCCGGCTTCGTTGTAGTCGGCCACGCCGCCCGACTGGCCGTTGCCGTCCTTGGAGACGACGACGTTGTCGTGGATCTTGTTGTTGGTCGTGGTGTAGGTGCCGAATTCCCCGGCGCCGCGATCCTGCTGGATCATCACGATGCTGTTGGCGCCCTTGACCCCGGTGATGTCGATCTTGTTGCCATAGGCTTCGACATTCTGCGAGTTCTGGATCTGGATGGACCCGCCCCACAGCCAGCCCTCGGCCTGCGGCTTGGAGCCGTTCCCGACCATCACGTTGTTGCGGATGATGGCGTCGTAGCTGATTTCGTGGGTGATGCCGCCGCCGCTGTTGTTCACAAGAACGTTGTTCTCATACAGCGTGCCGACGTTGTCGATGTCGCTCCACAGGCCGAAGCCGGTGTTGTCGTGGGAATAGTTGCCCCGGACCACCAGGTCGGTGGTGTAGGCGAACTTGGTGCCGCCGCCTTCCCAGAAGACGTCGATGCCCGACCAGGCGCCGTTGCGCGCGACCTCGTTCCCTTCAACGAGGATCTTGGCACCGGCGCCGCCCAGGCCCATCTCGCCGTTGTCGTGGACGTAGTTGCCGATGAACTTGCTGCCGTCCTGCGCCGTGGCGCCGACCGCGTAGTTCAGGCGCAGCTCGTTGTCCTGGATGGTCCAGTTGACGTCGCCCTGAATGGCGCCGTGCTGCACCGGCGGAGCGTACTTCTCGATGACGAGGTTCTTGATCGTCACGCCGTCGGCGGTGCCGCTGAAGGCGTGGGCGGTCGCCCCGGCTTCCACCTTGCGCCCCGCCGGGTTGTCCCCCAGATAGATCTTGTCGGCGTCGTAGTCGAAGTAGAAGGTGCCCGGCTTCAGCTTCGACAGCGCGTCCACCGGGGTCAGCGGCTTGTCGTCGATGTAGACGGTGTCCGGATAGCCGCCGCGCATCGCATCGGGGCTGGCCTTGTCCGTTTCGCGGCGCTCGCCCTGCTGGGTCTGGCCGCCGACCACCCAGCGACCGGCGCTGTCCTGGCTGAAGCCGCTCAGCAGCTTCGACCCGTTCAGCACGGCGCCCTCGGCCCCGATGAAGGTCTGGTTGTCCTTGGGCGTGATCGACTGGAGACGGTACTCGCCCGGCTGCAACCAGAAGGTCGCGCCAGCGGGAGCACCATTGACGATGGACTGGATGTTGGCGCCGGGTGCGATGACGATCGCACCAGCGGGGGCCGTCAGCGTCTTCGGTCCGTACAGGTTAGCCATATGTCAATGCTCTCTTGAGATGTTATCTACTGGTATGAGTTCTTCGGCGTTTTCGCCCTTTGGCATATGCGTCTATTACCAATTCGAGGAATGTTCCTGGCGGGGCATTTTTGTGAGATTCCCGGCATCTTTTGCGAAGACTCCGGGAAGCTCCTGTTTTTCAAAAGGAAATCTTCCACTTATCAAAGAGCGGGCCAAGCAATGGGAATTTTTGCTTTCGGTATTTTCAGGCGCGCAAACGCCACGCGCCGCGGGTGAAGCTCACACGGCCTGAGGGAGCAGGTCAGCCGACTGTCCGCGAAACGGCTGCGCCGGGACGCGTAATCCGATGGACGACGGCACCGCCCCGAGGAGGAATGGAAAACGTGGAACGATCAGTCGTCGCCGAACTGCCGGTCGATCCACGCGTTCACGGTCGCCTGATCGAAACGGAGATCAAGCGGGATGGCGGCGATGGCGGCGCGGCAATGCTCGATGAAGGCGCGCTCCGCCCGGTTCATCTTGGAGGCGGGATTCCACAGCAGATGGATGTCCACCGGCGCCACCCCCTCCTCCGGCGGCAGGGGCCACAACAGACCGTCGCGCACGTCGCGCTCCGCCACATGCCGGGGCAGCGGCCCGATGCCCAGCCCGACGGAGATCATCCGCCGCACCTCATCCAGATTGACCGAGGCGCCGACGATCCGGCTCTCGATCCCCTCCTGCGCGCGGAAGACGGCCAGCGGCGACAACACCCCGCCGATCTGGTCGGAGGTGAAGGAGACGAAGCCTTCGCTGCGCAGGTCGCTCAATGTCAGGCCGGTGCGGCCGAACAGATGGTGCCGCGGCCCGCAGTACAGGCGGTAGATCTGGCGGGCGAACAACGCGTGCTCGACCAGCGGCGGCGGCTCCCGCATCAGGCAGAGGCCGAGCGAGCCCGTCTTCTGCTGGATCGCCATGTGGACGTCGGCGCTCGCCATCACGTCCAGCCGGAAGGTCACCTGGGGATGGGTGGCGTGGAAGCGCTCCAGCAGGGCATCGAACAGCAGCGACTGGATTCGGCTGGCCAGCAGGATTCGGATGTGCCCGGAAATCTCCTCGCGGATGTCGCGCATCAGGACGGCGAATCGGGAGATGTTGCCGTAGATCTCCAACACCTCGGCGTAGATGATCTCGCCGGCCTCGGTCACCCGGAAGCGTCCCTGCCCGCGCTCGATCAGGGAGCGGCCCATCTGGTCCTCCAGCCGCTTCAGGGCCTGGGACACCGCCGGCTGGGTCAGGCCCAGCCGCTGCGCCGCGCGGGTCAGCCCCTGCTCCTGCACGATCACCATGAAGGTGCGCAGCAGGTTCCAGTCCAGCTGGTGGCCGAGCCGTTCCAGATCGCGCGCCATCATCGGGGGGAATCCCATCACCATAAATCCTGCTTATGTCGGCAATGAGGATTATCGATTTGGCGGACGATGAGAAGCTGAATTGTAATACGTCAGTCGTTAGCGGTCGATCCCCGGCGGCGCCCATCGGGGCAAAACCAGGGTCATAGTCCAAAAGTCGAAATCACCACAGTTTCTTTCCGGAGATTTGCCGACACACACGGACGACTGCGCGGCGGAGTGGTAAGAACGGAGTCGTCATGCCCGCATCCCACGAGGGTGGGCGGAGCATTGCAGCCGTGGACCGGGATGCGATCCTGGACGCGGTGGCGAAGCTGCGCGAGGATGGAGTGCGCCTGCTGTCCGATCTGGTCCGAAGCCCCAGCCTGCTGGGGCAGGAAGGCCCGGCGCAGGATCTGATGGAACGGATCTTCCGGGACATGGGCCTGGAGGTGGACCGCTTCGCCATCGACGAGGAGGCGCTGAAGGCCCAGCCCGGCTGGTCTCCCTCGCTGATCTCCTATGAGGGCCGCGAGAACGTCGTCGGCGTCCACAAGCCCCGACGGGCGACCGGCAAGTCGCTGATTCTGAACGGCCACATCGATGTGGTGCCGACCGGGCCGGAAGAGCTGTGGTCTGCCCCACCCTTCGAGCCGGTGGTCCGCGACGGGCGCCTCTACGGGCGCGGGGCCGGCGACATGAAGGCCGGCATCGCCGCCTACGTCATGGCCTTCAAGGCGCTGCGGAGCCTGGGCGTCCAGCCCGCCGCGCCGGTCTATCTCCAGTCGGTGGTCGAGGAGGAATGCACCGGCAACGGCGCGCTCGCCTGCGTCGCCCGCGGCTACAAGGCCGACGCCGCGGTGATCCCGGAACCCTTCAACCACACGCTCCAGATCGCCCAGGTCGGTGTGATCCGCTGCGAGCTGGAGGTGACGGGCCGCCCCGCCCATGTTCTGGACACCGGCGCCGGGCTGAACGCCATCGAGGCGGCCTTCCGCGTGCTGAAGCATCTGAAGGCGCTGGAATCGGCCTGGAACCACCCGGATGGGCGGCATCCCGCCTACGCGCACCATCACCACCCCTACAACCTGAACGTCGGGCACATCGACGGCGGCGAATGGGCGTCCTCCGTCCCCACCCGCTGCCGGATGGAACTGCGCTTCGGCTTCCCGCCGGGCCGCGCCGCCGCCGAGGTCAGCGCCGAGATCGAGCGCGCGGTGGCCGAGGCCTGCCGCAGCGACTCCGATCTCAAGGGCATCGACGCCCGCATCATTTTCCGCGGCTTTCAGGCGGAGGGCTGCACGCTGGACCCCGATCACCCGATGCTGGAGGCGCTGGACGCCGCGCACCGGTCGATCTTCGGGACCCCGGCGCCGAAGCTGGCCCAGACCTGCACCACCGACGTCCGCAACTTCGTCCTGTACGGCGACACGCCGGCCACCTGCTACGGCCCGGAGGCGGAGCGCATCCACGGCATCGACGAGTCCGTCTCGCTCGACAGCATGGCCAAGGTGACCGCCGTGCTGGCCCTGTTCATGGCCGACTGGTGCGGCCTCGAATCCATCGATCCATAACGGTCGCGTAACGAGAATCAACAATAAGGGGGCTTCAGACATGAGCAATCGTTTGCGTCATTTTCGCCAAACCCTGACCGCCGCGGCGCTGGCCGCCGCCCTGGCGGCGCCGCTGGCGCTGACCGTACCCGGCGTCGCCGTGGCGCAGGAGCGCGGCGGCACGATGAACATCATCGTCCAGCCGGAACCGCCGATCCTGGTGCTGGGCCTGAACCAGCAGGGTCCGACGCAGACGGTCGCCGGCAAGATCTACCAGGGCCTGCTGACCTTCAGCTTCGACCTGAAGCCGCAGCCGGAACTGGCGGAAAGCTGGGAAGTCTCGCCCGACGGCAAGGTTTACACCTTCAAGCTGGTGAAGAACGCCAAGTGGCACGACGGCAAGCCCTTCACCGCCCACGACGTGGTCTTCTCCACCTCCAAGCTGCTGATGGAGACCCACCCGCGCGCCCGCGCCACCTTCTCCAAGTGCGAGAAGATCGAGGCGCTGGACGACTACACCGTCCAGTTCACGCTGAAGGAGCCGTTCGGCCCGTTCCTTCAGGCCTTCGAGGTGTCGTCGGCCCCGATGATGCCGAAGCACATCTATGAAGGCACCGACTTCAAGGCCAACCCGGCAAACGCCACCCCGATCGGCACCGGCCCCTTCAAGTTCAAGGAGTGGAACAAGGGCTCCTACATCCACCTCGTCCGCAACGACGAGTATTGGAAGACCGGCAAGCCCTATCTGGACGACATCTATTTCCGCGTGATCCCCGACGCAGCCTCGCGCGCCGTCGCCGTGGAGCAGGGCACCGTCCAGCAGACCCAGTTCAACGACATCGAGACCTTCGACGTCCCGCGCCTGAAGGGCCTGCCCAACGTCGAGATGACGACCAAGGGCTACGAGTTCTTCGCGCCGCTGTCCTGGATCGAGATCAACACGCGCAACAAGCCGCTGGACGACAAGCGCTTCCGGCAGGCGATGATGCACGCCATCGACCGCAAGTTCATCCGCGACAAGATCTGGTTCGGCCTCGGCCGTCCGGCGACCGGCCCGGTGAACTCGGTCACCCGCTTCCACGAGAGCAACGTCCGGAAGTACGACTTCGACCCGAAGAAGGCCGAGGCGCTGCTTGAGGAGGCCGGCTTCAAGAAGGGTTCCGACGGCACGCGCGCCAAGGTCCGCCTGCTCGTCATGCCCTACGGCGAGACCTGGACCCGTCTCGGCGAATATGTGAAGCAGGCGATGAAGCGCGTCGGCGTCGACGTGACGCTGGAGACCACCGACGCCGCCGGCTGGGTCAACCGCGTGTCCAACTGGGACTACGACCTGACCTTCAACTTCGTCTACCAGTACGGCGACCCGGCGCTCGGCGTGTCGCGCACCTACGTGTCGGAAAACATCCGCAAGGGCGTGATGTTCTCCAACACCATGGGCTATGCCAACCCCGAGGTGGACAAGCTGTTCGCCCAGGCCGCCCAGACCAACAAGGACGAGGAGCGCCAGCAGCTCTACTCCGCCGCCCAGAAGATCCTGGTCGAGGACGTGCCGGTGGCCTGGCTGCTGGAGATGGAGTTCCCGACCTTCGTGGACAAGCGCTTCAAGAACGCCGTCACGACCGCCATCGGCGTGAACGAGAGCTACGACAGCGTCTACATGGTCAAGAAGTAAGAAAAGGGAGCGGTTGCCCCCACCCTTCCCGCGGCTCGCGCCGCGGGCCCCTTCCCTCTCCTGCGAAGCGGGGGAGGGTTAGGGAGGGGGGCAACACGCACCCGGGAGTGACAACATGCCCCGCATCGCCCTATTCATCTCACAGAGGCTGGTGAAGGCGGTCTTCGTCATTCTGGCGATCGCCGTGTTCAACTTCTTCCTGGTCCACGCAGCGCCCGGCGACCCCGCCGCGGTGATGGCGGGCGAGGCCGGGGCCGCCGATGCCAAGTTCGTCGAACAGCTCCGCCAGCAGTTCGGCCTCGACCGCCCCCTGTACGAGCAGCTCGGCACCTACATGTCCAAGGTGGTGCAGGCCGACCTCGGCTACTCCTACCGCCAGCAGCGTCCGGTCTTCGACCTGCTGATGGACCGCCTGCCCGTCACCCTGTCGCTGACGCTGACCGCCTTCGTGCTGGCCCTGCTGGGCGGCGTGGCGCTCGGCACGCTGGCGGCGATGCGCGCCGGCACCTGGTCGGACACCGCCATCACCGTGGTCGGCCTGACCGCCTACGCGACGCCGATCTTCTGGATCGGCCTAATGCTGATCCTTCTCTTCTCGGTCAATCTCGGCTGGCTTCCCGCCTTCGGCACGGAGAGCATCGGCGCCGGCTACACCGGCTGGGACGCCTTCCTCGACCGGGCGAAGCACCTCGTGCTGCCGGTGACCACGCTCGGCCTCTTCTACATGGCCGTCTACACCCGGCTGACCCGCGCCTCGATCCTGGAGGTGCGCGACATGGACTTCGTCAAGACGGCGCGGGCCAAGGGCCTGCCGGAATGGCGCATCGTGTCGGTGCACATCCTGCGCAACGCCATCCTGCCCGTCATCACGGTGGCGGGGTTCCAGGCGGGGCACCTGATCGGCGGTTCCATCCTGATCGAGACCGTCTTCGCGCTCCCCGGCATCGGGCGCCTCGCCTTCGAGGCCGTGTTGCAGCGCGACTATCAGGTCCTGCTCGGCATCTTCCTTCTGACCTCGGTGGTGGTGGTGGTGTTCAACCTGCTGACCGACCTGATCTATTCCCTCGTCGATCCGCGCATCGAGGTGGCGCCATGACCGCCGCGGCCATCACCCCCGCCCGCAAGGGGTCCGGCTTCTGGAGCGCCTTCGCCCGCAACAAGGGCGCGGTGATCGGGCTGGCCTTCCTCACCCTGGTCATCCTGATGGCGGCCTTCGCCGATGTGCTGTACCCGGCCAGCCCGTGGGATATGACCGCGATGCCCTTCCAGCCGCCGCTGTCGGAGGACGCGCTGCTCGGCTCCGACACGCTGGGCCGCGACATCGCGGCGGGCATCGCCCACGGGGCGCGGGTGTCGCTGCTGATCGGCCTGACCTCGACCGCCGTCGCCGTGCTGATCGGCGTGTTCCTGGGAGCCGTCTCCGGCTTCTACGGCGGGCGCGTCGACGATCTGGTGATGCGCTTCACCGAACTGTTCCAGACCATCCCGAACTTCGTCCTGGCCGTGGTGCTGGTGGCGATCTTCACGCCCTCGCTGACCTCCATCGTTCTGGCCATCGCCATCGTCTCCTGGCCGCCGCTGGCGCGCTTGGCGCGCGGCGAGTTCATGAGCCTGCGGAGCCGCGAGTTCGTGCACGCCGCGGTGACCACCGGCCAGTCGAACATGACGATCATCTGGCGCCAGATCCTGCCCAACAGCCTGTCCCCGATCATCGTGTCGGCCTCGCTGATGGTGGCGACGGCGATCCTGCTGGAAAGCTCCCTCTCCTTCCTCGGGCTCGGCGATCCGAACCTGATGAGCTGGGGCTACATGGTTGGCGCCGCCCGCACCGTGATCCGTCAGGCCTGGTGGATGAGCTTCTTCCCCGGCATCGCGATCCTTCTGACCGTGCTTGCCCTCAATCTCGTGGGTGAAGGGCTGAACGACGCGCTGAATCCCAAGCTGGCGCGAAAGGGCCGTTCCTGATGACCGAGACGCCTCTCCTCGACGTCCGCAACCTGACCATCGACCTGCCGCGCGGCGCCGACCGGCCGCACGCGGTCCAGGATCTGACCTTCACGCTGGAGCCCGGGGAAATCCTCTGCGTGGTCGGCGAGTCCGGGTCGGGCAAGTCGATGACCGCGCACGCCGTGATGGGCCTGCTGCCCAAGGCGGTGAAAGTCTCCTCCGGCGAAATCCGCCACCAGGGCACCGACGTGTTCAGCCTGCCGGAGCGCGACCAGCGCGCGCTTCGCGGCGGCCGCATCGCCATGATCTTCCAGGAGCCGATGACGGCGCTGAACCCGCTGATGCGGGTCGGCGACCAGATCGACGAGGTCCTGCGCTACCACACCACCCTCGACCGCGCCGCCCGCCGGGCGCGCGTGGTGGAGCTTCTCGCCTCCGTCGGCCTGCCGGAGCCGGACCATCTGCGCCGCAGCTACCCGTTCCGACTGTCGGGCGGCCAACGCCAGCGCGTGATGATCGCCATGGCGCTGGCGGTCGAGCCGGACATCCTGATCGCCGACGAGCCGACGACCGCGCTCGACGTCACCACCCAGAAGCAGATCCTGGAGCTGATCCAGGATATCCAGGCCAAGCGCCGCATGGGCGTGATGTTCATCACCCACGACTTCGGCGTGGTGGCGGAGATCGCCCACCGCGTGGCGGTGATGCAGCGCGGCCGGATCGTCGAGATCGGCACCGCCGAGGATGTCCTGAACCGGCCGCAGCATCCCTACACCCGCCAGCTCATCGCCGCCGTCCCGCACCTGATCGAGCACCGCGAGGACTTCACCCGCGCGCGCCAGCCGGTGCTGACGGCGGAGAAGGTGTGCAAGACCTTCCACCTCGGCGGCGGCTTCTTCACGCCGGGGCGCAAGGTGGTGGCGGGCGACGACCTGTCGCTGACCATCCACCAGGGCGAGACGGTCGGGCTGGTCGGCGAGTCCGGCTCCGGCAAGTCGACGCTCGGCCGCTCCATCGTCGGGCTGATCAAGCCGGATTCGGGCAAGATCCTGTTCGAGGGCGTCGATCTGCTGTCGCTGTCGCGCCCGGCCTTCCGGCCCTACCGGCGGCACGTGCAGATGGTCTTCCAGGACCCCTACGCCTCGCTGAACCCGCGCCACACCGTGGGCGACATCATCACCCAGGGGCCGGTGGCCTTCGGCGAAGACCGCCATAAGGCGCTCGACAAGGCGAAGGCGCTGCTCAAGCTCGTCGGGCTCGACGCCTCGGCGGCGGAGCGTTTCCCGCACGAGTTCTCCGGCGGGCAGCGCCAGCGCATCTCCATCGCCCGCGCCCTGGCGCTGGAGCCGAAGCTGCTGATCGCCGACGAGCCGGTGTCGGCGCTCGACGTGTCGGTGCAGGCGCAGGTTCTGGACCTGCTGGAGGATCTGCGGCACCGGCTGAACCTGTCGATGCTGTTCATCACCCACGACCTGCGAATCGCCGCCCAGATCTGCGACACCATCGCGGTCATGCAGAAGGGCCGCATCGTCGAGATCGGCCCGGCGAAGGAGGTGTTCGGCAACCCGCAGCACGCCTACACCCGCACCCTCCTGGACGCCATCCCCGGCAAGGGCTGGACCATCCCGGAGGACGTGGTTCCGGTGACGCGGCGGTCGGCCGCCCTGCGCAACAGCGCCTGACGGGGCGGGCATGAAGGTCGCCGTCATCGGGGCCGGGGCGGTCGGCGGCTTGATCGCCGCGCGGCTGACCGCCGCCGGGCTGCCGGCCTCGCTGGTCGCCCGGCGGCGGACGCTCGACACGCTGCGGCGCGACGGGCTGACGGTCGAAGGCCCCTCGGGCCGTCCGGTGACGGTGCGGCCTCAGGTGACCGACGACACGCTGGCCCTCGGCCCGCAGGACGTGGTCGTGCTGGCGGTGCCCTCCCCCCTGCTGACCGATGTGCTGGACCTGCTTCTTCCCCTGCTGGGGCCGAAGACGCGGCTGGTGCCGGTGGTCGGCGGCATTCCCTGGTGGTACCCGGCGGATGAAAGCACTGGTGGGCCTCTGGCAGCGGCCCCTCTGGCGGCGGTCGATCCGAAGGGGCTGCTGTCGGACGCCATCCCGGCGGACCGCATCGTCGGCGCCGTTGCCCGCGTGGCGGTGGAGCGGCGATCCCCCGGCTATCTGCGGCATCTCGGCGGGCTGCGGCTCGCTCTCGGCCCGGTGGCGGGGGGCGAAGGTGCCAGGGATCTGGCGGCTCTGTTCGGGGCTGGTGGCTTCAACGCGCTGGCCGTGCCGGACATCCGGGCGGAGGTGTGGACGGCGCTGCTGGCGCCCTTCGCCTTCGGCCTACTCGGCCTCGCCACCGGGAAAACGGCGCAGGAGATCGCCCACGACGACGCGCTGCAGCCGACCTTCGCGGCGGTGGTGGAGGAACTCCTGGGCCTGTCGGCGGCGCTCGGCCACCCGGCGGCGGCGAAGGTCGAGGACGTGTGGACCATGGCCCAGCACCCGGGCCGCATCCGCCCGGCGCTGCGCGCCGACGTGGCGGCGGGCCGGCGGGCGGAGATCGAGGCGGTGCTGGACGCGCCGCTGGAACTGGCGGAACGGGCGGGCCTGAGCCTGCCCGCGGTGACCGGACTGCTGACCGCGGTCCGCACTGAATCTCAACAATAATTCGGAATTGGGATCGGGATAGGGACCATGTCTGACCTGCGCATCGACGGCGACCGCCTGTGGCGGACCCTGATGGACCTCGCAAAGATCGGCGCGACGCCGAAGGGCGGCCTGTGCCGGCTGGCGCTGACCGACCTCGACAAGGAGGGGCGCGACCTCTTCGTGCGCTGGTGCGAGGAGGCCGGCTGCACCGTGACGGTGGATGAGGTGGGCAACATCTTCGCCCGCCGTCCGGGCCGCAACGCGGACCGCCCCGCGGTCTGCATGGGCAGCCATTTGGACACCCAGCCGACCGGCGGCCGCTTCGACGGCATCTACGGCGTGCTGGCCGGGCTGGAGGTCATCCGCAGCTTCAACGACCAGGGCATCGAGACGGACGCCCCCATCGACCTGATCGTCTGGACCAACGAGGAGGGCGCGCGCTTCTCCCCGCCGATGCTGGGCTCCGGCGTGGCGATGGGCGTCTTCACGCTCGACCATGTGCTGGACATCCGCGACACCGACGGCGTCCGCCTGGGCGACGAGCTGGCGCGCATCGGTTACAAGGGCGACGTCCCGGTCACCGGCCACGCCATGGGCGCCTATTTCGAGGCGCACATCGAGCAGGGTCCGGTGCTGGAGGCCGAGGATGTCGAGATCGGCGTGGTGACCGGCGCGCAGGGTCAGCGCTGGTACGAGGCGACGGTGACCGGCCGCGAATCCCACGCCGGGCCGACGCCTATGCGCCTGCGCCGCGACGCGCTGGCTGGCGCCGCGGTGATGATGGAGGCGGTGGAGGCCATCGCGCTGGAGGTCGGCGGCGACGCCTGCTCGACCATCGGGCGCGTCCAGGTCCACCCGGACTCCCGCAACGTCATTCCCGGCCGCGTCTGGTTCACCATCGACCTGCGCAACCCCGACCCCGACGCGCTGGTCCGTATGGACGCGATGCTGCGCGAGCGGCTGGCCGCCATCGCGGACAAGCGCGGCCTGACGCTGGAGCTGACCGACTTCTGGGCCTTCCCGACCACGCCCTTCGCGCCGGAGTTGGTCGGCCACGTCCGCCGCTCGGTGGAGCGGCGCGGCCTCAGCCATCGCGACATCGTGTCCGGGGCGGGCCATGACGCGGTCTACGTCGCGCGCAAGGTGCCGACGGCGATGATCTTCATCCCCTGCGAGAACGGCCTCAGCCACAACGAGGCGGAGAACATCAAGCCCGAGCACGCCGCGTCCGGCTGCGCGGTCCTGGCCGACGCGGTTCTGGCTGCGGCTGGGTAACATCCATCTCTCCCTCTCCCGTCCCGGGAGAGGGTGCCCGCGCCAGCGGGCGGGTGAGGGTACCGCCGAGAATCAGCGCCTTGATCCTTGGACGACCCTCACCCGGCGCCTCGCGGCACCACCCTCTCCCGAGGCGGGAGAGGGGATCAATTCACTCCGGGAGCCTGTCCATGCGCTACGTCTTTGCCGAGGCCCAGTTGCGCCATCGTCCGCCGACCTTCCTGGTGCGCGGCCAGCCGAAGCCCTCGCCGGAGAAGGCGGAACGGGCGGAGGCGCTCGTCGGCTCCCTGCGGGCGCGCGGCGTGACGGTGGAGGAGCCGCCGTCCTACGGCGCCGGCCCGCGCGCGGCGGTCCATTCCGCCGATTACCTGCGCTTCCTGGAAACCGCCCACGCCCGCTGGTCGGCCCTGCCCGACGCGTCGGAGGTCATCGTCCCCAACGTCCACCGCAACACCGACATGGCCGAATATCCCACGGGCATCGTCGGTCAGGCGGGCTGGCACATGGCGGACACCGCCTGCCCGATCGGCGCCGGAACCTGGGAGGCCGTCTGCGGCGGCGCCGACACGGCGGTCCACGCGGCGCTGATGGTGGCGAGCGGTCGGGAGCGCGCGGCCTACGCCCTGTGCCGCCCGCCGGGGCACCACGCGTCCCGCGACATGGCCGGGGGCTTCTGCTACATCAACAACGCCGCCGTCGCCGCCCAGGCGATGCTGCCGGTGCTGGCCCAGCAGGGCCGCGCGCCGCGCGTCGCCGTCTTCGACGTGGACGTCCATCACGGCAACGGCACGCAGGCGATCTTCTATGAGCGCGACGACGTGCTGGTCGTGTCGATCCACGGCGATCCCAACAACTTCTACCCCTGGTTCGCCGGCTACGCGCACGAGCGCGGCAAGGGCCGCGGCCTCGGCAGCAACCTGAACATCCCCCTGCCCATGGGCACCGAGGAGTCCACCTTCCTCGACGCGGTGGACGGGGCGCTGAGCCACATCGCCGCCTTCGGGCCGGAGGCGCTGGTGCTGTCGCTGGGCTTCGACACCTACGTCGGCGACCCGCTGGCCTTCTTCAAGGTGACGACGCCGGGCTTCGCCGCGCTGGGCCACAAGATCGCCGGCGCCGGCCTGCCGACCGTGGTTGTGCAGGAGGGCGGTTACGATTGCGATGCGCTGGCGGTGAATCTCGCCAGCTTCCTGGACGGTTTCGAGGGCGGGCTCACGGAGGCGGCACGATGACTGGTGCGAAAATCCCGGGCGCGGAAATTCTGGTCCGGACGCTGGTGGCGAACGGCGTCGACACCTGCTTCGCCAACCCCGGCACGTCGGAGCTGCACGCGCTGGCCGCCTTCGACTCCATGCCCGGCGCGCGCTGCGTCCCGACGCTGTTCGAAGGGGTGGCGACGGGCGCGGCGGACGGCTACGCCCGCATGACCGACCGTCCGGCGGCGACGCTGCTGCATCTCGGGCCGGGATTGGCGAACGGGCTGGCCAACCTGCACAATGCCCGGCGCGCCCGCGTGCCGATGGTCAACATCGTCGGCGACCACGCGACGTGGCACCGCGGCGTCGACGCGCCGCTGACCTCCGACGTGGAGGGGTTGGCGAAGCCGATGTCGGCCTGGGTGCGCACGGTGCCGAACGCGGCCTCGGTCGCCGCGGACACGGCGGAGGCCATCCGCGCCGCCCTAACCCCGCCGGGCGGCGTCTCGACGCTGATCCTGCCGTCGGACTCCTCCTGGGACGACACGGCGGCGGCTGACCCGATCATCGTGGAGCCACCCGCCCCCGCCGCCCCGGACGCCGAGGCCCTGCGCACCGCCGCCGCCGCCCTGCGGAGCGGCGAGCGGGTGGTCATCCTGCTCAACGGCCGCGCCACGCGGACGGAGGGGCTGGCCCTGGCCGGGCGGATCGCCGCCGCGACCGGCGCCAAACTCTACGCCCACACCGGTGCCACCCGCATCGAGCGCGGGGCGGGCCGCGTGACGGTGGAGCGTTTCCCCTACCCCATCGACCTCGGCATTGCCGCGCTGGCCGGGGCGAAGCACGTCGTCCTGATCGGCTCAGGCGAGCCGGTCGGCTTCTTCGGCTACCCCGACAAGCCCAGCCGTCTGGCCCCGGAGGATTGCCGCATCCACACCGTCGCCCCGCCGGGCAGCGACGCCCTGGCCGCCCTGCGCTGGCTGGTCGAGGCGGTGGGCGCCGCCGCGACGCCGGTTCCGGCGCAGCCGCTCGCCCCGCCCGAACCGGCGACCGGCGCTCTCACCGCCGACAGCGTCGGGCAGTCCCTGGCGGCCCTGCTGCCGGAGGGCGCCATCGTGGTGGACGAGGGAATCTCCTCCAGCCCGATGGTCTACACGGCCTGCGCCGGGGCGCGCCCGCACGACTGGCTGACCATCACCGGCGGGGCCATCGGCATCGGCATGCCGCTGGCGCTGGGTGCCGCCATCGCCTGCCCCGACCGCAAGGTGGTGACCGTCCAGGCGGACGGCAGCGGCATGTACACGCTCCAGGCCCTGTGGAGCCAGGCGCGCGAGCAGGCCGACGTGGTGACCATCATCTTCGCCAACCGCCGCTACGGCATCCTGCAATGGGAGCTGGGCAACCTCGGCTTCCGGGACATGGGGCCCAACGCCCGCAACTGCACGGAGCTGGGCCGCCCGGACCTCGACTGGGTGGCGCTCGCCCGCGGCATGGGGGTGGAGGGCGGACAGGCCACGGACGCGGAAAGCTTCAACCGCCTGCTGACGGCCGCCTTCGCCCGCAAAGGCCCTTTCCTGATCGAAGCGGTGATCTGAACAGGCCCTCTCCCGCCCCGGGAGAGGGAGGGGCCCCATGGCGCAGCCATGGGGAGGGTGAGGGTCCGGCACGAAGACGGCACTGATACTTGGATTGACCCTCACCCGCCCGCTGACGCGGGCACCCTCTCCCGGGACGGGAGAGGGAATCGGGCAGAGGAAGAAAAAACGGGAGGACAGCATGACAACGCCCAAGAAGAGCGCGCGGAAAGTCATCATCACCTGCGCGGTCACCGGCTCCATCCACACGCCCAGCATGTCGCCGCACCTGCCGGTGACTCCGGACCAGATCGCGGCGGAGGCCATTGCCGCGGTGGAGGCCGGCGCGGCCATCGTCCATCTCCACGCCCGCGACCCGGAGACCGGCCGTCCCACCCAGGATCCGGATCTGTTCCAGCGCTTCCTGCCGCGCATCAAGCAGGCGACGAAGGCCGTGGTGAACATCACCACCGGCGGCAGCGCCGCCATGACGGTGGAGGAGCGGCTGCGCCCCGCCGCGCAGTTCCAGCCGGAAGTCGCGTCGCTCAACATGGGCTCGATGAATTTCGGCCTGTTCCCCATGCTGAACCGCTTCACCGAGTTCCAGCACGATTGGGAGCGCACCTATCTGGAGAACAGCCGCGACCTCGTCTTCAAGAACACCTTCAAGGACATTGAGCACATCCTGAAGACCTGCTCCGGCAACGGGACGCGCTTCGAGTTCGAGTGCTACGACATCTCCCACCTCTACACGCTGGCCCATTTCCTCGACCGCAAGCTGGTGACGCCGCCGCTGTTCGTGCAGTCGGTGTTCGGCATCCTGGGCGGCATCGGCCCGCACCCGGAAGACGTGATGCACATGAAGCGCACCGCCGACCGGCTGTTCGGCGATCAGTATGTGTGGTCGGTGCTGGGCGCCGGGCGCAACCAGATGCCCATCGCCACGCAGTCGCTAGCCCTGGGCGGCAACGTGCGCGTCGGGCTGGAGGACAATCTATGGGCCGGTCCGGGCCGTCTCGCCACCTCCAACGCCGAGCAGGTCGCCATGGTCCGCAAGCTGATCGAGGGGCTGGCCCTGGAGGTCGCCACGCCGGACGAGGCCCGCGCCATGCTGTCGTTGAAGGGTGGCGACGCGGTGACGTTCTAGGACATATGAAATCCCCTCTCCCCTCTGGGGAGAGGGTTAGGGTGAGGGGGCAGCGTGGGCCACGAGCCCACGCCAGGGGATTGCCAAGAGGCAGCATGCCCCTTGGCGGCACGCCGTTGGCGCACCGGCCCCCTCACCCTTCCCACCGCTGCCGCGGCGGGCCCCCTCCCTCTCCCCGGAGGGGAAAGGGGAAATGAAGTGCATCCACCCCACACCCGGAATCCCATGCCATGATAAGCCGCGCTCGGGCGCTGGATCTGTCGCTGGTAGGCCTCATCAGCGTCTGCTGGGGCCTGAACTGGCCCGCCGTCAAGATCATCCTCACCCAGATCCAGCCCTGGACGCTGCGCAGCCTGGGCTTCGCCGTCGGGGCGGCGGTGCTGTTCGCCTACGCACGGTCCCGCGGGGAATCGCTGGCCGTGCCGCGCGGGCAGCGCTGGCCGCTCTTCGCCGTGGCCCTGCTGAACATGGCGGGCTTCAACATCTGCTCCGCCTTCGGGCAGATGAACATGGCGACCTCGGGCGCCGCCATCATCGCCTACACCATGCCGGCCTGGGCGATGCTGCTGGCGATTCCGATTCTGGGCGAACGTCCGGGACCGCGCCAGTGGATGGGGCTGGGTTGCGGGCTGGCCGGGCTGGCCATCCTGCTCGGCCCCGATCTGCTGCGGCTCGGCGCCCTGCCGCTCGGCCCCGCCTTCATGCTGACCGGTGCGGTGAGCTGGGCGCTGGGCAACGTCCTGATCAAGCGGACGGCCTGGACCATGGGGCCGAACGCCATCACCGGCTGGCAGTTCGCCATCTCCCTGCCCGTGGTGCTGCCCTTCGCGCTGGCGCTGGACCCTGCCCCGCCGCTGACCCTGGAGCCGCAGGTGGTGGTGGCGCTGGTGTTCCATATCCTGGTGGCGATGGTCGGCGGCTATCTGCTGTGGTTCGCCATCGTGCGGCGGCTGAGCGTCGCGCAGGCCTCGGTCAGTTCGCTGATCGTGCCGGTGATCGGCGTGACCGGCGCCATCGTCGTGCTGGGCGAGACGCCGCCGCTGCGCACCTACGCCGCGCTGGCGCTGATCCTCTGCGCCGTCCTGCTGGTCGTCATGGTGCGCGACAAGCGGCCCGTGCCCACCCCGGCGCCGGTCACGGCGGAGCCGCGGGGGGCAGGTTCTCCCTGAAGATGACCTCGATGCGCGGCGGCTCCACGCCGTGCATCGCCTCCCGGCCCGCGCGCAGGTTGGCGAAAACGGCGGCGCAGCTCATCAGGGCGCTGCGCGGGTCCTGAGTGATCACCGCCTCCATCGTGCCGTCGATCAGCAGCGCGCGCGTCTCCGGCGTGAAGCCGTGGCCGATGAAGACGACCTCGCGCTCCCGCCGCGCCTCTTTCAGCGCGCGGGCCACGCCCTCCGCCCCGCCGCCGATGGTGTAGATCCCGGCGAGGTCGGGGTGGTGGCTGAGCAGCGTCCGCGTCTGCCGGTAGCTCTTGGCCTCGTCGTCGTGGGCCTCGCGCAGGCCGACCACCTCGATGGCCGGGGCCATCTCCTTCAGAACGTTCAGGAATCCCAGTTCGCGGTCCTCGTGCGCGCGGTAGCTGAGGCTGCCGGCGATCATCGCGACCTTCCCCGCCCGCCCACCGAGGAAGCGCGCGAACAGATAGCCCGCCGTCCGCCCCGCCGCCCGGTTGTCGAGCCCGACATAGGCGGCCCGCCGGCAGTTCTGCACGTCGGAAATCAGCGTCACGGTCGGCACGTTGCGCGCCGCCAGCTCGTTCACCGCCTCGCGCACCGCCGGATGCTCCAGCGCCATGAAGGCGACCCCGTCGACCTTGCGCCAGTGCTGGAGCAGGCTGCGCGCCAGCAGGTCGGGGTTGAAGCTCTTGATGAACTCCACCTGCGCGCGGATGCCCAGCGGGGCCAGCGCCGCCTCCGACTGGCGGATGAGCTGGCCAAGCCGCGTCAGATAACGGTTCGTCCCGTCCGGCAGCAGGAAGGCCAGCCGCACCGGCTTCGGTCCCAGCGCCGCGCCGAGGTCCGATTCCGGGATGTAATCCAGTTCCGCCGCGGCCTTCATCACGCGCTGCACGGTCGCGGGGCGCACGCCGGGGCGATGGTTCAGCACACGGTCCACGGTGGCCGTGGAGACGCCGGACAGCCGCGCGATGTCGGCGATCCGCGGCAGTCCGCGGGTGCTTTCGGGCCTCGTCTCGAAGGGCGCGGCGACGGCGTCCGCATCATCCTGCATCACGGCTCAAAACCCTCCGATCCCATCAAATCACATCATCATTCGCGTTTGACACCAGCCATTCGCGCACATACCGTCCAACCAACAATCACCGTCGAACATCAAACTACATCAACGTTTCCTGGGAGGAAAGCATGAACCCGCTCTCGCGCCGCACTATGCTCAAGGCGTTGGCCGCCACTCCGGCGGTTGGGTTGGCCGCGGGGGCCGGCACCGCCACACTGATCGGCGCGCCGCGCATCGCCCGCGCCGCCGAGTTCGACTTCAAGTACGGCAACAACCTGCCGCTGACCCATCCGCTGAACGTCCGCTCGCACGAGGCGGCGGAGCGCATCCGCCGCGAAACGAACGGCCGCGTCGACATCCAGATCTTCCCGAACAACCAGCTCGGCGGCGACACCGACATGCTGTCGCAGGTGCGCAGCGGCGGCATCACCTTCTTCACGCCCTCGGCGCTGGTCATCGCCACGCTGGTCCCGGTGGCCGCCATCAACGCCGTGGGCTTCGCCTTCGCCGACTACGGGCAGGTCTGGTCCGCCATGGACGGCAAGCTGGGCGAGCATGTGCGCGGCGCCATTGCCAAGGTCGGCCTGCATGCCTTCGAGAAGATGTGGGACAACGGCTTCCGCCAGATGACCAGCGGGGCCAAGCCGATCCAGACCGCCGCCGACATGGACGGGCTGAAGATCCGCGTGCCGGTCAGCCCGCTCAGCATCGCCATGTTCAAGTCGCTGTCCGCCGCCCCGGCCAGCCTCCAGTTCTCGGAGGTCTACTCCTCGCTGCAGACGCGCATCGTCGACGCGCAGGAGAACCCGCTGCCGATCATCCAGGTCGCCAAGCTGTACGAGGTGCAGAAGTACTGCGCCCTGTCCAACCACATCTGGGACGGCTTCTGGTTCATCGCCAACGGGCGCGCGTGGCGCGGCCTGCCGCCCGACCTGCAGAAGATCGTCTCCACCGCGATCAACGACGCCGGCGTCCAGCAGCGCGAGGACATCAAGGCGCTGAACCAGTCGGTGCAGGCCGACCTCCAGTCCAAGGGCTTGGCCTTCAACCAGCCCTCCCCCGACAGCTTCCGCGCCAAGCTCCGCGACAGCGGCTTCTACGGCGAATGGAAGGGCCGCTTCGGCGACGAGGCCTGGGCGCTGCTCGAAGGCGCCGTCGGCAAGCTCGCCTGACGCCAGCCTGAAGAACGGCTGTGGACAACACGGGAAGGGAGGGTGCGGCTTTGTCTCACCACGCGACGGCGCTCGACGAGGGCGGCGCCATGCCAGGGGCCGCGTCCGGCGGTTCCTGGACCGATCGGCTGGACCGCGGCCTCGCCGCGACGGTGGAGGGTGCCGCCGCCCTCATCGTTCTGGCCGAGATCGTCATCCTGCTGGCCGGGGTGACGGCGCGCTACGTCTTCCACGCGCCGCTGGTGTGGTCGGACGAGCTGGCCTCCATCCTCTTCCTGTGGCTGTCCATGCTGGGCGCCGTGGTGGCGCTGCGCCGCGGCGAGCACATGCGGATGACCGGTCTGGTCAGCCGCGTCGGCCCGACGGCGCGCGCCCTGCTCGAGACGCTGGCGATCGCCGCACCCATCGCCTTCCTGGCGATGATCCTGCACCCCGCCCTGGACTACGCCATGGAGGAGCAGTTCATCGTCACCCCGGCGCTGGAGATCAGCAACGCCTGGCGCGCGGCGGCCCTGCCGACCGGGCTGGGGCTGATGGCCGTGGTGGCGCTGATCCGGCTGATGCGGATGCGCAACCTCCGGATCACCCTGGCGGCGATCGCCCTGACCGCGGCGGTGACCGTGGCCTTCTGGCTGGCCGGTCCGGTGCTCAAGCCGCTGGGGCAGGCCAACCTCGTCATCTTCTTCGTCGGCGTGGTCGCCGCCTGCGTGTTCGGCGGCGTTCCCATCGCCTTCTCCTTCGCGCTGGCCACCTTCGGCTATCTGGCGCTGACCACCTCGACGCCGCTGCTCGTCATGGTCGGACGGCTGGACGAGGGCATGTCGCACCTGATCCTGCTGGCGGTGCCGCTGTTCGTCTTCCTCGGCCTGCTGATCGAGATGACCGGCATGGCTCGCGCCATGATCCAGTTCCTCGCCAGCCTGCTCGGCCATGTGCGCGGCGGCCTCTCCTACGTGCTGATCGGGGCGATGTATCTGGTGTCGGGCATCTCCGGGTCGAAGATCGCCGACATGGCGGCCATCGCGCCGGTGCTGTTCCCGGAGATGAAGAAGCGCGGCGCCCCTCCGGGCGACCTCGTCGCCCTTCTGTCGGCGACCGGCGCGCAGACCGAGACCATCCCACCCTCCATCGTCCTCATCACCATCGGCTCGGTCACCGGCGTGTCGATCGCGGCGCTGTTCGCGGGCGGCCTGCTGCCGGCGGTGGTGCTGGGTGCCGCGCTCTGCGCCGTCGTCTGGTGGCGCTACCGCCATGAGGATCTGAGCCACATCCGCCGCCCACCGGCGTCCGAGATCGCCCGTCTGGCCGTGGCCGCCCTGCCGGCTATCCTGCTGCCCTTCGTCATCCGCGCCGCGGTGGTGGAAGGTGTCGCGACGGCGACCGAGGTGTCGACCATCGGCATCGCCTACTCCACCCTCATGGGCCTGCTGGTCTACCGCCAGTTCGACTGGGCGCGGCTGAAGCCGATGCTGATCGAGACGGCGTCGCTGACCGGGGCGATCATCTTCATCGTCGGCTGCGCCACCGCCATGGCCTGGGGCCTGACGCAGTCCGGCTTCTCCCGCGCGCTGGCCCTGTGGATGGCCGACATCCCCGGCGGCGGCTACGGCTTCCTCGCCATCTCCATCGTCGCCTTCATCATCCTGGGCAGCGTTCTGGAGGGCATCCCCGCCATCGTCCTGTTCGGCCCGCTGCTGTTCCCCATCGCCCGCGACGCCGGGGTGCACGAGGTGCATTACGCGATGGTCGTGATCTTCGCCATGGGCATCGGCCTGTTCGCCCCGCCCTTCGGCGTCGGCTACTACGGCGCCTGCGCCATCAGCAAGGTCAGCCCGGACGAAGGCCTGAAACACATCTGGGGCTACGTCGCCGCCCTTCTCGTGGGCCTGATCGTGGTCGCCGCCATTCCGTGGATTTCCACCGGCTTCCTTCCCTATTGAAGCCCCGCCGGTCCCCCATAACGATAAAATCAGGAGTTCCTTCATGAGCCGATTCTTCGGCCAGATCCGGCAGGCTGGCTACGTCGTCGACGACATCGAGGCCGCCATGGACTACTGGAGCCGCACCCTGGGCATCGGCCCGTGGTTCTACAACGAGCGGGTTCCGATCAAGAACTACACCTACCGCGGGGAGCGGCACGAGGTTCACAACTCGGTGGCGCTCGCCAACTCCGGCCCGCTCCAGATGGAGCTGATCCAGACCCGCAACGACGCGCCGTCGATGTACCGCGACTTCCTGAAGGCCGGGCGCACCGGCCTCCAGCACGTCGCTTACTGGACCGAGAACTACGACGCCGACCTGGAGCGGCTGACCGGCCAGGGATTCAAGCCGGTGATGAGCGGCGAGGTCGGCGAGAAGGGCCGCTTCGTCTATTTCGACACCGAGTACCACCCCGGCACGGTGATCGAGTTGTCGGAGGTCGCCGGGCCGAAGGGCAAGATGTTCGACCTGATCCGCAACGCCTCCCTCGACTGGGACGGCCGCGATCCGGTCCGGCCCTTCCCCGACCTCAGCCGGCTGTGAGTCTCGCCATGCGCTCCGACCGCTTCGAGGCGACCTACCTGATCGAGACCCCGCTGGACCCCGCCAAGGTGGCGGAGGTCATGGCGGGGGAGCAGTCCTGCGGCACCTTCACCCGCGTCCACGGCGAGACGGACGACCTGCGCGCCCGCGCCCGCGCCGTGGTGGAGCGGGTGGAGGAGCTGGAGCCCGCCGCAACCCCCAGCCTGCCGAACACGTGGCTGGAGCGGCAGAAGCGGCCCGGACCGTGGCGGCGCGCCCGCGTCGCCATCAGCTTCCCCACCGGCAACGTCGGCGCCAACCTGCCGACTCTGGCCGCCACGGTGGCCGGCAACCTGTTCGACCTGGGCGAGGTGACCGGCCTGCGGCTCGACTCCGTCCGCCTGCCCGCCGCGTACCGCAATCGCTTCGACGCGCCGCGGCACGGCGTGGCCGGCACGCGGCGGCTGACCGGGGTGGAGCGCGGGGCGTTGGTCGGCTCCATCATCAAGCCGAACCTCGGCCTGTCGGCGGAGGAGACCGGCGAGTTGGTCGGCACGCTCCTCGCCGCCGGGCTGGACTTCATCAAGGACGACGAGATCTGCGCCGATCCGGTGCATGCTCCGCTCGCCCAGCGCGTGCCGGCGGTGATGGACCGGGTGCGCCGCCACCAGGACCGCACCGGCAAGCACGTCATGGTCGCCTTCAACATCAGCGACGAGACGGACGCCATGCGCCGCCACGCCGATCTGGTGGAGCGCGAGGGCGGAAGCTGCGTGATGGTCAGCCTGAACTGGTGCGGCTTCTCCGCCGTGCAGACGCTGCGCCGCCACAGCGGGCTGGTGCTGCACGGGCATCGCAACGGCTTCGGCGCCCTGTCGCGCCACCCCAGCCTGGGCATCGGATTCGACGCCTACCAGACGCTGTGGCGTCTCGCCGGGGTGGACCACATGCACGTCCACGGCCTCCAGGGCAAGTTCGCCCAGCCCGACGCGGAGGTCATCGACGGCGCCAAGTCCTGCCTCGCCCCGCTGGCCGAGGGCTGCGACGACGTGGTGATGCCGGCCTTCTCCTCCGGCCAGTGGGCGGGGACCGTGCCCGTCACTTGGGACGCGGTGGAGACGGACGACCTGCTGTTCATGTCCGGCGGCGGCATCATGGCCCACCCGGACGGCCCCGCCGCCGGCGTGACGAGCATTCGTCAAGCCTGGGCCGCGGTGCGCGAGGGCGTCACCCTGTCCGAAGCCGCCGCGACCCGGCCGGAGCTGAAGCGCGCCCTGGAGTTCTTCGGAGCGCCCAAATGACCGTGGCGCACCCGCCGCCCCGGCTCGGCCCCCGGCTGGGCTGGTACGGGGACGACTTCACCGGGGCCACCGACACGCTGGCCACGCTGGCGAAGGCCGGTCAGCGGGCGCTGCTGCTGCTGGAGATCCCCGACGCGGAGCGGCTGGCCGGGCTCGGCCCGCTGGACGCGCTGGGGATCGCCGGGGCGTCGCGCACCATGGACCCGGCGGCCCTGCGGGCGGAGCTGGAGCCGGTGGGACGCTTCTTCGCCGGGCTCGGCGTCCCGGTGATGCATTACAAGTGCTGCTCGACCTTCGACAGCGCGCCGCAGGTCGGCAGCATCGGGGCGGCGGCGGCGGCCCTGCGGCCCTTCTTCCCCAACCGATTCCTGCCGGTGGTTGGCGGCCAGCCGAACATCGGGCGCTATTGCCTGTTCAGCACGCTGTTCGCCGCGGCGGGCACCGGCGGGACGGTCCACCGCATCGACCGCCACCCGACGATGAAGGCCCATCCGGTGACGCCGATGACCGAGGCCGACCTGCGCCTCCACCTCGGCGCGCAGGGGCTGGAGGGGATGGGTGCCCTGCACTACCCGGATTATGGGCTGAACGCCGGGGCGCTGGAGGAAAAGCTGGATCGGATGGTGGCGGGCGGCGCGTCAGCCGTCCTGCTGGACATCACGCAGCCGGCAGATCTGGCGCCCGTCGGACGGCTGATCTGGGAGCGGGCGCGGCGTTCGCCCCTTCTGGCGGTCGGGCCGAGCGGCGTGGTCCAGGCGCTGGCCACCCAATGGGAGCGCGACGACAGCGTCGGCGACGCCCCCCTGGCCCCGGCGGAGGGGCCGGTCTTCGTGCTGGCCGGCAGCCTGTCGCCGGTTACGCGCAAGCAGATCGCCGCGGCCGCCTCCTTCCACCGGATGCCGGCGGACGCGGGCGCCCTATGCCACGATCCCGCCTATCGCGAGCGGCTGCGAAGCGAAATCGCGGGCCTCCTGGGCCAAGGCCGGAACGTGCTGGTGTGGACCGCCCCGGCGGAAGGCGAGGCGCCCGACACCGCCCAGTCCGCCGCCATTGCCGACGCCACCGCGGACTTCGTCGCCTTGGTCGCCCGCGCGGTGCCGCTGCGCCGCATGGGCATCGCCGGGGGCGACACCTCCAGCAAGGCGGTGAAGGCGCTGGGCCTGTGGGGCCTGTCCTACCGGACGGCGCTCAGCGCCGGCGTGACGGTCAGCCTGACCCACAGCGCGCACCCGCCCACCGACGGCGTCGAGCTGATGCTCAAGGGCGGGCAGATGGGATCGGAGGATCTGTTCGAACGGCTGGTGCACGGAGGGTGAGCGTCCTTGCTCCCCTCCGCCCCCACGCGTCTGCCCCCACGCGTCTGCCCAGGGTCCGCAATGCCCCCTAGGTAGTCTTACGTACGCAAAGCCCCTTAGGTACAAGACCGAACTGCACAGGGTACCTCGCAGCGCATAACTTCGGCTCATCGAGCGGTTGCCCCACGGGGGCGGGCCGCTTCCACGAACGCCGAGGGGCCTGACATGCACGCTCACACCGCCATCGCCGCCCAGCCGACGCGCGTTCTGCCCGGCCATCAGGCCGCCGCGATGGCGATGCCGCGTGTCGCCCCGTCCCGTCCCGCCGCCGGCTTCGCCGCCAACGACACCGACCCGCTGGCCGCCATCGCCCAGTTCCGGGTGTTCGATCGCGAGCAGTCCATCTTCGCCGAGGGCGAGGCCGCCGACGCCGTCTTCCGAGTGGTGGATGGCATGATCCGCCTCTACAAGCTGCTGCCGGACGGGCGCCGTCAGATCATCGGCTTCCTCCAGGCCGGCGACATGGTCGGTCTGGCCTTCGCCGACCGCTACCTCTACTCCGCCGAGGCGATCACCGCCTCCACCGTCCAGCGCATCCCGCGCTGCCAGCTCGACGCCCTGCTGGACTCCCAGCCCGCCCTGGCCCGCCGGCTGCTGTCGGTCACCACCTCCGAGCTGGTGGCGGCGCAGGACCAGATGCTGCTGCTGGGTCGCAAATCGGCGCTGGAGAAGCTGGCCAGCTTCCTGCTGGCGCTGAGCCGCCGGGCCGGTGCGGGCCGGGCCATCGCCCTGCCGATGAGCCGCTGCGACATCGCCGACCATCTGGGCCTGACCACGGAGACCGTGTCCCGCGGCTTCACCAAGCTGAAGACCTCGCGCCTGATCCGCATCCTGGACGGCGGCCGGGTCGAGCTGCTGGACGCCGACGCCCTGGCCGACCTCGCCGACTGCGCTTGAACCACTGCGCTTGAACCACTGCGCCTGATCCCGAGCGTTCCGATCACCCTCTGCAAACTTGGGAAATCCATTCGGCCGGCCGCAACGTACCCCTTACTCCCTTTGCGTTGCATTGTCAGGCCGAACCATGGAGTCCGTTCCGCACATCCTCGTCGCCGAGGATGAACGCCTCGAAGCCCTGGCCCTTGCCGACACGCTGGAAGGCCAGGGGCTGCGCGTCACGCTGACCCACAACGGGTTGGAAGCCATCGCCGCGCTGGAGCACGGCCCGGCGTCTCTGCTGATGACTGACCTGCGGATGCCGGTGATGGACGGCAACGAGCTGATTCGCCGGACTCGGGCGCGGCGGCCCACCCTACCGGTGATCGTCATGACCGCCGACAGCGGCGCTCTCTGGCATCCGGAATCGGACCGGCTGCGAGTCCTGCACAAACCCTTCAGCTTCCAGGCGGCGATCGGCGCCGTCCGCGCCATGCTCGCCCCCACCCGGCCCTCCGAGTAGAGTCGGGGTTTACTCGTCGTCCTTGGGGGCGGCGTTGCGGGGCGGCGGCTCGATCACCGGGCCGACCTTCACGCTGCGGGCGGACAACGGAACGATGTCTCCGATCGGCATGTAGGAGCCATCGGCCAGTTGCTGCGCCGGCTCCCACCGTCCTTCGACCTTGATCCAGCGGTAAACGCTGTTGCTGCTCATGACGTCACCAAGAAATTTGGAAAGACGAAAGGGGCGGCGTTGCCGCCGCCCCTCCATCCAATACAAGGACTATCCTTGCGGAAGGCTTATTCGGCCTTGCCGTTGACGGCGTCCTTGAGAGCCTTGCCGGCGGAGAACTTCGGCGCCTTGGAGGCGGCGATCTTGATCTCCGCACCGGTCTGCGGGTTGCGGCCCGTGCGCTCGCCGCGCTCGGCGATCTCGAACTGGCCGAAGCCCGGCAGCTTGACCGTCTCCCCCTTGACCAGCGCGTCCTGCAGGCTTTCCAGAACCGCATCCAGCGCCTTGCCGGCGTCGGCCTTGGTGCCGCCCAGCTTGCCGGCGATCGCGTCGATGAGATCGGCCTTCGTCATTCCCTACTCCCCTTGTTCATGGCGGAACCCCAGCATCTTCCGGGGCTCTAGGCGCTTCTGACCTACTCCGCCCCGCGTCTGCGCGCAAGCCAATCCCGTGGCGATTTTTTCCTCCGGCGCGGATTAAGCTGAGGCATGATCCGTATGCCGAGTGTGAAAAAGCAATCCGGGACGGTGATGAAGGACGAGTTGGGACAGCATTTGGACGTTCTGAGGCGCTATGCCCTGGTCCTGATGCGCGACCCCGATCAGGCGGAGGACCTTGTCCAGGAGGCGCTCGTCAAGGCCATCGAAGGGGCGTCGTCCTTCACGGACGGACGCGACCTGCGCAAGTGGCTGCTCGCCATCGTCCACAACACCTTCGTGGACCGCTGGCGGCGCCAGCAGGCCGAACGCCAGGCGACCGGGGAACTCATCTCGATGGCGGAGGAAGGCTCCCCGCCCGCGCAGTTGAGCCACGTCCATCTGGGCCAGACCATCGCGGCCCTGATGACCCTGCCGGTCGAACAGCGGGAGGCCTTGGTGCTTGTGGCTCTCGACGGCATGTCCTACCGGGACGCCGCCGAATGCCTGGGCATCCCCGTGGGCACCCTGATGTCCCGCCTGGGCCGTGCGCGCGACGCGCTGCGGGCCAAGACGGGCGGCGGGCGCCAGCCGGCGTCAGACCAATCCGACCGCACCCCATCAGACCCGGTCCAGCGCCCCCCGTTGCGCGTGGTGAAATGACGATGAACGAACCGATCAGCGACATCGACCTGAACGCCTATGTGGACGGCGAACTCGACGCGCAGCGCCGCATCGAGGTGGAAGCCTACCTGGAGGCCAATCCGGAGGAGGCCGCCCGCGTCATGCACGACATGCGGGTGCGCGACGAGATCCGGCTGTTCATGGCTGGCCCGGCCGTGGAGAAGGCGGAGCCGGAGATGGCCGCGTCCGAACCGGTCACGGCGCCGATGCAGCCGGCGGTCAGCGCCAGCGCGCCGCTGCCGCGGCGCAAGCAGTGGGGCGCCCTGTGGCGCCGCCCGGCGGCGGAACTGATGAACCGGGCGCGGGCGCGCGCCGCCAAGGGGTCGGGCCGCGGACGGCGCGCCGTGGCGGCGCTGTGCCTCGTCGGGCTCGGCTGGACGGCGCACAGCGCGGTCTCGTCGCTCTCGGTCAACCCCGTCGCCACGGCCCACGCGGCCACCCACTACATCACCATCGCGGCCCAGACCCACCAGCAGGCGCTGCACAGCGGGATCGACTTCAAACCCTTCGCCGACGCCGCTCATTCGCTGGTGAACCGGCTCGCCTCCGCCAATCCGGAGGTCGCGGTGCCGATCCCGCAGCTCGACATCGGACAGGCGCCGGACGGGCTGCGCACGGTGGCCTGGGACGGCGGAGTCGCGGTGCAGGCGGCCTACCGCCACGGCGGGTCGGAGCTGATCACGCTGTTCGCCAGCGAGGTCGACCGCTTCGCCGTCACCGAACCCCAGGCGGAGCGGATCGGCAACGTCTCGGTCGCCTACTGGCAGGTCGGGACGACGGTCTACGCGCTGTGCGGCGAGCAGCCGGAAAAGGAAATCCTGGCCCACGCCCGCGACGCCCGCATGGCGTGGTTCTAAGCCAAGCGCGCCGAACAATAAGCATCCGAACGACAAGCATCCGAAGGACATGGTGAGACAATGAGCGGACCCTTCTACGGCAACCAATTCGGCACCGCCGCGCCGGCCTACGGCGCGGCGTTCGACGAGGGCCTGCGCAAGCACATGCTGCGGGTCTACAACTTCATGATGCTCGGCCTGGGCGT
>NZ_JACCJY010000084.1 GCF_014596085.1 Azospirillum tabaci
CGGCTTCTCCAAGATCATGGGCTTCCTCGCGGTCATCCTGGCCAGCGTCAACATCTTCGGCGGCTTCCTGGTCACCCAGCGCATGCTGTCGATGTTCAAGAAGAAGGGCAAGTAACCATGGAAACCCTGTCCGCCCTTCTCTACCTGGTCGCCTCGGTCTGCTTCATCATGGCCCTGCGCGGCCTGTCCAGCCCGGAGACCTCCCGCCAGGGCAACTTCTTCGGCATGGCCGGCATGACCATCGCCGTGCTGACCACGCTGGCCCTGCCCATCGTCCAGTCCTACTGGATGATCGTCCTCGGCATCGCCATCGGCGGCGGCATCGGCTACGTCATCGCCAAGAAGATCGAGATGACCGCCCTGCCGCAGCTCGTCGCCGCCTTCCACTCGCTGGTCGGTCTGGCCGCGGTGTTCGTGGCGCTGTCGGCCTTCTACTCGCCCGAGGCCTACGGCATCGGCGTGCCCGGCGCCATCGCCAAGGGCTCGCTGGTCGAGATGGCGCTCGGCACCGCCATCGGCGCCATCACCTTCACCGGCTCGATCGTCGCCTTCGCCAAGCTGCAGGGCCTGGTCACCGGCAAGCCGTTGGTCTTCCCCTACCAGCACCACCTCAACGCCGGCCTCGGCATCCTCACCATCCTCCTCATCGTCTGGCTGGTGCAGAGCAACGCCGACGCCCCGATGTGGCTGATCGTCGCCGTGTCGTTGGCGCTCGGCCTGCTGCTGATCCTGCCGATCGGCGGCGCCGACATGCCGGTGGTGATCTCGATGCTGAACAGCTATTCCGGCTG
>NZ_JACCJY010000085.1 GCF_014596085.1 Azospirillum tabaci
AACCCGATCGACATCCAGGAGTTCATGGTCATGCCGGTCGGCGCCGAGAACGGCGCCGAGGCGATCCGCATGGGCTCGGAGATCTTCCAGGCGCTCAAGAAGAAGCTCAAGGACGCCGGCCACAACACCAACGTCGGCGACGAGGGCGGCTTCGCCCCCAACCTCGCCTCGACCGAGGACGCGCTGGGCTTCGTCATGAAGGCGATCGAAGCCGCCGGCTATAAGCCGGGCGACGACGTCATGCTGGCCATCGACGCCGCCTCGACCGAGTTCTTCAAGAACGGCAAGTACGAGCTGGCCGGCGAGGGCAAGTCGCTGGCGCCCGAGCAGATGGTCTCCTACTGGGCCGATCTGGTCGGGCGCTACCCGATCATCTCGATCGAGGACGGCATGGCCGAGGACGACTGGGAGGGCTGGAAGGCGCTGACCGACGCCATCGGCGGCAAGGTGCAGCTGGTCGGCGACGACCTGTTCGTGACCAACCCGGCGCGTCTGGCGGACGGCATCCGGAAGGGCGTGGGCAACTCGATCCTGGTCAAGGTCAACCAGATCGGCACGCTGTCGGAGACGCTGGAAGCCGTCGACATGGCGCACAAGGCCGGCTACACGGCGGTCCTCTCGCACCGCTCGGGCGAGACCGAGGACAGCACCATCGCCGATCTGGCGGTCGCCACCAACTGCGGCCAGATCAAGACCGGCTCGCTGTCGCGCTCCGACCGGCTGGCCAAGTACAACCAGCTGATCCGCATCGAGGAGATGCTCGGCACCGCCGCCCGCTTCGCCGG
>NZ_JACCJY010000086.1 GCF_014596085.1 Azospirillum tabaci
CTTCACGACCTCTTCGGTGACCTTCTTGGCGTCGCCGAACAGCATCATGGTGTTGGGGCGGAAGAACAGCTCGTTCTCCACACCGGCGTAGCCGGCGGCCATGCCGCGCTTGATGAAGAACACCGTCTTGGCCTTCTCGACGTCGAGGATCGGCATGCCGTAGATCGGCGACTGCGGATCGGTCTTGGCCGCCGGGTTGGTCACGTCGTTGGCGCCGATCACGAAGGCCACGTCCGCGGTGCTGAAGTCGCGGTTGATGTCCTCCAGCTCGAACACCTCGTCGTAGGGCACGTTGGCCTCGGCCAGCAGCACGTTCATGTGCCCCGGCATGCGCCCCGCCACCGGGTGGATGGCGTACTTGACCTCGACGCCCTCCTTCTTCAGCAGGTCGGCCATCTCGCGCAACGCGTGCTGCGCCTGGGCCACCGCCATGCCGTAGCCCGGGACGATGATCACCGACTGGGCGTTCTTCATGATGTAGGCCGCGTCCTCCGGCGAGCCGGCCTTGACCGTGCCGCGCTCGCCGCCGCCGGCCGCCGCCGACGCCGCCCCGCTGTCGCCGCCGAAGCCGCCCAGGATGACGTTGAAGATCGAGCGGTTCATGCCCTTGCACATGATGTAGGACAGGATCGCGCCCGACGAGCCGACCAGCGCGCCGGTGACGATCAGCAGGTTGTTCTGCAGCGTGAAGCCGATGCCCGCCGCCGCCCAGCCGGAATAGCTGTTCAGCATCGAGATCACCACCGGCATGTCGGCGCCGCCGATCGGCAGGATCAGCAG
>NZ_JACCJY010000087.1 GCF_014596085.1 Azospirillum tabaci
TATGAAGGTCCTCGTCCCGGTCAAGCGGGTGGTCGATTACAACGTCAAGATCCGCGTCAAGGCGGACGGTTCCGGCGTTGAGACCGCCAACGTGAAGATGAGCATGAACCCCTTCGACGAGATCGCCGTCGAGGAGGCCGTCCGCCTCAAGGAAGCCGGCAAGGCGACCGAGGTCATCGTGGTCACCGTCGGCCCGACCGCCGCGCAGGAGACGCTGCGCACCGGCCTGGCCATGGGCGCCGACCGCGGCATCCTGGTCCAGACCGACGCCGAGACGCAGCCGCTGGCCGTCGCCAAGGTGCTCAAGGCGCTCGTCGACAAGGAAGGCCCGACCCTGGTCATCCTGGGCAAGCAGGCGATCGACGACGACTGCAACCAGACCGGCCAGATGCTCGCCGCCTTGCTGGGCTGGCCGCAGGGCACCTTCGCCTCCAAGGTCGTGCCGGGCGAGGGCGCGGTCACCGTGACCCGCGAGATCGACGGCGGCCTGGAGACCGTGCAGCTGACGCTGCCCGCCGTGGTCACCGCCGACCTGCGCCTGAACGAGCCGCGCTACGCCTCGCTGCCCAACATCATGAAGGCCAAGAAGAAGCCCATCGAGACGCTGGCCCCCGACGCGCTGGGTGTCGACGTGGCGCCGCGCCTGACCACGCTCAAGGTCGCCGAACCGGCCAAGCGCAAGGCCGGCGTCAAGGTCGCCGACGTGGCCGCCCTGGTCGACAAGCTGAAGAACGAAGC
>NZ_JACCJY010000088.1 GCF_014596085.1 Azospirillum tabaci
TCATGCTCGGGCGGGGCTTCGAACTTGTAGCCGCGTCCGTAGACGGTCTCGATGTAGCGGGCGCCGCCGGTGGCCTCGGCGATCTTCTTGCGCAGCTTGCAGATGTAGACGTCGATGACCTTGTCGAGCGGGTCGGCGCCGGACAGGCCGTAGACCTCGTCGTAGATGTGCTCCTTGGAGACCACGCGGCGGTGATGGGCGGCCAGCACGCCGAGGATGGCGTGCTCGCGCTGGCTCAGCCGCAGCCGCTCGCCGGCGACCTCCGGGTCGCGCCCGTCGAGGAAGACGGTGAGCTGGCCGACCCGCACCGCGTTGCTCAGCAAGCCGCGCGAGCGCCGCCGCGCCACCTCGATGCGCGCCCGCACCTCGGCGCTGACCACCGGCTTGACCAGCACGTCGTCGGCCCCGGCGTGGAGCAGTTCCACCGTCGTCGTCACGCAGCGCCGGTCGAGCAGGCAGAGGATCGCCGCCCCGACCTGATGCGCGCGCAGCGCCGCCACGCAGCGCGCCGGGTCGTCGACGCTGCCCAGGACGATGGCGTCGTAGCCCAGCCCGTCGGCCCCCTGCTCCTGCAGAAGCTCCTCCAGCCCCGCCCAGTCCTGGCGGTCGTAGCGGATCTTCCCCATGCCGAGCTGACGGCCGAGCGCGTCGGCGATCAGGGGGTTCGGTTCAACCAGGACAGC
>NZ_JACCJY010000089.1 GCF_014596085.1 Azospirillum tabaci
CCCGCCGCCGCAGCGGTCACCGTGCCCAGGGCGGTGCTGCCCTCGTACAGCACAACCACCCCAGCCTCGGCGACGCTGCCCGTGATGACGGGAGTTGTGACACTGGTCAGCGTGTCGGTGGTCGAGCCGCTGTTCGATGCCGTGGTCAGAGCAAGGTTGCTCGGAGCGCTAGCCCCGGTGTCGATGGTGACGGTCAGGGCGGTGGAGGCGGCCGAGGTGTTGCCCGTCGCATCGGTCACCGTGGCCGTCAGCGTGTGCGCACCGTCGCTCAGCGAGGCCGCCGTGATGCTCCAGGCGCCCGCCGCCGCAGCGGTCACCGTGCCCAGCGCGGTGCTGCCCTCATACAGCACAACCACCCCAGCCTCGGCGACGCTGCCCGTGATCACCGGTACCGTCACGTTCGTCAGCGTGTCGGCGGTCGAGCCGCTGTTCGACGACGCCACCAATGCCAGCCCGGTCGGCGACGAAGCGCTGGTGTCGATGGTGACGGTCAGCGCGGTGGAGGCGGCCGAGGTGTTGCCCGCGGCGTCGGTCATCGTGGCCGTCAGCGTGTGCGCACCGTCGCTCAGCGAGGCCGCCGTGATGCTCCAGGCGCCCGCCGCCGCAGCGGTCACCGTGCCCAGGGCGGTGCTGCCCTCGTACAGCACAACCACCCCAGCCTCGGC
>NZ_JACCJY010000090.1 GCF_014596085.1 Azospirillum tabaci
GCGGCGTTCGACGAGGGCCTGCGCAAGCACATGCTGCGGGTCTACAACTTCATGATGCTCGGCCTGGGCGTGACGGGGCTTGTGGCGCTGCTGGTGGCGAGCACGCCGGCGCTGTACGTGCCGATCTTCACGACCCCGCTGAAGTGGGTGGTGATGCTGGCGCCGCTGGCCTTCATCATGGTGCTGTCCTTCCGCTTCCACGCGATGTCGGCGAGCGCGCTGCAGGGGCTGTTCTGGGCCTTCTGCGCGGTGATGGGCGTCTCCATGGCGTCGATCTTCCTGGTCTTCACCGGGGCCAGCGTGGCGCGGGTGTTCTTCATCACCGCGGCGATGTTCGCGGCGATGAGCCTGTGGGGCTACACCACCAAGGCCGACCTGTCGAAGATGGGCTCGTTCCTGATGATGGGCCTGATCGGCATCGTCATCGCCAGCCTGGTCAACATCTTCGTCGGCTCCAGCGCGCTGCAGTTCGCCATCTCGGTCATCGGCGTCGTCATCTTCACCGGCCTGACCGCCTACGACACCCAGCGCATCAAGGAGGAGTACGCCGAGGGCTATGGCCACGAGGGCAACACCAAGCTCGCCGTCATGGGCGCCCTCTCCCTCTACCTCAACTTCATCAACCTCTTCCAGATGCT
>NZ_JACCJY010000091.1 GCF_014596085.1 Azospirillum tabaci
GGGGCGTAGTGTCTGGTCATCGAACAGGCCGGGCCCCGACGCAGACGGAACCGGCAGCCAGCTCCCCCAGAAGCCAACTCCCCAGACACCGGAAGGAAACCACACCATGCGCCGCACCACCCTGATCGCCGCCGCCGCCGTCCTGCTCTGCTCCGCCCCGGCCTTCGCCGGCGACCTGATGACCGGCGGCATCCCGATGGGCAACGCCAGCAACCTGGGCGTCATCTCCAACACCGCCGCGGGCATCCAGAACAAGGCGCAGCAGCAGGTGATGGGCGTGCAGGCCGGCGGCGGGCTGGCCGGGCCGTTCGGCACCGCCTCCAACCTGGGCAACGTCTCCAACCTCGCCGCCGGGGTCGGCAACAAGGCCAAGCAGCAGGTTGTTGGCGTGCAGGCCGGCGGGATGGGCGGCGGGGTGAAGACGCCCTTCGCTCTGGGCGGCTTCAACAGCAACGCCGGCACGGTCAGCAACAGCGCGGTCGGCATCGGCAACACCGCCCAGCAGCAGGTCAAGGCCATGCAGTTCGGCACCCCGGGCGCCCTGTTCAACCAGAACCTCGGCACCGTCTCCAACCTCTCCGCCGGCATCGGCAACAAGGCCCAGCAGCAGGTCATCGGCATCCAGAAGTAA
>NZ_JACCJY010000092.1 GCF_014596085.1 Azospirillum tabaci
TCGGCGCGGTCGGTCCAGTCGTTCTGCGCGTAGTCCAGACGCAGGCCCTGGCCGCTGGTGGTCAGGTTCTGGGCCTTCACCGTGATCGCGTTGGTGTTGCGCTCGTTGAGCTGCACCGTCAGATCGTTCGAGGTGTTGGCGTCGGTCACCTGCACCGAGACCAGGTTGGCCGCGGAGTTGACCGCCGCCGCCTGCTTGATGCTCTTCTGATCGACGTTGAAGCGCACCGTGCCGGTGTCGAACGCGAAGGCGTTCTCGCCTTCGGACAGCTTGCCTTCGCCGCGCTTGGACATGCCGTCGCGGGTCACCGTGGCGCCGCTCAGGTTGCTGACCTGGATCTGGATGTCGACCTTCTTCTCGATCGTCGAGATGCCGTTGCCGTTGTTGGCGGCCTGCTCCAGCAGATTGCGGTCCACCGTGAAGGACACGATGGTGCCCGACGCGAAGCTCTCGGAGATGCGCTTGGTCAGGGCGTTCTCGGCGCTGGCCTTGACGGTCATCTCGCGGGCGGCGTTGCTCGTCGTCGCGCCCGACAGCGTGATCGTGCCGGTCGTGCTGACCGTGACGGTCTGGACGTCCTTGCCGCTGAGGCGGCCGTTGGC
>NZ_JACCJY010000093.1 GCF_014596085.1 Azospirillum tabaci
CGGATCGTCCACCCGCACCACCACGCCGCGCCCGACCAGATGGATGCCGTGAGCCTGGAAGGCCCGGATCAGGCGGTGGTAGGCCTCGCGCCGGATGACGAACTGCTCGTTGGGCTTGGTGATGAATTTGACGCCGATGATCGCCGCGTCGTCCTCCACCCGCCGCACGCCCTGGGACTTCAACGGTTCGATGAAGCTCGGCCCCATCTCCGGGTCGGCGGACAGCTCCTTGCCGACTTCCTTCACCAGCTTCTTGACCAGCCCCATGTCGGTCTCCGGCGGGACGCGGAACTCCAGCCGCATCAGCGCCCAGTCGCGGCTGTAATTGGTCAGCGCCTTGATCTGGCCGAAGGGCAGCGTGTGCACCGCGCCGCGGTGATGGCGCAGCTTCAGCGAGCGCAGGGAGATGCCCTCCACCGTGCCGCGCAGGTTGCCCACCTCCACGTAGTCGCCCATGTGGAAGGCGTCCTCCAGCAGGAAGAAGACGCCGGCCAGGATGTCGGCGATGGTCGATTGCGCGCCGAGCCCGATGGCGATGCCGACCACCCCCGCCCCGGCGAGCAGCGGCCCGATCTCGAT
>NZ_JACCJY010000008.1 GCF_014596085.1 Azospirillum tabaci
GCCAACGGCCAAAACCGCCGCCTGCGCATCCCTTCTCACAACACGGTATCAACGATATCCAAGATCCCGCGATCCTCGTCGAGGACCGCTGCCCGTCCCGCGCTGCGTCACCGGAGTTCGGTGCGGCGCGTCGGGGCGCTGTATCTAGAAGATCCGAAGCGGTCTGTCAAGCCTTTGTTGTCACGCCGGCCAACTTTACTTCGTCTCGTCTTCGGCGTCTCTGCCGTTCCCTTGCCGCCGTCGCGCTTCTCAGCGGCCCCGGCGTCGTGGGAGCCGGGTTATAGGCGGGTTGGATTAGCCCGGCAAGCGTTTTTTTTCACCGCCGCCCATTTTTCCGCGGCGGGGTCGGACGGCCGATGGTGGAGATCGACGACGACGCGGCAACGACCAGCGGCGCGAAGCGCTCCTCCGCCTCCTGCGGGGTGAAGCGCGAGCGCGAGACGGCGATGTTGATGGCGCCGATGGGCGCGCCCGCCGGACCGACGATGGCCGCCGCGATCGACAGGTCGCCGTGGTAATATTCCTCGAAGGCGGTGGCGTAGCCGAGATCGGCGGACCGCTCGATCTTCGCCAGCAGATCCTCGCGCTTCCAGGTGGTGTTCGGCGTGTAGGGGTGCAGGTCCATGCGGTCGATCAGATCGACGGCTTCCTCCATCGGCATCCGCGACAGCATCGCCACCCCCGGCGCCGTGCAGTAGGCCGGCATCCGCATCCCGAGGACGACGTCGGTGTTCAGCACATGGCGGCTCATGAAGCGCGACACGAAGACGATCTCCGTGTCGTCCAACATCGTGAGGTTGATCGTCTCCTCGGTGGTCTTGCTGAGATGCATCAGGTAGGGCATCGAGCGTTCGAGCAGCCCGTTGCCGCGCAGATAATGATGGCCGAGATCGAGCGTCTTGACCGTCAGCTCGAACCGCTTCGTTTCCGGGTCCTTGTGCAGATAGCCCAGCTTTTCCAGCGTGTGGGTGAAGCGCTGCGCCGCGCTTTTGTCCAACCCGACGATCGAGGCGATCTGGGTCAGGCTCATCGTCGGTCGCGCCGCGTCGAACGCGTTCAGCACGCGAAACGCCTTCTCCACGGACATCACCATCAAGGGATCGCCGGCACGCGCGGCGCCCCCCTCCTTCACCGAGGCGTCCGCAACGGCGGTTGCGGATTCCGTGTCTGACTTTCGGGAAGACGGACGGCGCGGAGCCATGGCGATCGGTCCTGTGGTTCGTGTGCGAGAGATACCGTTGACAGGTCTAGCAAAGCAAGCCAAGCTATTCAATACCAAGTATCGTATTGCAATACGACGCGCCGCCCCGAGGGGCGCCGGAACATCCGCAAGGCGCGCGAAACGCCCCGCTTACAGGAGTGGTCCCGTGTTCAAATTCATCCTCACCGAGGTCCGCGGCCCAGTCGGCATCATCACGCTGAACCGCCCGGAGATCCTGAACGCCTGGAACGCCGCGATGCGCGACGAGCTGGTCGTCGCCTTCGAGCAGTTCGAGAACCAGGACGGCGTGCGCGCGATCATCCTCACCGGGGCCGGGGACCGCGCCTTCGGCGCCGGGCAGGACCTGAACGAGACCAAGACCTTCGACGCCGACCGCGCCGAGGAGTGGGTGGCGGAGTGGGAGCGCCTCTACCACCGCATGCGCACCCTGTCGAAGCCGCTGATCATCGCGCTGAACGGCGTGGCCGCCGGCTCCGCCTTCCAGGTCGCCCTGCTCGGCGACTTCCGCATCGGCCATGCCGGAGTGCGCATGGGCCAGCCGGAGATCAACTCCGGCATCGCCAGCACCACCGGCCCGTGGATCATGAAGGAGATGATCGGCCTGGCCCGCACCATCGACCTGACTCTGTCCGGCCGGCTGATGGACGCCGAGGAGAGCCACCGCATCGGCCTGATCAACCGCATCGTCCCGCAGGACCGTGTGATGGCCGAATCGCTGGCCCTGGCCGAGGAGCTGGCCGCCAAGCCGCCGGTCGCCATGCGCCTGGACAAGCAGCGGTTCCGCGAGATGACCGAAGCCGGCTTCCGCGACGCTCTGGCCGCCGGCGTGCGCATCCAGCGCGAGGCCTACGCGTCCGGCGAACCGGCCCGGATGATGGAGGAATTCCTCGCCAAGCGCGCCGCGAAGCGCGCGTAAACAAGGGCTTACGCCCGGAACACGATTTCATGGGCGCAACGATCCGCCCGCCCGCGCCGCCAAGGCGGCGCTCATCCGCCGGGGCAACAGAGACGCCCCGGCCAAAGGACAGGGAGTTTCACATGAGCAAGACCTCCGGCTTCTCCATGGACCGCCGCAGCCTGATGAAGGGGGCCGCCGGCGTCGCGCTGGGCGCCACCCTGCCCGCCGGGCTGCTCCGTCCGGCCTTCGCCGCCACGCAGATCACCGTTGCCGATCCGGGCGGCCCCTACAGCCCGGCCTTCCGCAAGGCCTTCTACGATCCGTTCGAGAAGGCCACCGGCATCAAGGTGGTCAACGTCGCCCGCGAGGCGGAACCGACCGCCCAGTTCAAGGCCATCGTGGAGACCAAGTCCTACACCTGGGACGTCTGCACGCTGACCCTGTCGGCCCGCGACATCCTGATGAAGCAGAATCTGCTGGAGCCGCTGAACTTCACCGCGGCGGACGCGCCCGGCCTGATGCCGGAGTCGCTGACCAGCCATTGGATGGGCACCGACGTCTATTCGACCATCCTCGGCTACCGCGCCGACAAGTTCGCCGCCAACGCCCCGCAGAGCTGGGCCGATTTCTGGAACGTCGAGAAGTTCCCGGGCCGCCGTTCGCTGCGCAAGAACCCGATCGACACGCTGGAGCAGGCGCTGCTCGCCGACGGCGTGCCGCTCGACCAGCTCTACCCGCTCGACATCGACCGCGCCTTCAAGGCGCTCGACCGCATCAAGCCGCACGTCGCCGTGTGGTGGACCGGCGGTGCCCAGTCCAGCCAGCTCATCCAGAGCGGCGAGGTGGACATGATCGCCCTGTGGAACGCCCGCGCCCAGGCGGTGATCGACGGCGGCGCCCCGGTGAAGATCAGCTGGAACCAGGGGCTCTACTCGATCGAGGGCTGGGGCATCCCGCGCGGCAACCCGCGCGCCGACGCCGCCCGCCAGTTCATCAAGTTCTGCGCCGACCCGTCCCGTCAGGCCGTCTTCACCGAAGTCCTGGCCTACGGCCCGACCAACCTCGACGCCTACAAGAGCATCCCGAAGGAGCGCGCCCAGGCGCTGCCCACCTTTGAAGACAATCTGAAGGTGATGGCCATCGCCAAGGAAGATTGGTGGGGCGCCAACCGGTCGAAGATGAACGAGCGTTTCAACGCCTGGATCCTCGGCTAAGCCCACCTTCGGAAAGGAGACCCGCCGCCATGCTCTCACCGCTCGCACAGGCGCGGACAGCGCCGGTCCAGGCCGGGGCCGCCGCCACGCCGAAGCTGCTGGTCGACGGCCTGACCAAACGGTACGGCGCCATCACCGCGCTGGAGCCCACCCGCCTGGAGGTTCCGGCGGGCGAGTTCCTGACGCTGCTCGGCCCGTCGGGGTCCGGCAAGACCACGCTGCTGCAGATGATCTGCGGGCTGGTGGAGCCCAGCGGCGGGCGCATCCTGATCGATGGGCAGGACGAGACCCGCACTCCCGTCCACAAGCGGGACATCGGCCTCGTCTTCCAGCATTACGCCCTGTTCCCGCACTTGACGGTGGCGGAGAACATCGGCTTTCCCCTGCGCATGCGCGGCGTCGCCCCGGCGGACCTGACGCGGCGCGTGACGGAGGCTCTGGAGATGGTCCATCTGGGCCATCTCGCCGGGCGCTTCCCCAAGGAGCTGTCCGGTGGGCAGCAGCAGCGCGTCGCCCTGGCGCGCTGCTTCGTCTACCAGCCCTCGGTCATCCTGATGGACGAGCCGCTGGGGGCGCTCGACAAGAAGCTGCGCGAGCACATGCAGTACGAGATCAAGCGCCTGCACCGCGAGACGGGCGCCACGATCATCTACGTCACCCATGACCAGGAGGAAGCCCTGGCCATGTCGGACCGCATCTGCCTGATGAACCACGCCCGCATCGAGCAGCTCGGCACCCCGCACGACATCTACGCCCGCCCGAAGACCGCCTTCGCCGCGGACTTCATCGGCGTGTCGAACATCTTCCGCGGCCAGGTCCGGCGCGACGGCAGCGGGGCGCCCATGCTGGTCACCGGCAACGGCAGCTTCCGCCTGTCCGCCGACACGCCGGACCGTCCGGACGGCGCGCTGGTCGTCCGTCCCGAGCAGCTCGACATCGACGGCGACGGCGACAACGAAGTGCGGGGCGAGGTGGTCGACACCGTCTATGCCGGTTCCGAGACCCGCGTCCTGGTGTCTCTGGGCGGCGAGGAGACGATCACTGTCCGCCTGCGCCGCGGCACCGCCCCGCCGCGGCTGGGCGAGGTCGTCGCGGTGCGCTGGCGCGCCGACGCCGGGGTGCTGGTGTCATGAGCGCCGCCACCCTGAACCATGACGGCGCCTTCGCCGCGGCGCGGCGGCGGCTGCGCTTCGGCCCGCTGTGGCTGGCCGCCCCCGGCCTCGCCTTCCTCGCCATCTTCTTTCTGTTCCCGGTGCTTCGGCTTCTCGGCCTCAGCGTCCAGGATCTGGAGACCTCGGCCTGGACCGGCGACCATTACGCCCGCATCGTCGCCACGGACGTCTATTTCCGCGTCCTGATGAGCACCTTCCGCATCGCCGGACTGACCGCCCTGCTGTCGCTCCTGTTCGGCTATCCGCTGGCCTACTGGCTGGCGCAGTTGCCGGAGCGGCAACGCGGGCTGGCGATCCTGGCGGTGATGGTGCCCTTCTGGACCAGCTACCTGGTCAAGACCTTCGCCTGGATGGTCATCCTGGGGCGGACCGGCGTCATCAACCAGATCCTGTCCGGCACGGGGATGCCCAGCCTGCCGCTGCTGCACAACGAATTCGGCGTGATGGCGGGCATGGTCCACGCCATGCTGCCGCTGGCTGTGCTGACCATGCTGCCGGTGATGACCACCATCGACCGCCGGCTGGTCCAGGCGGCGGAAACCCTGGGCGCGCCGCCGGCCAACGCCTTCTGGCTCGTCTATTTCCAGCTGTCGCTGCCCGGCGTGGCCGCGGCGGGGCTGCTCACCTTCATCTCCTCGCTGGGTTTCTTCATCGTGCCGGCGCTGCTCGGCGGGCCGCAGCAGACCATGCTGGCGCAGCTCATCATCACCCAGATCCAGGAAATGCTGAACTGGGCCTTCGCCGGCGCGCTGGCCACCTTCATGCTGGTCGCGGCGCTGGTCACCTGCTGGGTCTACGACCGGCTGTTCGGCCTGTCGTCGCTGTCGGGAGAGAGTTCCGGGCGGACCGGAGCCGGCCAGGGCCACCTGCGCAGCGCCGGGATGAAAATCCTGTCGGCGCTCGCCAAGGCGTCGACGGCGCTGGGCGCCCCGGTCGGGCACGCGCTGGGGCCGAAGATGATGGACCGGCTGCTGCCGCTCTACTCCGCCGCGGTGATCGTCTTCCTGGTCGCCCCGGCGCTGGTCGTCGTTCCCATCGCCTTCACCACCTCGCCCTTCCTCGACTTCCCGCCGCCGGGCTACGGGCTGGAGTGGTTCCGGGTCTACTTCAACTCCGACCTGTGGGTGTCGGCGACCATCCGCTCCTTCGCGGTGGCCTTCGCCACAGCGATCCTGGCAACGCTGGTGGCCGGTCTGGCCGCGCTGGCGCTCGCCCGCTCCTCCTCGCGCTGGCGGGGGGCGATCTTCGCCTTCTTCCTGGCGCCGATGATCGTGCCGCGCATCGTCATCGCGGTCGGGCTGTTCTACCTGTTCGCCCAGATCGGGCTGGTCGCCACCGACCTCGGCCTGATCATCGGCCACACGGTGCTGGCCCTGCCCTTCGCCTTCGTCGCCATCTCCGCGGTGGTCAAGGGGCACGACTGGCGGCTGGACCAGGCGGCGGCGACCCTGGGGGCGAACCGCTTCCGGACGCTGATGCTGGTCACCGTCCCGCTGATCCGCGGCGGTCTGGTGGCGGCGTTCCTGTTCGCCTTCATCACCTCCTTCGACGAGCTGACCGTGGCGATCTTCGTCAGCGGCGGCGTCAAGACCACACTTCCGAAGCAGATGTGGGACGACATGATCCTCCAGTTGAACCCGACGCTGGCCGCCGTGTCCGTCGTGGTCTTCGCGATCGTGATGGCCCTCCTGCTGATGGCGGAATGGCTGCGCCGTCCGGCGCGGTGATCCGCAACCCCTTTCGGCCGCAACCAACCGACCAAACGCATTCGAGATACGCATCATGTCCGATTTCGAAGAAGGGTTCGTCCGCCTGTTCACCCAGGCGGCCCGGACCGGACGCGCCCGCCTGTTCGCCCGCTTCAACGGCGAGGCGCTGAGCTTCGCCACGCTCGACCGCCAGTCCGACGGCGTGGCGGCGGAGCTGCGGCGGCTGGGGCTGAAGCCCGGCGACCGCGTGGCGCTCATGCTGCGCAACAGCCCGCTGGTGCTCTCCACCCTGTTCGGCCTCGCCAAGGCGGGGCTGGTCTGGGTGCCGATCAACGCCCAGCAGCGCGGCGAGGGGCTGCGCTACATCCTGGAGCATTCGGAACCCGGCGCCATCGTCGCCGAGGCCGAGTTCCTGCCGGTGATCGCCGAGACGGGCGCTGTGCCCGCCGGCACGCCGCTGATCGTGCAAGGCGACCCGGCGGCGGCGCTGCGGCTGGAGACCCTGCTGGAGTCCGACGCCGCCTTCGAGGAGCCGCCGCCCGCTCCCGACGACACCTTCGCCATCATGTATACCTCCGGCACCACCGGGCGGCCCAAGGGCGTGCTGGTGTCGCACCGCATGATGCGGCTGGCCGGCGAGGCGGTGGCCCGCGTCTCCGCCGCCCGCGACGGCGACGTCCTGTTCGTGTGGGAGCCGCTGTACCACATCGGCGGCGCGCAGATGATCATCATGCCGCTGATCCGCAGCGTGTCGCTCGCCATGGTGGACCGCTTCAGCGCCAGCCGCTTCTGGGATCAGGTGCGCGAGTACGGGGCGACCCACATCCATTACCTGGGCGGCATCCTGCAGATCCTGCTGAAGCAGCCGGTCTCCCCGCGCGACCGCGACCACCCCGTGCGCATCGCCTGGGGCGGCGGCTGCCCCAAGGAGACCTGGACGCCCTTCGAGGAGCGGTTCGGCGTGCAGATCCGCGAATGCTACGGCATGACCGAGGCGTCGAGCATCACCACCTGCAACGACGAGGGCGTGGTCGGTGCGGTCGGCCGCCCGATGCCCTGGTTCACCGTGGAGCTGCTGGACGGCGCGGGCAAGCCGGTGCCTCGGGGCGAGCGGGGCGAGATCGTCGTCCGCACCGACCGTCCCGGCGCCATCTTCGCCGGTTATTTCCGCAACCCGGAGGCGACGGCCCGCGCGCTCAAGGACGGCGCCCTGCACACCGGCGACCTCGGCTCGCTCGATGAGAGCGGCACGCTGCTGTTCCACGGCCGGATGACCGACAGCGTGCGCTGCAAGGGCGAGAACGTCTCGGCCTGGGAGGTCGAGCATGTCGCGGCCACCCATCCCTCCGTCGAGGACTGCGCCATTATCGGCGTCGCGGCCGATGTGGGCGAGCAGGACATCAAGCTGTTCGTGAAGCCGAAGGCCGGGGCGACGCTGGACCTCCCGTCACTGTCCGGATGGCTCGGAAAACAACTCGCCCCCTACCAGAATCCGCGCTACATCGCGGTGGTCGAGGAATTCGAGCGCACCCCCAGCCAGCGCATCATGAAGCACAAGCTCTCCCCCGCCTTAGACGGCTGCTGGGACCGGCTGGCCGGCTGACGGCGCGTCTCACCTCCCCCCGCATGCCGCAAGGCTGCGGGGGAATTTTTTTGGACCCGGCTCCCGGCGCCGCCCCGCCGATTGAGCCCGTTTTATTGGGAAACCCTGGACATGCCGCTGCACCGCTGGTTTTCGAACCGCAAGTTATTGCACAAGATCCTCGTTCCGGTCCTCGTCCTGCTGATCGTCATCGCCAGCCTCGTCTGGACCGCGCGGAGCGCGATCTCCGACCTGACGCGGTCGACCGCCCGCATCACGGAGGTCGTCGCCGATCGGCTCGGCGCGGCGATCGCCGTCCAGTCGGCGCTCGGCGACGCCATGGACACCGAGGCGAACGCCATCGTCGCTTCGTCCCGCGAAGCCATCGACGCCGCCAACGCGCAGCTCACGGCCAACATCGCCAAGGCCCTGTCCGCCATCGACACGCTGGCCGAGGCCTACGACGACCCGGCGGAGCGCGAGAGCATCCAGGCCATCAAGTCGATCGTCGGGGAGTATGAACGTGTCGCCCAGACGACCGTGCAGCTGGCCCGCGGCTTCGACACCGACGGCGCCATCCGCGTGTCCATCGACGTCGGCCGCCCGGTCCGGCAGAAGCTGACCGCGGCGCTGGGCGAACGGGTGGCGCAGAGCATGGCCGAGACGCGGGAGGCCGAGAAGCGCGCCGCCGCCCTGTCCCAGCAGGTCATGATGCGGCTCTACACGGTCGCGGGCGCGGGCCTGCTGTTCGCCTTCGGCCTGCTGGGCTCCATCCTGCTGTTTTTCGTCGTTCGTCCGCTGCACCGCCTGACGTCGGAGATGACCTCCATCGCCGCCGGCGACCTGACCGTCGCCATCCAGGGCACCGAGCGTTCGGACGAGGTCGGCCTGCTCGCCCGCGCGCTCCAGGTCTTCAAGAGCAACGGGCTGGACATGCGGCGCCTCCAGGAGGAGAGCGACGCGCAGAAGCGTCAGATGGAGGCCGACCGCCGCGCCGCCATGCTGGCGCTGGCTGACCAGTTCGACGCCAACGTGCAGGGCGTGGTCCACGCCGTTTCGCAGGCCGCCCGCCAGCTTCAGAGCAACGCGCAGACGATGACCGGCGCCGCCGAGACGACGACGGAGCAGGCCTCCTCGGTCGCCGCCGCGACGGAGCAGGCGTCGGCGAACGTCGCGACGGTCGCCGCGGCGTCGGAGCAGCTCGGCAGCTCCATCGGGGAGATCGGCCGTCAGGTCAACGGCGCCGCGACGGTCGCCCGCGACGCCGTGGCCGAAGGGGAACGGACCAACGCGCTGGTGGAGCGGCTGGCCAGCGCCGCCCAGAAGATCGGTGACGTGGTGAACCTGATCCAGAACATCGCCAGCCAGACCAACCTGCTGGCGCTGAACGCGACCATCGAGGCGGCGCGGGCCGGCGAGGCCGGCAAGGGCTTCGCCGTGGTGGCGGGCGAGGTCAAGGCGCTGGCCACCCAGACCTCGCAGGCGACCGAGGAGATCGCCAGCCAGATCACCGAGATCCAGGCGATTACCGAAGGCACCGTGACGGCCATCCGCAACATCGCCCGGACCATCGCCGACGTGGACGCCATCGCCGGCGCCATCGCGGCCGCGGTGGAGGAGCAGACCGCCGCCACGCACGAGATCGGCCGCAACATCCAGCAGGCGGCCCAGGGCACCCGGCTGGTCTCCGGCAATATCGGCGGCGTCAGCCAGTCGGCGACCGACGTGCGCGAGGCCGCCGCCGAGGTGCTGGACGCCGCGAACAGCCTGTCACGCGACTCCGACCTGCTGCGCGACGAGATCCAGGGCTTCATCGCGCGGGTCCGCGCGGGCTGACACCTTTGCACGAGCGTGACCCCCGCGTGACCATTTTCGCGTCGCGCGGGGGTGGCGCCCCCCAACGGCCGAAGTCGTGGTAGCATGACGCTCCACAGTCGGAAGTCTTTGGAACCCCATGCCGAGCCTGTCCAGCGGCCTCAACGCCCTCATCGCCACGGTCTTGCGCAGCCACCCGTCGCTGCGGGTGCTGCCGGTGTCCCGCTACACCCGGGATCAGGCCGCCGCCTACGCCGCCGTCAACGGGCGGGCCATCGCCCACGCCGTCGACGAGCGGGGGCGGCAGTCGCTCCTCGTCGCCCTGGCCGGGCTGGATTACGTCAGCGTCTGCGACCTCGACCACGACCTGACGGTTCCCGCCGAACAGCCGGTGTCTCTGATCGTACCCGAGCTGCGCGGCGGGCTGCTCGCCCGCTTCAGCCCGCGGACCGCGGGGGACGTGTGCCGGATCGTCGAGGCCGTCTGCCCCTGATTCGGAGGCAGCAAGCCCTCGCGGCGGCCCCCACCCAACCCTCCCCCGCTGCGCAGGGGAGGGCATCGGGACCTCAGGCCGGCTGCATGCTCCCCGTCTGCTGGTAGCGCAGGTGCCAGGAGAAGGCCTCCTCCAGCAGATGCGGCGTGTGGCCGCCGCGCTGCAGCGCCCGGCGGTGATAGTCCAGCGCCAACTCGCGGTAGCTGGGGTGGACGCAGTTGCGGATGATCGTTTCCGCCCGCTCGCGCGGGGCGAGGCCGCGCAGGTCGGCCAGACCGGTCTCGGTCACCAAAACGTCCACGTCATGCTCGTTGTGGTCGGTGTGGGTGACCATCGGCACGATGCTGGAAATCCTCCCGTCCTTAGCCAGCGACTTGGTGACGAAGATGGCGAGGTGGGCGTTGCGCGCGAAGTCGCCGGAGCCGCCGATGCCGTTCATCATCTGCGTGCCGTTGACGTGGGTCGAGTTCACGTTGCCGTAGATGTCGCACTCCAGCGCCGTGTTGATGCCGATCACGCCCAGCCGCCGGATGACCTCCGGGTGGTTGGAGATTTCCTGCGGCCGCAGCAGCAGCCGACCCTTGTAGCTCCCGATCCTCGGCAGGACCTCCGCATACTTCCCGGCGCTGAGCGTGATCGAGGAGCCCGAGGCGAAGGTCAGCTTGCCGGCGTCGAACAGCTCGAAGGTGCTGTCCTGCAGGACCTCGCTGTACATCGTCAGGTCATGGAACGGGCTGTCGATCATGCCGTGCAGCACGGCGTTGGCGATGGTCCCGATGCCGGCCTGGAGCGGGTTCAGCGAGCGGCCCAGCCGGCCCTGCCGCACCTCGCGGTCGAGGAACTCGATCAGGTGCCCGGCGATGTCCCGGGTCTCGCCATCCGGCGGCAGGATCGTGGCGCTGCTGTCCTGCTTGCGGGTCACCACGATGGCCGCGATCTTCGACGGGTCGATGGGGATATAGGGCAGGCCGGCGCGGCTCTCCGCCGTCACCACCGGGATCGGCTCGCGGAAGGGGCGGCGCGTCGGGATGTAGACGTCGTGCATCCCTTCAAGGTCGAGCGGCTGGGTCAGGTTCAGCTCGACGATGACCTTCTCCGCCAGGATGGCGAAGGTCGCGGAGTTGCCGATGGAGGTGGTGGGGACGATGCCGCCCGTCTCGGTGATCGCGCAGGCCTCGATCACCGCCACGTCCACCGGGCCCATCTGGCGGGAACGCAGAAGTTCCACCGTCTCCGACAGGTGCTGGTCGACGAACATCACCTCGCCGCGGTTGATCGCCTTGCGCAGCACCGGGTCGGCCTGGAACGGCAGGCGGCGGGCCAGCACCCCGGCCTCCGTCAGAATCCGGTCCACGTCGTTGCCGAGCGAGGCGCCGGTCATCAGCGTGACCTTCAACTGTTCCGTCGCGGCGCGTTCGGCCAGCGCCAGCGGCACCGCCTTGGCGTCCCCGGCGCGGGTGAAGCCGCTCATGCCGATGGTCATGCCGTCGCGGATCAGCAGAGCGGCCTCTTCCGGCGTCACCACCTTTCCCCACAGAGACTTCAGGCGAATACGGTCGCGGTACATGGTCATCCTTTGCACGTTCTCGGGCGTTTGTTCGGCGGACGATTCATTCGCTTTTTTATCGTTGGGGTCCGTCATAGGCCCCCCTTTCGCAGCGCTGCAATTGCCGGTCGGTCATATCAGGGTGTCCTAATGGGCATGAATGGCCGCCCTGCGCCGTCGCCGCTCAAACGCCCGGTTGTGCCCCGGCACCGCTCTGGGGCATATGGATGGGTCTTCCGCCGTGACCCTTGTCCGGCCAACGGAAAAGCCTGCCAGGGAGCCTCCGCCGATGCGTTTCTCGTCCCTCACCGACCGCATCCGCGGCGACCGCGTCGCGGCCTGGGACATCCACTTCGCCGCCTGGACCGCCAAGGGCCGCGGTGAGGACGTGATCGTGCTGAGCGTCGGCGACCCGGATTACGACACGCCCGCCCCGGTGCGCGACGCCGCCATCGCCGCCCTTCACGCCGGCGACACCCACTACACCCCCATTCCCGGCCGTCCGGAGCTGCGCGCCGCGCTGGCCCGCGACGTGGCCCGCCGCACCGGCCTGCCGGTCGAGCCGGAGAACGTCATCGTCTGCGCCGGCGCGCAGAACGGCCTGTTCAACGCCACCCTCTGCCTCGTCGAGGCGGGGGACGAGGTGCTGGTGCCGGAGCCGATGTACCTGACCTACGAGGCCTGCGTCCGCGCGTCGGGCGCCACGCTGGTGCCGGTGGCACCGGACGCCGCCACGCTGCGGCTGGACCCGGCGGCGCTGGCCGCAGCGGTCACCCCGCGCACCCGCGCCATCTTCCTGGCGACTCCCGCCAACCCCACCGGCATCGTCATGTCGGCGGAGGAGCTGGAGGCCGTCGCCGACCTCGCCCGCCGCCACGATCTGTGGGTGGTCGCCGACGAGGTCTATGCCAGCCTGACCTTCGACCGGCCGCACATCGGCATCGCCACCCTACCCGGCATGGCGGAGCGCACGGTGACCATCAACAGCCTGTCCAAGTCGCACGCCATGACCGGCTGGCGCGCCGGCTGGGTGGTCGCCCCGGCGCCGCTGGTCGCGCACATGGCAACCCTGGCGCTGTGCATGCTCTATGGCCTGCCGGGCTTCGTGCAGCAGGCGGCGCTGGTCGCCGTCGAGCAGGGCGACGAGGCGGTGGCGGCGATGCGCGAGGGCTACCGCCGCCGCCGTGACATCGCGCTGGAGGCGCTCGGTTCCGTTCCCGGCCTGCGCTGCCTGAAGCCGGAGGCCGGCATGTTCATGCTGGTGGACGTGCGCGGCACCGGCCTGCCGACCATGGAGTTCGCGTGGCGGCTGTTCCGCGAGACCGGCGTGTCGGTCCTCGACGCCGGCGCCTTCGGCCCGGCGGCGGCGGGCTGCGTCCGCCTGTCCTTCGCGGTCGGCGAGGCGGAGCTTGCGGAGGCCTGCCGCCGCATCGCCGCCTTCGTGACGGGGCTGGCGTGACATAACCCTCTCCCCTCCGCTCACGCGCAAACGAAGTTTGCGCGTGAGCGGAGGGGAGAGGGGACTTCAAGCGCCCCCTCGACGCTGTTACCGAGCGTTACAAATCTAATCCCTTCTGGACATATTCTGCGCGCGACGCCGTGATAGCGTCCCGCCGGGATCAGGGCTGGGTCGCCAGCCTCCCTCCCGACGCGACTTTTCGGACGACGCCCGCAGGCGATGAAGGACCCGATGGATTTGGACACGCCCCTCAAACCGCCACCCGCGCCCGGGTCGGACAGTCCCGCCACGGCAGCGACGGAGGCCCGCCGGGGCCAGCCCGCTTCCGACGCCGGGCGGACCGAAGCCCGCCGGCGTCGCTCGATCCTGGGCCGGATGCTGGCGTGGCTGGTGGTGCTGTCGCTGATCGGCGGCGGGGTGTGGTGGTTCGCCTTCCGTCCGGCGCCGGAGATGGCAACTCGCGGCGGCCCGCCCGGCGGATTCCGGCCCGGCATGCAGACGGCCATGCCGGTGGTGACCGCCACCGTGGAGAAGGGCGACATGCCGATCCGGCTGAACGGGCTGGGCACCGTCTCGTCGCTCGCCACCGTCACGGTGCGCCCGCAGGTCGGCGGCCAGCTCACCCAGGTCGCCTTCACCGAGGGGCAGACCGTGCAGAAGGGCGATTTCCTCGCGGAGGTGGACCCGCGCCCCTTTCAGCTCGCCGTCGAGCAGGCCGAGGCCCAGTTGCTGCGCGATCAGGCGCTGCTGAAGAACGCCCGGCTGGACCTGGAGCGCTACCGCCTGCTGGTCAAGCAGGACTCCATCGCGAAGCAGCAACGCGACACCCAGGAATCGCTGGTCCAGCAGTATGAGGGTACGGTGAAGGCCGATCAGGTGGCGGTGGAGAACGCCAAGCTGAACCTGTCCTACACCCGCATCACCGCGCCCGTCTCCGGCCGCGCCGGGCTGCGGCTGGTCGATCCCGGCAACTACGTCACCGCGGGCGAGGCCGGCGGCATCGTCGTCATCACCCAGGTGCAACCGATCTCCGTCCTGTTCACCCTGCCGGAGGACAACATCCAGGCGATCATGGCGCGGCTGCGCGACGGAGCGAAGCTGCCGGTCACCGCCTACGACCGGACGCGCGACCGCGTGCTGGCGACCGGCACGCTGACGACGGTGGACAACCAGATCGACGTGACCACCGGCACGGTCAAGCTGCGCGCGCAGTTCGACAACGCCGACCAGTCGCTGTTCCCCAACCAGTTCGTCAACGTCCAGCTTCTGGTGGACACGCTGGCCGGCGTGCCGATCGTCCCGGTGGCGGCGGTGCAGCGCGGGGCGCCCGGCACCTACGTCTATGTGGTGAACGGCGAGGACAGCACGGCCTCCGTCCGTCCGGTGACGCTCGGCGCCAGTGACGGCGCGAAGACCGTCATCACCCAGGGCGTGCGGCCCGGCGAGACGGTGGTGATTCAGGGCGCCGACCGGTTGCGCGAGGGCGCCAAGGTCGCGGCGACCGACGGCTCGGCCCAGCCGGCGGTTCCGGCACCGTCCAGCGAGGGGCCGCGCCCGCAGCGCCGCCCCCAGCGCAACGCGTCGTAACGCGCGCCTGCCGCCATGAACATCTCGCACCCCTTCGTCGTCCGCCCGGTCGCCACCTCGCTGCTGATGCTGGCGATCCTGCTGGTGGGGGCGGTGTCCTACCGTTTCCTGCCGCTGTCGGCGCTGCCGGCGGTGGAATACCCGACGATCCAGGTCCAGACCTTCTTCCCCGGCGCCAGCCCGGAGGTGATGACCTCGTCGGTCACCGCCCCGCTGGAGCGCCAGCTCGGCCAGATGCCGGGGCTTGTGCAGATGTCCTCGGTCAGCGCCGCCGGGGCGTCGGTCATCACGCTCCAGTTCGGGCTGGAACTCAGCATCGACATCGCGGAGCAGGAGGTGCAGGCGGCGATCAACGCCGCCGGGAACCTGCTGCCCTCCGACCTGCCCGCCCCGCCGATCTACGCCAAGGTCAACCCGGCGGACGCGCCGATCCTGACGCTGGCCCTGACGTCCAAGACGCTGCCGCTGACCCAGGTGCAGGACTTGGCGGACAGCCGCTTCGCGCAGAAGCTGTCGCAGCTTCCCGGCGTCGGTCTGGTCAGCCTCAGCGGCGGGCACCGGCCCGCGGTGCGCATCCGCGCCAACGTCCAGGCGCTGGCCGCTTATGGGCTGAACATCGACGACCTGCGCAGCACCATCAACACGGCCAACGTCAACTCGCCCAAGGGCACCATCGACGGGCCGACCCGCAACTACACCATCAACGCCAACGACCAGCTCCGCCGGGCCGACGAGTACAAGGACCTCGTCGTCGCCTACCGCAGCGGCGCCCCGGTGCGCCTGTCCGACGTGGCCGACGTGGTGGACAGCGCCGAGAACACCCGGCTGGGCGCCTGGATGAACGACACGCCGGCCATCCTCCTGAACATCCAGCGCCAGCCCGGCGCCAATGTGATCGAGGTGGTGGACCGGGTGAAGGAGATGCTCCCGAACCTGACCGCCGCCCTGCCCGGCTCGGTCGACGTCGCCGTGCTGACCGACCGCACCGTGACCATCCGCGCCTCCGTCGAGGACGTGCAGATGGAGATGATGGTCGCCATGGGGCTGGTCGTGCTGGTGATCTTCCTGTTCCTGCGCAACATCCCGGCTACGATCATCCCCAGCCTGTCGGTGCCGCTGTCGCTGGTCGGCACCTTCGCGGTGATGTATCTGGCGGGCTTCAGCCTGAACAACCTGTCCTTGATGGCGCTGACCGTCGCGACCGGCTTCGTCGTCGACGACGCCATCGTGATGATCGAGAACATCGCCCGCCATGTGGAGCGCGGCGAGCCGCCGCTCCAGGCCGCGCTGAAGGGGTCGAAGCAGATCGGCTTCACCATCGTGTCGCTGACCGTCTCGCTGATCGCGGTGCTGATCCCGCTGCTGTTCATGGGCGACGTGGTCGGCCGGCTGTTCCGCGAGTTCGCCATCACGCTGGCCGTCACCATCCTGATCTCCGCCGTCGTCTCGCTGACGCTGGTGCCGATGCTCTGCGCCAAGCTGCTGCGCCACCGCGAGCCGCGCGAGATGTCCGCCATCGCGCGGCGCAGCGAGGCGTGGTTCGACGCGGTGATCGCCGGCTACGCCCGCACGCTGCGCTGGGTGCTGGACCGCCAGGGGGCGACGCTGCTGGTCGCCGTGGGCACGCTGGCGCTGACGGTGGTGCTCTACACCGCCATCCCCAAGGGCTTCTTCCCGGCGCAGGACACCGGCCTGATCCAGGGCGTGACGGAGGCCACCCAGTCCGTCTCCTACGCCGCCATGGCGGAGCGGCAGCGGGCGCTGGCGGTGGAGGTGCTGAAGGACCCCGACGTGGTCAGCCTGTCCTCCTTCATCGGCGTGGACGGCACCAACACCACCATGAACAGCGGGCGCTTCCTCATCAACCTGAAGCCGAAGGAGCAGCGGACGGACCATGTGGCCGACATCATCCGCCGCATCCGCCACAACACCGCCGCCGTCCCCGGAATCGAGCTGTTCATGCAGCCGGTGCAGGACCTGACCATCGACGCCACGGTCAGCCGCACCCAGTACCAGTTCGTGCTTGAGGACGCGAACCCCGAGGAGCTGCGCGTCTGGGCGCCGAGGCTGATCGACCGGCTGGCCGCGGTGCCGGCGATCACCGACGTCACCAGCAACCTTCAGGAGAAGGGGCTGTCGGCCGCCATCACCATCGACCGCGACACCGCCGCGCGCTACGGCGTCACCACGGCGGCCATCGACAACGCGCTGTACGACGCCTTCGGCCAGCGCATCGTCTCCACCATCTTCACCCAGGCCAACCAGTTCCGCGTGATCCTGGAGGCCGACCCGGACCGGATGACGGTGGACCAGCTGCTGACCTCCATCCATCTTCCCTCGGCGGGCGGCGGGCAGGTGCCGCTGGCCGCCTTCGCCCGGATGGAGGTGCGCAACGCACCGCTCCAAATCAACCATTTCGGGCAGTTCCCGGCGGTCACCGTCTCCTTCAACCTCGCGCCGGGGGTGTCGCTGGGCGCGGCGGTCGAGGCCATCGAGGCGGCGGAGCGGGAGCTTGGCCTGCCGGCCAGCGTGCTGACCCGCTTCCAGGGCGCGGCGCTGGCCTTCCAGGCGTCGCTGGGCAACCAGCTCCTCCTGATCCTGGCCGCCATCGTCACGATGTACATCGTGCTGGGCGTCCTCTACGAGAGCTACATCCACCCGATCACGATCCTCTCCACCCTGCCCTCGGCGGGCGTGGGGGCGCTGATCGCGCTGATGCTGGCCGGGCACGACCTCGACATCATCGCCATCATCGGCATCATCCTGCTGATCGGCATCGTGAAGAAGAACGCGATCATGATGATCGACTTCGCGCTGGACGCCGAGCGGGAGGAGGGCAAGCCCCCGCGCGAGGCGATCTATCAGGCCTGCCTGCTGCGCTTCCGCCCGATCCTGATGACGACCATGGCGGCGCTGCTCGGCGCCCTGCCTCTGATGCTGGGCACCGGCACGGGGTCGGAGCTGCGCCAGCCGATGGGCGTGTCCATCGTCGGCGGGCTGATCCTCAGCCAGCTTCTGACCCTCTACACCACGCCGGTGATCTATCTGGCCTTTGACCGGCTGGCCGCGCGCCTGCGCGGGCGTCCCGACGGGCTTAAGGAAAGGGCCGCGCGATGAGCTGGGCCGCCAACCTGTCGGCGCCCTTCATCCGGCGGCCGGTGGCGACGACCCTGCTGACGCTCGGGCTGGCGCTGGCCGGGGCGCTGGGCTTCCTGGGGCTGCCGGTGTCACCGCTGCCGCAGGTGGATTTCCCGACCATCTCGGTCACCGCCTCGATGCCCGGCGCCAGCCCGGAGACGATGGCGGCCAGCGTCGCGACACCGCTGGAGCGGCATCTGGCGCAGATCGCCGACGTGACGGAGATGACCTCCTCCAGCTCCGCCGGTTCGACGCGCATCACGCTGCAGTTCGGGCTGAACCGCGACATCGACGGCGCGGGCCGCGAGGTGCAGGCGGCCATCAACGCCGCCCGTGCCGACCTGCCGTCCAGCCTGAGGAGCAACCCGACCTACCGCAAGGTCAACCCCGCCGACGCCCCGATCATGATCCTGACCATGACCTCGGCGACGCTCAGCCAGGGGCAGCTCTACGATTCCGCGGCGACCGTGCTCCAGCAGAAACTGTCGCAGGTGGAGGGCGTCGGGCAGGTGACCATCGGCGGCAGCTCGCTGCCCGCCGTGCGGGTGGAGCTGAATCCCCGCGCCCTGTTCCAGTACGGCATCGGGCTGGAGGACGTGCGCGCCGCCATCGCCTCGGCCAATGCCAACGCCCCCAAGGGCGCCGTCGAGGACGGGGAGCTGCGCTTCCAGATCTACACCAACGACCAGGCCCGCAAGGCGGAGGAGTACCGGTCGCTGGTCATCGCCTACCGCAACGGGGCGGCGGTCCGCCTGTCGGACGTGGCCGAGGTGTCGGACAGCGTGGAGGATCTGCGCAACGCCGGGATCACCAACGGCAAGCCGTCGGTCCTGCTGATGCTGAACCGCCAGCCGGCGGCCAACATCATCGAGACGGTGGACCGGGTGAAGGCCATGCTGCCGGAGCTTCGCGCCTCCATCCCTGCCGACATCGACCTGTCGATCTCCAGCGACCGCACCACGACCATCCGCGCCTCGCTGGCCGAGGTGGAGCACACGCTCATCATCGCCGTCGGGCTGGTGGTGATGGTGGTGTTCCTGTTCCTGCGCGACGCGCGCGCCGCGCTGATCCCCAGCGTGGTGGTGCCGGTGTCGCTGGTCGCCACCTTTGGCGCCATGTATCTGCTCGGTTACAGCCTGAACAACCTGTCGCTGATGGCGCTGACCATCGCCACCGGCTTCGTCGTCGACGACGCCATCGTCGTGCTGGAGAACATCGCCCGCCACATCGAGAACGGCATGTCCCGCACCCAGGCGGCGCTCCGCGGCGCGCGGGAGGTCGGCTTCACCGTCCTGTCCATGAGCGTGTCGCTGGTCGCCGTCTTCATCCCGATCCTGCTGATGGGCGGCATCGTCGGACGGCTGTTCCGCGAATTCGCCCTGACCCTGTCCATCGCCATCCTGGTCTCGATGGTCATCAGCCTGACCACCACGCCGATGATGTGCGCGGTCCTGCTGCGGGAGCCGCGCAAGGCGAAGGAGCCGGGCCGCGCCGTGGCCGCCCTGCGCCGGTTCGGGACGTGGATCGGCGGGGGCACGCTGCGCCTCTACGACCGGACGCTGACGGCGGCGCTCGACAACAGCCTGCTGACCATGGTGGTCTTCGCGGCTACGGTGGCGCTCAGCGTCCATCTCTTCACGATCATCCCCAAGGGCTTCTTCCCGCAGCAGGACACGGGCCGGCTGAACGGATTCGTCGTGGCGGACCAGAGCACGTCCTTCACGCTGATGAAGGAGAAGATGGAGCGCTTCGTGGCGCTGGTGCAGGCCGACCCGGCGGTGGAGACGGTGGTGGGGTACACCGGCGGCAGCCGAACCAACAGCGGCTATATGGCCGTCACGCTGAAGCCGCTGGCGCAGCGCGACGTCACGGCCGACGAGGTGATGGCCCGGCTGCGCGGCCAGCTCACCCAGGTGCCCGGCGCCAACCTCTACCTGTCGGTCATGCAGGATTTGCGGGCGGGGGCGCGGCAGGCCAACGCCAACTACCAGTTCACGCTTCAGGGCGACACTTTGGACGAGCTGCAGACCTGGGCGCCCCGCCTGACCCAGGCGCTTCAGCAGGTGCCGGAGCTGACGGAGGTGAACTCCGACCAGCAGCAGCGCGGCTTGGCGCTGGAGGTGACGGTGGACCGCGACGCCGCGGCGCGACTGGGCCTGTCCTTCAACCAGATCAACAACACGCTCTACGACGCCTTCGGCCAGCGCTCCGCCTCGACCATCTTCAACCCGCTGAACCAGTACCGCGTGATCATGGAGGTCGCCCCCCAGTACCGCGAGGACCCGGAGATGATGAAGGACATCCTCATCAGCAAATCCGGCGGGGCGGTCAGCGGGACGCAGGCGACGAGCGCCATCGCCGGGGCGGCCACCGCCGACACGGAGGCCGCGCGCAACCAGCGCATCAACCAGATCGCCACCACCGGCCGCACCGCCGCCTCCACCGGATCGGCGCTCAGCACCGGCGTGGAGACGATGATTCCGCTCTCGGCCATCGCCCGCGTCTCGCTGGAAAACACACCATTGTCGGTAAACCACCAGGGGCCGTTCGTCGCCACCACCATCTCCTTCAACCTCGCTCCCGGCGTTTCGCTGGGCGAGGGGCTGGCCGTCATCCGCCACACCATGGACAGGATCGGGGTGCCGACCACCATCCAGGGCAGCTTCCAGGGCACCGCGCGGGTGTTCCAGCAGTCCATCGGCGACCAGCCGGTGCTGATCCTGGCGGCGCTGCTGGCCGTCTACATCGTGCTGGGCGTTCTCTACGAGAGCTACATCCACCCGCTGACGATCCTTTCCACCCTGCCCTCCGCCGGGGTGGGGGCGCTGGTCGCGCTGATGGCGCTGAACAAGGAGCTGAGCATCATCGCCCTGATCGGCGTGATCCTGCTGATCGGCATCGTCAAGAAGAACGCGATCATGATGATCGACGTGGCGCTGGAAGCGGAGCGGAGCGAGGGGCTGGACCCGCGCACCGCGATCCACCGCGCCTGCCTGCTGCGCTTCCGCCCGATCATGATGACCACGGTCGCCGCGCTGCTGGGCGCCCTGCCGCTGGCGCTCGGCTCCGGCGACGGGGCGGAGCTGCGCCAGCCGCTGGGCATCGCCATCGTCGGCGGTCTGGTCGTCAGCCAGATGCTGACCCTCTACACGACCCCGGTCACCTACCTGTACCTCGACCGCTTCCGGCTGTGGTGCCGGCGGCGGTGGCGGCGCCCCGAGGCCAAACCATGCTGATCGCCGCAACCATCAAGTCCCTCTCCCGTCCCGGGAGAGGGTGCCCGCGACAGCGGGCGGGTGAGGGTCGCGCGAGGATCATGGCGCTGATTCTCGGCGGCACCCTCGCCCTTCCCACGCCTGTGGCGCGGGCCCCTTCCCTCTCCCGGGGCGGGAGAGGGAAATTGTCCTTTGGATGGACCTGACATGACGACGATCTTCGGGCGGCGCGCCCGTTTCCTGGGCACGGCGCTCGGCGCTTTCACCCTGCTGTCGGCCTGCGCCGTGGGACCGGACTACGAACGGCCCTCCGCCGCCGTGCCGCCGGCCTACAAGGAGGGCGGCGTCACCCCCGTGGCCTTCGCACCGCCGGTCCCGCGCGACGACGGCTGGCGCCCCGCCGCCCCCGGACAGGCGGAGGCCGGACCCTGGTGGAGCGTCTTCAACGATCCGGTGCTGGATGGGCTGATGCGCCGGGTGGAGGTGGACAACCAGACCCTGAAGGCGGCGGAGGCCGCCTACCGGCAGGCCAAGGCGCTGTCGGATCAGGCCCGCTCCTCCTTCTTCCCCATTCTGTCGGTCAGCGGCGGGGCCGACCGGGCGGGGACCGTCGGGTCGGGCAACCGCAGCGTTTCCGGCACCAGCATCAGCCGCGGCGGAACCCCGGTGACGACCTACGACGCCGGGCTGGGGGCGAGTTGGGCGCCGGACCTCTGGGGCCGCATCCGCCGGTCGGTGGAAAGCAACGACGCCAACCTCCAGGCCAGCGCCGCCGACCTCGCCGCCGCCCGCCTGTCGGCGCAGGCGCAGCTGGCCACCGCCTACGTCCAGTTCCGCGTGGCGGACGAGCGCAAGGCGCTTCTGGAGCGGGCCATCGCCGCCTACCGCCAATCGCTGGAGATCGCCCGCAACCGCCACGCCGTGGGCACGGCGACCCTGGCCGACGTCTTCACCGCCGAAACGCAGGTCCGCTCCACCGAGTCGCAGCTTGTGGCGCTGGGGGTGCAGCGCGCCCAGTTCGAACACGCCATCGCGGTTCTGGTCGGGCAGGCGCCCGCCGCCTTCGCGCTGGCCCCGGCGCCGCTGGCCGCCGCGGTCCCCGCGATCCCGCCCGGCGTGCCCTCCGCCCTGCTGGAACGCCGCCCGGACATCGCGGCGGCGGAGCGGCAGATGGCCCAGGCCAACGCCCAGATCGGCATCGCGGAGTCGGCCTGGTACCCGGACGTCGTGCTGTCCGGCTCCCTCACCAACAGCGCCACGATCCTGCCGCGGCTGCTCCAGGCGCCGACGGCGATCTGGGCGGTCGGGGCGCAGGTCGCCCAAACCCTGTTCGACGGCGGCACGCGGACGGCCGAGGTGGAGCTGCGCCGCGCCGTCTTCGACCAGAGCGTGGCGCAGTACCGCCAGACCGTGCTGACCGCCTTCCAGGAGGTCGAGGACCAGCTCGCCGCCCAGCGCATCCTGGCCCAGCAGGCCGCCGTGCAGGACGACGCCGTGCGGCTGGCGCGCGAGGCGGAGCGGCTGACCCTGAACCAGTACCGGGCGGGCACCCTGCCCTACAGCAGCGTCCTGACCGCCCAGACCGCCGCCCTGTCGGACGAGGAAAGCGCCCTGTCTGTGCGGCAGAGCCGCCTGCTGGCCGCCGTGTCGCTGCTCCAGGCGTTGGGGGGCCGTCTGCCGAATTTTTAATCCGGGGGAAGGCCGGGCTACCCCTTCGGACTCCGCATCGAAAGTGGTGCTGGAACGGGGCGGCCATTCCATTGAAAAAACGGGTGGAATCGGCGTGGCTGCGAGTGGCGGGGGCGGGGAAGGGGCTGTCCCGCTGGACGGGCTAGCCCGCAATTTCAGTAACGGCACCGGGAACTTGAGATTTATCTGAGTCCCGTGCGTTCAACCCCAAAGAAAAGCAGGCGCAGCATGATCCTCGATGCTCGCTCGGTGTCCTCGGGCACCAACCTTGACGCGGACCTCTGCATCGTCGGCGCCGGCGCCGCCGGGCTCGCCATTGCCCGTGCGTTGGCCGGTTCGCGCTGGAAGATCGTCCTTCTGGAAAGCGGCGGGCTCGACCCCGACGGCCACACCCAGTCGCTCTACGCCGGGGAGAATCTCGGCCTGCCCTACGAGCGCCTGTCCACCGCGCGCAGCCGCTATTTCGGCGGCAGCACCAACTGCTGGGGCGGCTTCTGCCGGCCCTTCGAGCCGATCGATATGGAGGCGCGGCCCTGGGTGCCGAACAGCGGCTGGCCCTTCGGGCCCGAGGTGCTGGCCCCCTATTACGCCCGCGCCCACAGCCACCTCAACCTGCCGTCCCACATCTACGACAACGGCCATTGGGAAAAGACCCTGGCGCCGGACGGGATCGAGTTTCTGCCGGTCGAGGGCGGCGCGCTGGAGAACCGCGTCGCCCAGATCAGCGACCAGCCGCGCGTCGGCGTCACCTCCGTGGACGAAATCGTCCAGGCTTCGAACATCGCCTGCTACCTGAACGCCAACGTCACCGAGTTCGAGACCAACGACACCGCCACGGTGGTGGAGCGGGTGCGCTGCGCCGCGCTCAGCGGCGCCCGCTTCACGGTCACCGCGCGGCAGTTCGTCCTGTGCTGCGGCGGCATCGAGAACGCCCGCCTGCTGCTGCTGTCCAACCGGGTGCAGAGCGCCGGGCTTGGCAACGGCCACGATCTGGTGGGCCGCTACTTCACCGACCACCCGCGCATCAAGGCCGGCTCCGTCCGCCTGACCGATCAGGCGCGGCACCGCCGCCTCTACGACATGACGCTGACCCTGTCGCGCCGCCGGCTGAACGCCAAGCATCTGCCCGTCTCCGCCTCCCTGTCGCCGACGGTGGAGACGCAGCGCCGGCTGGGGTTGATGAACTCGCGCAGCTATCTGGTGGCGCAGTATCATGGCGAGGCGACCGCCGGGGTGCGGGCGCTGCACGACCTGCGCATGCTGATGTCCGACCGCCGCAAGTTCGGCCACGCCGAGGGTGACCTCGGCGCCCTGCTGCGGGAGGCGGTGCCGCAGATCGCACTGCATCTGCCGAACCTCGCCTACGCGCTGTTCGACAATGTGGTGAATCCGGCCTGGGTGACGCGCAGCTTCCTGCTGGAAACCATCGTGGAGCCGGTGCCCAACCCCGACAGCCGTGTGACCCTGGCGACGGAGCGCGACGCGCTGGGCCTGAACCGGGCCGACACCCTCTGGCGCCTGACCGAGCAGGACCGCGACAACTTCCTGCGCACCAACGAGCTGGTGCGGACGGAGCTGACCCGCAACGGCCTGATCACGGTGACCGAGCCCGACCCGCAGCAGGCCGCCGAGCGCGCCTGGGCGGAGCGCATCTCCTGGTGCTGGCACCATATGGGCACCACCCGCATGCACGACGACCCGAAGCAGGGCGTGGTGGACGCGCGCTGCAAGGTGCACGGAATGCACAACCTCTACATTGGCGGCAGCTCCGTCTTCCCCAGCATGGGTTGCGACCACCCGACCATCAACCTCGTGGCGCTGGCCTTCCGCCTGGCCGAGGAGGTGTCGGCCCAGCTGCAGCACGACCGCGCCGTCACGCTGGAGGGCCAGCAGGCGGCGTGAACCGCCGTCCCGGCGCGAGCGGGGAGCATCTTCCCGCCCGCAGCCCCCAATCCCGGTTGACCAAGAAATCAACTCAACTACTCTTGAGCCAAGAAGGGTTCAAGGGACAAGGGACGTTGGGGACGGGCATGGCGGACGATATCGGGACGGGAAATCCGGACCTCTTGCTGCGCTTTCAGGCCATGCTGGACACGGTGCCGGACGGGATCGTCATCATCGATGCCGAAGGGCGCATCCAGACCTTCAACACGGCCTGCGAGCGGCTGTTCGGCTGGACGGCGGCGGAGGTGATCGGCCACAATGTCAAGATGCTGATGCCGCCGCCCTACCGGGAGGAGCATGACGGCTACCTGGACCGCTACCACCGGACCGGGGAACGCCGGATCATCGGCATCGGACGGGAGGTTACCGGCCTGCGCCGCGACGGCACCACCTTCCCGATGGAGCTGTCGGTCGGCGAGGCCTGCCGGGAGGCCGGTGGCGGCGGGGTCTACATCGGAATCATCCGCGACATCAGCGAGCGCAAGCGGGCGGAAACCGCGCTGCGGGAGCGCGAGGCCCGCCTCACCTCCATCCTGGAGACCGTGCCCGAGGCGATCATCGTCATCAGCGAGCGGGGACTGATCGAATCCTTCAGCCCGGCGGCGGAGCGGCTGTTCGGCTACAGCGCCGCCGAAGTGACGGGGCGGAACGTCAGCCTGCTGATGCCCTCCCCCTACCGGGAGCAGCACGACCGCTACATGGACCATTACCTGACGACCGGGGAACGCCGGATCATCGGCATCGGACGCGTGGTCTCCGGCCTGCGCCGCGACGGCTCGGTCTTCCCGATGGAACTGGCGGTCGGCGAGGTGCAGCTGGCCGGGCACCGCTGCTTCACCGGCTTCATCCGCGACCTGACCGAGCGCCAAGCCACCGAGAAGCGCCTGCAGGAGCTTCAGGCCGAGCTTCTGCATGTCAGCCGGGTCAGCGCCATGGGCCAGATGGCCTCGACCCTGGCGCACGAGCTGAACCAGCCCCTGACCGCCGTCATCAACTACGCCAAGGCGGTGAAGCGCCTGCTCGACCGCCCGGACGGGGCGGACAAGGCACGGGAGACGATGGACAAGGCCACCGCGCAGGCCGCCCGCGCCGGCCAGATCATCCGCCGCCTGCGCAACTTCATCGAGAAGGGCCAGACCGAGCACACGGTGGAAAGCATCGGCAAGGTGGTGGAGGAGGCCAGCGCCCTCGCCCTGGTCGGCGCCAAGGAGCGCGGCGTTCATGTCCGGCTGGAGATGAGCGGCGACGAGCGGCCCGTGCTGATCGACAAGATCCAGATCCAGCAGGTCGTCCTCAACCTCGTCCGCAACGCGATCGAGGCCATGGCCGAGTCGGAGATTCGGGAATTGACGGTCGCCACCGGCCCAGACCCGGAGTCGGCGGCGCTGATGCGCGTCACCGTCCGCGACACCGGCCCCGGCCTGAACGAGACCGTCCTCGCCCAGCTCTTCCAGCCCTTCGTCACCACCAAGGAGAAGGGGATGGGGCTCGGCCTGTCCATCTGCCGGTCGATCATCGAGGCCCATGGCGGCCGCCTGTGGTTGGAACCGGGGGACGGAGGGGCCACCTTTGCCTTCACCGTGCCGGCTGCCGGAGAGGATGATGCGCCCTGAGTCCCCATTGCCGCCCGAACTTCCCCCGTCGGGCATGACGGTCTTCGTCCTGGACGACGATGAGGCGGTGCGCGATTCCGTCGTGATCCTGCTGGAATGCGAGGGATTCCGGGTCGAGAGCTTCGCGTCCCCCCTGGCCTTCCTGGACTCGGACGCGCCGTCGCGCCCCGGCTGTCTGCTGGTCGATGTGCGGATGCCGCAGATGAGCGGGCTCGACGTGCAGGAGCGGCTGGTGCAGGAGGGGCGCGGCCTGCCGGTGATCGTCATGACCGGCCACGCCGACGTGCCCCTGGCGGTGCGGGCGATGAAGGCCGGGGCCGTCGACTTCGTGGAGAAGCCCTTCGACGAGCAGGCCCTGATCGGCAGCGTGAAGGCCGCCCTGGCCCGCGCGGTTCCGCCCGCGGCAGCGCCGGCCACTCAGGCGCCGCCACCCGCCCCGGCCGCCCCTGCCGTGTCTCCGGAGGTGCTGGAGCGGCTGTCCAGCCTGACGCCGCGGGAACGCGACGTGCTGCAATGGCTGGTCGAAGGCAAGTCGAACAAGGTCATCGCCTTCGAACTGTCCATCAGCCCGCGCACGGTCGAGATCCACCGCGCCCGCGTGATGGAGAAGATGCGCGCCGACAGCCTGCCCTCTCTGGTCCGCATGGCCCTGTCCGCCGGGATCACCCCCAAAGGGGAGTGATACGGACGGCGCCGGGCGGCGCCGGCGGCGACTGATCCACATCAAAACCACGCCCGATAAGGGGAACTCCGTATTCCGGCACCGCCGGGCGGCTTCTATCTTCCCTGTTACGCCCAGACGACGGGCGTCATTTTGCGTGATTTCCGATGCTGGAGGCAGTCTTGGCCGAACCGGGCGATAGCATCGTCTACATCGTCGACGACGACGAGCCGGTGCGGGACTCGATGAAGGCGCTGCTCGAAGCCTGTGCCTTCGAAGTGCGCGACTACGCGTCGTGCCAGAGTTTCATGGATCAGTACAACGGCAAGCCGTCGGGCTGCCTCGTTCTCGACCTGCACCTGCCGGTGATGAGCGGGCTGGAGTTCATCGAGCGCTTCGGCGCGAACCTGCATGGCCTGCCCGTCATCATGGTGTCGGGGCGCGGCGATCCCGCGACCTTCGCCCGCGCGCGGGAAGCCGGCGTGACCGCCTTCCTGGAAAAGCCGTTCGAGGAGGACCAGCTCCTTGACGCGGTGCAGCGCCTCCTGCCAGCCTGACCGTCCTTCTCGGTCCTGAGAGGGCCGCCGTTCCCCGGACAGGGTTCATGAGACACCGTCCGCAGTGGAGCGCGCCCATGGCGTCCGAAGAATCCTTTTCCCGCCCCCTGTCTGTCCTGGAGGCCGTGCGCAGCCGCCGCAGCGTCCGCGCCTTCACCGCCGAGCCGGTGCCGCGCGCCGTGGTGGAGGAAATCCTCGAAGCCGCCAGCCGGGCGCCCAGCGGGTCGAACATCCAGCCCTGGAAAGTCCATGTGGTGGCCGGTACGGCGCGCGAGGCGCTGTCGGCGGACCTGCGCGCCGCCCATTTCGACCCGGCGGACGACCAGGCCGGGGCGGAATACACCTACTACCCGACCCAGTGGTTCGAGCCCTATCTGGCGCGGCGCCGGAAGATCGGCTGGGACCTCTACGGCCTGCTCGGCATCGCCAAGGGCGACCGGGAGGCGATGGCCCAGCAGCACGCCCGCAACTACGACTTCTTCGGCGCCCCGGTCGGGCTGTTCTTCACCATGGACCGGCGGATGGAGCAGGGAAGCTGGCTCGACGTCGGCATGTTCATGGCGAACGTGATGGTCGCGGCGCGGGGCTTCGGGCTGGACACCTGCCCGCAGGCCGCCTTCATCACGTACCACCGCATCGTCCGCCGCCATCTCGGCATTCCGGAGACCGACATCCTGCTGAGCGGCATGGCGCTGGGCCACGCCGACCCCGACGCGCCGGAAAACCGTCTGGAGACCGAGCGCGCCCCGGTCGCCGACTTCACCCGTTTCCACGGTTTCTGACATCTCCGCCCTGTCGGTCCCTGTTCGCGATGTGCGTTTTCGCACAGGCGTCGGCGGGCCATGACGGCACTCTCCAACCGCGCCGCGAAGCGGTGGCCTGACCGTTCCATCCCGGCAGGCTCCGCCCCGCGTCCCGTTTCCTGCGGCTTGGAGTGCCCTGACGATGGCTCTGCTCGATGATCTCGTGGTGCAGACCGCCCTGTTTCCGCTGGTGGTCGGCGTCGCCGCCGTCGGCGTTGTCCGTGTCGCGGGCGGGCGGACCCGGGGGCCCCGGTTGGCGGCGGCGGGCGTTGCCGCCGCCTTCCTGGCGGCCTATGCGCTGATCGTCGGCCTGCCGGCCCTGCCGCCGCCCTCCAGCATGGGCCGCCTGTTCTGGAGCGCGGTGGCCGGGCTGGTGATCGGCGTCGGTGCCGATCTCGCCGGGGTCGACCGCCGCCGCGGCACATGGCTGCTCGGCGCCTGGGTGACGGGGGCGCTGCTGTGGATCGCCCTGCCCGTGCTGCCGGGCAGCCTGGACACCATCACCGCCGCGGTCCTGCTGCTGGCCGGCGGTTGGATCGCCCTGTCCCGCACCGCCGGGGAGGGCGAAGGGGTGGCCACGCCCGGCGTCGCCCTGCTGGCCGCCGCGGTGGCGGTGGGCGGGGTGGCGCTGGTCGGCGCCTCCGCCTCCGTCGCCCAGCTCGCCTTCGCACTGGCCGCGGCCACCGGCGGCCTCCTGCTGTGGAACTGGCCGGTTGAACGCCACGCCTGGGGCAACGCCGGTCAGGCGGCGCTGGGCATCCTGGTGCTGCTGGCCGCCACCCTGACCTTCTTCTCCTCCGCCCACGCCGAAGCCCTGCTGCTCGTCCTGCCGGCCTTCTTCGCCGACCGGCTGCGCGACCGGCTGCCCCTGCCGCGCACCGCCGCGGGACGGGCCTTGGGCACCGTGGCGCTGACCGTCCTCGCCCTGGTGCCGGCCGTCGCCGCCGTGGGCGTCGCCTTCCTACTGTCCGCCGGTTCCGACGTGTCCGGCTACTGACCCACCCCAGTCATCCCGTTCCATCCGACAAAGGACTCCGAATCATGAAGCGTCTTCTCTCCGCCGCCGCCCTCTCGGCCCTCGTCGCCCTGCCGCTGACCGCCCAGGCCGCCCCGGTCGCCTATAAGCTCGACCCGGCCCACACCGCCGTGGTCTTCATCGTCGACCATCTGGGCTTCGCCAAGGCCATGGGCCGCTTCAACACGGTGGCCGGCGAGCTGTCCTTCGACAAGGACGCCGCGGACAAGAGCAGCCTGTCGGTGACCATCGACACCACCAGCGTCGACACCAACCACGCCAAGCGCGACGAGCACCTCAAGTCGCCGGACTTCTTCAACGCGAAGGAGTTCCCGAAGATGACCTTCAAGAGCACCAAGATCGAGAAGACCGGCGAGAAGACCGGCAAGCTGCACGGTGACCTGACCCTGCTGGGCGTCACCAAGCCGGTGGTTCTCGACGTGGCCTTCAACAAGGACGGCGTCAGCCCGGCCAGCAAGATGGACACGGTCGGCTTCTCCGCCCGCGGCACGATCAAGCGCTCCGACTTCGGCATGAAGTACGGCGTGCCGAACATCGGCGACGACATCCAGATCATCATCGAGTCCGAGGCGGTGAAGGCGTAAGGCGCGCCGTCAATCCTCCTCCGCCGCCTGCCGGACCCGCTCCCGCAGGCGGCGGGTGTCGAGCAGGATCAGCGCGCCCCGCCGCTTCTCCAGCAGCCCGTCGCGCTCCAGGGCGCTCAGCTCCCGCGAGACCGCCTCGCGCCGGGTGCTGACTCGGGCGGCGAGGTCGGCGTGGGGTGGCGGCGGGGAGATGGTGGCGCTGTGCTCCCCCCGCCCGTCCGGCCGGGCCAGCCGCAACAGCTCGGCGTAGATGCGGTGACGGACGTCCAGCGTGTTGAACTCGTTCACCCGCGTGGCGAGCTTCCGGATCTCCCCGGCCAGCAGAACCATCACCTGGTCGCAGACGTCGGGGTGACGGTGGATGCAGTCGCGGAACAAAGGGGCGGGCATGCAGGCGACCGTGGCGTTGGTCACGGCGACGATGCCGGCGGAGCGGGCCTTTCCGTCGATGGCCGCCAGTTCCCCGAAGAATTCCCCGGCGGGGATGTCGCGGAGGATCACTGTCCGCCCGGAGATCGCGCGGATCGTCACCCGGACCAGACCGGCGGCGACGACGAAGACGTCGGTCCCCTCATCCTCGAAATCGATGATCCATTGCCCGGCCTCCACCCGGCGCCAGACGCAGCGGTCCTCCAGCGCCCGCAGCTCGTCGGGGGACAGGGAGCGGAACAGCGCCGCCCCGGCCAGCGTTTCGGTCCGGCGCCTCATGAACGGGAATGGATGTCGGGCTGTGGCATGGCGCGGGATGATCTCATAGGATGCCAGGGGACGCCACGCCGAAGCCGAGAACCACAGCCCGAGTCCGCCGACCGACATGACGACCGTCCCACCCGCCGCCCGGCCCCGTTCATGACCCGGAACCGTTCATGAAACGCCGGATCGAACGCCCGTTGCGCCTGTTCACCGGCCTGACGCTGTTCACTTTCGTTATCACCCATTTCCTCGCCCACGCCGCCGGCCTGCTGCTGCTGCCGGGAATGGAGGTGGCGCGGGGCACCCTGCTGTGGGTCTGGGACACGCTGCCGGGGCAGGCGCTGCTCGCCGGCTCCTTCGTCACCCACGCCGGGCTGGGGCTGTGGGCGCTCTACCGGCGCCGCCACCTGCGCATGCCCGCCGGGGAGGCGTGGCAGCTGGGGCTCGGCCTGTGCATCCCGCTGCTGCTGATCCCCCACGGGATGGCGGGGATGCTGTCGGACGACCTCTACAACGACCCGCTGACCTACCCGCGGGCGATCGTCCTCTACTGGATCACCGCGCCGGAAACCCTGCTGTGGCGCCAGCTCCTGCTGCTGGTGATCGTGTGGATCCACGGCTGCATCGGGGTGCGCGGCTGGCTGATGACGAAGCCCTGGTACCGGCAGCGGGCCTCGCTGCTCGGCGCCTTCGCCATGCTGCTGCCGCTGCTGGCGCTGGCCGGGATTGTCAACGCCGGCTGGGACGCCGAGCGCCGGGCGGCCGCCGATCCCGCCTATCTCGAGCAGTTCCGCCCGCCCCCCGCCGGCACGCCGGAGGCGGAGAACCGCGCCGCGCTGGCCGCGATCAGCGGCGGCGTGTTCAACACCTACGTCCTGCTGCTGGTCGGCACGCTGGGGATGCGGCAGTACCGCAACTGGCGGGCGCGGGCGACCAGCCCGGTGCGCATCGCCTATCCCGGCGGGCGCTCGGTCACCGTTCCGCGCGGGACCTCGGTGCTGGAGGCCAGCCGCGCCAACGGCATCCCGCACACCGCGCTGTGCGGCGGGCGGGGACGCTGCTCCACCTGCCGCATCCGGGTGACCGAGGGGGCCGACGCCCTGCCGGCGCCCAACGCGACGGAGCGGGCCGTGCTGGAACGGATGAAGGCGCCGCCCGCCGTACGGCTGGCCTGCCAGCTCCGCCCGGTGGCGCCGCTGTCGGTGACGCCGCTGCTGTCGGCGCGGGACAACGGCCGCACCTTCGCCGTCACCGCCCCCATGGACAGCGGGCGGGAGCTGGCGATCACCGCGCTGTTCGTGGATTTGCGGGGATCGACCTCGCTGGCGGCGGAGCGGCTGCCCTTCGACGCGCTGTTCATCGTCACCCGCTACGTCCAGGTCGTCACCGACGCGATCCGGCGGCACGGCGGCTACGTCATCGCCATCGCCGGCGATGGGGTGATGGGCATGTTCGCGAACGAGGCGGACCCCACCGCGGCGGCGGCCAGCGCGCTGCGCGCCACCGCCGACCTGTGGCGCGACATCGAGGTGCTGAGCCGCGACCTCGCGGAGGAGCTGGACCAGCCGCTGGCCTTCGGGGCCGGGGTGCACTCGGGCCTCGCCGTGGTCGGGGCGGTGGCCTGTTCGGAGGACGGGTCGCTGCAGTTCATCGGCGACACCGGCAACGTCGCCGCAAGGCTGGAGGAGATGACCAAGACGTTGGGCGCCACCCTGGTCTTTTCCGACGCGACCGCCGAACTGGCGGGGCTGCGGCAGCTTGAGCATCTGGAGCGCCGGGAAGTGGCGATCCGGGGCCGCGACGGCACGCTGGGGGTGCGGACGGTCCAGCGCCAGGAGGATTTGCGGGCGCTGTTGGAGGGTGCCGGCGCCTGAAGAAAAACCCCCACCGGAGGGGCGGGGGTTTTCGATTGTCAGAGCAGATGGGACATCAGAGCAGGTGGGCCTGGGTCAGGACCTCGTTGCCGCCGCGCCAGATCATGTCAAGCGCCACGTAGGTGATGATGGCGAGGCCGATCCAGCCGATCCAGCGGTGCTTGTGCAGGATATGGGCGATCACATTGGCCGCAGCGCCCATCAGGACGACGGAGAGCAGAAGGCCGATGACCAGGACCGTCGGATGGTCCTTGGCCGCACCGGCCACCGCCAGCACGTTGTCGAGCGACATCGACACGTCCGCCACCACGATCTGCCAGACCGCCGCGCCGAAGGTGGTCGTCACCACCGCCGCACCGACCGCGGCGTCCCCAGGGCCGTTTGCGGCCAGCGCCTCGTCGGGCGTCACCTCGTCCGCCCCTCCGGAGCGCAGCTCGCGGTACATCTTCCAGCAGACCCAGAGCAGCAGGACGCCGCCGGCCAGGGTCAGCCCGATGATGGCGAGAAGCTGGGTGGTGATCAGGGCGAAGAAGATGCGCAGGATGATGGCCGCGCCGATGCCCCAGACGATCACCTTGCGGCGCTGCTCCACGGGAACGGCGGCGGCGGCCATGCCGACCACGATGGCGTTGTCGCCGGCGAGAACGAGGTCGATGGCGACCACCTGCCCAAGGGCGGTGAGCTGCGACCAGAGATCGACGCTTTCCATATAAAAATCTCTTCGAAGGCTGCGGGTGGGCTCAATGGCGGTGTGCGGTCATCTCTTTTCTTGGGGCTTGCGCTTGAAACAGCGGCCCTGGGGGTTCTGTCGCACGAATCCAACCACCGCGCAGCAGGTTTAGCGTGCAGCGGTGGGTTGCAACGGATGTGGGGGCGGGATCAATCCGGCGCGCGCAGCCGGTAGCCGACGCCGGTCTCGGTCAGGATGTGCGAGGGGCGCTCCGGCTCCGCCTCGATCTTCTGGCGGAGCTGGCGGATGTAGATGCGCAGATACTGCACGTCGGTGTCGGCGCCCCAGACCTCCTTCAGGATGAACCGGTGGGTCAGAACCTTGCCGGCATGGGCGACCAGCAGGCGCAGCAGGTCGTATTCGCGGGGCGACAGCTTCACCTCGGCGCCGCGGACCGTCACGATCCGCCGGACCAGATCGACGGCAAGGTCGCCGCTGCGGAACAGCGGGCGCTCCCCCTGCTGCTGCAGGCGGTGGCGCAGGGCGGCGCGGATGCGGGCCAGCAGTTCGTCCATGCCGAAGGGCTTGGTCACATAGTCGTCGGCGCCGAGGTCCAGCGCCTCCACCTTGCCCGCCTCGTCGGTTCGGCTGGACAACACGATGATCGGGGCGGCCACCCCGTCGGCGCGCAGGCGGCGGATCACCTCCAGCCCGCCGATCCCCGGCAGGCCGAGGTCGAGCACCAGCAGGTCCGGCGGGCGCCGCCGCATCGCCTCCAGCGCGCCCGCCCCGTCCTCCGCCTCGGCGATGTCGTAGCCCTGGGCGGACAGGGTGGTGCGCAGGAAGCGGCGGATCGGCGGCTCGTCGTCCACCACCAGGACGCGCAGCGGCAGGGTGTCCGACCTCATGGCGTCCCCTCCCCCTCAAGGCCGGGCTCCTCAAGGCCGGGCAGAGCGGCGGCGGCGGGCATGGTCAGGGTGAAGACGGCGCCGGAGCGGTCCTTGCGGTTGCCGGCGGTGATGGTGCCGCCCATCGCCTCGACGAAGCCGCGGCAGATCGCCAGCCCCAGCCCGGTCCCGGCGCGCTGCCGGTCCTGGGCCTGGACGCGGTAGAACTTGTCGAAGATGCGCTCGACATCCGCCACGGGGATGCCGTCGCCCTCGTCCCGCACCTCGACGCGCACCCGACCGTCCTCCCGCGACGCCCCGACCTGGATCAGCGAGCCTGTAGGCGCGTATTTGGCCGCGTTGTCCAGAAGATTGAAGAGAACCTGTTCGAACAGCACGTCGTCCGCCTCCAGCATCGGCAGGTCGGCGGCCAGATCGACGTCCACCCGGTGCCCGGCCAGGATGCGGCCCGCCCGCCCCAGCGCGCTGCCCACCGTTTCGGCCAGATCGACCGGGCCGGTGCGCGGGCGGATCGCCCCCGACTCCAGCCGCGTCATGTCCAGCAGGTTGGCGATGAAGCGGTTCAGCCGCTCCGCCTCCTCCTGGATGGTGGCGGCGAGGTCGCGGCGCGACGCCTCGTCCATCCCGGCGCCGTAGGCGGTCAAGCTGGTCGCCGACCCCAGGATGGAGGCCAGCGGCGTCCGCAGGTCGTGGGAGATCGAGGTGAGCAGGGCCGAGCGCAGCCGCTCCGTCTCGGCGGCCAGACGGGCGCGGTCCACGTCCTCCGCCAGGGTGACGCGCTCGATGGCGAGTGCGGCCTGATCGGTCAGCGCGTCGAGCAGCCGGCGCTGGTCGGGGGTCAGCAGGGCGCCGGGCTTGCCGGTGCGGGCGGTGTCGGTGTCGATGCCGACCACCCCGACCGGACCGCGCCCGGTGCGCAGGGGAAGGAACAGCCACTTGGCGCCGGGCAGCGTGTCCGAGCCGCGCCCGGCGGGCCGGTTGTTTTCCCACGCCCAGACGGCGGCGGCGAGGTCGGCCTCGCGCAGCTCGTCCTCCGGCGGGTAGCCGGCGCGGACGGACACGGTGTCGCCGTCGGGCAGCAGCAGGACCACATGCACCTTCAGCATCGCCGCGATCTGGTGGGCGGTCGCCCACAGCAGGTCGTCCATGGTGACCACGCCGGCCAGCTTGCGGCTGAAGCCGTAGAGATCCTCCGTCGTCTTGGCCCGCAGCCGCGCCGTCACCGCCTGGGCGCGCACGCGGGCGGTCAGGTTGCTGGCGATCACCGCGACCACCGCGAAGAAGAACAGCGCGACGATGTTCTCCGGATCGGCGATGGAGAAGGTGTAGAGCGGGTTCAGGAAGAAGTAGTTGAAGGCCAGGATGCTGACGACGCAAGCGTAGAGCGACGGCCCCAGCCCGCCGGTCACCGCGCTGGTCAGCACCGCCGTCAGGAACACCAGCCCGATGTTGCCGACGTCCAGGATCAGATGCAGCAGGTGCCCGACGCCCAGCGCCAGGGCAACATAGCCGGTGGCCGCGGCGTAGGGCCACCAGCACAGCGCCGGACGCCGGGGGGCCGCGGTGCGCACCGTCTTGGGCGGGATCGGCTCCTCGGCGTCGCCGGCGATGACGTGGACGCTGATGCCGCCGGCCTGCCGGATCAGCCGGAAGGCGACGGAGCCGCGCAGCAGTTCCGCCCAGAGGCCGCGGTGGGACTTGGCGATAACGATGTGCGCGACGTTGTTGGTTCGCGCATACTCGACCACGGTTCCGGCGACGTCGCCGCCGGGGATGGTCACCGCCTCGCCGCCCAGCTTCTCGACCAGCCGCAGCGCGTCGGCGATGCGGTCGCGCTCGGCCTCGCTCAGGCGCAGGCTGCGCGGCGTCTCGACGTGCAGCGCCGTCCAATGGGCGCGCAGCCGGTCCGCCTGACGGCGGGCGTAGCGGACGACGGCGGCGCAGGCCGGGTCCTCGTTCACGCAGACCAGCAGCCGCTCTCCCGCCGCCCAGGGGCCGGCGATCGCGTGGGCCTGCATGTGGGTGAGAAGCTGGTCGTCCACCCGCTGGGCGGTGCGGCGCAGCGCCAGCTCACGGAGCGCCGTCAGGTTGCCGGGAGAGAAGTAATGGCGGATGGCCCGCTCGGCGGTGCGCGGGACATAGACCTTGCCGTCCTTCAGCCGCTGGATCAGGTCGTCGGGCGTGATGTCGATGACCTCGATGTCGTCGGCGCGGTCGAGGATGGAATCCGGCACCGTCTCGCGCACACGGACGCGGGTGATCCGGGCGACGACGTCGTTCAGGCTCTCCACATGTTGGATGTTCATCGTCGTGTAGACGTCGATCCCGGCGGCGAGGATCTCCTCCACGTCGAGATAACGCTTGGCGTGGCGGCTGCCGGGGGCGTTGGTGTGGGCCAGCTCGTCCACCAGCACGATGGCGGGTCGGCGGGCGAGAATGGCGTCGAGGTCCATCTCGTCGAGCTGGCGGCCCCTGTAATCGACCTTGCGGCGAGGAAGGACCGTCAGGCCGGCGAGCAGCGCCTCGGTGTCCCGCCGGCCATGCGTCTCCACCACCCCGACCACCACGTCAACCCCATCGCGCCGTTTGGCTTGGGCGGTCAACAGCATCTCGTAGGTCTTACCGACGCCGGGGGCGGCACCCAGGAACAGCTTCAGCCGCCCGCGCCCCTCCCGCGTGGCTTCGCGCAGGAGCGCATCGGGCGAAGGCCGGATGGCGGCGGCGGTTCGGTCGTTCGGCATCGGGGGCGGCTTTCGGAACGGATCGGCGGCCCCATCCCCTCCCCACCCGCGAGGGAACGGAAGAGGCCGTCTGCTGACCTTCAGCTAATGCATCGCCGTGACTGCGTCGAGGGCGAGATTGAGCCGCGGCGCGTTCATCACCGGCTCGCCCAGCGGTCCCAGCGACGATGGTTCGGTGTTCACGGTGACCAGGGCGCGGACCTGGGCCTCCGTCGGACCGCTGGCCATGGCCGAGGCGATGGCCCTTGTGGTCGACGTGTGATCGCCGCACCCCCCGGAAACTTTCCCGAAGAGGGAGGGTTGGACGGGTGCGGCGCCGCAGGCGGGCGCCCGAGGATCGGAGGAGAGGACGATGAAGCTCGACGGGTCCTGCCACTGCGGCGCGGTGCGTTTCTCGGTGGACGCTTACGCGCCGGTCCCCTACCTGCGCTGCTACTGCTCGATCTGCCGCAAGACGGCGGGCGGTGGCGGCTACGCCATCAATCTGGGGGCCAAGGCCGACACGCTGGCGGTGACGGGGACGGAGCACATCACCGTCTTCCACGCCCGCATCGACGGGCAGGAAAGCCCCGGCGAGCGGCGCTTCTGCTCCCGCTGCGGCTCCGCCTTGTGGGTGAGCGACCCGCGCTGGCCGGAGCTGGTCCACCCCTTCGCCAGCGCCATCGACAGTCCCCTGCCGGAGGCGCCGGCCCACGTCCACATGATGCTGGGGTCGAAGGCCAACTGGGTGCCGGTCCAGGCCGGGCCGGGGGATGAGCGCAGCGACGACTACCCGCCGGAATCGCTGGAGGAGTGGCACCGCGCCCACGGGATGTTGGACGGCGGGGCGTAACCCCCGCCGCCCGAGGCTGTCAGGCCTTCAGCTTGTAGCCGGTGCGGAAGATCCACCAGACCGCCGTCAGGCAGAGCGCCAGGAACAGAGCGGTCATGGCGAGGCTGATCCCCACCGGCACGTCGGCTTGGCCGTAGAAGCTCCAGCGGAAGCCGCTGACCAGATAGACGACCGGGTTGAACAGGGTGATCTTCTGCCACAGCGGCGGCAGCATGCTGATCGAGTAGAAGCTGCCGCCGAGGAAGGCCAACGGCGTGATGACCAGGATCGGCACGATCTGCAGCTTCTCCCAGCCGTCGGCCCAGACGCCCAGGATGAAGCCGAACAGGCTGAAGGTGACCGAGGTCAGCACCAGGAAGGCGACCATCCAGAACGGGTGCTGGATCGAGTAGTCCACGAACAGCCGGGCGGTCAGCAGGATCAGCACGCCGAGGATGATCGACTTGGTGGCCGCCGCCCCGACATAGCCGAGCACCGTCTCGAAGGCGGAGATCGGGGCCGACAGCACCTCGTAGATCGTCCCGGAATAGCGCGGCATGTAGATGCCGAAGGAGGCGTTGGACACGCTTTCCGTCAGCACCGACATCATGACGAGGCCGGGCACCAGGAAGGCGCCGTAGCTCACCCCGTCCACCGCGGTGAAGCGCCCGCCGATGGCCGCCCCGAAGACGATGAAGTAGAGCGAGGTCGAGATGACCGGCGCCGCGATGCTCTGGAACAGCGTGCGCCAGGTGCGGGCCAGCTCGAACAGGTAGATGGCCTTGACCGCATGAAGGTTGATGGGGGAGGTCATGCCCGCTCCTTCACAAGGCTGACGAAGATCTCCTCGAGGGAGCTTTCCTCGGTGTGCAGGTTCGTGAAATCGATGCCGTGGTCGCCCAGCTTGCGGAGAAGCCGGGCGATGCCCGTCTGGTCCTCCTGCGTGTCGAAGCTGTAGACCAGCTCACGCCCGTCGCCGGACAGGGTCAGGGGGTAGCCGGCCAGCTCCGCCGGGATGGCCTCCAGCGGATGCTGGAGCTGCAGGGTCAGCAGCCGCTTGCCGAGCTTGCGCATCAGCGCGGCCTTGTCCTCGACCAGCACGATGCGGCCGTTGGAGATGACGCCGATGCTGTCGGCCATCTCCTCCGCCTCCTCGATGTAGTGGGTGGTCAGGATGATGGTCACGCCGCTGTCGCGCAGCCGCCCGATCATCTCCCACATGCCGCGGCGAAGCTCCACGTCCACTCCGGCGGTCGGCTCGTCGAGGAAGAGGATGCGCGGCTCGTGCGACAGGGCCTTGGCGATCATCACGCGGCGCTTCATGCCGCCGGACAGCGCCATGACCTTGCTGTCCTTCTTGTTCCAGAGGGACAGGTCCTTCAGCACCTTCTCGATGTGGGCGGGATCGGGCGGCTTGCCGAACAGCCCGCGGCTGAAGCTGACGGTGGCCCAGACGCTCTCGAACGCTTCGGTCGTCAGCTCCTGCGGGACGAGGCCGATCAGCGAGCGCGCGGCGCGCCAGTCGCGCACGATGTCGTGCCCGTCGACCGTCACGGTGCCCGCGGTGGCGTTGACGATGCCGCAGACGGTGCTGATGAGCGTCGTCTTGCCGGCCCCGTTCGGTCCCAGCAAGGCGAAGATCTCGCCGCGGCGGATGTCGAGATCGACCCCTTTCAGCGCCTGGAAGCCGGTGGCGTAGGTCTTTTCCAGCCCACGCACCTGAATGATCGGCTGCATGTCTCCCCTCTGCCTGTCGGTCGGCCCGTTCCGGGCGGGCGTCACCTTAACGGCGCGACGGCCCGTGGTCATCGGGCATTCGGCGCGATGCAACCATTCCGGATAGGGGGTTCCTGATTTGGGAGTCCCGATTTGGGGAGGGGGATGCCCGCCCACAAATGATTTCGGGACAATCGCCCTCCCCATCCCCATATTATGTAAAAAGCACGGAAGAGGACGAGCGCTCATGCCAAAAGATGTTGTGCTCAGCGATGTCGATGTTTGGGAAAGCTCCATCACCACATGGCTGCGTTCCAACGTGGCCGAGGATCCGGCGCACGACGTCGACCATCTTCTTCGCGTCTGGCGCACCGCCAAGGCTCTGGCCGCGGCGGAGGCCGAACGGGACGGCGGACCGCCGCCCGACATGCTCGTCGTGCTGGCCGCGGCCCTGCTCCACGACATCGTGAACGTGCCGAAGGACCATCCGGACCGCAGCCGCGCCTCCCGCCTGTCGGCGGATCGGGCGGAGGAGGTTCTGCGCGGCATGGGGTTCCCGGACGCGCTGATCCCCGCCACCCGCCACGCCATCGAGGCGCACAGCTACTCCGCCGGCATTCCGCCGCTGACCGTGGAGGCGAAGCTGGTTCAGGACGCCGACCGGCTGGAAAGCCTGGGGGCCATCGGCATCGCCCGCTGCTTCGCCACCTCCGGCCTGATGAAGCGGGCGCTGTTCCACGGCGAGGACCCGATGGCGGAGGGCCGCCCGCTCGACGACCTGCAATACGCGCTGGACCATTTCAAGGCGAAGCTGCTGCTGCTGCCCAACACCATGCAGACCCCGGCGGGTCGGGCACGGGCGCAGGAGCGGGCAGCCTTCCTGCTCTCCTTCCAGGTCCAGCTTCTGGCGGAGATCGCCGGGGACGCCTGACGCCTCCACCGGCACGGGTCGCGTGTGGAGGCTGGCCCGACGACAACGCTCTCCTTCCCGGGACGGCAAGGCGTTAGCATACCCTAATAGAGCGCATCGCCATGGCGGTGCGGCTCGCACGAACCGGGCTGCGGCGGGCGCAGCGCGGTTCGGTGTGTTGGGTGAACCGAAGCAGTCCGGGTTGGAGCGACCATGAACAAGAACAGGCAATCCGGCGGTCCTTCCGCACCGGACATGCGCAAACTGTCGGATGCTCTGGCCTTGGCCCAGAAAGGCGATCTGGGGCGCGCCGTCGCGTTGTTCGACCAGGCGACCAGGGGGACCGCCCTGACTCCGCAAATCGCCGGGTTCGGACGGGACCTCCATGCGGCGGTCGGGAACGCGGCCTTCGGGAACCAGCGCTACGACGATGCCCTGAGCGCGTTCGAGCGGGCGCTCCGCCACGATCCGAATCATCCTGGAATCCTGCTCAACATCGGCAACACTTTGTTCAGGATGGGAGCCTACGACCGCGCCGCCGGGACGCTCGAACAGGCGCGGTCGCTGCACCCGGCAAGTCCGGACACGCTGCTCAGCCTCTCGGCGGTGCTGTTCCAACTGGGGCGCCTCGCGGAGGCAGAGCGTCTGGCCCGTCAAGCGGCGGCGGTCGCGCCGAACGCTCCGGCGGTGTGGTTCAATTTGGGGACCGCCCTCAAAGGACAGGACAATCTGGCCGTCGCCGCGGAGGTCTACCGCCGCGCGCTGAGGATCGCGCCGCAGAATCCGACCGCGACGGTCGGGCTGATCCAGACCAAGCAGCGATCCTGCGACTGGTCCTCCTTCGATGACGACGCGGTCGAGCTGGAGTCCATCGCGTCGCAGGGCGTGCCGGTCCAGGCGTCCATGATGCTGTCCCACCGCGTTTCCGCCCGGTCGCTCCTGGCCGCGGCGCGGGCCCACGCGCAGACGATCCGGTCGAAGCCGGTGCGGCTGAAGCCGAAGCCCGCCAGGACGGCCGTCGCCACCATCGCCTACCTGTCGAACGATTTCCGCCAGCATCCGGTCGCGCAGCTGCTGGCGGAGGTGCTGGCCCTGCACGACCGGTCGCGTTTCCGCGTGGTCGCCTACAGCTACGGCCCGGACGACGACAGCGTCGAACGCCACCGTGTGCGCGAGGGCGTCGACCGCTTTGTGGACATCGATGCCCTGACCGCGGAGGCCGCCGCCGAAACGATCCGTCGGGACGACGTCGACATCCTGATCGACCTCAAGGGCTACACCGGCCACCCGCGGCCGCACATCCTCGCCGCGCGGCCGGCACCGGTGCAGGTCCAGCTCCTCGGCTATCCCGGCACCATGGGCGCGCCGTGGATCGACTACATCGTCGCCGACCCCATCGCCCTGCCGCCGGAGTTGGAGGATGGCTTTACCGAGACGGTCGCCCGGATGCCGCGCTGCTTCCTGCCGCGGGACCGCCGTTATGACGTCCCCCCAGCGCCGCCACGGTCGGCCTGCGGGCTTCCGGCGGATGGCTTCGTGCTCGCCTGCTTCAACAACGCCTACAAGATCACGCCCGAGATCTGGGGCGTCTGGATGGCGTTGCTGCACAAGATTTCGGACGCGGTTCTGTGGCTTGCACGGCCGACCGCGGAGGCCGAACAGAACCTGCTCCAAGCCGCCCAATCGGCGGGGATCGCCGCGGACCGCATCGTCTTCGCGCCCTGGGCACCGACGCTGGCCGATCACCTGGCCCGGCTTCAGAACGCCGACCTGATGCTGGACACCCTGCATTACGGAGCCCACACGACGGCGAGCGACGCGCTGTGGGTCGGGCTTCCGGTGGTGACGCTCCCGGGACGCACGCTGCAGTCGCGCGTGGCCGCCAGCCTGCTCCACGCCGCTGGCCTTCCCGAATTCGTGACGGAATCCCTGGCGCACTACGAAAGCGCGGTTCTTCGTTGGGCGAACAACCGCGGTGGCCTCGCGGCGGTTCGGGACAGACTGCGGGCCGAACGCGACAGCGGGCCGCTGTTCGATATGAACGCCTACACACGCTTGCTGGACCAGGCGTTGCTGACGATGCTGGACCGGCAGCGCCGAGGCTTGCCGCCGGCGACGTTCACGGTCGCCGGGTAAAACGACGGGCGAAATGAAAAAGGACCGCTCCGGAGGAGTCGGTCCTTTTTTCCGGCCCGGATGGGCGGGCCGCCGCGTCGTGGGGCCGGATGGCCCTGGCGCCGGTCATTCGCGCATCAGCGTCGGCAGATCGAGCGTCGAGGTGCTGGCCGCCGGGGCGTAGGTGCCCGAGGCCACAGCCTGGTATACGATATACAGCGGAGTGGCCGAGAACCAAGCGCTGGCGAATTCCGTAACACCCTTGGCGATGCTCGCCAGAAGGCCTTCGTGATGGCTGTGATGAGCGGAAGCGTAAGCCATGATGTGTCTCCTCTGTGCTGATGGAGCTATTGTGCCGTGGTATACCCAATACCAGAAGCGCTATGCCCGCAGAGCAGCAAGACCGAAAAATTACAGCTTCCTCAAGCGTTTACCCGCAAAACAGTCGGCGTTACGAACCAAAGTTCCGGATACTCCGGTATGACTCTTCCCGCATGATTGCGTATGTGTTTGCCGTAGAATCGCGTATTCTCCCATCATTACCCCTGGAGATAATCTGGAGAGCCGTCTGTGCCGGTGCATGAGTGGCCGCAGATCGTGCGCGCGTTGCGAAGGCTGCACGGCCTGACCACCGCGCAGTTCGCCGTCATGCTGGCCACCACCGAGGAAACCGTCGCCCGTTGGGAGTCCGGCGCCGCCCTGCCCGACCCGCGGGAGCAGGCGCTGTTGCGCGACGTTCTGACCGGCCATTTCCGGCACCACCCCACCTTCCTCGGCCTGAAGGCGATGGTGCGGAGCATGGGTGAGAAGTGCACCCTCTACACGCCCGGCCTGATCGCCCAGGCCGTGTCCCCGCCGCTGGCCCGATGGCTCGAGCGGCACCGCTTCGACATCGTCGGCTCCTCCCTGCTGCCACGCATCGACGGGCTGACCGCGGAGATGATGGAGCGCTACGCCCTGCCCATGCTGGAAGGGACGAACGACGTTCTGTCGGTCACCTACAACGACCGGGCCGTGGCCTTCCGCAACGCCGTCATCAACCGGCGGCTGAGCGTCGTCCCGGTGGACGGCGTGCGCGTCCTCGTGCTGGTGGACCGGGTGCTCTATCTGGACGACGGCCGGGACATGCCGGACCCGGATCTCCACATGCTCACCGCCGACCAGCTCGTCGACGACTGACCGGCTTTCCGAAGGTCCGGCTTGCCCCCGGCGGCGTTGTCTGCTCCATGGACGCCGGTACGGAGGGGAGCCAAAACCTTGAGCACGGGACTGATCGCACTGTTGGACGATGTGGCTGGCTTGGCGAAGGTCGCCGCGGCCTCGCTGGATGACGCCGCGGGACAGGCGGCACGCGCGGGAGCCAAGGCCGCCGGGGTGGTGGTGGACGACGCCGCGGTGACGCCACGCTATGTGGTCGGCTTCACCGCCGACCGCGAACTGCCGATCATCGGCAAGATCGCACTGGGTTCGTTGAAGAACAAGTTGGTGTTTTTGCTGCCCCTGGCGCTGGCGCTCAGCCTCGTCGCGCCCTGGGCGATCACGCCCCTGCTGATGCTCGGCGGCGGCTTCCTCTGCTACGAGGGGGCGGAGAAGGTGTGGGAGGCCCTGCGCCCCCACGCAGCGCATCATGACGCCGAAGGACTGGGCGCCGCGGGGCAGGACGCCGCGCAGTTCGAGCGGGAGAAGATCAACAGCGCCATCAAGACCGACCTGATCCTGTCAGCGGAGATCATGGCCATCGTCCTCTCCACGATCGCCGCCGAAACCTCCTCCTTTTGGATGCAGGCTGCCGTTCTTGCGGTCGTCGGGGCGGGCATCACCGGCATCGTTTACGGCGCGGTGGCGCTGATCGTGAAGGCGGACGACGTGGGCCTGTCGCTGGCCCAGAACGGGCGTCCGGCGGCCAGTCTCCTGGGGTTGCGCACACCCTACTCCGATGCGCCGGGCGGGGCCGACCGGGCGCTCGCCCCGGTGACCCAGGCGATCGGACGCGGGCTGGTCAAGGGAATGCCGGTTTTCCTGAAACTGCTGGCCCTGGTCGGCACCGCCGCCATGCTGTGGGTGGGCGGCGGCATCGTCGTCCATGGGCTGGAAGGCTTCGGCCTGACCGCGATCGGACACACGATCCACGGTGCCGCCGTGGCGGCCGGAGAGGCCGTTCCGGCGGCGAAGGCCGCGGTGGAATGGCTGGTCGGGGCGGCGGGAGCCGGGGTGTTCGGGCTTCTGCTGGGCGCCCTGCTGATCCCCCTGGTGCACAAGGTGATCAAGCCGCTCTGGGGCATGGTGACGGGAAAGTAGCGTGGCCCAGGGCGAAGCGCGAAGGGGCGGCCCTGCCCGGACCGCCCCTTGGCGTTGCCCTTCACACGCGGCCCTGCCCCGTTTCCACAATGACAAGGACGCTCCATGGACGGGGCTTGGTGTGCCCGGACCGGCCGTGGGTCCGCCGAGAGATCGGAGCGCCATATATTAGTATATCAGCGCTCCAACTCCTGGCAAGCCCCCTTCCCTCACATCAGCATGTTCGGCAGGAACAGCACCAGCCCCGGCCAGAGCGTCAGCACGGCGACCAGCAGGACGATGGTGCCGACGAAGGGCAGCGATTCGACGACATACTCCTCCACCGGACAGTCGAGCAGGCTGCACACCGTGTACATGGCCACGCCCACCGGCGGCGTCATGGAGCCCAGCGTGACGATGGTCATCATCAGGATGCCGAAATGCACCGGATCGACGCCCAGCGGCGTCACGATGGGGAGGAAGATCGGCGTCAGCAGCAGGACCAGCACCGTGCTCTCGACGAACAGCCCGGCGATGAACAGGAAGATCAGGATCAGCGCCACCACCAGCAGCGGGTTGGTGGTGAGCTGGGTCATCGCCTCGGCGATGGTCTGGGGCGCCTGCTCGAAGATGATGGCGTAGCCGACCATGCCGGAGAACAGGATGATGAGCATGATCAGGCCGGTGTCCACCACCGCTTCCTGAAGCGCCTCGGCCACCGCGGCCCAGGTCAGTTCCCGGTGCAGCAGGAAGCCGACGACGGCGGCGTAGACGACGGCGAAGGCGCCGACCTCCGACGGGGTGAACAACCCGCCGCGGATCGCGAACAGCAGGGCCACCGGGAACAGCAGCGCCCACTTCGCGTCGGCCACCGCCCGCCACACGGCGCGCAGGGTCGGACGCTCCGCCATTTCGGGACGGTAGCCGCGGCGACGCGCGATCAGCCAGACGGTCAGCATCAGCCCGGCCATCATCATGAAGCCGGGGATGACGCCGGCCAGGAACAGCCGCCCGATCGACACGTTGCCGACGAAGCCGTAGAGGATCAGCCCCAGGCTGGGCGGGATGGTCGCGGTGATCAGCGAACCGACCGCGATGGCGGCGGCGGTGAAGCCCTTCGAATAGCCGCGGGCGATCAGGCTGGGGCCGAGGATGCGCGCCTCCATCGCGGCGTCGGCCACCGCCGAGCCGGAGACGCCGCCCATCAGGGTGGACAGCACGATGCAGACCTGCGCCAGCCCGCCGGACATCCAGGACACCAGCACGTTGGAGCAGTTGATCAGGCGGCTGGTGATGCCCGTCCGGTTCATCATGTGCCCGGCCAGCACGAAGAAGGGCACGGCCAGCAGCGGGAAGCTCTGCGAGGCCGAGGCGACCTGCTGCACCCCGATGGACATCGGGATGATGTCGTTCGTGGCGAAGAAGGAGAAGCCGGCGATGCCGATGGCGAAGGCGATCGGAAGCCCGAACGCCATCAGCGCGAAGAAGGTAACGGCAAGCAGGGTCACGGCACGACCTCCTCGATGTCGCCGGATTTCGGGGCCGGGGCGAAGACCGGCTTGGGGTGGCGGCGCAGCTCGCGCAGGGTGTCCAGGATCTGGCCGGTCAGCGTGATGGCGAGCAGCAGGCAGCCCACCGGCACCGCGGCGGTGACGAAGGCGTAGCTGATGCCGCTGTCGCCGAACTGGCGTTCCAGGTTCAGCATGGTCAGCCGGTAGCCCATCACCGTCATGGTGAGAAGGAAGACAACGACCAGCACGCCCAGCACGACGTCCAGCGTGGCCCGCGCGGAGTCGGGAAGGCGCTTGACCAGATAGTCGATGCCGATGTGGGCGCGCTTGCGCAGCGCCATGTCGGCGCCGAGGAAGGCGACCCAGACGAACAGGAGCTGCGCCACGTCCACCGACCAGACCAGGGGATGGCCGAACCAGCGCATGACGCCGGCGGCGAAGACGAGCAGAACGATGGCGGCGAGGAGAAGCATCGCCAGGACGGCTTCCCCCTTGTGAAACAAGGACGACATGATGGCGGTCCCTTGATGGCGGAAGGTGGCGGCAGGCAGCGTTGAATGTGGAAGGTACTGGCCCCCACCCCGGCCCTCCCCTACGACAGCGGGGGAGGGCCGGGGTGGGAGCAACGTCAGCGCGAACCGAATCCCGCGTCAGTTCTGCAGCAGCTTTTCCACGTCCTTGTGGAGTTCGGCGTAGCCCAGCTTCTCGTAGACCGGCGCGGTGGCCTTGCGGAAGGGCGTCACGTCGATCTCCTCGATCGTCATGCCCTTGTCCTTCATCTGCTTCTCGAAGTCGGCGAGCGACGCCTGGGTGGCGCGCGACGCGCTGTCGCCGGCCTTCAGCGCCTCTTCCTTCAGGATCGTCTGCTGCTCCGGCGGCAGCTTGTCGAACCAGGCGGCGCTGGTGACGATCCCGGTGATCAGGTTGATGTGGCCGGTCTTGGTGATGCGGTTGGTCACCTCGTACAGGCGAGCGCCGAAGCTGGCGGGGTGCTGGGCCTCGACGCCGTCGATCACCTTTTGCTGGAGGCCGGTGTAGACCTCCGACCAGCCCATCGGGGTCGGGGTGGCGCCCATGGCGCGGATCGTCTCCATCCACACCGGCGCGCCCGGCGTGCGCATGCGGATGCCGGCGAGGTCTTCCGGTCCCTTCACCGGCTTGTTGGTCAGCAGGTGCCGTTCGCCCTGCCACCAGTTGAAGGACAGCACCTGATGGCCCGACGCCTTGCGCAGCTTGTCCGACCACTGGTCGAACAACGGCGAGGTGACGACCTTGCGGATGCCCTCGTAGCCCTGGGCAAGGTACGGTCCTCCCAGAACGCCGAACTCCTTCACGAAGACGGCAAGACGCCCGCCGTCCACGACCACCGCGACCCCCGCCCCGGCGCGGGCCTGCTCCAGCACATCCTCGTCCTTGCCGAGCTGCGAGCCGGGGAACAGGCGGACGGCCATCTTGCCGCCGGACCGCGCCTCGACGTTCTTCTTGAACTCCTCCAGCCCCTTGTAGAGCGGGTCCTGCTGGGCCAGCGCCGTGTTGACGCTGAGCGTGTAGTCGGCCGCCAGCGCGCCGCCGGCGACGGTGGCCAGCGCAAAGCCGAGGGCGGCCACGCGCCAAGTGCGGGTGATGATGCTCATGTTTCCTCCCTTTGAGGACAACGCCTCTTGCACGGAGGCGATTGTTCGGTACGCGACTGGTATGGTAGTATACAAGAATGGTGTTGTCTATGGGCTTGCGAACGGTGCAGGATGAATCCGCCGTCGAGGATCATCCGGGCGGGCACCGACGGGACGGACTGCAAAAAGAAGGGATGGGGAGAGCATGTTGAGGAGGATCGAGCCGGATTCGACGGAGCCCGTGGCGCGCCGCGTCTTCCGGGAACTGCGCCACGCCATCGTGACGATGCAGTTCCAGCCCGGCCAGCCGCTGTCCGAGCAGGAGGTGGCCGGCCAGCTTGGGGTCAGCCGCCAGCCGGTGCGCGAAGCCTTCATCAAGCTGAGCGAGTCCGGGCTGGTCGTCATCCGCCCGCAGCGCGGCACCTTCGTGGTGAAGATTTCGGCCAAGCAGGTGATGGACGCCCGCTTCGTCCGCGAGGCGGTGGAGCTGGCGGTGGCGCGCAAGGCCGGCGAAGGGTTGCCCGCCCGCGCCGTCGCGGAGTTGGAGGCCAATCTCAAAGCGCAGCGCGAGGCCGCCCAAAGCACCAATCCGGCGGCCTTCCTGGAGTTGGACGAAGCCTTCCACCGCACCATCGCGCTGGGGGTGGATTGCGAATACGCTTGGCGGGTGGTGGAGGAGACCAAGGCCCAGATGGACCGCGTGCGCTACCTCAGCCTGCCGCAGGCAACCCCGCTGGACCGGCTGATCGCCCAGCACGAGCAAATCGTCGAAGGAATCCGGGCGCGCTGTCCCGACGCCGCGGAGGCCGCCATGCGCCTGCATCTGCGCGAGATCCTGAACTCCCTGCCCGAGTTGGCCCGGCGCTTCCCCGACCTGTTCGACAGCGATTCCGCCCCCGCCGAACCGATCGCCGAATCCGCATGAACACTGGATTCATAGCGCTGCAATTGACTCAGTAGCAGCGCTGTGAAGAGCGCTATGAATACTTGAACTCTCCAGGGCTTCGACTTATAACAGCGCTATGTTGCGCTGCAATATCGATATGGAAGGCATGCGAATTGCGCGGTTTGTCTTTAGTCCGCGCGGTGCGAACATTGGCTCAACACAAAGCGGGGCTCGCCCCGGCGCCCGCCAAAGCCAATCGGAGCCTTGCCATGAAGACCCACATCATCGCCCGCCTCGTCATCGTCAGCGGCTTCGCCCTCGCCTCCCTGCTGACCGCGGCCGTCCAGTAAACCGTTCGTCCATATGAAAAAAGGGCCGCGTAACCCGGGTCTTCCCGGATCGCGCGGCCCCGTGGGACGAGAAGACGTCCGGCTCAGTCGGCGTGGGCGCCGCTCGGCACCGCCGGGGGCGTGACCTTGTTCCGGCCCCACTGGCCGAGAACCACCAGCACCACGATGAAGGCCGTGATGTCGAAGACCGACAGGCAGACGAACAGCGGCTCGTAACCGATCGTGCTGGCGAGCTGGCCGATGATCAGCGAGAAGATCATGCCGCCCATGTAGCCGGCCATGCCGCCAAAACCGGTCGCCGTGGCGACGTCCTGCTTCTCGAAGGTGTCGGTGACCAAGGCGTAGAGCAGGCTCGACAGCATCTGGTGCGCGAAGGCACCGACCGAGAACAGGAAGATGGCGGTGATCGGGCTGCTGGTCAGGCCGATCAGGGCCGGGCCGATCATGCACACCGCGCCGATGCCGATGCCGGCGATGCGCGAGTTGACCAGCGACATGCGGAAACGCTTGGCGAAGAAGGGCGACAGGTAGCCGCTGAGGACGCAGCCGATGTCGGCGAACAGGAAGGGCAGCCAGGCGAACAGCGCGAACTGCTTGATGTCCATGCCGCGCGTGCTGACCATGTAGAGCGGAATCCAGAAGCTGAAGGTCTGCCACGCCGGCTCGGTCAGGAAGCGGGCGGCGGCGATGCCCCAGAATTTGCGCATGGTGACGACGCGCTTCATCGAGGGCTTGGGAAGCTCAACGTGCTCCTGGCCGTCCAGGATGTAGGCGTGCTCCTCCTTGGTCAGGCGCGGGTGGTTCTCCGGGTTGCGGTACAGCGCCAGCCACAGCATCGACAGGCCGACGCCCAGCAGGCCGGTGACGACGAAGGCGACCTGCCAGCTCCAGGTCACGGACAGCCAGATCACCAGCGGCGGGGCGATCATGGCGCCGACCGAACTGCCGGTGTTGAACCAGCCCGTGGCGATCGAGCGCTCCTTGGCCGGGAACCACAGGGTGGCGGTCTTGGCGCCCGACGGCATGGCCGCCGCCTCGCTGATGCCGAGCAGGCCGCGGAAGAAAGCCATCGACTGCCAGCCGCCGGAAAAGGCGTGCAAGGCGGCGGCGCTGCCCCAGATGAAGGCGAACATCGCGTAGCCGAATTTCAGGCCGATGAGGTCCGTCACATAGCCGGCGATCGGCTGCATCAGGCTGTAGCAGAGCTGGAACACGCTGACGATGTAGGAATACTGCTCTGTCGTGAAGTGCAGTTGTTCCTTGAGCATCGGCGCCAGGATGCCCAGCGTGTTGCGGTCGATGTAATTGATGATCGTCCCAAGCATGATGAGCGCCAGGACTTTCCATCGCAGACCACGCACTATCTTCATGACTTCCTCACTTGCCTGTTCATCGGCAGGCATAGGCGCACGCCTTTCCCTTCCGGGAAACTCCTGGCGATTGCGATTATTGGATGGGGCCCAGGCTCTGAAGGCCGACACGCGGTGGGCTCCGCATGTGTGGCATATATTAATATATCAGTTTAGCGTGCAAGCGCGAAGTCGGCCGTGCCGTCCTGACCGACACTATGTCGCATGCTGGATGGCGCAAAAAACAAAGGGCGCGGCCGTCTCCGGCGCGCGCCCCGTCCGCCAACTCGTCAAACGGGAATTAAAACTGGCTTTCCGCAACCCTCTTGACCAGAAAGTCGCGGAAGACCGCGATGCGCTTGGAATGGCGCAGCTCCTCCGGATAGACGAAGAACGCGTCCACCTTCGACCCGGACTGGTCCGGCAGCACCCGCACGATGTCATTCAAACCGGTCACCAGATAGTCGGGCAGCGAGCCTATGCCCAGCCCGCTCTCGACGGCGCGGAAGATCGCGTACAGGTTGTTGACCTGAAGGACCGTCCGGTCGCGGGCCACCGGGTCGGTCACCAGATCGCGCAGCCAGTGGGTGTTGGCGAAAGGCGCGCGCAACTCCTGCGGATAGGTCACCAGGTCGTGGGAGGCGAGATCGCCCACCGTCTGCGGCTCTCCCTTGCGGTCCAGGTACCGGCGGTGCGCGTAGAGGTGGGAGCGGAAGGTCATCAGGTGCCGCTGGATCAGGTCCGGCTGGCGCGGCGGGCTGACGCGGATCGCCACGTCGGCCTCGCGCATGCCCAGATCCAGCTCCGTGTCGGTGATCAGCAGGGTGAGCTGGATGTCCGGGTAGAGCGCCAGGAATTCCCCGATGCGCGGAGTCAGCCAGGTCGAGCCGAAGGCCGCCGTGGCCGTCACCTTCAGCGGCCCCTTGGCGGCGTCCTTGCTCTCGCTCAGCATCGCCTGGGTCATCGACAGCTTCGCGAAGATGTCGCGCGCCGCGTGGTTCAGCAACTCGCCCTGCTCGGTCAGGATCAGGCCGCGGGCGTGCCGGTGGAACAGCGGAACGCCGAGACTGTCCTCCAGCGCGCTGATCTGCCGGCTGACCGCCGATTGGCTGAGGTTGAGGGCCTCGCCCGCGTGGGTGAAGCTGCCGGCCTCGGCCACAGCGTGGAACACCCGCAACTTGTCCCAGTCCATCATCCCGTCCTGCTTCCCCATGCCTTCGCCTGTTGGTCGGGGTCTGTCAGCGGGAAATTTCGCCGAGCGCCCCTGTTCCAATACTCTTTATGGCAAAAAGCGGCGCAGGTCTTCCATCGCGAACGTCATGAGCGGTCCGGGCGACGGGATGTTGAACATATTGAAAGCAGGATTGCGGCCGACGGACCACGGTTGTCACAGCGCGCACACGCTCACATGGAAGCGATGTCCTTTTCCGCCGTGTCCTTCAACAGCTGATTGAAGCTTTCGGACTTGAAGCCCACAGCGGACAGTTTGGCCCCCGCCGCGCGTTCCGAGTCGGTCCGCGCCAGCTGGTTCAAGGCAAAATCCGCGGTCAACCTCACCGTGGTTGCGCCATCGTCCGTCTGACCCATCAATGAACTGCGTTCCCGCATCGCGCCTCGCATCTCGTTCGAGATCGCGACCGCCTGATCCAGACGCAACCCCGAGCCGGCGATCTTATCGATGGCGGACAGCCGCGCCTCGATGCTCTCCGAAAGTGTTCTGATCTTCTTCTGTTTATCGGTTTCCTGCCCGACGCCCGCTTCGATGGCGCCTTTCCAGAACGTCCGGCTGCGGGTTTCCTTCAGTTTTCCCGAAAGCGCATCGTTCATTTCGTCGGCCGACATTTGGCCGGACGAAACGAAGAGACCCAATGCACTTCGGTCCTCAGATGACAACTTGCCAAACAGCGAAAGTGCGTCGCCCTTCAAGGCCGATGCCAACGGGCTCAAGTCCACATGGTCGGCCTTCCCGCCGCCGTTGCTGGCTTCGCTCTCCTTGGTCCGGCTCACCGGCGGCTTGGAGGACATCGTCGGATGTGCCGACGCTGAAGGGATCGCGCCGCTCAAGGAAATGTTTGACATCCTATCCCCATCATGTCGCAGCCTTGGAACTGAATGAAATGATAGAACGACTTATCCAATTGATCAATAATCATAGAATATAGTTAGAAACCTAACCAATAATTTTGGCGTGAATGCTTAGATCTCTATGGATTCATGACCGTCCTGGTCACTCCGCCAAATGGCCCAGCGGCAGGGCGGTGCGGTAGCGCACCTGCTTCAGCGCGAAGCTCGACCGGATGTTGGCGACCCCGGAAATCCGCGTCAGATGCTCCTTCAGGAAGCGCTCGTAGCTGGCGAGGTCGGGGACCACCACGCGCAGCAGGTAATCGGCGTCCCCGGTCATCAGATAGCATTCCATCACCTCCGGCAGCGCCATCACGGCGGCCTCGAAGGCGTCGATCCGCTCCTCCACTTGGCGTTCCAGACTGACGCTGACGAAAACGTTCACCGGCAGATCGACCGCGGCGGGATCGACCAACGCGACGTGGCGGGTGATGACGCCCGCCTCCTCCAGCGCCTTCACCCGGCGCAGGCAGGGGGACGGCGACAGGCCGACGCGCTCCGCCAGTTCGTTGTTGGGCATCCGCCCGTCCTGCTGAAGCAGGGCCAGGATCTTGCGGTCGATACGGTCGAGTTTGATTTTTGGCATTTTATGCCGTCCTGGCCAGTTCTGCGCAATCCTATGCTAAAGCGGCGGCATCTCCGGCGCCACTTTGCAAACTCCTGCCGCGGCACAAATGATAGGCTTCACCGATCATCGACCGCCGTTCCGTCAAGAGAGGCACCAACATGGACGCGACCGTTCCGAACCACGCCGACCTCGCCTGCCTGCGCGAGTTGGAGCGCAAGGTTCTCTGGCTCGCGTCCTGGACGATCCACAACGCCAACCACGTACGCCCCAACCAGGACGGGCTGAAGATCGGCGGGCATCAGGCGTCCTCGGCCTCGCTGGCGACGATCATGACGGCGCTCTACTTCCAGGCCCTGCGCCCGGAGGACCGGGTGGCGGTGAAGCCGCACGCCAGCCCGATCTTCCACGCCATCCAGTATCTGCTGGGCAACCAGACGCGCGGGAATCTGGAGAATTTCCGCGGCTTCAAGGGCGCCCAGTCCTACCCGTCGCGGACCAAGGACGTGGACGACGTGGACTTCTCCACCGGCTCGGTCGGGCTGGGGGTGGCGCAGACGCTCTTCGCCTCGCTGGTGCAGGATTATGTGAAGGCCAAGGGCTGGGCGAAGGATCTGCCGGAGGGGCGCATGGTGTCGCTGGTCGGCGACGCCGAGATGGACGAGGGCAACATCTTCGAAGCCCTTCAGGAGGGCTGGAAGCACGGGCTGCGCAACACCTGGTGGATCGTCGACTACAACCGCCAGAGCCTGGACGCGGTGATCCGCGAGGGGCTGTGGGAGCGGCTGGAGAACATCTTCCGCGCCTTCGGCTGGGACGTGGTGATCCTGAAATACGGCGCGCTGATGCAGGCGGCTTTCCAGGAGGAGGGGGGCCAGCGCCTGCGCGACTGGATCGACCGCTGCCCGAACCAGCTCTATTCCGCGCTGACCTACCAGGGCGGGGCGGCGTGGCGGAAGCGCCTGCTCGACGATCTGGGCGACCAGGGGCCGGTCACCCGCCTGATCGAACGCCGCAGCGACGAGGAGCTGGCCCTTCTGATGGGCAACCTGGGCGGCCACGACCTGCCTTCGCTGCTCGACGCCTTCGCCCAGGCGCGCACGCACGACCGGCCGGTCTGCTTCATCGCCTACACGATCAAGGGCGCCGGGCTGCCGCTGGCCGGGCACAAGGACAACCATTCCGGCCTGATGACCCCGGCGCAGATGGAGGCATTCCGCGCCGCCAACGCCGTCCGTCCGGGCCATGAGTGGGACCGTTTTGAGGGGCTGAACCGGCCGGCGGCGGAGCTGGACGCCTTCCTGAAGCGCGTGCCCTTCGCGGCCAAGGGGCGGCGGCGCTATGGCGCTGCGGCGGTTCCGGTGCCGGCGGCGCTGGCGGCCCCGTCGCAGAAGGCGCTGTCCACCCAGGCGGCCTTCGGCCTGATCCTGAACGAGCTGGGACGCGAGCGGACGGAACTGGCGGAGCGCATCGTGACGACCGCGCCGGATGTGACGGTCTCCACCAACCTCGGCGCCTGGGTGAACCGCCGCGGCCTGTTCGCCAAGAGCGCTCTGGCCGATCTGTTCAAGAAGGAGCGCATCCCCTCCACCTACACATGGGACTTCTCACCCGACGGCCAGCATTTCGAACTGGGCATCGCCGAGTCCAACCTGTTCATCCTGCTGTCGGCGCTGGGCCTGTCGCACTCGCTGTTCGGAGAGCGCCTGCTGCCCATAGGCACCGTCTACGACCCCTTCGTGATGAGGGCGGCGGACCAGATGAACTACGCCTGTTATCAGGACGCGCGGTTCCTGCTGGTGGCGACCCCGTCCGGCGTGACGCTGGCCCCGGAGGGCGGGGCGCACCAGTCCATCGCCACGCCGCTGGTCGGCATGGCCCAGGACGGGCTCGCCTGCTTCGAACCGGCCTTCGCCGACGAACTGGCCGTCACCATGCGCTGGGCCTTCGACTACATGCAGCGGGAGGGCGAGGGCGAGCCGGACGAGCGGAACTGGCTGCGCGACGAAACCGGCGGTTCGGTCTATCTGCGCCTGTCCTCCCGCGTGCTGGAACAGCCGGTCCGGACCATGGACGCGGAGCTGGAGAGCGGCATCGTCCAGGGCGCCTACTGGCTGCGCCGCCCCGGCCCGAACGCTCAGGTGGTGGTCGCCTACAGCGGCGCGGTGGCGCCGGAGGCCATCGAGGCGGTGGGGATGCTTGGCGAGGACCGCCGCGACGTGGGGCTGCTCGCCGTCACCTCCGCCGACCGGCTGCACGCCGGCTGGAGCGCGGCACAGCGGGCGCGCGAGCGCGGCAAGCCCCATGCACGCTCCCACGTCGAACGGCTGCTGGAGGGGGTGCCGTCACACTGCGCGCTGGTGACGGTGCAGGATGGGCACCCGGCGGGGCTGGGCTGGCTGGGCTCGGTCCACGGCCATCGCACGCGGGCGCTGGGGGTGGAGCATTTCGGCCAGACCGGCACCATCGCCGACCTCTACCGCCATCACGGCCTCGACGCCCAGGCCATCGTCCGCGCGGCGGAAGCGCTGTCGCCCGGCCGCCCGGTCCGCCATCTGAAGGCGGTGTAACCTTCCCTGTGCCGAGCGCCGGCGGCGTCCATCCTGTGATACGGACGGTGCCTGAAGGCTTCGTCCGTATCACCTTTTCAATCAATGCTATCGCATTGATCTGTCGGGCGCATTGATCTGTCGGGTTTGACCGTGGGCGGATGATGAAAGCCATCATCCGCCCACGGCATGAAAGGCCAAGGCGGAAGCCGGACGCTCGCGCGATGGCTCCCATGCCCTTGGCGTCGTCAGCCTTGGTGTTGGCGCCGCCGTCCTTGCGTGCCTGCAGCAGATTCCCCGCCACGCCGCCGGATGCAGCCGGCCCGGCATCTCCTCGCATCCATACAGAAGCTGCACCAATGCGGTGATCATCAGAAATAAACTCAAGACACCTTGCTACTCAGGTTCATTCCCCATTCCTCCATACATTTTCTTGACAGAACGAATCACGCTTCATCCACCCAACCTGAGTCGGCGGGGGCGCAGCGCCATCACACGAACACAACCTCAGGGAAAGATCAGCCTTGCCGTCAAAAACGGAACCACTGGAGCGTGGCGCGTCAAAATGACGCCATAAATTAGTTAGGTAACTAATCACGCGGCCCGCCAACGAAATCAACCGCTTTCATAGTTGATCAAGCGTCAATTTGCATTCCTTTGAATTCATTTGGTATATAATGCGTACAAGAGCATTCAATTTCAAATCTACTCCATTGACTCCGATACAAGCTGTCTGTGAAAAGCATATGCCACCAATTGGCAAATAATTTGGAGATCCTTGTGATGACAACTTGGTATGGAACCTCCGGAAATGACATTTACGACGCTCCCTCGGGGCCGAACACGCTGTTCGGGCAGGGCGGAAACGACGATATCCTTGGGAACACTGACGCCGACTACATTGATGGTGGCGACGGGAACGACACTCTTTACGGCAGCTTCGGAAATGACAGCCTGTATGGCGGCCTTGGTGCCGATACGCTGTACGGCAACGACAACAACGATCTTCTGAGTGGCGAGGCCGGCGACGACTTCCTCTACGGCGGGAACAACAACGACACGCTGTACGGAGGGGCCGGCAACGACACGTTGTTCGGGGACTATAGCTCGGATGTCGGTCTGGATGTTCTGGCGGGCGGAACCGGCAACGATGTCCTCTACGGCGGTTACGACAACGACAACTATCTCTACACCTGCAATTCGGACGGGATCGATTTGATTTCCGATTCGCACGGGGACTACGACCGGCTCCGCATGAACGGCCCGACGGCGCCCAACCAGCTCGAATATTACCGGGCCAGCACCTTCGGCGGCGACTCCAACGACCTCCTGTTCTTCACCAAGGCCGACGCCGCCGACGGCACCATCAGCGAGTACATCATCATCGACGACTTCTGGAGCGGCAGCGCTGCCGGTGCCGGCCGCATCGAGTACTTGAACCTCAGCGGCACGGACTACTGGTTCAACACCGTCGTCTGGGGCCTGTGACACGGCGGGAGGGCCGGGCGTGCCCCGGCCCTCTCTCCCGGCCCGCCGCCCCACTCCACCACCCGGCCCATGCCTTCGGACGCCGCGCGACACCACATTCTGGACTCTGGCCGAGAACGGTCGCAGCGCAAGGCGAGGTCGTGATGAGCTGGTCGATCCCCATCGGCACCGTGAAGGGCACGGTGATCCGCATCCACATCACTTTCTTCCTGTTCCTTTTGTGGATCGGGGCCGCCTACCACGCTCAGGGCGGCTGGCCGGCGGCGCTGGAGGGGGTGGTCTTCCTCTCGCTGCTGTTCCTCTGCGTGCTGCTGCACGAGTTCGGGCACGTCTTCGCCGCCCGGCGCTATGGCGTGCGCACGCCGGACATCACCCTGCTGCCCATCGGCGGGGTCGCCCGTCTGGAGCGCCTGCCGGAGAAGCCGTCGCAGGAACTGGTGGTGGCTCTGGCCGGGCCGGCGGTCAATCTGGTCATCGCGGCGCTGCTCTACGCGGCGCTCGGCGGCTTCGTGCCGTCGGCAGCGGCGGAGGTGCGGAACGCCGGCATCGACGTGCTGTCGCGGCTGGCCGTGGTCAACCTGTTCCTGGCGCTGTTCAACCTCATCCCGGCCTTCCCAATGGATGGTGGGCGCGTGCTGCGGGCGGTGCTGGCGAGCCGCATGGGCTATGTCCGCGGCACCCAGGTGGCGGCCTCGGTCGGGCAGGCGGTGGCCATCGGGCTGGGACTGCTGGGGCTGTTCGGCAACCCGATGCTGCTGTTCATCGCGCTGTTCGTCTATCTGGGCGCCTCGTCGGAGGCGCACGCGGTGCAGATGCGCGAGATCACCCACGGCGTGGTCGTGTCGGACGCCATGGTCACCCGCTTCGAGACGCTGCCCCCCTCCGGCATGCTGGAGGATGCGGTGCAATGCCTGATCCGCACGACCCAGCACGAATTTCCGGTGGTGGACGGCGCCGGCAAGCTGCGCGGCGTGCTGACCCGCGACGACCTGATCCGCGCCCTGCGCGACCGCGGCCCGGACACGCCGGTGCTGGAGGTGATGCGCCCCGACATCCCCGTGGTCCACCGGCACGGCAAGCTGGAGGAGGCGCTGCGCCTGATGCAGGAGAAAAGCCTGCCCGCGGTCGGCGTCGACGACGGAAACGGACGGCTGGTCGGTCTGGTCACTCCGGAGAATGTGGGGGAGATGATGATGGTCCAAGCGGCCCGGCACGCCCTACGCCGCTGACCGCCTCCCTCTTCCGTTGCGCGGCATCTCCCTTCGGGAACAAGCGGCGACCGGGGTCATTGTGCTAGGACAGCGGATGCCCCCACACCGGAAGGGAGGATGACATGGCGATGCGCTCCACGCGCCGGGCGGCGTTGGCTCTGGCCGGATTCGCCGGGATGACCGCCGTCATGGCGGGGCGGAAGGCCGGGGCGGACCAGCCCACCATCCACCGCGTCGCCATCCAGGTCAGCAGCAACGACCCGGCGCTGATGAACATGGCGCTCAACAACGTCAAGAACATCATCGAATACTACAAGAACATCGGCGAGACGGTGGAGGTCGAGCTGGTCACCTTCGGCCCCGGCCTGCACATGCTGCGCGCCGACCGCTCGCCCGTGAAGGATCGGTTGACGTCGCTGAAGGGCAGCCTGCCGACCCTGACCTATTCCGCCTGCGAGAACACGCGCAACGGCATGATCCGCGTGGAGCAGGGCGAGGTCCCCATGGTGCCGGAAGCCAAGCTGGTGCCCTCCGGCGTCGTCCGGCTGATGCAGCTTCAGGAAGAGGGCTGGTCCTACATCCGCCCGTAACGGGGCGTTCTACTCCGTCGCGATGCCCTTCAGCAGGGCCGCCGTCACCGCTCCCACGGTCCCGGCGCCGATGGCCTGCCCGTCGACGCGCAGCAGCGGGCGCAGGCCCAGGCTGTTCGTCAGGAAGGCTTCCTCGGCTCCCAGCAGTTCGTCGACGGAGACCGGCGCCTCCTCGGCATCCCCCCATTCCAGAATCAGCGCGCGGCGGATGCCCGGCAGAGCGCCCTCGGCCACCGGCGGGGTCAACAGGCGCCCGCCGCGGACGATGAACAGGTTCGCAACGCTGGACTCGGCCAGACGGCCCGCGCTGTTGAGCAGGAGCGCCTCCCCTGCGCCGCGCGTCGCCGCCTCCTGCCGGGCGAGGATGGAATCCAGATAGTTCAGCGATTTCACGCGCGACAGCGGCGAATGCTCGTTGCGCCGGGTGGTTCGGGCGATGACCGCCTCCACCGGGCCGCCGGGCGGCGGAGCGGGGGCCAGGGTCATCAGCAGCGTCGGCACGGCGTCCGCCGGCGGCAGCACGCCGCGCGCTCCGGTGCCCCGCGTCAACGTCACCCGCAGCACGCCCTCCGCCCGGCCCTCCGCCGCGATCAGCGCTTCGGCGGCGTCGGCCAGCGCCGCGGCGCCGCGGGGAAGCGGCAGGCCGAGCAGCGCGGCGCTGCCCCCCAGCCGGGCAAGATGCCGGTCGAGATGCCGGGCGGTGCCGCCGGACACGCGGATCGTCTCGAACAGCCCGTCGCCCAGCGTGAAACCGCGGTCCGCCGGGTCGATCCGCGCCTCCTCCGCCGGCAGCAGGCGCCCGTTCAGCCAGACGACGTTCATGCCCGAGCTCATGTCCGTTCCTCCCCCAGCGCGCGGAGCTGGGCGCGGATCTTGACCATCATCTCCTCATGCTCGTCCGCCGGGTCGGAATCCGCGACGATGCCGCCGCCAGCCTGGGCGATCACCGTATCCGGGGTGATCGACAGGGTGCGGATGACGATGCTGCTGTCCATCGCGCCGTCGAAGCCGATCCAGGCGACGGAGCCGCAATAGGCGCCACGCCGCGCCACCTCCAGCTCGTCGATGATCTGCATGGCGCGGATCTTGGGCGCCCCGGTGATCGAGCCGCCGGGAAGCGCCGCCCGCAGCAGGTCCACCGCCCCCAGGCCGGGCCGCAACCGTGCCGTCACCACCGAGACGAGGTGATGCACGCTGGCGAAGCTCTCCAGCCCGTAGAGCGTCGGCACCCGGACGCTGCCCACGCGCGACACCCGGCCGAGGTCGTTGCGCAGAAGGTCCGTGATCATCAGATTTTCCGCCCGGTCCTTGACGCTGGCCACCAGTTCCGCGGCGGCGGCGGCGTCCGCGGCGGGGTCGGCGTAGCGCGGGCGGGTGCCCTTGATCGGGCGCGTTTCCACCTCACCGGCGGCGCTGAGACGGATGAAGCGCTCCGGCGAGGCGCTGGCGATGCGCAGGCGGGGACCGCAATCGAGATAGGCGGCGAAGGGCGCCGGGCTGATCGCGCGCAGCCGCCGGTACAGCGCGTAGCTGTCCAGCCCGTCGCGCCGTGCGGCCAGGAAGCGCTGCGTGAAGTTGGCCTGATAGATGTCGCCGGCCCGGATGTACTCCAGCACCCGCTCCACCCGCGCCAGATAGTCGTCGCGCTCCAGCTCGCTCCGCCAGGGGGCGGCCGGGACGGGGCCGAGGGGGGACGCCCCGCCGCCCTCCAGCCGGGCCGCCAGGGCGCGGGCGCGGTCCTCCGCCTCCGGGCGGGCGGCGATCACCCAGGCTCGGCGCTCCGCATGGTCGAAGGCGGCCACCGCGTCGTAGAAGCCGAAGGCCATCTCCGGCTGGCCGCCGGGGTTGGCGTGGCGCGAGCGGATGTGCTCCAGCCGCAGCCCCGCTTCGTAACCGATGAAGCCGACCGCCCCGCCGCAGAAAGGCGCCGGTCCCGGCGGGCCCTCTGGCCGGGCGTGGCGCGCCAGCTCCTCCGCCAGCACGGCGAAGGGGTCGCCTTCGACCGGCCGGCCGTCGAGATAGGCCCGCCCGTCCAACGACTCCAGGGTGCGGAAGGGCTCCGCCGCGATGTAGCTGTAGCGGCCATGGGACGGGTGCGGAGCGGCGCTGTCGAGCAGCATCGACCAGGGCTGTCCGGACAGGGCGCGGAAGGCCTCCGCCGGATCGGCGCATGACAAGGGGATCGCCAGCATGGCGGCACAGCTTCCTGTAAGACCGGCCTTCACATGAGAATGGTGGCGCCGCCGTCCACCACCAACACATGCCCATTGACGTAGGACGCGGCGGGCGAGGCCAGGAAGACGGCGGCCCCGGCGATTTCCTCCGGGCGGCCCCAGCGGCCGATCGGGGTGCGTCCCTCGAAGTAGGCGGACAGGGCCGGGTTGCCGGTGATGCCGGCGTTGGTCTCCGTCGCGAAGAAGCCCGGCGCGATGGCGTTGCTGGTCAGGCCCTTTCCGCCGTACTCGGCGGCCAGCGCCCGCACCATGCCGGCCAGCCCGGCCTTGGCGGCGGCGTAGACCGCGTCGTTGGCGCGGGCGATCTGCCCCGAGATGGAGGTCACCGTGATCAGCCGCCCGAAGCCCTGGGGCAGCATCAGCCGCGCCGCCTCCCGCGCCAGGATCAGGCCGGCGCCCAGATCGACGTTGAGAAGGTCGCTGATTTCCTCGTCCGCGAAGTCGGTCAGCGGCTTGCGGTTGCGCTGCCCGACATTCTGGACCAGCACGTCCAGCCGCCCGTAATCCCGCCCGATCCGCGCGAAGGCGTCCCGCACCGCGTCCCGGTCGGCCACGTCGAAGGCCAGCACGGAGGCCCGCCCGCCCGCCGCGGCGATGGCCTCGGCCAACGGCTCCAGCCGCGCGGCGTCGCGCCCGTTCAGCAGCACATGGGCGCCGGACCCGGCCATGGCGCGGGCGATTTCCAGACCCAGCCCGCGTCCGGACCCGGTGACCAGCGCCAGCCGTCCTTCCAGCGAGAACTGCGACAGATAGGGAAGATGCGGGGCGGTCATGGTCACCGATGCGAAGGGCGTGGACGGTTTTGCAGGTTTAGCAGATGCCCCGCCGGATGGCACCCCGTTCGGCGTCAGGCGCGAGGAAGGAGTTCCACCGTTTCCGCAATGGTCCAGCCGTCCGCCCGCACCAGCCGCCCGATGCGCCCGTACAGCGTGGCGCCGGGGGACACGCGCCCCTCCGGGGCCCAGGCCTCGGCGGCGGGGGCGGCCAACAGGCCCGACACCTCCACCGAAAAGACGACGCCGTTGCGGGTCAGCAGGCGCCCGAAGGGCTCCGTTCCCTCCTGAAGCTGTTCGGCGAAGGCCGCGGGAAAGCCGTCGAGCGCGATGCGGATGCTCGCCAGTTCCACCGGCAGCGCGTCCGGCCCGACCGTCAATACGATGTCGCGAAGCAGCGCCGCCCCGCTCGGCTCCGTCCGCTGGCGCAGCACCCGCACGCCCACCGGCTCGCCCCACCGCTCCGACAGGACGGCGGTCATGCCACGGTCGTGGTCGAGCAACGCCCGATAGGGCGCCGGGACCGCGGCGGCGGGCAGCGTGGACAGCGCCCGCGCTCCGGCCCCCCATCCCACCGTCAGCGCCCGCGCGCGCGCCAGGACGGAACCGGAATCGTCCACGGGGGAACAGCCGGCGGCGGAGGCGGACGAAAAGGAAGGCTTCATTCGGAGTCGCGGTTCTGCGGAAGGATGTGGGCGGAAGGACTTGACCGCTCCCGGCGGGGGCAGCGGCCACGGGCCGGCATTCTAGGAACAGCGCACCGCCAACCGCAATGCCGAAGGCGCACATCCCTGCGTCGTGCCATCCCCTTGACCCCGCAATGAAAAGGGCCGCCGCCCGCCTCTTGCGCCTGCCGCGCGCTGCATTAGATCACGCTCATAAAGACGCCCGTCCTGGAGGAAAGCCGCGCCATGTCCGATCTTCTGCACGTCGCCTGCCCGAACTGCGACACCCTGAACCGCATGCCGCGCGGACGCCTGGACCAGCCCGGCGCCGGGAAATGCGGCCGTTGCGGGCAACCGCTGTTCCAGGGCAAGCCGATCGCGCTGACCGCCGCCCGCTTCACCGCCCAGGCGGAGCGCAGCGACCTGCCGCTGCTCATCGACTTCTGGGCGGAGTGGTGCGGACCGTGCCGAATGATGGCCCCGGTCTTCGAACAGGCGGCCGGCCGGTTGGAACCCCATGTCCGCCTCGCCAAGGTCAACACCGAGGCCGCACCCGATCTGGCCGCCCGCTTCGGCGTGCGCAGCATTCCGACCCTCGTTCTGGTCCACCATGGGCGCGAGGTGGCGCGCACCGCCGGGGCGATGCCGCTGCCTGCCCTGCTCGGCTGGGTGCGGCAGGCCATGGCGGCCGTCTGACCATTATTCCGCTTCCAGAAGCAGCCGGGTCAGGTCGGAGACGGAGGCGACCTCCAGCTTGTCCATGACATTGTGGCGGTGCACCTCCACCGTCTTCAGGCTGAGGTTGATCTCCGCCGCAATCACCTTGTTCGGCTTGCCCTGCACCACCAGATCGGCGACCTGCCGCTCCCGCGGGGTCAGACGGCCCAGCAGGGAGCGGACAAGGGCCTTGCGCGCCTGCGCCTCCCACGCCCGACGGGACGTCTCCAGCGCCTCGTGCACCCGGTCGAGGAGAAGCTGGTCGTTGAAGGGCTTCTCGATGAAGTCCACCGCCCCGGCGCGGAAGGCGCGGGCGGCCATCGGCACGTCGCCGTGGCCGGTGATGACCACGACGGCCAGGACGGAACCGGCGCGGGTCAGCGTGTCCTGCAACTCCAGCCCGCTCATCCCCGGCATGCGCACGTCGGTGACGAGACAGCCGGGCCGGTCGGTGCGGACGGCGCGCAGGAACTCCTCGCCGGAACCAAAGGACTCCACCGCCACGCCCAGCGACCCGATCAGCCAGCCCAGCGAATGGCGCATCGCCGGATCGTCGTCCACCACGTAAACGGTGCGGGCCGCGTCAGCCTGCATTGACCTTTTCCTCCGCTGCGGGCAGGACGAGGCGCACCACGGTGCCCCCGCCCGGATGATCGGTGGCCCAGAGGTGGCCGCCGTGGCTTTCCACGATGGTCCGGCAGATCGACAGCCCCAGCCCCATGCCGCCGGGCTTGGTGGTGAAGAAGGGATCGAACAGGCGCGCCCGCGCGTCCTCCGACAACCCGTGTCCGCGGTCGGCCACGGCGATCTCCACCCGCCCCTCCGCGTCCAGCCCGGTCCGCACGGTGACGCTGCGTCCCTCCCCCGCCTCCTTGCCGTCCGCCGGACTGTCCATCGCGTCCAGCGCGTTCTTGACGAGGTTCAGAACGACCTGCTCGATCTGCACCCGGTCGGCCAGGACCGGCGGCAGGCCGGCGGCCAGAGTGCGGGTGACCGGGATGTTGCCGCTGCGCGCCCGCCCCTCGCAGAGCTGCAGCGCCGCCTCCACCGCGCCGTTGACGTCGGCCGGCTCCAACTGGACGGCGCGCTTGCGCACGAAGTCGCGGATGCGGGCGATGATCTGCCCGGCACGGTCGGCCTGGGCGGCGATGGCGCGGGACGCCTCCGCGAACTCCGCGGCGCTGCCCACCCCCGCCTCCAGCCGCCGCGTGCAGCCGCGCGCGTAATTGGCGATGGCGCCCAGCGGCTGGTTCAGCTCATGCGCGATGTTGCTGGCCATCTCGCCGAGGATGGAGAGGCGGGCGACGTGGTCCATCTCCTTCTGCCGTTCCCGCGCGGTGTCCTCGGCGCGGCGGCGCTCGGCCATCTCGCGGCGCAGCTCGCGGTTGGCCGCGCGCAGCTCGGCGGTGCGCACCTTGATGAGATGCTCGACCCGCAGCGAATGGACCGCCCACCACAGCAGGGCCAGCGCCGCCAGCGCCAGCCAGTGCCAATGCTCCCGCGCGAGGTCGAGAAGGGTGACGTCGCGCAGATGCTCGTAGGGGCCGATGCGCAGGCTGCGGAACAGGCCATGGACCGGCTGGTAGTCCATCGGCACCGTCCAGCCCTCGTAGCCGCCGGCCAGCGCCGCCGGATGGCGTTCCGGCATCTGGAACAGCGCGACCACCACCGCCTTCGCCAGATCCTCCGGCGTTTCGGCCAGCCGGGCGAGCGGCCAGTCGGGGTAGAGGCCGGTGGACAGGGCGCAGCCGAACCCCGGCTCCGTCCGCGCGCCAACGACCAGGAAACCCGCGCGGTCGAGGTGGCCTTCCTGGGCCAGTTCCTCCAGCACGCAGGCGCGCAGAACGCCAGCGTCCACCGCGCCGTCGCGGACGGCGAAGGCGACGCGGTCCACGGGGAAACCGGAGAAGCGCAGTTCCTTCAAGTCGGCGTAGGGATCGACCCCGGCCGTCAGCATCGCGCCCCAGGCAACCTGGAAGCCGCCGAAGGCGTCGGGGTCCACCGCCATCACAGACTTGCCCTTGAGGTCGGCGAGGCTGCGGATGTCGTCGCGCCCGGCCCGGACGATCAGCGCCGATCCCACCGCCGCCCCCGACGCGCCGGAGCGGGAGGAATGGAGCGTGGCAATGCGGGTGACGCCGTGACGGGCCTCCAGTTCCACATAATTGCCGGTGTTGGTCAGAACGAAATCGACGCTGCCGGCGGCCACCGCCGCGTCCATGCCCGGCAGGTCGAGCGGCACCATCTCCGCCCCGCGCTGCGGAAAGCGGTCCGCCAGATAACGGACGGTCGGTTCCCAGACGGCGTTGGCGTGGTCGCCGCCGCGGTAGGCCAGCACGCCGACGCGGATCGGCGGCTCCGCCGCCCGGGCGGGAAGCCCGGCGGAGAGCGCCCCCAGCAGCGCTAGCATCAGGCAACCCGGGCGGACCGTGAACCGCATGGCATCCTTCGGACGGGTGAAGACGCGGGGAACCGCCGGAACGGCCCCCGACGCGCCGCATACACCCTTACGCTGCCGCTTTCAATCCGCCTGGCCACACGCGCTCAGGGGAAGGCGACGCCGGGGCGCAGCCCGATCCGCTTCAGCACGATCGCCAGCGGACAGAAGCCGGTGAAGGCCGCCTGCAGCAGGTTGGCCCCGACGAAGGCGGTCAGCCACAGCCAGTTCGGGCCGTGAATCTGGGACAAGGCGAGGCTCAGCAGGATCATGGTTCCGGCGAAGGCCATGACGACGCGGTCGATGCTCATGATGCGGTCTCCTCTGTGCCGGTTCGGGGTGGCGGTTGGGTCATTTCATTCGTTGACACTAATTTAGTAACTTCTAAAATAATATGTCAAGACACCCAGAGCCCCGTTCTTCCCGTGTGAAGTGGCCCGCCATGCCCCGTTCCCTCCTCCCACGCTCGCCGGCCCGCGCGGCGCTGTTCGCCGTCGCCGCGATGATCGGCGCCGCCTTCATCCTGACCGACCCGATCTTCCAGGGGCTGGCGATCTCGCTGCTGTTCGGGCTGTTCAGTTCGACCCTCCTGATGGTGCTGGCGATCCCGGCGATCTGCATCGTCCTGCGCGGGAACGCCGCCGACCATCGTGACCGTTCCAACATCCAGGGATGACCATGCTCAAGACCCTTCTTTCCTTTCTCGGCCTGAACCGGAGCGCCAACGCCATGAGCGGCCAGATCAAGACCGTCGACGCCACCACCGTCATGGACTGGCTGAAGGACGGCTCGGCGGTGATCGTCGATGTCCGCGAACCGCACGAGCACCGCGCCGGCCACATCCCCGGCGCCACGCTGGTGCCGCTGTCGCAGTTCGACCCGGCCCGCGTGCCGGACGCGACGGGCAAGCATCTCGTCTTCCATTGCCAGAGCGGGCGGCGCTGCGGCCCGGCGTCGGCCAGGATGGCGGCCGGCGGCTACACTGGAGACATCCATCGGCTGAACGGCGGCATGGCCGCCTGGATGGCCGCATCCGGCCCGGTCGAACGCTGAGAGGAGGACATCAGGGCATTGGGTCCGCGTCGGCCACGCAGCGCGCGCCGACGCAGAGCTGCCGGTACAACTCCGGCAGAATCGGACGCACCCGGTCCGACCCGATGCGGTAGTGGATCGAGGTGCCGTCCCGCCGGGTGGCGACCAACCCCTCGTCCCGCAGTTTGGCGAGATGCTGGGACAGGTTCGACTGCGACAGGCCGAGCCGCCGCGCGAGGCCGCCCACCGGCACCTCCCCATCCAGCAGGCTGCACAGGATCATCAGCCGGTGCCGGCCGGCGATGGAGCGCAGGAAGGCTTCCGCCTCGGCGGCCCGAGCTTCCAGCTCGGCGGGGTCGAGCGGCGGCTCGATGAATGGCTCGGTGGATGGCTCGGTGGACGACATGGGCCTCATCCGCCCTTAAAATAAGATATCTCTAATTTTTAGGCTGACTCCCGCCGAGCAAGCGGATTGTGATCGGTCTTCCTGAACCGCGGTTGAACGCCCCGTTCAGACGAGGCTCAGCCGCGCCTTGCCATGATCCCTCCTGTTCGGGCGGACCTCCCGCCCCTTGCGATGGAGACAGGATCATGCGCCGTTCCACCACCCTCCCCGTCCTTGCCGCTCCCGCTCTGGCCGCGGCCGTCGCCGTCCTTCTGTCCGGCCCCGCCGACGCCGGCGAGCGGCACCGCACGGTCCAGGCCGCCTCGCCGCAGCCGGTCGCCGAGGTGCTGCGAACCGGGGGCGGGACCGTCTCCGGGTCGGTCGCCGCGGTGGGCGTCAACTGGATGACCGTTCAGGACGACAGCGCCCGGACGGATGTCAGGGTGCGCGGCCTCCTGCCGGAAGGCATCGAGCCGGGCGCTCCCATCACCGTCACCGGACGTGTCCGCAAGGGCGGGCTGATGGCCAGCGAGATCATCCTCGCCGATGGCTCCCTGCACCGGCCGTCCCGCGACCACGACGACGATCGACCGCGGAAAGCGTCCCACCCCGGGATTAAAAGGCCCTCCCGGAACGAAAACGGAGCAGGAATTCGGGAAAATCCAGTCCACGGGGTGGAGACGTGACGTTCAGCCTGCGCGATCAACTGTCGAATCAACTGCGCTCCCTGCGCCGCTACGCCCTCGCGCTGGCGCGCAACCGCGACGACGCGGAGGATCTCGTGCAGGAGACGCTGGTGCGCGCCATCTCCGGCTCCCGGACCTTCCGGCCGAACGGCGACCTGCGGTCCTGGCTGTTCGGCATCCTGCACAACGTCCACGTCAACGGGGTGCGGCGGGAGCAGGTGCGGGCGCGCGGCGCTTCGGCCATCGAGGCCATGACCTACGGGCAGATGCCGCCCAACCAGCCGGACCATGTCGAGCTGATGCGGACCATCGAGGCCTTCTCCACCCTTCCGGACGAGCAGCGCCGCGTCCTGACCCTCGTCGCCGTGGAGGGGATGAGCTACCAGGAGGCCGCCCGCCAGCTGGACATCCCCCTCGGCACGCTGATGTCGCGCCTGGCCCGCGGGCGGGAGGCGCTGCGGGTGGAGATGGGCCACCGGGACCGCAACCAGACCGCCCTGCGGGCGGTGAGGTGAGCCATGGGCAGCGATCCCATCAGCCTCAACCAGGACGCCGACCTGCATCTCTATATGGACGGCGAGATGGAGCCGGCCCGCCGCGCCGCCTTCGAAGCGCAGTTGGCGGCCAACCCGGCCCTGGCCGCCAAGCTGAACGAGTATCGGCACCAGCAGGAGATGCTGAAGCTGGGTCTGGACATGATGGCCAGCGTTTCGGTGCAGGAGACCGAAACGCTGGCCGGGCGCCTGCGCTGGCGTCTGGACATGGACCGCTTCACCCGGCGGGTCGCCCCGCTGGCCGCCGCGATGCTGCTGGTCATGGGGGGATGGAGCCTGACCGTGTGGGTGCAGTCGGGCGGGGCCACCGGACCGCAACTGGCCGGCGAGGTCGATGACGTCCCCGCCTTCGCCGACGAGGCGGTGGAGGCGCATTCCAAGGCCGTCGCGCTCAACACGCTGCAGACGTCGCCGCCCCAGACGAACGTCACGCCGGTTCCGGCGCAGACCGCCCAGGTGCCGCTGCCGGAGGGTCGCGGAATGACGGTGGCGCTTCCCGCCATCGGTTCGGAACTGACGCTGATCCGGGCCAGCATCGTGCCGTGGAACCATGGCACCGCTCTCCAGTTTCTCTACAGGGAACCGGACGGCGAACTGCTGACCCTGTTCGTCGCGTCCGGAGGCCCGGCGCAGGACGGCACCCTGCACACCGTCGTGCAGGACAGCCTGCGGCTCGTCTATTGGCGGGCCGGGCTGGTCGCTTACACCGTCACCGGCAACAAGGCCGACGGCGATCTGCTGGCCGTCGCCAAGAAGATGGCGGACAGCATCCGCCGGTCCTGACACCGCCCCGCCCGGAACCCGCACCCTCATCCGCGCCGGGCGGAGCCCCACCAAGACTGTGGAGCCCAGCCATGAGCCTGTACACCGATCCGGACGAGCGGAACGGCCATCCACTGGACATGGTCGAAACCTTCGTCGCCCGCGAGCATTGGGAACCGATCCTGCGGCAGGCCGCCTTCAACGGCATGGTGCTGGGCGCGGTCACCCTGTTCCTGGGGCTGGATGCGCTGCCCGGCCTCGCGATCATCCACATCATCACCTTCGCGTCCGGCATGGCCCAGGGCTTCCTGGCGCTGCGCCTGGAGGAGAGCGGGCAGGACGAAGCCGCCGTCGCCGTGGGGCGCCGGTCGATGGCCGCCTTCCTGCTGGCCTCGGTCACGCTGCTCCTGATGCCGTTCGCAGCCTGATCCGCGCAGAAGTCACGCGCCGAAGCGGCCGTTCCGTGTCATGGTCCCCGTCCCGCCGGGGACCTCCCCCGTGCGGGGATTTCAGGCCAGGGAATGGAACAGCCGATGCGGGGCAGGCAGACACGCTCCGGGAGCCGGATGCAGATCCGTGCGCCCTATCTTGACCCGGTGCGTGTGGGGGAAACCTCGGGAAACCTGCGCTGCCGCTGCTGCGGGCGGCCCGACGGGGTGGTCGTGCGCTGCCTTCCCGACGGGCGCTGGTACGACGGGGCGGACGAGACGTGGCGCGACGGCCGCGGGCGCCGCGTGCCCTGGCCGGACGCCACCGAATACGCCGCCACCACCGACATTCTGGTCAGCGTCGAGGCGCTGCGCATCACCCGCTCCGCCGTCGAGCGGGTCCGCCTGCTGTGCAACCGCTGCCGCCGGCTGGAGGGCGCCGTCCATGGCCGCGCCCGCGCCCGGATCAGCATCCTGCTGCGCCGGGCCATCGGCGACCTGTTCCTGGGCCGCTACGACGATCCCGCCGTCCTCACGGCGCTGGTGGACCTGTACCGCAAGGACGGCTGAGGCGAACCGCGCGGCGAATCAGCCGGCGGTGTCCTCGGCCATCCCGCCGTCGAGCCTCGCCGCCAACTCCCGCCGCGCCAGCAGCTCCGGCGCCACCGTTGCCGCAGGGGCCGTGGTGGGCAGACGGCCATAAGCGCCGATGCCGAAGGTCCCGGCGTCGCCGACGATCCAATCCTCGGCGGGCGGCGGCGGCGGGGGCGTTTCGATCTTCCGGAACAGCGCCGCGGCGGAGGCCAGCGCGGAGGAAGCGGTGAGCGGGATCGTGGAATTCGCGCGTTCGGTCCGGCCCTGCATGGCCAGGACTTCATCGTGAGCATCGGACATGGGCCTCTCCCTCACCGCGTGACGAAGGGTAACGCTTGAACTGTGGCATGGAAGTCACGCTCCGTCCAATTGCACGAACGGATGAGCCGCCGCTTGGACAACAGTCCGCCCCCACCGCCGGTTCATAAGCAATTAGGAGGAATACGGTCCGGGGGAGCCACGCAACCGTCCCGGCTGTTCTGACTGCGGCAGCGCAACGGGGAGAGACGACAGACGTATGGGACGGTTCTTCCGTTGGACGGCGGCTTTGCTGCTTCTGGCCGCCATGGGCGGAGCGGCGATGGTGGGAACGGGCGCGGTGACGGTTCCACCCCGCTACGACCCCTGGGCACCGCTGGACATCGGTGATGTGCCGAACCTGTTGACCCGCCTCAAGCTGTCCCGGCTGGAGGGCGCGCCACGGCAGTGCCACGCCGTTCTGGATGCCGCGGGCTTGCGCTTCAGTCCGGTGACCGACCGACAAACCGGCGAAGGATGCGGCCTGACCGACGCGGTCCAGGTCAGCCGCTCGGCTGTGGCCTTCAACAGCGGCTTCACCGTCACCTGTCCGCTCGCCGCCGCCTGGATGCTGTTCGAGACGCACACGCTCCAGCCCGCAGCGCAGCGGCATTTCGGCCAGCGCGTGACGCGGGTGCGCCATCTGGGAAGCTACGCCTGCCGCAACGTCTACGGCCGCGCGGAGGGACGCCGCAGCGAGCACGCCACCGCCAACGCCCTCGACATCGCCGGCTTCACGCTGGCCGACGGAACCAGCATCGCCCTGCCCGGCGACTGGACGCCGGGGGACGGGCGGACAGCCACCGGGAAGGGCGCCTTCCTGCGCGAGGTCCGCGACGGCGCCTGCGACGTCTTCCGCGCGGTGCTGGGCCCCGACTACAACGAGGCCCACCGCGACCACTTCCACCTCGACATGGGAGCCTACCGCGTCTGCCGGTGAGGTGGTGGCGCTTCAGGGTCTGGCGTTCAAGGGTCAGGCGCTGTGGTAGGCCAGCACGCCGTCCGCGCGAGTCTCGGTGCGCAGCTCCCCGCGCCCGACCATGTGGTTGAGGTGGGCCAGCGCCTCCCCGAAGGCGAAGCTCAACTGGTGCGAATCCAGCGCCCGGCGGAACAGCACCGGAACCAGCTCCTTGCAGCTCAGCGGCTTGGCACGGCAGGCCTCGGCGATCTGCGCGCAGCGGTCGGCGTGGTGGGCCTCCAGCGCGCGGGTGCGGTGGTCCAGCCCGTAGAAGGGCAGCCTGTGCCCGGACAGGACCAGCGAGTCCGCCGCCACCTCCTCGCGGATCGCGGCCAGGGACGACAGGTAGAGCCCCAGCGGGTCGGCCTTGGGCTGCATCGCCGAGACGCTGACGTTGGGGGAAATGCGCGCGATGACCTGATCGGCGGCGAGGAACAGCCGGTCGGCGGCGCAATAGAGCATCGCCTGTTCCGGCGAATGGCCGCCGCCGGTCAGGATGCGCCAGTCGCGCCCGCCCAGCCGCATGGTCTGGCCGGGGATCATCCGCTCGAAGCTGGGGGCCAGCCCGGTCGTGCGGTTGAGGTAGCTGAGGCCGCGCTTCAGCATCTGCTGGATCTCGTCGGGCGACAGGCCCCCGGACTGGTAGAAGGCGTCCTGCGCCTCCAGCGTCTGGGGATCTCTCCCTTGTTGCAGAAGCTTGGCGTAGAAATATTCGCTCTGCGTCATGTGCAGCGGCGGGGCGAAACGCTCGTGCAGCCAACCGGCCAGCCCGACATGGTCGGGGTGGAAGTGGCTGATCACCAGCCGGACGATCGGCTTGCCGCCCAACGGGCCGCGCAGCAGCCGATCCCAGCAGTCGCGGCTGACATCGTCGCCCAGCCCGGTGTCGAACAGCGCCCAGCCGTCCCCTTCCTCGAAAAGGTAGAGGTTGACATGGTCCAGCGCGTACGGCAGCGGCAGGCGCAGCCACAACACACCCGGCGCCACCTCCCGGACCGTTCCATTGTCCGGCGGTTCGGAAAACGGATGGCGGATGAGTTCGGCGTCGTCTTTCACCCTGATGATCCTCCTGCGCTGCGGTGCCCCCGACCTCTTGGCTACCCGTTGGTTCGTGTCCGGTCAACTATCCGTAAATAGAACATTCCGGCTATTGACACACCTTGCGTCCTGTCCCATGCCCGCTCCGCCGCGGCAGCATCGGGATTCGCGACGAATGCGCCGCACGCCGGTTAACGAAAGGGCATTGCCAAAGGAGAATACCCGGATGACCACCGCAACGTTCAGGATCATCCGCCACGCCGACGGGCCGGTTTTCTTTGATGACCGGACGATCACACTCGCGGAGGCGCAGATCATCATCAACGACGCCATCGCGCGTGGTGACCTGGAGGTCGGATCCTTCCTGCGCATCGACGACGAGGAACTGGTGATCGAACGGGAGGTTGCGGGGTAGACGGCGCACCGCCCACCCCGACCCGTTCGTCACTGTCAGCTCATCGCGACGAGGCTGGCGTTGCCGCCGGCCGCCGCGGTGTTGACGCTGATCGACCGCTCGTTCAGCAGCAGGTCGAGGTCGTAGCCCTCGCCCCGTCCCGCCGCCAGCGCCTCGGCGGTCGCCGCCTGCACCAGCAGGATCGGGCCGGGAAGCTCCGCGACGCGCCGGTTGACGGCGGTCACGCGCTCGCGGTCGCCTTCCACCAGAACCGCGGCGAGCGGCCCGACGTCGCGCCAATCCGCCGTGGTCCGCACCCGCGCGGCCAACGCCGGGGGCAGGCCGCGCAGCAGCTCGGCCAAGTCCGGCGGGGCGTCCACCGCGGCGCTGTTGCCCGTCGCCAGGACCGCGCCGAGCTGGAGCAGCAGGCCCGTCCGCGTCTGCGGCAGCAGCAGGACGCGGCCCCGCCCGTGCAGCTCATAGAGGTTGCGCTCGCCCACCGGGCCGTTCAGCTCCGCGCTGCCACCGATGGCGCTGCGCGCCGCATAGCCGGCGCAGCGCGACGCCTCCGCCGTGAAGCCCTTGGCGCGCAGCCACTCGCCGTAGGTCTGCCCCGCCGCGCGCGCCGCGTCCGGCCCGCGGAACTCCAGCCAGCCCTTGGGGCGGCGGCTCAGCAGCCGGGAGAGGTAGAGCGGGCCGCCCGCCTTGGGGCCGGTGCCCGACAGGCCGTGACCGCCGAAGGGCTGCACCCCGACCACCGCGCCGATGGTGTTGCGGTTGACATAGACGTTGCCGGCGCCGATCCGCTCGGTGACCCGCTCGATGGTGGCGTCGATGCGGGTGTGCAGGCCGAAGGTCAGGCCGTAGCCGGTCGCGTTGATGGAGTCGACCAGGGCGTCCAGATCGTCGCGGTGGAAACGGACGACGTGCAGGACCGGGCCGAAGACCTCCCGCTCAAGCTCATGGATGCCGCCGATCTCGATCACGGTCGGGGCGACGAAGGTGCCCTCCGCCGTTTCGGCGGGCAGCGGCAGGAACTCCACATTGCGGCCCTTGGCGCGCATCGCCTCGATGTGGCCGGCGATGGTGGCGCGGGCCTCCTCGCTGATGACCGGACCGACATCGACGGCCAGCCGGTCCGGGTTGCCGATGCGCAGCTCCCGCATGGCGCCCTTCAGCATGGCGAGCGTGCGGTCGGCCACGTCCTCCTGCAGGCAGAGGATGCGCAGGGCGGAGCAGCGCTGCCCGGCGCTGTCGAAGGCGGAGGCGATCACGTCGCCGACCACCTGCTCGGCCAGGGCGGAGCTGTCCACGATCATGGCGTTCTGGCCGCCGGTCTCGGCGATCAGCGGAATCGGCGCGCCGTCCGGCAGCAGGCGTCCGGCGAGCTGGCGCTGGATCAGCCGCGCCACCTCGGTGGAGCCGGTGAACATCACGCCGCGCACCGCCTCGTTCCCGACCAGGGCGGCGCCGACCTCCCCCGCGCCGGGCAGAAGCTGGAGCGCGCCGGCGGGGATGCCCGCCGCGTGGAGGATGCGCACGGCCTCGGCGGCGATCAGCGGGGTTTCCTCGGCCGGCTTCGCCAGCACTGGGTTGCCGGCGGCCAGAGCCGCGGCGATCTGGCCGGAGAAGATGGCCAGCGGGAAGTTCCACGGGCTGATGCAGACCACCGGCCCCAACGGGCGGTGGGTGGCGTTGTCGAAACGGTCGCGTGCCTGCGCCCCGTAATAGCGCAGGAAGTCGATGGCCTCCCGCACCTCGGCGATGGCGTTGGGCAGCGACTTGCCGGCCTCGCGGACGATCAGGCCGAGCAGGGTCGGCATCCGCTCCTGCATCGTGTCGGCGGCGCGGAACAGGCAGGCGGCGCGCTCCTCCGGCGGGGTGGCGGCCCAGGCGGACGCCGCCGCGACGGCGTGGCCGAAGGCCTCCGCCACCAGGGCCTCGCTCGCCTCGGTCACTGTACCCACCACGTCGCGGCGGTCGGCCGGGTTGCGCACCGGCTGGGCCTGCCCCGCCCGTTCGCCGTCCGCCAGCAGCGGCGCGGCGGTCCAGGTCATGTCGGCGCTGGCCGACAGGGCGGCGGACAGGCGGTCCAGCTCCGTCTCGTCGGACAGGTCGATGCCGGCGGAGTTGGCCCGCTCCGGCGCGTAGAGGTTCCGCGGCAGGGCGATCAGCGCGTGCGGCGCGCCCAGCGGGGCGATGGCCTTGGCGACCGACACCGGATCGGCGACCAGTTCGTCGACGGGGACCGCCGGGTCGGCGATGCGGTTGACGAAGGAGCTGTTGGCCCCGTTCTCCAGCAGGCGGCGGACCAGATAGGCCAGCAGCGTCTCGTGCGTGCCGACCGGCGCGTAGATGCGGCAGGGCCGCTTCAGCGGGCCGACGACCTCCTTGTAAAGCGGCTCGCCCATGCCGTGCAGGCACTGGAACTCGTATTTGCCGACCTGGAAGTCGCTGCCGGCCATCTCATAGATGGTGGCGAGCGTCTGGGCGTTGTGCGTGGCGAACTGCGGGAACACCGCGTCGGGGGCGGCCAGCAGCTTGCGGGCGCAGGCGACGTAGGAGACGTCGGTGTAGACCTTGCGCGTGTAGACCGGGAAGTCGGGCAGCCCGTCGAGCTGGGCGCGCTTGATCTCGCTGTCCCAATAGGCGCCCTTGACCAGCCGGATCATCAGCCGATGGCCGCTGCGCCGCGCCAGATCGACCAGGAAGTCGATGACGTAGGGGCAGCGCTTGCCGTAGGCCTGGACGACGAAGCCGATGCCGTTCCAGCCCGCCAGATCCGGATCGAAGCACAGCGATTCCATCAGGTCGAGCGACAGCTCCAGCCGGTCGGCCTCCTCGGCGTCGATGTTCAGGCCGATGTCGTAGCCCTTGGCGAGCAGCGCCAGCGCCTTCACGCGCGGCAGCAGCTCGTCCATCACCCGGTCGGCCTGGGCGCGGGAATAGCGCGGGTGGATCGCCGACAGCTTGATCGAGATGCCCGGCCCCTCATAGACGCCACGCCCCGCCGACGCCTTGCCGATGGCGTGGATGGCGTTCTCGTAGTCGGCGTAGTAGCGCGCGGCGTCCTCCGCCGTCAGCGCCGCCTCGCCCAGCATGTCGTATGAGTAGCGGAAGCCCTCGGCCTCCATCGGGCGGGCGTTGGTCAGCGCCTCCTGGATGGTCTGGCCGGTGACGAACTGCTCGCCCATCATGCGCATGGCGAAATCGACGCCGCGGCGGATCAGCGGCTCGCCGCCGCGTGCGATCAGGCGCGTCAGGGCGGAGGACAGCGCCTGCTCCCCCCCCGCCGAGGTCAGCTTGCCGGTGATCAGCAGGCCCCAGGTGGCGGCGTTGACGAACATCGAGCCGCCCTTGCCGAGATGCGCCTGCCAGTCGCCCCCGGCGATCTTGTCGCGGATCAGCGCGTCGCGCGTGGCGTGGTCGGGGATGCGCAGCAGCGCCTCCGCCAGGCACATCAGCGCCATGCCCTCCTGGCTGGACAGGCTGTATTCGTGGATCAGCCCTTCGACGCCGCGGCCCCGCGGCTTGGCGCGCAGGGCGGTGATCAGCTTGCGGGCGGTGGATGCCGCCGCGGTGACGATGCCGGGCGGCAGCGACGCCTGTTCGAACAGGAAGGGCAGGCACTCCGGCTCGGGCCGGCGATAGGCGGCGGTGATCGCCGCGCGCAGGTCGGTCGCCGGGCGGATGGGCGGAGCGAAGTCCGCGAACGGGGCCGCGCGGCCAGAGGCGGCGGACGGGGTAACGGTCCGGGTGGCGGTCGGGTTGGTCATGCTGTTCATCGGTGTCGTCCGCTCGAATCCGCAGGCCGGGGGCGAGCCGGTCCCTGATGGTGAAAGGGGGATGCTTTTCAGGCTTTCGGGCCGGTTCCGCCCAGTTCGGCGGCACGCTGGGCCGCCGCGCGCAGGGTCGCGTTCAACAGATTCTGGAGGTGGTCATCGGCCATCAGCTTGGAAAGACCCGCCGCCGTGGTCCCGCCGGGGGAGGTCACGCCGGCCCGCAGCTCCGCCGCCGGCTGGCCGGTGGCGCCCATCAGCGCCCCCGCCCCCTCGACCGTGGCGCGGGCCAGCCGTTCGGAAACGTCGGCGGGCAGCCCCACCTCCACTCCGGCACGGGTCAGGCACTCCACGAGATAGAAGACATAGGCGGGGCCGGAGCCGGACAGCGCCGTGGCGGCATCGACCAGCGCCTCGTCGGCCAGCCATTCCAGGCTCCCGACGGCGGTCAGCAGGGAGGCGGCGCGCTCCTTGCGATCCGCAGGACACCCCGCCTCGGCCACCGCGACGGTGGCGCCGCGCCCAACCGCCGCCGGAAGGTTCGGCATCGCCCGCACCACGCTGCCCGCCGCCGGGAACAGGCGGCGCAGGTCGGCCAGCGTCTTGCCCGCCATGATCGACAGCACCAGCGTGTGCGGCGCCAGCATCGCCTGCACGCCCGTCGCGGCGCTCTCCACCATCTGCGGCTTGACCGCGACCACGAGGGTATCGACCGCGGCGCCGTCCGCCGGGTTCAGCCGAACGCCGGTCCGGGCGGACAGTTCAACCAAGTCCGGCGCGGGGCTGGGATCGGCGACCGAGATGGCGGAGGCCGGCACGCCCTGCGCCAGCCAGCCGCGCAGCATGGCGCCGCCCATGCGTCCGGCACCCAGCAGAAGGATCGTGCCGCCACCCGGCGCCGATCCGGCACCATCCGCGGCATTGGAGCCATTGTCGAAGGTCACGGTGTCTCTCACCCGATCCAATTCGTCTTCTCAAGGCCGCCGTGTTCGCTTTGTTTTGCTTGTTCCACTGCGGCATCCGCAGACTATCGCGGAGTTCGCCGTACCTCCACGGTTGTTTTTGCCTTCAGGCCGCGATATCAACGGTCAGAGGCGGCATGGAGCGCGAAAATGACGGAGCTTGACCGGACCGACCGGCGCATCCTGGCGATTTTGCAGATGGACGGGCGGATTTCCGCCGTGGATCTGGCGGAGCGGGTCGGCCTGTCGCCCACCACAGCCGGCGAGCGGATGCGGCGGTTGCTGAAGGATGGCTATGTGACGGGATTCACGGCGCGGCTCGATCCGCACCGGCTGGGTTTCGGGCTGATGGTGTTCGTCGAGGTGCTGCTCGACAAGACAACGCCCGACGTGTTCGACCGCTTCGCCCAGGCCATCCGCCACGCGCCGGAGGTTCTGGAGTGCCACATGGTGGCCGGCGGGTTCGATTATCTGGTGAAGACGCGGGTGGCCGACATGGCGGCCTACCGACGCTTCCTGGGGGATGTGCTGCTGTCGCTGCCCGGCGTCCGGGAAACCCGCACCTACGCGGTGATGGAGGAGGTCAAGAACGACGGCCCCCTCCCCCTTTGATTCAAAGGCGATGTCCGGTCACGACGCCCGGACGGGGGTCATCGGACGGCGCGGCGGAATGACGGCCCGCACGGTGGCGTGCAGCGTGGCCAAGCCCAACACCGACAGCGCCGTCAGGAAGCCGGTCAGCAGAAGCGCCAGCACCAGAAAGACCATCGTCTCCATGTCATACCTCCTTGCAAAGCATGCAGGGAGGCTACGCCCGGACCGGCTCCGGCGGATTGACCCGAGTCAATGGACGGTCTGATTCCGTAACCATCCCCTTTTTTGTCCGCATCATCGCCATTGCTGGCTGCGCACCGCTCGCCTCGGTCCCGCCGCTGCGGTGGGTGGCGCTGAAGCTTGTCCCAACGGTTGCAACGCCAGATCATCGCGCCACCGGGGCGCATCGGCATCACTGTGACTGAGATATCACACATTTGAGATTTATTATCCTAAAATCGTCCCATTTAAGGCCACAGCGAAGCGGATAGTCTTAAGGGGTAAGCCAAAAGGCAAAAGCGCTAACCGAAAGGATGGGGACGCACCGACCGCGTGCCGGCCCCGCTGGCCACCAACCGCGGTGGCGTCCTCACAAGGAAGAGAGTGCAGACCATGGACGATCTGGGTATCGACCTCCACCACCAGGATCTGACCGACCACACGAATTACGCCGGCGATCTCGGCGCCGACACGTCGCACCTGACGATCAGCGAGACCGCCGTGTCCACCGCCGATCCGTTTGCGACGCCGGCCTCCCTCCTCCAGGCCCAGGCCCTCCAGACGGTGCAGCCGCTCGCGCTCGCCGATGCCGCCGCGACCGCCGACAACGCCACGAAGATCGTCATCAACGCCGCCGGCAACGTGGCGGGCGGTGTCGCTCCGCACTTCAAGGTGCTGGTGGACGGCAAGGTCATCGGCGAAGGTTCCGCCGGCACCGATGCCAAGGACTTCACCTTCAACGCCAACGTGACGGCGGATCAGGCCCACAAGATCCAGATCCAGTACGACAACGATGGCTTCGTGAACGGCCAGGACCGCAACCTGATCGTCAACAAGATCACCATCAACGGCCACGCGCTCGACGCGGCCGACCCGTCGGTGACCTACGACAAGGGCGCGCTGGACGGCAAGGACGTGGTCAAGGGCCAGTCCGGCATGTGGTGGAACGGCACGCTGGTCGTCGCCGCGCCCAAGGACTTCTTCCCCGCCGCGACCGCCGAGGCGGTGACGGGCGCCACGAAGATCGTCGTCAACGCCGCCGGCAACGTGGCGGGCGGTGTGTCCCCGCACTTCAAGGTGATGGTGGACGGCAAGGTCATCGGCGAGGGCTCCGCCGGCACCACCGCCAAGGACTTCACCTTCAACGCGAACATCGCCGCCGGTCAGGCCCACAAGGTCCAGATCCAGTACGACAACGATGGCTTCGTGAACGGTCAGGACCGCAACCTGATCGTCAACAAGATCACCATCAACGGCAACGCCGTCAATCCCACCGACGCCTCCGTCACCTATGACAAGGGCGCGCTGGACAGCAAGGACGTGGTCAAGGGCCAGTCCGGCATGTGGTGGGACGGCACGCTGGTCGTCGCCGCGCCCAAGGAGTTCTTCCCCGCCGCGACCACGACGCCCACTACCCCCACGACTCCGACCACGCCGACCACGCCGACCACCCCCACCACGCCGACGGCTCCGCCCGCCCCGTCGAACCCGGGCGGCGGCACGTCGGATTACCCGGCGACCCCGGCGTCGCAGATCTTCTACATCGACGCGACGCACGGCAGCGACAGCAACTCCGGCCATGACCCGAACCAGGCCTGGAAGTCGCTGGCCAAGGTGAACTCCACCAACTTCGCCGCCGGCTCGCTGGTTTTGTTCGAGCGTGGCGAGACCTGGACCGACAGCCTGCTGGTCTCCACCTCCGGCACCTCCGACAAGCCGATCATCTACGGCGCCTACGGCACCGGCGCCGATCCGATCATCAAGGCCAAGAGCGGCGCCAGCTACGCCGTCAGCCTGAACAACAAGGACAACATCACGTTCGACAACCTGACGATGACGGGTTCGAACGACACCGGCCTGCTGCTCAACGGCGGCGCCAACAACGTGAAGGTCACCAACGCGCAGATCATCGACAACCGCGGTTCGGGCGTGGTGATCAGCGGCACCTCCAACAACCTGCGAATCGATCATTCCACGATCGATGGCAACGGCGGCTACGGCCTCGTGCATTACTCCGCCGACAACGCCAACCAGTACTTCACCAACAACATCATCAGCGACAACGGCTGGCGGACCGATGCGGTGTATTCGGGCTGGAACGGCCGCATCCTGAGCGGCGAGATCGCCGGCAACACGATCTTCAACAACGGCAGCGGCGGCGGCGACGGCCGGTCGCACGGGCTGTACCACGACCACAGCCAGGCCAACAGCACGCTGAAGATCCACGACAACGTGATCTACTCGAACCCGCGCGGCGCCGGCATCCTCGCCAAGTCGAGCACCGAGATCTACAACAACACGATCTACGGCAACTCGAACGTCGGCATCTCCATCGGCCAGAACCAGACCACCAACGTCACCTACAAGATCTACGGCAACGAGATCTTCAACAACAACGGTGGCATCATGGAGCACCTGAAGGGCAGCGGGTCGATCACGCTGAGCCTGTACGACAACACCTTCTACAACAACAACGGCCGTGCGGCGATCAACATCGCCGACAGCATCAAGCAGACGGTGACCAACAACACCATCTCCTCGGTCTCCAAGGCCAACCCGGTCGTCTGACGATCGGCGGCTCCGACCCTTTGGCAACGTCCGCGCCCGGCCAGTCTCTGGCCGGGCGTTGGCGTGTCCGGGTGACTTTTCCGGCTTCCGCTCGCGACGCAAAACGGCAATAATCGGAAGCACAGCCCGGCCGGCACCGCCGCTTTCGCCTCTATTCCTTGTGCGTTGCACAATAGGATGCGCTTCATCGGAGTGATGAAGGCCAGCCGCCACCCCTGTTCACCGGCTTTTCATAACGCTCAGCCGTTATTTCTGCTCAGTGCGCGCGGCATCCCCCACTTTCTCCAAGATCGACCAAAGTGGCAGACGGCTTTCCCTTTAGGACGCTGCGAAGGGGATATTTATCTTGCACTTTATGTAGGTTTACCTGCCATCCGCCCTTTGATAGCGTCCGCAGACTTATTCCGTGCCTATGCGTGCATCGGCACAGGCCGACACGACGGCCAGGGGTGTCCTAGTCCGGGATGCGGATCGGACGGAGACCCTCGCAGAACCGACCAGGAAAGGGACGAGACAGGGCAACAACGGCACTGGAAACGACGACAAGGACGGGACGGCCGGCGCCGCAGAGGCGTCGGACCAACGGCCACCGGGGAAGGAACGCCGAAACCGATTCCGCGCGCGTGCCGCGGGATCAAGGCTCAGGGCGGCACGCACATGCCTCCATTCCCAAGGGCCGCGGTGTCCGTGGTCATGGCCATCGAGAGTCGCCCTTCGCTGGGCGCCCTCCGATGGCCGGACCAAGGGACGCCGTCCGCGTCGCCACGACAAGAGGGGTGGAGACCAGGTATGAATCACGTGAGCGGACCGAGGGACGGTCGGGACACTCAATCGATCAGCGTGCTTATGGCCACCTATGCGGGCGAGAAGGCGGACAACCTTCAGGCCGCGCTGGAAAGCGTCTATACGCAGACGCTCCTCCCGCGCGAATGCGTGCTGGTGGTCGATGGACGGATCGGGGAGGAGCAGGAGAAGGTCATCGCCCGCTATCAGGCGTCCCGCGCCTGCCCGCTGGTGGTGGTGCGGCGGCGCAACCAGGGGGGCTTGGCCCGCGCGCTGAACGACGGGTTGCAATATTGCACGGGCTACCTGGTGGCCCGCATGGACAGCGACGACATCTGCCTGCCCCACCGCTTCGAGACGCAGGCGCGCGCCTTCGCCGAGCAGGGGTCGCTGGACGCGTCGTTCTCCTGGCACGCGGAATTCGAGCAGGATCCCGGCGCCATCACCTGCGTGAAGCGCAGCCCGGCGACCCATGAGGAGATCAGCCAGGGCATGAAGTGGCACTGCGTCCTGTCGCACCCCACCATGATGGTGCGGCGGCGGGCGCTGACTGCCATCGGCGGCTACCGCTCCTGCTTCGGGAATCTGGAGGACTACGATTTGTATGTCCGCCTGCTGCAGGCCGGGGCGCGCATGGAGACGGTGCAGGAGGCGCTTCTGCTCTTCCGCACGAGCATGGCGCAGCGCGTCCGCCGGGGCGGGTTGCGCTACGCCGTCAACGAATGGGCCTTCCGGGTCTGGTGCTGGCGGTCGGGCTTCCTGACCAACTCGGAGTTCCTGGCGACGGCCTCCCTTCAGATCGGCTTCCGGCTGACGCCGCCGGGCTTGAAGAAGATGCTGTACCGCATGGTCCGCACGCCGACCGAGGCGCAGGCCATGGCCCGAATCCACACTGCCATGATGCAGCCCAAGCGCCTCGCCCCCGATGGCGCGGACGCCCTCTGACCCTTCCCCGGGAGGACTTGAATGAGCGTTGCCGACGTGATTTCCGGTGGCGGTCTGGGCCGGCGGCTCGGGTGGATGGACGCGCTGCGCAACCCGCTGGGGACCGCCTGCCATCACGCCTACGGCAGCCCGGTGCTGGCCGTCGTCTACCACGCCGTCTGCGACACGGTGCCGGACCATCTCAAGCACATCTACCGGCCCCGCACGCCCAAGGAGTTCACGGAGGATCTCGACTTCCTCCTGAAGCACTTCGAGCCGACGGACCTGCCCACGGTCACCGGGTCGGCCATGGGCGGGCCGGAGATCCGTCGCCCGTCGCTGCTGGTCACCTTCGACGACGGCATGCGCGAGGTCGCGGAGGTGGCGATGCCCATCCTGCGCCGCAAGGGAATCCGTCCGGCGCTGTACCTGAACCTGAACTTCCTCGACAACAAGACGCTTTTCTATCGGCACAAGGCGAGCCTTCTGGCGGAGCGGCTGAGCCGGCTGGCGGTGGCCGATCCCCGCCGCGCCGTCTGCGCCGCCACCCTGGCGCGGGCGGGCGCCATCGCCGCTGATCCCGCCGCGGGCGTCATGATGGTGAGCTGGCACCAGCGCGCCGTGCTGGACGAGATCGCCACCGTCCTGGAGTTCGACACGGCCGGCTTCCTGGCGACCCGAAAGCCCTATCTGACCCGCGACGAGATCACGGATTTGATGGCGGAAGGCGTATCGATCGGCGCCCACGGCTTCGACCACCCCAACCACCGCCTGCTGACGCCCGAGCAGCGGAAGCAGGAGGTGACGGGCAGCGTCGCCGGGATTCGGGAACTGTTCGGCCCCGGCTGCGGCTCCTTCGCCTTCCCCTATTCGGACGAGGGCCTGCCCGACACGATGTTCGGGGAACTGTATGGCGATGGGGTCGATGTCACCTTCGGCACCTCCTGGCCACGCCGCAGCGCTCCGCAGCGGCGGATTCAGAGGATTTGCTTCGAGAACGGTCCGGCTCCCGCAAAGCAGCAGCTGATTAAGCGCCTGCTGCGCGGTGGCGCCGGCAACATGAAGCGCGCTCTGGCTGGCTGAGCTGTCCGGCCCATGGAAAGCTCCCTCTCCCACCGCGGGAGAGGGAGTTCTTGCCGTTGGCATATGCATTGCGGGCGATCACGACACAGCAATTCCAAAGAGAATGCCTATTCCTCCCTTTGGAATGCCCCCTTATCGTACTCTGATCGCTTAAGCGTGATCCCTTTTCATTTCCCTTTATTTGTCCGTGACGTAACACAAAATACCGATATAGGGACACGCTGCGGCTTTGGTCGCCTGTTCCTCCGCTTATCAGGCCCCCCGCGAGGAGATCGCTATGATCGAGCAAGCCACGCCGGCCAGCCCAAACCTGCTGGGTGGGGTTGCTGACGTCCTTCCGACGGACGCCGCTCCGAAGGCGGCGGACCGCGTCGCCCCCGCGCTGCTCGATCTCCACCGGGCCGGCTGGGCCTTGCTGTGCACCGGCTGCGCGCTGGCGGCCTGGGGCCTGGCCTACGCGCTGATCCGCGTCGCCCTGTAAGGCCGCGCGAGCCGGACCCATGGATTACCTGCCCCCGCCTCCCCCCGCCATTGTGCGTCCCGCCCAGCCGTCGCAGCCTGTCAGCGCGCGCCGGAACACCGACCGCAATGCCGACAACGCGCCGGTCTTCTACGTCGACGCCACGGACGGCGACGACCGTCGGTCGGGCCGCGGCCCGAAGGAGGCTTGGAAATCGCTGGAAAAGGTGAACGCCACGGCCTTCCCGCCGGGCAGCCGCGTTCTGTTCGAGCGCGGGGAGAGCTGGCGGGGCAGCCTCCTGGCCTCCTCCTCCGGCACGACGGATCGGCCGATCACCTATGGCGCCTATGGCACGGGCGACGCTCCGGTGATCGACGCGCGGGGCGCTTCCATCGCGGTCAGCCTGAACGGGCGGACGGATGTCGCCTTCGACGGGCTGACCATCACCGGCGCGGCCGACACCGGCCTGCTGCTCGGCCCGCGGGCGCGCAACGTGTCGGTGACGAACGTGACGGTCGCGGGCAACGGCGGCTCCGGCATCGTCGTTGCCGGCACCTCCGACGGGCTGCGGATCGACGGGTCGGCCATCACCGGCAACGGCGCCTACGGGATCGTGCATTACGCCGCGGACAACACCGATCAGGTCATCACGCGCAACACCATCGCCGACAACGGCTGGCGCAAGGACGGCGGAGTCTATTCCGGCTGGAACGGGCGCATCCTGACCGGCGAGATCGCCCACAACCGGGTCTTCAACAACGGCATCAACGGCGGCGAAGGCCGCTCCCACGGCCTCTACCACGACCAGGGGCAGGCCGGCAGCGCGCTGAAGATCCACGACAACCTGATCCACGACAACCCGCGCGGCGCCGGCATCCTGGCGAAGTCCAGCACCGAGATCTACCGCAACGTCATCTTCCGCAACGCCGATGCCGGCATCTCGCTCGGCCAGAATCGCGGGATCGACGTGACCTACCGGGTCTACGACAACGAGTTCTACGACAACAACGGCGGTGTCCTGCAGCACCAGAAGGGCAACGGTTCGATCACGCTGGAGCTGCGCGACAACGTCTTCCACCGCAACGGCAAGCGGGCCGCCATCATCATCGCCGACACCATCGACAAGGCCGTCACCGGCAACCGGGTCAGCAACGACGCCCGAACAGAAGCCAGGACCGAACCCCGGATCGGGACCACCGCCAACCAACCATCAGGAGGAACCGTGCAGGAAGCATCCGGAATGCGGCCGGAATCCGTGCGCTGACCTTCCGCTCCGACGTCCGCGGGCGAGCCGCGGGCCGGGCAAAGGGACGGCGCGTTCGAACAAGGGGGGGCATGTGAGCACCAGCAGCAGCACCGTCGGTCAGTCGATCACCGACCGGCTGAAGAAAACCGTTTTCCGTTTCGACGCTTCCGACACGGGAGAACTGCGCGGCTTCCAGCGCAAGATGTTCGGGGAACGGGTCTGGCAGGTGGACGAAGCCTACAACCGCTGGCTCTTCGACGAGGTGCCCGACCGGGACGCGGACGGGCCGCAAGTCTGGGTGTGCAAGCGGCAGGGGCAGATCGTCGGCCAGCAATGCGGGATTCCGTTCCGCCTGAAGGCGCGGGACCGGGAAATCCCGGCCTCCTGGGCCAACAGCCTGATGGTCCTGCCGGAATGGCGGATGCGCGGCGCCTTCACGCCCTTGGCGGAAGCCCAGCTCGACAGCCGTCCGCTGGCCATGGCCATCCACATCTCGGATTCCGCCTACAAGGCCTACAGCAAGGCCGGCTGGATCGACATCGGCGCCTTGCCCGCCTACGTCTTCCCGGTGGACACGCGGCGCTGCCTGGAGGCGTCCTCGCTCCAGGGCCGCATGCGGACCATCGGGACGATCGCCGGTCCGGCCCTGCACGGTGCGCGGATCGGTGGCCATCTTCTGAGCCGGGCCACCGGCGCGCGGTTCGAGGAGATCGGGCGGTTCGACGGGCGGGCCGACGCCATCTGGCGGCGCGCCTCCCCGCACTACCCGCTGATCGCGTTGCGCGACCTGACGCATCTGCGCTGGCGCTACGACGCGATCCCCTGCGCCTCGGCCTACCGCCGCTTCATCCTGACGCGCGGGAACGAGCCGCTGGGCTACGTCGTGCTGCGGCGCGAGACCTGGCGCAAGGAGCCCTGCCTCGCCATCGTGGATTACCTGTGCGAGCCGAAGTGGCTGTGGGTCCTGCTGAGCCACACGCTGCGCATCGCCGCGACGGAGCGCGCGACCGCCCTCATCTGCCGGACGCTGAACACGCGGGCGGAGCGGACCTTCCTCGCCATGGGCATGATGAAGGTGCCCGACCGCGTGGGCTTCCCGGTGCGGGTGATGGCGCACGCCGGGCCGGACGCCGGCATCGACCGGGAGGAGTTCGCCCAGCGTGGCAACTGGCTGCTGACCATGGGCGACGGCGACGCCAGCTTCCTGATGCACAACACGCTGCCCGAGACCGCCGGGCTGCAACCGGAGGGAGTCGCCGTCCAGGGATGACCGCGGTGCGAAGGAGCCGTCCGGCCGCTGACGCGCCGGTCCGGCTCCTTTCGTCTATTCTGCCCGTGGTTACTCAAAAGGGGTTAATAAAGCACCTTTCGGGATGGTCATCCCGAAAGTCTCACAAGAAAGGTCACCCGGTCAACTGACGGTAGTTCGGCCTTTTACGACGTTTACGGCTGCCACTTTTTCTATCACGATTGCTGGGTGCTTAGAGAAAGCAGCCTAATGTATTCGGTGAGAGGAAACGCCGATCGATCAGTCTTATGAACAGCAAAAGCCAAGGCCCGATTTCAGAACCGGACCTTGGCTTCGGTTTTGTGTCAGTGAATTTGGTCTCTGCAATACAGCGCGAATAACGGTGAAACCTCTACGAGCAAGAGAGCCGGAAAAGGAGACGTCTTATGTCGAGCAATGAGTTTGCCGACCTGTTGGTGAGCGGGGGTTCGGTCGGCACGTCCGGCATTCCGGAAGCCCTGGCGGCGCTGGAGTCGAAGATCGCGGCGGGCACCGCCAGCATCGGCGTCATCGGCCTGGGTTACGTCGGCCTGCCTTTGGCGCGGCTGTTCGCGCGGGCCGGCTTCTCGGTGACGGGCTTCGACATCGACCCGGAGAAGGTCGCCAGCCTGAACGGCGGCACCTCCTACATCGGCACCGTGTCGACCGACGAGGTGCGCGGGATGCTGGAGGAGGGCCGCTTCACGGCCACGGCGAATTTCCAGACGCTGGCCGACATGGACACCATCGTCATCTGCGTGCCGACGCCGCTGACGCGCAACCGCGAACCGGACATGAGCTGCATCGAGGTCACCACCCGGCAGATCGCCCAGGTGCTGCGCCCCGGCCAGCTGATCGTCCTCGAATCGACCACCTACCCCGGCACGACGCGCGAGGTGGTTCGCCCGATCCTGGAGAAGACCGGCCTCGTCAGCGGCACGGACTTCCTGCTGGCCTTCTCGCCGGAGCGCGAGGACCCCGGCAACGAAACCTTCACCACCGCCCGCATCCCGAAGATCGTCGGCGGCGAGGACCCCAACGCGCTGCGCATCGCCTGCTCGATGTACGGCCGCGCGCTGGAGCGCGTGATCCCAGTCTCGTCGCTTGAGGCGGCCGAGGCGGTGAAGCTGACCGAGAACATCTTCCGCTGCGTCAACATCGCGCTCGTCAACGAGCTGAAGGTCGTCTACGACGCGATGGGCATCGACGTATGGGAGGTGATCGAGGGCGCCAAGACCAAGCCCTTCGGCTACATGCCCTTCTACCCCGGCCCCGGCCTGGGCGGTCACTGCATTCCGATCGACCCCTTCTACCTGACCTGGAAGGCCCGCGAGTTCGACGTCGCCACCCGCTTCATCGAGCTGGCCGGCGAGATCAACACCCGCATGCCGCATTACGTGGTGGAACGGCTGTCCCAGGCCATGGACTCGAAGCTGGGCCGCGCGCTGCGCGGGTCGCGCATCCTCGTGCTGGGCGTCGCCTACAAGAAGAACATCGAGGACATGCGCGAAAGCCCGGCGCTGAAGATCATCGATCTTCTCCAGGACCGCGGCTGCGAGGTCTTCTACTACGACCCGCATGTGCCGGAGCTTCCGGAGACGCGCCGTCTGGCCCGCATGGCCGGCACGCCGTCGGTCGCGCTGGAGGAGATCCAGGAAGGCGCCTTCGACGCCGCGATCCTGTGCACCGACCATGACTCCTTCGATCTGAAGGCCTTCCTGGACGGTCTGCCGCTGATCGTCGACACCCGCAACGCCTTCGGCAAGGCGGGCATCGTCGACGAGAAGATCGTGAAGGGCTGACCGCCGGCCTGGACCCTAACCGACCGATCCTCAGGAGAATGGGATGGCCGCGTACACTCATGTAGACGGAGCCCTGGGGTCCGAAGCCAGCACGCGGGAGGTCGCGCTCCGCGACCTCCTTCAGGTGCTGCGCCGGCGCCGGAGCACGATCATCGCCAGCGTCCTGTGCTGCACCGCGCTGGCCACCACCGGTGCCCTGCTCTATGAGCCGCGGTTCACCAGCCAGGCCGTGCTCATCATCGACCCGCGCACGACGGAGGTCACGGACATCAACGCCGTGATCTCCAACCTGCCGCGCGAGGCGGCGGCGATCCGGACCGAAATCGACATGATCACCTCCACCGCCACCGCCGCCAAGGTGGTGGACCGGCTGGGGCTGGTCCATGACCCGGAGTTCAACGGCGCCATCGAGCGGCCTTCGGCCATCGACCGGGCCATCGCCGGCATCAACGACACCGTCGGCTACGACCTGTCGCCGCTGCGCCAGCAGATCACCGGCTACCTGAATTCCGCCGGAATCGGCCTGAAGGAGCCGACGTCGCCGGAGAAGGAGCGCGCCGCGGTCATCGCGGACGTTCGCCGCGGCCTGTCGGCGACCAGCGACGCGCAGTCCTACACCATCGTCGTCTCCTTCAAGGCGAAGGAAGCCGACAAGGCGGCGCGCATCGCCAACGCCTTCGTGGACGAGTATCTGCTCGACCAGCTCCAAACGAAGCAGGAGGTCACCCAGCAGGCCAACAAGTGGCTGGAGGACCGCATCAACGAACTTCGCTCCCAGGTCGAGGTGTCGGACAAGGCGGTGCAGGACTACCGCGCGCAGCAGGGCCTCGTGCTCGGCAGCGCCGGCGGCGAGACCTTCCTGTCGCAGCAGTTGGCCGAGCTGAACCGCGCCCTGGTCGTCGCCCAGACGGAGCGCGGCCGGGCGGAGGCGCGGGCGCAGAACGCCCGGATCGTCGCGCGCAGCCCGACCGAGGGCAACGCCGCCGAGGTGCTCGGCTCGCCGCTGATCCAGCGGCTGGGCGAGGAGGAATCGGGCATCGCGCGGCGGCTGGCCGAATACCGCACCCGCTACGGCGACCAGCATCCGGCGGTGCAGGCCTACGTCAACCAGTTGACGAACCTGCGCCAGAAGATGCGTGAGGAAGCCACCAAGATCATGGCGGTCATCAACAACGAGGTCGAGATCGCCCGCGCCCGCGAGCGCGAGCTTGAGGCCGCGTTGAAGAAGCTGACCGCCGAAACCGCCGGCGAGCTGGGCGCCAACGTCCGTCTGGCGCAGCTTCAGCGCGAAGCCGACGCCAACCGCCGCGTCTATGAAGGGCTGCTCCAGCGTCTCGTCGAAACGCGCGAGCAAGGCGACCTTCAGCAGCGCGACGCCCGCGTCGTGTCCAAGGCGGAACCGCCGCTGGAGCCGTCGACGCCGGGCAAGAAGCTGTTCGTCGGCGGCGGTCTGGCCGTGGGCCTGCTGATCGGCATGTTCCTGGCCTTCCTGCGCGACCATCTGAACAAGACCTTCCGCAACACCCAGCATGTGGAAGAGACGATCGGCGTGCCGGCCATCGGGCTGGTGCCGTCCCTGCCGCACCACAAGAACGCCAAGCCGGAGGACTACGTCCTCGATCGTCCGCGGTCGGAGTACAGCGAGGCGGTGCGCGCCATCGGCGTGTCGCTCTACGCCCGCGGCGCCCTGAACACCGGCAGCGTGGTGATGGTGACCTCCGCCGTTCCCGGCGAGGGCAAGACCACCGTCTGCCTGACCCTGGCGCGCATGCTGGCGGCGTCCGGCCGGCGGGTTCTGCTTCTGGAATGCGACCTGCGCTGCCCGCGCATCGGGAACGTGCTGGGCGACAACGCGCCGGGCGACCTGAGCGACCTGATCGTCGGCAAGGCGGAATGGCAGGACGTGGTCCAGGTGGATGGCCGCAGCGGACTGCACTACGTCGTCGGCCGCCCGCATTGCGACCACCCGCAGGAGCTTCTGGGGTCGGAGAAGCTGGCGAGCATCATCAAGTTCGCCTCGCTCGAATACGACTGCGTCATCCTCGACACCCCGCCGATGGCGGTCGTGGCGGACGCGGGCGTGCTGACCCGGTCGGCGACGGAATGCCTGTTCGTGGTGCGCTGGGAGCAGACGCCGCGCGCCGTCGTCCAGCGGGCCATCGACCGGCTGACCGAGCTGGGCCGCGACGTGACCAGCGTCGTGCTGAGCCGGGTGGACCTGAAGAAGCTGGCCCGCACCGACGCGTCGGAAGAGGCCTACGGCATGAACGAGGCGCGCCGCTACTACACGCGCTGACCATGACGTGACGGCGGAAACGCCCGGCGCCCCGGCGGCCGGGCGTTTCCGTACCCCCGGGCAGGAGTTGACCCAGGGGGTTCATCGGGGGAACAGGATGAGTGCAACGCCATTTCCGCGAAACCGAGCCGCTCTGGCGGCGGCGCCCGCTGCGGACGCGCCGCCCGCCCGGCCACGGACGCCGCTCCTGCGCAGCGCGGCCGATCTCACGCCCAGCCTGTTCGATCAGGTGGTGTGCGCCATCGGCCTGATCCTGCTGTGGGACGCTCTGCTGTCGGTGATGATGTCCGCGCCCTCGCAGCGCTTCATCCTGCGCGCGGGCGGCGCGCCGGAATCCTCCGGCGACACCATCAAGCAGCTCATCTTCGCCGGCCTCTACGCCACGGCCCTGCTGCGGATCGTCATGCTCCACGGCGTCCGGGCCTTCCGCTATCTCAGCATTCCCATGGCCCTCATGGTGGTGTTGGCCATCGCGTCCAGCCAGTGGTCGCATGACCCGTCGCTGACCATCCGCCGCAGCGTGGCCCTGGTCGGCACGACCATCTTCGGCCTCTATGTCGGCCTGTCCTACGGCGAGGTCGCCCTGGCCCGGCTGATCCACCGCGCGGTCTTCGTCCTGGCGGTGCTGAGCGCGCTGCTGGCGGTCGGCCTGCCGAGCTACGGCCTGATGCCGGCGGAGCAGGGATCGCAGTGGCGCGGCGTCTTTTCCCACAAGAACGGCCTGGGCGACGCCATGGCTTTCGGCCTCACCGCCGGGCTGTTCGTCCTGCGCTCCCGCCCGGTGACCGACACCATGGCGCTGGTCTGGCGGCTGGGCACCTTCGCCATCATGGCCGGCTGCCTCGCCATGTCCGGCTCCGCCACGGCGCTGATCGTCGCCACGGCCGGCATGACGCTGGTGATGCTGGTCACCCACCGGCAGGACGCCGGGTCGCTGGCGCTGGAGCTGTACGGCGGCACCATGGTCATCATGCTGGCCGCCATCTTCGCGCTGCTGAACCTGGAAAGCATCGTCGCGCTGCTCGGCCGCGACATCACGCTGACCGGGCGCACGCTGATCTGGGACTTCGCGATCCGGATGATCGAGCAGCAGCCGGTGCTGGGCTACGGCTTCAGCGCCTTCTGGTCGGGGCTGGACGCGCCGGGCGCGCTGTTCTGGCGCACCTCAGGCCGCTTCGACATCCACGCCCACAACGGCTTCATCCAGACGACGCTGGACGTCGGCCTGCTCGGCCTCGGCCTCTTCCTGGTGGCCTACGTGATCTACCTGTCGCGGATCGCCCGGATCGTCCCGGTCGACCGCAGCGGGGCGGCGCGCTGGCACATCGTCTTCGCCATGATGCTCCTGCTGGGCAACGTCGCCGAGAGCAGCCTGCTGATCCAGAACGGCCTGCTGTGGTTCCTCTTCACCGCCTTCCAGACGCGGCTGGCCAAGACGGTCCACGCCCATGCCCTGACGCCGCGTCCGTCGGCGGGACGGCGGCCCAAGCTGCAGAACGGCATCCCGGTGGCGGAGTCGCGGTCATGATGTCGAGCGGCTTCGCCTTCTTCGCGACCCGGATCGCCGTCGGCATCCTGGGATTCGCGGCGGTCGCGGTCTTCTCGCGCATCGTCACGCCGGAGGCCTACGGCCATTACGCGCTGGTGATGGCGGCGGCGGCGGCGATCAACGCCTGCGGCTTCTCCTGGATGGGCCTGTTCGTCCTGCGCAAATGCGGCAGCGACGCGGCGGAGCGGGACGCCTGGCTCTCCACCGTGGTCACCGCCTTCCTGGTGGTGGCCTGCGGGGTGCTCGCCATCCTGGGCGCGGTGGTCGCCTTCTACCCCGGCATGAACGGCATCGACTATGTGCTGTATCTGCCGGTCATCGCGATCCTGATCTCCTGGTTCGACCTGTCGATCCAGATGTCGCGGGCGCGGCTGAAGGGCTCCGTCTTCGCGGCCAAGTCCTTCGCCAAGGCGCTGTTCGGGCTGGCGCTCGGCTCCGCCTTCGTGCTGATCGGCTGGAAGGAGGAGGGGCTGCTGCTCGGCACCAGCATCGGCTTCCTGCTGGTCACCGCGATCTGGCTGCGCTCCGACCTGAAGGGCATCTCGCTGCGCTGGCCGGCGCGGGAGCGGGTCGGCCTGCTGCTGACCTTCGGCGGCCCGCTGATGCTGAGCCTGATGGTCGGCTGGGCGCTCGATTTCGCCGACCGCTTCCTGATCTACTGGTTCATCGGCGAGGCGGCGGCCGGTGCCTACGCCATGGCCTTCGACCTCGCCAAGCAGCCGATCATGCTGGTGGCGTCGGCGGCCTCGCTGGTCACGTTGCCGATGGCGTCGCGCGCCTTCGACAGCGCCGGCCCGCGCGCCGCGCGCCCGATCATGGCGCAGAACCTGACGATCCTCCTGCTGGTCTGCCTGCCCCTGGTGCTCATGGAGGTCATCTCCGCCCAGGGGATCGTCGGGCTGCTGCTCGGCGAGGCGTACCGCGAGACGGGTGCGGCGATCATGCCGCTCGTCGCCCTGTCGGTCTTCATCAGCATCCTGCGCATCTACCACTTCGACCTGTCGCTGCACCTGACCAAGAAGACCGGCTACATCCTGAAGCTCACCATGCTGACGGCGGTGCTGAACATCGGCGCCAACCTGTTCCTGATCCCGCGCTTCGGGGTGATCGGAGCGGCCTACGGCTCGCTGGCGGCGCAGCTCGGCTGGGTGGTGGCCGCGACCATCCTGATGCCGCGCGCCGGCGTCCTGGCGGTGCCGGTGAAGGATCTTCTGAAGGTGACCACCGCCGCCCTGCTCTTCGCCGCCGGGCTGAAGATCGCGGCGATGGAAAGCGACCTGCTGCTCGTCCAGCTCGCCCCGGCGGGCAGCCTCTATCTGCTGGCCCTGGCCGTGCTCAACCCCGCCAACCTGATGGGTCAGGTGCGGATCGCGCTGGCCCGGCTGAAACGCACCCGATCCCCGGCATGAACCCCATGAACAGGCGTGAGGAAGGAACAGGCATCATGTCGAAAAAGCTGGTGGTTTGCGTGTGCACCTACCGCAGGCCGAAGGATCTCCACCGCACGCTGCTGTCGCTGGAGGGGCTGACCTTCAACCCCGACGCCCCGCTGGACGTCGAAGTGCTGGTGGTGGACAACGACCCGGCGCGCTCCGCCGAACCGCTGTGCCGCGAACTGGCGCAGGACTGGCGCTTCCCCATCCGCTACGCGGCGGAGCCGGTGCCGGGCATTCCCGCCGCCCGCAACCGCTGCCTGGACGAGACCACGGACGCCGACCTGATCGCCTTCATCGACGACGACGAGGTGGCGAGCCCCGGCTGGCTGGACTGGCTGGTGACGGCCATGGAGCGCACCGGCGCCGCCGTGGTCGCCGGCCCGGTCCTGCCGATCTACGAGAAGCGCCCGCCCGATTGGCTGACCAAGGGCCGCTTCCACGATCTGCAGCGCATGCCCACGGGCAGCGAACCGGCCTATTGCGCCACCGGCAACGTGCTGTTCCGCCGCTCCATCCTGAAGGGCGGCGTGCGCTTCGACCCGGAGCTGAGCCTGTCCGGCGGCAGCGACGTGCTGTTCTTCGAGCAGATCCGCCGCCAGGGCCACCGCATCGTCTGGTGCGACGAAGCGACCATCGAGGAGCATGTGCCGGCCAGCCGCATGACCGCGCGCTGGATCCTGCGCCGGGCCTTTCGCCTGGGCACCTGCGTGTCGCTGACCGAGGCCAAGCTGAACGGCCAGCGCCGCACGCTGGTCAAGCGCTCCACGCTCGGCCTTGCGCACATCGCGCTGAACCTCGCCGCCCTGCCGCTGGTGCCGATGGTGATGGCCTTCGACACGAGCTGGCCGATCCGCCGGCTCCAGAAAATCTGCGTCGGCAGCGGCTATCTCTACGGCCTGATGGGCTTCCAATATCTGGAGTACAAGCGATGAAGGACGTTGAGGTGAACGGCGGAAAGGCGAAGGGCGGGACGGCGGAAGCCCCGCCCGTCACCGTCAGCGCGGTCATCCCGACGCGCAACCGTCCGCATCTCGTGCTGAACGCCGTCGAGAGCGTGCGCGCCCAGACGCTCAAGGACGTCGAGATCGTCGTCGTCGTCGACGGGCCGGACCCCGCCACCGTCGCGGCGCTGGAGGCGGTGGAGGACCGCCGCCTGCGCATCGTGCAGAACCCGGCGTCGCTCGGTCCCGCGGGGGCGCGCAACGCCGGTGTGCAGGCGGCGCTGGGCGAGTGGATCGCTTTCCTGGACGACGACGATTCCTGGGCGCCGGAGAAGCTGGAACGCCAGCTCGCCGCCGCCAAAGCGTCGGGCGCCAAGCTGCCGGTGGTCTCCTGCAGCACCAGCGTCAGCATCGGCGAGCGCCGCTACGTCTGGCCGCAGCGCCGGCCGGAGCCGGGCGAGCCGATCAGCGATTACCTGATCGACCGCCGCAGCCCGCTGTCCCGCCCTGGCTATCTCGCCACCCCGACCATCATGGTACCGCGCTCGCTGGCGCTCGCCGTGCCGATGCCGGACTACCGCCATTTCGAGGATTGGGGCTGGCTGTTCCGGGCGCTCGACCAGCCGGGGGCCGAGCTGGTCTTCGTCGACGAGCCGCTGTGCTTCGTGGAGATCGACGAGGGCCGCGCCTCGCTGCATTCGGTGGACGACTGGCGCCAAGCCTTCGAATGGGCGCGCACGCACCGTCCGCTGATGACCGGCAACGCCTACGCCGCCTTCCTGATGACCAAGGTCGTCGGCATGGCCCGCCGCGAGGGTGACTGGAACGCCGTCCGCCGCCTGCTGGCCGAGGCGACGCGGGCGGGCGACCCGAAGATGCGGCATTACCTGATGTTCTTCGGGACCTGCGTGGTGCCGCCGTCCTTCCACCGCCGGGTGCGCGCGGCAACCCATTCGGACGCCGCGACGGCGTGAGGCCAGTTCAGACGTTGCGGAGTTTTGCCCCCACCCTAACCCTCCCCCGCAGGGGAGGAGACTGCCTCTCCCTCCCCCGCCCAGCGGGGGAGGGCCAGGGTGGGGGAAATCAACTCCCCTGCCCTCTTCACATCACCACGGCCAACAGCAGCGGCAGCGTCAGGAACGACAGCGCCGTGGACCCTAGCACCATCCCGGCGACCTCCTGCGGCGCGTTGTTGTAGCGCAGCGCCCAGAGGTAGTTGAACACCGCCACCGGCATGGTGCTTTCCAGCAGCACGACGCCGCGCATCGTGCCCTCCAGGTCCAGCGCCTCAACCACCGTCAGCCCGGCGGCGAAGCCGAGCAGCAGGCGGAGCGCCGACATGGCCAGCGAGCGCAGCATTCCCTGCATCCGCAGCCCTGCCAGGGCCACCCCCAGCGAGAACAGCATCAGCGGCACCGCGCAGTTGCCGAGCAGCGTCGTTGTGTTGGTCACCCATTGCGGCGGTTGGAGGCCGGTCATCAGGACCAGCACGGCCAGCGCGACCGCGTAGATCACCGGGGTGCGCAGCACCTGCTTGGCGTCCGTGCGCCCCGCCGCCAGGGCCGGGCCGATGGTGAACTGCAGGACGGCGAGCGTCGCGAAGAACAGCACCGCCAGCCCCATCCCGGTTTCCCCGAAGGCGAACAGGCAGACGGGAATGCCCATGTTGCCGCCGTTGGGGAAGCTGAGCGCCGGCAGATAGACGCGCAGCGGCAAACGGCTGGCGAGCAGGATCGGCGTCGCCATCAACCCGGCCAGCGCCATGCTCCCGACCGAGGCCACCGCCATGGTCAGCAGATCGTCCCCTCCCAACGTCAGGCGGGCCAGCGAGGAGAAGACCAGGCAGGGGGTGGAAACGTTGATCGCGAAGGTGGTGATGAAGGCGCTGTCGTAGGGCAGCTTGGCGCGGCTCCAGCCGAAGCCGAGGGCGGCAATCAGGAACACCGGCACGACGACCGCGGCGATGCTGGACAGGGGGGCGAGCAGATCCATGGTCAGCGCGCGGCCTGCGTGGCGGCGGCGTGGAACCAGCCCAGCCCGTCCTCCGTCCGGGCGCGGGGACGGTACTCGCAGCCGATGAAGCCGCGGTAGCCGGTGCCGGCCAGAACCTCGAACAGATAGGGATAATTGACTTCGCCGCGGTCGGGCTCCTGGCGGTCGGGGACACCGGCGATCTGCACATGGGCGGTGAAGTCGGCGTTGGCCCGGATGCGGGTGGCGAGGTCGCCCTCGCTGATCTGGCAATGGTAGAGATCGAGCTGGAGCTTCAGGTTCGACGCCCCCACGTCTCCGATCACCCGGCGGGCCAGCGCGGTTCCGTTCATCAGATAGCCGGGCATGTCGCGGTTGTTGATCGGCTCCACCAGCAGCGTCAACCCGGCCTCCGCACAGGCCGCCGCGGCATGGCGCAGATTGCCGGTGTAGGTCGCCAGCGCCGCGTCCCGTTCCAGTTCCTCCGGCGGGGTGCCGGCCATGCAGTGCAGCAGCCGGTTGCCCAGCACCTTGGCGTAGGCGATGGCCGTCGCCACGCCCTCGCGGAACTCCGCCTCGCGGCCCGGCAGGCTGGCGATGCCGCGCTCCCCCGCCGCCCAATCGCCGGGGGGCAGGTTGAACAGCGCCTGGGTCAGCCCATGGGCGTCCAGCGCCGCCTTGATCCGCTCCGCCGGAACGTCGTAGGGGAACAGGAATTCCACCGCGTCGAAGCCGGCCGCCGCCGCGGCACCGAACCGCTCCAGGAAGGGCCGCTCGGTGAACATCATGGACAGGTTGGCGGCGAACCTCATGGCGTCCGTCCCGTGGATTTCTTGGGCATGGTCCCCTCCCGCGTCGTCTGGGCCGCCGTGGCGGCTGGTTGTTCCGACAATGCAGCAGGCGGACGGTCCGGACAATCGCCGGCCCATGCCGCACACGCTTGGCAGGTGACCGCCCTTACCGGTTGCACGACATTGCGGGGGACACGCACAGTGCACGGCCCTTTGCCGAAGCCGGACCCGACGGATGATGAAGCGACTCGCCTCCACCGCCCAGACCCTCCTTCTGGCCGCCCTGGGTGGCGGGCTGTTCGCCGTCGCCGGGCTTCCCGCGGCGTGGCTGATGGGGGCGATGACCGCGGTGGCCGGCGGGGCGCTCGGCGGGCTGACGCTGCGCCTGCCCTCCCCGCTCGGCACCGCCGCCTTCGTTCTGCTGGGCATCTCCATGGGCGCCGGGGTGACGCCCGACACGCTGCACCAGATGGCCTCCTGGCCGCTCAGCATGGCCCTGCTCGCCGGTTCGGTGATGGCCTGCCTGCACGCCTGCTCGGCGTGGCTGGAGCGGGTGCACCGCTGGGACCCGGCGACCGCGCGCTACGCCGCCGTTCCCGGCGCGCTGGGCGCGGTGCTGGTGCTGGCGGCGGAGAGCCGGGCCGACCTGCCGCGGGTGGCGCTGGCGCAAAGCCTGCGGCTGTTCGTCCTGGTCGCCGCCATGCCTTGGCTTCTGGAACTGGTGTCGTCCACGCCGGGCCTGCCGCCCCGCCCTGCCCTGTCCGACGCGGCGGGCGCCCTGCCCGAACTGGCGTTGCTGGTCGGGGCCAGCGCCCTGGCCGGCCTGCTGTTCCAGAAGCTGCGCGTGCCCGGCGGCGTGCTGCTCGGCGCCATGCTGGGAAGCGCGCTGCTGCACGGCAGCGGCCTCGTGGACCACCGCTTGCCGAACTGGCTGCTCAACGCGGGCTTCGTGGTGACGGGGGCGCTGATCGGGTCGCGTTTCGCCGGGGTCACGCTGGCGTCCCTGCGGGCGGCGCTGCGCCCGTCGCTGGAGAGCGTGGCCCTGGCGCTCGCCCTGTCCTCGGCCTTCGCCTGGGCGGGAGCGTGGATGCTCGGGCTTCCCTTCGGCCAGCTCTGGCTCGCCTACGCGCCGGGCGGGGTGGAGGCGATGACCATCGTGGCCTTCGTGCTCGGCCTCGACACCGCCTTCGTCGGCACGCACCACGTCGTGCGCTTCGCCGGGCTGGGCTTCCTGGCCCGTTGGTGGCAGCCCCGCCGCGGCTAACCGACGCCTTACAGCCCGTCGAAGAGAAGCTGCGCCGGCGGTTCGGCTTTCCGCTTTTTCTTCTTTTCCTTGGGCGCCTTCTCCGCAGCCGGCTTGTCTTCTGCCGGCGCATCCTGGGCGTTCGGGTCCAGAGCCATCTCGACCCGCTCCAGAGGAGCCGGTTCGGGAATGGGCGTTTGCAAGGCCGCCTCGACCGGCTCAGGGGTGTGTGTCGGTTCTTCCGTAGCCGGAGCTTCGACAGGCGGCGCGTCCTCCGCCACGGCCTCTTGGACCGGCTCGACCGCCGATTCCTCGGCCGGCTTGGCCGCCTTTTTCTTCTTCGGGCGGGTTGGGCGCGGGTCGATGCCCACCCCGTCCTTGGCGCGGGCCTTGGCCTTGTCGCGGGCGACCGCCTCCGGCGCGTTGGGGTCGTCGTTCAGCCACTTGCCGCGCTTGATGACCTCGTTCACGCGGCCCTGGTTGACGCTGAGCTGGAACGCGATTTCCTGCTGCGTCATGTCGGTGGTGCGGTGAAGCTCCAGGATCTGCGCGGCGAGTTCGGGCGTCATTTTCTTGCCGACGACGCGCCGCGCCGGGCGGATCGACCGCTGGGCCTTGTCGCGCTCGCGCAGCTTGCCCAGGATCTCCAGGGCCTCCGTGTTGCCCGCCGTCTTCAAGGCTTCTTCGAATTCCTTGAGCGTCGTCACCCGTTCCTCCTGCCGCCATCCACCCGCGGCGACGCCATCGCATCGCCGGCCTACAAGACCGACTATACATGGAATCGCGCGGGCGGTTGAGAAGGCTCTTGTGAGGATATCCACAGAATGGCACGGCCGGGAGGAGACGGCGATGCGACGCTATTAGACGTCTAATCGCCGGGATACTGCTTCTCCTTCAGGAAGCCCGCGAGGTGGGCGGCGTTGCGCGCGGCCATGGCGGAGGTGGAGACCACCTTTTGTCCGGACCGTGTCCAGACCCTGAAAATCGGTCTTCTGCCTAGCCTCCCCACCCGCACGCGGCGGCGCAGGTCCGGCCAGGCATCGCCCGGCCCCTCGTCCGAGGGGACGCCGGGCTTCACGTCATGGTCGGCGACGCGGACCGGCGCCCCCACCTCGACCCCATGGGCGGCAAGGTCCTTCTGAAGCAAGCCGATCGTCGCGTCGGTCGAGGATGGCTTTCCCGACCGCTTCAAGGTGCAGTTGAGTGCAAAGGCTTTGATCGGCATGCCGTACTCCCGGTTCGTTTCGTATCGGCGGTGATCGGAGGCAACATCCCGCCCCGTGAAACGTTGCGGCTCTCACGACACGGCCACCGAATTGCCCCGGCACAGCCCATCCGCCATCGGATAGGATGCGGAGGACAGAACCACAATGGAGGAACAGCAATGCCGATCATGACCGTCCGACCCCTGTGCCTTGCCGCGGCGCTGGCCGGGTCCCTGGCGCTGGCCGGATGCGCCGGAAACTCGACGGGGCTCGGGCTGAACCTCGTCTCGCAGGAGCAGCTCGTCGAACTCGGTCAGCAAGACTGGCAACGCCTGATCCAGTCGACTCCGGCCACCACCAACGCCAGCTATCAGCGCCGCGCCGAGCAGATCTCGGCCCGCCTGCTGCGCGCCGCCTCGCTCGACCCCGCGGGTTGGGAGGTGCGCGTGTTCCAGGGTAAGGAAGCCAACGCCTTCGCCCTGCCCGGCCAGAAGATCGGCGTCTATGAGGGGCTGTTCCAATACGCCAAGACCGACGCGCAGCTCGCCGCGGTCATCGGCCATGAGATCGCCCACAATCTGGAGGGCCACGCCGCCGAGCGGGTGAGCACCCAGATGGCCACCGACGCCGGCACCAGCATCCTGGGGGCCGTCGCCGGGGCGAGCGGGGTCGGCGGCAGCGAGATGATCGCCGCGGCGCTGGGCACCGGCGCGCAATACGGCCTGCTGCTGCCCTACTCCCGCAACCAGGAGCTGGCAGCCGACCGCGCCGGGCTGCTGATGATGGCCCGCGCCGGCTACGACCCGCAGGCGGCCATCGAGCTGTGGCAGAACATGAAGCAGGCGGGGGCCGAGCAGCCCACCTTCATGTCCACCCACCCCGGCACGGCGGACCGCATCGCCGCCCTGCAAAAGCTGATGCCCGAAGCGAAGGCGGCCTACAAGCCGGGCTGACCGCAGAGGCGGGCGGTGCCGTGGTCGCACCGCCCGCCGGGCGCTTTCCCGTGAGAAAATTTTCTCGCCGAATGTTGACTCCTCTCCCCTGCCCCGGAGTCAACATTCCGGCTTGACCGGGCTTTGGCGCCGCGCAAAAGTGGCCTCGGGGCAAGGCAGGGGAATGAACCATGCGCGGCGAGGACATCAAGGCGTTCCGGGAAGGCCGGACGCTGAACCAGCCGGATTTTGCGGCTTGGCTGAACGAGAAGCTCGGCCGGAAATACGACAAGGCGAAGATCTCGCGCTGGGAGAACGGCAGCGAGAAGATCCCGGCCCCGGTCATTTCCCTGCTGTTGCAGGAGAAGATCGGAACGGTGACTCATCACGGCCCGGCGCTGATCTGTGCGGCGGCCAACCGCAAGGGGGGCGTGGGCAAGACCGCCTTCACCGTCAACACCGCCACCCTGCTCGCCCGGCACTTCAAGGTCCTGCTGATCGACGCGGACCCGCAGGCCAACGCCACCATCCATCTCGGCATCAACTCCATCGAGCGTGAACGCGAGGAGAAGACCCTCTATTACGCGCTGAAGGCGTCCGTGGAGGCGCTGAAATCGCGGGGGAAAGGTTTCGACCTCAGCGACTACATCGTCACCACCGACAGCGGGCTGGACGTGATCCCCAGCGGCATGCGGTTGGGCGACGCGGAGGCCGAACTGCAAAGCCAGTCCTCGGGGGATTGTGCGCTTCGTGAGTGCCTGGATGGCGGGGCGCGGCAGAGCTACGATTTCATCTTCGTGGACACCCCGCCGCATTTCGGCATGCTGGCGCGCAACGCGCTGACCGCCGCCAACACCGTCGCCATTCCCTGCCAGACCGAGATGCTGAGCGTCGCGGGCGTGGAGTTCCTGCTGGAGAACCTGGACATGATCCGCCGCCGGGCCAACCCGGGGGTCAGCGTTCTCGGCATCCTGCCGACGATGTTCAACGCGCGGCTGACCCAGGACCAGGCGTCGCTCGACGACATCCGCAACCTGTTCGGCGCCAAGCTGCGCGTCTTCGGCCCGATCCCGCGGGCGACCGTCTACGCCCAGGCGGTGGCCGCCGGGCGCGCCGCGCTGGAGGCGGTGCCGGACGCGCCGGGCTACGAGGTTTATCAGGCCGTCGCCGACGCGCTGATCCAGGAACGTGCCCGCATGCCGGAGGTGATGGCCCATGTCGCGTAAACTGGCCCGGACGAACACCGGCGTGCTGACCACCGCAGCAGCGGAACGTCAGGCCCGCGAGGACGGGCAGGGCTTCAGCCGCCGCGGTCCGGTCGTCGTGGAGATCGACGTCGGCCGCATCGTCACCAACCCCGACCAACCCCGCCGCCATTTCGACGAGGCGGACATGGAGGCGCTGAAGTCCTCCATTGCGCAGCATGGGCTGGCCCAGCCGGTCGGTGTGCAGCAGTTGGGCGACGGACGGTTCCAGCTCGTCTTCGGGGAGCGGCGCTTCCGCGCCGTGCGGGCGCTCGGCCATCCGACCATCTACGCCGTGACCGTCACCGGCGCGTCGGACGAGCTGGCGCTGATCGAGAACGTCGTCCGCGCCGATCTGTCCCCCTTCGAAGAGGGCGACGCCTACGCCCGGCTGATGGAGCGTCACGGCTATCGGCAGGAGGATGTCGGCCGGATCGTCGGCAAGGACCGGGTGGACATTTCCCGCGCGCTCCTCATCAGCCGACTGCCGCAGCGCATCCGCGACGAGTATCCGCTGCATCGCCCAGCGCGCTATCGGCTGGTGGAGATCGCCCGGCTGAAAGGGGAGGGCGAACAGCTGCGCGGCTGGGACGCGCTGGTCAAGGAGATGACCCGGCGGTCCGCCGACGAGGAGGCCCCGGCGCCCGCAGCGGCAAAGCCCCGCAGCACCGCGGTTCCGACCGGCAGCGCCCTGCCGAAGCCGTTGGCGAAGGCGGTGTTCGGGGCGCGCCAGACCGTCGCCAGCGTTCGTGAACAGGGCTTGGCCCTGGCGGACATCGACCGGGAGACGCTCCGCGCGATCCGTGACGACATCGACGCGATCCTGAACTCCGGGAAGGGCAGGGGAGGGGAGTGAGAGAAGCCACGGCTCCGCGAGAAAATTTTCTCGCGGAGCCGTGGCTGCTGTTGCGGTTCAGCGGCTTGCCGATGCCAACAGCCCGTCTGGACTCCGGACACTGTCCAGCGATTGCAAAAGATTCGTGCGGGCCATCACCAGCAGCAGGTCCGTCTGGGTCACCACCCCCAGCAGCCCACCGCTCCCATCCACGATGGCGACCTCGTGCGTGCCCCCGTCCGACAGCGGGCCGAGCAGGCGGAAGGCCGGGGTTTCCGGGCCGGCGGTCACCGGCGGGGCCATCACCGCGGCCACCGTCGCGGCATCCCCGACCAGATGCTGGTGCCCGACCAGCCCGACCACCATGTTGTGCCGGTCCACCACCGGGAGGGTGCGGAAGGCGTGCTCGATCAGGCAGGCACGGGCCACCTCCGGATGGGCTTCCGCGCTCACCGTCACGACATCGCGGGCCATGATGTCGCCGCAGGTGATCCCGCTGTGCATCCGCTCCATAGCGTGAAGCTCGGCCTTCTCCAAAAGGGCGCTCAGGTCGTCGCGGTTGACGTCCAACGCCTCCCCCAGCTCGCGGATCGCCTCGTCCAGGTCATCGGCGGTCACGCCGGCACGCATACGGGCTGGCGGGTCGGCGGTGCCGTGGGTGTTGGCCGGCTTGGGCGGCGCCCGGTGCGGGTAGGAATGGCCGGAGAAGCGGTGGAACGTCCACCCCGCCAGCACCAGAAGGATGGAATTCACGGCCACCGGATAGAGCACGAACTGCATCCCCGACGCCGCGACCGCCGGCCCGCCGATCACCGCGGTCAGCGCGGCGGCACCGCCCGGCGGATGCAGACAGCGCGTCATCGACATGGTCGCGATGGCCAGCGCCACCGCCACGCCGCCGGCCAGCATTGGGTCGGGGATCAGCGCCGCGACCATCACCCCGACCAGCGCCGACAGGGTGTTGCCGCCGATGATCGACCAGGGCTGGGCCAGCGGGCTTGCCGGCACCGCGAACAGCAGGACCGCCGACGCCCCCATGGGCGCCACCAAAGCCGGCGCGCTGGTGATGTGGGTCAGCAGGTTGTGGCACAGCAGGCCCGTCGCGGCGAGGCCGAGCATGGCGCCGCAGCAGGCGATCAGCCGGTCCTTCAGGTTGGCGCCGGGCAGGATGGGCCTGAACAGGGCAAGGCGGCGACGGTTTTCGCGTTTCTTCAGCAGAATGATTTTCCAGCGGCGCAGCAGGAGCCGTATCTCGCGGTGCATTCGGCCCGGTCCCTCCCAAGGTTTCGGCGTGCGGCGGCAGGATAGAACCTCAAGCTAAGTTGAGGTCAAACGGAAAGTGCCGGACCGCCTCACCGTTTCCGCGCGGTGTTGCCGCCATCGGACAGGAAGCCGGGAGCGGGCGCCTTGATCGGGGGCAAGGGGGTGATTCCGTCCAGCGCCTCCTTCAGCCCCAGAACGCGCTCGATCGACGCCGTCCACTGGGCGACGGTCGCCAGATTGTCGATGGGCCAGGACAGCGCCGCGACGGCCTGCTGGAAGGCCTGCGCGGTCTGCATCATCACCCCCAGCGTGATGGCTCCCGCGGCGTAGCGGGGCGCCACCACCAGGATGGGAAAGACCGCGGACAGCACCGAATAGGACGCGCCGAAGGCCATCACGCGGACCAGCGCGCCGGTCTGCCGGTCCCAGCCGCGGCGCACCCCGCCGAACAGCAGGGCCATGCGGCCGCGCTCTACAGCCTCGGCGCGCTGCCGGGCGATGACCGGGGCGTTCTCGCGAACCCGCGCCAGCCCGAAGCGGAAATCGGCCTCCAGCCCCTGCCTGCGCTTCGCCGCGCGGACCAGCGGCCGGGCGACGGCGATGGCCGCGGCGGTCCCGGCGGCGGCAAAGGCCAGGGCGAGGAGGAGCAGATGGCCGGGCACCGGTACGCTCACACCCCCGAGAGTGACAGGCACCACGCCGGAAAGCTGCCACAGGATGCTGGCGAAACTGACCAGAAGCAGCAGGCAATAGGTCAGCGAATGACCCAGATCGATGGCGAGTTCGGTGACGACACGAGCGTCCTCGGCGATGCGCCCGTCCGGGTTGTCGTGGTCCCCGGGATGGGAGGGGAGGGCCAGTTCCCGTCCGTCCGACACCCACGCGCCGACCAGCCGCCGGGTCAGCCACGCCCGCCAGCCGAACTGGAGGCGCCGCTTCACCCACAGATGCGCCACAGTAACGGCGATGTTGTACAGCAGGATGCCGCCGGCCGCCGCGGCCAGAACGGGCAGGCGGTCCATCGCCCGCTGCTCCAGCGCGTCGAACAGGCGCTGGCTCCACAGGTTCATCATCACCGGAACGGACACCTGCGCCACCGTCAGAACCAGCAGGGCCGCTGCCAGCAGCCGCACCGACCAGCGGTCCTGTCCCGACCAGTAGCCCCCGGCCAGCCCGGCAAAGCGCCGTGCGAAACCGGAGGCCGTCTTTGGAGAAATCCTTTTCGCCATGGCCGTCCATCCCGGCCGCCCAACCGAGACGCCCGACGTTCAGGCGCCCCGATTCAGCCTACCACCCATCCGGCGAATGGAAGCCGGAACAAGCGGCGATCCCTCCTCTTGCCGGATCAGGCGGCCCGGACGGTGGCGATGAAGCTGCGCACCTCGCTGCGCAGACGCTCCGCCTCGGCGGCCAGTTCCTCCGACGTGCCGTGGACATGGCTGGCGGCACTGCCAGTCTCCGACACGGCCGTGCTGACGCCGGCGATGTTGCGCGACACCTCCTCCGTTCCCTGGGCGGCCTGGGAGACGCTGCTGGCGATCTCGCGAGTGGCGGCGGCCTGCTCCTCGATGGCGGCGGCGATGGTGGTGGCGATCTCGCTCATCCGCCCGATGGTCTGGCCGATGCTGCCGATGGCCTTTTGCGCGCCGCCGGTGGTCTGCTGGATTTCCTGCACCTTCGACTGAATCTCATCGGTCGCCTTGGCGGTCTGGTTGGCCAGCGCCTTCACCTCGCCCGCCACCACCGCGAAGCCCTTGCCGGCCTCGCCGGCGCGGGCGGCCTCGATGGTGGCGTTCAACGCCAGCAGGTTGGTCTGGGCGGCGATGCCGCTGATGATCTCCACCACCTGGCCGATCTGGTCGGCCGCGGTGACCAGGGCGCGCATGGTGCGATCGGCGCCTTCCGCGTCGGTCACCGCCTGACCGGCGATGCGGGTGGAGATCTCCACCTGCTGGCCGATTTCGGCGATGGAGGCCGACAGCTCCTCCGTCGCGCTGGCGACGGTCTGCACGTTGGCCGACGCCTCCTCGGAGGCGGAGGCGACGAGAAGCGAGCGCTCGCTGGCGTCCGCCGCGGTGCCGGACAGGGTGCTGGCGGCGTTGTGCATGCCGCCGGCGGCGCTCGCCACCGCCTCGACGATGCCCTGGACGGTGGCCTCGAAGGTGTCAGCCATGCGGATCATGGTGGCGCGGCGCTGCGCGGCGGCCTGCCGTTCGGCCTCCTCCTGCGCCTTGCGCATGCGCTCCATCTCCTCGGCGTTCGACTTGAAGACCTGGAGCGCGCGGGCCAGCGCCCCGATCTCGTCCTTTCGCCATCCCTCGTCGACCTGCACCGTCCGGTCGCCCTCGGCCAGCCGGCCCATCGCCCCGGTGATGGCGCCGAGCGGACGGGTGATCGCCCGCGAGATCATCCAGGCCAGCAGCAGGCCCAGCGCCACGGCGGCGGCGGTCACCGCGGCGCCCTGGCGTTCGGCGGCACTCACCGCGGCGGCGGCGCTGCGCTCCAGCTCCTTCAGGACCTCGGTGGAGTGCTGGCGGATCGACCCGATCTTCCCATTGATCTGGGCCCCGGCACGGGTCAGCGTGTCAGCGTTGACGCGCGTCATCTCCTCGGCGATGGCGGCGATGCGCTCGATGCCGGCGGTGTAGCGCGGCAGCTTGGCGAGCATCTCGGTGCGCTTGGCGGCGCCCGGGGAGTCGGCCCAGCCCTTGGCTTCGCTCTCGACGTCGGCGGCAACCGCCGCCAGATCCTGGCGGATGCGGACCAGATCCTCGGGCTTCGTCTCGGTCACGAAGCGGGCGACCAGCACGCGCACCAGCAGAAACTGCTCGCTGACGCCCGCGGCCTGAACGGTGCGGTCCAGATTGCCGGTTTGCCGTTCGACCGTCACCAACTCGCTCAGCGTCCGGCGGATGTCGGCGCCCAGCTTGTTCACGACCTCCGCGACGATGCCGTCACGTTCGGTGCGCAGGGCGACCAGACGGTCGAAGCCGGTCAGGAAGTCCCGCTCCAGCCCGCGGATCTCCTCCACCGCCTGACGGTCGGGCGAATCGCCGATGCCGGGGGCTGCCTTGTCCAGTTGCCGGCGGAGTTCGCCGGCGGTGGCGCGGAAGCGGTTGGCCGCGCCGTCCGTCCCGGAGACGAGAAACTCCGCCGCAGCCCCCAGCGCGTCGGACACCGCGGTGTCGGCCTCCGCCAGCGTCAGGGTGACGTCGGACTGGACCGCGTAGCTGCGCAACGCTTCGTCGTTGGACCGAAGGCCACTCCAGGAAACCGCCCCCAACGTGACCAGCAGGGCCAGCGTGACCCCGAAGCCGGTGTAGACCTTGGTGGCGGTGCGCAAGTTGGCGAAAGCACGAACGGAGGTGGTCATGATGGGATGTCCTGCCTGGGGTATTTTTTGTTCGTCGGCGGTTGCCCGCACCGGATCAAATCATTCTCAAATTCCGTACCAACTCCCAATCCCCGCGCAATTGCTGTTCCACCCAGCAAAATTCCTGAGAAGGGCGCGCGGTTGTTCCTTCCCAACCGTTGCAATTTGCCAACGAGCTCCCATCCGCGTCGCAAATTGCCACGCCCGTGTCGGCGGGTTGCGAATGGGAACGCCGCAGCCGCCCCGATGTTGAGGGCCGATGTTGAGGGCGGATGTTGAGAGACGCGCCGTCGGAGCGCAGACTGGAACCCCCCGCGCACGCACAAAACAACGAGAGGTCGATCATGCCGGATCGCAAGCATTTCGCTCCGCCCGGACCCATCGGATTTGGTGGCGCTCCGCTCGGCAACATGTTCGAGGAGGTGCCGGACGACGTGGCCGAGGCCACCCTGACCGCCGCCTGGGACGCCGGCATCCGCTATTTCGACACGGCGCCGGAGTATGGCCCCGGCATATCGGAGCACCGGTTCGGCCATGTTCTGCGCAACCGTCCGCGCGACGAGTTCGTCCTGTCCACCAAGGTCGGGCGCCTGCTGCGCGCCGACTCCAGCAAGGGCGGCAAGCACGGCCCCTTCGTGAAGGGGCTGCCCTTCCGAGTGGACTATGATTACACCGCCGACGGGGTGCGCCGCTCCATCGAGGACAGCCTGCAACGGCTGGGCATGGCGCGCATCGACATCGCCTACATCCACGACTGCGCGGAGGACGCCCACGGCGACCGCTGGCTGGAGGTGTTCGACACCGCCATGAAGGGCGCCGCCGTGGCGCTGACCCGGCTCCGCGAAGAGGGCGTGATCCGCGGCTGGGGCCTTGGCGTCAACCGGGTGGAACCCTGCGTGATGGCATTGGAGCGGGCCGACCCGGACGTCTTCCTGCTGGCCGGGCGCTACAGCCTTCTGAACCAGCCGGCGCTGGACACCCTGTTCCCGCGCTGCCAGGAACGCGGCGTCCATGTCGTGGTCGGCGGCCCCTACAACTCCGGCCTGATCGCCGGAGGCAAGAATTTCGAGTACCAGGAGGCTCCGCCGGACAAGGTGGCGGCGCGCGACCGTCTGGCCGAGATCGCCAACCGGCACGGCGTGGACCTGCGGGCGGCGGCGCTGCAATTCTGCGCGGCGCACCCGGTCGTCGCGTCGGTCATTCCGGGCACCAAGAACCCGCCGCGCGTGCACGAGAATATGGCGTTGATGAAGCAGCCGATCCCGGCGGACTTCTGGCGGGAGCTGAAACAGGCCGGCGTCCTGCCGGAGCAGGCCCCGACTCCCGCCTGAGGCACCGGCCTAATCCTCCGCGCGGACGGCAGCGGCGATCCAGTGGCGAAAGCTCTGCATCGCCGCCGTCTCGGGACGGGAGTGCAGGCGGGTCAGCCAGTAGCGGCCCGCCGGCACCTCGATGGCGAAGGGGCGGACCAGCCGGTCGGTGGCGAGGTCGTGCCCGAACAGGCGTGCGGGCAGCAGCGCCACCCCGGCGCCCATCGCGGCGGCGGCGGCGATGGTGGGCGAGGAGTCGAAGACAGGACCGCGGATGGCCGGGCAGGGCACCCCAGCCAATGCGAACCAGCGCTGCCACTCCTCGACCCGGTAGGAGCGCAGCAGCACCTCCCGCGCGAGGTCCGCCGGGGCGGACAGCCGTTGCGCCAGCGCCGGGGCGCAGAGCGGAGTCAGCGGAGCGTCGAGCAGCGGCACCGCCTCCACCCCGTGCCAGGAGCCGTCGCCGAAGCGGATGGCGAAATCCAGCCCCTCGCCGGCCAGATCGACCCGGTTGTTGTTGGTCAGGATGCGCAGATCGACCGCCGGGTTCGCCGCGGTGAAGGCCGGCAAGCGCGGCAGCAGCCAGCCCGTGGCGAAGGTCCCCACCACCCCGACCGTCAGCACCTCGTGGTAACGCCCGTCGGCGAAGCGGTCGAGCGTCGCGCCGATGCGCTCGAAGGCGTCCATCAGCACCGGCACCAGCGCCGCCCCCTCGTCGGTCAAAGCGAGGCCGCGCGGCAGGCGGCGGAACAGGGTGACGCCCAGCCGCGCTTCCAGCGTGCGGATCTGCTGGCTGACCGCCGCCTGGCTGACGCACAGTTCCAGCCCGGCGCGGGTAAAGCTGAGATGGCGGGCCGACGCCTCGAAGGCGCGCAGCGCGTTGAGCGGAAGCTGGGGACGGGCCATGGACAGCCATAAGTTTTTCTTGTGGGTTGAGAAAACTATCATCGTTTGTTCGAGCGCTGGGAGCTTTTTATCGTCCGCCCATCGACACGGCATGACACGAGGACACGATGATCGGACGGCGGGCTTTCCTGGCCGCGGCGGGCGGCATAACGGTGCTGGCGGCAACCGGCGTGAAGGCGGAGAAACCCAGGAAATTCGGGGACAAGCGGCTGGCGGACGCGATCGCCGCGCTGGAAAAGCGCAGCGGCGGGCGGCTGGGCGTGGCGGTGTTCGACGCCGGCACCGGGCAGCGCTTCGGGCATCGCGCGGACGAGCGCTTCCCGATGTGCAGCACCTTTAAATTTCTTTTGGCTGGCGCCGTCCTGAAGCGGGTGGATGAGGGACGCGAGCTGCTGGACCGGCCCATCCCGGTGACCAAGGCGGACATGGTCCCCTACGCCCCCTTCGCCGAAACCCGCCTTGACGGCCCGCCCCCCACGGTGGCCGAGCTGTGCGAGGCGACGATGACGCTCAGCGACAATGTGGCGGCGAACCTGCTGCTGCCGGCGGTGGGCGACCCCGCCGGGCTGACCGCCTTCCTGCGCACATTGGGCGACCAGAATACCCGGCTGGACCGCAATGAGCCGTCGCTGAACAGCGCCATTCCCGGCGATCCCCGCGACACCACCACGCCCGCGGCGATGGTCCACAGCATGGAGCGGCTGATGCTGGGCGACGCGCTGACCCCGGCGTCACGCGATCGGCTCATCGCCTGGATGATCGCCAACCGGACCGGTGACAAGCGCCTGCGCGCCGGGCTGCCGAAGGGCTGGCGCGTCGGCGACAAGACCGGCACCGGCGTGCGCGGGACGGCCAACGACATCGGCATCGTCTGGCCGGAGGGGAGGGCACCGCTGCTGATCGCCAGCTACCTGACCGAGACGGCGGATGGCTTCAAGGAGCGGGACGCCATCCACGCCGGCGTGGCCAACGCGGTCGCCAACGCCCTCAAGGGCTGACCGCATTTGAAATCCCCTCTCCCCAGAGGGAGAGGGCTATGAAGGTCAAGTGCGATTGCCTTGAACGACCGCCCCCTGCGGCATGTCGTCACTGGGGTTTACCCTAAGAAGTGTAGGGATGCCCCCAATGGGAGTGGGGACAGGGGGCCGGTACCCTTCGCACCGTAGGGCCGCGGTTCGTCGCGGCCGAAGGAATCAGGTGCGAAGAGGCCAGCCATGGACCGATCAAGGCGCAACTTCTGCCTCGGCGCGGGCGCCGCGACCATCGGGGCCGCGACGGTGGCTGCGATGCCCGCCGCCGCCGCCCCCGGCGCCGTGCCGCTCCGCCGCGACGGCGATCCGGCGCACCGCTGGGCGATGGTGGTGGACGTGGGCAAATGCGTGGGCTGCCAGGCCTGCACGGTCGCCTGCATCATGGAGAACGACGTCCCGGAAAACAGCTTCCGCACCATCGTCTCCACCTACGAGGTGACGGAGCAGGGCAAGGCCGGCAGCTACATGCTGCCGCGCCTGTGCAACCACTGCGAGGAGCCGCCCTGCATCCCCGTCTGCCCGACCGGCGCGACCTTCCAGCGCCGGGACGGCATCGTCGTGGTGGACAACACCGTCTGCGTCGGCTGCGCCTACTGCGTCCAGGCCTGCCCCTACGACGCGCGCTTCATCAACCACGAGACCCAGACCGCCGACAAATGCACCTTCTGCGTCCACCGCGTGGAGGCCGGGCTGCTGCCCGCCTGCGTGGAGACCTGCGTCGGCGGCGCGCGCATTTTCGGTGACCTGAACGACCCGGACAGCGCCGTCTCCACCCTGGTCCGCGACGAGAACCCCAAGGTGCTGAAGCCCGAGCAGGGGACCCGGCCCCGCGTCTTCTACCTCGGCCTCGATCCCCGCTTCCAAGGGAAGGTCGACGGCACGCCGACGCTCTGGCGGCCCAGCGGCGAAACCCACGCCAAGAAGGAGCACGCGTGATGGACAACCACATCGTCGAGGTCATCAACGTGACCCGCGAGGTCGCGTGGCTTCCCTGGGCCGTCCAGTATTTCTTCCTGATCGGCCTGTCGGTCGGCGGTCTGCTGCTCAGCCTGCCCGGCTACGCCTTCGCCCGCGAGGACTGGCGCGCGCTCGGGCGCATCGCCCTGCTGGTGGCGCTGACCTGCGGTCTGGCCGCCCCGGTGGCGCTGCTATCCGACCTGCACCAGCCAGGCCGCTTCTGGCACTTCTACGTCGTGCTGCGCCCGACATCGTGGATGTGGTGGGGCTCGGTTTTCATCCCGTTCTACGTCACGGGCCTGCTGGTCTACGGCTGGGCCGGATTCCGCGAGGAGTTGCAGGCGCATGGCCAAGTGGACAGCCGCCTCGCCGCGCTCTACCGGCTGGCGTCGCTGGGCGGCGGCCGCAACGACGCGCTGATCCGCGCCGCCGGCCTGTTCGCCCTGGCCGGCGCGCTTCTCGTCGCCCTCTACACCGGGGCGGAGGTCGCGGTGGTCAAGGCGCGCCCGCTGTGGCACACGCCCTTCCTGCCCATTCAGTTTCTGATGACCGCGCTGGCCGGGGCCGCCGGCCTGGTGCTGGTGCTGAACCGCTTCGCCGCCGGCAACGACCGCGCGGTGGAGGTGCGGGCGAACCGGCTGCTCGCCGGCTTCCTGGGCGGCGTCATGCTGGCCGGCGCGCTGTGGCTGGCGCTGGGCCTGTTCGGGCTGGACTCCACCCACGCGGAGGCGCTGGGCAGCGTCGCCGGGTCGGAGGCGTGGCGCGTCACCGCCGTCTGGGCCGTCGCTGCCACCGCGCTGCCCTTCGCCATCGCCGTCGCCAAGCCCGCCAGGACGGGCCTGCTGACCGGGCTGATCGCGCTGCATGGCGCCTGGATGTTCCGCTGGACCGTCTTCATCGGCGGCCAGACCGTGCCGAAGACCGGCGCCGGCTTCTACGACTACGCGCTGCCCGCCGGTCCGGAGGGGCTGCTGGGGATCGTCGGCACGGCCGGGCTCTGGCTGTTCCTGCTGATCGCCCTCACCGCCATCCTGCCTTCCCCGCGCCGCCCGGCGCCCGCTCCGACCCGCGCCGCCCAGGCGCCCGCCGGACCCGTGGCCGCCGCCGAGTGAACGGAGCACCATCATGTCGATTTCCCGTCGCCTTCTCCTGAAGACCAGCGCCGCCGGCGGCGCGCTCGCCGCCTTCGCGGGTGGCTTCTCCGACACCGGGCGCAAGCTCGTGAAGGGCGCCTGGGCCGGGGACAAGCCCGACCACGCCATCTCCGGCAACGCCCCGGCCCCGGAATTCCGCGTCGATCCAGCGACCGGCGCCCTCACCCCGACGCCGGGCCAGATCGTCGCCAACGTCGCCTGCCTCGGCTGCACCACGCTGTGCGGCGTCCGCGTCCGGGTGGATGTGGAGAAGAACAAGGTGCTGCGCGTTGCCGGCAACCCCTACAGCCCGCTGTCCACCGATCCCTTCCTGCCCTACGGCACGCCGATCAAGGAGAGCTTCAAGTCCCTGTCGCGGCTGGACGAGAAGGGGCTGAAGGGCCGCTCGACCGCCTGCGGGCGGGGCAACGCGGCGCTGGAGATGCTGACCTCGCCCTTCCGCGTCGCCACGCCGATGAAGCGCGTCGGCCCACGCGGCTCCGGGCGCTGGGAACCCATCGCCTTCGACAGGCTGGTGGAGGAGATCGCGGAGGGCGGCGACCTGTTCGGCGAAGGTTCGGTGCCCGGCCTGCGCAGCTTGCGCGACCTGAAGACGCTCATCGATCCGGCCGCACCCGAACTGGGGCCGAAGGTCAACCAGGTGGCCCTGCTGTCGTCGGTCAACGACGGGCGGGAGCCCTTCGTGCGGCGCTTCTTCAACCAGGCGCTGGGGACGATCAACTTCGTCGGCCACGGCTCCTATTGCGGCGGCGCCTACCGGTCCGGCTCGGGGGCGGTGTTCGGCGACGCCAAAAAGATGCCGCACGCCAAGCCGGACCTGCAGAACGCCGAGTTCGTGCTGTTCATCGGCACTGCCCCGTCGAACGCCGGCAACCCGTTCAAGCGGCAGGCCATGCTGCTCGCCAAGGGGCGAACGGACGGCGTGCTGAACTACGTCGTCGTCGATCCGGTGTTGACCAACGCCGACAACCGCGCGGCGGCGGAGCGGTCCAACTGGATTCCCATCCGGCCGGGCACCGACGGCGCCCTGGTCATGGGCATGATGCGCTGGATGTTCGAGAACGGGCGCATTGACAGCAACTATCTCTCCCAGCCCAACGGCAAGGCGGCGGAGGCGGCGGGCGAGGCCGGCTGGTGCAACGCCACCCATCTGGTGATCCAGCAAGCGGGCCACCCGCGCGACGGGCGGATGCTGCGCGCCTCCGACCTCGGCTGGGTGACGCTGGACGACAAGGAGCGCTACGGCGCCAAGGACGCCTTCGTCGTGCTCGACCCCGCCGGCACCCCGGTCGCCCACGACGCCCTGACGGGACCCGCCACGCTGTTCCACAGTGGGACGGTGGCGACCCCGGTGGACGAGGTGGCGGTGAAGACCAGCCTGACCCTGCTGCGCGAGCAGGCGATGCGGCTCGACCTCGCCGGCTACGCCGACGCCTGCGGCATCCCCGCCGACGTCATCGCCGGTCTGGCGCGGGAGTTCACCAGCCACGGCAAGAAGGCCGCCGCCAACGCCCACGGCGGCATGATGGCCGGCAACGGCTTCTACAACGCCTTCAGCGTGGTGACGCTGAACACGCTGATCGGCAACCTCAACTGGAAGGGCGGCACCATCTTCGGCGGCGGGCGCTTTCCGGACGAGCAGGACGGCCCGCGCTACAAGCTGGCGAGCTTCCCCGGGCAGGTGAAGCCCTCCGGCACGCCGATCAGCCGCCCCGTCCCCTACGAGAAATCCAGCGAGTTCAAGGCGAAGAAGGAGGCCGGCAAGCCCTATCCGGCCAAGGCACCCTGGTACCCCAACGCCCCGCAGCTCACCACCGAGTATCTGACCAGCGGCGTGGTGGACGGCTACCCGTACCCGCTGAAGGCCCTGTTCCTGTGGAACAGCAACCCGCTCTACGGCATCCCCGGCGTCCGAACCCAGGTGGAGGCGACGCTGCGCGACCCGAAGGCGCTGCCGCTGATCGTCGCCATCGACCCCTTCATCAACGAATCCACGGCCTTCGCCGACTACATCATCCCCGACACCGTGCTGTACGAGACCTGGGGCTGGGCGGCGCCCTGGGCGGGCGTGCCGACCAAGACCTCGACGGCGCGCTGGCCGGTGGTGACGCCGCGCACCGAGCCGCTGCCGGATGGCCGGCACGTCCAGATGGAGACCTTCCTGATCGCCTTGGCGAAGCGGCTGGGCCTGCCCGGCTTCGGCCCGGACGCCATCGCCGACATGGACGGAAGCACTTATCCGCTGGAACGGCCGGAGGATTGGTACCTGCGCGGCGGCGCCAACATCGCGTGGCTGGGCAAGCAGCCGGTGCCCGACGCCACGGACGAGGACATCGCCCTGTCCGGCGTCGCCCGCGTCCTGCCGGCGCTCCAGGCGGTGCTGAAGGAGGAAGAGTGGCGCAAGGTCGCTTTCATCCTGGCGCGCGGCGGGCGCTACCAGAACCAGGCGGAGGGCTTCGAGGGCGACAGGGCCACCCACCGCTTCAAGGACGGGCTTCTGGTCTACAACGAGGCGGTCGGCGCGGCGCGGAGCAGTGTCACCGGCAAGCGCTGGACCGGCACCGCCGCCTGGACGCCCCCGGCCTTCGCCGACGGCACGCCGATGCGGCAGGTCCACACGGCGGAGGATTGGCCCTTCCAGCTCATCAGCTCGAAGTCGGTGCTGGTCAGCGCTTACACCATCGCGGCGAGCCGCCTGCGCCACCTGCACCCTGAGAATCCGGTGGGCATCAACGCGGAGGACGCGCGGCGGCTGGGCATCGCCACCGGCGACCGCATCCGCATCGCCACGCCGGGCGAGTCGGAGCTGGCGACCGCCATCGTCCGGCACGGCGTGATGCCCGGCGTGCTGGCCGTCGAGCACGGCTTCGGCCACAAGGAGTTCGGCGCGCGGCCGCACGTCATCGGCGGCCACCGCCAGCCGGTGGTGCCGGAGATCGGGGCGGGGGTGAACATCAACGACCTCGGCCTGCACGACCCGACCCGTCCGGGCGCCTCGGTCTGGGTCGATCCCATCGCCGGAACGGCGGTGCGCCAGGGCCTCCCCGCCAAGCTGGAGCGGGTGGCCGCGGCGGCGTGAGCCTTCCGTCCGGTAATCACGGCTAAAATTCCCTCTCCCCTCCGGGGAGAGGGCTACACCGTCACGCGTCGATGTCCGGCATCCGCCAGTTCCCGCCGAGATCGGCGTTGCGCAACAGCAGGAACAGCTCGTCCTGCGAGCGGGTGACGGCGGTGTAGAGCCAGCGCCACTTGTGCTCGCGGAAGGCGGCGGAGTCGTCGAGCACGGTGACGGAGGGGAACTCCGACCCCTGAGCGGAATGGCAGGTGATCATCCAGGCCCAATCGAACTGCTGCACGTCGCGCTCCACCCGCGGCGCCTTGGTCTCGCCGCTGTAGTGGGCCTGGAACATCCAGGGGTGGACCATCAGCTTGCTGCGGGGCTTCACCTCGTCCTCCATATGGACGCCGAGCGACCACAGCCCGTCCTGGCGGCCCCGCCCCTCCGCCGCCGGGCGGGTCAGCGTGCCGATCATGCCGTTGAACAGCCCCTCCTCGCGGTCGTTGCGGCGGCAGATCACCCGCTCGCCCGCCTGGGGCATCACCGTGTCGAAGCCGTGGCGGGTGCGGATGCGCCGGGTGAAGTCGGTGCGCACACGGTGGGTGCCGCAGATGGTCTGGGTGTCCACCCGCAGGGCCAGCGGCTCGGTCATCCGGTTCAGCGGCAGGACATGGGCGTTCCCGGCGGTGCCGAAGCGGCGCGGCAGCTCCTGCCGGCGCAGCAGATGGGCGAGCCGGATCACCGGGCTCTCCCGCGCCGTGCGGTGCGGCTCGACCAGCCGGAAATCCGGCTCGCCCTTGGTCAGCGTGCCCTGGCCGGTCACCGGCGGAAGCTGGTAGTCGTCGGCGATCATCAGGATCTTCTTGCCGGAGCGCAGCAGGTCGCCCGCCACGTCGTCCCCGACCATCGAGCCCTCGTCGCAGACGATCAGGTCGGCCTCGGCGAACTTGCCCTCCGACTTGCGGGCGAAGAACAGCTCGCCGGTGTCGTCGTCCTGCCGCGGCGCGTAGATCAGCGAATGCAGCGTCGCCGCCCGGTCGATGCCCTTGCGGCGCAGCACCTGCGCCGCCTTGCCGGTGGGCGCGCCGACCACGAAATTCTCCAGGTTGCGGCGGTCCTGGAGATGGTCCAGGGCGAAGACGGTGGTCTTGGTCTTGCCGGTCCCGGCCTCGCCGGCCAGCCAGAACATCTGGGGGGCCGCGGGGTCGGCGTACCAGGCGTCGATGGCCTGGATCGCCCGGAACTGCTCGTCGGTCGGGGTGTCGGTGGTGCTGGGCATGGAGCGCGGGGGAGGGGGCTGCTGGGCGGGACACAGTAGCCCGGCCGGCCTCCCACGGCCAAGCCTTACGGCTCCGAGCGGAAGGGGCCGCTGATGAGGCGGCGCAGGCCGGCGAACAGGGTCAGCCCGCCCGACACCACCCCGACATAGACGAACAGCGCGTCATGCCCGAACCATTCCATGGCCGCCGTCGCCAGCAGCGGGCCGAGGGCAGCACCCAACGCCCAGGCGAGCAGGAGCGCGCTGGCCAGCGGCACCGTCTCCTCCACCGTCACATGGTCGTTGGCGTGGGCCACGCAGATCGCGTAGAGCGACAGGGCGGCGCTGCCCCACAGGGTGAACAGGCCGAGCAGGACGGTCTGCGGCGCCGCCCCGCCGGGTGGGTTGGCGAAGGCGGCGATCAGGAAGGCGGCGACCGTCGCCACGGCGGACACTGCGAAGATCACCAGCCGCCGGTCGTGGCGGTCCGAAAACCGGCCGATCGGCCATTGCAGCACCACGCTGCCGACCTGGATGCCCGACATGATCAGGGCGACCCCGGCGGCGGGCAGGGCGAGCCCGGCGAGCCAGGCCGGGCCGATGCCGGTGACCGCGGTGTTGCACAGCCCAACCATCAGACAACCGGCGAAGGCCACCGGCGCCCGCCGCACATACTGCCAGGGCGACGGCGCCGGCCCTTTCGGCGCGGCGCTGGCCGGCGGGCGGATCACCGCCACCGGAACCAGCGACAGGCCATAGCAACCGGCCGCCAGGACGGTCAGCCACAGGGCCGACAGGTCCGGGCTGGCGAGCAGCATCTGGCCGCCGATCACCGCCACCTTGCAGGCGATCATGTAAAGGGAGAAGACGCTGCCCCGCGATCCCGGCGGGGACAGGGTGGCCAGCCCGCTTTCCGCGACGGTGAGCATCCCGACATAGGACACCCCCATCAGCACCCGCAGCCCCACCCAGGCCCGCGCGTCGGGCAGCAGGTTCAGCAGCAGCGTGGCGACGGCGGCGAGCAGCCCGAAGGCGGCGAAGGACCACACCCCGCCCACCCGGCGAATCATCCAGGGTGCGGCCCAGCAGCCCAGCACGAAGCCGACCGAATAGGCCGACGCCACCGCCCCGACGACCAGCGGCGGGGCCGCCGCCTCGGCGAGGCGGAGCGGCAGCAGGATCTGCAGGATGCCGTTGGCGACCTGGATGACGCAGACGCCGAGGATCAGCGCGGCCAGCACCGTGACCGGCGAGGCGGGCGCCCGATGGGTGTGGGGCAAGATGGACGGAGCGTCAGTGGTTGCCGGGCAGGGCGTCCAGCGGGTCGTCCGCCACCGGCTGCGGGCGGGCACCGGCGAGATGGCCGTCCACCAGAGCGCGCAGGAAGCCGCGGGTGCGCTCCTGCGTCGGGTTGGTGAAGATCTGCTCCGGCGGGCCGGATTCGACGATGCGCCCGTCGGCCATGACGACGACGGTGTCGGCGACCTCGCGGGCGAAGCCCATCTCGTGGGTCACCACCATCATGGTCATGCCTTCCTCGGCCAGCGTCTTCATGACCTGGAGCACCTCGCCGACCAGCTCGGGGTCGAGCGCGGAGGTCGGCTCGTCGAACAGCATCACCTTCGGCTTCATGGCGAGCGCGCGGGCGATGGCGGCGCGCTGCTTCTGCCCGCCCGACAGGGTGGACGGATAGACGTCGGCCTTGTCGCCCAGCCCGACCTTGCGCAGCAGCTCCATGGCCAGCTCCCGCGCCTCGGCCTTGGCCATGCCGCGCACCACGACGGGGGCGCGCATGACGTTCTCCACCGTGGTCATGTGCGGGAACAGGTTGAAGGACTGGAAGACCATGCCGGTCTCGGCGCGCAGCGCGTTCAGCTCCTTGTCGGGCAGCGGCTTGCCGTCGGAGATGATGGTCCGGTGGTTGATGCGGATCTCGCCGCGGTCGGCGGTCTCCAGGCAGTTGCAACAGCGCAGCAGCGTGCTCTTGCCCGAACCCGACGGGCCGATGACCACGGTGGTGCGCGACGGCGGCACGGTCAGGCTGACGTCCTTCAGCACCTCGGTGCTGCCGAAGCTCTTGTAGACGTTGCGGATCTCGATCACCGGCTTACCCTCTTTCCACGGTCATGCGCTTTTCGAGCTGGCGCAGGATCCAGGTGGCCGCGTTGGTCAGCACGAAATAGATCAGCGCCACCGCGATGTAGACCTCCAGCGCGCGGAAGCTGGTGGAGATGATCCGCTGGCCTTCGCGCATGACGTCGTCGATGGTCAGCAGCGACACCAGCGCCGAGTTCTTGATCAGCGCGATGGTCTCGTTGCCCAGCGGCGGCAGCATGCGGCGGAAGGCCTGGGGCAGGACCACCTCCCACATCGCCTCGCGGTAGGACATGCCGAGCGAGCGGGCGGCCTCCATCTGGCCGCGGTCGATCGACTGGATGGCGCCGCGCACCACCTCCGACACGTAGGAGCCGCTGTAGATGCCAAGCCCGATCACGCCGCACAGCATCGCCGGCAGCAGGATGCCGAACTGCGGCAGGCCGAAGAACAGCAGGAACAGCTGCACCAGCAGCGGCGTGCCGCGGATGAAGGCGACGTAGGCCGACGCGATGCCATACAGCACGCGCCGCGCCGGATTGAGGCGGATGATGCCGACAAGCAGCCCAAGCACGGCGCTGAGCAGGAAGGCCGCCGCGGTCACCTCGATGGTGACCACGGTGCCCTTCAGAAGCTCCGGCAACCCTCCCCAGACGGGGGCGAAGTCGAGCGTCACGGGAGGGGTCCTCCGTTCACAAGGATATCAATCACTTCTTGGCTTCGAACCACTTGTCGATGAGCTTCTGGTAGGTGCCGTCGGCCTTCAGCTTGGTGATGGCGGCGTTCACCTTGGTCACCAGCTCGGTGTTCTCCTTGCGCATGGCGAAGCCGTAATCCTCGGTGGTGAGCTGGTCGTCCAGCACCTTCACGGTCGGGTGCGTCTGGGCGTAGAGCTTGGCGGCGGGCTTGCCGGTCACTGCGACGTCGGTGCGGCCGGTCTCGACCTGCCCGAACATCTCGGCGTTGGTCTCCACCTCGACGATCTTCGTCTTCGGGAAATGTTCCTTCAGATGGACGACCGACTTGGTGCCGATCTGCACGGCGGCGGTCTTGCCTTCGAGGTCCGACGGCCCCTTCACGGTGGTGTTGTTCGCCTTGACCATGATGACGAGGCCGCCCGGATAGTAGGTGTCGGAGAAGGCGACGACCTTGCGGCGCTCCTCGGTGATGTACATGGCCGAGGCGATCATGTCGAAGCGGTTGGCCATCAGGCCGGGGATCAGGCCCTTGAAGTCGATGTCCACCCACTCGACGCCCTTGGTGGCGCCCAGCTCCTTGGCGATGGCCTCGACCAGCTCGATGTCGAAGCCGGTCTTCTTGCCGTCCTGCGAAAATTCGAAGGGCGCGAAGGTGGCGTCCACGCCGACGCGGAAGGTGCCGTTCTGCTTGATCGAGGCGATCACCGCGTCCTGGGCGCGCGCCGGGACGGACCCGGCGCCGACCACGGTGACGACCGCGGCGGCGGCGAAGGAGGCGGCGGCGAGAAACTTACCGATGGACTTCATGGATCAGATTTTCCCTGTTCGTTGCGCCTGCGTCGCCAAGTTCGAAAGCCCTGGGTGCCCCCCCGAGCAGCGACCGGCTTGGCAGCGCCGTGTTTTGCCTATAAAACATATGTTGCCCAGGGAAAACAGCCGCGTCAACGCCGTTTGTCATACTGGAGCATGACGGACGCCTTATGGCAACGCCGGTGTTGGGGCTGCGTGCCGCGAACGCCGCGACGGTCATGGGCGCCACAACAGGGATGCAAAAAGTTTTGCTGACAAAACAGATGTCGCAGGGGAGAGAGGGTATGGAGATCTTCGGGTTTCGTGCCGCGCGCCGTCCGGTGCTGGTCAGCCTGCCCCATGTCGGCACGGCGCTGCCGGACGGATTCATCGGTCGGCTGGTGCCGGAGGGGCAGGGCCTGCCCGACACGGACTGGCACCTGCCGCGTCTCTACGACTTCCTGGAGGACCTTGGAGTCGGGGTGATCCAGGCGCGCTTCTCGCGCTACGTCGTCGATCTGAACCGCCCCAGCAACGATACGCCGCTCTACAGCGGCGCCACCACGGGCCTCTGCCCGACGACCCTGTTCGACGGGGCGCCGCTGTACCGGCCGAGCGCGGAACCGGACGCGGCGGAGGTGGCGGAGCGGGTCACCCGTTACTGGGCGCCCTACCACGACGCCATCACCGCGGAGATGACCCGGCTGCGCGACCAGTTCGGGCGCGCGGTTCTGTTCGACGCCCATTCCATCCGCTCCGTCGTGCCGCGGCTGTTCGAGGGGCGGCTTCCCGACCTGAACATCGGCACCAACGACGGGCGCAGCGTCGACCCCGCGCTGAGCGACCGGCTGGTCGCGGTCGGCGCGGACGCCGGGGCCGACGGCTTCACCCATGTCCTCAACGGGCGCTTCAAGGGTGGCCACATCACCCGCCATTTCGGGCGCCCGTCCGAGGGCTGGCACGCCGTGCAGCTCGAGATGGCGCAGGTGACCTACATGGAGGAGGATGCTCCCTTCGCCTTCGACGAGTCGCGCGCCGCGCGGATCCGCCCGCATCTGCGGCGGTTCGTCGGTGCGATGGCTGATTGGGCGGAGGAGCGGGCGTGACGGAGGCGGCGATGGACAGCGTGAACGGGCTTTTCTGCGGACGGGCGCTGCTGCCCGAAGGTTGGGCCTCGAACGTGGCGCTGCGTTTCGACGCGCGGGGCACGCTGATCGCGGTCGAACGGGACGCGGAGGCGAACGGCCTCCCGCAGGCCGCCGGGCCGGTGATCCCTGGCATGCCCAACCTGCACAGCCACGCCTTCCAGCGCGCCATGGCCGGGCTGACCGAATACGCCGGTGCGTCGGAGGACAGCTTCTGGACGTGGCGCGACGCCATGTACGGCTTCGTCCGCCGGATGACGCCGGAGGCGGCGGAGGCCGTCGCGGCGCTGCTCTACATGGAGATGGCGAAGCAGGGCTACACGGCGGTGGCGGAGTTCCATTACCTGCACCACGGCGCCGACGGCCGCCCCTACGCCGACCGGGCGGAGATGTCGCGCCGCATCCTGGCCGCCGCGGACACGGCGGGGATCGGCCTGACCCACCTGCCGGTGCTCTACGCCCACAGCGGCTTCGGCGGCAAGCCGCCGTCCGACGGGCAGAAGCGCTTCATCAACGACGTGGACGGGCTGCTGTCCATCGTCTCCACCATGCAGAAGGCGATGGGCGCGGAGCGGGCGGGTCGCCGCGCCGGCCTCGCCCTGCATTCCCTGCGCGCGGTGACGCCGGAGGAGATGCGCGACGCGCTGGCCGGCCTTGACGCGCTCGACCCCGGCGCGCCCATCCACATCCACATCGCCGAGCAGACGGCGGAGGTGGACGACTGCGTCGCCTGGAGCGGCAAGCGCCCGGTGGAATGGCTGCTGGAGAACGCTCCGGTCGGGCCGCGCTGGTGCCTCGTCCACGCCACCCACGTCGCCCCGGCGGAGGTGGACGGCATGGCCGCGAGCGGGGCCGTGGCCGGTCTCTGCCTGACGACCGAGGCCAATCTGGGCGACGGGCTGTTCCCGGCGATCCCCTTCCTGGCACAGGGCGGGCGGTTCGGCGTCGGGTCGGACAGCCACATCAGCGTCTCTGCGGCGGAGGAACTGCGCCTCCTGGAATACGGCCAGCGGCTGGTGCAGCGGCGGCGCAACGTGTTGCGCATCGGGGATTGCCCGTCCATCGGCGGCGGCCTCTACCGGGCGGCGGTGGCCGGCGGCGCGCAGGCGCTGGGCCAGCCGGTGGCCGGAGGCGGTATTCAGGTGGGTCAGCCCGCCGACCTCGTCGTGCTTGACGCCGACAACCCGAAACTGCTTTCTCGGACCGACGACAGCCTTCTGGACGCCTATGTCTTCGCCAGCGACGGGCACGCCGTGCGCGACGTGGTCGCCGCGGGGCGGACCGTGGTGCGCGAGGGCCGCCACGTCCGGGAGGACGCCATCCGGGCCGCCTACCGGCGCGCCATCGAGGGGTTGCGCCGGGACACATGAGCGAAACGGATCCGAACACCTACATCGCCCCGGCGCTGCAGCGCGGGCTGGCCATCCTGGAGCTGTTCACGCCACAGCGCCGGACCCTGTCCCTGACCGACATCGCCAAGGCGCTGGGGATCGGGCGGGCCTCGGCCTACCGGCTGGTCTTCACGCTGGAGCATCTCGGCTACATCGGGCGGGCGGGGGACGGCAAGTCCTACCGCCTGGCGCCGCGGTCGATGCAGCTCGGCTACCATTACCTGTCGGGGCTGGACGGGATCGAGGTGGCGATCCCCTACATCGACGGGCTGCGCGACAGCACGCAAATCTCCGCCCACATGGCGGTGCGCGACGGGACGGAGATCGTCTACGTCTACCGCGCGCACTCGCACATGACGCTGTCCAGCAACATCGCGGTCGGCTACCGCCTGCCGGCCCACGCCACCGCGATGGGGCGGATGCTGCTGAGCGGCCTCAGCGACGAGGCCATCGCGCAGCTCTACACCGGCGTGCGGCTGGACCGCTACAGCGACACCACGGCGGTCACGCTGACCTCGCTGATCCAGGAGGTGGCGGAGGACCGCAAGCGCGGCTGGACGATGAACCGCTCCTCCTTCGTGTCGGGGATCGTCGCCATCGCGGCGGCCATCCGCGACCACCGGGGCGAGGTCATCGCCGCCATCAACCTCTCCGGCCCCAGCGCCGTGATGGACCAGCCCGCCATGCTCGACCATCTGCGGACCAAGGTGGTGGAGACGGCGGACGCGATCTCGCACCAGCTCGGCTACCTGCCGCGAGGATGAGGAGCGGCTGCTTAAATGACCCTCGCCTCTCCGGGGAGAGGGAGGGGACCCGCGCCGTAGGCGTGGGGAGGGTGAGGGGGTTGCGCTTTTGCCGGACGTAATGCCACGCACGACCCCCTCACCCGGTGCTTCGCACCACCCTCTCCCCAGAGGGGAGAGGATTTAATCAGGGCGAGCGCCTTTACCCGCGCGCCGCGACGCGGGCGAGGACGGCGCAAGCCCCCGGCCCGGTTTCCAGCGTGGCGGCGGTGCCGTCCAGACGGGCGGTCCAGCCTGGAGAGACCCGCGCCACGCTGTCGCCGGTGCGCAGGATCACCTCTCCGTCCAGGGCATGGACCAGCGCCACGCCGCCAGCCGGAATGTCCGCCACTTTGTCGGCCGGCAGGATGTCGAGCCGCGCGTCGGCCCGCTCGCGGTCGAAGATCAGGTTGAAGTCGCGGATCGGCCCGTCCAGCAGGGCGCAATCCACCGCGGCGTCGCCGGAAAAGCGGAAGGGTTCGGCGCGGTTGGTCACGGTCGCCGGGACGCCGCCCACGGTCAGCCGCATGCCGGCCCCCTCGACCACGGCGATCAGCCGCTCGTAGCCGGTGAAAGCGGAGAAGGGACCGGCCTCCGCCACGTCGGCGATGCTGACCCGCCAGAGGAAGCGGCCGGCGTTGCCGGGCAACTCCTGGAGGGCGATTTCGGTGGTCGTTCCACCGCCGTTCTTCCAGGGCATGCGGCGGTAACGGGCGGGGTCGAGCAGAGAAACAGCCATGGAAATCCTCACGCGACGGGGGAGGGCGTCCAGCCCATCCCCCGTCCCTTATCCTCGTCAATGTGTCTGCGGCACCGATGGGCGGTGCGTCAGGCGTCCCCGAGCGATTGGGTCAGGCCCCGGTGCTTGAGAAGCGCCTCGATGCGCGGCTCGCGTCCGCGGAAGGCGGTGTACAGTTCCATCGGGTCGCGGGTGTCGCCCGACGAATAAATCGTCTTCAGCTTCGCCGCAAGGTCGGGATCGAAGGGGTTGCCCGTCTCCAAGAACGCCTCGAACCCGTCGGCGTCGAGCACCTCGGCCCACAGATAGGCGTAATAGCCCGCGGCGTAGCCGCTGCCGGCGAACAGGTGCTGGAAATGGGTCGGGCGATGGCGCACGGCGATCTCCGCCGGCATGCCGATCTTGTCCAGCACCGACCGCTCGAAGGCGGCCACGTCGAGGTCGGCAGCGTCGCTCCGGGTGTGGAACTCCAGATCGAGCAACGCCGCCGCGGTGTACTCCACCGTGCCGAAGCCCTGGTTGAAGTTGCGGGCGGCCAGCAGGCGGCGCAGCAGATCCTGCGGGATCGGCTCCCCGGTCTGGTGATGGCGGGCGTAGGTCGACAGCGTTTCCGGAACCGCCAGCCAGTGCTCGTAGATCTGCGAGGGCAGTTCCACGAAGTCGCGGCGGACCGAGGTGCCGGACTGGCTCGGGTAGCGGACGTTGCTGAGGCAGCCGTGCAGGAAATGGCCGAACTCGTGGAACAGCGTCTCGGCGTCGTCGAAGCTGAGAAGCGTCGGCTCGCCCTTCGAGAAGTTGTTGTTGTTGACGATGATCGGCGACACCGCCCCGTCGAAAGTCTCCTGATCGCGGTAGCTGCTCATCCAGGCGCCGGAGCGCTTCGACGACCGGGCGAAATTGTCGTGCAGGAAGATGCCGACATGGCGCCCGTCCTTTTCCGTCACCTCGTAGACACGGACGTCCGGGTGGTAGACCGGCAGGTCGGGCCGCTCGGTGAAGGTCAGGCCGAACAGGCGCCCGGCGGTGTCGAAGGCCGCGCGCACCATGTTCTCCAGCACGAAGTAGGGCTTCACCTCCGCTTCGTCGATGTCGTACTTGGCCTGCCGCACCTTCTCCGCGTAGTAGCGCCAGTCCCAGGGGGCGATCGGCTCGTTCATGCCCTCCGCACGGGCGCAGTCCTGAAGCTCCGCACGCTCGGCTGCGGCCTTCTCCTTGGCCGGCCCCCAGACCTGCAGCAGCAGCCGTTCGACGGCGGAGGTGTCCTTCGCCATGCTGTCGTCCAGCTTGAAGTCGGCGTAGCTGGCGTAGCCCATCAACTTCGCCTGTTCGGTGCGCAGCGCGACGATCTCCCGGATCAGCGGGCGGTTGTCGTGCTCGCCCTCATGCTCGCCGCGGCGGATCCAGGCCTCGTAGGCGACCTGACGCAGGTCGCGGCGGGCCGAGAAGGTCAGGAACGGCTCCACCGAGGAACGGGCCAGCGTGATGACGTACTTGCCCTCCTGCCCGCGTTCCTTGGCGGCCTGGGCGGCGGCGTTGCGCGCGAAGTCCGGCAGGCCGACCAGGTCGCTCTCCTCCAGGACGAGCTGCCAGTCCTTCTCGTCGTGCAGCACGTTCTGGCCGAACAGCGTGTGCAGGGTCGCCAGCCGCTCGGTGATCGCGGTCATCCGCGCCTTGGCGTCCGGCGGCAGCAGCGCGCCGCTGCGCACGAAGCCGAGATGCTGGCGTTCCAGAAGGCGCAACTGGTCGGGGGCGAGGTCCAGCGTCGCACGGCGCTCGTACAGGTCGGCGACGCGGGCGAACAGCGCCGGGTCCAGCGCGATGCGCATGGAATGCTGGGCGAATTTCGGCGCGTAGTCGCGGGCGATCGTCTCCAGCGCATCGGTGGTGTTGCTGGAGTTCAGGTTCCAGAACACGCCGCCGACCCGGTTCAGGAAGCGCCCGCTGCGCTCCATCGCCTCGATGGTGTTGGCGAAGGTCGGGGCATCGGGGTTTCCGGTGATCGCCTCGATCTCCGCGATGTTCTCCGCCATGCCATGGTCGAAGGCAGGCGGAAAATGCTCGGCCTGGATGCGGTCGAAGGGCGGCAGGCCGAAGGGCGTGGTCCAGGTTTCGAAGAACGGGTTGCTCATCAAGGCCCCTTGCTGACCGGAGACGGAAGACAGTCTGACATGGTGCCGCAACCGGCCCGCCGCCACAACACGCCGGTCACAGCGAGGCGCATTCCAGAGCAGCGAAAAAGGCAGGAACGACAACGCGGTTATAGGATAATAAGCCTCAAAACTCATACTTGAACGACATTGATCCGGCGCCATATCCAACCGAGACATAAAAAGGCTTCAAATCTCTCCTAAAGTTTGTTAGCCTCTTGTCAGTGGCGGCCAGGACTTGCTCTCTTGAAGGCGCTTCAGGAGCGCATTTTTCTGTGCGCGCATCCCTACAACGTCAGTGTGTTTTAGAGGTGAAATCGGTATGCATGCATAGATAATGCTTCTTTCTTGTTTCCTTGGCCTTCAATTTCATGAGTCTTCGCTGTTTTTGCGCTTTCTCATGTAACTTTACTTTCCCTGTGGTTGGCGGGAGGCAGTCGCGACGCGGCTGTCAAAATTGCTGGCGTGCGGACGAAAGTCCTTGCCTTGCGTGCCTCTCCACCCCCGGCACGCCCCTGCTTCCCCCTGCTTCCAATGAAGGCTGCAAGACGGACCGGTCCCGTTCGGGGTCCGGAACCACACGCATTTTGCCAAGAGCGGAGGCATCAGCGGATGACCGCGAAAATCGCCGTAAACGGCGTCACCCGGATTTTCGGGCGCCACCCACGTCAGGCGCTCGACCTGCTGAAGGCGGGTCTTTCCAAAGAAGAGATCTTTAAAAGAACCGGCCAGACCGTCGGCGTCCTGGACGCCAGTTTCGAGGTCGAGGCCGGTGAAATCTTCGTCATCATGGGCCTGTCGGGCTCCGGCAAATCGACGCTGGTCCGGATGCTCAACCGGCTGATCGACCCGACCGCGGGCGAGATCCGGATCGACGGGCGCGACATCACCAAGCTGTCGCGCGCCGAGCTGACCGAGCTGCGGCGGCGCGACCTCAGCATGGTGTTCCAGTCCTTCGCCCTGCTGCCGCACCTGCGGGTGTGGGAGAACGCCGCCTTCGGGCTGGAGATCGCCGGGGAAAGTCTGACGGCGCGGCGCGACAAGGCGCAGCAGGCGCTGGACGCGGTCGGCCTCGGCGCCTACGCGGAAAGCTTCCCGCGGGAGCTGTCGGGCGGCATGCAGCAGCGCGTCGGCCTCGCCCGCGCGCTCGCCAACGAGCCGTCCGTCCTGCTGATGGACGAAGCCTTCTCGGCCCTCGACCCGTTGATCCGCACGGAGATGCAGGACGAGTTGCTGCGCCTTCAGGCCGAACGGCAGCGCACCATCGTCTTCATCAGCCACGATCTGGACGAGGCGATCCGCATCGGCGACCGGCTGGCGATCATGGAGGGCGGCCAGATCATCCAGGTCGGGCGCCCGGACGAGATCCTGAAGCAGCCGGCCAACGATTACGTCCGCTCCTTCTTCCGCAACATCGACGTCACCAAAATCCTGACGGCGGGCGACATCGCCCGGCGCGATCAGGTGACTCTGATCCGCCACACCGGCGAAGGCCCGCGCGCCGCCGTCCGCCAGCTGCGCGAGCGCGACCGCGAGTTCGGCTATGTCCAGGACGGACGCCGCCGCTTCCACGGCGTGGTGTCGGTGGAAACGCTGGTCACCGCCATCGAGCGGCACAACGGCTCCGCCACGCTGGACGAGGCGCTGCTGTCGGGCATCGAGCCGATTCCCGTCGACCTGCCGATGGACGAGGTGCTGCCGCGCATCGCGTCGGCCCCGTGCCCGCTGCCGGTGGTGGACGGGCAGGGCGCCTATGTCGGGGCGATCTCCAAGACCGCCTATCTGGAAACCCTTGGACGGACGCGCTGACCATGGACTTCAAGCTTCCCATCGGCGACTGGGCCGACGCCGCCGTGATGTTCCTCCTGGACCACGCGCAATGGCTGTTCGACGGCATCGACCTCGTGGTCGGAGCGGTCGCGGGCGCCGTTCAAGCCGCCCTGACCTCGCTGCCCGGCGTGGCGCTGGCCGCCATCGTGGTGCTGATCGGGCTGTGGCGCAACGGCTGGCGCTTCGCGCTGTTCGCGGCGGCCTCCCTCCTGGTCGTCGCCGGGCTGGGCATGTGGCACCAGACGGTGGACACGCTGGCGCTGGTGCTGACGGCGACCGCCATCGCCCTGACTATCGGCATTCCGCTGGGCATCGTCGCCGCGCGCAACGACCGGGTGGAGGCGGTGGTGCGCCCGGCGCTCGACCTGATGCAGACCATGCCGGCCTTCGTCTATCTGATCCCGGCGGCCATGCTGTTCGGGCTGGGCCAGGTGCCGGGGATCATCGCGACGATCATCTTCGCCATGCCGCCGGTGGTCCGCCTGACCAGCCTGGGCATCCGTCAGGTCCCGCACGAGCTGGTCGAGGCCGGTCTCGCCTTCGGCTGCACGCCGCGCCAGCTCCTGTTCAAGGTGCAGATGCCGACCGCTCTGCCGTCGATCATGGCGGGCATCAACCAGACCATCATGCTGTCCCTGTCGATGGTGGTCATCGCCTCGATGATCGGGGCGGGCGGAGTCGGCAACGAGGTGCTGCGCGGCATCCAGCGGCTGGACATCGGCCTCGGCGTCGAAGGCGGGCTGGCCGTGGTGATCCTGGCGATCCTGCTCGACCGCATCACCCAGAGTTTCGGAACCCCGGATGCGGGGGGCCGCTCCCCCCGGTCCGTCCTGCGCGCCCTGCTGAACCGCCGCCGCGCGGAACGGCCGAGGGATGACGCGCGCCTGTCTCCCACGCACGGAGTCACGGAAGCGGGATGAACCGCCATCCCCAAAGCCATACCGAACAAAGGATTTTTTCCATGAGACGCACGTTTCTGAAGATGATGGCCCTCGGCGTCGCCGCCGTGATCGGCAGCACCGCCCTGTCCTCCGCCAGCGTTGCCGCCGAGGACAGGAAGCCGGTCCGCATCGGCTGGACCGCATGGTCCGACGCCGAGGCGGTGACCAAGCTCGCCCAACGCCTCATCCAGGAACGGCTGGATCAGCCGGTCGAGCTGGTGCTGGCCGACATCGGCCTGCAGTATCAGGGGCTCGCCAAGGGCGACCTCGACTTCATGATGATGTCCTGGCTGCCGACCACCCACGCCTCCTATCTGGACAAGGTGGGCAAGGACATCGTGCCGCTGGGCATGCTCTACACCCGCGCCCGCCTGGGCTGGGCCGTGCCGGACTATGTGCCGGAGGATCAGGTGAAGACCATCGCCGACCTCGCCAAGCCGGAAATCCGTGAGAAGCTGAAGGGCAGGATCCAGGGCATCGACCCCGGTTCGGGCCTGATGCAGGCGTCGGAGAAGGCGCTGAAGGACTACGGCCTCAACGATTACGAGCTGGTGTCGGCCAGCGGCGCCGCGATGACCGCCGCGCTCGGCCGCGCCGAGCGGCGCGAGGACTGGATCGCGGTCACCGCCTGGAGCCCGCACTGGATGTTCGCCAAGTGGAAGCTGCGCTATCTGGAGGACCCGAAGGGGTCGCTGGGCGGCCTTGAGCGCGTCCACGTCATGGCCCGCAAGAACTTCTACCAGGAGCACCCCAAGGTCGCCGAGTTCCTGACCCGGATGTATCTGCCGCTGGAGGATCTGGAGAAGATCATGCTGGAGGCCGACGCCACCTCCTACGACAAGGCGATCGACGCCTACATCGCCAACAACAAGCGGCGCGTGGACTATTGGGTGACCGGCGAGATGCCGGCCTCCTAACGAACCCGAAACCCCTGTCCGAGCCTCACAACGGCTCGGGCGAGGGCTCGAACAAGGGCTCGGACAGGGCCTCCACACTGTCCTTCAGCACACCCTCCAGACTTCCCGCCAGGGCCAGGGCCTCGTCCGGCGGCGCCCTTTCCAGCGCCAGCGCGAGGTCACCCAGCCGCTTCGCCCCCACGTTCCAGGACAGCCCCTTAAGCGTATGGGCGGCGCGGCGGTGCTCCTCGCCGCTGACCAGGGCGGCGCTGATCCGCGTCACCTGCTCCCGCGCGGTGCGGGAAAAGCCCTCCACGGCCTCGGACCAGCTCTCCGGCCCGAGCGCCTCAGCCACGCTGTCCATCTGTTCACGGTCCAGCAGGTCCGCCTCCGCAACCGCCTCGGCAGCCGCCTTGGGAGCGAGGCTGCCGACGACCGCGCGGATCGCCGCGTCGAGCGCCGCCGGACGCAGCGGTTTCGGCACGAACCCGTTCATCCCCGCCGCCATGCATTCCGGAAGCGAACTGCCCGAAGCGTGCGCGGTCAACGCGATCACCGGAACCCCGTTGCGCGGCGTCGGCAGCGCACGGATCAGGCGGGTGGCGGTCAGCCCGTCCATACCCGGCATCTGGATGTCCATCAGGACAACATCGAAGGGCTCCTCCGACCGCTCGACGGTCCGCACCGCCTCGTCCCCATCCACGGCGGTGACCACGCTGTGCCCGTCGCGCACCAGGAGGCCGCGCACGATGTCCCGGTTCACCGCGTTGTCGTCCACCGCCAGAACCCGCAAGGGGGGTAGGGGGGCGGCCGGCGGCGCCTCGGCGGAGTGGCGCAGCGCCGCCGGATCGCCCGGCGCGCAGGCGACCGAGAACCGGAACAGGGTTCCCTTGCCCGGCGCGCTGGTGACGGAAATCGTCCCGCCGAGGAGCCCGCACAGCTCCTTGCAGATCGCCAGCCCCAGACCGGTGCCGCCGTAGCGGCGGGTGATGGAGCTGTCGGCCTGGGTGAAGCGGTCGAACAGGGACGGGATCGCTTCCCCGGTGATGCCGATGCCGCTGTCCTCCACCTCGAACTCCAGAAGAAAACGCCCGTCCGGCAGGTCGGCGCCGCGGCGGGCGCGCACGGCCACATGGCCGGCGCTGGTGAACTTGACCGCGTTGCCGACCAGATTGAACAGGATCTGCCGCAGACGGGCTGGATCGGTGACCACCGCCTCCGGCACGGTGGGCAGCACGCGACAGGACAGGGTCAGCCCCTTGTCCGTCGCCGACGGGTTGAACACCGCCATCACCGCCTCCGCGAGGTCGGCGGGCGCGCAGGTCTCCTGCTCGATGGCGATCCGTCCGGCCTCCAGTTTGGAAAAGTCCAGGATGTCGTCCAGCAGGCGCAGCAGGCTTTCCGCCGAGCGGCGGGCGACGCCGGCCAGCCGCCGCTCCTCCGGATTCAGCCCTTCGCCGTCGAGCAGCGTCAATGTGCCCAGCACGCCGTTCATCGGCGTGCGGATCTCGTGGCTGATGGTCGCCAGGAACTCGCTCTTCATCCGGTTGGCGTGCTCGGCGCTGTCGCGGGCGCGGCGCAGGTCCGCCTCGATCTGCTTGGCCTTGGACAGGTCGTGGAAGACGCCGATGAAATGCTCCCGCTCGCCGGCCCGCCAGCTCGACAGGGCGATCTCGGTGGGCACCAGGGCGCCGTCGGCGCGCCGGACCGGCACCTCACGGATCATGCCGCTCGGGCTGTTCCGGCCGCTGGACTGGTCATCCCGGAACAGGCGGTCGTGGTTGACGGCATGGCTGTCCGGCATCAGGGCCGTGACGTTCCGCCCGATCATCTCCGCCTCACGGTAGCCGAAGAGGGCCTCCGCCGCCGGGTTGAAGCCGGTGATCACGGCGTTCTGGTCGGTCACCACGATGGGCTGGCCGACCGCGGCGAACATGGCGCGGTAGCGCCGCTCGCTGTCGCTCAGCGACCGTTCCGCCCGGCGCCGCTCCGATGACGCGCGAGTAGCTCGCCATCCGCTCGATGTGCAGGCCGGTTTCAGGGTCGCGGTATTCGGCGGCCCGGGCGAGGCGGGCGACCAGCTCCTGCGCCTGCTGGCGGAGCTGGGCGGTCGCCTCCTCCACCCGGCTGCGCAGCACGGCGGCCTGATCGCGCATCATCCGCTGGCTCAGCCGCAGGCGCAGCAGGTTCTGCGCCCGGGCCAGCAATTCCGGGACGACGATGGGTTTGGTCAGGAAATCGGTGCAGCCGCTTTCGAGAGCGGCCACCCGCAGCTTCACCGACGTGTCGGCGGTGATCATCACCACCGGAACGTCGGCGAGGTGCCGCTGGGCGCGGATGCGCTCCAGCATCGCCATGCCGTCGAGGTCCGGCATGACGTTGTCGATCAGGATCAGGTCGGGCGTGTTGCCCGCCAGCCAGTCCAGAGCCGCCAGCGGACCGCCCATGCCGATGGGCTCCGCGTCGTCGATCCGCCGAATCACCGCGCTGGTGATGAACAGCGTGGAGGGATCGTCATCGACGATTACAACCTGCATTTCTGCGCCAGCCCTAGACCACCATTTCGGGTATCATTAGAAAATGATACCCGGCAAGATCTTAACGAATCTTGCTGAAACTGGTCATGCACGGGCGAAAAAGTCGCGGCCGGACCGTCCGGCCGCGTGCAGGAAACCTGCTCTGTCGGGTGCGCCTCAGCGGGCGGCGGTCAGACCGCCGTTGGCCGGGGTGCCCGGACGGCTGAAGGCCCCGGCCAGACGGCGGAACAGGCTGCGCAGATAGGCGGCCCGCAGGGCTTCCGCCTCGCGGCGAATGTTGCGCAGTTCCGTGGACGACAGGGGGTTCGCAAAGCTATTGGCGTTCATGGCTGTCCTCATGGCGGCATCAAGGGCCGCGGTTCGATGGGAATGTCTCTGGCGGTGCCGCTCGGGCGCCGGGGTCGGCGGCTGGCCGTGGAAGGGGCCTGCGCGATGCCGGCGAAGGGGCGGTGCTGCCTGCCTGGATATATTGACACCACCACCCCGAAAGACGACGCGCCGATAACGCATGGCTTCCATTACTATGATGCAGCGCACAACCATGAATAAAATGGCGCATCATCTTCCAAGAACGCAAGTCTTCGCAGCGCTGTTAAAAGAGTTCATCGTAGCGCTACGACGTTGAGGACTTCCGCAGCGCTGCGAAGCGCGAATCTTCTGCCTTTCCGGCGTGACGGGAAGGCACCGGACCGGGCGACCCTCGGGGGACGGCTTGACCACACTCCGCCACCACGGCAGAGTTGAAGCCCGACCGCCGAAGGGGAATCCGCATGCTCCGCCCAGTGCTGCTCGCCCTTGGCCTTCTGGCGCTGCCGACCGCCGCCATCGCGGCGGGTTTCCCCTGCTCCAAGGCCACCACACCGACGGAAAAGGCGATCTGCGCCGATCCGGCGCTCTCCGCGCTGGATGGAAAACTGGCCGCGACCTATCGCGCCGCCCTGGACCGTCTGTCCGGCGCCAGCCCGGAGGAGAGCGCCGCCGTGGCCGCCGTGAAGGCCGACCAACGGGCGTGGCTGCGCGACCGCGACTCCTGCCGTGCCGACGCCGCGTGCCTGCGCCGCGCCTATGACGGGCGCGTGGCGGTCCTGTCCTTCCGCACCGATCCCACCGCCCCGTCGTCGCCCATCGGGCGCTATGTGGGCCGCTTCGACCATGAGGGCTTCATCAGCGTTGCCGCCATCGCCCTGCGCAACGGGACGGTCGCCGTCAGCGTCAGCGGCGCCGAGCCTTCGGCAGGGCGCTGGGTGTGCGACTTTTCCGGCATCGGGCGGCTGGATGACAAAGGGCGGCTGATGGTCGGCACGCCGGACGCGGAGGGCGGCGGCCTGATCCTGGTGGCCGAGGAGGATGGCGGGATGATCATCCCCGACCTGGAACCCAACCGCGCCGCCAGCGGCTATTGGTGCGGTCACAACGGCAGCTTCATCTGGAACTACCGCCGCGCTCCCTGACCCCGTTTTCACCTTGCGAAGCGCGTGCCTCGGCGCCATTCCGTCAATGCATTGCGCACAATTCAACAGCGCATAACCAAATACATTGCGCACAATTCAATTTTGCGCGACAGTCCTTCTCGACAACAAGCGGCAACCCGCTTCCCCGATCGAAACGATCCATCTGTTCAAAGGAGTGCACGCAATGAAGATCCTCTACACGACCAAGGCGACGGCCACCGGCGGGCGTGACGGCAAGGCGGAGACCGATGACGGCCTGCTGTCGGTGGCGCTGGCCGCTCCGAAGGAGCTGGGCGGCAAGGGCGGCGCCACCAACCCCGAGCAGCTGTTCGCCGCCGGCTATTCGGCCTGCTTCCTCGGTGCCATGAAGTTCGTGGGCAACCGCGACAAGATCGCCGTTCCGGCGGACGTGACGGTGACCGCCCAGGTCGGCATCGGCCCGCGCGACGACGGCGAGGGCTTCGGCATCGCGGTGGACCTCACCGTGTCGCTGCCCGGCCTGGACAAGGCGGCGGCTGAGGATCTGGTGGCCCGCGCGCACAAGGTCTGCCCCTACAGCCACGCGACCAAGGGCAACATCGCGGTGAACACGGCCATCGCGTAAAGGGCGCATAACTGGGTTTCGTGCTTGCGGGCCTGTTGCGCGCCATACCCCCATGGGCTATGGGGGCGCGCGCAACAGGCCCGCGACGCGTCCCTGGCTGGGAACCCCCGAACGATGAGCACCGAGAACGACAACCCGCTTCTTCTGGCCAATCAGGCCTGCTTCGCCTTGTATTCGGCGAATCTGGCGATGACGCGGGTTTACCGCCCGCTGCTGGAGGCGCTGGAGCTGACCTACCCGCAGTATCTGGTCATGCTCCTCCTTTGGGAACAGGACGGCCAGACCATGAAGACGCTGGGGGAGCGGCTGCTGCTCGACAGCGGCACGCTGACCCCGCTGCTGAAGCGGCTGGAAGGGCAGGGGCTGGTCACCCGCGCGCGGGACCCGGCGGACGAGCGGCTGGTGCGCATCCGCCTGACGCCGCAGGGCACCACCCTGCGGGAGCGGGCGACGGCGCTGCCGGAACACATCGCCGCGGCGGCGAACTGCCCGCTGCCCGATCTGGCCGGCCTGCGCGACGCGCTGCTGCGCTTGCGCGACTCGCTGAACGACGCCGCCGACCGGGACTGAACCGGTCGCGACGCCCCCGTCAGCCGGCCTCGGCCATCGGCAGACGCGGCGGCTCCTCGGTCAGCCGCTTGGCGCGGCGGGCGCGGGTTTCCACCGTCGCGGCGGGCGTGACCGGCACGAAGTCGGTGGGCCGGCGGTCGTCGCCGGTGATTGCCCGCATGGCCGCCACGTTGGCGCTCTCCACCGCCTGCGCCTTGCGCACCTGGGCCAGGAACTTGGCGCTGGGCAGCATCACGTAGGTGATCCCCTCGATGCGGGCCCCCACCTTGTCATAGAGCTTCTCCGCGCTGGTCAGGATGCCTTCCTCGACCAGGGCGTCCACCGCGGAGGTCACCGCGCGCAACGTGTCGCGGCGGCGGCTCCACACATTCATGCCACTGTTCTTGATGATCTCGTCCGCCGACAGGGTCATCGCCTTGGCGCCCAGATCGCCCGGCGCCTCCGCCCCCGAATAATCGTACTCGGCGCTGAGACGGTTGTAGAGCCAGCGGGACACCGGGCTCTTCAGCCGCATCAGCCACTGGTAGCTGACCGGCTTGAATTCCAGGTTCCGGATGGCCGAGGAGACAAGCGGATTGAACTGCAGATGGGTTTCCTCGTCGCCCCCTTCGTCGCCGATCAGGTCGGGGCGGGACCGGATGGCCAGCACCGGGAAGGCCGTGGACTCCAGCAGGTTCGCCCCGCGGCCCTTCTTCACTCCCTCCGCCGGCTTGCCGATGATGATGCGCGAGCGCGCCAGGATGGTCAGCGACTCGCGGATGTCGCGGATCGACAGCGTGTGGCCGACCGCCTTCAGTTCGCGCTGAATCTCGTAGAGGGTGAAGCGCATCTGGACCTTGTCGCGGTTCTCGCCGCCCAGCGACAGGCGCGAGCGGTCCATGGCGAGGCGGCGCACCACATGCTCGACCACCTGCTCGCGCTCGGCGGGGAAGACCTCGTATTCGATCTCGGTCTGGCCGTCGGCCTGGGCGGCCCCGTCGTCGCGGTTGACCATCTTGGTCAGACGGGCGGGCTGGATGGTCAGGTGGAAGGTGCTGCCGTGATAGGTGAACTCGCGCTTGATCGACGCGACGAAATTGCCTTTGGCGGGTGCGGTCTCCGCAGACCGTCCGCCGTCGCGCGAGGCGAAGACGTAGCGCGGCGCCAGATCGTACAGCGCGATCAGGTGCGACTGCGAGCGGTCCTCCAGCTCGAACAGCACCAGTTGCAGCGCGCCGGGTGTCGCGATCTTGCTCATCCAATCCCTCCTTGCCCGGCAATGACCATGCGGCGGCAGACGCGCGCTGACAACCGCTTCGTGACGGGCGACCTCCTTCGGTATGGAGCCATTGCCCGCGCCCATGGAGCGATAGCTCGCGGGTATGGAGCAACAGCCCGCGCTTTCCCGGCACCGCGTTGACATCTTTCGACTCTGCCGGCGACTCCGCCGCCCGCTGCGAATCGCTCCATACCGACGGGGACCAAGGCGCGGGCTATCGCTCCATGACCGCGAGTTTCACCGCGAGTCGGAACTCCATGGGTCGGACCGGCGAAGCGCGAGCAAAAGCTCCATCCTCTGCTCGCCGCCGGATTGCCATGCAGAGCGGATGAGGACGGCAGGGCGCGGGCTATCACTCCATAGCCGCGGGCTATCGCTCCATGGTGAGTGGGTGGATCGCCGCTGAAACGCGGGCTGTTGCTCCATGGCCCCGCGAACCAGCCGCGGCCTATGGCTCCAACCGGTGGGATTCCGAAGGCGCGGGCTATCGCTCCATGACCGCGGGTTCCCGCTCCAGGATTCCGATTCGGCGACCAAGCGCGGGCTGTCGCTCCATAGCGGCGGGCAAAGGCTCCAGGAGCGCGGGCCAAGGCTTCAACGGTGCGGGTTACCGCTCCATGCCCGGCTATGGAGTGACAGCCCGCGGTTTGAAGAGCCGCGCATCGCCGGGAATCCTGATCCGCAAAGCGACCGGCCCGCAGTCCGTGCGGAGCCGGTCCCGACAGCCTTGCGGAGACCGCATCATGACAGCGCGCGACGACACACCAATGGACACCCCACCGGATGACGGTCCGCCCGCGGACACCGGGCGGTGGGGCCGGATTCCGGCTTGGTGGCTCGGCCACCCCGCCATCGACGCCGACGGTTTGGCCGTGCTGGCGGCGCTGGCGACCTATGCCAACGCCCGCGGCGAGTGCTGGCCGTCCCAGGCGACCCTCGCCACGGCGCTGAAGCGCAGCCGCAGCACGGTGAACCGCATCCTCGGCCACCTCGCGGACGCCGGGGTGATCGCGAGGGAGTCCCGCCGCTCCGCCTCGGGCGGGCGCCTGTCCTGCCTGTACCGGCTGCGGCTGGTCCCCGGCGAAGGAGCGATTCCGGTGGCCGGTGCAGAAACCGGACGGACCGGAATACCCCCTGTGCAGGCGCCGGCCAAGGATGTCGCTCGCACCGACTCCCCTTGTGCGTCGGTGCGACAGAAACAGCCGGAATCCGAACAGACTCCGGACTCGCACGCTTCCCGCGGGCCTGCGCAGGCCGTGCCCGACGGGTGGATGCCCGATGCCGAGGATCGTGCCTGGGCAGAAAGCCGCTTCACCGGGGTGGATCTGGATCGCCACGCCGAAGGATTCCGGCTGCGCTGCCGTGCCCACGGCTACCGCTACCGCGATGCCGGGGCCGCCTGGAAAGCCTGGCTGGCCCAGGACGCCGCCGCCGGCAAGGCACCGCTGCTCCGATCGTCAAGCCGCTCCGCCACCGCAAGGCCGGCGGCCACAGCGCCCGTTCCCGAACAGAAGCTCGGCGCCTGGATGGCCGCCGCGGCGAAGCTCAACGCCACCCACGGCACCCCCCCGCAAATCCGCCCGAACGTCTGGAGCTGAGGAAAGGCCATGACCGCACAGCCGCGATCCGCCCCGCCTGGGGCTCCGAACCCATCGGTCGTGACCCATTTGCCGTCCCGTCCGCCGCTTCCCTTCGATCCCGCCGCCCCCGCCCATGAGCGCGGTCTGGCGCTGGCCTCGGCGCTGCCGGTGCCGCTCAGGAACCTCCTCGCTTCCGGCCGGGTGGAGCGCCGGCCGCGCTTCGGCGACCGCGGCTTCGACGGGGTGACGGAGGACTGGACGCCGCCCGACGGTGTGACCGGCCAGCACGCCGCGATGGCGCGGCGCGCGCTCGACGAGCTGATCGGCTCCATTCTGGCTCCGGCGTCGCCGGACCACCTGCTGGCCCGTGTCCTGGCCCTGCTCAGCCATTATCCGGCCAAGGGAACCGCGCCGGAGGTGGAGCATCTGGTCGCGCTCGACTGGGCGGAGGATCTCGGCGAGTTCCCGGCCTGGGCGGTCGACGCGGCGGCGCGGACATGGCGCCGGACGCAGAAATGGCGCCCGTCCATCGCGGAGATGCGGGCGCTGTGCGAGGAGGCCTGTGCACCGGAATGGGCGCTGGCGCGGCGGCTGTCGGTGATCGCGGCGGCGGGAAGCGCATCCGCGGACGGGGCGGGCGAGGGGACCGGCCACGGCCGCGCCGGCCGGCTGCGCGCGCTGGCCGGGGGAGCGGTCCGGCGGATGGGATGAACTGACCCTCCGGCTGGGCCGCTTACGGCGTCTGCTCCTCGCGGATCGCCCGTTCGAAGGTGGCCAGCATCTCCACCCCCTCGGCACCGAACCGCCGCTCGATCGCCTGCCGCACCGCGGGTTGGGTGACCTTGCGGAACGCCTCCGCCTCGCGCGGGGTCAGCGTGTGGACTTCCATGCGCTGGGCCAGCGGCGGCAGGCCGCGGTCCGAGGATTCGATCAGGCGGCTGAGACCGCGGCTGGCGACGACGCCCAGCCGGGCGCCGTTCATCACGGCCGCGCGGTCGCTCGGGGCGAGGTCGTCCAGGAACTTGGCGTTCATCACCCAGACATAGGGGAGGAACAGGTGGTTGCTCAGCGTCAGGTGGCGCTGGACCTCGTCGAAGCGGGCGAAGCGGACGATCGGCACGGGATTCATCTGGCCGTCCACCGCCCCGGTGCCCAGCGCGTTGTAGAGATCCGACCAGGCGACGTTGACCGGCGCGCCGCCCAGGCTGCCGATCATGGTCCGGTGCGTCTCCAGATCCATGGTGCGGATCTTCAGGCCCTTCATGTCCTCGGGCAGGCGGATCGGGCGCTTGGAATTGGTGATGGTGAACAGCCCGCCCGGATCGCCGAAGCCCAGCACGGCAAGGCCCGCCTTGCGCCGGATCTCTTCGGCCAGCCTGTGGCCGAAGGAGCCGTCGAAGACGTCGTAGGCGTTGGCGACGGAGGAATAGGCGAAGGGCAGGTCGATGACCGCCAGCATCGGGTAGAGCGGCGCCACCCCGCCGACCGAGGAGATGGCCGACTGGATGGTCCCCTGGCGGACCAGCTTCACCGCGTCGCCGTCGCGGCCCATCTGGCCTTCGGGAAAGATCTCGACGCGCACGCGCTTCTCGGTCGCCACCTCCACATGGTTCTTGAAGACGATCGCCATGGCCCCGGCGGTGTTGTCGAAGGCGTCGTTGCGGTTGGGGTGGGCCAGCTTGATGACCGTCTCGGCGGACACCCCGGCGGCGGCGAGCGCCAGTACCATGCAGGCGGCCATCAGCCGCGCCGTCCATCTGCTTTTCATCGCGTCCTCTTTTGGCTACTTGGTCTTGAAATGCTCGGCGGGGTCCCAGCCGTCGCCGGGCGGGTCTGCGATCAGCCGCTCGCAGCGCGCGATGTAGAGCCGGGCCAGCGCCGCCACCTCCGGCTCGTCGGCCAGGGGACGCAGCAGGTCGAGCGCGGCCGACCAGCGCCGGCCGCGGTAGAGCGAGACGGCGACGTGCCACTGGCGGCACAGGTCGTGGGTCTCCGGCGGGCGGGCGAAGGCCGAATGGGGGTCGAGCGCGCCGACCAGCTCGAACAGCTCGATCGGCGCCGACAGGCCCGAAGGCACGGCGAGATCGACGGGCCGGAACAGGAAGCGCCCGCGCACCGCGTGCTCCACCGCCCCGGTGACCAGGATGCTGGTGCCGTAGGCCTTGTTCAGCCCCTCGATCCGCGAGGCGAGGTTCACGTGGGAGCCCAGCGCCGTGTACTGCATGCGGTCGGAGGAGCCGACGTTGCCCACCACCACCTCCCCCAGATGCAGGCCGAAGCGGGTCGGCATCGGCGGCATGCCGGCGGCGAGGCAGGCGTCGTTGATGGCGCGGTTGACCGACAGGCAGCCCAGCGCCGCGAGGCAGGCGTGCTCCGCATGGTCCGGATCAGGGCGCGGCGCGTTCCAGAAGGCCATGATGGCGTCGCCGATGAACTTGTCCACCGTGCCGCCATGGCCGTGGATGCAGGCGGTCATCCGCTCGAAATAGGTGGTCAGCCGGTCCAGCACCTGCTGCGGCGGCATGGCTTCGCTGGTCGCGGTGAAGCCGGCGATGTCGCTGAACAGGATGCTGAGGGGGCGCGTCTCGCCGCCCAGCTCGCCGCCGTCGCCGGTCACGATGATGTCGCGTACCAGCGCCTTGGGCACATAGGCGCCGAAGCGGCGCAGGCCGCCCTTCATGGCCTCCACGGCGCCGGCCAGCTCCGCCACCTCCTGCACGCGGGTGCGGACGGCGAAGCGGCCGGTCAGGTCGAAATGGCGGATGCGCTTGGTCTCCGACACGATGTCCTGCATCGGGCGGGTCAGCCGGTGCGACAGCCACAGCAGCAGCAGGACCGAGACCGCGAGCAGCCCGGCGCCGATTACGACGATGCGGTAGGTGGCGCGGCGGATGGAGCCGACGAATTCGTCCACCTCCACCGCCACGCCGACGGTCCAGCCGCTGCCGACTCCGTCGGTCAGGGTCGCGAACTCGACGATGTAGTCGCGGCCCAGCGGCCCCAGCGGGGCGATGAAGCGGTCGCCGGCCCCGCTGTTGCGGCGCTCCACCGCCTCGGCCAGCACCGGATCGGGGAAGGACGCGGTGGTGTGGAGCGCGGCCGTCGCGCCGTCTCCGCCGACCAGCAGGTCGGCCCGGTTGTGGCAGATCACCCGCCCGTTGCCGTCGATCACGAACACCGCCCCGGAGGGTCCGATGCGCAGGGCGTCCAGCCGGGCCGCCAGCCGGTCCAGCGAGACGTCGGCCCCGATGGTGCCGATGGGCACCCCGTCGTCGGTGGCCATCCGGTAGGAGACGGTGACCACCGGCCGCCGGGTCGCCGGCAGGACGAAGGCGTCAGACATCACCGCCGCCCCGGCCTTCTGCGCCGCCACGTACCAGGGGGCGGTGCGCGGGTCATCCGTCGCCTCCGCCCGCTCCACGCCGGTCACCTGCCCCCAGGAGCGCAGGTAGAAATAAGAGTCGGCGAACCGGCCCGAACTGGAATCCTGCATGCGCAGGGCGAGCGCGCTGCCGGGTGGCGGGGTGGCTGGGCCGAAACGCCCGCCATCTGGCGCCAGCCGCGCCACCTGGAAGAAGGCGCCGTCCCCGGCGAAGCCGACATAGAGCGAGGCGAGCTGCGGCAGGGTGGCCAGGGCGTCGGAGAAGTAGCGCAGCGATTCGATGCGGCGCAGCCCGTTCCGGTCGATCCGCCCGAACCCGGCCATCGCCTCGGCGACGCGGGCCACCGGGCTGACCAGCCCGTTCAAGTCGTTGGTGACGGTCTGGGTGGTGCGCGCGATGGACTGGGACGCCACCTCCAGCGCGGTGCGGGAGTTCTCGTGGTGGAGGTAGCTGAGCATCACCGCGATCAGCGGCACCGTCGTCAGCAGGAAGGCCAGCGCGATTCCCACGCGCAGGCGTATCCGGTACGGCGTTTGGGACATCGGGCGGTCTCCGGAGGGCCAGTGGAGCGGTGACAAGGGGAGCCTCAGCCGCCGGCCGGGGCGGACAGGTCGCGGACGAAGAGAAGGCGGTCGTGCCCGTCATGCTTGGGCTTGCGCGCGAAGACGCGCATGCCGACCGACAGCATCCCGCGCACGCTGGCCGTGTTCTCGGGCCGGACGGTGGCGAACCAGTAGCGGTGCCGGTCCGGCGGCAGCGCCCTTTGGGCGGCGGCTTCGATCAGGCGCCGGTGCAGGCCCTGCCCGCGCCGGTCCGGATGCACGAGGATGCCGGTGAAGTGCAGCGCCCGGTCGAGATCCCCGTCGGTAAGGCCATAGTCGCGGCCCAGATTGTGGGCGGCCCGGCCGGGAAACTGCACGGCGAGGAAGGCGGCGAGCGTGCCGCCGGTCAGCGCGCCGAGCACCACGCCGTGCCCTTCCGCCGGCCCGGCCAGCATGTCCGACAGCTCGGCCTCGGTGAGCGGGTGCATCAGCGGGCCGCAGGCCTCCCGCTGCAGCGCCAGGACGGCGCCCAGCGCGTCCGGGGTGAGAGGGGCGAAGCGCAAGCCGGTCATCGCCCGTCCGCCGTCCGTCCGTGCGGCGTGCGGGACGGGACGGTCCGCCGCCATGTCAGCAGGGCGAAGAGCAGCAGACTGCCGGCCAGCAGCCCGCCGATCAGGCTCACCCCCTCGGGTCCGGCGCCCAGCGGGACGGCGGCGGCCAGCGTGCCGAACAGCAACGGCCCGGCGGCCTGCCCCAGCTTGCGGGTGTTGACGTGCAGGGCGAGCACGGAATCGCGCCGCCGCGCCTCGCGCGCCGCCAGCAGCTCGATATGGCGCATCTGGGCGGACAGGCCGAAGCTCTCCGCCAAGCCGATGACGAACACCGTCGCGAAGGCCGTCCACAGCGACGCCTGGAAACCGAACAGCGCCAGCACCCCGGCGATCATCGCCGCGGACAGCAGCGTCACCCCCGGGATCGGCAGGCGCCGCGCCGCCATCCGGGTCAGCAGCGGTCCGGCCAGAACGACGCACAGGCCGTGCAGCAGATAGGCGCGGCCCACCGTCGCCGACGACAGGCCGAGATCCGCGACGAACAGCGGCAGATAGAAGGGCAGGAACATCGCCGCCACCGCGGTGGGCAGGGAGATCAGCGCCAGGAACAGCGGCACCTTGATGCGCCGCCGCTGCGGGTCGACCGTCACGCTGCCGGGCGGGGGAACCGCCGCGGGCGCGCAATGCGCGTCCGGCGGGACGGGCCCAGGCAGGCGGGGGACACCAAAAGCGGTGTAGAACAGCCCCGCCAACGGGATCAGGGCGCCCGCGGCGAACACGGTCACCGGTCCGTAGGTGGTCGAAAGCAGGGCGCCCGACACGGCCCCGCAATTCACCCCGGCGTACATGCCGGCGAACAGGCCGGATTGCAGGGCTGAGGTGTCGGAAACCCCGCGCAGCCGCCCGATCAGGGCGTTCGCCGCGATCAGCCCGGCCATGCCGCCCGCCCCGCTCAACCCACGGGCGAGGACGAAGAGCAGCGGGTCGGCGGTCATCGCCGCCACGGCGGCCAGCGCCATTCCCGCCGCCGCCGCGGCGAAGCCGGTCAGCGAAACCGCCCGCCAGCCGAGCCGCCCGGTCAGCCGTCCGGCGGCCAGAGCCGCGGCGACTCCGCACAGCATTTCCGCCGTCAGCGGTGCCGCGGCGACTTGGGACGGCGACAGAAAGGGAAAGGGTTGCCCGCCGAAGCTGGTCATCAGCAGCGGGACGAAGGACACCGGCAGAAAGGCACCGAAATACATCAGAAAGGCCGAGAAGCGGATGGAGCCGGCGAGGTTGCCGCTTCCACCCGCCCCGGCCCCGGCTGGTTCGGCCCGCCCTTCGCCCGAGCGGCGGGCCATCCGCGTCCGCCCTCCCAGCACGCGGTCCATCTCGAACATGAACAGCAGCGAGGTGACGAGGATGGTCGCCATGTCGAGCCCGAACTCGGTCAGCTGCGCGGCCACGCGGTCGCCGTCCACCACGGTCACCAGCTCGCGCGCCTCGCCGCTGCGGTCCTGGGCGAGCGGCCAGCGCAGCGTCACGTCCGGCATGTCCGACAGGAAGGAGATGCCGCTCACCCTGTGGCGGGCGTCGTGGGCAGCCGGGGTTGCGCCGGGCGCGGCCAGTTCGATGGATCGCAGGGTGGGCATGCTGGCGCGGATGCGCTCGAAATAGTCGTCCACACCGGCCAGGGACTCGTAGTCCAGCCCGCGCCGGACCACCGACTCGACGTCGTTGCGGATCATCCGGGCGACGATCTGGGTCGCCTGTTCGGCGGCCTCCAGATGGGCGGTGGAAATCAGCGTGTAGCATTCCGCCGCCGCCGCGGTCTGAGCGGCCAGCATCGCGCCGAGCGCCAACAGCCGGCGCAGGCGCTCCAGCCGGACCCGGCGCCCTTCCGACGCGCGGCGCAGCCCGAAGGCCATGGCAAGGCCGGTCAGGCCAAGGAAGCCGACCGTCCCCAGCCCCGTCCACAGGAGCTGCGGCAGGGTGCGGTCGCGGAACTCCTCGACGCGCTCGTCCACCCTGGCGCTGTCGGACTGGATGATGAGAAAGCCGGCGCCGGCGGGAGCGTCGGCCTGCCGGCCGTCCCGCTCGGTCTCGCCGGGATTGCGGATCGGCAGATAGAGGAAGAAGGCCCCGCGGTCGGGGTCGTTCCGGAACCAATGGGGGCGCCGCTCCAGTTCGGCGCGGGCGCGGCGCAAGGTGGCCTCCGTCATCGGCTCCACGGGCCGCCCCTTGGCGGTAGCGACGACGCGTCCGTCCGCCACCGCCACCCCGATTCCCCGCGCCCAGGGCAGGTTGGCGGCGAGCTGGTCGAGGATCGCCTCCAGCCCGTGGAAATCGTCCAACGGCTTGCCGTAGCCCAGCGCGTCCTGGATGTTCTCCACGGTCTTGCCACCGACCACCGCGAAGGCGGCCATCAGCGTGCCCGCGTAGTTCTGGCGGAAGGAGCCGAGATTGATGCTCAGGCTGAAGGCCAGCGTCACACCCACCAGAAGCACGGACACCAGAAAGGCGCGGAGGGGGCCGGAGCGGCCGGACGGGGCGCCGGGTGAGGCCATGGCTAGAGCACTCCGTGCAGTGAATCCGCCGCCAGCAGCGCCGGGAAGGGGATGCGGTAGCCGATGGCCGCCGCGGTCGCGGCGTTCCAGGCGATGGAGGGCGTGTCGAAATAGACCTGCGGCAGGTGGCGCAACGGCTCGCCGGCCATGACGCGGGCGAGGGTGGCGGCGCCGAAATGGCCGATGCCCGCCATGTCGGCGCGGGCGATGCTCATCAGCGCGCCGCGCTCCACCTCCTCGGGGCCGAGTTGCGAGAAGGTTGGGATGCGGCGTCTCAGAATGGGCCGGACCAGCGAGGAGAAGCGGTCCAGCGGCCAGCGCCCATAGGTGATGTAGACGGCCTCCGCCTCGCGCGACAGCGCCTCCCAGGCGGCGGTCAGATCGACCTCGTAGCGGTACTGGTCGAGGTGGTCGATCGGCGCGCGGACGTGCCGCCGCACCAATTCAAAACCAATCCGCTCGGCCATCGCCTCGATGTCGGGCAGCGAGGCGATGGCCCGGCCCGTCGGGCTGTCGTCGTAGGCGATGCCCAGCCGCCGGAACCGGAAGGTCTTGTGGAAGATGGCCAGTTGGCGCTGGAACCGCCGCGGATCCAGATGAGCCCACACATGGTCGCGCCCGGTGTCGGTTTCCGACGCGACGATCCCGGCGGCGATCGGGTTGGTGCAGGAGAAGGCGAGGACCGGGACCCGGTGGGCGTCGGTCGCCAGGGCGACTCCCGCGACCGTCCCCATGACGATCATCAGGTCGATGCCACGCCCGTCGCGCAGACGCTCCGTCAGCGCGGCGGCGCCTTCGGCTGTCAGGTTGGTGGTGTGGGCGTCGGCGACGAAGTCCAGAACCGGACTGCCGGCGTGAGCGGCCAGCCAGGACCACAGGGCGGCGGTGTCGGTCTGCCCCGGACGGTAGGGCATCCCAGTCAGCGCGCCGGTCCAGCCCATCCGCTCCAGTTCGCCGAGGATGGCGGCGAGCGTCGCGGCGTAATTGCCGTAGGGCATGGATTCGGCGTAGCCGATGCGCCAGCGACGCGGCACGTCCCGGACGGATGGGAGCGGTCGGGGAGCGGCCAGAACCGGGGGCGACGGGCAGAGGGCGCCGAGGCCGGCGGCGGCCGCTCCGGCCATCCAGCCGCGGCGGGGCATCGCCGCGGCTGGGCGGGCGGCGGTGGATCGGCCGGCGGGGGGGGGGGGATGGGGGGTCATTCCGGTTGGTCCTTCCCCGCGGCGCTGGACCGGTAGCGGCGGACGACCCGCGATCCGAGCAGCGTAACCGCGCTGGGGCGCAGCCCGGACCGCGCCGCAATGTCCTCCACCGTGATCCGGTGATCGCCCTGCCGCCCGATCAGGACGGCCTCGTCGCCCGGCTGGACGCCGGGGATGTCCGTCAGGTCGGCGAGCAGCCCGCTCATGAAGGGGCGACCGAGGACCGGTGCCGGGCGTCCCCGGATCAGCAGGACCCCTCCGGCCAGCCGGTGCAGGTGGTGGCCGTCCGAGAAGCCGAAGGGCAGCACGGCCACCGGTGTGCGCCGGGGCGCGGCGCTGGCGGCGGCGTAGTCGGCGACATCGCCCGGCTCCAGCGCCGTCACACGGGTGACGCGGGTCTTCACGCTCATCACCGGGGCGAGGGGGAGGGGCAAATCCCCATCCACCATGCGGATGCCGAACAGCGCGGCGCCGCAACGCACCGCCGTGCAGCCGATGCGCGCCGCGGCCCCGGTCAGCAGGGGGCGGCCGAGAGCCGCGCTGCTGAGCGCATGGACCAGCGGTGGCAGCAGCCCGGCGGCCCGCGCCGCCTCGACCGCCTCGCCGAACCGTTCCAGCTCCGCCACGCCGCCGTCTTCATGGGAGCCATAGGCACCGGACAGGTGGGTGTACAGTCCCTCCAGCCGCAGCGCCGGCGTGGCGGCGACCGCGGCCAACACGTCGGTCAGGCCCGCCCGTGGCGCTCCGAAGCCGGCGAAGCCGGTGTTCACCCGGACATGCACGTCGACCGTCCGACCGGCGCGGCTGGCGGCGGTGGCGAGCACGCATGCCTCCGCCACGCTGGTGACGGTGGCGTCCAGCCGGTGCAGGGCAGGCAGCCGGAGCTGGCTGGGCAGTGGCGGGTCGATGACCAGGATGGGGGTCGTGACTCCCGCCCGCCGCAGGGCGATGCCCTCGCCCATGTCGGCCACCACCAGCCCGTCGATCCCGAACCGCTGGAGCGCCCGTCCGACCGGCCCGGCGCCATGGCCGTAGGCGTCCGCCTTCACCACGCCTAAGACGGCCTGGCCGGGGGAAAGGCCGCGGCGCAGCCGTTCCAGATTCCGGCCGAGGGCGTGCAGATCGATGTCCGCCCAGGCGGTGGTGCTGCCTCGCCGGCCCGTCCGCGTTCCCGTCATGCAAGGAACTTCGCGCTGATGTCGGTCGAGGATTCCCTGCCGATCTGGTCGAAGTGCTGGTCCAGGAACTCCTCGGCCTTGTGGCGGCCCGTTTCGAACATGTACATCAGGAAGTCCCAGTCGGCGTTCAGCTTGCTGGTGACGCCCAGCTTCTCCACGACCTCTTCGGCGTCGACGGTGTGGATGTGCATTTTCTTGTGCTTCTCGGGGCTGAGCTCGCCGGAGTCGATCAGCTTGGAGACGAAGTCGACGACGCGCAGCTCGCGCATCATGCTGGAGTTGAAGCTGAGCGTGTTGACGCGGTCCATGATCTCGCGGGCGGTGCGCGGCGGCACCGGCACGCGAACCGGGTTGATCTGGACGATCAGGATGTCGCGGCTGTCGCACTGGTCGATCAGCGGGAACAGCGGCGGGTTTCCGGAATAGCCGCCGTCCCAGTAGAAGGCATTGCCGACCTGCACCGCCTGGAACAGGAAGGGCAGGCAGGCCGAGGCGAGGACCGCGTCGACCGAAATGTCCTTCGGGCCGAACACCTTCAGCCGGCCGGCGCAGACGTCGGTCGCCGCAATGAAGGTCTTGCAGGCCGGCGCCTTGCGCAGCCGCTTGAAGTCCACCACGTCCAACAGCACGTCGCGCAGCGGGTTCATGTTCATCGGGTTCAGCTCGTACGGCGACATCATGCGCGACAGCGCGTCGAACATTTGCCAGAGCGGGGAGAAGTCCATGTTCCCCTTGCTGAACATCTTGTCGAGCGGGGTCGGCTGGAGCGGCCCCTTCTTCGCCTCGTCGGAGATGCGGCGCCAGAATTCGCGCAGCTTGCTTCGCGCGCCCTCATGGCCGCCGATGGTCAGGCCATAGGCGGTGACGGCGCAGTTCATGGCGCCGGCGCTGGTTCCGACGATGCCGTCGATGGTCAGGCGCCCGTCCTCCAGGATGCGATCGATCACGCCCCAGGTGAAGGAGCCGTGGGCACCGCCCCCCTGGAGCGCCAAGTTGATCGGCTTGGCGCTCTTCCGGTTGGCGGGCTGAACGGCGGGGGCGGGCATGGTCTGGTCGGGCATGGATGGCTCCGGTCGTTGGCGTCTTGGTGAGGGGTGGCAGGGTGGGAAGGGGTGTGGGAATGGTCGCGCTCGGGCGGCGGTGCGGGTCAGAGCGCCGGCTTCATCGTCTTGGAGGGGGGAGTGGAGGGGGGCTTGGGCGGACGCGTTCTGGTCAGCACGCCGTGCTTGGTCGCGCGCCGCGACTGCGGCGTGTCGGGGGGCGGCTTCGCCAGCAGGTCGCGATGGTCCGGAACCGCGCTGCGCAGGTAGCTGCGGATCTGCTGAATCCATTTGCGCGCCAGTTCTTCGGAGATGGACAGCTCCGCGGCGATGTCCGCGTAGGGCTGCTCCTCGATGAAGCGCATGCGGGCTGCCTGACGCATCCGCTCGTCCCGGATGCCGTCGAGCGACTCCAGAACCTTGGCGAGCAAGGCGCGGTCGGCGTTGGAGCGTTCCGGGTCCATGGCGTCCCGGCCGCTGGTCCCGTCGGCGATGGAGGCAATCTCGACGAGGGAGCCGACCAGGACGGGATGGCGCTGGTGGGCGCGGTGCCGGTCGATGAAATGGTTGATGGCGGTGCGCCGCAGCCAAGTGCGCGTCTTGATGATGGAGCGCGCGTAGAGGGGAAGGGCTTCCGACAGGTTGATGCAGAGCCCGCTCAGGCAGTCGTGGATCTCTTGCCGGTTTCCTTTGCACAACCTGTGGTACGTCCAGAACAGGTCGGTGTAATGGCGGCACCAGAAGACCCAGAAGGCGGTCTGATCCCTGGTCGCGATGCGCTCCAGAAGGCCGACATCATCAAGTTCGTTGAGATCTTCCCCGGTGCGGGAATGAAGCCGGGGTGATCCAGTCATGGACAGGGAGGGCCAGGGGCGTTTCGGTTCCCGCTGCCGGTCCAACGCTGTTCCGGTGGGGTTGCCCCCCAGAGGTTGCATTCTTTGCTGCATATGACGTCCCTTGCGCGTTTTGCTCAAGGGACGCTCGCCACGTTCTATGCGTGAACGAAGTGGATATACTTTTTTTCGAAATACCTATGTATTTCGTAGAAGCTTATCAAAAAAAGAGCCTATCCAAACGCAACCGTACTATGTCTTGATAATCAAGCCTTGGCTATACGCGCGCGTGTGGGCGCGTCGATTCTGTCGGCTGGTGTCGAAGGACGGAGAAGCGGCTAATAACGCCGTGCGGCCCCGGGCCGTCTAGAGGAATGAGGATGAAGATTTATTAACCAAAAAAAGTGGAATCCTTGATCCCGGTGCCGAAGCGTGTTTCCAAATTTCTACAATTCAGGAGGTCTGTGCGACTGTGCGCGGGGCCATTCGAATTCCGTGTCGAATGGCAGGAGTGGAGGGGCTCGAACCCCCAACCCCCGGTTTTGGAGACCGGTGCTCTACCAATTGAGCTACACTCCTGTCGCCGCTTCGCAGCGGGAAGCCGCTTGTAGGCGATTTCAGGGCTTTGCACCAGAAGAAAATTACGGCAATTGCGCTTGAAACGCGCTTTCACCGCAGTAACGTGGGAAATTGGCGGTGAAGCGGGTGGACCCTAACGCCGCTCATCCCCATCCGCGCAATTGGAAAAGGAAAAATCCGCCGAGAAACGTCAATCTTTGTCACAAAACAAGTAAAAAGGTTTTTTTGCGGGTCTGGTTATTCCATATTTGAAAATACAGATGTCAGTTTCAGAAAATTGTGCGGCGGTCCTCTTGAGTAACCTGGAAAAAGAGGCCTCCGGTGACGGGCGTGACGTCATGGGACGGCAAAGCCATGGCGCTTCAGGACCGCTTGGCCAGGCAGAAGCCTCACGCCATAGCCGCACCGCTTGGCACACCCATCCGGCCGGACAAATGCTCATCGTCACGGCTGGCAAGGGATGGGTTCAGCAGGACGGCCAGGCTCGTCGTGAGATGAAATCCAGCGATGTCGTGTGGATCCCGGCTGGGGTTAAGCACTGGCATGGCGCGACCAGCACCAACGGCATGAGCCACATCGCGGTTACCCACGTCCGTGACGGCAAGAACGCCGATTGGATGCAATTGGTCACCGACCAGGAATACGAAGCCCGGCCGTGATGGCCATGAAAGGCGATGTCCGCCCACGCAATGTGCTGGCAACCATCATCGCCATGGTAGGTCTGGGCGCCGCTTCACCCGGCCAGGCTCAGCAATCACGCGTGATCGATACGGCACCGGCACCGTCATCGGGACGGCGCGCAACGGGATCGGGTCCTGGCTCGGCATACCGTACGCCGCTCCACCGGTGGGACCGTTACGCTGGCGGCCACTCCGGCCTGCAACGCCGTGGGCTTCGCCCATGAAAGCAAACACGCTGCCAAGCGGCTGCGCGCAAAACGCCGAGCTCGGTGTGTTTGGGTCGTGTCCCGAGGCGTGGTGAAAGAGCCAGGGTGCTCTTGCGGTGGCCGGCAGATCCGGCCGGGACGCGCACGCAGCCGCAGCGGGCAACGTGAGGGCGAGATCATCGCGCAGCGGGGCGATGGTCTCCAGGGTCATGCAGCGTGCCGGCTGAACTGCCCATTCGTCATTCTGCTCAAGCAGAACGGTGCCGATCAGTCGGGGGGCCGCCCATCCACGCCGCGCGCTGACATCCGCCCACAGGCCAGCGCGAACAATAGGAAAGTGACGATCCACAAGGCACCCGCCAGTGGAATCAGCAGCATCGTGCGCTGTGGGTCGAGTGCGGCAGCGATCCGAGCGCAAGCCGCCGCAGTCACGGCAAGATGGATTCCGACCTTCAGCCAGGAGGCGGTGAGCGCCCGCCCGTCATGGCCGACGGCGGTCCACGTCATGACCGCCAGCGTCATCCCTCCGATTGCGCCCACGGTCCAGGCGTGGAGCGCCGCGGTGTTGAAGGCGGCGCCTCCGCCCAGCGAGGCCCAGGCCGCCAATAGGAACCCGGCCGGGATGAAGCCGTAGGCGACGTGCAGCACGGCCACGAGCGGTTCGGACAACCTGCGGTGCGGGTGCCACCGCGCGAGCCGCGCTGCCTGCGCGAATCCGGCGGCCAGCAGCAGGGCGCCGGTCAGGCGTTCGTCCAAGACACCGTCGTCCCGGAAGATCCAAGTCGTCAGGGCAAGCAGCCCGAGCCCCATCGCCGCCCCGTCGGAACGGGAGAAGGGCGTAGGCAACCAGGTGGCGCCGCGCGCCTTCAGCGAATTCCCGGTGAAGCTCGGGATGATCCGCCCGCCGCCCAGCATAATCCATGTCAGCATCGCCACCAGCGCGAGGCGCGTCCCATAGGTGCTCCGCCCGATGCGCCACAACTCCCAATGGAACAGACTCTGCGCACCGATCAGAGCGGCGAGGATGGCCAGAATCGGCAAGCCGCGCCAAGCCCTGGCGGCGGCAATCTGGCGCCCGATCACGACAGCCAATGCCACCGGAAACAGCAGCGTGGACACCGCGGCGGCGAACGGTCCCAGCGCCGCCGATCCGGCCACGCCCAGCCGTCCCACGATCCAGGCGGCGAACAGTGCGGCCAGTGGCCAGCCAACCAGCGGTGGGCACCCGGTCCATGTCGGAACCGCCGTCAGCAGGACGCCGGCGACGATGGCCGGCACGAAGCCGAACAGCAGCTCGTGCGCGTGCCAGGAGACGGGGGAGAACGCCCCTTCTAGGCTGGTAAGGCCGAGGAACCATGGCACCCAGACGGCGATCAGCGCCACGGCGTAGAGCGCGCCGAACAGGAAGAAGGGACGGAAGCCGGCGTTGAAAAGAGTGGTGGGTTTCATTGGGACTTGCCTCATGCGCCGCGGCTCAGCACACCGCGGCCTGGTCCACGCGGGGCTTCGACAGGAATGGCCAGTAGACTTTCAGCCAGAGCAGGAAGGCCGCCGCCCAGAGCAGCGCCGCCAGCGCGTGGGGCGGTCCGGGCGGCACCGGCAGGACGCCCAATCCCGGCAGCACCCGCAGGGCTGCGGCCCCGACCAGCAGCGCAATGGCCAGCCGTGCCGTCGCCGGAAGGGGAAAGGTCCGGCCGGTGTGGAACAGCCCGGCGATGGCGAAGACCGCCAGCACGCCGAGGCCCAGCCCGCCCATCAGCGCCAGATGCAGCGCCGGCGTATCCGCGAATCCCGTCCCCAGCCGGGAGACGCCGACCAGCAGCAGCCCGGCGCCCGCCATCAGGCTCGAGCCGGCCAGGGCCAGGATTTCCGTGCGGAAGAAGGCGCGTCCGATGAAGGACTCGGCGACCCGGTCGAGGAAGGCGGCTCCGGCCGCGATGAAGAGGTAGGCGCTCACCGCGGGCGACAGCCCGGCGATCTCCCCGGCAAGGGCGATGGCGACCAGACCAGGCGCCAGGTTCAGCCGCCCCGGATGGGGCCGGTAGGGCGAGCTGCCCTGGCCGGGGTCGAGCACGAGATTCGTGACGGGCACCGAAATGCGCGCCAGAACGAGCCCGAGCAGCCCGAGCAGCACCAGACCGGCGGCGTGCAGCCCGGCCTTTGCCCGCTCCACGTCGCCGAGAACGAAGGCGGCGTGGACCGCCGCCCCCGACACCGCCAGAGCGCTCAGCCAGAGGAGAACGCCAGCCAGCCGGCTCGTGCGCTTGCGCCAGGACACCATCGCGATATAGACGGGCAGGGCGGCGAGCCACGCCGTGTCGGCCACCGCGGCGGCGGCGGCCGCGCCGTCGGCACCGGACAGCCCGGCGACCCGCCCGATCCCCCACAGCGCCGCCAGCGCGAAAAGGGCGCGCCCCTGAAGCCGCCGGCTGTCCGTCCATTCCGGAATGGCCGTGGTGATGAAGCCGATCACCGCCGCGCCGAAGGAGCCGAACAGCATCTCGTGCGCGTGCCACAGTCCCGGCGGGATCGCGCCGTCGAAGGGCAGGGCGAAGCCGTTGACCACCGCCCACAGCAGCGGCCACAGCGCGGCGTGCAGGGCCGACAGCGGGAAGAACATTCGCAGCCCCTCGTCGCCGAGGATGCCGGCGAGGGTCGGCGCGGGGGCGGTTCGGATTGTGTCCGTCATGGAACCCGCCTTTCGTCGATGTCGTGAATGTGGCGGAACAGCGGGTCGTCGGACAGGAACCCGGCGACCAGCCGGTAGACGGTGCCGTCGTCGCGCCCGCCCGGTTCGCCGGGAACGGCGCGCGTCCCGGCGATGCCGCGCCCCTGGGCGTCCATGACCACCACACGGTGGGCGATGCGCACCGCCTCCATCAGGTCATGGGTGATGAACAGGGCGCCGAACCGTGCCCCGCGCGCCGCCTCGATCACCAGATCCTGCATGCGGCGCTTCAGGGCGACGTCGAGCGCGGTGAAGGGCTCGTCGAAATAGACGAAGTCGGGGTCGATCGCCAGCGCCCGCGCAATGGCCGCGCGCTGGCGCATGCCCCCCGACAGCTCGATGGGATACTTGTCGAGGTCGGCGCGGTCGAGCGCCACCCGCCGCGCGGCCTCCTCCGCCCGCTCCCGCCGTTCGCGGCGGGGCAGGCCGAGCAGGCGCAGCGGGTAGGCGATGTTGGCCCGCGCCGTCGCCCAGGGCAGCAGGCGCGGGTCCTGGAACACCATGCCGTGGCGGCGGTAGCGCCGCGCGACGCGGCCCCGCGACGGCTCGACCACCCCGGCGGCGATGTGCGCCAGCGTGCTCTTGCCGCAGCCCGAGGGGCCGACGAGCGCCGCCACCTCGCCCGCCGCCAGCGACAGGTCCACGGCGTCGAGCACCGTGCGGCCGAGATAGGCGTGGCCGATGCCGGTCAGCGTCAGGGAGGGGGTGGCGCCCGTCGTTTCCAGAGTCATGGCAGGGTGCCTTTGCGATTTTAGAAGCTGACCTTCAGGCCGGCGTAGAAGGCCCGCCCGTCGCCCGGCAGATAGACCGCCTGGGTGGGCGACGCCTGATCGACGATCAGGGTCGAGGAGGCGTAGGTTGCGTCGAAGATGTTGCGCGCCTCGCCATAGACGCTGACACGCTCGTTGATGGCGTAGGTGCTGCGCAGATCGACGGTGGCGTAGCCGTCCGCGTAGACGCTGTTCATGTTGTCCACGGGAGTCCTGCCGGGATACCAGTCCACCTCCGCCCCCACCGACAGGGCCGTCGTGATGTCGTAGCGCGCCGAGGCGTTGATGACGTGGCGTGGCGCGCCGGCCAGTCGGTTGTCGCCGCGCACCGGATCGTCCTGGAAGCGGAAATCCTGGAAGGTGTAGGCGATCCGACCGCTCAGCCGGTCGCTGAGGAAGGCCGACAGCCCGAGATCGACGCCGAAATGCCGGGTCCGGTCGGCGTTCACCGCGCCGAGCGAGGCCCCGGTGGAGTCGCGCAGGCTCAGCAACTCGTTCTTGACCCAGGAGTAATAGGTCCCGGCATCGACCGCGACGACCCCGAAACGGCCGCGCCAGCCCGTCTCGACGGTGGTCGCCGTCTGCGCCTTGAGGTCCGGCGTGCGGTAGGCGGTGGAGACGAGGCCGGGCTGGGCCGGGCTCGGGCGTCCGGCGCTGCTGTTCGGCGTGCCGTTGACGGTGGCGATCAGATCGTCGTGGGTGGGTGGCTCGAAGCTGCGGCTGACCGCAGCGTAGAGGGTGTGGTCCTCCCGCGGCTTCCAGGTCAGGCCGAGGCTGGGGCTGACCCCGTCGTAGCTGCGGTCGTAGCTGGTGTTCCCCGCGGGGATCGAGCCGGCGGGCAGCGCCACCCGCGGGTTGGCCGGGTTGAAGGCGATGGTCGGCCGCCGCGCCGCGCCGAAGGTGTCGTCGTTCTCGCGCGTGGCGTGGGTGACGGTGAGTGCCGGGGACAGGGTGACCGCGTTGCCGAGCGGCAGGTTCAGGCCGCCGTGGAGCGCTAGGGTGGAGGCGTCCATCGTGCTGCGTCCGAACAGGGCGCCCTGGCTGCCGGCGTTGTTCAGATAATCCTCGCGGTCCGCCGAGCCGACGACGTAGCGCAGGGTCGTCTCGAACAGCGGCAGGGGCTGGCTGGCGTCGGGGCTGTAGGCGTAGCGCGCGACGGCGGTGACGTCGCCGCCCTCGGTCTTGCGGATGCCCGAGGAGATCGGGAAGCGGAACGTGTCGTCCGTGTGGGTGTAGCCCAGCGCCACGTCCAGCAGGTGCGCCCCGAAGGTCGCCGTCGTCCGGTTGCCGGCGCGGAACTGCCTGGCTTCGCGCTCGGGCCGGTCGCGGACGACGTTCGGTCCCGGATTGGTGGCAACGCCGCCGACCACGCGGGGGCCGGTGTAGACCGCCTTGGGGTTCGATTCCAGAAGCTGGCGGGTCAGCGGGCCGGCCACGTCGAAGGACAGGTTGGTGTAGCCGGCGAAGAAGCGGGTGGTGACGTCGTCGGACAGGGCGGCGCCCGCGTTGGCGTCGAAGCCGGTGCGTTCCGAGCTGTTGTAGTCGCGGTAGCCGTCGCGCTGGCTGCGTTGGACCTGGATCAGCCCGTCCAGCTTTCCGGCGCTGCCGCCGGCCTGCAGGCTGGTGTTGAACTGGCCGAAGCTGCCGCCCTCGATGCCCAGCCGGTAGCCCGGCGCGGAGGAGCCGGTGGGCGCGATGACGTTGATCGCCCCGCCCAGCATGCTGGCGCCCAGCCGGTTGGCGGTGTAGCCGCGGTAGATCTCGGTGAATTCCGCCTGACGCGGGTTGGCCAGCCCGACGATGTAGGAACCGTCGGCGCGGTTCAGCGGCAGGCCGTTCTGCAGGGCCAGAATGCCGCGCTCCACCGGATTTTGCTGAAGCCCGGAGCCGCGGATCTGGATGCGCGGCTGGTCGTTGCCGCCGAAGAAGTTCTGCACCACCACGCCGGGCACGCCGGACAGTGCGTCGGACACCGTGACGTTCGCCTTGCCGGCCAGATTCTCCTCCGCCACCAGGGCGGTGCCGCCGGGAATCGCTTCCAGACGGCGGCGGGCGGTCGCCTCGGCGCTGTCGGCCTGTCCCTCGACCATGACGGGTGCGAGGACGACGGCGGCCCCCGGCGCCGCCGACTGAGCGTGGGCCGGCTGCGGTGCCGCGGCGGTCATAGAGGCCATGGCCAGCCCGGCCAGAAGGATGGGGGCGCGGCTGGCGGTGTCCGCTCGTGCGGTTCGGAACGCCGCTTGGCCGGCCTGTCCCCGTGTCGTCATGATTCTCGTTTCCCCGGAAAAGCCGATGTCTCGGATAAAAATGCGAATGATTGTCGTTCGCATTTTATCGGCCTTTCGGGCGGGCTGTTTGTCCGCGGTCAAGCTCGCGGCGGAAAAGCAGGGTGCAGGGGCGATTTTTTCCGCCGTCGCCTGCTTTTCCGGTCAGCGCTTGACGCCCCAGGGGCGCGCGGCGTCGCGCCAGCGTTCGAACTCGGACCGGATGGGATGGACCAGCGTGTATTCGACGACGATCAGCCCGGTCACCGCGATCAGCACCCAGGCCAGCGCCTCGGCCACGTCGAGGTTGGAGCGGGCGGCGGCCAGCGCGCCGCCGATGCCGCCGGTGTTGGCGAGAAGCTCGGCCATCACCGCCACCTTGAAGGCCGAGCCGAGCGCCACGGTCAGCGCTGGGAACAGGAAGGCGGCGACGTGGCGCAGCCCGAGCGTGGTCAGCCGGGCGAGCGGGCCGGCGCCGAAGGCGCGGGCCATGTCGTCCAGCCCGCGGTCGCGGGTGACGGCGCCCTCGGCGACGCCGACGAACACCACCGGGGTCGCGGCGACCAGCACCGTCGTGATGATCGTTCCGTCGGTGGAGCCGAACCAGATCATCGCCAGCACGATCCAGGCGATGGGCGGAACCCCCAGCAGGACGGTCAGGATCGGGCGGACCAGCCGCATCGTCGCCGGCGAATAACCGGCGGCAAGGCCGCCCGCCGCCCCGGCAAGGGCGGCCAGAGCGAATCCCTCGACCGCGCGCAGCGTGGTCTGTCCGGCGAGTTCCCAGGCGGCGGGATCGGCGGCGATGGTCAGGCCGGCGGCCAGCGTCGCCAGCGGGGCCGGCAGGATGAAGTCGCCGTAGCGCTCATGCCCCGCCTGCCAGAGGGCGGCGAACAGGGCCAGCCCTGCCAGCCCGGCCCAACCCGACCACAGGAATTGTCCCACCCGGCCCAGCCGGTCGAGAACCGCGCCGGCGCGCCCCGTCGTCATGCCGCACCTCACAGATAAAAGTCCGCCGCAGGCGGCGCGCCGCCGATGATCCTGGGGTCGAATTCCGCCAAGGCGCGGAAGACAGCTTCCATCGGTTCGCGGACGGCGCTGGCCCGCTGGGCGACCAGATTGGAATGGGGGATCGCCTGCTCGATGACCGGCCAGGGCAGGCCGAGCGGCGCCGCGGCGTCGTTGGCGGCCCGCGCCGGGTCGGCGTTGACCGAGGCGGTCGCCTTGACCAGCGCGTCGTGCAGTGCCTCGACGGCGGCGGGGTGCTCCGCCAGGAAGGCGGCGGAGACGCCGAGGCCGGCCTGCGGCAGCACGGTCGCCAACCCGGTGGCGGCGCCCCAGGCGTGCTGGATGTCGAGGACCCGCGTCACCGTCTTGCCGGCCATCCCAGCGCGCAAGATGGCGGCGGAGGCCGCCGGCTCTGGCAGCAGGGCGGTGTCGGCCCGTCCGGTGACGAGAAGCTGGATCGCCTCCATCGGCGTGCCGGTGAATTGAAGGGCGACATCGCCATCGGGCGTCAGCCGCTCCGCTGCCAGCAGGCGCCGGAACACGTATTCCGGCGTGTCGTTGCGGAAGGGGATCGCGACGCTCCGGCCTTTCAGCGCGGCCACCGAGGTCAGCGACGGATCGGTGGACAGCAGATACAGCAGTCCGTTGGTCATCACATTGACCAGCCGGACGCCGAGCCCCTTGTTGAAGAGGTTGGCAGCGGATTGGGTCGGCAGAACGAAGGTCTGCATGGTGCCCGAGGTCAGCCCGGCGCGCAGCTCGTCGGGGGTGCGCCACGCCTTGAACAGCACCTTGTCGGCGACCGGGCGGAGCAGGCCGGAGGCGATGGCGTGGACCAGCGTGATCGAAGGCCCTGCCGGCGGACCCCACAGGGTGAGTTGCGGCAAGGGTGCCGTGGCGGCGGCTGAGGCACGGCGGAGGGCGGGAGCGCCCAGCAGGGCGGCGAGGCCCCACAGCGTGGCGCGGCGGTTCGGGTGGATCATGGGAAGCGCCGTCAACGGTTTGCCGCCTTGTCGGAGGCAGGGGCGCCGTCGATGGCGTCGTGCGGCTCCCTACTCCTGCGGGCGATACGCCTCCTCAGCCGGGAGGCGATCCAACCGGAGGGCTGTCCAGCGGTGACGTGATGATGACGATACAGCGCGATGCCCATGGCTGCACGGGGCATGATGGTATCTCCAACCGAGGCCGCATGTTCATGAACGATGTTGGAGACGACGATGCCGACTGGACCGCCACGGGATCGTTGCGCCAGAACAAGCAAGTTTACGAAAGACGTTCATCTCCCAGTCGGAGTTGACCCGGCTTAGGACGCGGTCGCACCGGGGCATCGTCCGATGAACTCCCGCTTGTTGACCTGCTCCGCCGCCTCGTGCTGTCTCACGCCGACGCTGAAGGATTCGACGGCCGGGATGCCGCCCAAACGGCGGAAGGATTGGCGGGAGCCGCATCCGATCGCAGTCCGCAGTGTGCGATCAGCTCAGCACAACGACGAACCAACTCGCGAACCCTGGTGACCTTCGGGTCCTGAGAAATTCACGGAGCGCACCATGTGCGGCACGCTCCTCCGCCTTATGCAACTAAAAACATACACCGGGCAGGACGCCATGCCGCGACCGTTCCGCGGCGACGTGTCCTCACGCGACGAGCGTATCGGTCATCACCCGTCGGGAATTCTGTGCGCTGCCGCAGAGGGTTCGTGCGGCGCGCGTGTGGTCGGCGCGTTGTCCCGGCGCGGTTCACCGCGCCAGCATCGATCATGACAAGGATGTGAATGTTACAAATTCCGACAAACTAGAACTAACACCCACTCCGAAATCGTATGATAGAAATAGTTACCTCAGATGGAGATCCGACGGGGTCTTCGTTAATCAGAGATTAAAAACGACCATCGCGCGAAGGTATCGTTCCATGCACTCGTCCACCAAAGCCACCTCCGCCACCTTCATCCTTAAAGAAGATGCGGATAAGCGGGGAGTGTCATGGTGGGTTTGCCTTGTGGCAAGCGCAATTGTCGCGGGTGTAACAGTTCCAGCGCTCGCGCAGCAGCTGCCGACCCAGCTTCCTTCGGGAGCGGAGCCGCGACCGGAGGCGCCGCGCCCGGTGATGCCGCTGCCCTCCGTGCCGGGCGGCGCGGTGGCCGTGCCGAAGACGCCCGCAGCGGAGGCCCCGGCGGGAGCCGAGAATTACCGCCTGACGTTGCGGGATGTCGCCATTGAAGGCGCCACCGCCTACAGCCAGGACAGCCTCAAGGCCGCCTACCAGGATATGCTGGGCCGCGAGGTGTCGGTTGCGGACCTGTTCAAGATCGCCAACGACATCGAGTTCCGCTACCGCAACGACGGCTTCATCACCAGCCGGGTCATCGTTCCGGCCCAGACGATCGAGGACGGCACCTTCCGCCTCCAGGTGGTCGAGGGCTTCGTGTCCGACATCACCTATCCCGACGACATCGGCCCGGCGCTCGCCGCGGTGAAGCGGCTGGTGGAGCCGCTGCGCGGCGTCAAGCCGATCAACGTCGCCGAGGTCGAGCGCCGCCTTCTCCTGGCGAACGACCTCGCCGGCCTGACCGTGCGCGCCAGCCTGGAGCCGGCGCCGGACACGCTCGGCGCTTCGGTGGTGGTGGTGAAGACGGACCGCAAGGCGGTGGACGCCCTGGTGTCGTTCAGCAACCGCAACACGCCCTATCTCGGCACCGCCCAGACGACCGCGACGGCGGCGCTGAACTCCTTCGGACCGAACGCCGACACGGTGAATCTCAGCGGGCGCGTGTCGTCTCCGGCGTCGCGGGCCTGGTCGGTCGGCGCCGGCTACCAGGCGCTGGTAACCGGCGACGGGCTGACCTTCTCCGCCACCGGCTCCTACTCCAAGTCGCGGCCCGGCCTGACGCTGGACCCGCTGGACGTGGAAAGCTGGGTCGCCGCGGGCGTGGGCACGCTCAGTTACCCGGTGATCCGCTCGCGTCTGGAGAACCTCCGCGCCGTGGGCGAGTTCGAATACCGCGACGTGAACACCGACATTTCCGGCGACCGCTTCAACCGCGACCGTCTGCGCATCCTGCGCGGCGGCTTCAGCTACGACCGGACCGATGGCTGGGACGGCATCACCGCGGTGCGCGGCCTCGTCCACCAGGGGCTGGACATCCTCGATGCGACGAAGCTCGGCTCTGCCTACGCATCGCGTGAGCGCGGGCGCAGCGACTTCACCAAGCTGACCGCCGACATCACCCGCGTGCAGCAGCTGCCGGCCAACTTCAGCATCCTGGCGACGGCCACCATGCAGGCCGCGGGCACGCCGCTGCTGGCCAGCGAGCAGATCGCGCTGGGCGGCCCGAGCTACGGACGCGCCTTCGACGAGGGCGAGATCTCCGGCGACAACGGTTGGGCCGGGTCGCTGGAGTTGCGCTACACGCCGGTGCTGCCGGACAACAGCTTCGCCCAAGCCGTCCAGATTTACGGCTTCGTCGATGGCGGCGAGGTGTGGAACCGCTCCAGCCTGGAGCAGAACAGCCGGAACTCTCTGGTCTCCGTGGGCGGCGGCGTGCGCGCCAGCCTCGTGGAACGGCTGTTCGCGACGCTTGAGATCGACAAGCCGCTGACCCGCCGCGTCGCGACCGAGGGCGACAAGGACATGCGGGTCTTCTTCAACATCACTGCGCAATACTGATAGGGCCGGGGGACACAGGACATGGGCAAGGGCAACGTCACCACCACCTCCGGCATCACCGAGATTCCCGGCGCGCGCCGTCACCGCCAGACGCTGCGCCAGCGGCTGCTGCTGTCGTCCGCGACGGAGGCGCCCCAGCGCGGCGGCGGCACCCGGCGCCAGCGCCGCGCGGCGAAGGCACGGGGGGGCATCGATTTCGCGCGGCTGGCGCTGCGCAGCGTGATCGGCGTGGCGCTGTCCACCCTGTTCGCGGGCGCCGCCTACGCCAACCCGCTGGAAGGCACCGTCACGGCGGGCGCGGCGACCATCCAGTCGGCGACCCCGAAGTCGATGGAGATCCTGCAGTCCACCGACAAGGCCATCATCAACTGGAAGTCCTTCAGCATCGACGCCGGCGAGAAGGTCACCTTCCAGCAGCCGTCGACGTCCAGCGTCACGCTGAACCGGGTCACCGGCAACGACCCGTCCAAGATCATGGGCAGCCTGTCGGCCAACGGCACGGTCATGCTCGTCAACCCCAACGGCGTGGTGATCGGCGCCGGGGCGAAGGTGGATGTCGGCGGGCTGGTGGCGACCACCGCCAACATCTCCGACGCCAACTTCATGGCGGGCAAGTACCAGTTCGACCAAGCCTCCACCAAGCCGAACGCGATGGTGGTGAACGAGGGCGACATCACCGTCAAGGACAGCGGTCTGGCCGCCCTGGTGGCCCCGCACGTCCGCAACTCCGGCGTCATCCGCGCGAAGCTGGGCAAGGTCGCGCTGGGCGGTGCCGAGACCTTCACGCTCGACTTCCACGGCGACGGGCTGATCAGCTTCGACGCCAGCTCCGCCGTGAAGACGGTGGCGAAGGACGCGGACGGCAAGCCGGTCGCCGCGCTGGTCGTCAATTCCGGCGAGATCGCCGCGGAGGGCGGCAGCGTCACCCTGTCGGCGCGCGCCGTGAAGGGCGTGATCGACAACGTCATCAACACCGACGGCGTCATCAAGGCCACCTCGGTCGGCAGCGCCAACGGCAAGATCGTCCTGTCGGGTGGCGACACCGGCAAGGTCACCATCGGCGGCACCGTCGATGCCAGCGGGCGCGGGGAGGGGCAGACCGGCGGCACCGTCGTCGCCACCGGCGCCGAGATCGCCGTGAAGAAGAACGCCCGCGTCGACGCCTCCGGCAGCAAGGGCGGCGGCGAGGTCGCCATCGGCAGCAAGACGGGCCGCTCCGGCACCTGGTCGGACAAGGTGACGGTGGAGGCCGGCGCCACCCTGTCCGCCGACGCCGTCAAGGCCGGCAAGGGCGGCAGCGTGACGGTGCTGTCGCAGAAAAGCACAAAGCACGCCGGTAAAATCTCCGCCCGCGGCGGTGCGGAGGGCGGCGACGGCGGCTTCGCCGAGGTCTCCAGCCACAAGGACATCACGCTGACCGGCAGCGTCGACCTGACCGCGCCCAAGGGTGCGGCCGGCGTCTTCCTTCTCGACCCGGAAAGCCTGCGCATCGTCAGCTCCGTCGGCGGCAGCCAGGACGGCGCCGCGGCGGACGGCACGATCGGCGTCAACGACCCCAACCTGGGCAGCGGCGACGCCGTCAACACGGTGTCGAAGCAGGTGCTGGAGAGCATCGCCGGCAACGCGAACATCGTGCTGGAGGCCTCGGGCCTCATCAAAGTGGAGACCAGCCTCGATCTCCAGACCACCGCCGGCCACAGCTTCACGCTGCGGTCGCTGACCACCAGCGGCATCGCCTTCACCGACGCCAGCTACGAGATCCGCACCAACGGCGGCGACATCGTGCTGGAAGCCAACGGCATGGCCAGCAACCTGACCAACATCGGCAAGCTGACGACCCGTGGCGGTGCGGTGCGGCTGACCGCCACCAACAACGTCCAGCTCGCCAACCTGATCGACACCACGCCGGTCTCGGGAAGCGCCGGGGCGGTCTCCGTCAGCGCCCAGAGCGGCTCCCTGAGCGCGCTGGACGCCGGCCGGATCGTCGGCGGTCCGGTCACCCTGACCGCCGGCGGCGACATCGGCGCCACCGGCGCGGCGGTGTCGACCAGCAGCACCCAGCTCTCCCTGGTCACCGGCGGCAACCTGTTCGTCACCAACGACCGGACGCTGACCGACCTCTCCGTCACCAGCACGCACCGGGCGGCCGGGGCCAACAGCCAGTTCTTCGTGGCCTCCACGGGCCTGACCTTCACCGTCACCGACTCGGTCGGGGGCACCGCGCTCGACACGATCGGCCAGACCGGCGGGCTGAACAGCTTCGCCTTCCGCAGCGACCGGAACATCCAGGTCGGCACGGTCAGCGCCGGAACGGGGTCCGTCGCGCTGACCAGCACCGCCGGCAACATCACCGGCACCAGCGCGAGCCTGCTGACCGGCGGCGCGCTGACGCTGACGGCCGGCGGCTCCTCGGGCAGCAACGGCGCCATCGGCACGTCGTTGCAGGCGCTGAACACCGCCGGCGGCAGCCTCACCGCGACGGCCGGCAGCGGCGGCGTCTCTCTGTCGAACACCGGCGCGCTGGCCCTCGCCAGCCTGACCAGCAGCGGCGCCACCACCGTCACCGCCACCGGCGACCTGACGGTCGGTGCGGTGACCAGCGGCGGTGCCCTGACTCTCACCAGCAGCGGTGGCAGCATCCTGAACGACGCCAACGCGTCGACCACCATCAGCGCCTACAGCTTGGCCCTAAGCGCCGCCGGCAGCATCGGCACCAGCGGCACGGCCCTGACCGCCGGTTCCTACAACATCGACGCCACCTCCGGCGCGGGCGGCGTCTTCCTGACCACGTCGGGCTCGGCGGTGCTGGGCTCCATCGTCTCGACCAACGGCGACGTCGCGATCACCACCGGCGGCACCACCACCATCGGGACGATCACCAGCGCCAACGGGACCAGCAGCATCGCCGTCACGGCGAACGGCACGGTGTCCGACATCACCGCGACCACGGTCGATGCCGGGGCCAACGGCAACGTCACCCTCACGACCGCCAACGGCAGCATCACCGCCCTGTCCGGCACGATCACCGGCGACAACGTCACCCTCGCCGCCGGAGGCAGCACCTCCACGGTGACGGTGAACACCGCGGCGAAGCGGCTGACGGTCACCAACGGTTCGGGCAACGTCACGGTCTTGCAGACCGGCGCTGTGACCGTTGACAACATCACCTCGGCCAGTTCCTCGGTCTCGCTCACCGTCACCGGCGGCGCCGCCACGCTGGGGACGATCAAGGCGTCGAACACCGGCGCGATCTCCGTGACGGCGACCGGCGGCGCCATTCTGGGCAAGGACGCCAACAACCGGCTGTCCGCCAACGCCATCGCCCTGAGCACGGACGGCGCCATCGGAAGTGCCGCCACCCATCTGCGCACCTCAACGGGTTCGCTGACGCTGACCAATGTCGGGGATCTGTATCTCGACAACAGCGGCGTGATCCTGACCGGCCTGTCGATCACCAATCGTCATGTCGGCACGACCGCCAACGCGCTGGAACTCACCTCCGAATACTTCAACTTCGTGGTCGGCGACAACGGCACCGCGACCATCCTGGAGGCGGTCGGCAGCCCGAAGCTGTCCACCCTCAGCTTCAACAGCGACATCGACCTGATCGTCGGCGATCTGGCCACGGTTGGGGTGGGCGGCACGGTCACGCTGACCTCCACCGCCGGCAGCATCCGTGACGACGGCAGCCTGAACACGCGGATCAACGCCGACACCGCGACGTTGAGCGCCGCGGCGGGCAGCCTGGGCGAGGCCTCCGCTCCGCTGGGCCTCAACGCCACGAAGCTGGTGCTGACCACCGGCGGCGACCTGCACGTCACCAACCTGTCCGACATGGCGGAGCTGACCGTCACCAGCACGCATGCCGACACGACGGTGGTGAACAGCTACTCGATCACCGCGCCGAACTTCGCCTTCGACCTGACCGACGACGCCACCAGCGGCTATCTGCTGCGCACGCTGGTCGACACCACCGGCCAGATCTTCTCCTTCAAGGGCGACCGCGACATCCGGCTGGGCCGGGTCGATCTGACCGACATGAGCGGCGTCCTCCCCAACAATGGGATGCCTTCGCTCGGCCAGACCTACAGCATCTTCAACGCCGAGACGACGAACGGCTCCATTCTGGACGATGGATCGAAGACCACGCTGGTCTTGGCCGGGTCGGTCAACCTGAAGGCCAGCAAGGCGATCGGCAGCGGCTCGGGCACCGAGTATCTGGACGTCGTCACCCCCGTCCTGAACGCCCGCGCGTCGGACGGCGGAATCTACATCACCCTGCCGACCTCGACGGGCGTCGACAACCAGAAGAACCTGATCACGCTGGGCAGCAGCTTCTTCAGCGCCGCCAACAACCCCATCGTGGTGACGGCGACCTGGGGCGACATCGCCTTCGGCTCTAATTTCTCGTCCAGCGCCAGCAGCGACATCACGGTAAAGGCGACCCACGGGTCGATCCTGAACCCGAACAGCGCCAGCTTGCGCGCCAGCGACACCGGCACGGTGACCCTCACCGCCGGGAAGGACATCGGCTCCGCGTCCAACGCCCTTGTGGTGCGGGGCGGCACGCTGGTCGCCAGTGCCGGCGGCTCCCTGTGGCTCGGCCTGACGGGCGGGAACCCGGTCGCGCTGAACAGCCTGACGGCGGGCGGCGACATCAGCGTCACGCAGTCCAGCGGCACGATGACCGTCGGGACGGTCAACGCCAACAACGGCACCGGCACCGTCGAGCTGAAGGTTGGCAGCGGCAGCATCCAGGGCGACACCGACACCACCACCCGCATTTCCGCGGGCAAGGTGATCCTGGACGCCAGCGGCAGCGTCGGCAGCGTGAACGCGCTGGATGTGGCGACGGCGAACCTGTCGATCAAAGCGGGCGGGTCCATCGGCATCGCCGGCACGATGGCGCTGACCGATCTCACCCTGACGCGCGGCTCCTACTCCGGCGGCACCATCGGGATCAACACGGTCAACGGGCAGGTCTTCACCCTGTCGGACAGCTCGTCGCAGTCCACGATCCAGACCGTCACCAGCAGCACGGCGCTGAACTTCGCCTTCAATTCGTCGCGTGCGATCAAGGTCGGCACCGTCAACGTCGGAACGGGCGGCAGCGTCGCCATCGTCTCGTCCAGCGGCGTCACCAACACCGGCAACGGCAGCAAGATCACCGCCGGCAAGGTGTCGCTGGAGGCGGGGACCTCCTCCTCCATCGGTGATTCGACCCTCTACGGGGCCATCAGCCTCGACACCGGCGACCTGTCGGTGACCGCCGGGCGCAACATCCACGTCGACAACAACGGGCGCGCCTTCAACAGCCTGGCGATCACCAGCACGAACAGCACCACCAACTCCTCGACCGCGAGCACCTTCTCCATCGGCAGCACCGGTGCTCAGATCTACACGCTGGTCGACAGCGGCACCAAGGTCGGCATCGACATCGCCAGCGCCCAGAACAGCAACTTCAGCTTCACCGGCAAGAAGAACATCGAGGTCAACCAGATTACCGCCGGCGGCGGCTCGGTCAGCCTGACCACGGCGGGCGGCGGGGAGAACTCGACGATCACCATGGCGGGAAGCGGAACCATCACGGCGTCCTCCGTTACCCTGTCTGCCAACGGCTCCGGCACCAACGGCGGTTCCATCGGCACCAGCACGCGGGCGGTGAAGACCTCCGCCGCGTCGCTGACCCTGGTGAGCAACGGCGACCTTTACATCAACAACAGCAACGCCGCGCTGACCGCGCTGGACGTCACCGTCACGCACAAGACGTCGACCACCGCGGGCACCTACCAGTTCAACGCCCTCGGCTCCAACCGCAGCTTCACGGTGACCGAAGCCAGCGGCATCCAGACGCTGGCCCTGTCCACGCCGAGCAACGGCAGCATGAATCTGCGCTACAGCGTGGATCGCGGCATCGTGGCCGACACCATCGACGCCGGCACCAGCTCCACCGGTTCGGTGACGCTGATTTCCACCGGGTCGGCGTCGGGCGCGTCCGGCGGCCCATCGATCAACGGGTCGGGCACGATCACGGCGGGCTCGGTCTCCCTGACCGCGACCGGCAGCAACGGCAACGTCGGCGGCACCAACCAGGTGCTGACCAGCACGCAGAAGCTGTCCATCGCGTCGGGCGGCAACGTGACGGTCAGCAACAACACGACCCTGACCGATCTCACTCTGGACTTCCGGCACAACAAGTCCGGCGGGGGCAGCAACACCTACTCCATCAGCTCGACCGGTCTGACCGCCTCCTTCAGCGATTCGTCGCTGCAGGAAGGTCTGACGGTGACGAACGTCACCCAGAGCGGGCTGAAGCTGAACATCAGCAACGACAAGGCCCTGCGGATCGCGAAGATCGACGTCGGGAACAGCGGCACCGTCGATCTGACCGCCAATTCCGGCACGTCCGCCATCAACGCTTCCAACAGCAGCGGCGCCGCAATCACCGCGGGCAGCCTGACGCTGAAGGCGACCAGCGTCGGCCATACCAACGGCAGCGGTTCCTACTTCACCACCCAGGTCGGCACCCTGTCGGCCAATCTGACCGGATCGCTGGCGCTCAGCAATTCCGGCACCCTGACGCTGAAGGACGTGAAGGCCGGCTCCTCGGCGGACATCCAGGTGACCAACAACGGGTCGCTCCTCCAGTCCGGAACCAAGCCGCTGAGCGCGGACAAGGTGACGCTCACGGTCGAGGGCGGCTCCATCGGGGCGTCCGGCACGCCGCTGCTGACCGAGACGCGGACCCTGGAGGTGATCGCCGGACGCAACGTCCACCTGACGAACAGCGCCGACCTGTATGCCCTCAACCTGAATCTCAAGCACGCCTCCACAGGCACGCAGAACGTCTACGACATCCGGTCGGAAGGGCTGAACTTCGCGCTGACCGACAGCAACACCGGCAGCCAGTACACCCTCGGCAGCGTCGTGGACGCAAGCGGCCTCGACTTCTCGTTCAAGAGCGAAAACAGCGTCGCCTTGGGGACGATCAACGGCGGCCTGGCCCGCAAGGTGACCGTCGAGACCACCGGCACCAACAAGGACATCCTCAGCAACGGCAGCGCGATGGTGACCGCCGGCACGGTCACCCTCACCTCGACCGGCGGCATCGGTCAGGCTGGATCGTCGGCCAACCACATCGGGACGATGGCCGACACGCTGGCGCTGACCACGGGGACCGACGCCTTTGTGGACAACGGCAAGGATCTGACCGCGCTGTCGCTGACCAGCAAGCGGACGACCGGCGCCGGCACCTATCAGATCACCGCGCCGCAACTCGTCTTCACCATGGCGGACGACGGCACCACCACCACGCTGAGCGGGTTGACCGACACCACGGGCCTCGCCTTCAAGCTGGACACCCAGCACGCGCTGTCCATCGGCACGCTCAACGTGCAGAACTGGGGCACCGTCGACCTGACCAGCGCGGGGAACATCCTGGGCGCCGCTTCGGCGATGGCGGACAATCCGACCAACCGCATCACCGCGGGCACCGCGACCCTGAGCAGCGGCGGCGGCGCCATCGGCTCCTCCAGCAACAAGATCCACCTGTCGGCTTCGTCCGCGACCTTCAACGTCACCGGCGACCTCTACGTTGAATCCGACACCCGCATCGACACGCTGAAGATCAAGAGCTCCTCGTCCTCCATCGCCAACCGCAGCTACAGCCTGACCTCGGTCGACACGTCGGGCTCGGCCATCGCGCTGACCGGCGCCGAGAGCAACACCCAGACGGTGCTGGCCTCGCTGACCGACCGCAGCGGCGTGCGCTTCACCTTCGACAGTCACCGCAAATTGGTCGTCGGCGGCCTGGACGTCGGCAAGACCGGCACGATCAGCCTGATCGCCGACCCCGGCATCGTCGGGAACGGCCACTCGGTCCTCAAGATCAACGCCGGCGTCGCGAGCCTGACGTCCTCCTCCAACGTGGTCGGTGCGAACGGGGGTGAATTCATCAGCATCACCACCGGCAACCTGACGGTGAACGCCAACAACGGCGCCGTGATCAACCTGCACGGTTCGACGGTCATCGACGCCATGAACCTGGCCGGTGCGCTGACCCTGAACAACTCCACCGGCGACATCGCGCTTGGCTCGATCTCCATGAACGGCGCCAACGCGGTCATCAACAACCAGGGCGGGTCGATCCTCAGCGGCACGATCAGCGGCAGCAATCTGGTGAACCTGACGGCGACCGGCTCCATCGGCAACGTCAGCGCCATCGCGACGCAGGCCAATTCCACCAGCACCACGCTGACCGCCAGCGCCGCCGGCAGCATCGCGGTGTCGGAAAGCAAGAGCCTGATCGCCCAATCGGTGGTGAGCACCGGTGGCGGTGCGATCAAGCTGTCGACCGGCTCCCAGGGGACCGGCCTCCTGACCGCCGGCACCATCACCACGACCGGGTCGGTGTCGCTGACCAGCAGCGACGGCAACATCCGGGGCAACAGCGGCAATCTGGTGACCGGCGGCAGCGTCGAATTGTCCGCGACCAAGGGCGCCATCGCCGACACGGGCTCCACGCTCAACGTCGCGACGACCGATCTGACGATCAAGACCCCCGGCACCTTCAACGTCGCCGACACGCTCGACCTCGCCAAGCTGAGCATCGACCGCACGCCGTCCATCGGCACCACCACCTCCGGCACGATGAGCCTGACGGCGGCCAACCTGAGCTGGAACGTCACGGACAGCGGCGGCACCACCACCTTCACCACGCTGACCGACAGCACCGGCCTGGACTTCACCTTCAAGGCGCCGGGGGCGATCGCCATCGGCACGGTGAACACGGGTGCCTCCAGCACGGTCAGCCTGACGGCCACGGGCAACAGCACGACCGCCGGCAACATCACGGCGGTGGACAGCGCGTCCATCATCACTGCGGGCTCCCTGAAGCTGGACGCGCAGAAGAGGACCAACGAGACGGGCAACAGCAGCGCCATCGGCGGCAGCGCCACGGCGCTGGGCATGAACGTGTCCAGCCTGACCGCCAGCAGCGGCTCCGGCGGCCTCTTCGTGAAGAACGCGGCGGGGCTGAACCTCAGCTCCATCACCACGGGCGGCGCCCTGACGGTGGCCGCGGCGACCGGCGACCTGACCGTCTCCAACCTTTCCTACGACACCAGCAAGGCGCTGACCCTGACGGCTACGACCGGCCGGATCCTCAGCGGCGGTTCCAGCCTGAGCCTGGGCAACGGCAGCACCACGCTGACGGCGGGAGCCGGCATCGGCACGGCCGACTCGGCGCTGAAGATCTCGGCGTCCGGCACCGGGGCGCTGACCACCAACGTCACGGGCGCGGGCGGCGTCTATCTCAACATCGCCGGGCATCTGACGGGCGGGCTGAGCGCCGCCGTCCACAACGGTCCGGTGGTGGTGGCGAGCAGCGGCAACATCACGCTGACCAACGTCGCCATCGCCACCGATGCGGCGGGCAACAGCATCACCGTGACCTCGACCGGCGGTTCCATCACGGCCGGCACGGTGACGGCGGGCGCCAACAACGGTTCGGTCACGCTGAGCGCCACCGGCAACGGCGGCAAGATCCTGGCCGCCAGCGGCGGCTCCGCGGTCACCGCCAAGACCGTCGCGCTGAACGGTGCCGGCGGCATCGGCACCTCCTCCGCCCGTGTCGGCGTGGGCGGTGCCCAGGTGCAGGCGAACGGCGGGTCGGGCGACATCTATCTGAGCACGACCGGCGCCACCGCGCTGGCCTACGCCGCGACGACCGGCGGCAAGATCGACGTGCTGGCCGGCGATCGCCTCCAGGTGGTCAGCGCCAGCACCGGCGGCGGAGCGATTTCGATCTCCTCCACCGCGGTGGACGCCGACATCATTGCCGGCAGCCTCAACGCCGGCACCGGTGCGGTCACCCTCAGCTCGACCGGGGGCGGGGTGTATGACGACGGCCTTGCCGAGACGCGGATCGTCGGCGGCTCGGTGTCGCTGACCGGCGGCAAGGGCGTCGGCACTTCCAGCCGGTCGGTCCAGACCACCACCGGCAGCCTCACCCTGGCGAGCGCCACCGGCAGCATCTATCTGACCGACGCCACCACCAGCGGCGTCACCGTCGCCTCGGCCACCGCCTCCAGCGGCTCGGTCACCATCGAGTCCGCCGGCACGATGACGGTCCAGTCGGTGTCGGCCAACACCACCAGCGGAGCGGTCGCCCTGACCGCGGCCGGTTCCATCCTGGGCAGCGGCAACGGCATCCATGTGACCGGCCACTCGGCCAGCCTGACCGCCTCCGGCGGCAGCATCGGCACCGTCACCGACACCGCCACCGGCGCCGGCACGCCGATCACGATGAACGTGTCCAGCCTCACCGGCCTGACCGCCACCGGCACCACGCCGGTCATCTCCGTCGACAACGTCAACAGCGCCGCCCTGACGCTGGGCAACAACCTCGTTGCCCTGGGGGCGGGCGGGTCCGCCTACATCCGCACGGCGGGGAACCTGGACGCCAGCGCCGGTCTGTCGATGACCAGCGGCAACCTGCTGCTGCAGTCCGGCGGGGTGCTGACCCTGCCGACGGCGGCGATCAACCTCGGCACGGGCGCGCTGACGTTGAAGGGCACCACCGACGTGGTGGCTGCGGGCGCCTCGCCGCGGACGCTGTCGATCACCGCGGGCTCGCTGACCTTCGCCAGCGGCTCCAGCGGCGGCAACACCACCCTCAACACCACGGTCGGCACGATCGACGCCAGCCTGACCGGCGCCGGCAAGAGCCTGAGCGTCAACAACACCGGCACGCTGACGTCGGCGACCCTCAGCGCCAACGGCACCGTCACCGCCACCAGCAGCACCGGCATGACCGCGACCTCGGTGACCGGCGTCGGCACGGTCAGCCTGACCGCGACGGCGGGTGACCTGACGGTCGGCACGATCAACGCCGGGACGACCGGCACGATCAACCTGTCGGCGGCGGCTGGTAGCCTGCTGACCGGCAACGGCACCAGCCTGACCGGCGGCTCGCTGAACCTGACCTCGAACACCGGGATCGGGACCAGCACCGCCGCCTTCACCAGCACCATCGCCAACATCTCGGCAACGGTGACCGGAACGGGCGGAATCTATCTGGCCGGCACCAGCTTCACCCTGGGCAACCTCTCCACCTCCAACGGCGACATCGCCGTCACCGCCAGCGGCGGCATCAGCGACGGCAACGCCACCACCGGCATCACCGCCGGGGGCAGCGGCACCATCTCCCTGGTCTCCACGGGGGGCGCGGTCACTCTGACCAAGGCGGTGAGCAGCACCGGTTCGGACGCCACCCGGGCGAGTGTGACGGTGCAGGGCGCCACCATTGCCCTGGGCAACGTCACCAGCACGGGCACGCAGACCTACACCGGCAACACCACGCTGGGCGGCGCGCTGACCGGCAAGTCGGTGACCGTCACCGGGAACCTGACCCTGTCGGGCGCCAACCGCACGATGACCGCGACCGGCGGGGACCTGTCGGTGAGCGGCACGCTGAACGGCGGCGGGTACGGGGCGACCCTGCTCGCCGCGCAGGGCGGCGTGACGCTGGGCGGGGCGGCCAGCAACCTGGCCTATCTGTCGGCCACCGCGGGGACCATCGGCCTGCGCGACGTGACGACGACGGGTGCGCAGAGCTACACCGGCGCGACCAGCCTCCAGGGCACCTACACCACCACCAACAGCGCGGTCACGGTGACCGGCGCCACGACGCTGGCGGGCGGCACCACCGTGAGCACCGGCAGCGGAAACGTGCTGTTCAGCGGCACTGTGAACGGCGCCCATGCACTGACCGTCAACAACAGCGGCACCAGCACCTTCACCGGCGCGGTGGGCGGTGCGACGGCCCTGGCGAGCCTGACTACGAACGCGGGCGGGTCCACCGTCCTGAAGTCGGTGACCACCGCGGGCGCTCAGAGCTATGGCGACAATGTCGCCCTGGACGGCACCTACGCCACGGGTAGCGGTGCCTTCAGCGTGACCGGAACCACGACCCTGAGCGGCGACACCACGGTGAACGCCGGCAGTGGTGCCGTCATCTTCACCGGCGCGGTAAACGGTGCGCAGGCCCTGACGGTCAACAGCAGCGGCGCCACGCAGTTCAATGCGGCGGTGGGCGGCACGACGGCGCTGGC
>NZ_JACCJY010000009.1 GCF_014596085.1 Azospirillum tabaci
CGGTGGACGGCGCCCAGGCCCTGCTCATCAACAGCAAGGCCGCCACGCAGTTCACCGGCACGGTGGGCGGCGCGACGGCGCTGGCGAGCCTCACCACCGACGCCACCGGCACCAGCAGCCTGCGCAACGTCACCACCACGGGCGCCCAGACCTACAACGATGCGGTCACGCTGGACGGCGCCTACACCACCGGGGGCGCCTTCAGCGCCAACGGGGCGGCGACGCTGGCCGGCGACACGACGGTCAACGGCGGGTCGAGCGTGCTGTTCGCCGGCACGGTGGACGGCGCCTACGCCCTAGCGGTCAACAACAAGAGCACGACGCAGTTCACCGGCACGGTGGGCGGCACAACGGCGCTCGCCAGCCTGACCACCGACGCCACCGGCACCAGCAGCCTGCGCAACGTCACCACCACGGGCACCCAGACCTACAACGACGCGGTGACGCTGGACGGCACCTACACGGGCGGCACCTTCACCACCAACGCGGCGGCGACGCTGGGCGGGGCGACGACGGTGAACGCCGGGACGGCCACCTTCAACGGCACGGTGAACGGCGCCCAGGCGCTGACCATCGCCGGGACGGGGACGGCGCAGTTCAACGCGGCGGTGGGCGGCGCGACGGCGCTCGCCAGCCTGACCACCAACGCGGGCGCTACGGTCAGCCTCCTCGGCGTCACCACCACGGGCGCCCAGACCCACGGAGCCGCCACGACGCTCAACGGCACCTACAGCTCCGGGGGCGCCTTCACCGCCAACGGGGCGGCGACGCTGGCGGGCGACACGACGGTCAACGGCGGGTCGAGCGTGCTGTTCGCTGGCACGGTGGACGGCGCCCAGGCCCTGGCGGTCAACAACAAGAGCACGACGCAGTTCACCGGCACGGTGGGCGGCACAACGGCGCTGGCGAGCTTGACCACCGACGCCACCGGCACCAGCAGCCTGCGCAACGTCACCACCACGGGTGCCCAGACCTACAACGACGCGGTGACGCTGAACGGCACCTACACCACCGGCGGCACCTTCACCGCCAACGGAGCGGCGACGCTGGGCGGCGACACGACGGTCAACGGCGGAGCGGCGGTGCTGTTCGCCGGCACGGTGGACGGTGCCCAGGCCCTGACGGTCAACAGCAGCGGCGCCACGCAGTTCAATGCGGCGGTGGGCGGCACGACGGCGCTGGCGAGCCTGACCACCGACGCCGCCGGCACCAGCAGCCTGCGCAACGTCACCACCACGGGCGCTCAGACCTACAACGACGCGGTCACGCTGAACGGCGCCTACACCACCGGCAGCGGCGCCTTCACCGCCAACGGGGCGGCGACGCTGGGCGGCGACACGACGGTCAACGGCGGGTCGAGCGTGCTGTTCGCCGGCACGGTGGACGGCGCCCAGGCCCTGCTCATCAACAGCAAGGCCGCCACGCAGTTCACCGGCACGGTGGGCGGCACGACGGCGCTGGCCAGCCTGACCACCGACGCCACCGGCACCAGCAGCCTGAAATCGGTGACGACGACGGGTGCCCAGACCTACAACGACGCGGTGACGCTGGACGGCGCCTACACCACCGGGGGCGCCTTCACCGCCAACGGGGCGGCGACGCTGGGCGGCGACACGACGGTCAACGGCGGGTCGAGCGTGCTGTTCGCCGGCACGGTGGACGGCGCTTACGCCTTGGCGGTCAATAACAAGAGCACGACGCAGTTCACCGGCACGGTGGGCGGCACGACGGCGCTGGCGAGCTTGACCACCGACGCCGCCGGCACCAGCAGCCTGCGCAACGTCACCACCACGGGCGCCCAGACCTACAACGACGCGGTGACGCTGGACGGCACCTACACGGCCGGCACCTTCACCACCAACGCGGCGGCGACGCTGGGCGGGGCGACGACGGTGAACGCCGGGACGGCCACCTTCAACGGCACGGTGAACGGCGCCCAGGCGCTGACCATCGCCGGGACGGGGGCGGCGCAGTTCAACGCGGCGGTGGGCGGCACGACGGCGCTCGCCAGCCTGACCACCAACGCGGGCGCTACGGTCAGCCTCCTCGACGTCACCACCACGGGCGCCCAGACCCACGGAGCCGCCACGACGCTCAACGGCACCTACAGCTCGACCAACAGCGCGATCACCTTCAACGGTGCGACGACGCTGGGCGGGACCACGACGGTGGACGCGGGCTACGGCACAATCACCTTCAACGGGACGGTCGACGGCGCCCAGGCGCTGACGGCGACCTCGACCGGGGCGATGGTGTTCAACGCGGCGGTGGGCGGCACGACGGCGCTCGCCAGCCTGACCACCGGCACGGGCTACACCAGCCTCGTCAACGTGACCACGGCGGGGGACCAGAGCTACGGCGGGGAAACCAGCCTGATGGGCACCTACGCCACCGGCAACGGCGCCTTCACCGTCGCCGGCCCGGTGACGCTGGCGGGGGCCGCCACGGTCAACGCGGGCAGCGGCGCGGTGACCTTCAACGGCACGGTGAACGGCGCCCAGGCGCTGACCGTCAACGGCAGCGGCGCGACGCAGTTCAACGCGGCGGTGGGCGGCACGACGGCGCTGGCCAGCCTGACCACCGACGCCGACGGCACCACCAGCCTGACGTCGGTGACGACCAGCGGCGCCCAGACCTACAACGACGCGACGACGCTCAACGGTGCCTACAGCTCGACCAACAGCGCGATCACCTTCAACGGTGCGACGGCGCTGGGCGGGACCACGACGGTGGACGCGGGTTACGGCACGATCACCTTCAACGGGACGGTCAACGGCGCCCAGGCGCTGACGGCGACCTCGACCGGGGCGATGGTGTTCAACGCGGCGGTGGGCGGCACGACGGCGCTCGCCAGCCTGACCACCGGCACGGGCTACGCCAGCCTCGTCAACGTGACCACGGCGGGGGACCAGAGCTACGGCGGCGAAACCAGCCTGATGGGCACCTACGCCACCGGCAACGGCGCCTTCACCGTCGCCGGCCCGGCGACGCTGGCGGGGACCACCACGGTCGACGCCGGCAGCGGCGCGGTGACCTTCACCGGGACGGTGAACGGCGCCCAGGCGCTGACCGTCAACAGCAGCGGCACCACCCGGTTCAACGCGGCGGTGGGCAACACGTCGGCGCTCGCCAGCCTGACCACCGACGCCGACGGCACCACCAGCCTGACGTCGGTGACGACCAGCGGCGCCCAGACCTACAACGACGCGGTGACCCTGAACGGCGCTTATCAGGCCGGCACGGTCTTCATGGCGGCGAAGGCGGTGACCCTGGGCGGCGACAGCCGGATCACCGGCACCGGCGGGATCGTCCTCGCCTCGACCCTCGACGGCGGGCGGGCGCTGACGCTGACCAGCGGCAGCGGCGACATCCTGCTCGGCGGGGCGGTCGGTGGCACCAGCCGTCTGGGGGCGCTGACGATCAACGGCGGTGGCACCACCACAATCAACAACGCGGTCAAGGCGGGCTCGCTGGCCACCGACGCCACCGGGATCACCATCCTGAACGGCGGCAGCGTCGACACCACCGGGACGCAGAGCTACGCCGACGCGGTGACGCTGGGGGCCGACACGGTCCTGACCGGCACCCAGGTGTCGCTGTCGGGCGGCATCGACGCGGCGGCGGCGGGCCGTCAGGGCCTGACCATCGCCGGCAACGCGGCGCTCACCGGCGCCCTCGGCGCCCGGCAGGCGCTGGCCGCGCTCACGGTCGGCGGCGAGACGCTGCTGACCGGCGCAACGGCGGTCACCAGCGGAGCGCAGACCTACGGCGGCGCGGTCCGTCTGGATGGCGGTCCGTCGGTCCTGACCGGCGCCGGCGTGACCTTCGCCGGGACGCTGGACGGCGGGCAGGCCCTGACCGTCAACAGCGGGACCGCCGACGCCGTCTTCGCCGGCGTGGTCGGCGGGACGGAGCGGCTGGGCGCCCTGACGGTGAACAGCGCTGGCCAGACCCGCTTCGCCCAGTCGGTCCGCGCGGCCTCGGTCGCTACCGACGCGGCGGGCACGCTGGCCCTCAACGGCGGCTCCGTCGACACCACCGGGACCCAGACCTACGGGGAACGCGCGGTGCTGGGGACCGACACCCGCCTGACCGGCCGCACGGTCGTGCTGGCCGGCGGGCTGGACGCCGCCACCCGCGGCGGGCAGGGGCTGACCATCGCCGGCAACGCCGTCGTCAACGGCGTGGTTGGCGGCACGCAAGCGCTGAGCCGCCTGTCGGTGACCGGCACCGCCGCCCTGAACGGCGGCGCGGTGACCACCGTGGCGGAGCAGAGCTACAACGGTGCTGTGACGCTGGGGGCCGACACCGTCCTGACGGGCGGGACCGTGTCCCTGCTGAACGGCGGCAACGCCGCCAACGCGGGGGTGCAGGGTCTGACGGTCAACGGCGACGCCGTCCTGGCCGGGATCTTCGGTGAAACCGGTGCTCTGCGGCAGATCGCCGTCAGCGGCGGCACCCGCTTGGCCGGCGCCACCGTCGCCACCACCGGGGGGCAGCGCTTCGGCGGCGCCCTGACGGTGGCCGGCGCCAGCGCGCTGACCAGCAACGGCGGCGACCTCGTGTTCGGCGGGGCCGTCGACAGCGCCAACCGCTCCGCGCTGTCGCTGAACGGTGCGGCCATCCGGGCTTCGGGCGACATCGGCGCATCGGGTCTGATGGGCGACGTCACCGTCCGGGCCTCGGGCGGCGTCGTCTACGACGGTGCGGTGACCGTGCGCTCGCTGACCCAGACGGCTGGCGGCGAGAGCCGCTTCGCCAAGGCGCTGACCGCGACCGGAACGGACGGCCTTCGCCTGACCGGCGCCGGCTTCACCTTCGGCGCGGCGGTGAACAGCGCGGGCTCGCTGGCTCTCGTCACGACCGATGGGGCCGGCATGGTGACCTTCGGGCGTGATGCCACGGTTGTCACGGAGGGAGGCTTTACCCAATCCGGTGGATCGGGCATTGTTCTGCCGGCCAGCATTACGGCCAAGACCGGCCCGATCACGCTGGGCGCCGTGGCGTCCCTGCCGGACGGGCAAGCGTCCATCTCGGCGGGCGGCCCCATCACCATGGCGGGGCTCCAGGGCAAGGCCACCATGCTGACCATGGCGTCCGACGGTGGGGCGCTGCTCATCGGACAGGAGACTGGGACCGCTTTGCAGAAGATCGACGTGCTGAGCCTGACCGTCCCCAGAGCCGGTTCCGCCCGGATGTTTGGCACCGTGGCCGGCAAGACGGACGCCTTGGCCGCCAGCGCGATCGACAGCCCGCTGCGGGCTGCCCCGTACTTCATCAACAACACCCCCTGGGGTCCGACGCAGGAGGTCAGCCGGGTCGCCGCCACCGTCGTGGTCGTCGTTCCGGTTCCCAGCACCCCCGGCGTTACCAGCCTGTTCACCGGCACGGTGACCAGCGCCGGTCTCACGCCGAACGCTCTGGCCGCCTACGCCGCGCCGCAGGTGCTGACCTTGGTCGGCGCCGGGGCTCAGCCGGAGGTTCTGTCCACCGGTTCTGGGATGGGCGGCTCGGCTGGCGCCGGAACCGCTCCGGGCACCACCCGCGCCGGCGCGCAGCCGGAGGTCTTGACCACCGGCCCGGCGCCGTCCGTCACCGGCAACCAGCAAACGGAGAAGGAGGAGGCGCGCTGAGGCGCGCCTTCCCCCGGCAGACTTTTACCCTTTGGATAGCGAACGATGACCGAACCGACCCTGCCCCTGTTCTACAAGAGCCCCCGCCCGCTGGTGGCCACCCGCGACGCCGATCTGTCGCTGCGGACCGAGCCGAACTTCGCCTTCGCGGCTTCCACCAACTCGGTGCCGCTGATGGCGGCGGAGTTCGCCGCGGCCTGCAAGCAGTTCCCGATCCTGTTCTCGGAAGGCCCGACGGCTCAGCCGGTGGCGCTTCTCGGACTGCGCAGCGGGGAGAATCTGTTCGTCGACGCGAACGGCGCGTGGGAGGAGGGGGCCTATATTCCTGCCTACGTCCGGCGCTATCCGTTCATCTTCCTGGAGAGCGAGGACAAGGCCCAGCTCACCCTGTGCATCGACGAGGCGGCGGACGCCGTCGTTCCGGGCCGGGACAACCCCTTCTTCGTGGACGGGCAGCCGTCCGCCCTGACCAACAACGCCCTGGAGTTCGTCAAGGAAGTCCAGGCCCAGAACGCCTTCACCACCCAGTTCGTCGAGGCGCTGACCGCCGCCGGCCTGCTCTCGGAGAAGCGCGCCGACATCACCCTGAACAACGGTGAGCGGCTGAGCCTCGCCGGTTTCAACGTGGTCGACGAGGCAGCCTTCAACCAGCTTCCCGCCGAGACGCTGGTGGAGTGGCGCGACCGCGGCTGGCTGGGGCTGGTCTACGCCCACCTGATCTCGGTCAGCAGCTGGTCGGGTCTGGTCGACCGCCTCGCCCACCGCGGCTGATCCGGTCCGGCCTGCCGGAAATGGAAAGGGCGGCGCCACGACGGCGCCGCCCTTTTTTCTTTTTAGGACCAGCGAAGGCCAGCGATCAGAAGCCCTTTTCGATCTTGAAGACGTCCGGCTCGTTCGGCTTCTCGATGTAGGAGAGCTGGAGCGACGGCGGCAGGGCGGGGGTATCGTCCGAGGGTTTCGGCGGGACCGCAAGGGTCAGCAGGCTCATCCGCCCCTGGCTGTCGGTGCCGCGGAAGACCACCACCTGCGATCCGTCGCCGACCGGCGCGTTGAGCAGCATCCCCTCCTGCCGGTAGCCCTGCGCCACGAAGTAGTTGCGCAGCGCGTTGGCCGCCCCGACCAGGGCGTTGGGGTCGACCTTCGGATTCACCGCGCCGCCCCACACGATGTTCACCTGGAACAGCTTCTGCGTCGAATGGCCGAGGATGTAGGCGACGACCGCCGGACCGGCGCCGGTCTGCAGGTCGTCGACCTTCACGATCAGGCTGGTGGTCCGCTCCGTCGCGTTGCTCTCGCGGCGGATGTCCTTGCCCTCGATCTTGAAGTCCTTGGTGATGGCCTTCGCGATCTCGTCAGCGGTCATGCCGAAGCGTGCGGAGCGGAAACCGGTGACCTTCGCGGTGGGGGCCGCCTCGGCCGCGCCGTTGGGCGCGGTGGCCGGGGCGGCTTGGGCTGCGGGAGCGGGGTTGCGATCCGTGGTCGCGGCCTGGGCCGCGCCCGTCAGGATGCCGGCCAGGGCAAGGGCGGCAAGGGACAGCCCCAGGGCCGGTCGGTGAAACGGCATAATGGAAACTCCACAGGACATCGAAGCCATTTGGTCGGCAGATCAAGGCAATCGGAGCCGTTTGCCCCTCTTCCGGATGGGGCGACGGGCCAAATGCGGTTGCTTCGAACGACAGTTTAGCAAAATCCAACCCGGCTCCGGGGTGATTTTGTGATCGGCCCCTCATGTCCTTTTTCCGACGCGGAAGGCGCCGGCGAAGTTTTGCACCTTGTCCGACGACACGGAAAGCAGTGCCTTCGTGATCGCCGCCGGGCGGCGCGCCTGTGCGGAGGCGATTTCCCCCACGAGGCGCTCCAACGCCGGGGTCGCGCTGCGATAGCGGAAACGATAGCCTTCGCCCGTATCGATCAATTCAGCCTGTTGAAGATTCGCCAAGACTTCCTGGAGGATGAGCGTGCTGCTGCGCGATTCGCGAATGAGTTCGTCCGAACTCCATGTCCGGTTTGGATCACGCCGTAAAAGCAGCAGGATTTCCAGGGTCCACACTGTCTTGATTGAATGCTGAAGAAAGATCAGGGCATCGTCCGAAAGCACGCCGCCAGTCCATTGTCTGTTCCAGGTTTCCCGCGGGTCTCAGCCATCTGGGGAGGCTCGACGATTTGAGCCGGAAGTCGGGGCGGAGTGTGCATAGGATGCCCCCGGCCGTCCAGCCCCATACCCACTTTTCGGGGGCGCATCCGGCCCGTTTCCGGACATCTTTCGAGGTATCGCGGCGCTCGCTGGGCGGGTTGGTGGTGCGCGCCCGGCTCGAACCGGCCTTTTGGGTTAATCCTCGGAAAAAATCGCCGCGCCGCTCGGTTCGGGAATGCCGAACCGGCGCGATCGTGACAGTTTAGCCCGCAATTCCGATCGGCTATGGCCTGTGCATGACTGGTTTCGATACCCGCCCCGTCTTCTTCATCATCGGCGCCCTTCTCAGCGTCCTGGCCGTCGCGATGCTGCTTCCGATGACCGTCGATCTGGCGGCCGGCAATCCGGACTGGATGGTCTTCGCCATCGCCTTCGCCCTGACGCTGTTCTTCGGCGTCCAGTTCATGCTGGCCAACCGCATGGACCGGATCGCGCTGAACCTCCGCCAAGCCTTCCTGCTGACCGCCCTGTCCTGGGTCGTCATCTGCGCCTTCGCCGCCGTGCCCTTCATGGTGTCGCAAATCGACCTGTCAGCGGCCGACGCCTATTTCGAGGCGATGTCGTCGCTGACCGCCACCGGAGCCACGGTGATCTCCGGGCTGGACGGGCTGGCGCCGGGGCTGCTGCTGTGGCGGTCGCTGCTGCAATGGCTGGGCGGCATCGGCATCATCGGCATGGCCATCGCCATCCTGCCCTTCCTCCAGGTCGGCGGCATGCAGCTCTTCCGCTCGGAATCCTCCGACCGGTCGGACAAGGTGACGCCGCGGGCCAGCGACCTCGCCATCGCGGTTGGCTGGATCTACCTGTGCCTGACCGCCGTCTGCGCGGTGATGCTCTTCTATGCGGGGATGTCCTGGTTCGACGCCGTCAATCACGCGATGACCGCCGTGTCCACTGGCGGCTTTTCCACCCGCGACGCGTCCATCGCCAGTTGGAACAGCCCGGCGATCGAGTGGGTCCTGGTGGTTTTCATGGTGCTGGGGGGTATGCCCTTCGTCCGCTTCATCAGCCTTGCCCAGGGGCGGGCGGCCAGCTTCTGGGCGGACACGCAGATCCGCTGGTACCTCGGCTTTCTCGCGGCGGTGTCCTTCGGCATGTCGGTCTGGCTGACTCTGACGCGGGACGTGCCGTGGGACGACGCCATCCGCGTGACCACCTTCAACGTCGTCTCGGTGGTCACCACCACGGGTTATGCCTCCTTCGACTACGAGCGGTGGGGGCCGTTGGCGTCAGTGGTCTTCTTCATCCTGACCTTCGTCGGCGGCTGCACCGGATCGACCTCGGGCGGGCTGAAGATTTTCCGGTTCGAGATCCTGTTCATTGTGCTGCGCGCGTTGCAGCGCCGCCTTTACAGCCCGAACCTGGTGATTCCGCTCAATTACAACGGCAAGCCGGTCAGCGCCGACGTGATGATCTCGGTGATGGGTTTCGGCTTCGTCTACCTGATGTCGGTGTTCGTGCTGGCCTTCGTCCTGGCCTTCCTCGGGGTGGACGTGGTGTCCGCGCTGTCGGGGGCGGCGACGGCGGTCAGCAACGTCGGCCCCGGCCTCGGCCCCACCATCGGGCCGGTCGGCAACTACGCCACCATGCCGGACGGAGCGAAATGGGCGCTGGCGGCCGGCATGCTGCTGGGGCGGCTGGAGTTCTTCACCATTTTGGTCGTGCTCAGTCCGTCCTTCTGGCGGCGGTGAGGGGGCCGGAGGGCTTCTCCTCCTGTTCCCGCTCCTGCGGGTCGCGGCTGGCCGCCGACACCAGATGGACCAGGGCGGCGCCGAGCGCGATCACCCCGACCGCCACCGACGCCCGCAGGAAGCGGGACGCATCCCCGTGCAGGGTGAAATGCCACCACAGCTCGTCGCTGAAGGCGATGTGCTTGTAGGAGAACAGGCCCAGCCAGAAGGCGCTGGCCAGCGCCACGCCGGTCGCGATGAACCAGCTCGGCGTCAGGGGGTTGCGCAGGATGTTGCCGCGGCGGTGGAACTCCTTGTGGGCCGGCAGCAGGGCCAGGAAGATCAGCCCGGGCACGATGGCCTCCTGCCAGTCGCCGCCCTTGAGCAGGGCCGAGGCGCAGCCGGTCGCCAGCAGCACCAGCGACAGCACCCAGGCGGCGTGCAGCCGCCGCTGCACCGCGTGGGCCAGCAGGATCAGCAGCACCCCGGCGACGCTGCCGGTGAAGTGCGACATCTCCACCAGCGGCAGCGCCGTTGCGTCGAAGGGGGCGGGAAGCGTCTCCTCCGGCGTGGCGCGCGAGAACAGCAGGAAGGCCCCGGTGATGAAGATGCAGGCGGCCAGCACCAAGGGGACCGCCGGGCTGACGGCGGCGGACAACCCGCGCGACAGGCCGCCGATGCGGTGCCGGGCCTGGAAGGCCTCCACCCCGCCGAACATCAGCCCGGCAATCACCAGCGGTGCGAGATAATAGATCAGCCGGAAGACCAGCAGCCCCGCCATCACGTCGTTGCCGGGCATGGCCGGGGTCAGGCTGACCAGGACGATGGCGTCGAACACCCCCAGCCCCCCCGGCACATGGCTGATGATGCCGGCCACCAGCGCCATTCCGAAGGCGACCAGGACGTCGGCGTAGCTCACCGCGTCGCTCGGTGGCAGGCAGAGATAAAGGACCAGCGCCGCCAGGGACAGGTCGCACAGCCCCAGCAGGAGCTGCCGCAGCGCGATCGACGGGCGGGGGAAGGCGATGGCGTGCCCGAACAGCCGCAGCGGCCGGCGCAGCCAGAAGCCGCCCACCGCGTAGGCCACCAGGATTGCAAGGGCCGCCAGCCCCAGCAGAATCGCGCTCCCCGGCGGGACGTGAAGGGCCTTCAGCGCCGTGGGGTCGATCAGCATGACCACCGGCATCACCGTCGCCAGCCCCAGCATGAAGGTGGTGACGACGAACAGCGTCACCTGCGCCACCTCCACCCCGCTCAACCCATGGGGCGCGTAGAGGCGGTAGCGGACGGTCGCCCCGATGATGCTGGCGAAGCCCAGGCTGTGGCTGAAGGCGTAGCTGGTGAAGGCGGTGAAGGCCACCCAGCGGTAGGGCAGGGGGCGTCGCAGGTGGCGCAGGGCCAGCAGGTCGTAGAGCGTCAGCAGCCAGTAACTGACCGCCGCGGCCGCCGAAGCGGCGAGAAGCTGCGTGCCCGTGATGCGGCCCAGCGCCTGCCGGATGTCGGCGACGCTGTATTGCTCCAGCCAGCGGTTCAGAATGACCAGCGCCCCAGCCAGCAATGCCAGGATCAACACCCCTGTGCCATAGCGCAGGAGCCGTTGGGTCCAGGTTGGGGACCGGGATGGCTGGACCTCGTCGTTGGAGGCCGCCGATTGCTGTGCGGTGTGGACCATGGCTGACAGGATCGCTCCGGGCGCCTAGGATGACGGGGCTTTGGACAAGAACAACACCGCGCAACGAAAAAGCGCATGGCCGGGGAGGGCCTTCGGGAGGCAACGGATGCATCTTGTGCTTTATCTCGCCACCGGCCTGTCGGGGACCAACACGCTGATCCTGCTGCTCGCCTATCTTTGGGACAGCTCGGTGACGCTGTTCGGCGGCGCCACGGGCTACGGCCTGCGGCCGGACGGCGTGTCCTTCACCCTGTCGCTGTTCACCACGGTCCTGCTGGCCTGGTACGCGCTCGTCCTGCGGCGGCGCCTGCGGTCGGAGCGGCGGAGGGACGACCGTCCGGAGTGACGGGCCGCGGCGCCGGTCGCCGGAAGCATGAGCGCGGCGTTTTTTGAAAACTCCGGCAAAAACCATGCACGGGATCAACAAGACGGTCTCCTTCACCACAGGGGGCTGATTCTCCTGTTCGTCCTTCTCGCCAGCGTCTTCACCGAGCCGTTCGGCGCGCGGGTTTCCGCCGTCCAGTTCGCCGCCGTCGGCCCCTTCAACGCCGGGCCGGCCGTCCTGCGCGGCGGCTTGCACAACAATTGTTGCCGGCCTTGGCCGGGCGGGAAGCAATCGTCCGCGACTGCGTGCAGGAGTATGGAAAGTGGAGGGGGTGGTGAAAGAGCGCGGCGTCGCGCGGTAGCAGGAGAAGCTTGCCTCGAATCATGCTAGAAAGCCGTTCGGTGCATTCTTCGTGCCGAGGCGGCGGCGACCACCATGCGTCATCAGGCAGATCAGAACCGGTCCGAGGGTGGCGCCCCCGGCGGTGAGTCGCGCGTGTCGGCGGGGCCCCCCATGGCGGCTCCAATGACGGCTCCAATGACAGTTGCCGATCTTCCCCGGCTCGACGGGCTGTGGGCGCCGGTCTGGCTGTATGACGGCGGCCGCGGGCGGATGGTCTGGGGCAACCGCGCCGCTCTGGAGCTGTGGAACGCCGCGTCGCTCGCCGACTTCCAGGCCCGCGACTTCAGCAGCCAGCCGGAGGGGACGCCGCAGGCCGAAGGGGAAACGGTGGCGGGGCGCTGGACCTTCTACCCCAAGGGCCGCCCGGTCAACGCCTGGGTGCGCCGCAGCGGCATGGCGCTGCCGGACGGGCGCCTGGGCATTCTGCACGAGGCGCAGCTCGCCACCCCCTCGGCCGATCCGGACCATGGCGGAACCGGAACCGAGGCGCTCGACCGTGAGCGCGCGATGCTGCAAAGCCTGATCGACTCGATGCCGGACATCGTCTTCTTCAAAGACGTGAACGGCACCTACCTCAAGGTCAACCGGGCGATGCTCGATTACGCGGGGCGCCCGCCGCTGGGGCTGACCGACCATCGGCTGTTCGACGCGGAGACGGCGGTGCGGCGGCGTCGGACCGACCAGATCGCCATGCAGAAAGGATTCTCCCGCAGCGAGGAGTGGTTCGTCCATCCCGATGGGCGCCGCGTGCTGATGGAGACCGCGAAGGCCGTCTGCCTCGACCGCAGCGGCAAGATGCTGGGCGTCGTCGGCATCGCCCGCGACATCACCGAGCGGCGGCAGACGGAGAAGCAGCTTCTGCGGCAGCACGCCCTGCTGCAGGGGATCATCGACACCATTCCCGACGCCGTCTTCTTCAAGGACCGGGACGGCGTGCTGCGCAAGGCCAACCGCGCCTTCGCCTCCTGGACCGGGCGGCCGCTGGAGCAGCTGATCGGGCTGGGCAGCCACGAGATCTGGCCCCCCGAAATGGCCGACGGCATCCGCGCGGGCGACGCCTCGGTCTATGCCGAAGACCAGCCGCGGCGCAACGAGGAGAGCATCCCGCTGCCCGATGGGGGACGGATCTGGGTCGAGATCCTGAAGGCCCCGATTCGCGACGCCGGCAACGAGCTTCTGGGGCTGGTCGGCGTCGGACGCGACATCACCCTGCGCAAGGCCGCCGAGGAGGATCTGCGGCGGAGCGAGGCGGAGAAGGACCATCTCGCCAATCACGACTCCCTGACCGGCCTGCCCAACCGCCGTCTGCTTTTTGACCGGCTGGACGTAGCGCTGGCCCGGTCGCGGCGGTCCGGGCGACCGTTGGCCCTGCTGTTCATCGACCTCGACGGCTTCAAGGCGGTCAACGACCGGATGGGCCACGATTGCGGCGACGAGGTGCTGCGCATCGCCGCTGGGCGCATCGCCGGCTGCCTGCGCCGCAGCGACACGGTGGCCCGCGTCGGTGGCGACGAGTTCACCATCGTGCTGGAGGATGTGACCGCCGCCGCGGATGCCGGGGGTGTGGCGGACAAGATCGTGGAAGCCGTTGCGCTTCCCATCCCGGTGCAAGGCAACACCGCCGTCATCGGCGCCAGCGTCGGCATCGCCCTGTTCCCCGCCGATGGGACGGACGCGCGCAGCCTGCTGGTGGCCGCGGACGGCGCGATGTACCGGGCCAAGCAGGCGGGCCGCGGCACCCACGTCTTCTATAAGGATATTCCCCAGAGGAATCCGGACTGACCGGGTGCGGAATCCGCTTGCGGAGTCGGAACAAAAGAAGAACAATACCCATCTGACCGGTTTCCGACGGGAAAGGATGGGATCATGTTCGTATGCGTCGATGGTGACCGCACCACCCGCCTGCGCCAGTGGGCCTGGCTCGACATCGGTGCCGGGACGGGTCCCGGCGAACGCCGCCTCGTCGGCTGGAGCGTCACGGACGAGGCGTGGCTCGTTTCCGAACCCATCGGCGTGGTCGCCACCAGCCCACTCGGCCGCCCGCCGGGCTGGGCTGTGACCAACAACCACCGCCGATATCTGCTCGAACAGCCCGGCCTGCCCCACGGGGACGAGCCGCTGGCCGCCATCGACTGCCTGCGGGCGAACGGCAGCCTCGACCCGACGGCCCCCATCAGCATCGTGCCCTGGCGCCCCGGCAAGTCCACCGCCGAACGCATCTTCGAGCGCCGGACGGCCTGATCGCGGAAAGAGGCTCCGCTGCGTGACGGAACGGCCTTTTTCCCGTTGAAAGCCTTGGTTGAGGCGGGAAGGGGTCGTTCACCATGCAGCAGCGCTGGCCGCAGAGGTTGTGGATCGTCCGTCACGGGGAAAGCGCCGGGAACGTCGCGCGCGACGCCGCCTACGCCGCCGGGCTGGGCCGGATCGACATCGCCGAGCGCGACGTGGACGTGCCGCTCAGTCAGCAGGGGGAGCAGCAGTCCGAGGCGCTGGCGCGCTGGTTCGCTTCCTTGCCGCTGGGCGAGAGGCCCGACGTGGTGCTGACCTCCCCTTATCTGCGCGCCCGGCGGACGGCGGAAATCATCCACGCCGGGGGCGGCCTGCCGGTCGAACCCACGGAGTTCGTGGTGGACGAGCGGCTGCGCGAGAAGGAGTTCGGCATCCTCGACCGGCTGACCGCGCTGGGCATCGCGCAGGAGCACCCCGAGCAGGCGGAGTTCCGCCGCATCCTCGGCAAATTCTACTTCCGCCCGCCCGCCGGGGAGAGCTGGTGCGACGTGATCCTGCGGCTGCGCAGCGCGCTCGACACCATCAGCCTGCACCATGGCGGACAGCGCGTGCTGGTGGTCAGCCATCAGGTCGTCGTGCTGTGCCTTCGCTACCTGCTGGAGGGCATGACGGAGGAGCAGATCCTCGCCATCGACCGCGAGGGCGACGTGGCGAATTGCGGGGTCACCGAATACGCCTTCGATCCCGCCAAGGGGCACAGCGGGCGGATGCAGCTTCGCCGCTACAACTTCGTCGCCCCGCTGGAGGTGGCGGGGGCGCCGCTGACCGCCGAACCCGACGCCAATGCGGCCGTCCGATGAGTAATTTTCCGATGAGCGATTTTCCGGTGGGCGACTCGATCCCGGTCACCCGCGATCTGCTTCGTGCCATGCCGCTTCCCCACCCCGGCGACGGTGCCGACAAGGACGGGCGGGGCCGGGTGCTCGTCATCGGCGGCAGCGTGGAGGTGCCGGGCGCCGTGCTGCTGGCCGGAACGGCGGCGCTGCGCGCCGGGGCGGGCAAGCTCCAGATGGCGACCTGCCGCAGCGTGGCCCCGCATCTCGGGCTCGCCGTGCCGGAGGCGCTGGTGCTCGGTTTGCGCGAGACGGCGGAGGGCGGAATCGCGCCAGACTGCGTCGACACGCTGTGCGAGCGGGCGGCCCGCTGCACCGCGGTGCTGATCGGTCCCGGCATGATGGACAAGCGGGCGGTCGCCGACCTGACCGGCGCCCTGATCGCCGGGCTGGACGGGGCGGGTGGCCCTATGCTGGTCGTCGACGCGGAAGCGCTGATGGGCCTGGACAACGCCAACGAAGGGCTGTGCCGCCGCGACGGGCGGACAATCATCACGCCGCACGCCGGGGAAATGGCCGGGCTGTCCGGTATCAGCCGGGAGGAGGTGGAGGCCGACCCGCCCGCCGCCGCCCGCCGGGTCGCCGACCGTCACAAGGTGATTGTCGTGCTGAAGGGCGCCTGCACCCACATCGCCACGCCGGACGGGCGGATGTGGGCTTATGACGGCGGTAATGTCGGTCTCGCCACCTCGGGATCGGGCGACACGCTGGCGGGCGTCATCGCCGGGCTGGCCGCGCGGGGCGCCGACCCGGCCCAAGCCGCGATCTGGGGAGTCCATCTGCATGGCGAGGCGGGCAACCGCTTGGCCCGCCGCGGCCCGCTGGGCTTCCTGGCCCGCGAGCTGCTGGCCCAGGTGCCGGAGATCATGGCCGAGCTGTCGGCCTAAGACCGCCGGTCTCAGAACACCAGCTTGGCGGCCTGGTAGAGGACGACCCAGGGAGCGGCGATCAGCCCGCCCCACAGGGCGACCAGCGGCAGGCCGCGCAGCTTCTTCGCCGGGGCCGGAGCGGTGAGGGGGAGCGGGAAGGAAACGGTCTCGGTGGTGCCGACAGCGGGATTGTACTGGGACATGATGACCTGCCGATCTGTGTGTGAGGGCAGGATGCGCGCCGATCTCTTAACGACGATTAAAGTCGGGGGTAGCCGCTGTGCGGGATTCCGGTGTACCGCCGCCGGGTAGCGAAGCGCGTTCGAGTGGGCAATTTTGGGGATCTTGCTGCCGGCTTGATGAAAGTCACCCGGGCGCCTGCACCAGCCTGCGTGCTTTTCCATTGGACCACGCTGCCGACCAGCGCCTTCTGCATGAAGAAATGGAACCGGATCGCCGCATCCCGCAAGGGTGCGGCGATCCGGTTCCCGACGCCCGTTCAGATCACTTCGCCAGTGTCTTGTTGAGCCACAGGGCCAGCAACGTGCAGACCGCGCCCGACAGCAGGTAGGCGCCGGCCGAGAACAGGCCGTAGTTGGCGGACAGCACCAGCGCGACCAGCGGCGCGAAGCCCGCCCCGAACAGCCAGGCGAGATCCGAGGTCATGGCCGCGCCGGTGTAGCGGTAGCGCTGGGTGAAGCCCGACGCGACCACGCCCGACGACTGGCCAAAGGACAGGCCCAGGATCACGAAGCCGACGATCATGAAGACCAGCTCGCCCAGCGGCCCGCCGTTCAGCAGCAGGGGCGCCACGCCGCTGAACACGGCGATGGCCGCGGCGCAGCTCCCCAGCAGGGTGCGGCGGCCGATGCGGTCGGCGATCCAGCCAGAGGCGATGATGGCCCCCAACCCGAAGAAACCAGCGACCACCTCGATCAACAGGAAGTCCGCCGGGGTGTCCTGCGTGTAGAGGAAGATCCAGGACAGCGGGAAGACGGTGACCATGTGGAACAGCGCGAAGCTGGCGAGCGGGGCGAAGGCGCCCAGCACGACGCGCATGCCCTCGTTGCGCAGCATCTCGGTCACCGGGACCGGCTGAAGCTCGCGGCTTTCGAACAGGCGGGTGTATTCCGGCGTCACCACGATGCGCAGCCGCGCGAACAGCGCGACCACGTTGATGGCGAAGGCCACGAAGAACGGGTAGCGCCAGCCCCAGCTGAAGAAGTCCTCCGTCGACAGGTTGCCGGCGAAATAGGCGAAGAGGGCGCTCGCCACGATCAGCCCGATGGGAGCGCCGAGCTGCGGGATCATCGCGTACCAGCCGCGGCGGTTCTCCGGCGCGTTGAGCGCCAGCAGCGAGGCGAGGCCGTCCCAGGCGCCGCCCAGCGCCAGACCCTGGCCGATGCGGGCCGCCGCCAGCAGCCAGATCGCCGCCGCGCCGATCTGCTCGTAGCTCGGCAGGAAGGCGATGGCGACCGTCGAGGTGCCCAGCAGGAACAGGGAGAGTGTCAGCTTGGCGCCGCGCCCGTGCGCGCGGTCGATGGCCATGAACAGCATGCTGCCCACCGGGCGGGCGACGAAGGCCAGCGCGAAGATCGCGAAGGACCACAGCGTTCCGGTCAGCGGGTCAAGATAGGGAAAGACCAGCTTCGGGAAGACGATCACCGAAGCGATGGCATAAACGAAAAAATCGAAGAATTCGGACGTCCGTCCGATGATGACGCCAATCGCGATTTCACCGGGATTCACCCTGTGGTCGCGGGCATTGACCAGCCTTGCGTCCCGTTCGGTCGCCGTGGTCGATGATCCCATGGTCCCCCCACCGTCTGGCAATTGCGTCAGAGGGAATTAAATAGGCACCGCAACGGCATTCTGCCACGCCCATGGACGCATGGCCTTGATGTGCGTCAACGGGCGCGCGGAATCGCGGCGCATTGGACAAATTGTCCAATGTCCGACCCGGCCCGTGGGGGTTAGCTCTTCGCCCAAATCCAAAGCGAACCCCTGCTGACAGGTCCTGCCTTGACCCGTTTCCGCGCCTTGGCCCTCCTGCCGCTGATGGCGGTTTTGAGTGGCTGCAACCTTGTGGTGATGAGCCCGTCCGGCGACGTGGCGAGCCAACAGGCCAACCTCATCACCATTTCCACCCTCCTGATGCTCCTCATCATCATTCCGGTGATGGTGCTGACGGTGCTGTTCGCGTGGCGCTACCGCCAGTCGAATAGCACGGCCGATTACGACCCGGACTGGGACCATTCGACGCAGCTCGAGCTGGTGATCTGGGCGGCCCCGCTGCTCATCATCATCTGCCTGGGCGCCCTCACCTGGATGGCGACCCACCTGCTCGACCCCTACCGCCCGCTCGACCGCATCGCCGCCGGGCGCCCGGTTCCGGCCGACGCCAAGATGCTCGACGTCAACGTCGTGGCGCTCGACTGGAAGTGGCTGTTCATCTACCCGGAATACGGCATCGCCACGGTGAACGAGGTGGCCGCCCCGGTGGACCGCCCGATCCGCTTCAACATCACCTCCTCGACGGTGATGAACTCCTTCTACATCCCGGCGCTGGCCGGGCAGATCTACGCCATGGCCGGCATGGAGACGAAGCTGCACGCCGTCATCAACGAGCCGGGCAGCTACAAGGGCTTCTCCGCCAACTACAGCGGCGCCGGCTTCTCGCACATGCGCTTCACCTTCCACGGTCTGGCCGCCGACGGCTTCGACAAGTGGGTGGCGGACATCAAGGCGGGCGGCGGCAAGCTCGACCGCGACGGCTATCTCCAGCTTGAGCGTCCCAGCGAGAACGAGCCGGTGCGCCGTTACGGCGCCGTCGACTCGGGCCTGTTCAAGGCCATCGTCGGGATGTGCGTCGAGCCGGGCAAGATGTGCATGCACGACATGATGGCCATCGACGCCAAGGGCGGCCTCGGCCTGGCCGGCATCGACAACGTGATGCCGCTGATGCACGACAAGCTGTCCCGCCGCGGCACCGCCGTTCTCGGCCCGGCGCCGGTCTTTGTGGCGGGCATCTGCTCGACCGAGGAGCTGACCGGCCGCGCCGTCGAGTCGTCCCTCGGCGTTCTGAACGCGCCCGCCGACGAGTCCCCGATTTCCGGCGCGGGTCTGCCGCGCTCCTCCATCACGCCGATCTCCGCGCCCGCCCCCGTGTTCGGGCCGCGGCTGACGGCCAATCCCTGAGCGGCCAACCGCCATGATCGACACATCGACCGTCGCCACCCACCCGCTCTTCGGGCGTCTGACCCTGGAGTCCTTCCCCTATCACGAGCCCATCGTGGTCGCGACCTTCGTCGCGGTCGTGCTGGGCGGCATCGCGCTCGTCGCGGCGCTGAGCTATTTCCGGCTGTGGGGCTATCTCTGGAAGGAGTGGTTCACCACCGTCGACCACAAGCGCATCGGCATCATGTACATGGTGCTGGGCCTGATCATGCTGCTGCGCGGCTTCGCCGACGCGATCATGATGCGCCTCCAGCAGGCCATCGCCTTCGGCGGCAGCGAGGGCTACCTCAACGCGCACCATTACGACCAGATCTTCACCGCCCACGGCGTCATCATGATCTTCTTCGTGGCGATGCCCTTCGTCACGGGCCTGATGAACTACGTGGTGCCGCTGCAGATCGGCGCCCGCGACGTGTCCTTCCCATTCCTGAACAACTTCAGCTTCTGGATGACGGTGGGCGGCGCTGTGCTGATCATGGTCTCGCTGTTCGTCGGCGAGTTCGCGCGCACCGGCTGGCTGGCCTATCCGCCGCTGTCCAACATCGCCTACAGCCCTGAAACGGGCGTGGACTACTACATCTGGGCGTTGCAGATCGCTGGTGTCGGAACAACACTCTCCGGCATCAACCTGATCTGCACGATCGTCAAGATGCGCGCCCCCGGCATGACCATGATGAAGATGCCGGTCTTCACCTGGACGTCGCTCTGCACCAACGTGCTGATCGTCGCCTCCTTCCCGATCCTGACCGCCACGCTGGTCCTGCTGTCGCTGGACCGCTACGTCGGCACGAACTTCTTCACGAACGATCTCGGCGGCAGCCCGATGATGTACGTGAACCTGATCTGGATCTGGGGCCACCCGGAAGTCTACATCCTGATCCTGCCGGTCTTCGGCATCTTCTCGGAAGTCACCTCGACCTTCTCGGGCAAGAAGCTGTTCGGCTACACCTCCATGGTCTACGCGACGGTGGTCATCACGATCCTGTCCTACCTGGTGTGGCTGCACCACTTCTTCACCATGGGGTCGGGCGCCAGCGTGAACTCGTTCTTCGGCATCACGACGATGATCATCTCGATCCCGACGGGTGCGAAGATCTTCAACTGGCTGTTCACCATGTACCGCGGCCGCATCCGGTTCGAGCTGCCGATGATGTGGACCGTCGCCTTCATGCTGACCTTCGTGGTCGGCGGCATGACGGGCGTGCTGCTGGCCGTCCCGCCGGCGGACTTCGTCCTGCACAACAGCCTGTTCCTGATCGCCCACTTCCACAACGTCATCATCGGTGGCGTGCTGTTCGGCCTGTTCGCCGGCATCTACTACTGGTGGCCCAAGGCCTTCGGCTTCCGCCTCGACCCCTTCTGGGGCAAGGTGTCCTTCTGGTGCTGGGTGGTCGGCTTCTGGGTGGCTTTCATGCCGCTCTACGTCCTGGGCCTGATGGGCGTCACCCGCCGCCTGCGCGTGTTCGAGGACCCGTCGCTCCAGATCTGGTTCCAGATCGCCGCCGTCGGCGCCGTCCTGATCGCGGCGGGCATCGGTGCCTTCCTCCTCCAGATCGCCGTCAGCGTCTGGAAGCGCCGTGAGCTGGTCGACCGCACGGGCGACCCGTGGGACGGCCGCACGCTGGAATGGGCGACCTCCTCGCCGCCGCCGGACTACAACTTCGCCTTCACGCCGATGATCCACGACAACGACGCGTGGTGGGACATGAAGAAGCGCGGCTACAAGCGTCCGCTGGGCGGCTACAAGGCGATCCACATGCCCAGCAACAGCGGCACCGGCGTGATCCTGGCCGGGATCAGCGTGGTCCTCGGCTTCGCCCTGGTCTGGTACATCTGGTGGCTGGCGGCGGTGAGCTTCGTCGCCCTGCTGGCGGCCGCCATCCACCATACCTTCAACTATCACCGCGACTTCCACATCCCGGCGGACGTGGTGGTGCGGACCGAGAACGAGCGGACCCGGCTTCTCTCCGGGCAGGTGTAAAGCATGAGCATCACCCTGACAGCCGAACGGAGCCGCACCCAACAGGCTCCGGTCTTCCACGTGGTGGAGGAGCACGCGCACCCCGAAGGCTCCAGCACCATGCTGGGCTTCTGGATCTACCTGATGAGCGACTGCCTCATCTTCGCGGTGCTGTTCGCGACCTACGGTGTGCTCGGCGGCAACTACGCCGCCGGGCCGTCGCCCAAGGACCTGTTCGACCTGCCGTTGGTAGCGCTGAACACCGCCATGCTGCTGTTCTCCTCCATCACCTATGGCTTCGCCATGCTGGCGATGGAGAAGGGGCGGGTGTCGCAGACCCAGCTGTGGCTGGCGGTGACCGGCCTGTTCGGCGCCGCCTTCCTGGCGATCGAACTCTACGAGTTCGCCCACCTGATCCACATCGGGGCGACCCCGCAGCGCAGCGCCTTCCTGTCGTCCTTCTTCACGCTGGTCGGCACCCACGGGCTGCACGTCACCTTCGGCCTTGTCTGGCTGGTGACGCTGATGGTGCAGGTCAACAAGCGCGGCCTGATCCCAGCCAACCGCCGCCGCCTGATGTGCCTCAGCCTGTTCTGGCACTTCCTGGACGTCATCTGGATCGGCGTCTTCACCTTCGTCTATCTGATGGGAATGCTGCGATGACCCCTCACGCCGAACATCATGCCGGGCACCATGGCGCCGACCATCATGGTCATGGGGAGCATGAGGGCGCCCACGGGACGCTCGGCAGCTACCTGATCGGCTTCGTCCTGTCGGTGATCCTGACGGTCATTCCCTTCTGGCTGGTCATGGACGGGACGATCCTGGACAAGAACATGACCGCGCTCGCGATCATGGCCCTGGCCGCCGTCCAGGTCGTCGTCCACATGATCTTCTTCCTGCACATGAACGGACGTGCGGAAGGGGGCTGGACCATGCTGTCGCTGATCTTCACGATCATCGTCGTGGTCATCATGCTGGCCGGTTCGCTGTGGGTGATGTACCACCTGAACACCAACATGATGCCGATCCACGACCCGAGCCAGTTGCCGTGACCGGCACGGCGACCCACCGCCCGCGCCGGGGGCTGATCCTTCTCGGCGTCCTGGCGCTGGCGGGAGTCGCCGTCTTCACCTCGCTCGGCGTCTGGCAGGTCGAGCGGCTGTTCTGGAAGCTGGACCTGATCCGGCGGGTGGAGGAGCGGGCGCAGTCCGCGCCGGTTCCCGCCCCCGGCCCGGAGGACTGGCCCGCCGTCACGGCGGCCAGCCAGGAATACCGGCGGGTCAGCGTCACCGGGCGTTTCCTCAACGAAAAGGAAACCCTGGTCCAGGCGGTGACCGAGCGGGGCGGCGGCTTCTGGGTGCTCACCCCGCTGCGCACCGACCGGGGCTTCACCGTCCTGGTCAACCGGGGCTTCGTGCCGCCCGAGCGGCGCAGCACCGACAGCCGCCCCGACGGGCTGATCGATACGGACACCACCGTCACCGGCCTGCTGCGGGTGACCGAGCCGGGGGGCGGTTTCCTGCGCTCCAACGATCCCGCGCAGGACCGCTGGTACTCCCGCGACGTGGCGGCCATCGCGGCGGCCCGTGGCGTGACGGAGGCGGCCCCCTATTTCATCGACGCCGAGGCCAGCCCGCAGGGCGGTTCTCCGGTCGGTGGGCTGACCGTCCTGAAGTTCCGGAACAACCACCTCGTGTATGCGCTGACGTGGTTCGCCTTGGCCCTCATGCTGATCGCCGCGTCGCTTTATGTCGCGCGCAGTGAACGGCGGCGCCGGGGTTGAAAAAGTAATCTCTTTTTCTTCATGGTCTTTCGCCGGATGGAAAGGGCTCCCTCGCGGACACTTCCACCCGGCTTTTTTGTGCTATCAAGACCGCCCGGATTCCATGGCAAGGCTGCCAAGCCGGGGTATCGTGCCCATATAAAAGGGGACCGAAGGAAGCCGGCGAAGGGCCAGACGTTTTCCGTGCGCGACACCACCGACAAGAAGAACCTGTTCCTGCTGGTGCAGCTGCGCTGGCTCGCCGTCGCCGGGCAGGTGGTGACGATCCTGATCGTGCACTACCAGATGGGCATCACCCTGCCGCTCGACCAAATGGGCGCGGTGATCCTGTTCCTGGTCGCGCTGAACATCGCCAGCGTCCTGCATCTGCGCCGCCAGACCTCGGTGTCGAACACCCAGCTGTTCCTGGAGCTGCTGATCGACGTGTCGGCGCTCACGGTGCAGCTCTACCTCAGCGGCGGCGCCTCCAACCCATTCATCTCGCTCTACCTGCTTCAGATCACCCTGGGAGCGGTGCTGCTGGAGGCGTGGTCGGCCTGGGCGCTGGTGCTGGTCGCCACGGCCTGCTTCACCTTCCTGATCGGCGCCTACCGCCCGCTGGCCCTGCCGCCGGGGCTGGAGGGACTTCTGCTGGGGCTGCACATCCAGGGCATGTTCCTGTGCTTTGTGCTGACGGCCAGCCTGATCGTCCCCTTCATCACCCAGATCACCCGCAACCTGCGGGCGCGTGACGCCCATCTGGCCGATCTGCGCCAGCGCTCCATGGAGGAGGACCACATCGTGCGCCTCGGCCTGCTCGCCTCCGGCGCCGCGCACGAGCTGGGGACGCCGCTCGCCACCCTGTCGGTGATCGTGAACGACTGGCGGCGGATGCCGGTGGTCAAGGGCGACCCCGACATGGCCGAGGACATCGCCGAGATGCAGAACCAGATCGACCGCTGCAAGGCCATCGTGTCGGGCATCCTGCTGTCCTCCGGCGAGGCGCGGGGGGAGGGGACGCTGCGCACCACGGTCACCGCCTTTCTGGACGATCTGGTGGAGGAGTGGAAGGCGAGCCGGTCGCCGGCCTGCGTCGACTACGACAACAGCGTCCGCTCGCGGGAAGGGATCATCTCCGACCTCGCGCTGAAGCAGGTGATCTTCAACGTTCTGGACAACGCGCTGGAGGTGTCCCCTGGCTGGGTCGGCATCGCCGCCGGGCGTCAGGGGGACAGCCTCGTCCTGACGGTCAACGACGCCGGCCCCGGCTTCGAGGAGCGGATGCTGGCGGAATTCGGCAAACCCTACCGGTCGAGCAAGGGGCGGCCCGGCGGCGGGCTGGGTCTTTTCCTGGTGGTCAATGTGGTGCGCAAGCTGGGCGGCTCCGTCGCCGCGCGCAACCGCCCCGGTGGCGGTGCCTCCGTCACCATGACCCTGCCGCTCGCCGCCCTGTCCGCGGGAGAGAGCCATGGAGACTGACCGTTCCCTCGTGCTGGTGGAGGACGACGCCGCCTTCGCCAAGGTCCTGCGCCGCTCCTTCGAGCGCCGGGGCTATCAGGTCTACTGGTGCGACAGTCTGGACGGGCTGCGGGCGCTGCTGGAGACGGTGCCCTTCGCTTACGCGGTGGTGGACCTGAAGCTGGGCAACGGCTCCGGCCTGGAGTGCGTCCGGGAGCTGCACGCCAACGACCCGGAGATGCGGATCGTCGTCCTGACCGGCTTCGCCAGCATCGCCACGGCGGTCGAGGCGATCAAGCTGGGCGCCTGCCATTACCTCGCCAAGCCGTCCAACACCGACGACATCGAGGCGGCGTTCGAGCGCACGGAGGGCGATCCCTCCATCGCGCTGGGCGCGCGGGCGACCTCGCTGAAGACGCTGGAGTGGGAGCGCATCCACGAAACCCTGGCGGAAACCGGCTTCAACATTTCCGAAACCGCTCGCCGCCTGGGCATGCACCGGCGCACCCTGGCCCGCAAGCTGGAGAAGAAACAGGTGCCCTGAACCGGCTTCCCCCTGTCCAGTCGGTCAAAGGATGCGCATGGCCGCTGGACAATGGCGGCCAGTCCGCCCATTTTTCACGGCCTGTTACAGTCGTGTGTCATACGCAGCAGCAAGGAGCAGTGTGAAGTGTCTCTTTCCACGTCGAGCAGCAGCCCCTCCGATCCCCGGACCGAGGCCCGCCGTCTTCTGACGGACGCCATCTCCACGTACCTGCAGTCGTGCAAGGATCTGGCTGCTGCGACCGAACGCGCGACCGAGACGAGCGGCAGCATCGACACCCAGGCCCGCCGCAAGGCTTACCAGACGCTGACCGAACTGGGCGATCAGGTCCGTCTCGCGCAGCGCCGCCTCGTCACCGCGGCCAAGCAGGCCCGTCGGGTCATGCCGGTGGCCGAGATCGAGGAGGTCGCCAAGAAGCTGGACAAGCGCGACACCACGGAAAGCGCCGCCGTGCTGGTCAAGGCCGCCCTGGTCAATTGACGTCTGTTGGGGGATGGCTCGCCTGTTCGGCATAGACGAATCCGCCGGATTGGCGGGAATCGCCGACTTTTTGCGGGTCACAGCGTCGCGCCCGGTCGATTCCGATCGGGAGCATCTTGCGCGCCGCCGTCCGTCAGGGTAGGTCAGAGGCGCCTGGAGCCCTGGAACATGCTGGGGTTCCGCCACGAACAAGGGGAATTTGGGAATGACGAAGGCCGATCTCATCGACGCGATCGCCGGCAAGCTGGGCGGCACGAAGGCCGACGCCGGCAAGGCGCTGGACGCGGTTCTGGAGAGCCTGCAGGACGCGCTGGTCAAGGGGGAGACGGTCAAGCTGCCGGGCTTCGGCCAGTTCGAGATCGCCGAGCGCGGCGAGCGCACGGGCCGCAACCCGCAGACCGGTGCGGAGATCAAGATCGCCGCCTCCAAGGCGCCGAAGTTCTCCGCCGGCAAGGCCCTCAAGGACGCCGTCAACGGCAAGGCCGAGTAAGGGCGCCGGTTTACCCCTCTCCCTCCCCGGGAGAGGGGATTTCACCACCCGGTCAATGCGGGTTCGCCGGTCCCGGCGTGGCGTCGGCTAGCCAGCGGCCGAGCGGGTCGTCCGTTTCGCTGCCCGTATCGTTGGACGCCTCGCTCCAGCCCGGCGGGACGCCGTCCATGTTCGGCAGGCGGTGGGCGATGCCCTTGTGGCAGTCGATGCAGGTGCGCTGCCCGCTGAACAGATATTGCTGATGGATGCGCGCCGCCCGCGCCCCCTGCTTGGTGATGTCCATCGACTCCGCGCTGTGGCAGTTGCGGCATTCCAGGGAATTGTTGGCCTTCAGCCGCGCCCATTCATGCTCGGCCAGCTCGCGCCGCTTCTCCACGAACTTGTCGCGCGTGTCGATGGTGCCGAAGATCTTCCCCCAGACCTCCTTCGACGCCTGCATCTTGCGGGCGATTTTGTCGGTCCAGTTGTGGGGGACGTGGCAGTCCGGACAGGTCGCCCGCACGCCGGAGCGGTTGGTGAAGTGGATGGTGGTCTTCAGCTCCTCGAACACATTGTCCCGCATCTCGTGGCAGCTCGTGCAGAACTTCTCGGTGTTGGTCACCTCCAGCGCGGTGTTGAAGCCACCCCAGAACATCACGCCGGCCAGGAAGCCGCCCAGAGTCAGGAAGCCGAGGCTGAGGTAACGGCTCGGCCCCGCGATGATCCGCCAGGGCCGCAGCAGAAAGTCGGGCAGCTTCATCGCCGGTCACCCCCGTCCGACGGGCGGCTGATGAGGCTGTCCATGTCTTTGAAGGTGTTCGGGACGATGGGCTGGGCCATGGTCTGGGGAACGTGGCACTGCGTGCAGAAATAGCGGCGCGGCGCCACGGCGCCCAGGGTCTGGCCCTCGCGGTCGACGTAATGGGTGATGCTGATCATCGGCGCCTGGGTGGCCCCGGTGAATTGCCGGCTGTGGCAGGTCAGGCACTGGTTGTTGTTCAGGCTGATCTGATAGTCGCGGATGTTGTGTGGGATGACCGGTGGCTGCTCCGGATAGTTGCGGGCGACCCGCCGGTCGTCGGTGACGTCGGCGGGGATCGGCGGGGCCGGGTCCTCGTCGGTGAACTGGATCGGCGGGCGGAAGGGCTCGCGGACCTGTCCGGTTCCCTGGGCGGCGAGCAGTGCCGGCACGAGGCAGGGCAGGGCCGCGGCCAGCGCGAGCATGAGATGGCGGCGCATGGTTGCGGTCCTCCCTCAGACGGCCACGATCTTGACGGCGCACTTCTTGAAGTCCGTCTGCTTGCTGATCGGGTCGGTGGCGTCGAGCGTGCACTTGTTGATGAGGCGTGCCGAGTCGAACCAGGGCACGAAGACGACCCCGCGCGGCGGCCGGTTGCGCCCGCGCGTCTCGACCCGTGTGCGCATCTCGCCGCGCCGTGACATCACCTTGACCTCCGAGCCGCGGCGCAGGCCGCGCGCCTGCGCGTCGTCCGGGTGCATGTAGACCAGCGCCATCGGCATGGCCTTGTAGAGTTCGGGCACCCGCATGGTCATGGAGCCGGAGTGCCAATGCTCCAGCACGCGCCCGGTGACCAGCCACAGGTCGAAGTCCTTGTCCGGCGATTCCGCGGGGGGTTCGTAGGGGAAGGCGAACAGGTTGGCCTTGCCGTCCGGGTTTCCGTAGAAGCGCACCCCCTCGCCCTTCGGGACATAGGGGTCGAGTCCCTCCCGGTAGCGCCACTTCGTCTCCTTGCCCTCGACCACCGGCCAGCGCAGCCCGCGCACCTCGTGATAGGTGTCGAAGGGCGCCAGATCGTGGCCGTGGCCGCGCCCGAAGGCGGCGTATTCCTCGAACAGGCCCTTCTGCACGTAGAACCCGAATTCCTTCGACTCCCGGTTCTCGTAGGCGGGGTCCAGCTCCGACACGGGAAAGCGATCCACGGTGCCGTTGCGGAACAGCACGTCGAACAGGCTCTTGCCGCGGAAGTCGGGGTTGGCGTCCAGGATTTCCTTCGGCCAGACCTCATCGGTGGTGAAGCGCTTGGAGAACTCCATGAGCTGCCAGAGGTCGGAGCGCGCCTCGCCCGGTGCGTTGACGAGCTGGTGCCAGAAATGGGTCCGCCGCTCGGCGTTGCCGTAGGCGCCCTCCTTCTCCACCCACATGGCGGCGGGCAGGATCAGGTCGGCGGCGGCGGCGGTCACCGTCGGGTAGGCGTCCGAGACCACGATGAAATTCTCCGGGTTGCGGTAGCCGGGATAGGTCTCGTTGTCGCTGTTGGGCGCCGCCTGGAGGTTGTTGTTGACCATGATCCAGTAGGCGTTGAGCTTGCCGTCCTTCAGCATCCGGTCCTGCAGGACGGCGTGGTAGCCGATCTTGCCGGGCAGCAGGCCCTTGGGGATCTTCCAGCCCTCCTCGACGTGGGAGCGGTGGGTGGGGTTGGTCACCTGCATGTCGGCGGGCAGGCGGTGGGCGAAGGTGCCGACCTCGCGCGCCGTGCCGCAGGCCGAGGGTTGGCCGGTCAGCGAGAAGGGGCTGTTCCCCGGCTCCGAGATTTTCCCGGTCAGCAGATGCAGGTTGTAGACCATGTGGTTCACCCACACGCCGCGGACGTGCTGGTTGAAGCCCATGGTCCACAGCGACATGACCTTGGTCTTCGGGTCGGCGTACATCTCGGCCAGCGCCAGCAGCCGCTCCTTCGGCACCTTGCTCAGCTCCGCCACCTTATCCAGCGTGTAGTCGCTGACGAAGGCGGCGAACTCGTCGAAGCTCATGGGCTTGGAATCGGTCGGGTCCTTGGCATTCGCGGCGCGCACCTCCAGCACGCTTTCGGGGCGCAGCCCGTAGCCGATGTCCTTCTGCCCCAGGCGGAAGCTGCAATGCTTCTCGACGAAATCCTTGTTCACCCGCCCGGTCTGGATGATGTGGTTCGCGATGTAATTCAGGATGGCCAGATCGGTTCCCGGCTCGAAGATCATCGGGATGTCGGCCAGCTCGAAGCTGCGGTGCTCGAAGGTCGAGAGGACGGCCACCTTCACGTGGTTGTGGGCCAGCCGCCGGTCGGTGATGCGCGTCCACAGGATGGGGTGCATCTCCGCCATGTTGGAGCCCCACAGGACGAAGGCGTCGGCGTGCTCGAAATCGTCGTAGCAGCCCATCGGCTCGTCCATGCCGAAGGTGCGGATGAAGGCCACGGCGGCCGATGCCATGCAGTGGCGGGCGTTGGGGTCGAGGTTGTTGGTGCGGAAGCCGGCGCGCATCAGCTTGGACGCGGCGTAGCCTTCCCAGATCGTCCACTGGCCGGACCCGAACATGCCGACGGCGTCCGGCCCCTTCTCCTTCAGGACCCGCTTCCACTGGCGGGCCATCTCGTCGAAGGCCTCGTCCCAGGAGACCGGGCGGAATTCCCCGTCCTTGTGGTACTTGCCGTCGCGCATGCGCAGCAGCGGTTGGGTCAGCCGGTCCTGCCCGTACATGATCTTGGACAGGAAATAACCCTTCACGCAGTTCAGGCCGCGGTTGACCTCCGCCTGCATGTCGCCGTGGGTGGCGACGACGCGGTTGTCCTTTGTGGCGACCATGACGCTGCATCCGGTGCCGCAGAAGCGGCAGGGCGCCTTGGACCAGGTGAGCTGGGCGTCCTCGCCCGCCACCATGGATCGCTGGGCCATGGCGGGCAGGCTGATGCCCCCCGCCGTCGCGGCGGCCGCGACCGCCTGCGCCTTGATGAAATCCCGCCGGTCAAGCATGGGTTCCTCCCCCCTTTTTCTTGACGAATGTGAAATCTGAAAGCGTCAGTGCTGCGCCGTGTCAGCGCTCCCCCGCGGTCCGGGCCGCCATCGGCTCGGCGTGGTGGAAGACCATGACCGCCGACATCACGCCGGGCATCAGGTGGATCGCGGTCATGTGGTCGGCGATGCGGCCCTCGTGGGGGCCTTCCACGGTCACCACCATCCGGCCCCGCTCCTCAGCATGGACCTCCACGTCGCCCAGCGCGGCGATGGCGGCGCGCACGTCGGGGCTGCGCTCGGGCCGCAGATGGACGAGGATCGAGGCGATGTGCCATTCCGCCGGCGCTTCGGCCAGTCGGTCCTGGGCGTCAGGATGCATGGGTGGTCTCCGGTCCGAGTTGCAACGTGACGGCGTCGGCGGGGCAGGCGGCCAGACAGGCGCCGCAGCCGGTGCAGGCGCCGTCCTCCACCGCGGGAACCGCCACGCCGCCCGGCGCCAGGGCGAAGCGGATGGCCGCTTCCGGGCAGGCGTCGCGGCAGCTGCGGCAGACGACACGGTTTATGGCGAGGCAGGACGGGCCAATCCGCGCCGCCAGCGTCCAAGGGCGGGCGGCGGCTCGGTCGAAGACCGGTTCGGGGCAAACCTCCGCGCAGGCGGCGCAGAAGCTGCACTCGCCCCGCTGAAAGTCGATCTCGGGGAAGCCGCCGTCCCCACGGCGGATGATCCCTTCCGGGCAGGCGTCAACGCAGGCGCCGCAGCGGGTGCACAGATCGATGAAGCGGTCCGCCCGGGACCAGGGCGGGCGCAACGGCGCGGGCTCCGCGCGCCGTCGTCCGCGGAGAAAGCCCCGCCGCCCTCGATCGACCGTCTCATCGGCCATGGCGCCGCTCCCCTCACACCGGGGGCGGACCGGGCGGACCCATGATCAGTTGCGACATCCAGACCAGGAAGCCGTAGCCGCCCACGACGGCGACGGACAGGATCGGCCAGATCACCACCGCCAGGACAAGGAACATGACGATCTCCCGTCGCTTCGCGCCGGGATCGGGCAGGGGTGGGCTGGCGGCGGCGCGGGATGGGAAGCGGGTTGGGTCCGGAGGCTGGTGGCGGCTCATGGGGGCTCCCGTTTTTGGCGGGCTGTAGCGTCGGCAGACGACCGAGAAAGCGGTCGAACGATCCAACAACAGGTTGAGCGTGGCTTCTGTTCCAGGCCGGAAGCGCGCAATGGAAACGGCGCCAGCGGGGAGCGGCCACGGCGTTTGGGGATGATCCGGCGGACGGACGATTCGAAGCCAAAACTTTTTTTGATGGTGCGGGGATTAAGCGGGCCGCCGGTCCGTAAACTGTGTGAAGAGGGGATAAGGAGGTCGGACGGCCTTGGTGTGATTTGGGTCTCCGGATTGTTTATTTCCGATTCGCACGGAACATACAGATTAGATCAACTAAGAGGTTGCTGATGATCTGAAGTTCTGTAAGATTGGAACGGCCGTTTTTGGTGTAACGGCTTCTCCACTGTTGTGATCGTAAGTGAAGCGAACTCAATCAGAGGCCGCGCCTGCTTTGGCGCGGCCTTTTTTCCGTTTTTCGAAGTCATAACACGAAAGTTTGGCATTATGGGTACTTACTTCGTGTAGGGCATAACTGAAACGATAGCTGCGACAGAGGGGACTATTTGTGCTGTGATTCCTGAAACGGATGTTGTGTTCCGCTGATTGTGTGGTATACCAAGTACGAAATGCGGAACACCAAGCCTCTCCCAGCGGTGGCGGTGGTGCTCCCGCCAAGACATGAAGGGCACGCAAGCCCCAAAGAATGGCAATGCGACAACAACCATCGGCCCCGCCCGGCTGAGTTGAGTGTTCGATCACCGCATTGGGGAGGAAGAGTAATGAGTCAGTCCATCGCTGCACCGCCTGGCGGCTCGCAGGCGCCCATTTCCGAAGGCGCGCGCTGGATGCAGATCGTCGTCGGCATCGTCTGCATGGT
>NZ_JACCJY010000094.1 GCF_014596085.1 Azospirillum tabaci
CAACGTGCTGCGTCCTTCATCGCCTCTCAGTGCCAAGGCATCCACCAGATGCCCTTCAGACGCTTGATCCTCTACTCAGCGGTTGCGCCACGCGCAGGGGCAAGCCCAGACGCACGCACAACGCCGCAAGATGCATTGACCATCGAACCAACCCCCAGAAGGAGCCGGCCCGAGGTCCGTCCTCGGTCACTTAACAATCGTCTTCACACTGTCCATGATCCCGCTCCAGTCCTCCCGTGTGGGAGAGCCCGAAGCTCACGTTTCCGTGTTGCGTTTCCTTCTGACGGATCTCTGTGGCAGACCACCACCGCCTCGACACCAGCCCCCGAACTTGAGGATACTGGTGGAGGCAGACGGGATCGAACCGACGACCTCCTGCTTGCAAAGCAGGCGCTCTCCCAACTGAGCTATGCCCCCGTTTGGCGTCAAGCGTTGCGGCCTGATGGATGGTGGGCCAGGGAGGATTTGAACCTCCGACCTCACGCTTATCAAGCGCGCGCTCTAACCAACTGAGCTACTAGCCCCTCGCTGT
>NZ_JACCJY010000095.1 GCF_014596085.1 Azospirillum tabaci
GCTCCGACTGCTTGTAGGCATCCGGTTTCAGGAACTGTTTCACTCCCCTCGTCGGGGTGCTTTTCACCTTTCCCTCACGGTACTGGTGCACTATCGGTCACTGAGGAGTACTTAGGCTTGGAGGGTGGTCCCCCCATGTTCGGACAGGGTTTCACGTGCCCCGCCCTACTCGAGGATTGAACCTGGTTTACCCGTACGGGACTATCACCCGCTCTGGTGCGCCTTTCCAGACGCTTCCGGTTATGTCGGTCCAACCACTGGCCTGGTCCGCGTTCGCTCGCCACTACTAGCGGAGTCTCGGTTGATGTCCTTTCCTCCGGCTACTTAGATGTTTCAGTTCGCCGGGTTCGCCTCCCCACCCTATGGATTCAGGTGAGGATACCGCTTGCGCGGTGGGTTGCCCCATTCGGAAATCCACGGATCAAAGCCTGCTCGCGGCTCCCCATGGCTTATCGCAACGTGCTGCGTCCTTCATCGCCTCTCAGTGCCAAGGCATCCACCAGATGCCCTTCAGACGCTTGATCCT
>NZ_JACCJY010000096.1 GCF_014596085.1 Azospirillum tabaci
CTCAATGCGCGCCGTGGAAGGTGCGGCTGATGACGTCCATCTGCTGCTCGCGGGTCAGCTTGATGAAGTTCACCGCGTAGCCCGACACCCGGATGGTCAGCTGCGGGTACAGCTCCGGATGGTCCATGGCGTGCAGCAGCGTCTCGCGGTCGAAGACGTTCACGTTGATGTGGTGGCCGCCCTGGCCGAAATAGCCGTCCAGCATGCCCACCAGATTGGCCACCCGCTCACCCTCGGTCGGGCCCAGCGCGCCGGGCACGATGGTGAAGGTGTAGCTGATGCCGTCCTGGGCGTGGGCGTAAGGCAACTTCGCCACCGACGCCATCGAGGCGATCGCCCCCTTGCGGTCGCGCCCGTGCATCGGGTTGGCCCCCGGCGCGAAGGGCTGGCCGGCCTTGCGCCCGTCCGGCGTGTTGCCCGTCTTCTTGCCGTAGACCACGTTCGACGTGATCGTCAGCACCGACTGCGTCGGCACCGCGTCGCGGTAGGCCTTCTGCTTGCGCAGCAGACCCATGAAGGTCTC
>NZ_JACCJY010000010.1 GCF_014596085.1 Azospirillum tabaci
GGGGTCCCGGCGCCGGGCAGGGGGCTGATCTCCGGCTGTCCCCCCCCCCGGCCCCCCCGGCGCCCCCCCCCCCGGGGGCGGGAGGGGGGCGAGCGGCCGCCACCGCGGCCGGCCGGGCGGCGGCCATGATGGCGGCGATGGCGCCGGCCTGCGGGCAGTCGGCCATGTCCTCCAGAGCGAGGCGCAGCTTGCGGCGCCAGTTGGGGTACTGGTCCACCGTGCCGGGCAGGTTCACCTGTTCCAGCTCGGCGGTCAGGTCGTCCATCTGGACCATGGCGATGGCGGAGCCGGTGCGGGCCAGGAAGGCGTGCACCGCGTGGCCCAGCGCCTCGCTGTAGGGGCTGTCGGGGCCGAAGCTGGCGGGCAGCGGCAGGAAGGCGTCGGCCAGGGCCACCAGCAAGCGGGTGCGCTCGGCCTTGCGGCGCTCGCGCTGACGCTCCGCCTCACCCTCCGCGGGGTAGAGTCCGCGCTCCTCCTTCAGCGTGATATCGTGCCCCTCCCACCAGCCGCGCAGCGTCGCGAGGTCATGGCTGCCCACCGTGGCGAGCGCCGTATAGGGGTAGTCGTCGGGGCCGCGGAACCCGCCGTCCTCGGTCCATTCGAAGAACATCACCCGGTAACTCAGGACACCCGCCTCCGCCATGCGCTCGCGGAATCCCTCGGGCACGGTGCCCAGATCCTCCCCGACGACGAGGCAACGGTTGCGCTGGCTCTCCAGGGCCAGGATTCCGAGGAGGTCGTCCATCGGGTAGGCGACGTAGGCCCCTTCGGAGGGCGGATGACCCTCCGGTATCCAGTAGACGTGCTGGAGCGCCATCGCGTGGTCGATGCGCAGCGCCCCGGCGTGGCGCATGTTGGCGCGCAGAAGCTCGATGAAGCGGGCGTAGCCGCCCTCGCGCAGCGCGTGGGGGTGGAAGGGCGGCAGGCCCCAATCCTGGCCGGCCGGATTGAACAGGTCGGGCGGGGCGCCGACATGGGCCTGCGCCACCACCACATGCGGGTCGGCCCAAGTCTCCGCCCCGCCGCTGTCCGCCCCGACCGCGAGGTCGCGGAAGAAGCCGACGGCCATCCCACGCTCCCGCGCCCGCTCGGCCGCCGCCTGCAGCTGGCTGTCGGCCAGCCATTGCAGCCAGACGAAGAAGTCGATGCGCTCCCGCTGCTCCCCGGCGAAGCGGCGGACGGCGGGGGAGGTGGCGTCCCGGAATTCCTCCGGCCACTGGCGCCAGTCGGGCGTGCCGTCCTTGGCGAAACGCTCGCGCAGGGCCTGGAAGGTGCAGAAGCGGTCCAACCCCTCGCCCAACTCGGCCCGGAAGGCGGCGAGTGCCCGACGCCGCTCCTCGCTGCCCTCGCTCTGGAAATGGGCGAACAGCCGTTCCAGGACCGGCAGCTTCAGCGCCGCCACGGCGGCGTAATCGACCAGCGGGGCGGCCTCCGCCGCCTGCACCGCGCCGAGGAAGCCCTCATCCGCGATCAGGTCGCGGGCCTCGGCGCAGCCCATCAGTTCGGGCACCGCCAGCACGTCGATGTAGAGCGGGTTGAGGAACAGGCGGCTGGCCGGGGAATAGGGGCTGGCCTGATCGGGCTGGTCGAGGAACAGGGCGTGCAGCGGGTTCAGCCCGACGATGCCCGCCCCGCGCGCCGCCGCCATCTCCGCGACGCTGACGAGGTCGCCGAAGTCGCCGATTCCCCAATCCCCGGCGCAGCGCAGGGCGTAGAGCTGCACCGACAGACCCCAGATCCGCTCGCCCATCTGGAGCGGGGCGGGCAGGTGGCAGGTGGCGGGAGCGGCGATGACCGTGGTCTCCAGGCCGGGATGCTCCGCCCGCAGGCCCTCGACGTCCAGCCGCAGCCGGTGATAGCCGGGCGCCGGGGCCGCCCCGAGGTCGAGGCGGCGCACCTCGAAGCGCTGCCCCTCGGCACCCGCCTTGCGGACCAGCGGCAGGTCGCCGAAGCCGGCCTCGCCGCTGCGGTCGCCCCCGTCCTCCAGGCTGAGGGTCCAGCGCAGCGTCCCGCTGCCTTCCGGCAGGGTGACGGTGACGGAGAAGGGAGGACGGTCGATGCGCAGCACCGCCACCGGCGGCAGGGGGCGGGCCAACTCGCTCCGATCCAGCGCCTCGAGCGCCTTCGCCGGGTCGTCCGCGTCCACCTCCATGGCCGCGAGCAGGGCGCGGATGGTGCCCTCCGACGCCTGGACGGTCTCGCCCGACGCGCCGGTGTAGTGCGTCTCGATCCCCATCCGCTCGCCGAGCCGGTCGAGCGCCGTCGTCTCCTCGATGGTCCACAGGACGGACAGCGGCGCCATGGTTCCGGCATCGAGGCCGTCGCCTTCGGTCCACAGGACGCGGCCCACCGCTTCACCCATGCCCTCCACCGGCGTGTCGGACAGGTTGGCGAGCAGATGCAGGCGGCTGCCGTCGCCCAGCTGCCATGAGACGCGGATGCCCCGCCCGTCGATCACCTCGTGGGCGGCCGCACCGCCGGGCGCGTTCTCCAGCCGCGGCGTGATCTCCTTGTGGCGCACCGCCAGGATGCGGCGGTACCAGTCCAGCCACGCACCATGCTCGCCCGTCTTCCGGGCGTCCCAATCGAGCTTGGCCGACTGGAAGGTCTCGGGCGCGGTCGGGTCGGGGATGCGGTCGCGCACCGCCGGGTCCTGGAATTCGGGGAACTTGGCGAACTCCTCCCGCCGGCCGTTGCGGACCGCTTCGGCCAGCTCGTCGGCGAAGTCGCAGAAGAAGGGGAAGGGGCGGTCGGACGCCCATTCCTCGCCCATGAACAGCATCGGGATGCCCGGCCCCAGCAGATAGAGCGAGGTCGCCGCCCGCACCGCCTCGGGCCGGGAGAAGCGGGTGATCCGCTCTCCGAAGGCGCGGTTGCCGACCTGGTCGTGGTTCTGGATGAAGGTGACGAAGGCGGTCGGCGGCAGATGCGCCGATGGCTCGCCGCGGGCCTCGCCGCCGCGGTAGGAGGAAGCGTGTCCCTGGAAGGCGAAGCCCTCGGCCATGGCGCGGGCCAGCTTCACCGCGTCGCCCGCATAATCGGCGTAATAGCCGCCGGACTCGCCGGACGCCCAGACGTGCAGGCAGTGGTGCAGGTCGTCGTTCCACTGCGCGGTGTGCCAGCGCGGGTCGCCCTCCGGGTGGCGTTCCAGCAGGTGGGCCTCGTTCTCGTCGTTCTCCAGAACGAGATGGACGTGGCGGCGGCAGCGCACGGCGTCCTGCACGCGCTCCGCCAGCTCCTGAAGGAACAGCTTGTCGCTGTCGTCGAGGATGGCGTGGACCGCGTCGAAACGCAGCCCGTCCATGTGGAATTCCTCGATCCAGTAGAGCGCGTTGTGGATGAAATAGTCGCGCACGGTGGCGTTGCGCGGCCCGTCCACGTTGATGGCGTCGCCCCAGGGCGTCTTGTGCCGGTCGGTGAAGAAGGCCTTGGCGTAGGCGTGGAGATAATTCCCGTCCGGCCCGAAATGGTTGTAGACGACGTCGAGGAAGACCATCAGCCCCTTGGCGTGGGCGGCGTCCACCAGCGCCTTCAGGTCCTCCGGGCGGCCATAGGCGGCGTCCGGGGCGTAGGGCAGCACCCCGTCATAGCCCCAGTTGCGGGCGCCGGGAAAATCGGCGACCGGCAGCAGCTCGATGGCGGTGACGCCCAGCTCCACGAGGTGGTCGAGCTTGTCGATGGCGGCGCGGAAGGTTCCTTCCTCGGTGAAGGTGCCGACATGCAGTTCGTACAGCACCGTCTCGTGCCAGGGGCGCCCGGTCCAGGCGGTGTCGGACCAGCGGAAGACGGTGGGGTCGATCACCTCGCTCGGCCCGTGCACGTCCTCCGGCTGGTGGCGGGAGGCCGGGTCGGGCACGCGCAGCCCGTCGGGAAGCTCGAACTGGTAGCGGGTGCCCGCCTGGGCCTGGGCGGTGGTCCAGTCGAACCAGCCGTCGGCCCGCCGCACCATGGGCAGCAGGGCCTGGGTGTCCTCCAGCCACAGCGAGACCTGCTCGGTCCCCGGCGCCCACAGGGTGAAGCGGACGGAGCCGTCGGGCTGCACCTGCGCGCCGAAGGGCATGGCGTGGGCCCGCGCCTCGCCGAGGCGGGTGGCGCCGGGGGCGGCCAGCCCGACCGGGCCGGACGCGCGGTCGGCCACCTCCGGCCCGGCGTCGGCGCCCAGGATGCCGATGGCCCCGGCCAGCGGGATGGCCAGCCAGTCGGGCCGGTTCGCCAGCTCGTAGCCGATCTCGTAGAGCGCCTTCTCCAGCAGGAAGAGTTTCAAAAGCTGCGTGGCGGTGGCCGCGTCGGTGGGCCAGCCCGGGCAATCCCCGATGGCCTCGCGGTAGCCGGCGACGAAGGCGGAGGCCGCCTCCCCCTCCCACCAGTTCAGCCAGGCGGTGCGTGCGCCGCGCGCCGTCTCGTCGAGGTCGGCGGGCAGGGCGGCCCGCGCCCCGGCGGCGGCGTAGGTGATGGAGCGCAGCATCCCCGCCACGTCGCGCAGGATGCAGTGCTTGGCCCGCCGTTCGGCCAGCGGGCGCATCGGCTCGCCCTCGAAATCGACGATGAACAGGTCGTCCTTGCCGGCCAGCACCTGCCCCAGGTGATAATCGCCGTGCAGGCGCATGGCGTGGAAGGTGCCGCGCGGCGGCGTCAGCGTCTCGATCTGGCGCATCACCGTCGCCTCGCTGTCGGCCAGCGAGGCGGCGTAGGGCGCGATGTCGGCGTTCAGCCGGGGGGCGGCCTCGCGCAACTGGCCCAGGACGCGGCGGGCGAGGGTGCGCACCCCATCCGCCCAGCCCTTCAGCATGGCCGGAGTCACCGGTTCGGGCGTGAAGGCGTCGCCACCGCCGGGGGTGGCGAGCGCCCGGTGCATCTCCGCCGTGCGGCGGCCCAGCCGGCGCATGAAAGTCATCAGGGCGACATCGTCCGCCGTGTCGTCGAAGCGCTCGACGCGCTCCGCCAGGCAGGCGGTGACGTGGCTCCAGGCGTCGCGGGCGTCGGGTACCAGCTCCTGCAGGATGCACAGGGTGGCGGCCTCGCCGTCGCCCGTGCGCTCCACCCAGCCGAGCAGCGCGGGGGTGTTGCGGAAGTTGGCGACCTCGGTCAGGAAGCGCCCGACCTCCAATTCCGGATGGGTGCCGGATTCCAGCTTGCGCAACCCCTTCAGGATCGCCGCGTCGCCGACGCGGACGGAGGTGTTGGATTGCTCCGCCCCCGTCCAGCGCAGCGCGGCGCCGCCGTCCAGCGCGCCCTTCGCGGCGTCGAAGGCGCGGCTGCGGCCATAGCGCAGGCCGCCGTTCTCGCCGCCCTTGCGGATGCCGTCGAGCAGGGCGCGAACCACCTCCTCATCCCCGTAGCCGTCACGCAGGCTGCCCGGCCAGGGGAGCGCATCCGGGCCGGCGATGGTGAAGGGATCGGCGGTGTCGGCCTTGCCGTCGCGGTTGAGCACCAAGGGAAGCTGGTAGAGCTGCGGGTCCCGCCCCGGTGCCTCCACCCGCAGCAGGCAGAGCTGGGCGGAACCGGAGGCCAGCGGAAGCGGCAGCGCATCGACGATGCGCACGGTGGGCGTGCCGGCGTCCTTGCCGGCGTACCAGCGCCGTCCGGTCAGGAAGCCGGGAAGCAGTTTGTCCTGAAGCAGGGACAGGGCCTCGCCCTCGATGGGGCTGGAAAAGACATTCGATTTGGGCGCTGTCGGCAAGACACGTCTCCCCTGTTGGGCGGCACGGCTCGCACAACAACCGGGGCGGTGCGGTGTTCCTCCCGCCTAACCGTAGGTGGCTAGCCGTCGGACATGCGCGGATGGTGGGGCAGGCGGCCCAGCCGGCCGACCCGTTCGGCCAGTTGCAGCGCCTCGACCACGTCGTCGAGCCGCCCGCACTGCATCAGCGTGTGGGCGTGGGTGTTGAGCGCGGCGACCACCGCGCGTTCGTCGGACACGCCGTCGGCCGGGCGCCCGTCGCGGTCGAGGATGACCGCGCCGAGCGCGGCCAGCGCCTCCGCCGACAGATTCACGGCGTCGAGCATCGCCGCGTCGTCCTTCTCCGCGGCGTTCAGCACGGGTTCCAGCACCTCGGCGAGCAACCGGGGATTCATGAAGGCACGCTCCTGACGGCATCTGTGCTTTAAAACACTGAAGATGGCCCGTTGTGCCGCCGCCGCAAGCCGATGCCCCGTCAACTGAACGGGAGGTAGAGGGCCTCTAGGCTTCCAGAACGGATTCGACCTCGGACAGGTCGCTCAGACGGCGGGCCAGCTTGTCCGTGCACTGGATTTCCAGGATGCCGAAGCCGGCGTTGGGCGCGATTGCGTGCAGGTCGCCGGCCATGCCGTTCTGGCTGGCGAAGCGCTTGACCCGCTCCACCATGGCGTCGCGCTCGGGCCGGCCCGGACGCAGGCCGGGCAGGGGGCGGGTGAACAGGACCTTGTAGCGTTTGAACATGGCGTGAGCCATGGGAGAGGCTCCCGACCTGCTGAATGGAGATGGACGCGCCAGGGGGTGTGGCACGTCCGCCCCCGTCGGTGCAAGCCCTTCGGGCCGGGATCAGTCCCCAGCGTCAGTCCTTGCTCGGCTCCACATTCTCCGCGCCCTTGCGGGTGCCGCCGAAGCGGTCGGCGCCCTTGGCGTCGGGAGCGTCCGGCTTCTTGTGGTTGCCGGTGTTCTGCTGGTCGTCGGTGTGCTTGACGGTCTCTTCGGTGTGGGGCTGCTTCATCGCGGGGCCTCATGCTCCGTTCGGAAAGGTCACCCCATCAACCGGCTAGGCTCGCGCCCGTTCCCTCAGATCACGTTGGTCTCCAGCAGGGGGCGGTTCTCCACCAGACGGTCGTAGGCGAAGGCCGACAGGTTCAGGCTGCGGTAGGCGCCGGTCGCGATCAGCTCCGCCAGCCCGCGCCCGGCACCCGGCGCCTGTTGCAGCCCATGGCCGCTGAAGCCGTTGCAGAACAGGAAGTTGCGAAGCTCCGGATGCGGCCCGATGACGGCGTTCTGGTCGATCTCGTTGTACTCGTAGAAGCCGGCCCAGGCGTTGGTGACCTTGATCGCCTCGAAGGCGGGGACGCGCTCTGCCAGCGCCGGCCACATCATCTCCTCGAACAGGTCGTGCTCCACCGTCAGGTCGTCGGTGTCCGGATCGCGGTCGGCGGGCGGCGGGGCGCCGCAGATGAACTGCTTGCCCTCCGGCCGGAACCACACGCCGGACGGGTCGATGACCAGCGGGCAGCCGGAAAGCTCCTCGCGGCAGTCGAACACGAAGACGCAACGCTTGCGCGCCGACACCGGCAGCTCCACCCCGGCCATGGTGGCGACGCGGCGGGCCTGCGGCCCGGCGGCGTTGACCGCCACCCCGCAGGACAGCCGCTGCCCGTCGGCCAGACGCACCGCGGTGACCTTGCCGTCGGCGGTGTCGATGCCCGCGACATCGCCGGCGATCATGGCGACGCCCAGCGCCTTGGCCTTGCGGCGGAAGGCCTGCATCAGGCTGTAGCCGTCGAACCAGCCCTCCCCGGACAGGCCGAGCGAGCCGAGCGCGATCCCCTCCACCGACAGCCAGGGGAAGCGGGCGGTCAGGTCCTCCGGCGACAGCAGGGCGACGTCGGCTCCGCAGGAGAGCTGGATGGCGTTGTTCCGGCGCAGGATGTCCGCCCCGGCCCCGGTCGCCAGATAGAGATAGCCCGGTTCGCGCAGGCCCAGATCCACCGGATCGCCGTCCACGGACAGATGCTGCGTCGCGTTGCGGATGAAGGACAGGCCGAACTGCGACAGGGCGATGTTCGCCGGGGTCGAGAATTGCTGCCGGATCGAACTGGCCGACAGGGCGGAGGAGGCGCGCTGGTAGGTCGGGTCCCGCTCCACCACCGCCACGGTGCCGCCGAAGCCGGGGTCGTTCGCCAGGAAATAGGCGACCGCGCAGCCCATCACACCACCGCCGACGATCACGACGTCGTACCGATCCGCCATCGAACGCTCCCGAATTAACCTTGTTTATCGTTCCGGTGATCGGGCCAGAAGGCGGGGCCGCCGTCAAGAGGGCTCAGGAGGGCCGGCGCTCACAGCCCGGCGATGGCGCGGGCGACGGTCATCCACTCGTCGCCCGGCTCGGCGTCGCGCAGGGCCAGCAGCGGCGGCCAGACGCCCAATTGGCTGCGGCGGCGCTCGGTGACGAAGCGGTCGATCTCCTCCGGCGTCGGCAGGCGGTCGGCCTTGCGCTGGTTGCAGCGGCGGTGCGCCAGAACGACGTTCGGCGCCGCGTCGAGGCCGCCATAGGCCAACGGGATCAGATGGTCGAAGGTCGCCTTGGTTCCCACCGGCTCCCCGCAATAGAAGCAGCGGCCGCCTTGCAAAACGTCCATGAGGCGGTACTCGTCGGGACTGACGGGCATGACGGCATCCTTCAGAAATTCACACCGGCAGGCGGATCAGCACGCGCAGGCCGCCGTAGGGGCTGTCGCTGAGCGTGATGTCGCCGCCGTGGCTGCGGACGACGTCGCGGGCGATGGTCAGCCCCAGCCCGGCCCCGCCGGTCGCCTGGTTGCGGGAGCTGTCCAGCCGGAAGAAGGGCTTGAACACGTCGTCGCGGGACGCCTGCGGGATGCCCGGCCCGTCGTCGTCCACCAGGATGTCGATGAAGCCGTCCTCCCGCTCCGCCCGCACCCAGATGCGGTCGCCGTGGCGCCGCGCGTTGGACAGCAGGTTAGCGAGGCAGCGCCGCGTCGCGTTGGGGCGCAGCGGCAGGGTCAGCCCGTCCGGCGCGACCAGGGCCACCTCCGCCCCCTCGCGGCGGACTCCGGAGACCACCTCGTTGAGGATGCGGGTCAGGTCGGTCGGCTGAACGGCCTCCGTCCCCTCGCCGCGAGCGAAGGCCAGATAGCCCTCGATCATCATCTCCATCTCGGTGACGTCGGTCAGCAACTCCTCGACCTCCGGCCCGTCGCCCAGCATGTCCAGCGCCAGCTTCATGCGGGTCAGCGGCGTGCGCAGGTCGTGGCTGACGCCGGCCAGCATCTCCGTCCGCTGGGTGATCTGGCGGTGGATGCGCTCGCGCATGCGCAGGAAGGCGACGGCGGCCTGCCGCACCTCGGTCGCCCCCTCCGGCTTGAAGTTGCGCACGTCGCGGCCCTTGCCGAGCGCGTCCGCGGCGGCGGCCAGCCGCTTGATGGGGCGGATCTGGTTGCGCATGAAGATGATGGCGACGGTGAACAGGACCAGCGCCGAGCCGACCATCCACAGGATGAAGATGTAGCTGGTCGGGCTGAACAGGCGGCGTTCCGGCGACATCACCGACAGCACGCCGTCCGGCATCTGCACGCGGATCTCGTACCATTCGCGGGTGATGCGGGTGTTGATGGCGAAGGGCCGCCGCACCCGCTCGTGCAGCGCCTTGCTGAGCGTGTTCTCCAGCATGCCGCGCAGCTTCGGCGGGTGGTCGGGCAGGGTGCTGCCGGGCTCCAGCGTCACGATCAGGTCGGTGCTGCGCGCGGTGGCGGCCAGCGTCCAGTTGCGCCCCTCCGGGGTCGGGTCGTGCTCCAGCATGCCGATGACCATGGCGATGTCGCCGGCCACCGCGAAGGCCAGCCGGTTCGTCATGGTGTCCCAGTGCCGGTCGTAGAAGATCCAGGTGGCCACCGCCTGGGCGAGGATGACCGGCGTGACGATGATCAGCAGCGAGCGGCCGAACAGCGTCCGGGGCAGGAACCGCTTCAGCAGCCCCGTCTGCTCGCGGCGCGGCATCGGCATCGGTCCGGCGGCGGTGTCGGTGGTCATGGTCCTGATCCTCTGGCGGCCCCGTTACGGGTCCGGCCTCAACACATAGCCCTCGCCGCGCACCGTGTGGAGGTAGCGCGGCTCCCGCGGGTCGGGTTCGATCTTGCGGCGCAGGCGGGTCACCTGCACGTCGATGGTGCGGGCGTTGCCGGCGACCTTGCTGCGCTCCGTCAACTCCTCGCGCGAGAAGATGGTGCCGGGGGAGGCGGCGAGCACGCGCAGCAGCCCGGCCTCCGCCGTGGTCAGCCGGACCACCTCCTCGCCCGCCCGCAGCTCGTCGCGGTCGGGCAGGTAGATCATCGGGCCGAGCTTCACCGGCTGCGGCGGCACCGGGTCCGCCGGGCGGCTGGCCTGGCGGCGCAGGATCGAGTTGATGCGCAGCAGCAGCTCGCGCGGGTTGAAGGGTTTGGCGAGGTAGTCGTCGGCCCCGGCCTCCAGCCCGGCGATGCGGTCGTCGGGCTCGCCCCGCGCGGTGAGCAGCAGGATGGGCAGGTCGCGTTCCCGCCGCAGCGATTCGGTCAGCTCCAGCCCGGTCTCGCCCGGCATCATGATGTCGAGCACCAGCAGGTCGAAGGCGAGCCCGGCCAGCTTGGCCCGCGCTTCCGCGGCGTCCTTCGCGGTCGCCACCAGGAAGCCGTTGCCGGCGAGATACTTGCGCAGCAGCTCGCGCAGGCGGGTGTCGTCATCGACGACCAGGATGTGGGGCTGGTCTTCTTCGGTCATGGCGCGACTGTAGCGCAACCGGGCGCCGCGCACCAAGGGAAGCGGCGCCGGACGGGCAGGGCATCAGGCCCGACATCAGGCGGCGGCATCGGCGCCCGCGGTCAGCTTCGCCAGGGTGGACAGGATGCGGTTGGGCGCGGCGGGTTTGGTCAGCACGAGGCAACCCGCGTCCTTGGCTGCGCGGACGAGGTCGGCGGACAGTTCCCCGGTCAGCAGGATGGCCGGGATATCCCGTCCCAGCACCCCGCGAAGGGTCTGGATCCCGCTCAGCCCGTCGGTGCCACCGGGCAGCCGGTAATCGCTGAGGATCGCCGAGGGGGCCTGAAGCGTGGCCTGGGCGGCGGCGAGGGCGGAATCGAAGCTGTCCGCCGCTATCACACCGGCCCCGGCCTGCTCCAGCAGCAGGGTCAGGGAACTGCGCTGCAGCGGGTCGTCCTCGACCACCAGCACCCGCCGTCCGGACAGGCGCCTGGGGGATGCGGGCTCCGACGTCGACGCGGCCGGCGGCGGCGCCGCTGGCGCCGGCACGGCGGGGGCGGGGACACGGGGCAGGGTGACCGCGAAGACGGACCCACGGCCGACCCGTGACCGGACGTCCAACGGGTGGCCGAGCAAGCGGGCGGTGCGCTCGACGATGGACAGGCCGAGGCCGGCGCCGCGCGACCCGTCGCGGGCGGTATTGCCGATCTGGTAGAACTCCTCCCAGATCGTGCCCAGCTCGGCGGCGGCGATGCCCTGGCCGCTGTCCCAGATCTCCACCCGCAAGCCGCCGCCGCGGGGCCGCGCCCCGACGACGACCCCGCCGCGCGCCGTGTACTTGACGGCGTTGGACAGCAGGTTGCGCAGGATCGGCTGAAGCCGCGCCGGATCGCTGCGCACCCAGGCGGCGGTGGGCACCACGGTCAGCCGCAGGCCCTTGCCCTCGGCTTCCGCCCGCAGTTCGGCGGCGAGCTGGTCCAGAAGCGGGGCGAGCGGGAAGACGCCGACCTCCACCGGCACCACGCCGGCCTCCAGCCGCGACAGGGTCAGCAGGTCGTCGAGCAGCCGCTGTCCGGCCTGGAGCGACGCCGAGGCCATGGCGCCCAACTGCCGGAGCGTCGGGTTCGGCGCCTCCATCAACAGCAGCTCGTGGAAGGCGGCCAGACCTTGCAGAGGTTGGCGCAGATCGTGGCTGACGGTCGCCAGCACCTTCATCTTGGCGAGGCTGGCCATCTCCGCGCTGCGCAGGGCCTTCTCCAGTTCCGCCGTGCGCTGGCGGACGCGCTCGTCCAGGCTTTGGTTGGCACGCAGAAGCTCCGCCCGAACCGCATCCTCCCGCCGGGCGCCGGCAAGGGCGAAAACGAACAGCACCGAGGCGCCGGCCAGGATGCCGCCGCTGATCGCCGTGGTCCACAGGGCGCGTTCCCGCCAGGGAGCCAGCACCTCGGTCAGCGGACGGCTCGCCACCACCACGATCGGGACCCCGCTCAGCATCCGCGCGGCGGTGATCTGCGTGCCCTCAATGATCGCCGGACCGTCCGGCGGGTCCCAGGGCTGAGGCCAGGCGGAGGTGGGAGGGGCGACGGCGCTCTCCGGCGGCCATTCCGCCAGCTTCTCCTTGCCGCTGGTGAACAAGGCCAGCCGCGCCCCCTCGCCCCAGCCGGCCTCCCCGTACATCTGCGAGAAATAGGTGTTCTGGATGCCCGCCACCGCGATGGCCTGCAGGGCTCCCTCCTCGTCGCGCAGGGCGCGGCTGATGGTGAAGCGCCCCTGGCTCACGCCGGGGCCCGCCGGGAGGTGGGACCCAACATGGAGACCCGGCGGCGGACCCTGCGTGACGCCCGGATGGGCCTGGGCGTAGTCGCGCCCCGACAGGTCGCGGGGCGGCGGCGGATGTTCCGCGCTGTCCAGGAGCAGCCGGCCCTGCGCATCGAGCGCCCAGACGCCGCCGATCTGCGGCAGGCGTTCCGCGCGGGCGCGCATCGCGGCCTGGATGCGCTGCCCTTCGGCGGGGTCGCGGCGGTCCCACCGCTCCAGCGCGTCCAGCAGCATGCGCAGCTGGGCGTCCCCCGCTTCGATGGCACGGCTGGCGTGTTCGTCGAGAAGGTGGGCGGTTGCGGCGAACTCGCGGCGGGCCTGTTCCAGCGTCAAGTGGCGGTCGCGCGACACCGACAGGGCGGACACGCCGACGCACAAGGCGGCAAAGGTCAGGAACGCGGCCACGAGATGGGCACGCTGCATGCCGCCGGCTCCTTCAGGAAAGCTAAACAAAAGAATCAGGTTGCCAAAACTATGGGCTAAGCAACAAGCCGGGGACAACTCCGCCGAAGGGCAGGGCCGACACCGGCGAACGAGGCAAGAGTCGTGAGTCGAAACAAGTGCGCGGGGCTTTGGCCGAAGGGTTCGGGTTGCATCACGGCCTTTCGATCCCCACATGAAAAGAGTCGAATTTCTTTGGGTCTACGGTCCGCTTGCAGATCGCTGCGTCTGGTCCTTCCCCTCGGTGATTTGATGTGAACCCGTGGCATGAGCGCCGTGGGCAACCTCGTTCAAGGAACTACCAGATGGCTACTGGAACCGTGAAATGGTTCAACACCACCAAGGGCTACGGCTTCATCCAGCCGGATGACGGGACGGCCGACGTGTTCGTCCACATCTCCGCCGTTGAGCGGTCGGGCATCAACATTCATGAAGGCCAGAAGCTGTCCTACGAACTCCAGCGCGACCCCAAGAAGGGCAAGAGCGCCGCGGCCAACCTGAAGGAGGCGTGATTTTCCGCTCCGATTTTTTCGGAGCCGCTTCGTCAGGGGCCGGTTGCCCCCAATCCTGTAACAGCCGCTTCACAAAAGAAACGCATGCTCCATGGACCGCCGGGACTGTCCGGGTGGTGCCATGGGGCACGATGACGATCACAGGAGGCATGCATGGCATCCGATAACCGCAGCGCGGATCGGAATGATCTCGACTCCATGACCCGCGAGTTTCTTGCGAAGGGGGGTAAAATCGTTCAGTGCCCGCCGGGGTCTTCGGACAGCGTGGTGTACAAGCGCACCTCCTTCCGCCGCCGCGGCGCCGCGAACGCCGCGGGCAAGGAAGGGGCGGAGGGCGCCGCCGGCACGCCGCCAGCGGATGCGGCTCCCGCTGCCGCGGAACCGGCCCCGACCCCGGCCAAGGAGTGAGTTGACGGGGGATTGACCCGACTGGTTCCCGGCCCGGTTCCTACCGCTTCACGGCGGCGAGCCGGGCCGGCGCCGGGGGTGCGAACTTCACCCGGTCCTCCTCGTCCATCATCCCCAGCATCACCTTGCGGAAGCCCTCCACGGCCTCCGCCCCGGCCATGCGGTAGGCGCGGGCGATCCGCTGCCGCTGCGTTTCGGACAGCTGGCGTTCCAGCTCCACGCCTTTTTCGGTCAGTTCCAGCAGACGCTGCCGCCGGTCCCGCACGCCCGTCTGCTGCTGGATGAACTCCTGCCGGACCAACTCCCCCAGCACGCGCGACAGGCTCTGCTTGGTGATCTTCAGGATCGCCAGAAGCTCCGACACGGTGATCTTCGGGTAACGCCCGACGAAATAGATGACGCGGTGGTGCGCCCGGCCGAAGCCGATCTGCGCCAGGATCTCGTCCGGCTCCGCGGTGAATTCCCGATAGGCGTAGAACAGCAGCTCCATGCCCGTGCGAAGTTCCTCTTCGCGCAGGAAAAGCTGGTTCACGCCCGCTTTTATGTCAGCCATGTTGACGTGATCGGTGCGATTCGTTACAAATGGGTCAATAAGCCAGACATAAACGAACAAAGGCCGCGAGACAAGCGCGGCTTTCGACAATTCCATTCCAAGTCCCGAGCAACGGGCCAAAGACCAAGGTGGGAGCCGCCATGTCCATCCTTCCCTTCGACGACCGCGACGGCGTGATCTGGTACGACGGCGCGCTGGTGCCGTGGCGCGAAGCGAACCTGCACGTCCTGTCGCACGGCCTGCATTACGCAAGCTGCGTGTTCGAAGGCGAGCGCGTCTACAACGGCAAGGTGTTCAAGCTGACCGAGCACAGCGAGCGTCTGGCCGCCTCGGCCCGCATTCTCGGTTTCGAGCTTCCCTATTCGGTGGCGGAGATCGACGCCGCGACCAACGAGACGGTGAAGGCGATGGGCTTCACCGACGCCTATGTCCGCCCGGTGGCGTGGCGTGGCAGCGAGATGATGGGCGTGGCGGCGCAGGCCAGCCGCATCCACGTCGCCATTGCCGTCTGGCAGTGGCCGAGCTATTTCAGCCCCGAGGCGAAGATGGCCGGCATCAAGCTGACCTGGGCGCCGTGGCGCCGCCCGGCCCCGGACACCGCCCCCACCGCGTCGAAGGCGGCGGGTCTCTACATGATCTGCACCTTGTCGAAGCACGAGGCGGAGGCCAAGGGCTACCAGGACGCGCTGATGCTCGACTACCGCGGTTACCTGGCGGAGGCGACCGGGGCGAACCTGTTCCTGGTGATGGACGGCAAGATCCACACGCCGAAGCCCGACTGCTTCCTGGACGGCATCACCCGCCGCACGGTGATCGACCTCGCCAAGGCCCGCGGCATCGAGGTGATCGAGCGCCACATCCAGCCCGAGGAGCTGGCAAACACCCAGGAGGTCTTCCTGACCGGCACCGCGGCGGAGGTGACCCCGGTCGGCCAGATCGGCGATCACCGCTTCACGCCGGGCCGCGTCTGCGAGACGCTGGTGAAGGACTACGACGCGCTGGTGCGCGGGTAAGGCGCTCTTCTTCCCCTCCCCGGCCATTTTCTCAACCAATGGGGGCCGGGGAGGGAGCAGCCTCCGGACAAGCCCACGCTCGACAGCGGGGGTGGGGTGGGCCATATACTCGGTTCCCGTTCCGTACCCCTGGCGCGAGCGCACCCGCATGTCCCATCCCGTCCTGACCGCCCTCCCGCAGAAGTCCCTGCCCAAGCTGGAGGCGGGCAAGAAGTTCGAACTGGTGTCGGAATTCAAGCCCTCCGGCGACCAGCCGCGCGCCATCGGGGAACTGACCGAGGGGCTGCGCGCCGGCGAGAAGGATCAGGTGCTGCTCGGCGTCACGGGGTCCGGCAAGACCTTCACCATGGCGCACGTCATCCAGCACGTCCAGCGCCCCACCCTGGTGCTCGCCCCGAACAAGACGCTGGCGGCGCAGCTTTATGGCGAGATGAAGTCCTTCTTTCCGAACAACGCGGTGGAGTACTTCGTCTCCTACTACGACTACTATCAGCCGGAAGCCTACGTCCCGCGCACCGACACCTTCATCGAGAAGGAATCCTCGATCAACGAGCAGATCGACCGGATGCGCCACTCGGCGACGCGAGCGCTGCTGGAGCGGGACGACGTCATCATCGTGGCGTCGGTCTCCTGCATCTACGGTATCGGCTCGGTCGAGACCTATTCGGAGATGACCGTCGACCTGCGCAAGGGCGAGGTGGTCGCCCAGCCCGACCTGCTGCGCAAGCTGACCGAGCTTCAGTACAAGCGAAACGACGCGGCCTTCGGGCGCGGCCTGTTCCGGGTGCGCGGCGACACGGTGGAGCTGTTCCCCGCCCACATGGAGGACCGCGCGTGGCGCATCTCGCTGTTCGGCGACGAGATCGAGGGCATCCATGAGATCGATCCGCTGACCGGCGAGAAGATCGCCTCGCTGGAGGCCGTGCGCATCTATCCCAACAGCCACTACGTGACGCCCAAGCCGACGCTCAATCAGGCCATCGAGCAGATCAAGCGCGAGTTGAAGCTCCGGCTGGAGGAGTTCAACGCCCAGGGCAAGCTGCTGGAGGCGCAGCGGCTGGAGCAGCGCACGACCTTCGACATCGAGATGATGGCGGCCACCGGCGCCTGCGCCGGCATCGAGAACTACTCCCGCTACCTGACCGGCCGCGCGGCGGGCGAGCCGCCGCCGACGCTGTTCGAGTATCTGCCCGGCGACGCTCTGCTGATCGTGGACGAAAGCCACGTCATGGTGCCGCAGATCGGCGGCATGTACCGCGGCGACCGGATGCGCAAGGAAACGCTGTCCGAATACGGCTTCCGCCTGCCCAGCGCCATGGACAACCGCCCGCTGAAGTTCGAGGAGTGGGAGGGCATGCGCCCGCAGACGGTCTTCGTCTCGGCCACCCCCGGCCCGTGGGAGATGGAGCGCACCGGCGGCGTCTTCGCCGAGCAGGTGGTTCGCCCGACCGGTCTGATCGACCCGGAGGTGATCATCCGTCCCACCGAGACCCAGGTGGACGACCTCATCCACGAGTGCAAGGAGGTGGTGGCGAAGGGCAACCGCGTGCTGGTCACCACGCTGACCAAGAAAATGGCCGAGGCGCTGACCGAGTACATGCACGAGGCGGGCCTGCGCGTGCGCTACATCCACTCCGACGTGGAGACGCTGGAGCGCATCGAGATCATCCGCGATCTGCGGCTCGGCGCCTACGACGTGCTGGTCGGCATCAACCTGCTGCGCGAGGGGCTGGACATTCCCGAATGCTCGCTGGTCGCCATCCTGGACGCCGACAAGGAGGGCTATCTGCGCTCCAAGACCTCGCTGATCCAGACCATCGGCCGCGCCGCGCGCAACGTCGAGGGGCGGGCGATCCTCTACGCCGACAAGATCACCGCTTCCATGCAGTACGCCATCGACGAGACGGCGCGCCGCCGCGAGCGGCAGCGGGCCTACAATCTGGAGCATGGCATCACGCCGGAATCCGTGAAGAAGGCCATCGGCGACATCCTGGAGAGCGTCTACGAGCGCGGCGACCACGTCACCGTCAAGACCGGCCTCAACGCGACGGAACTGGTCGGCCACAATCTGAAGTCGGTCATGGCCGACATCGAGAAGCGCATGAAGGCCGCCGCCGCCGACCTGGAGTTCGAGGAGGCCGCCCGCCTGCGCGACGAACTCCGCCGGCTGGAGGCGATGGACCTCGGGCTGGAGCAGCCGGGCAGCATCGGCATCAGTTCCGCCCGCCAGGGGCGCGGCATTCCCGAAGGCGCTCCGAAGAAGCAGGGCCGCCGGGGACGGCGCTGACGGGAAGGGCGGAGCCGCTTCGGGAATAATATCCCCGGTCCAGGCGTTCATCCTGCCAGTACGGCCCGCCCGCCGGGCCGTGATCCCTGGCACAGGAACGCCAATGACGACGCTCCGCTCGCTGTCTCTTCTGACCTTCGCCGCCCTTCTGCTGTCCGGCTGCTACGTCGCCGCCGGGACTCCCGGTCCCGTCTATGGCTACGGACACCGGTCCTATGGCTACGGCTATTACGAGCGCCCGCAGTACCGCCACTATGGGCCGCCGCCCGTCGTGTATGGCCGCCCCTATTACGGCGGCTATTATGGGGGGCATCGCGGTGGTCACCATGGCGGCCCCCGTCATCATCACCGGCATGGCGGCTGGTGAGGAGCGGCCGGGGCCGGCCCGTCCGCCGGCAATCGTCGTTAACAAAGGCTCAATGCTTTGGTCCGATCATGACCTGAATACATTCGCTCCCGCTGATGCACGAATCCGAGGCGCGCGGGCGAAGCAGGGCAGGAAAGGGTCAGGGACCCATGAGCGACCAACTCACCAAGGACGACGTATCCAGACTGTTGTCGGACCCGTCGCCGAACAGCCGCTCCGAACTGGCGGTCAAGGTTGCCAAGCAATTCTCCGCGGCCAGCTTGACGGACAGCGAACGCCGGCTTGCCGAGGACATCATCCGCTTCATGGCGCGCGACGCCGTGGTGCGCGTGCGCCAGTCGCTGGCCGAGAACCTGAAGGCCAACCCGGCGCTGCCGCGCGACGTCGCGCTGATGCTGGCCCGCGATGTGGAGGCCGTGGCGATCCCGGTGCTCAGCGTCTCCACGGTGCTGACCGACGCCGACCTCGTCGAACTGGTGCGAACCGGCACCGACGCCAAGCACACCGCCATCGCGCAGCGCCCGGCCTTGTCGGCCAGCGTCGCCGACGCTCTGATCGACACCGCGTCGGAAGGGGCGGTGGCGGCTCTGGTCGCCAACGAGAGCGCGGACCTCGGCGAGCAGACGCTCGGCCGGGTCATCGAGCGTTTCGCCGACAGCGAAGCCGTGCAGGAACCGTTGGTCCAGCGCGCCCGTCTGCCGATCACCATCGCCGAACGGCTGGTCGCCGTGGTTTCGGAAAAGCTCCAGCAGCATCTGGTGACCAACCACGACCTTCCGGCCAAGGTCGCCGCCGACCTGATCCTGCAAAGCCGCGAACGCGCCACCGTTTCCCTCTTCTCCGGGGAAAGCGACGAGGGCGCGCTGGAGCGGCTGGTCGCGCAGCTGTCGCGCAGCGGGCGCCTGACCCCGTCGCTGCTGGTGCGGGCGCTGTGCATGGGCGACGCCGCCTTCTTCGAGACGGCCCTGTCCCATCTGGCCAATGTGCCGCTCACCAACGCCCGCCTGCTGATCCACGACGCGGGACGGCTGGGTCTGAAATCCATCTACGACAAGGCGAAGCAGCCGCCGGCCTTGCTGCCCGCCTGCCGGATCGCCTTGGATGTGCTGAAGGAAACTCCCTACGACGGCGAGGCGCACGACATCGAACGCCACCGCCGCCGCGTGATCGAGCGAATCCTGACCCAGTACGAGGATTTGGCGGCGGAGGATTTGGATTACCTGCTCGACAAGCTGGGTGACTTCATGCGCGTGGAAACGGAATAGCGCCGAAGACTTCGAAAGGCGCCGATCACGCAGTCTTCGGTTGTGGCATGACGTGGCTGTGGCAATTTTTTTGACATGGCCATGGGGTGATCTGATCGCGCCGCCATGGTCACCATGAGCGGCCGCGCGCTCTCGGACGACAGCGCCTGGCTGATCGGTGTCCAGCTTCCGGACAGGGGCGGCGCCGGAATCTTACCGCCCTGACGCCGCTGGGTGATCGCCGACCTGACGCGCGGCACCGGCCAACCCCGCTGAAGCCGAAGTGGGAGCGTTGAAGGAACCCGGCCTCGCCGAATGACCCCTCCGAAGCCGGGCGCTCGATCCGTCCGGCATCGGGTGGTGCTTCTAGAAGGCTCGCGCTTCCTTCAGGCCCGTGATGGGCGCGGCCGTCAGGCGGGCGGCGGGCAGCAGGATGGTCACGGTCGTGCCGTGCCTTGGTGCGCTGTCCAACTCCACGCTGCCGCCGTGCAGTTCGGCGAAACGGCGGACGATGGGCAGGCCGAGCCCGATCCCCTCATGCCGGCGCACGAGCGAGCGTTCGCCCTGGATGAACGGGCGGAAGACGTGATCGACGATGTCCGGCGGGATGCCGGGGCCGTCGTCGGCGACGGCGATGGCCACCATCCCACCCTGGAGGGCGATCCGCAGCGAGACCCGCCCGCCCCGATGGCCGAACTTCACCGCGTTGTCCAGCAGATGGACGATCATCTCCGCCAAGCGGCGGTGGTCGGCGCGCAGCGTGACGGGCGGTCCCGGCTGAAGCGCGATGGTTTGCGACTTGGCCTGCGCCTTGGGACCGAGCAGATCGATGCAGTGGATCAGCAGACCGGGCAGATCGATGGTCGACTCGGCAAGGTCGATGCCGCCGGACCCCCGCGTGAAGTCCAGGATGTTGTTGACCATGCCGAGCAGAGCCTTGCCGCTCTCCTCGATCAGCCGGACATAGTCCATGTAGTCGTCGTGGCCGAGCGGCCCGTGTGCCTCGCTGGACAGCACCTCGGCGAAGCCGATGATGGCGTTCAAAGGGGTCCGCAGTTCGTGGCTGGTCACCGAGAGGAAGTCGAGCTTGGCCCGGTCGGCCTGCCGTGCCGCCTCAAGGGCGGTGCTGAGTTCCGCGGTGCGCTCCGACACGCGGCGTTCCAGGCTGCGGTTCTGCTCGGCCGCGCGCTGGTAGAGCTTGCGGATTTCCAGCACGCTGCGCACGCGGTGCAGCAGCTCCCAGGCGATGAAGGGCTTGGTGAGGAAGTCGTTGGCCCCCAGTTCCAGCGAGCGCCGGCGCGTCTCCTGGTCGGTGTGGGCGGTCAGCACCAGGATGGGCACGATGTCGTCGCCGTACAGAACGTTGACGCGCTCCATCAGATCGAAACCGCTCATGTGCGGCATGCGGATGTCGATCAGCAGCAGGTCGAAGCGCTGCGCCTCGCAGAGGGCGGGAACCCGGCGGGGGTCGGTTTCCCCGCGAACGGCGGTGTAGCCCTCATGGGTCAGGATGTCGCGCACCAGATCGACGTTCGACGCGTTGTCGTCGACGATCAGGATGGCGGCGTCCTTGACGTCCCGCGCGAGCGTCGGGTCAAGAGCGCTGCGGGTCATGGCGGTGCCGCCGCTGCCCGTCCGACGCGCCTTTGCATGCTGCCCTCCACCTGTGCGCCGCCGCCCCGCGGGATTTTAGGGGTTTTAGATTAACCTTGCGCACAGGAGGCCCGTCAAGGCCGGTGGTGACAAATGAATGCAATATGTCACCGCGTTAGCGGTATCACTGGAAGAATTCTTTAAAGCCTACAGCAGTCGTTGGTTTCAGGCGTGTTTTTCCCATCCGCCGCGGTCGTTTTGCTGCCAGTAGGTGAGGGCGTGCCCAGCGGACTTGCAGATTTTCCAGCGCTCGCGCGCCGCCAACACCGCATCGCCGTCGTTGCCGTCGAACAGGTCGCAGACGAGGTCGAAGGAGCCCATCGCTTCGCTGGTCACCCCGTCCACCAGAATCAGGACGGTGGCCCCGTTGGGGTTCTCCTCCTCGGCGGTCAGCCAGACCGGCTGCTCGGCGGCGAAGCCGTCGCGGGCGGCACCGTGCGGCAGGAAGGAGGAGGGGTCGTAGGTCCACAAATGCTGATTGAGCGCGTCCACCCGCTCCGGCGAGCCGGCCAGGACGACGGCGCGCCAGCCGCGCTCCAGAACCTTTTCCAGGATCTTTGGCAACGCCTGTTCGAGCGTGCGCCGCTGGAGATGATAAAAACGGACCTCGGTCATGGCCCCTCGTAGAAATTTCCCTCTCCCCTCTGGGGAGAGGGGCAGGGTGAGGGGGTTGCGCTTGTGCCGGACGTATCGCCACGCGCACCCCCTCACCGGCCCTACGGGCCACCCTCTCCCCGGAGGGGAGAGGGCTAGAGCTTACTTGCCTTCGTGATAGCTCGCCACGAAGCGGTCGAGCAGGCGGACGCCGAAGGCGGTGCCGCCCTTCGGCACGGTGGCGGTATCCTTCTTGGACCAAGCGACGCCGGCGATGTCGATGTGCGCCCAGGGCAGGTCCTCGACGAAGCGCTTGAGGAACTGCGCGCCGACGATGCTGCCGGCTCCGCGGCCCGACCCGACGTTCTTCATGTCGGCGATGTCGGAGTTGATGTCCTTGTCGTAGGCGTCGCCCATCGGCAGGCGCCACAGCGGCTCGCCCACCGACCGGCCGGCGGCCAGCAGGTTCTCGGCCAGCCAGTCGTCGTTGGCGAACAGGCCGGCGTGCTCATGGCCCAGCGCGATGATGACCGCACCGGTCAGGGTGGCGAGGTCCACCAGCAGCCGCGGCTTGAAGGTCTCCTGCGCGTAGGTCAGGCAGTCGGCCAGCACGAGGCGGCCTTCGGCGTCGGTGTTGATCACCTCGATGGTCTGGCCGGACAGCGAGGTCACCACGTCGCCGGGCCGCTGCGCGGTGCCGGACGGCATGTTCTCGACCAGGCCGACGATGCCGACGGCGTTCACCTTCGCCTTGCGGGCGGCAAGCGCGCGCATGGTGCCGATGACCACCGCGGCGCCGCCCATGTCCCACTTCATGTCCTCCATCCCGGCGGCGGGCTTGATGGAGATGCCGCCGGTGTCGAAGGTGACGCCCTTGCCGATGAAGGCGAGCGGGCGGCGGTCCTCGGCGTCGGGGGCGCCGTCCCAGCGCATCACGACGACGCGCGGTTCGAAGGCGCTGCCCTGGGCGACACCGATCAGCGCGCCCATGCCGAGCTTCTTCAGCTTCTTGAGGTCCAGCACCTCGATCTGCAGGCCGACGTCGGCCAGGTCCCGGCAGCGGTCGGCGAGGCTTTCCGGGTTCAGGACGTTGGCCGGCTCCGACACCAGGTCGCGGGTGTAGGCGACGGACTCGGCCAGCGGCTCCAGACGGGCGTAGGCGCGCTTGGCGGCGTCCGGCTCCGCGGTCAGGAGGATGATCTTCTTGAGGGAGGGCTTGGCCTCCTTCTTCTCGGTCGTCCGGTACTTGTCGAAGCGGTAGGAGCGGAGCTGCGCGCCGAAGGCGAGTTCCGCCGCCGCGGCGTCGGGGGCCACGGTGCCGCCGTCCGGCAGGTCGAGCAGGACGGAGACCTCCGTCTCGCCCGACTTGTCCAGGGCGGCGACGATGGCGCCGCCGACGGCCTGGAGGGCGTCGTCGGACAGATCCTCCCCCTTGCCGATGCCGACCAGGAGGATGCGGTCGAACTCGACCCCGGCCGGAGCGAGGATCGCCAGCGTCTCCTCCTTCTTGCCGGTGAAACGGCTGGCCTTCATGGCGCGGGACAGCGTGCCGCCCGTCTTCTGGTCGAGATCCCGCCCCGCGGCGCCGAGCGCGCGATCGGTGGCGACGGTGACGGCGACGGTGCCGGACTTGGGCAGCGCGGGCTTCGCAAAGGCGAACTTCATCGGCTCCTCTCGGGCTCCTCTCGGCTGGGACGGCCGGCGCGCGGGCGCCGGGGCGGGTGGGATCGATCCGCAACCACCCTGGGATAAAGACCTTCCCGTGCGCCCTGTCAAGGCGCGGACCGGTTGTTTCCCGCGCCCGTCCGCAGTACATAGCCCCGGCACGCCGTGGTGGAAGCCCCCGGCGCGCCGCGTACCGCCCGTCGATCGGCCGGGGAGGCCGGAGCCATGTATTCATCCGCCACGCTGTCGCGCTACATCGGGCGCCAGTTCGTCACCTGGTTTCTGCTGCTGCTCGGCATCCTTTTGTCGATCATCCTCCTGCTCGACGTCGTGGAGTTGCTGCGCCGCGCCGGAACCAAGCCGGACATCACCTTCTGGCTGGTCCTGCGCATGGCCCTGCTGAAGCTGCCGGAGATCGGTCAGCAGATCTTTCCCTTCGTGATCCTGTTCAGCGGCATGTTCACCTTCTGGCGCCTGACGCGCAGCGCGGAGCTGGTGGTGGCCCGGGCGGTCGGCGTGTCGGCGTGGCAGTTCCTGACCCCGGTGCTGATCGCCGCGCTGATGATCGGCGCGGTGAAGGTGACGATGATCAATCCGGTCGGCGCCGTCTTCATCGCCAAGTACAATCAGCTCCAGGACCGCTATCTGAAGCTGAAGTCGAGCAGCTTCGACGTTTCTCGCAGCGGCCTCTGGCTGCGCCAGCAGGAGGCGGGCGAGCAGTACTTCATCCACGCCGACGGGGTGAACCCGCTGTCCTTCGAGATGTCGCAGGTGATCGTTCTGCGCTTCGACACCAACATGACCTACATCGGCCGGGTGGACGCGCCGCGCGCCGTGCTGCGCGACCGGAAGTGGGAGTTGCAGGACGCCACGATCAACCTCGGCAAGAAGGAATCGGAGACGGTTCCGACCTACGTCATCCCGACGGAGCTGAACCGGACCACCATCGAGGAGAGCTTCGCCGCGCCGGAGACGATCTCCTTCTGGGAGCTGCCGCAGTTCATCCGCACGCTGGAGGCAACCGGCTTCCCCGCGGTCCGGCACCGGCTGCACTACCAGTCGCTGCTGTCGCAGCCCCTGCTCTATGTGGCGATGGTGCTGTTCGCTGCCGCCTTCTCGCTGCGGCTGCCGCGGCGCGGCGGCACCATGACGATGGTGTCCGGCGGCGTCCTGACCGGATTCGTGCTGTTCGTGATGACCGACGTGGTCCGCACCTTCGGCATCTCCGAAACCATCCCGCTGGCCATGGCGGCCTGGAGCCCGGCCTGCGTCAGCGTGCTGCTAGGCACCGCGGTGCTGCTGCATCTGGAGGACGGCTGACTCCGGATCTGGAGTACGGCTGACACCCGCCGCCCGGTCTTTGGACACAATTCCGTTCCAGGATGCGGCCCACGATTCCGTTTACACGCGCCCAGGGGGGCCGTATTAAACGGCAACCACCTCTGGAGTCTGGAGCACCATGCAGAGTTTGCGAGCCGTCCGGTCTGCCTTCGCCGTGGCGACCGCCTGCGCCCTTCTTGCCGCCGGTGCGCCCGCCGCGGCCCAGACGCGGGCTCCCAACGCTCCAAACAGCCCGGCGGCGGGAACGCAAGGCCCCGCGGAACGCATCGCCGCCGTCGTGAACGACGAGGTCATCTCGCTGTCCGACGTGCACGCGCGAATCCGCCTCGCTCTGCTGAACGCCGGCGCCCAGGACAGCGCGGAGACGCGCCAGCGCCTGACCCCGCAGGTGCTCCGCCAACTGATCGACGAGCGGCTCCAGCTGCAGGAGGCCAAGCGGCTCGGTGTCTCCGTCCCGTCGAAGGAGATCGACGAGGCGATCGGGCGCATCGCCGAACAGAACCGCATGGGCCGCCCGCAGCTCGAAACGTTGCTGAAGACCCAGAACGTCCCGCTCTCCACCCTGCGCGAGCAGGTGCGGGCGCTGCTGTCGTGGCAGCGGGTGATGCAGCGCCGCATCCGGCAGGAGGTGGTGATCGGCGACGAGGAGATCGACGCCGTCATGCAGCGCATCAAGGCCAACATCGGCAAGCCGGAATATCTGGTGGCCGAGATCTTCCTGGCGGTGGACAGCCCCGACCAGGACGAGGAGGTGCGCCGCAACGCCGAACGTCTGGTCGAGGAGGTGCGCCGCGGCGGCAACTTCGCCGCCCTGGCCCGCCAGTTCTCGCAGTCCGCCGGCGCCGCTTCGGGCGGCGACATGGGCTGGGTGCGCACGGGTGAGCTGAACGCGGAGCTGGACAAGACGCTGTCCACCATGCGCGCCGGCCAGCTCTCGTCGCCGGTCCGCACGGCGACCGGCTATCACGTCCTGCTGGTGCGCGACCAGCGGCCCTTCGGCAGCACCGCCTCCACCGCCCCGCCGCCGGCCCCGCCGCCGCGCCCGCGGCCCCAGCCGAAGCCCGATCTGGCCAAGGCCAAGGTCAACATGAAGCAGATCGTCATCCCGGCCCCCTCGAAGGAGGAGCTGAAGGCGGTCCAGGCCCAGGCGGAGAAGCTGCGCAAGTCGATCAAGAGCTGCGCCGACTTCGACGAGAAGGCGCGGGCCATGGGCATTCCGGAGTCGGGCGACATGGGCACGCTGCGGGTCAAGGACCTCGCGCCGGGTCTCCAGCAGCTCGCCGTCGGCATTCCGCTCGGCCAGCCCAGCCCGGTGCTGATGAGCCCGGGCGGCGCCGTCATCCTGATCGTCTGCAAGCGCGACGTGCCGATGATCGAGCCGCCGCCGGAAGCCGAACCGCAACCGGTGGCCGTCCCGGCCCCGCCGCCGATCGACCCAAAGGACATCAAGATGCCGCCGCGCGAGGAGATCGAGCGCGACCTGATCAACGAGCGCGCCGACCTGCTGGCCCGCCGCTACCTGCGCGACCTGCGCCGCACCGCCTTCGTGGAGATCCGCAACTGATGACCGAATCCGGCGTCCGGCCGCCGCTCGCCCTGACCATGGGCGAGCCGGCGGGGATCGGCGGGGAGATCGCTCTGAAGGCCTGGTCGATGGCCTGGGCGAAGACTGGGGGGGCGGCCCGCGCGGACGGCGCGGTGCCGCCCTTCGTCCTTCTGGACGATCCCGCCCGCCTGGAGGCGCTCGCCGCCCGGCTCGGCCTGCCGGTTCCGGTGAAGGCGGTGGGCAGTGCCGCCGAAGGCGCTGCGCTGTTCGGCGCGGCGCTGCCGGTGCTGCCCCAGCCGCTGGCGGCGCCGGTCACGCCGGGCCAGCCCGATCCGGCCAACGGGGCGGCGGTGATCGCCAGCATCGACCGCGCGGTCGATCTGGTCCGCCGGGGGGAGGCGTCGGCGGTCGTCACCAACCCGATCCAGAAATCGGCGCTCTACGCCGCCGGCTTCCGCCATCCCGGACACACGGAATATCTCGCCCATCTGGCCGGACTGACGGACGAGCCGGTGATGATGCTGGCCGCGCAGGATCTGCGTGTCGTGCCGGTGACCATCCATGTCTCCGTCCGCGACGCCGTGCCGCTTGTGACGCGGGAGGCGATCCTGCACGCCGGGCGGGTCACCGCGGCGGCGCTGGCCCGCGACTTCGGCATCGCGCGGCCCCGTCTGGCCGTCGCCGCGCTGAACCCCCACGCGGGGGAAGGCGGCGCCATGGGGCGGGAGGAGATCGACATCATCGCCCCGGCGGTCGCCGCCCTGCGGGCGGAGGGCATCGACGCGGTGGGGCCGAAGCCCGCCGACACGCTGTTCCATGCGGCGGCGCGGCGCGGCTACGACGCGGCGCTGTGCATGTATCACGATCAGGCGCTGATCCCGCTGAAAACCATCGACTTCGACACGGGGGTCAACATCACGCTGGGGCTGCCCTTCGTCCGCACCTCGCCGGACCATGGGACGGCGCTGGACATCGCCGGCACGGGCAAGGCCGGGGCGTCGAGCCTGATCGCCGCCCTGAAGACGGCGGAGGCCATGGCCGCCCGTCGCCGCGCGTAGGCCTCCCCGCTCTCAAACCCTCAGAGACGGACCGAGCTGCTGGAGAAGCGGCTGGCCGAGCTGTGGTCGATGGAGGTCAGCGCGACCGACGCGCCGATGGCGATGACGATGGCGGCGGCGAAGCCGAGCAGCATGGCTTTCATGTGGGGGCGCTCCTGGAACCAGATTCTTATTTGGGGACCGGTCGTGGATTCGGCGCAAACGCGCCTTTTTCCAAGACCATAAGCGGGGCGGAGCGCGCTTTCAACCACACTCGGGATTCGGCCGGGAGCGGAGCGGGGCGGGGCGCCTAGGCCGCGGAGGTCAGCGCGTTGCGCAGCACCTCGGGCGCCACCGGCTTGTGCAGAAGGCGGTGGCCACTCTGCTGGACCTCCGCGATGCGGGCAGGGTCGGTGTCGCCGGTCAGCACCAGCGCGGGCACCCGCACCCCACACACCCCGTAGATGTCGCGGATGGCCTGAAGCCCGGTCCGCCCTTCGCGCAGGCGGTAATCGGCGACGATCATGTCGGGGCGCTGGCCGAGGCTGGTGAGCGTACCCACCGCTTCGTCGGCAGAGACGGCGGCAACCACCTCGTACCCCCATTCCTCCAGCATGGTCCGCATGGAGAGCAGGATGATGGCGTCGTCCTCCACCACCACGACCAGACCCTTGCCGCCGTTGGCGGCAGGCTGGGCGGCGGGGCGGCAGGTCTTCATCACCTGGCGCGGCGCGACCGACGGCACGGTCAGGCCGAAGGCGCTGCCCCGTCCCGGCCGGGAGCGCAGGGTCACCCCATGACCGAGCAGACCGGCCAACCGCCGGACGATGGCGAGGCCCAGCCCCAGCCCCTTGCGCCGGTCGCGTTCGGGGTTGGCGAGCTGGGCGAACTCCACGAACACTTCGTCGTGCTTGTCCTCGGGAATGCCGATGCCGGTGTCGAGAACCTCGATCCGCAGGCCGTTTCCGGTGCGGCGGCAGCCGATCAGCACCCGTCCGCTCTCGGTGTAGCGGATGGCGTTCTCCACCAGGTTGCGCAGGATGCGTTCGACCAGCGCCGGATCGCTGCGTGTCCAGGCAGCGGTGGGGACGAGGCGCAACGCGATCCCCACCTCCTCCGCGCGGCCCCGGTATTCTTCGGCCAGCCGCTGCAGCAGCGGGCCCAGCGCGAATTCCGTCACCGCGGGGGTGACCACACCGGCGTCCAGCCGCGATACGTCCAGCAGGCTGTCCAGCAGCGTGCGCAGGCCGTTCAGCGACTCGCTCATGCTCGCCAGCAGGGGCGAGGCGGAGTGGCCGTCGAGCCGGTCGGACAGGGCGTGGGCGAAGAAGAACAGCGACTGCACGGGCTGGCGCAGGTCGTGGCTGGCCGCGGCGAGGAACTTGGTCTTCGCCATGTCCGCGCGCTCGGCGTTGTCACGGGCGGCCAGCGCCTCCTCGCGGGCGCGCTCCGCCTCCGCCTTGGCGCGGTGCAGGGCATCCTCCGCCGCCTTGCGGGCGGTGATGTCGCGCATGATGCCGGTGAACAGACGCTGCTGCCCGTCGTGCCATTCGGCCACCGACAGCTCCAACGGGAAGAGGGAGCCGTCCTTGCGCCGACCCTCGACCTCGCGCCCGATGCCGATGATCCGCCGCTCGCCCGTCTCGCGGAAATGGGCCATGTAGCCGTCATGGGCGGAGCGGTGCGGCTCCGCCATCAGGATGCGGACGTTCGCGCCGACGGCCTCGTCCGCGCCGTAGCCGAAGGTCGTCTCGGCCGCCCGGTTGAAGGACTGGATGGTGCCGGTCTCGTCGATCACCACGATGGGGTCCACGGCGGTGTCGACGACGGCGCGGTAGCGCGCCTCCTGCCCCGCCGCCCGCTCCGCCGAGCGGCGACGGTCGATCAGGACGGAGAGCAGCCCCAGCGAGAGGATCAGCAGCGTCCCTATCCCGGTCCCCACGGCGAGAGACGGCGTGGACAGCACGAGGGCGAGATCGTCCCCGGCCAGGACGGCGTCCTGATCGGCGGCGTGCCCAATGGTGTGCCCAATGGCGTTCCCAATGACGTTCCCGGTGGCGCTGGCGGCGGCCATGCCGACGTAATGCATGCTGACCACCGCGGCGCCGAGCACCAGCGCGCCGGACAGGCGCTGCATGGGGCTGGCCGTGCGGAAGGCGAGCCAGAGCGCGGCGGTGGAGGCGACGACGGCGATGACCACCGACGCGACGACCAGAGGCGTGTCGTAGATCAGCGGAACCGGCAGCCGCATGCCGGCCATGCCGACATAATGCATGGCGACGATTCCGAAACCGGTCAGCAGCCCCGCCGCCGCCAACGTCGTCCAGCGGCCCCCGCCATGCGCCACGGCGAACAGCCCGGTTCCGGAGACACCGACCGCCAGGAGAAAGGACAACGCGGTCAGCAGGATGTCGTAGGACACCGGCACGGGCATGCGCATGGCCATCATGCCGATGAAGTGCATCGACCAGATCCCCGCCCCCAGGGCGAGCGCCGCTGCCCCCAGCCAGCCGTTCCGTCCCCGCCCGGCTTCCCGGGCGTGGGAGGCGAGGTCCAGCGCCACATAGCCGCCGAAAGAGGCGACGACAACGGACAACGCAACGAGATATGGATCGTAATGGCCGAGCACGATGGGGCGCACCGATAGTAGACGAAGGGACGGACGCGCAATGGCAGAAACGTTAGATAGTGGAAATCCGCAGCGAACCCAAGCCGGCGAAACGCCCCTGTACGCCTGACGAAAGACCTAATGGCTACTTCGAACGGAGATTCCTCCTCTCGGACTTTGGGTCGGAGCTTGACTCGGAGGCTGGGGGCGCTGCTGCGCCGCCTCGTGCTGCGGCCCCTGCTGAGCGCCGCGGCGCTGCTCTACTTCCTGATCGACGCGGTGGCGCTGGAGGCGTTGCGGCCGCTGGCCGCCTGGATCGGGCGGCAGCGTTTCGCCGAACGGCTGGCCGCGCGCGTCCGCCGGCTCGGCCGCTATCCGACGCTGGCGCTGTTCGTGATCCCGCTCGTGGTTCTGGAACCGCTGAAGCCCGTCGGCCTGTACCTGATGGGAACCGGGCACCCGGTCCAGGGCGCTCTGCTGCTGGGGACCGTGGAACTGGTCAAGGTGACGCTGGTGGAGCGGCTGTTCCACATCGGCAAGGACAAGCTGCTGACCATCCCGGCCTTCGCTTGGTGCTACGTCCGGGTGGTGCGCTGGCTGGCCTGGCTGACCGCCCTGCCGCCCTGGCAGGCCGCCAAGCGGGCGGTGGGACGGATGCGCACGGCGATTCGACCGGCGCTGGCGCTGATCCGCGGCTGGGCGCGGTCGTTGCGGAGCCATTTGCGCACCGTGTTGAAAAAAGGGTAACGCTGTCCTGCGCTTGCCGCATCTTACGGGAAGCCTCATATCAATGCGGTTTTGCAGACCGCCCCAAGGCCAACCCGTGCGTTTCCTTCCCCTGACCTTCGCCCTTTTCGTCGCCTTGGCGGCCCCCGCCGCCCTCGCCGCGGGCAAGTCCGGCTCCGTCTCCTCGCGCGAGTCGCGCATGGCCGACTGCGAGGCGGCGGAGAAGGGCGATCCGGAGGCGTCCTACCGCATGGCGCGGCGCTTCCTGTTCGGCGTCGGGGTGAAGCGCGACCAGCGGGTCGGCACGGCGTGGCTGCGCGCCGCGGCGTCGCGCGGCCACAAGGAGGCGCGGCGGCTGGTCGCCTATGTGCCGGGCCGGATGGGCCATGTCCGTCCCTGGTGCCGCCCCGGCGCGGCCCCGCTGCGCGAGGCGCTGCCCCCGCCGCCGGAGATCGTCGCGCTGGTCCACAAGACCGCGCCCCAGTACGGGCTGGACCCGGCGTTGGTCATGGCGGTGATCCGGGTGGAGAGCGCCTTCCGCTCCGACGCGGTGTCGCCGAAGGAGGCGGCCGGGCTGATGCAGCTCATCCCCGACACGGCGGAGCGGTTCGGCGTGTCCGACGTCTTCGACCCCGCCCAGAACATCCGCGGCGGCGTGCGTTACCTGCGCTGGCTCTTGGCCTATTTCCAGGGGGACGTTACGCTGGCCCTTGCCGGCTACAACGCGGGGGAGCGGGCGGTGGACCGCTATCGGGGCGTTCCGCCCTACGAGGAGACGCGGAACTACGTGCGCGCCATCCGCCGTTTGTACGACGCTCCGCGGCATCCTTTCGACGCCGCGGCGGCGGATCCGTCGCCCCTGGTCGTCCGACAGGCGGCGGAGCTGGCAAAGCCCGGCAAGGGCTGAGAACGAACCAAGAGGGGAGGGGCCACCCGTGCCGATGTCCGAACGCAGCTTTCTCGGCCTCAGCGCGGCGGGGTTTCACCGCGTCGCATACACCCAATGGGGACGCGAGGATGCGGCCCGCACCGCGGTCTGCGTGCATGGCCTGACCCGAAACGGCCGCGACTTCGACGCGCTGGCGCTCGATCTGGCCGACCGCTACCGCGTCGCCTGCCCGGATGTGGTGGGGCGCGGCAAGAGCGGCCGGCTGGGCAACCCGACGCTCTACGGCTACCCGCAGTACTGCGCCGACATGGCGGCGCTGATCGCCCGGCTGGGGGTGGAGTCGGTGGATTGGGTCGGCACCTCCATGGGCGGGCTGATCGGCATGCTGCTGGCCGCCCAGCCGGACAGCCCGATCCGCCGTCTGGTCGTCAACGACATCGGCCCCTTCATCCCGAAGGCGGGTTTGCAGCGCATCGCCGATTACGTCGGCAAGGACCCGGTGTTCGAGGATCTGGCGGCGGTCGAATCCTACCTGCGCTTCGTCTTGATGGGCTTCGGGCAGTTGCCCGACGAGGCGTGGCGCCACATGGCGGAGCACAGCGCCCGCCTGCGTCCGGACGGCTGCTACGGCCTTGCCTACGACCCGGCCATCGCCGAGGCCTTCAAGGCGCAGCCGATGGAGGATGTGGACCTGTGGGCCGTCTGGGACCGCATCCGCTGCCCGGTGCTGGTGCTGCGCGGCGCCACCTCGGACATCCTTCCGGCGGCCACGGCGGAGGAGATGACCCGCCGCGGCCCCAGGGCCCGTCTGGTGGAGTTCGCCCACACCGGCCACGCCCCGGCGCTGATGACCGGAGACCAGATCGCCACCGTGCGCGACTTCCTGCTGGAGGACTGACGGGGTACCCCGGCATGGGCGTGGCATGCGGCCCGGAATCCGGCTGGATATGGCCGCGCTCCTGGCTTAGCATCGCTGCTACGGTTGCGCCGCAACGATGGTCCGGAGGCCCGATGTCATGAGGGGTTTCGCCGCGCTCGTCCTGTTGCCGTCCTTCATGTTTCTGCCCTTGATGTCGGGGCCGGTTCAGGCCCGCGATGCGCTGGACTGGCTGTCGCGGGAGCCGGTGACCCTGCTCGACTGGGGCATGACCCGGCTGCGCGGCGACCTGTACGATACGGTGGACGGGCTGTCCCGCGATTTGCGGACGGAGGTGTCGCGCAGCGGCGTCTTCTACCGCTTCCAGGACCGGCGGATCGTCGCCTACGCCAACTTCGTCGACCTGCCGCGCAACCGGACCGAGGAGGTGTGCAAGGACGTCTACACCCGGCTGGCCGGCGCGCTGGTCCGCGGCGGGCCGCAGGGGGCCGGCGGTGCAGTCTGGTACCTGGAGAGCGTGTTCAGCCACGATGCCCAGGGCGGTGACCGGCCCCAGGATCTGGGCGACCAGTTGGCCGACAAGGTGGTCCTGCAGGTGACCATCGGGCCGAAGCCGTCCCAGGCCTTCGACGACGGGCGCCGCATCACCTGCACGGGCCGTCTCGACGCCACGCCGGAGAACATCGCCCTCAAGAGCGAAGGGTGAGGACGTCGCGCGGCAGATGACGGCGGGCCTGCGCCGTCCTATAAGTGCGGCCATGACCGACGCCACGCCCGATTCCGCACCGATGCCCACCGCTTTCGACCCGCAGGCCCTGCCGCCGCTGCGCGAGGTGATCGCCCGCTTCGGGCTGGACGCCCGCAAGGCGCTGGGGCAGAACTTCCTGCTCGACCTCAACCTGACGGGGCGCATCGCGCGCTCGGCGGGCGACATGACCGGCGTGACGGTCGTGGAGATCGGTCCCGGTCCGGGCGGGCTGACCCGCGCCCTTCTGGCGACCAAGGCGGCGCAGGTGATCGCCATCGAGCGCGACCACCGCTTCATCGAGGCGCTTCAGGACGTGATCGAGGCGGCGGATGGGCGGCTGTCCATCGTCGAGGCCGACGCGCTGGACGTCGATCCCATCGCGATCGCTCCGGCCCCGCGGGCCATCGTGGCGAACCTGCCCTACAACGTGGCGACTCCGCTGCTGATCGGCTGGCTGGGGCGGATCGAGGAGTTCGTCAGCCTGACGCTGATGTTCCAGAAGGAGGTCGCGGACCGTCTGGTCGCCAAGCCGGGCAGCAAGGCCTATGGCCGCCTGTCGGTCATCACGCAATGGCGGTCGGACGCGCGGGTGCTGTTCAACCTGCCGGCCAAGGCCTTCACCCCTCCACCCAAGGTGGAGTCCACCATCGTCCACCTGACACCGCGCGCCAACCCGGAGCCGGCGGAATGGAAGGCGCTGGAGCAGGTGACCGCCGCCGCCTTCGGCCAGCGCCGCAAGATGCTGCGGCAGAGTTTGAAGAGCCTGGGCAATGCGGAAGCGCTGCTGGCCGCCGCTGGCATCGAGCCGACCGCGCGGGCGGAGGAGGTGGATGTGGCGGGGTTCGCGGCGCTGGCGCGGGCGTATCGGGGGAGGTAGGTCCTTGCCCCCACCCTGACCCTCCCCTGCGATAGCGGGGGAGGGAAGGGGCCCGCGGCGAAGCCGTGGGAAGGGTGGGGGCAATACGCCGACGCTTACAGCGCCGCCTGCACGCTCTCCACAAACGCCGGCATCCCGACCTGCCGCGTCCGGCGCAGCCGCTCGGCGCGCAGGATGGCCTGGACCGCGGTGACGCTCTCGTCCACGTCGTTGTTGACGATCACGTAATCATACTCGCCCCAATGGCTGATCTCGTCCGACGCCTTGGCCATGCGCTGGGCGATCACCTCCGCCGAATCCTGGCCGCGGGAGTGCAGGCGGCGCTCCAGTTCGGTGCCCGAGGGCGGCAGGACGAAGATGCTGACCAGATCGGCGCGGGCGTTGGCCGCCAACTGCTGCATGCCCTGCCAGTCGATGTCGAACAGCACGTCGCGCCCGGCGCTCAGCGCCGTCTCCACCGCGTGGCGCGGCGTGCCGTAGCAGTTGCCGAACACGCGGGCGTGCTCCAGCAACTCGCCCTGGCCGGCCATGCGCTCGAACTCCGGCATGTCGACGAAATAGTAATGGACGCCCGGCTGCTCGCCGGGGCGCATCGGCCGGGTGGTGACGGACACCGACAGGGTGATGCCGGGGTCGCGGTCCAGCAGGCGGCGCGAAATGGTGGTCTTGCCCGCCCCGGAGGGGGAGGACAGCACGAGCATCAGGCCGCGCCGGGCGATCTTCGTGTTCATGGTCTCGGGCATGGGTCGGGCGTCACTCGATGTTCTGGACCTGCTCGCGAAGCTGCTCGATGGAGGCTTTCAGCGACAGGCCGATGCGGGTCAGCTCCACGTCCGCGGACTTGGAGCACAGGGTGTTGGCTTCGCGGTTGAACTCCTGGCACAGGAAGTCGAAGCGGCGGCCGATGGCGCCCCCCTCCGCCAGCATGTCGCGGGCGGCCTGGATGTGGGCGCGCAGGCGGTCCATCTCCTCGCGCACGTCGGCCTTGGCGATCAGGATGGCGGCCTCCTGGGCGAGCCGCTCCTCCGGCAGGGCCGGGGCGGCGTCGAGCAGGGCGGCGACCTGGCTGCGCAGCCGTTCGCGCAAAGCCTCGGGCTGGGTGCTGGCGCAGGCGGCGGCGGCGGTGATCAGCCGCTCGATCTCGTCAAGATGGCCGTTCAGGACGGTGACCAGACGTGCCCCCTCCGACAGGCGGGCGGTGACCAGCTCGCCGATCAGCCGGCCGAGGTCGGCCTTCAGCGCGGCCTCCACCCGGTCCCGCGCGTCGCCTTCGTCCTCCTCCACCGGCTCGATGATGCCGCGGACGGCGAGCAGCGAATCGAGCCGCGGCGGGGCGGCCCCGGCGCCCTCGATCTCGCGCGCCAGCTCCAGCACCTGGGCCAGAAGCTCGCGGTTGATGCGGAGCTGCGACACCGACTGGCTGCGGGTGACGGTCAGGTTCAGGTTGACGCTGCCGCGTGCCAGCCGCTTGGGGATCTCGGCGCGGGCGGCGGCCTCCAGCGTGTCGAAGCCGGCGGGCTGGCGGCAGCGGATGTCGAGGTTGCGCCCGTTGACGCTCTTCACCTCGAAAGTCCAACTGTAGCCGTCGGCATGCCCGTCCACGCGTGCGAAACCGGTCATGCTGGAAACGGCGGAGCGTTGGGCGGGCAAAGCGGCCTCGACGAGTATTTGTGGGATCGGGAGGCTCACGTTATAGCGTCGGGCGGCCAAGGCAACAAGCGTCAGGGACAGGGGGAAAAGGGCATGCGCGATCCGCGCTCGATCGTCATCACCGGGGCGTCCAGCGGCATCGGGGAGGAGTTGGCCCGCGCCTACGCCGCCCCCGGAGTCGCGCTGGCCCTGAGCGGGCGCGACTCCGCAAGGCTTGAGGCGGTGGCGGAGCGCTGCCGCGCCGCCGGGGCGGCGGTGGAAACCGCGCTCGTCGACGCGGCCGACCGCGAGGCGATGGCGGGGTGGCTGACGGCGCTGGACGCCCGCGCGCCGGTCGATCTGGTCATCGCCAACGCAGGGATCTCCGCCGGCACCGGGGGCGGCGTGGAGAGCGCCGAACAGGCGCGGCGCATCTTCCAGGTGAATGTCGACGGCGTGCTGAACAGCATCCACCCGCTGCTGCCCGGCATGCAGGCGCGGCGGCGCGGGCAGATCGCCCTGATGGCCTCGCTGGCCGGCTTCCGCGGCATGCCCGGCGCGCCCGCCTATTGCGCCAGCAAGGCGGCGGTGCGGGTCTACGGCGAGTCGCTGCGCGGCGATCTGGCGGGGCAGGGGATCGGCGTGACGGTGATCTGTCCGGGCTTCGTGAAAAGCCGGATGACCGCGGTGAACCGCTTTCCCATGCCCTTCCTGATGGAGACGGACCGCGCCGCCCAGGTCATCAAGAGCGGGCTGGCCCGCAACCGGGCGCGCATCGCCTTCCCCTGGCCGATGGCCGCCACCGTGTGGCTGCTGGCGGCTCTGCCGGTGGGTCTGACGGATGTCCTGCTGCGGCAGGCACCCCGTAAAGGGTGATGGGCAAGGGGTGATCGGGGGGATTAGGGCTTGGCTTTCCAATAGCCCCAGACGGAGGCCGGCGGGACGTTCAGCGGGGTGAAGCCCAGCCGCTTGCCCTTGACGCCCAGCGCGCGCTGGTTCAGCGGCGACACGAGGCCGTAGGTGTAGAGAACGAAGCGCCCGCCTTCGGGCAGGATGCGGAAGCAGGCCTCGACGACCTCCTTCTGGGCGCGCATCGGCAGGTTCAGCATGGGGATGCCGATCACGACCGTGCCGACCTTGCCGACCAGCTCCGGACCGAGGATGTCGGCGGCCTTGCGGCAGTCGTCATGGACGACGTTGACGTCCGGATAATGGCCGCGCAGGAAGCGCGACAGATGGTCGTCGATCTCGAAGGTGAAGATGCGGTTGCCCGGAATGCCGCGCTGAAGCAGGGCCTTGGTGATGGCGCCGGTCCCGCCGCCGAACTCCACGACGACCTGATCCGGCCCGCACAGCACCTGTTCGCCGATCAGCCGGCAGAGCGCGCCCGAGGATGGTGTAACGGAACCCATGGAAAGGGGATTTGCCAACCAACGCTGGAAGAAAAGCCACGCGGCCGGCGGCGTCTTGCCGCTTTTTTGCTTCTCCGCGACGGTGATTTCCGTTGGTGTCATGATCGGCCTTTCGCCGTTGGCTGTTGAGCGTTTTACCCCGGGGCTAAACAAGCTGGAGCCTCGGGGGGTCCCGAACCTAACAATCCCAGAGCGCACTTATGTCGCATCCGGGTTTCCCCCGCAACCGGCCGAAGCGGCGGGAGCTATGCCATAAACGCGGGATATGACGTGACGGCCAGCAGGGTCTGGCCGGCGTAGGAGAGGCTGCTGGCGACCAGCGCGAAGAAGACCAGGGCGGCCACGGTGAGGGCGAGGCTGACCGCGACGGCGGCCCCGTCGCGCTCGATCAGCCCCAGGGACAGCAGGACGAGGGCGAAGCCCGGCAGCCAGCCGGTCAGCGGCAGCGGCACCACGCAGGTCAGCGACAGCAGCAGCAGCAGCACGCCGAACCAGCGTTCCCCGTCGATGCTGGCGAAGCGGCTGTGGCGCGGCTTCAGCATCCGCTCGATGGCGGTCAGCCGCGGCATCGCCTTGTCGATCATGCGGGCGGCGAGGGAGCGGCTGACCGAGCGGCGCAGAATCCAGCCGGGCAGCGCGGCGCCGCGCTTGCCGAAGGCCATCTGGGCGGAGAAAAGGAGGATCGGCAGGTCGAACAGGCAGGACACGCCCAGCGGCACCGGCGCGATGGTGGGCAGCGACAGGGCCAGCAGGATGGTGCCCAGCGAGCGGTCGCCCAGCGCCTGGATCAGGTCGCCCAGCGACACCCGTCCCTCCGGCAGGTTGGCGCGGAAGGCCGCCAGGACGTCGGAGGTCCGCTCCTCCTCATGCTCCTGCCGCCCACGGCGCGCGACGGTCGCGGGGAGCGAGGCCGCTCCTGTGAAGGCCACGTTGCGCGGCACGCTCATACGCCGGCCTCCGCCGCCGCCGACTCATAGGCTTCGAGATGCTCCAGCCACGCCTCCTCGGCGGCGGACAGCTTCTTGTCCACGACGCCGAGATCGATCTGGAGCTTCTGCAGCTTGTCGCTGGGACCGCTGTAGAGGGCGGGATCGGCCAGCTTCGCCTCGATCTTGCGCTTCTCCTCGGTCAGCTTGTTGACCTGCGACTCCGCGTCGGTGGCCTTCTTCTTCAGCGGGGCGAGCGTGGCGCGGGCCTCCGCCGCGGCGCGGCGCTGGTCCTTGCGGCTGGCCCCGGCGTCCGTCGCCTCACCGCCCTTGGCGGCGGCGCGCTCGGCCCGCGCGCGGTCCAACAGGAAGCGGCGGTAGTCGTCGAGGTCGCCGTCGTAGGGCTGCACCGTGCCGTCGGCCACCAGCAGCAGCCGGTCGGCGGTCAGCTCGATCAGGTGCGGGTCGTGGCTGATGAGGATGACGGCGCCCTCGAACCCGTTGATCGCCTCGATCAGCGCCTCGCGGCTGTCCACGTCGAGATGGTTGGTCGGCTCGTCGAGCATCAGGATGTGCGGCGTCTCGCGGCTCATCAGCGCCAGCAGCAGCCGGGCCTTCTCGCCGCCGGACAGGTCCGAGATGCGGGTTTCCGCCTTGCTCTGCTGGAAGCCGAAGCGGCCGAGATGGGCGCGCACCTTCTCCTCCGGCGCCAGCGGCATGATGCGCTGGGTCTGCTGGATGGGGGTCAGCGACAAGTCCAACTCGTCCTGCTGATGCTGGGCGAAATAGCCGACGCGCAGCTTGGTCGGGCGCTTCACCTCGCCGGCCATCGCCTCCAGCCGCCCGGCCAGCAGCTTCACCAGCGTCGATTTGCCGTTGCCGTTGGCGCCGAGCAGGGCGATGCGGTCGTCCATGTCGATGCGCAGGTTGACGCGGCGCAGGATGGCGCGGTCGCCGTAGCCGATGGTCACCCCATCCAGCGCGATCAGCGGCGGGGCCATCTCGTCCGGCTGGGGGAAGTTGAAGACGACCTCGGCGTCGTCCTCCATCAGCGTGATGGTCTCCAGCTTCTCCAGGGCCTTCAGGCGGCTCTGCGCCTGCCGGGCCTTGGTCGCCTTGTAGCGGAAGCGTTCGACGAAGGCCATCATGTGCTTGCGCTTGGCCTCCTGCTTGGTCGCCATGGCCTGCAGCCGCTCCATGTTGGCGCGGCGCTGCTTGAGGAACTGGTCGTAGTTGCCGGCGTAGGTCACCAGCTTGCCCTGGTCCACATGGATGGTCGTCGTGGGGACCGAGTTCAAGAGGTCGCGGTCGTGGCTGACCAGCAGGATCGTGTGGGGGTAGTTCTTGAGGTACCCCTCAAGCCAGATGGTCGCCTCCAGATCGAGGTGGTTGGTCGGCTCGTCGAGCAGCAGCAGGTCGGGCCGGGCGAACAGCACGCCGGCCAGCGCCACGCGCATCCGCCAGCCGCCCGAGAAGTCGGAGCAGGGCCGCGCCTGCGCGTCGGCGTCGAACCCCAGGCCGGAGAGGACCTGGGCGGCGCGCGACGGCGCCGAATGCGCCTCGATGTCGGCCAGCCGGGCGTGGATCTCGCCGATGCGCATGGGGTCGGTGGCCGTCTCGGCCTCGGCCAGCAGGGCGGTGCGCTCCGTGTCGGCAGCCAGGACGGCGTCGATCAGGGTGGTGGCGCCGCTGGGGGCCTCCTGCGCCACCATGCCGATCTTGGTGCCGGTGGGCACGCCGATGGCTCCGGCGTCCGTCTGGAGCTGGCCGGCGATGAGCTTGAGGAGGGTGGATTTTCCGGTGCCGTTGCGGCCGACCAGCGCCACGCGGTGGCCCTTCGACACGACCGCGGTGGCGCGGTCGAACAGCACACGTCCGCCGTAGCGGAACGTCAGGTCGTTGATGTGCAGCATATCGGCGCCGGTTTACCACGGGGAAACCGCGATTTGAAGCGGGACCCGCGGGGCAACCCTTCATGGCAGCCGCGCGGAGGCGGGCGGCGCAGCCTCGCGAGGCAGCCTCACGAACCGGTTGCCGTGGCCGAAAAGCGCCTATATAACCCCGCGCAACCGGCGCCCCGGCCAAACCAGCGGCGCCCATAACGCATTTCCAGCAGGAGCCCACCGCCATGGCCGTCGAACGCACCCTCTCGATCATCAAGCCCGATGCCACCCGCCGCAACCTGACCGGCAAGATCAACGCCAAGTTCGAGGACGGCGGCCTGCGCATCGTCGCGCAGAAGCGCGTTCAGCTGTCCAAGGCCCAGGCCGAGCAGTTCTACGGCGTGCATCGCGAGCGTCCGTTCTTCAACGACCTCGTCTCCTTCATGATCTCCGGCCCGGTCGTGCTCCAGGTTCTGGAAGGCGAGAACGCCATCGCCCGCAACCGCGAGATCATGGGCGCCACCAACCCGGCCAACGCCGCCGAGGGCACCATCCGCAAGGAGTTCGCCGAGTCGATCGAGGCCAACTCGGTGCACGGTTCGGACGCTCCGGAGACCGCCGCCCAGGAGATCGCCTTCTTCTTCGCCGGCATCGAGCTGGTGGGCTGATCGCGGCTCGTCCGCTTCGCAGCCTTGCGCGAAGGGCCGTCCCGACCGGGGCGGCCCTTTTCGATTCAGGGCTTTCCGCCCGCAACTTGTCGCCCGCGTCGCGTCACGGCATCGTGGACAGGCGTGGCGAAGTCGAGTATTCGGGGATTCTACCGCTAGGAGTACCCCCGCCATGGAAAATCCGGACGTCAAGCCGATCGTCGCGGCCCTGCTGGAACCGCTGCCGCCCCTCGTGAAGGGCAGGAACGACCTGAGCGATCCGGGCGTGGTGGAACTGCTGGTGCGCGGCTACGTCGACCAGTGCCTGGCGGCCTTCCAGGAGGTGCTGCGCGGCAACGTCGAGCAGGACGCGGCCATCGACGCGATCAACGCGCAGGCGACGGCCCTGAACGCGGTGTTCCTGGGGACCAGCGGCTTCGACACGGTGGTCGTCCATCCCTGGAATTCCGCCGACCAGCTCGGCCAGTTCCTTCAGGACACGGTGGGGCTGGATTTCCCGGCGGAGGATTGCGTGCGCGCCGCGCTGATCCACCTCGCCACCCACGTCATGCACGCCATCCAGGGCGGCACCGAGACGTGGGAGGAGCAGGTGGACGCGCTGGTCGGCGAAATGCGCGACCTGCTGCTCGGCCGTCTGCCGGACGGGGCGTAAGCGCCCCGCCACAGCGAACTGGCCAGAGGCTGGAAACAGCCGTCAGGCCAGGAAGATCGCCATGAAGACCAGCACGGCGATCACGCCCGCGGTCGCCAGCGTCAAGAAGCGGGTGAAGGCGTGCCAACCCGCCTCGTGGCGGCGAACGACATCCTCGCTGACCGGATTGTGGCCGTGTTCCGTAGCCGCCATCGCCCTCTGCCTCCCCTGTTATGGTTCCGGCGGAGAATGTGGGGAGTGCGGACGGTTGCGGCAAGGGTGCCGCTTGGCCGAGGGGCCCGCTTGGTAAGCGTTACGCTGGCGGGTTGATGAGCGTCGGCAGGTCCGCCGCGGGGCCGGACAGTCTCACTCGACCGTCCTCGACGCGGGCGCGGCCCTCGGCGATCAGGCGCAGCGCCTGAGGATAGAGCCGGTGTTCGGCCTCCAGCACGCGGGCGGACAGCCGGTCGGCGTCGTCGCCGGGCAGGACCGGGACGGCGGCCTGGGCGATGATCGGCCCCTCGTCCATCTCCGTGCGCACGTAATGGACGGTGCAGCCGTGGAAGCGCACCCCGGCGTCCAGCGCCCGCTGGTGCGTGTCCAGCCCCTTGAAGGAGGGCAGGAGCGACGGGTGGATGTTGATCATCCGGTCGTGCCAGCGCTCGACGAACCAGGGCGACAGCAGCCGCATGAAGCCGGCCAGACAGACCAGCTCGACGCCCGCGTCGCGCAGGCGCGCGTCCATGGCCTCTTCGAACGCGCGCTTGTCGCCGGGGAAATCGCGGTGGCTGACCACCGCGACGGGAACCCCGGCGGATGCTGCGCGCTCCAACCCATAGGCGTCGGCCTTGTTGGAGAGCACCAGCGCGATGTCCGCCGGGAAGTCCGGGGCGGCGCAGGCGTCGATCAACGCCTGCAAATTGCTGCCGCGCCCGGAAATCAGGACTCCAACCTTCAGTCCGGATGCCGTCAGGCCGACCATGCCGTGTCCATGCCGGTGACGGTGACGCGGGCGTCGCCGTCCTTGACCGCGTGGACGGTGCCGACGGTGAAGACCGTCTCGCCGCCCTGGGCCAGGATCTCGGCCGCCTGCTGCGCCTTGTCCGCCGGGACGACGACGACCATGCCGAGGCCGGTGTTGAAGGTGCGCGCCATGTCCAGCGGGGTCAGCCCGCCCGTCTTCATCAGCCAGTTGAAGACCGGCGGCAGCGGCCACTTGGACGCGTCGAGCGTGACGCCCAGCCCGTCCGGCAGGACGCGCGGGATGTTCTCGATCAGGCCGCCGCCGGTGATGTGGGCCATCGCCCGCACCGTCCCGGCGCGCACAGCGGCCAGCGTGCTCTTCACATAGATGCGGGTGGGGGTCAGCAGGGCCTCGCCCAGCGTCTTCCCGGCGTCCCAGGGGCAGGGCGAGTCGTAGCCGAGGCCGGACTTCTCCACCAGCTTGCGGACCAGCGAATAGCCGTTGGAATGCACGCCGGAGGAGGCGAGGCCGAGCACCACGTCGCCGTCCTGCACGGTGGCGCCGGTCAGCGCGTCCTTGCGCTCGACGGCACCGACCGAGAAGCCGGCGAGGTCGTAGTCGCCCTCGGCGTACATGCCCGGCATCTCCGCCGTCTCGCCGCCGACCAGCGCGCAGCCGGCCTGACGGCAGCCTTCCGCGATGCCGGCGACGATGGCGCGGCCCGCGGCGACGTCCAGCTTGCCCGTGGCGTAATAGTCGAGGAACAGCAGCGGCTCCGCGCCCTGAACGACGAGGTCGTTCACGCACATCGCCACGAGGTCGATGCCCACCGTGTCGTGCCGGTTCGCCAGGATGGCGACCTTCAGCTTGGTGCCGACGCCGTCCGTGGTGGCGACCAGCAGCGGGTCGTGATACCCGGCCGCGCGCAGGTCGAACAGAGCGCCGAACCCGCCCAGCCCGGCGTCGGAGCCCGGGCGCGCGGTGGAACGGGCGAGCGGCTTGATCGCGTCAACGAGCGCGTTGCCCGCATCAATGTCCACGCCGGCCTGCTTGTAGGCGTCGGACGTGTTATTAGACTGGGTGCTGATGGTATCCTCGCTTGGGCTGAGCTATATACCTGGGCCACCTGAACCGGGTCATTTTGGGCCGGGTCAATAGGGAACGGGCCGAACATACTCGAATCGGAAGGCTTTGCAATGCTCCACCGCCGCCATGCGCCGCTGTTTGCGGGCTTCGCCGCCATCACCGTGGCCCTGGCCGTCCAGGCCGGCCCCGTGGAAGCGCAGGTGACCGGCGCCGCTCCACCCGCGGTGGCGGCGCCCGCGGCCGTTCCAGGGGCAACCCCCGGAGCGGCGCCTGCGGTGCCGGCGGCGGACCCCTTCACCGTGTCGGGCGTGAAGGTGGACGTCAGCGCCGCCAACGCCAACGCCGCCCGCGATCAGGCGATCCGCGACGCGCAGGTGAAGGCCTGGGCGGAGCTGTACAAGCGCCTCGTCCCCACCGCCACCAGCGTGCCGCGGGTGTCGGACATCGAGCTTGCCCGGCTGGTCCAGGGCTTCGAGATCGACGACGAGAAGGTGTCGGCCACGCGCTACGTGGGCAGCATCACCGTGCGTTTCCGTCCCAATTCCGTGCGCGAGACTCTGGCCGGCGGCGGCCAGCAGTATGTCGAGCCGCCGGCCCGGCCCTACGTGATTCTGCCCGTCACCGTCGTGGACGGACGCCCCGTCCTCTGGGAGGACCGCACCGACTGGCGCGAGGCCTGGGAGGGCCGTCCGGCCGGCGCCTCGCTGGTGCCGCTGGTCGTTCCGGACGGCGAATTGGCCGACATTTCCGCCATCGGCGTGAACGAGGCGCTGTCCGGCGATCAGGAAGCTCTGGCCCGCATCGCCCAGCGCTACAACGCCGGCGGCGTGGTCGTCGCCAAGACCGACGTTCCGGCGGGCGGGCTCGATCTCGGCCGTCCGCTGGCGGTCGAGGTGACCCACTACACCCCCGACGGCGCGCGGGACCAGCAGACGGTCAACGTGAAGGCCGACATGTCCGACCGGGCCGGCGATTTCCTGACCCGCGCGACCACCTTCGTATCCGCCGCCATCGACGAGTCCTACCGCCGCGACAACACCGTGGCGAGCGGGCCGGAGCAGTCGACGCTGGTGCGCGTGCCGCTGGGCAGCCTCAACGACTGGGTGGAGACGCGCAAGCGGCTAAGCATGGTCAACGCCGTGACCCGCACCGACGTGCTGTCGATCAGCCGCTACGAGGCGCTGGTCGCACTCACCCACCGCGGCGACGTGGAGCGGCTGCGCCAGGCGCTGGCCCGCCGCGACCTCGGCCTCGCCCGCACCGGGGCGGTCGCCGCGCCAATGCCGGCTCCCGTGCCGGGCCAGCCGCTTCCGCCGGTCGCGCCCACGCCGGAATGGCAGCTCCAGGTGCTGGCGAAGGGCGCCGGGGCGTCCCCGGCGCAGCCCGCCGCCGTTTCGCCGGCGTCCGTCCCGGCCACCACCCCATCCACCTTTTCTCCGGCCACCGGTTCTCCGGCCACTGGCGCGCCGTCGGCCTATCCCAGCGTGACGCCCGCCCCGGTCGGCGCGCCGCAGGCCGCACCGGGGGCTCCGCCGCGCATTCTGGGCACGCTACCGGCCACCGGCACGGCGCGTCCGTGACGGCAGAGGGCGTGACGGCAGAGGGCGTGACGGCGTTACAGACGGGCCGGGACCGGCCCTTGACGGGGCGCCGGCGCAAGGGACAACGGCAGAAGGCACCGCGGTGAGCATCCCGAACATCATCACCTTCGGCCGCATCCTGGTGGTGCCGGTCGCCGTCTATTTCATCCTGGCCGGGGAGCTGGGGGTCGCCTTCTGGCTGTTCGTCGGGGCGGGGGTGTCCGACGCCGTCGACGGCGCCGTGGCCCGCATGTTCCGCGCCCGCACGGTGCTGGGCGCCTATCTCGACCCGATCGCCGACAAGGCGCTGCTGGTCAGCGTCTACGTCTCGCTGGGCCATATCGGCGTCCTGCCGCTGTGGCTGGTCATCCTGGTGGTGTTCCGCGACCTGATGATCGTCGGCGGGGTGATGCTGCTCTACACGCTGAAGGAGTCGCTGGCGATGCAGCCGCTCTATGTCAGCAAGATCAACACGGCGGTGCAGCTTGCCCTGGCGGCGGCGGTGCTGGCCCCGGCGGGGCTGGGTCTGCCGGACTTCCAGCTGTTCGGACAGGAGCTGGTGCCCCTGCTGATCTGGGTCTGCGCCGCGACCACAGTGCTGTCGGGGCTGGCCTACGTCTACCGCGGCGGCCTTCTGTTCAGCCGGCATGGAGGGGTGCCGTGACGGCGGGCAAGCAGATCCGCTTCTGGCTGATCGGCCTTGGCCTGTTCGTCCTGGCCCTGTGGCTGCTGTCCGGCATGCTGCTGCCCTTCGTGATGGGGCTGGCGGTCGCCTATCTGCTGGATCCGGTGGTCGATCGGGTCGAGCGCTGGCGCCTGCCGCGTTGGCTCGCGACGACGCTGGTGCTGCTGTCCTTCGTTCTGGTGCTGGTCCTGATGGGTCTGCTGCTGCTGCCGCTGGTGCAGTCGCAGGTGTCCCACCTGATCGAGGTGCTTCCCAACTACGCCAACGCGGCGCGGGACCGGCTGCTGCCGATGCTGGACCGGCTGATCCACCGGCTGTCGCCGGAGGACGTGGAGCGGCTGCGCGGTGCCGCCGGCAACTACGCCGGCGACGTCGTCGGCTGGATCGGGCGGGTGTTGAAGCACATCCTGTCCGGCGGGCTGGCGCTGTTCGACGTGCTGTCGGTGATGTTCATCACGCCCATCGTGGCCTTCTACCTGATGCGCGACTGGGACATCCTGGTCGCCAAGGTGAACAGCTGGCTGCCCCTGCACCACGCCGCGACGATCCGCGAGCAGGCGCGCGAGGTGGACGAGACGCTGGCCGGATTCGTCCGCGGGCAGGCGCTGGTCTGCCTCGTGCTGGGGGTGTTCTACGCGGTGGCGCTGTCGCTGGCGGGGCTGGATTTCGGGCTGGTGATCGGGCTGATGGCGGGGCTCCTGTCCTTCATCCCCTATGTCGGCTCGCTGTTCGGATTCGTGTCGAGCACCGGGCTGGCCCTGCTGCAGTTCGACGACCCGTGGCGAGTCGCCATCGTCGTCGCGATCTTCCTGTTCGGACAGGCGGTGGAGGGCAACGTCCTGACGCCGAAGCTGGTGGGCGAGAAGGTCGGGCTGCACGCGGTCTGGGTGATCTTCGCCCTGCTGGCCGGCGGTTCGCTGTTCGGCTTCGTCGGTGTCCTGCTGGCGGTTCCGGTGGCGGCGGTGATCGGGGTGCTGACACGCTTCGCGTTGGGGCGCTATCTTGAGAGCCCCTACTACCGCGGTACCCCCTCCTGATGATTCCCGCCTCATGACAACCGACCCATGACAACAGACCCATGACACTGGCGGCCCAGATCCCGCTCGACCTCGGACACCGCGCCGCCATGGGCTGCGAGGATTTCCTCGTGGCGCCCAGCAACGCCGAGGCGGTGGCGTGGCTCGACCGCTGGCCGTCCTGGCCGGCGCCGGCCCTGACGCTGTACGGGCCGGACGGTTGCGGCAAGACCCATCTGGGCCATGTCTGGCGGGCGCGCAGCCACGCCCCCATCGCCATGGGCGAGGCGCTGGACCGGATCGACCCGCACGCCCTGCTGGCCCGCGCCAACGCCGTGGTGGTCGAGGACGCGGACCGGGTGGCCGGGGCGCCGGCGCGGGAGGAGGCGCTGTTCCACCTCTACAACCTCGCCCGCGACTCGGGTGGGCATCTGCTCCTGCTGTCGCGCCGTCCGCCATCACGCTGGCGTATGAAGCTGGCCGACCTGCGCTCCCGCATCAAGGCGGCGCCCGCCGTCGGTGTGGAGGCGCCGGACGACGCGCTGCTCGCCGCCGTGCTGGTCAAGCTGTTCGCCGACCGTCAGTTGCGGCCGGGCATGGACCTCATCACCTACCTGCTGACCCGGATGGAACGGTCGCTGGAGGCGGCGGGGCGGGTGGTCGCGGCGCTTGACCGCGCCTCGCTGGCCGCGCACCGTCCCCTGACCGTGCCGCTGGCCCGCGAGGTGCTGGCCGGTCTGGAGGCCGGGAAGGGAGGAGACGAGGATGGATCTGGGAATCGCCGGACGCCGCGCCATCGTGTGCGCAGCCAGCAAGGGACTGGGTAAGGCCTGCGCCCTGGCGCTGGCGCGCGAAGGGGTGGAGGTCACCATCACCGCGCGCGGCCGCGACCTGCTGGAGGCCGCCGCGGAGGAAATCCGCAGGGAGACCGGCGCCACCGTGACCACCGCCGTCGGCGACATTGCGACGGAGGAGGGGCGCGCCGCCGCGCTGGCCGCCTGTCCGGAGCCGGACATCCTCGTCAACAACGCGGGCGGCCCGCCGCCGGGCGACTTCCGCGATTGGGAGCGCGACGACTGGGTCCGCGCCGTCGAGGCCAACATGCTGGCCCCGATCTTCCTCATCAAGGCGACGGTGGACGGCATGATCGGCCGCCGCTTCGGGCGGATCGTCAACGTCACCTCGGCGGCGGTCAAGGCGCCGATCCCGATCCTCGGCCTGTCCAACGGGGCGCGGGCGGGGCTGACCGGCTTCGTCGCCGGGTTGTCGCGCCAGACCGTGCGCCACAACGTGACGATCAACAACCTGCTGCCCGGCCCCTTCGAGACCGACCGCCTGCGCACCACCATGGAAGGCGGGGCCAGGGCCAACAACCGCAGCCTGGACGAGGAGATGGCCCTCCGCCGTGCCGACAACCCGTCGGGCCGGTTCGGCGATCCGGCGGAGTTCGGCGCAGCCTGTGCCTTCCTTTGCTCGGCCCATGCCGGTTTCATGACCGGGCAGAACGTCCTGCTGGACGGCGGCGCTTATGCGGGGACGCTGTAGGACACTTTTTTTGAGACGCCCGCCTTAGGGAACTGCCCCCCTCCCCTGCGATAGCGGGGGAGGGTTTAGGGTGGGGGCAACGTCATGCCCTCACCAGAACACCGGCCCGTCGCGGAAGACCTTCCACAGCCCGGGCAGCGCCTTGCGGCGCCTGTCGGCCTGTTTGGCGAGCCAGCGGGCGGTCGCGTCGGCGGCGGAGCGATGGTCCGGCCGATCCGCCGACAGGTCGCGCAGGAGGACACCGGCCACCGCGGCGTCATGATCGGCGTCCAGAGCGCCCAGCAGGGCGTCGAGCGCGGCGATGAAGGGCACCGTTGCGGTTTCGGCGTAGAGGCCGCGGAAGAACTCCGCCGTGTGCCGCAGCTTGCGCAGGCGGCGGCGCAGCCGGTCGCGGGCCGCGGCGTCGGCGCCCTCCAGGTCGCGGCCCGCCTTCAGCGCCTTGGCGTGCTGGGCGGCCAGCCAAGGACCCGACAGCTCGGCCATCGGGCGGTCCAGCTGGGCGCGGACCTCCGGCGCGGCGCCGGACTGCCACGCCCCGTCCTCCAGCCACGCCCCAAGCGCCAGGATCAGCCCGGTGCAGCGCGGCGACTGGATCGCCTCCACCGCCGCCAGCGCAGGCGCCCGCCGGGCCTCGCGCACCGCGGCGGTCAGCGTGGCGAGCCCGGCGGCGGAGGCCTTTCCCGTCGCCGCGAAGGGCGCGATCCCATGGGACAGCAGCACGTCCCAATCGCGCGCCGGGCCGAGTTGGCGGGAGAACCAGCGGATGTCGTTCCCGGCGCGGCAGGCGTCCGGCACCCCGGCGAGGGGACGGAACAGCCGGATGGCGGTGCGCAGGCGGCGCAGCGCGACCCGCATCTGGTGCAGCCCCTCCACGTCGCCACCGGCCAGCGCGCAGGCTTCGTTGGCCAGCAGCAGGCGCAAGCCGTGCCGCACGATGTGACGGTAGGCTTCGGCCACGGTGGTGACCGGGGTGAGGCCCAGCGGCTCCGGCAGAACGGGGGCGGGCAGGCGCCCGGTGACGAGACGTTCGCCGATCTCCGCCTTGCTTTCCGTTCCGATGCGAACCGGAACGCTGCGCTGGAGCAGCAGCGCGAGATCGAACAACCGCCCGACGCGGCCCGACTTCAGCTCAAGCTCCACTTCGCTGATTCGGGCGCAGGCGTTGCCGGCGGTGATCTGGCCCTCGTCCACCGCCACCTCGATGGAGGTCAGGGCGTCCGGACGGACGAGCAGGGTGGTGCGCCGGAATTCCGTCGTGAACAGCGAAACCAGCGCCGCGCGCGCGTCCTCCGGCACCAGAGCGGCGACACCCTCCGCGTCGAAGGGCGTCATGTCGGGGGCGGCCGTGGGGATGGCCCAGTCCCATTTCTTGCGGATGGCCACCGCGGCCGAATCGCCGGGTGTGGCGGCGTTGATGGTCTTCAGCGTCTGCACGAAGCGGTCGCCGTCCTGCCGCACCCGCAAGGCGATGCCCCCGGTGAACAGACGCCGGTCCGGCGTGTCGTAATAGACGGTGCGCAGATCGCGGACGGCCGGGGCGCCCTCCGCCGCGGCCTTCAGGGCGGGCAGGTCCGCAACGCGGGAAAGATCGCGCGGGTCGAGGTGGAGCTTCATCTCCACCTCGCGCACGGCGGACACCGCGGCGGATGCACCGGAGGGCGTGGCGTGCTGGGGCGCGTTGTTCTGGGGCGCGGAAGACACGGGGGCGACTCCTGCTCGGTTCCGGGCCTGCTCTGTTCGGGGTTGAAATACCCCATACGGAAAAGGGCGTTAAGAGAGTTTCCGCGGCAGGATGAAATCGGCCAGTCGTCCCGCCCCGCTGTCCAGGTCGGCCCAGCGGGCCGCTTCGAACAGAATGACGGCGCAGGCACCGGTCGGAAATTTCTCCGCCAGCGTGTCCCGGTGCCGCTCCTCGCCGCTTCCGGTCAGGTCGCGGGCGAGGTCGTGGAGGTCCGGGTTGTGGGCGACCAGCATCAGCGACGACACGGATTCGGGGGCGTCGCGCAGCCGTTCGAGAAGGACGCCGGCGCCGCACAGGTAGAGACCGCGCTCGCGCTCCACCGGGATGTCCGGCGCGTCCATCACCTCCAGCAGGCGGTCGGCGGTGTCCGCCGCGCGCCGGGCGGTGGAGCACAGCACCAGCCCGATGCGCGCGCCGCGGTCCTTCAGTTCGTGGCCGACCAGCCGAGCCGCCTTCTTGCCCCGCGGCGCCAAGGGGCGGTCGTGGTCGTCCAGGGAGGGATCGTCCCACGCGGACTTGCCGTGGCGCATGAGATACAGGGTTTTCATGGAGGGTGTCCCTTCCTGTTCTAATCGCGGTTCGGCGTGATGCGCCGGGGGTGCGACTGTTTTCGCAGCGGTATTATCGTGACGGCAGTATTATGCTGTCTGACCCAAAACCGTAACGTAGTTGGGGTAGGTTGCTTGGCCCGTCGACCGCGGCGGGGCGGTCCGGCCCGATCGGACTGTAGCGGCACCACCCATCACGCAAAAGCCCGAGGCTGCTGTGACCGAACTTCAGGACCTGGAAGCGACCTGCATCGAAGCGGACGCGCCGGAGCGCTTCATCAACCGCGAACTGTCGTGGCTGGCCTTCAACCAGCGCGTCCTGGATGAGGCGTCCAACCCGAACCACCCGCTGCTCGAGCGGTTGAGGTTCCTGTCGATCTCCTCCAGCAACCTCGACGAATTCTACATGGTCCGCGTCGCCGGCCTGAAGGGGCAGGTGGCCGCGGGGGTGAAGACCCCCAGCGCCGAGAACCTGACCCCGGCCCAGCAGCTCACCGCGGTGAACCAGCGCATCGTCGAGCTGATGAACGCGCAGCAGACCATGTGGCGCAGCCTGAAGCAGGATCTGCGCGAGGCCGGCATCATGGTGGTCGACGCCGAGGACCTGACCGAGGGGGAGAAGGACTGGCTGGAGGCCAAGTTCCTCGACGACATCTTCCCCATCCTGACCCCCATCGCCGTGGACCCGGCGCACCCGTTCCCCTTCCTGCCCAACCTGGGCTTCTCGCTGGCGCTGCAGCTGCACGAACCGGTGAAGGGGCGGCACCTCGACGCGCTGGTCCCGCTGCCGGCGCAGCTCGACCGCTTCATCCGCCTGCCGGGGTCGGAGATCCGCTTCATCCAGCTGGAAAAGCTGGTGATGCTGTTCATCGACCGGCTGTTCCCGCCGTTCCAGGTCAAGGCGCACGGCGTCTTCCGCGTGCTGCGCGACAGCGAGATGGAAATCGAGGAGGAGGCGGAGGATCTGGTCCGCACCTTCGAAAGCGCGCTGAAGCGCCGCCGCCGCGGCAGCGTCATCCGGCTGGCCACCGACGCCGGCATGGCCGCCGACCTGCGTGAGTTCCTGCGCCACGAGCTGCGCGTCTCGAACGACGACGTGTTCATCCTCGACGGGCTGATCGGCCTGTCGGACACCCGCCAGTTGATCGTCGACGAGCGGCCCGATCTGGTCTTCCGCCCCTTCAACGCCCGCTTCCCGGAGCGCATCCGCGACTTCGGCGGCGACTGCTTCGCGGCCATCCGCGACAAGGACATCGTCGTTCACCACCCGTACGAGAGCTTCGACGTGGTGGTGCAGTTCATCCGGCAGGCGGCGCGCGACCCGCAGGTGGTCGCCATCAAGCAGACGCTCTACCGCACCAGCAAGGACAGCCCGATCGTCGCCGCGCTGATCGAGGCGGCGGAGGCCGGCAAGTCGGTGACCGCTCTGGTCGAGCTGAAGGCCCGCTTCGACGAGGAGGCCAACATCCGCTGGGCGCGCGACCTGGAACGCGCGGGCGCCCAGGTCGTCTACGGCTTCGTCGATCTGAAGACGCACGCCAAGGTATCGCTGGTGGTGCGGCGCGAGAACAAGGCGCTGCGCAGCTACGTCCATTTCGGGACGGGCAACTACCACCCGATCACGGCGAAGGTCTACACCGACCTGTCTTTCTTCACCTGCGACCCGGCGCTTTGCCACGACGCGGCGGTGATGTTCAACTACATGACCGGCTACGCCACGCCGAAGCTGTTGGAGAAGATCGCCATCGCCCCGATCACGCTGCGCCAGAAGCTGGGCCAGCTGATCGACGCGGAGGTTGCCAACGCTGCCGCCGGCAAGCCTGCCCACATCTGGGTGAAGCTGAACTCCCTGGTCGATTCGGAGATCATCGACCGGCTCTACAAGGCGTCGCAGAAGGGCGTGCAGATCGACATGGTGATCCGCGGCATCTGCTGCCTGCGCCCCGGCGTCAAGGGCCTGTCGGAGAACATCCGGGTGCGCAGCATCGTCGGGCGCTTCCTGGAGCACGGGCGCGTCATCTGCTTCGCCAACGGCCACGCGCTGCCCAGCCCGCAGGCCAAGGTCTTCATTTCCTCCGCCGACTGGATGACGCGCAACCTGGACCGCCGCATCGAGACGCTGGTGCCCATCGAGAACCCGACGGTGCACGAGCAGGTGCTGGACCAGATCATGGTCGCCAACCTGAAGGACGAGGCGAACACCTGGAAACTCGGCCCCGACGGCGTTTATCATCGGGTGGAGGCTGGTCCGGACGCGTTCAGCGCCCATAACTATTTCATGACGAACCCCAGCCTGTCGGGTCGCGGCAGCGCGCTCAGCAGCAAAAAGACGCCGCCGCGGTTGAAGCTGCGTACGGTCATTTGATTGAGGACATCGGTTGCTTATGACGCCGGCGCAGGAACACACGGTCGCCACCAAGGTCGTCGACAAGGGCGAGCGGATCGCCGTCATCGACATCGGGTCCAACTCGATCCGGCTCGTCGTCTATGACGCTCTGAAGCGGTCGCCCCTGCCGGTCTTCAACGAAAAGGTCCTGTGCGGGCTCGGCCGCGGGGTTGAGAAGACCGGTTGCCTGAACCCGGACGGCGTGATCCAGGGCCTGGAGGCCCTGGAACGCTTCGCCCTGCTGGCCGCGGGCATGCGCGTCGGGCGGCTGGACGTCATCGCCACGGCGGCGGTGCGCGACGCCACGGACGGACCGGCCTTTGTCCAGCGGGTGAAGGACCGCACCGGCCTCGACGTCGGCGTCATCAGCGGCGAGGAGGAGGCGCGGCTGTCCGCCATGGGCGTGCTGTCCGGCACCCCCGCCGCGGACGGCCTGGTCGGCGACCTCGGCGGTGGAAGCCTGGAACTGGTGCGTCTGGAGCGCGGCGTGATCGGCGAGCATCTGACGATGCCGCTGGGGCCGTTGCGCCTGATGGAACTGAACCCCGCCAAGCCGAACGGGCTGGTCCGGGCCATCGACCAGCATCTGGAAAAGCTGGACTGGCTGGCGCAACTCCGCGGCAAGCCCTTCTACCCGGTGGGCGGCGGCTGGCGGGCCCTGGCCAAGCTGCACATGGAGCATGTGAAGCACCCGCTGCACATCATCCACCACTACACGGTGCCCTTCGCCGAGGCGCGGGACTTCGCCGGGCTGATCGCCAAGCAGAGCCGGTCCTCGCTGGAGAAGATGTCCGGCTCCCGCCGCCGGGTCGACACGCTGCCCTACGCGGCGCTGGTGTTCGAGCGGTTGTTGCGGATGGTCCAGCCGTCCAACGTGGTGTTCTCGGCCTTCGGTCTGCGTGAAGGGCATCTCCACGCCCTGCTCGATCCGGAGACGCAGCGGCAGGACCCGCTGCTGGCTGCGGCGGAGGATTGGGCGCAGCGCTTCGTCCGCATCGGCGATCCGGCCCTGCTGGTGTCTTGGACTGGCAATCTTTTCGCCGGGGAGGACGATGCGGCGTTGCGGCTGCGGCAGGCTTCCTGCCTGCTCAGCGACGTGGGTTGGGCCGAGCATCCCGATTACCGGGCGGAGCACGCCTGCCTGCGCATCCTGCGCTACCCCTTCCCAGGCATCGACCATGACGAGCGGGCCTTCCTGGCGTTGGCCGTCTACGCCCGCTACGCCGGTTCCATCGACGGGCTTGGCATCCCCAATGCGGTCACCTCGGGGCCGCGGGCGCTGCTGAGCGACGCCCAGGCGCGCAAGGCGCTGGTGCTGGGGTTGGCCCTGCGGCTGGCCCACACGCTGACCGGCGGGGCCACCGCGCTGCTGCAGCGCACGTCCCTGAAGGTGTCGGGGGAGCGGCTGGTGCTGACCCTGCCGGACGATTTCAGCGTGCCCGCCGGAGAGACGGTGCAGCGGCGCCTGGACGCGCTGGCGAAGGCGCTGAACCGCAAGGGCGAGATCGTGCCGCCGGCCCGGCCGCAAGCGGCGGAGTAGTGGTTTTTAGCCCTCTCCCGTCCCGGGAGAGGGAGGGACCCGCCGCGAAGCGGTGGAAGGGTGAGGGTGCCCTCAAGGACCAATGCCTTGATTCTCGCACGACCCTCACCCGCCTGCTTCGCAGGCACCCTCTCCCGGGGCGGGAGAGGGGACTAAACTGGAAGAACCCTCACGCCACCTTGGCGTGGGCGATGGCTTCGCGGACGCTCACGCCCTTGCGCAGGATGTTGTCCACGGCGCGGCCCTGCACCATCGTGATGCCGACCTTGTGGGCGTAGACCAGACTCGACACGCTGTCGCAGCGCGCCAGGATGAACTTGCAGCGGTCCTGCTCCTGGATGCGTTCGATGAAGTACTTCTCGAAGGTCGGGTCCATCTCCAGCATGTCGTTGGACCAGAAGATCTTCGCGTAGTCGGCGTTCAGGTATTCCAGGTCGAAGTTCGTCACCCAGAAGGGGTTCAGCCCGTCCACCGCGATCTGGTAGCGGCGGTCCTGGGCGAACTCCACCACCTCGTTGAACAGCGACAGATTCTCGATCAGGTCGCCCTTGGAGATTTCAAGCACCACCTGCCCGCGGAAATCGAGGGGAAGCCGCTCGTCGAACTTCACGAAGCCGGTGGAAATGACGGTGGACAGGTTGATGTTGATGCCGATGCGCCGGCCCCGCATGAAGCTGAGCCCGTGGTTCAGCGCCCGCAGCACCGACTGGTCGAGGTTGGCCGTGAAATAGTTGAACAGCCACTTGTTGGCCGTGATGTCGTAATCCGGGCAGAGCCGTTCCTGAAGCAGCTTGATGGAGATGTAGAGTTCGAAATAGGCCATGTCCTCTTCGGCGTTGCGGCCGATGTTGGCAATGGCCTGATTGAACAGGAAGGGCGACAGGTCGAACATCTGCATGGAGCGTTCGAGCTTCGCCATCTCCTCCAGCGTGATCGGCGGCTTCGTCTCGTTGGAGTGGTCGCCGGTCTCGTTCGCCTGCAGTTCCTCGATGAAACGGATGACGTTGATGAAGTTCAACGCCAGTTCCATGATCGAGTAGAGCGAGAATTCCTTGTAGGGGTTCGCCCCGGTCAGGGTCGTCTTCGCCAGGAAGATCTGCTCCACCTTCTGACAGACGTCGGTGACGCCGGTCAGCTTCAGCCCCTTGTAGAGGATGATGACGTCGCCGTTGGAAATGTTGAAGGATTGCAGATAGGAGGCCTTGCTCGCCAGTTCCTGGATGATCGTGCGGACGATCATCTGGCTGGACGGGTCCTTGTCCCGCAGCAACGACAGGTGCATGTGGATCAGGCGCATGCCCTGCAATTCGGACTTCGCGGAGCGGAGCAGATTCAGCAGCTTGTCGTTGTCAAATTCAGGCTTCTGGTCCTTCGCGGCGGCGACGGCAGCCTGCTTCTCCGTCGTGGAGAGGCGGACGCGGTCGCGTCCTATGGGTGGTTTGCCGCCGAACCTGCTCATACGCGAAATCCCCCGGGTGGGCGCATAGGGCGTGTGCGCACCTTATAGGCGAGAATTCCATCCGCGAACCACACCGAGCCGATACACGGCATGGATACGGAGCCCGTGACTTATTAGCCCTGACCTTTTTTAACAATGCCTTAAAGCGCTGTTAATTGCGATGAATTGTTTCATAATTTTGGCTAAACGTCGCGAAGCTGACCGAACCTGTAACGGCCCAAGCCGACTCTTGCGCCATTCTGGAACGATTCTGGAAGGGGCCGTTTACGACCCCTCTCCATTGCCCGCCGGAACGATGCGGACACGGCGGTCGAGCACCGCCAGACCGATGCGGCCATGCTTCAGCGCAAGCGCGTCATCGCCGAACAATTCCCGGCGCCAGCCCTGCATCGCCGGCACCTGGGCCTCGTCGTCCGCGGCGATGGCCTCCAGATCGGCGGCGGAGGCGATCAGCTTGGACGCCACATTGTTCTCTTCGCACTTCATTTTCAGAAGCACGCGCAACAGCTCAACGACTGGTTGCAGGCCCGGCGGGGGCTCCTCGCGCGGCTCGACGCGCGGCAGTTCGGACTCCGGCAGGTCAAGCCCCTTCTGGACACAGGCCAGCACCTCGGCGCCCTGGCGGCCTTCCGCGAAGCCGCGGCCCATGCCGCGCGTGCGGGCGAGGTCGTCCACGCTGGTCGGGGCGTGGGCGGCGATCTCCAGCAGCGCCTCGTCGCGGAGCACGCGGGAGCGCGGCAGATCGCGGCGTTGCGCCTCGCGCTCCCGCCATGCCGCCAGCTCCTTCAGCACGGCCATGAAGCGCGGCTTGTTGGTCCGCACCTTCAGCCGCAGCCAGGAGCTGTCCGGGTCCACCTGATAGGTGGCGGGATCGGTCAGGACGGCCATCTCCTCTTCCAGCCAGTGGGCGCGGCCGGAGCGGACGAGGCGGCGCTTCAGCTTCTCGTAGGCCGGGCGCAGGTGGATCACGTCGGACAGGGCGTAGGTCAGCTGCCGCTCGGTCAGCGGACGCTGCGACCAGTCGGTGAAGCGGCTGGACTTGTCGATGCGCGCCCCGGCCAGCTTGGTGACCAGCGTCTCGTACCCGACGCTCTCCCCGAAGCCGCAGACCATGGCGGCGACCTGGGTGTCGAACAGCGGGTGGGGGATCTGGCCGGACAGGTGCCAGAAGATTTCCACGTCCTGCCGGGCGGCGTGGAACACCTTGAGGATCGCCGGGTCCACCATCACGCGGAACAGCGGCGCCAGATCGATGCCTTCGGCCAGCGGGTCGATGGCGACCGCGCCGTTCGGCCCGCCCACCTGCACGAGGCAGAGCTGCGGCCAATAGGTCTTCTCGCGCAGGAATTCAGTGTCGACGGTGATGTAGTCCACCCCGGCCAGCGAGCGGCAGAAGGCGTCAAGGTCTTCGGTGGTCGTGATGAGTGTCATGCGGGCTTCATACACGAGCGCGCGACCGCGCGAAAGCTCGCCCTTCGGCAACTCTCCCAGCGTGCAGCGGACGCGGATGGCGACTTGACATTCCGGCGCTGTCGGTGTGGTGTGTCGGGCCGCCTTTCCGCGCAGGATTCCGACCTTTTCCAAGGTGTTTCGACCCATGCACCCCTACCGCACGCACACCTGCGGCCAGCTTCGCGAAGAGAACGCCGGTCAGATTGTCCGCCTGTCGGGCTGGATCAACCGCAAGCGCGACCATGGACAGCTCCTGTTCATCGACCTGCGCGACCATTACGGCCTGACGCAGTGCGTGGTCGACACCTCCAACCCGGCCTTCCAGGCGGCGGAGCGGCTGAAGCTGGAATCGGTCATCACCGTGACCGGCAAGGTGGTCAAGCGCACGGCGGAGACCATCAACGACCGCTTGCCGACCGGCCGCATCGAGGTGCAGATCGCCGAGCTGACGGTGCAGGGCGAGGCGGAGCAGATCCCGCTGCAGGTCAACCAGGACACCGACGCCGGCGAGGACGTGCGCCTGCGCTACCGCTTCCTCGACCTGCGCCGCGAGCGCATCCACGAGAACATCCTGCTGCGCTCGCGCGTCATCGCGTCGGCGCGCCGCCGCATGATCGACCAGGGCTTCACCGAGTTCCAGACGCCGATCCTGACCGCCTCCTCGCCGGAGGGGGCCCGCGACTATCTGGTGCCGAGCCGCAACCATCCGGGCAAGTTCTACGCGCTGCCCCAGGCGCCGCAGCAGTTCAAGCAGCTGCTGATGGTCGCCGGGTTCGACCGCTACTTCCAGATCGCCCCCTGCTTCCGCGACGAGGACGCCCGCGCCGACCGCTCGCCGGGCGAGTTCTACCAGCTCGACTTCGAGATGTCCTTCGTCACCCAGGAGGACGTGTTCGCCGCCATCGAGCCGGTGCTGCACGGCATCTTCGACGAGTTCGGTGGCTTCCGCCGCGAGACGCCGCCGGCCATCGACAAGCCGCCCTTCCGCCGCATCTCCTTCGCGGAGTCGATGCTGAAGTACGGCAACGACAAGCCGGACCTGCGCAACCCGCTGGAGATCACCGACGTCACCGCCGTCTTCAAGCGCGACGACGTGGAGTTCCGCGCCTTCAAGCAGACGCTGGAGAAGGGCGGCGTGGTCCGCGCCATCCGCGCCCCGAAGGTGTCCGACAAGCCGCGCAGCTTCTTCGACAAGCTGAACGACTGGGCGCGCGGCCTCGGCGCTCCGGGCCTCGGCTACATCATCTTCGAGGCGGCGGGCGGCAAGGGCCCGATCGCCAAGTTCGTGCCGGAGGCCGCCCAGGCGGAGCTGCGCACGGCGGCGGGCGTGGAGGACGGCGACGCGGTCTTCTTTGTCTGCGACCAGCCCGGCCCGGCGGCCAAGCTGGCCGGCTTCGCCCGCACGAAGATCGGCGAGGAACTCGACCTGATCGAGAAGAACGCCTTCCGCTTCTGCTGGATCGTCGACTTCCCGATGTACGAGCTGGACGAGGAAACCAACAAGGTCGTCTTCAGCCACAACCCCTTCTCCATGCCGCAGGGCGGCTTGGAGGCGCTGAACACGATGAACCCGCTGGACATCAAGGCGTACCAGTACGACATCGTCTGCAACGGCGTGGAGCTGTCGTCGGGCGCCATCCGGAACCATCTGCCGGAGCTGATGTACAAGGCGTTCGAAATCGCCGGCTACCCGCCGGAGGAGCTGGAAGCCCGCTTCGGCGGCATGCTCAGCGCCTTCAAGCTGGGCGCCCCGCCGCACGGCGGCTCGGCCCCGGGCATCGACCGCATCGTGATGCTGCTGGCCGACGAGCCGAACATCCGCGAGGTCATCGCCTTCCCGCTGAACCAGCGCGCGGAAGACCTGCTGATGCAGGCCCCGGCCCCGGTGGACCAGGCACGCCTGCGCGAACTGCACCTGAAGCTGGACCTGCCGAAGCCGAAGGTCGCCGCCGAGGCGCCGAAGGCCGCCACCTGACGGCTCGAGCTTCCCTTTCCCTTCCCGCTTCGGCGGGGAGGGGAGGGCGGCCAACAAGAAAGCCCCCCGTCCGCGAGGCCGGGGGGCTTTCTTGTTTTGGATCGGAAAGGCGTCAGGCCGCGACGTTGCCGGCGGGGGCCGATCCGATCATGCGGTAATAGTTGGAGTCGACCAGAACGAGGCAGCTCAGCGTCTTCGCATCGCCTTCGTCCTCCGTGCTGACCACGCGGGCATGCGGGATGCCGAACAGGGTCACGGTCTCCCGCACGCGCCAGGACCGCCCGTTGGTCGCGCCAACGGTCTGGAACACCTGTCCCACCAAAACCTGCTTCTTGGCCATAGGAAAACCCTCATCCTGCTGTCGGTGCGCGACACGAATCCGCGGCGGCGTGGCCACGCACCATGCACAGTTTAGGCCAGTTTCCTCAAAATATGGCAAAATGAATTGTAACGAAATGCGCCATGGGCTGTGACCTTTGCGATTGGCGGTCAGCAGCCGGACTTCGGCAGGGCCTCCACCTTCTCCAAAATGGCGTTTACGGTGAAGTCGCCGTAGTCGATCTGCATGGACTCAGCCACGCCGTTCTGCAGCAGGCGCAGGCTCATCTCATACTCCGGCTGCGCCGAATCGCTCTTCAACGGGAAGAAGGCCATGCGCACCGGCCACGCCTTCTTGCCCTTCAGCAGCGGGTCGGCGCCGTCCTCCTTGGCTTGGATGGCCGCGCCGATGACCGTGGACACCTCGGTCGCCCCTTCGGAATCGGCGCCGTCGAAGACGACCCGGTTGAAGAAGGTGTCGCCGGCGCCAGCGTGGTCGAGCACCGCCAGGGTGTGGGCCGTCGGGAACATGGTGTTGGGGGGCAGTTCCATGTCCTGGGGCTCCGGCTTGGAGAAGGCGGCGGTGCCGGTGCCGTCCTTGGCCAGCCGGGCGTCGCCACGCACCTCCTCGTCCTCCTCCCCGTTGATCAGCTTGCGGACGTTGAAGCGGTAGCGCTGGCCGTCCTTGGCCTCCCACGTCGTGTAGTTGGTGGTCATCGCCATCTCGTCGCCCTCGGCGTAGACGAAGCGGAGCTGGAAGCGCTGCTCCGTCGTCCAGCCGTCGCAGGCGTCGGCCCATTCGAACAGCATGCGGCCTCGCACGTCGCTGACCTTGGAGCTGTTGCGTGCGGACAGCAGCGACATCTTGTAGACGGCGCGGTGGGGCAGGATGTTCGCCGCGGCACCGGCCGCCGCTCCCACCGCCGCGCCGGCCGCGTTGGCGGGGGCCGCCTGAGCCGGGCCGGTGGCGGGAAGGGCGGTCAGGGACACCAGGAACGCGCCGAAGGTCGCGCAAAGGGCGAGGCGGGCGGCGGAGCGGCGGTTCTGCAAAGCGACATCCACAGGTGATTGGCAGCGTCGGATGGATTATGGGTGTTTCGGCGTCGGAGCGGAAGGCCCGACCCCCCGAATAAACGGAAGGCTGAGGACAGATTCATGCGCAGCGACACCCCCGCATCACGGCCCGTCCTCTTGGTGACCCGGCGCCTGCCCGAGGCGGTGGAGGCCCGCGCCGCGCGCGATTTCGACGCCCGGCTGAACCCGCAGGACCGCGCGCTGTCCGGCGCGGACATCGCGGCCCTGGCGGGGGAAGCCGGCGCCCAGGGCATCCTCTGCACCGCCGGGGACCGGCTGGACGCCGCGGCCATCGCAGCCCTGCCCGAGGCTGTCCGGATCGTCGCCACCTTCTCGGTCGGCACCGACCACATCGACCTGAACGCGGCCAAGGCCCGCGGCCTGATCGTCACCAACACCCCGGACGTGCTGACCGACGCGACCGCCGACATCGCCCTGCTGCTGATGCTCGGCGCGGCGCGGCGCGCGTCGGAGGGGGAGCGGATGATCCGCGCCGGAGCCTGGACCGGCTGGACGCCGACCCAGCTTCTCGGCACCCATCTGGGCGGAAAGCGGCTGGGCATCATCGGCATGGGCCGAATCGGGCAGGCGGTGGCCCAGCGGGCGCGGGCCTTCGGCATGACCATCCACTACTCCAACCGGCGGCGCCTGCCCGCGGAGCAGGAGGCCGGGGCCGTCTACCACGCCGATCCCGAGGCGATGCTGGCGGTCTGCGACGTGCTGTCGCTGCATTTCCCGGCGACTCCGGAAACCACCCACTGGCTGAACGCGGAGCGCATCGAGCGCCTGCCGCCGGGGGCCATCGTGGTCAACACCGCCCGCGGCTCCGTCGTCGACGACGAGGCTCTGATCGCCGCGCTGGCCAGCGGACGGCTGGCCGCCGCGGGGCTGGACGTGTTCGAGAACGAGCCGAACCTGCACGCCGGCTACCGCGGTCTGGAGAACGCCTTCCTGCTGCCTCACCTGGGCAGCGCCACGGTGGAAACCCGCAACGCCATGGGCTTCAAGGCGCTCGACAACCTGAACGCCGTCTTCGCCGGGTCGGCGCCGCCGGACCGCGTGGTGTGACGTCGCCACACGCGGGCCTGTCGGGAGCCGGACAAGCCTTTTGTTCGGAAACCGTTCAAAAGAGAAAACAAATAAAAAGTAGATAAAATTTTCCGTAATGGGCCGTTCTCCCGGCAATTTCTGCCTGGTGGCGGCTCTGTCCGGCAGAAATTGCCGGGACGAAAGGCCTAGGCATACGGGAAAGCTCATGTGGCACGGTGATTGCTTCGGTTTCGGCGCAGCCAGTGCCGATCATGTGGAGAAAGCCCATGAGCGCCGTCGTGAACACTCAGGACCCGGATGCCATTTCCGCCGACCATCACGACGGACTGCCTTTCGACCGCGGGACCCACGACCGCCTGCTGCGGATGGCCCCTTTGCGAGGCTCCCGCATCGCCCATCCGGCGGTGTCCGTGACCGTCGAGGCGCCGGCCCTGGAGCACCAGCTCGCCGAGGCCCGCGCGACCATTGCCGAGCAGCGTGACCGGATCGCCTATCTGGAAAGCCTGTCCATGACGGACGAGTTGACCGGCCTGTTGAACCGCCGCGGCTTCTTCAGCCATTTCCGGCGCGAGATCGCCGCCGCGCGGCGGCAGGGCGCCAAAGGAAACGGCAAGGGTGGCGGGGTGCTGGTCATCATCGACCTGGACGGCTTCAAGCGGATCAACGACACCCATGGGCACATGGCCGGCGACGCCTACTTGCGGCAGGTCGCGCGGTTGCTCGTCGGATCGGTCCGCGAGGAGGATGTGGTGGCCCGGCTGGGCGGCGATGAGTTCGCGCTGCTGCTGACCAACACCGACGCGACCTGCGGCGACGTCCGCGCGCGGCAGATCGTGATTGCTGCGGGCCGGCGTTGCGTGCGATGGAACAACGCCGACCTGCCGGTCCGCTTCTCCTTCGGGGTGCAACCCTACGGGGCCGACGACCGGGAGGAGGAGGTGATCCGGCTCGCCGACTCCCGCATGTACAGCAACAAGGCCGGACGCCGCCCGCGCCCCGCGGGGCGCAAGGCCGGACCGCCTTCCGGTCATCGCGCGACGCTTCGGCAGACCACCGCCTGAACCCGGCATCGCTGCGGAAACACGGCATCGGGCAGCCTGTCGCACCCCCCAGACCGGGCTTGACCGAACGGTCGCTCCCACCGCAGCATCCGCACCTTTCCGTCGCAAAGGTGCCTGCCCTGAACACGTCTTCGGATCGTCCGAATCCCCCCTCGTCCCCGTCCATGGCCGGGCGATCAACCACACGGCCTCCCGATGGGCCTCCTTATGGGCCTCACAATGAGGCCGCCGCTGGGATACAGCCGCACGGCGCCCTTGTGGCGCTGGACGGCGATGGCGAGACGATCCTGGCTTGCAGCGCGAACACCGCGGACTTCCTCGGCTTGGCGCCGGAACGGCTGCTGGGATGTGGCGCAGGGGTGCTCGACCTTCCCGAACTTGCGGATCTGCTGGCGAGGCTGCGCGCCCTCCCGCCGGACCTGCGGTCGCTCGGTTTGCATGCGTCCGTGACGCCGCCGCGAGGCAGGACGCTGCCCGCCTTTCTGCACGAGCATGGTGGACGGGTGATCATCGAGGTGGAGAGACCGCCCGCCGGGGCGGAGCAATGGGCCGCCCCGACAGCGCCGGCCGGCCTTCTGCCGGGTATCGCCGCCCTGCACGGCGCCGCGGGGCTGGAGGCCATGGCGGCCCACGCCGCTCAGACCGTCCGTCGCCTCACCGGTCTGGATCGCGTCATCGTCTGCCGTTTCGACGCCTCCGGCCATGGGGAGGTGGTGGCAAGGGACGAGGCGCCGGATTGGGGTCACGCCGGCCTGGATCTCCGGCCCGGCGCGGCCCTGCCGGCGAACGCCTTCGATCGCGGTCCGGACGGGCACCCGCGGTTGCGCGTGGTTCTTGACCATGCGGCGGAACCGGTTCCTCTCCTGCACGCCGACACGGCAATTCCGCCGCCCGATCTGGCCCACGCGCACCTGCGCAGCCCTCCCCCGTCCCGCCGGGACTTCCTGCGGCGCATGGGGGCGGGTGCGGCCTTGACCGTGCCGGTCGTTCATGGCGGCAAGCCGTGGGGGGTGATCTCGGGCCACCGCCGCCAACCCCATGGGGTGCCTCCGGCCATCCGGATGCTTGCCGCCCTGGCGGCCGACGCTCTCGGCCTGATGCTGGACGCCGCCGAACGCGCCGTGGAGCGCGAGCGCCGCGCCGCCCACGCCGCGCGGCAGGCGGAGGTGAGTCGGATCAAGTCCGACTTCCTGACCGGGATGAGCCACGAGCTTCGCACTCCGCTCAACGTCATCATCGGCTATTCGGATTTCCTGCTTCATCCGGGGGCCGGCCCGCTCACCGACCGGCAGCGCGACTGCATCGGGAACATCCGCGCCTCCGGCACGCATCTTCTTGAACTCATCAACGATGTGCTGGACCTGTCGAAGATCGAGGCCGGGCATGTCGACCTAAACGACGAGGAGGTCGACGTCGCGGTCGTCGTGGGCGAAGTCTACGCCCTTCAGGAATTGGCCCTGTCGTCCGCCGGGCTGACCTTCGACGCGCAGTTTCCCCGTCCGCTGCCGCGCCTGCGCGCGGACCGGCGGTCGCTGCGGCAGATGCTGCTGAACCTGCTGTCCAACGCCGTCAAGTTCACCCCGGCGGGCGGGCGCGTCACCGTCGATGTGACGCGCACGGAGGAGGTGGCCGGGACCGGGCTGCGCATCGCCGTGATCGACACCGGAATCGGCATCCCGGAGGAGCACCGCCCCATCGTCCTGGAACCCTTCCGCCAAGTGCCGGGAGAGCGCATCCGCGGCGGCGCCGGCACCGGGCTGGGCTTGCCCATCGTTCGGTCCCTGGTGGAGGCGCATGGCGGGCGGTTGGCCCTGTCCAGCGTTCCAGGGCAGGGCACGCGGATCGACCTGCATTTCCCGCCGGAGCGGGTGATCGCATGATGGAAGTGATGGAAGCCCTGGAATAGTCGGGACTTCTCGGGCTGCGGCGGTCCGCCAAGGAGATTGCTAACGACAATTTAACCGTCGCGGCGGGACAGTGAACGGGATATACCGGTCTTTCCGGGTGTGGTCGCTGCAAGCAGGAGCGCGGGTGGCACAATGCTCGCGGAACCGAACAGCCCCAAGAAGGCGCCGATGGACGACCGAACTGTGAAGCGTGTCCTGATCGTCGAGGACAACGAGCTGAACATGAAGCTCTTCCACGATCTGCTGGAGGCGCACGGCTACGCGACGTTGCAGACCCGCAACGGGATGGATGCTCTGGCCATCGCGCGGGAGCACCGGCCGGACCTGATCCTGATGGACATCCAGTTGCCCGAAGTGTCGGGGCTGGAGGTCACCCGCTGGATCAAGGACGATCCGGAACTGGCAAGCATTCCGATCATCGCGGTCACCGCCTTCGCGATGAAGGGGGACGAGGAGAAGATCCGGGAGGGCGGTTGCGAGGACTACATCGCCAAGCCGATTTCGGTGACGAAGTTCCTGCAAACCGTTCAGAAGTTCCTTCACTAACCTTTCAAGGGATCGGTCGCACGTTCCATGTCCGCTCGTGTCCTCGTCGTCGACGATGTCCTTCCGAACGTGAAGCTGCTCGCGGCGAAGCTGACGCGCGAGTATTTCAACGTCATCACCGCCAGCAATGGTCCCGAGGCGCTTGAGGCGGTCCGGCGGGAGTCGCCGGACATTGTTCTGCTCGACGTCATGATGCCGGGCATGGACGGGTTCGAGGTGTGCGAGAAGATCCGCTCCGACCCCGCGACCATGCACATTCCGGTGGTGATGGTCACCGCCCTGTCCGACGGCGCCGACCGCGTGCGTGGGTTGGAGGCCGGAGCCGACGACTTCCTGACCAAGCCGGTCAATGACGTGGCCCTGTTCGCACGCGTGCGCTCGCTCGTCCGCCTGAAGATGATGATGGACGAGTGGCGGCTGCGCGAGACCACCTCCGGTCACTTCGGGGTCCTGGAGCCGACCGGCACGCTGCGCAGCGAGTCCTTCGAGGGCGCCCGAATCCTGGTGCTGGAGGATTCGCCGCTCGATCTGGCCAAGGTCACCGAAACGCTGCAGCGCGACCATGGCCATGTCATGTCCGCCGACACCTGCGCCACGGCGCTGGAGCGCGCGCTATCCGACGATCTGGACCTCGTGGTGATCAGTCTGACCCTGATGAACGAGGACGGTCTGCGCCTGTGCTCCCAGCTCCGCTCGCACGAGCGCACACGGCAGGTGCCGATCCTGCTGATGGTGGAGGAGGGCGACCTGAATCGCGTCGCCAAGGGGCTGGAACTGGGCGCCAACGATTACGTCGTCAAGCCGATCGACCGGAACGAACTGCTGGCCCGCGCCCGCACCCAGATCCGGCGCAAGCGCTATCAGGAGCGGCTGCGCGCGAACTACGAGCAGAGCCTGTCCATGGCCCTGACCGACAGTCTGACGGGGGTCTTCAACCGCCGTTACATCAACGCCCATTTGCCCCGGCTGCTGGAGCGGGCGATCGACAACCATAAGCCGGTGGCGATCCTGCTGTTCGACATCGACCATTTCAAGGTGGTCAATGACAGCTACGGCCACACCGTGGGTGATGAGGTGCTGAAGGAGGTGTCCAGCCGCGCCAGCCGCAACCTGCGCACCTTCGATCTGGTGGCGCGGCTTGGCGGCGAGGAGTTCGTGGTGATCCTGCCGGACACCGACGCCGAAGCGGCGCTGACGGTGGCCGAGCGGCTGCGCACCCGCATCGCCGACACGCTGTTCAAGGTGACCGCCGATGTGGGCGAGATCCCGGTCACAGTGTCCATCGGCGTCACGGTCGGCGGCCGGCTCGGCGACACCGCCGAAGGGCTGATCCGTCGGGCCGACGAGGCGCTCTACGAGGCCAAGCGCGCCGGGCGCAATCGCAGCGTGGCCGACCCCCGGGCCGACGCCCTGCTGGCCCCCTGACGGGACCGGAACGCTGCGGTGGCCCGAATCGACGGGGCCGGAAAAACACCCCCAGACAAGCAAAAGGCCGCCAAAAGGCGGCCTTTCCGATTCCGGTGGTCTGGGGAAACCTTACTTGATCTTGGCTTCCTTGAACTCGACGTGCTTGCGAGCCACCGGGTCGTACTTGCGGAACGACAGCTTCTCGGTGGTCTTCTTCGGGTTCTTCTTCTTCACGTAGAAGAAGCCGGTGTCGGCCGTGCTCACCAGCTTGATGAGGACGGTGTTCTGCTTCGCCATGATCTCAATCCCGACTAAAAATCCGTGACCCGCCAGCCCGGCGGGGCGGCGTCGTAGCGGGGGAAGATACCCGCTGCAGCCGCGATGTCAAGGGCTAGTAGAAGGCCCCACCCTTGCCCCGAGAGGGGTTCAGCGCTCCGCCACCGTGTTGGTCGAGGACAGGGCAACCGCACGCTGGTAGAGCGCCGGTTCGGCGAGGATGCGCAGCGCCACCTTCAGGTCCAGCTCCGGTTCATGCTCCTTCCAGGGGCAGGCTTCGCGCAGGCGGGCCAGAGCCTCCTCGTCGTCGGCGGCGCGGGCGCGCCAGCCGGCGAACTGCGTCATCGGGCGCGCCCGGCCGTCGCGCAGGTCGGACAGCAGGGCGACGGGATCGTCCTGGCCGGTGCGGCTGGTGCACACCGTCGGCTGCACGCCCTGGCGGTGCAGGGTGTAGCCCGCTGGCGTGTAGATGCGGCTCCAGGTCAGGAACAGCTCGCCGTCGTTGGGCAGGCGGGTGACCGTCTGGACGCTGCCCTTGCCGTAGGAGGAGGCGCCGACCACCACCGCGCGGCCCGAGTCCTGGAGCGCGGCCGCCACGACCTCGGCGGAGGAGGCGGAACGTCCGTCGACCAGGACGACCAGCGGCAGCCCCTCGGCGATGTCGTCGGGGCCGGCCTCGAAGCGCTGGCGGCTGTCGGGGTGGCGGCCCTCGGTCGTGATGATCTTGCCCTGGGCGATGAACAGGTCGGCCACCGCGACCGCCTGGTCGAGCAGGCCGCCGGGGTTGCCGCGCAGGTCGAGCACGAAGCCGCGCAGGCCCTTGCCCATGCTCTGCCGCGTGTACAGAACGGCGTCGCGCAAGTTGGAGGCGGTGGCGGCGTTGAAGCGGTCCACCTTCAGCACGCCGACCTGCTCGGACACGCTGGCGTTCACGGTGTTGGGAACCACGCGCTCCCGGCGGATGGGGGCGCGGCGCGGCGGGTTGTTGTCGCGCGCCACGGTCAGCAGGACCATGGTCCCGGTCGGGCCGCGCAGACGGTCACGCATGTCCGCTTCGCTCAGGCGGGCGGTCAGGTCGCCATCGATCGCCAGAAGCTGGTCGCCGCTGCGGATGCCGGCGCGGTCCGCCGGGCTGCGCGGCAGCACGTTGCGGATCAGGGTGCGCCCGTTTGCCGTCTCCAGCGACAGGCCGATCCCGCCATAGCCCTCGCGCTGGGCGCGTTCGCTTGTGGCGCGCTGGGTGCCGGTGTAGCGGGAATAGCCGTCCAGGTCCGTCATCACGGAATCGAGGACCACCTGATAGACCCGTTCCGGCACCGCCTGATAAAGGGTGGGGGAATAGAGGCGCGCGCGCTCCACCGCCTTGGTGGTCAGCGCGGCCCAACCGGCGGCGTCGGAGAGGGACGGGGCGGCGTACTCGCCGATCAGGCTTCCGGACACATACAGGCGCACGGTGTTGCCCTGGCGATCGGCACGGGCGGTCGGATCGATGGTCGCGAGCCCTTTCAGCCCGTCCAGCCCAAGGCGGCCGAAATCAACCTGTTGCAGGTACACTTCGGCGATCTTGCCGTACGCGACGGCGAAGACCTGCTCGCTGACGAAGGCGGGTTCGGCCGCTGCGGCGGCCGGACGGGGCAGCGGCCCGCCGAGGCTTCCGAGGCCAACAGCGAGCATGGCAGCCGCGAGCGGGACCGACAAACGCCCTCGCGGCGAAAATCCTCGTTTCCGTATGCCCATGGCGCGCCGTACGCGGCCTCCTTTCCCACAGGCGGACCCGGACGGTTGCCCGCCGGATTCGAACGGGTAAGGAATAGCACTTCAGAAATGAGGGCTGGCGGGACAAAAGACGGGGGCAAGACTCTTTGTTGCGGAATGTCCACCACTGTGACTCAGCGGCCACGCTTCCGTTGCTTCTGGGTTGCGCGGCCCGCAGAACGGGCGTCCCGCGGGGGGCGGCCAGGGTGGCCGGATTGCAACGGATGATTGGTGCTGCCCACCTTATCCCCAGTGACGTCCCCCTCGGCGCGGGGCAGGGCGAACAGGGTGCTGCCGGTCAGCGGATCGGCCTCCATCAGCACCACCTTCACCGCGGCGCCCAGCCGGTAGCTGCGGCCGGTGCGCTGGCCGACCAGGGCGTGGGCGCGCTCGTCATGCTCGTACTGGTCGTCGGACAGGGTGCTGGCGGGGATCAGCCCATCCGCCCCGTTCTCGTCCAGCCGGATGAACAGGCCGAAGCGGGTGACCCCGGAAATCCGGCCGGTGAACAGGGCGCCCACGCGGTCGGCCAGGAAGGCGGCGGTGAAGCGGTCGATGGCGTCGCGCTCGGCCGTGGCGGCACGGCGCTCGGTCATCGAGATGTGCTCGCCGATGTCGGTCAGCCCGGCCATGGCCGCATCGTCCAGCCCGCCCGGCCCCAGCCCGTGCGCGCGGATCAGCGCGCGATGGACGATCAGGTCGGCGTAGCGGCGGATCGGCGAGGTGAAGTGGGCGTAGCGGTCGAGCGACAGGCCGAAGTGGCCGATGTTCTCCGGGCTGTATTCGGCCTGCGACTGGCTGCGCAGGATGACCTCGCTGACCAGCTGCGACTCCGCCGTCCCGGCGGCGCGGTCGAGGATCGCGGTGAAATGGGCCGGGGTCAGCCGCGGCACCCGCGGCAGCGTGTAACCGATGCCGGTCAGGAACTCCCGCAGCGTCTCCTGCTTGTCGAGCGAAGGCTGGTCGTGCACGCGGAACAGGCCGGGCATGCCCACCCGCTCCAAGCTGTCCGCCGCCGCGACGTTGGCGCAGATCATGAACTCCTCGATCAGCCGGTGGCTGTCGAAGCGCTCGCGCGCCGCGATCTCCGCCACTCGCCCGCGCTCGTCGAGCCGCACCCGCCGTTCCGGCAGGTCGAGTTCCAGCGTGCCGCGGCGCTGCCGGGCCGCCCACAGGCAGGTGTAAGCGCCGTAGAGCGGGGCGATGACCGTGTCCAGCAATGGCGCCGTCGCCTCGTCCGGGGCGCCGTCGCGGGCCGCCTGCACCTGCTCGTAGGTCAGCCGCGCGGCGGACCGCATCAGGCCGCGCACGAAGCGGTGCCGCAGCAGCGCGCCGTGACGGTCGAGCCACAGATGCACCGCGACGCAGGCGCGGTCCTCGTTGGGGCGGAGCGAGCAGAGGTCGTTCGACAGCGCCTCCGGCAGCATCGGCACGACGCGATCGGGGAAGTAGACGGAGTTGCCGCGCTCGAAGGCCGCCCGGTCCAGCGCCGAATTGGGGCGCACGTAAAAAGCGACGTCGGCGATGGCGACCAACAGATGCCAGCCCCCCTGGTTCGCCGGGTCGGGGTCCGGCTCCGCCCACACCGCGTCGTCGAAATCGCGAGCGTCGGCGCCGTCGATGGTCACCAGCGGGAGGTCGCGCAGATCGGTGCGTCCGGTCAGGGAGGGCACGGCGGCGTGAGACGCCTCGCGCAGGGCGGCGGGCGGGAAGTCGGTGGGCAGCCCGTGGGTGTGGACGGCGATCAGGCTGACGGCACGCGGTTCCGCGGTGTGGCCCAGCCGCTCCGCGACGCGGGCCTGCGGCAGCCCCAGCCGGGCGGCGGGCAGCAGATCGGCCAGCACCAGCTCGCCCGGTTCGGCGTCGTTGCGGTTGGCCGGCAGGACCAGCAGCTCGGTCTTGTTGCGCTTGTCCGTGGGGACGATGCGCCCGCCGTCCGCCGCGGGGTAATAGACGCCGAGAACGCGGCCCACCGTGCCGTCCAACCGGCGGATGGTGCGCGCCTCGTACAGCCGGTCGTTGATGCGGCTGAGCTTCGCCAACACCCGGTCGCCCGCCCCCAGCGTGGGGTGGCCCTTCCGCTCCGGCATCAGGAAGATGCGCGGCGGGTTGCCCTCGCCCGTCCAGGTGACCGGACGGGCGGTGACTTCACCGTCCGCATCGGTGCCGGTCACCTCCAGCACGGCGACCTCCGGCAGCGACTGCGGCGGGGCGACGCGTTTGTTGCGCCCGCGCTCCACCGCGCCGTCGGCCTCCAGCTCCTTCAGAAGCTCCTTGAGCCTTTCGCGGTCGTCGCTGCCCGACAGCTTGAAGGCGCGCGCAATCTCGCGCTTGCCGACCGGAGTCGTGCTGCTGCGGATGAAGGAGAGGACCGTGTCCTTATCGGGAAAGCTGCCGGGGCGGCGGGGGGTGTCGGTCAAGGGAGTCCGTGCCGTGGAGAGTGGATCGCTTAAGTAAGCCCTGGAGGCCGCGAATCCAACCGCCGCGCCATGGCTCCGCCACAAAGACGCGCCAGAACCGTGCCGGACGTGGCGGGAGCGCATCCATGAGGATTGTGCGGTTCGGGGTGGTGCTGGCGTTGGCCGTTCCGGCGCTTGTGGTTGGAGCCTACCTGCTCGCCGCCATGGTTCTGTCCCGCCTTCCGGTGGACGGACAGCCCGCGACGCGGGAGGGCGTGGAGGTCTTCGTCTGCACCAACGGCGTTCACACCGATCTGGTGCTTCCCGCCGTCACGGTGGCCGTCGACTGGACCGTGGACCTGCCGGACGGCGACTTTCCCGGCGCGGACCCCTGGGCGAGCCACCGTTCCTTCGGCTGGGGCGACCGTGCCTTCTATCTGGAAACCCGCCAATGGTCGGACCTGCGGCCGTCCACCGCGCTGTCCGCCCTGTTCGGCCGCGGTCCTTCGGTGATGCACGTCTACGCGCTGCATCGCCCAGCGGGGAGTCCGGACTGCGGGGTGGTGGTGGTGGACGAGGGGCAGTACGACGCGCTGGCGGCCTTCGTGCGCGGCAGCTTCCGTCGCGATGGCGACGGGCGGGTGATGCCCCTGCCGGGCAGCGGCTATGGCGCGACCGACCTCTTCTACGAGGCGGTCGGCCATTACAGCCCGGTCGAGACCTGCAACGAATGGACCGGCAAGGCCTTGCGCGCCGCCGGGGTGACCATGGGCGCCTGGGCGCCGTTCGAAAGCGGCGTCATGCGCTGGGTGCGGTAAGGGGGTGGAGAGCGGCTGTTGTCCCTTATCCCCTCTGGGGAGAGGGTTAGGGGGAGGGGGGTGCGCTTCTGCCGGACATGCCGCCATGCACAACCCCCTCACCGGCTCTCAGCGGATGCCAGAGGCATCCGCTTGCCGTCGTCAGCGCTGGCCTCTGACCAGCGCGAGAGGCCCTGCGGGCCACCCTCTCCCCAGAGAGGAGAGGGTTAAAACGGTGCGGTCGATGAGTATGGGGGAGGATCAAGCCCGCTTGCGGGCGGCGGGCTTCTCCTCGCCGGCGTCGGTCTTGTCGGCCTCGGCCTTCTTGGCCGCGGCTTTCTTCGGAGCCGCCTTCTTCACCGCGTCCTTCTTGGCCGGCTCCTTCTTGGCGGCCGTCGCCTTTGCCTTGGTCGCCTTCTCCGCCTTGGCGGGCGCGTCGGCACCTTCGGCCGCCGCCGGTTCGGCGTCCTTCGGAGCCTTGCCCTTCTTGGCGGCGTCCTTCGCGGCCTTGGCCTCCAGAAGCTCCAGCGCCTGCTCCAGCGTCACGCTGTCCGCTTCCGTGCCCTTGGGGATGGAGGCGTAGACGGAGCCGTGCTTGACGTAGGGACCGAAGCGGCCGGACCCGGTGGTGACCGGCTTGCCGGTCTTCGGGTGGTCGCCCAGCGTCTTGGCGGGGGCGGACGCCTTCTTGGCGGCGCCCGCCAGCAGGTCGACCGCGCGGTTGATGCCGATGGTCAGCACGTCGTCGTCCGGCGTCAGCGACTTGTAGACGCTGCCGTGCTTCAGGTAGGGGCCGAAGCGTCCGATGCCGGCGCTGATGTCCTCGCCCGTTTCCGGGTGGTTGCCGATGCTGCGCGGCAGGGCGAGCAGCTTCAGCGCGGTGTCGAGATCCACGTCGGCGGCGGCCATGCCCTTGGGCAGAGAGACGCGCTTGGGCTTCGGTTCCTCGCTCTTGACCTTCTTCTTGCCCTTGGTCTTCTTGCCGTCGGCGGGGGCCTCCTCGACCACCGCCTCAGCCGGGGCGGCCGCCGCCGGGGGCGGGCCGAGTTGGATGTAGGCGCCGTAGGGGCCGCGCCGCACGGTCACCGGCAGGCTGGTTTCCGGATCGTTGCCCAACTCGCGCGGGCCTTCCTGCGCCTCGCCGTTCTCGTCGTTGGCGACGGCGAGCGGGCGGGTGTAGCGGCATTCCGGGTAGCGCGAGCAGCCGATGAAGGCGCCCATCTTGCCGAGCTTCAGGCCAAGCCGGCCCTGGCTGCACACCGGGCAGACGCGCGGGTCGTGGCCCGGCGTGTCGCTGTCGGCGTTGGTCGGGAAGAAGTGCGGCCCCAGCTCCTCGTCCAGCGTGGTCAGTACCTGGGTGATGGTCAGGTCCTTCGTCCCATCCACCGCGGCGTGGAAGGCGCGCCAGAAGTCGCGCAGCACGGTCTTCCAGTCGATCCGCCCGTCGGAGATCTCGTCGAGCTTGTTCTCCAGGTCGGCGGTGAAGTTGTACTCGACGTACCGGTTGAAGAAGTTCTTCAGGAAGGCGGTGACCAGACGCCCGCGGTCTTCCGGGATGAAGCGCCGCTTGTCCAGCCGCACGTAGTTGCGGTCCTGGAGCACCTGGAGGATGGAGGCGTAGGTGGACGGACGCCCGATGCCCAGCTCCTCCAGCTTCTTGACCAGGCTCGCCTCGGTGTAGCGGGGCGGCGGCTGGGTGAAATGCTGCTCCGGGCTGATGTCGCCGCGGGCGAGGGCGTCGCCCTGCTCCATGGCGGGCAGGCGGCGCTCCTGGTCGTCGTCGGCGGCGCCGTCGTCGCGGTCCTCCTGGTAGACCTTGAGGAAGCCGTCGAACACCACGACCGAGCCGGTGGCCCGCAGCACAACGTCCTTGGACGGCGAGGCGATGTCCACCGCCACCTGATCCAGCACCGCGCTTTCCATCTGGCTGGCCAGCGTGCGCTTCCAGATCAGCTCGTACAGCCGCAACTCGTCGCCTTCCAGGTAGGAGGCGACCTCCTCCGGGCGGCGGAACAGGTCGGTCGGGCGGATGGCCTCGTGCGCTTCCTGGGCATTCTTGGCGGCGGTCTTGTAGACGCGCGGCTGGGCCGGCACATAGCGCTCGCCCCAATGGGAGCCGATCAGGTTGCGGGCGCCCTCGATGGCCTCCTGCGACAGGCTGACGCCGTCGGTTCGCATGTAGGTGATCAGGCCGACCGTCTCGCCGCCGATGTCCACGCCCTCGTACAGCCGCTGCGCGGTCCGCATGGTGCGGGTGGCGCCGAAGCCCAGCTTGCGCGAGGCCTCCTGCTGCAGGGTCGAGGTGGTGAAGGGCGGGGAGGGGTTGCGGCGGCTCTGCTTGCGCTCCACCGTCGCGACCGAGAAGGTCTGCGGGCGGATGCGCGCCACCGCGGCCTCCGCGGCCTCGCGGGCGGGCAGGGCGAACTTGTCGAGACGCTTGCCGTCGAGCTGGGTGAGCTGGGCCGTGAAGGAGGCGCCGCCCGGCGTGGCGAAGCCCACCTCGATGGTCCAGTACTCCTGCGGCTTGAAGACCTCGATCTCCGACTCGCGCTCGCAGATCAGGCGCAGCGCCACCGACTGCACGCGGCCCGCCGAGCGGGAGCCCGGCAGCTTGCGCCACAGCACCGGCGACAGGGTGAATCCCACCAGATAGTCGAGGGCGCGGCGGGCCAGATAGGCGTCCACCAGCTCCCGCGAGACGTCGCGCGGGGCTTCCAGCGCGGCCTGGACGGCGGACTTGGTGATCTCGTTGAAGGTGATGCGCTGGACCTTGGACTCGTCGATCAGCCGTTTTTCACGCAGCAGCTCCGACAGGTGCCAGGCGATGGCTTCCCCTTCGCGATCCGGGTCGGTTGCGAGATAGACGCGTTCGGCCCCTTTGACCGCCTTGGCGATCTCGTCGATGTGGCGCTTGGAGCGGTCGCCCAGCTCCCAGTCCATGGCGAAGTCCTCGTCCGGACGCACCGATCCGTCGCGCGCCGGAAGGTCGCGGACGTGGCCGAAGCTGGCGACCACGGTGTAGTCCGAGCCAAGGTATTTGTTGATGGTTTTCGCCTTGGCCGGCGATTCGACGATGACGACGTTGCTGCCCGGCAAGAGTCCGCGCCCCTGAAAGTGCCTATCCCATACACCGGCGGTGCGGATCGGGATCAGATCAGGTTCACCTGATTCCCCGGCTGGCGCTGGACACGGCCCGCAAGCTCAAGTTCCAGCACCACGGTCAACACCACCGGAGCGGACAATTGGCACCCGCGGACGAGTTCGTCAATGGCAACCGGCGTGTGGCCGAGGTTTTCCAGGATGACGGCGCGCGCCGCTTCAAGGTCCGACTCGGACGGAGGAGCTGGACGGGATTGGGCGAACAGGTCGCCCTGGCGTTCCCGCAGGACCGGCGGCGACAGACTGTCCAGCGCCCGCAGCACGTCGTCCACCCCTTCCACCAAGGCCGCCCCCTGGCGCAGAAGATTGTTGGTGCCCTGGCAGCGCGGGTCGAGCGGCGAACCCGGAACGGCCATCACCTCCCGCCCCTGTTCCAGCGCCATGCGGGCGGTGATCAAGGAACCGGAGCGCAGCGCCGCCTCCACCACCAGCACCCCCAGCGACAGGCCGGAGATCAGCCGATTGCGGCGCGGGAAATGGCGGGCCTGCGGGGTGGTGCCGACGGCGCTTTCCGCGATCACCACGCCCTGCTGCACTATGTCGCGGTAGAGTGTCTCGTTCTCCGGCGGATAGACGACGTCGGCGCCGCCCGCCACCACCGCCGCCGTTCCGCTGCCGAGCGCCCCGGCATGAGCCGCCGTGTCGATCCCTCGCGCCAGCCCGGAAACGACCAGCAATCCGGCCTCTCCCAACTCCCGCGCCAGCCGCTCGGCGAATTTCTTGCCGTTCATCGAGGCGTTGCGCGCGCCGACCAGAGCCACCGCGCGCCGCGTCAGCAGATGCGGGTGGCCCAGAACCGACACCACCGGGGGAGCGTCGTCCAGCGCGGCCAGCGGTTCCGGATAGTCGGGTTCGCAGGAGCAGAGCAGGCGGGCGCCGATGCGGTCGTTGGCGCTCAACTCGCGTTCGATGTCCGCCTTCGGAGCGATGCGCAGCGGTTTGGTCCGCCCGCCGCGCCTGGCGAGGTCGGGCAGCGCCTCCAGCGCGGCGCCGGCGCTGCCGAACCGCTCCAGCAGGCGGTGGAAGGTGATCGGCCCGACATTCTCCGATCGGATCAGGCGGAGCCAGTCGAACCGCTCGGCGGCGGACAGGGGGCGGCGCGGTTGAATCATGAACCACTTCATACAACCGGGCGCGGGAGGTGATCAACACGCAAACGTGTGCGCCACCCGCATCGTCAAGCCGCCGGCCCGGCCGTCATTTGCGCCAGAAGGTGAAAAGCCCCTTCTTCTTCGGCGGAGCCTCCGGTTCGGGTTCAGCCTCCGGCTCGTCGTCGAAGCTGAAGGGATCACCGCCGTCGTCCGCCTCGGCCTTGGCGGTCTCGGTCGGCTCGGCTTCGGCCTTGGGCTCATCCGGATCGTCGTCCGTATCGAAGGAGAACGGGTCCTCGTCCGGTTCCGCGTCCTCCTCCTTGGAGGCATCCTTGGCCGTCTCTTCCGCATCGTCATCGCCGAAGCTGAAGGGGTCGCTGTCGTCGTCGGAGCCGGTCGCTTCGGCCGTTTCGCCGTCGCCCGTCTCCTCCGTGTCGTCGGAATCGAAGCTGAAGGGGTCGCTGTCGTCCTCGTCCTCGTCCTCGTCGAAGCTGAAGGCATTGGCATCACCGCCGCCCGCATCGTCTTCGTCCTTGGCCTCGTCCTCATCGTCGTCGAAGCTGAAGGCGGAGAAATCCGAGGATTCCTCGTCTTCGTCCGCGTCGTCATCGGCGCCGAGAGCCGCCGCGGCAACGGCGACAGCGCTCGCCGCGCTCTGGCCGCGGCGCATCTCCGTCTTGAAACGCTCCAACTCATCGCGAAAGCGATCCTCGGCCTCGGTCCAGCGCTGGCGCTCCTGGTCAAGGGTGGCGAGCAGTTCCTCTTCCCGCGCACGGGCGGCGGCGCGCTCCGTGTCGAGCGCCTGGATCAACTCCTCCTGACGCTGGAGGAGCGTCTCGTGCCGCGTCTCCATCGCGTCGATGACCTCGCGCACATACTGCTCGAAGGCCCGGAACTGGAGCGTCAGAACATCCTCGTCGGCGGTGGCCGCCGCAGCGGTGGCGGCCGTCTTCGCAGCCTTGGTCGCCTTGGTCGTCCGTTGCCCGCTGGGCGGGGGTGGCGGCGGGGAGGGAGGCGCCGCGGCGGAAGGCGTGCGTGGGCCCGTGGGGGTGGCGCCGTCGCCCCCCAGCCAGCGCGACACCAGGATGTAGGAGACCTGAAGCTCCTCCGCGATGCGGCGGTAGCTCCAGCCCTGGGCGCGCAGGCGCTCGGCCAGCCGCTGGCGGTCCGGTTCCTCGCTGGGGGTTGCCGGGCGCGTGGGCAGGGAGGATGTCGGGCCGATCCCCTCCGTGGGGGTCGCGACGACGATCACATCCTTCAGTTTCTGGTCGGCCATCGGGTCTCCGCCGTCCTGCGCGCAGGGCGTTCCTTACGGCGATGTTGGCCGCTTTCGTGGCGCGCTGTCGATCCGGGACGGGTCCCGGTTGAAGCAGTCTGGGCGGGAAACCCGCCGGACCGGGCCAATTCGCGCCGGTCCGGTCAGGTCAACTCCTGGATGTGCTCGACATAGCCGGACAGGGCGGCGATCCCCTGCTCGGTCAGTTCGATGAAAACGCGGCGCCCGTCCTTCTCGTCGGCGATCCGGCGCACCAGCCCGCGGTCGTGCAGTTCGGTGATCCGCCGCAGCGCCGTGGTCTGGGCCACGCCGGAGGCCATGCACAGCGACGACACGGAAATCCGCCGCCCGCGCAGATGGTTGGCCATCAGGTCCAGCAGCATGTCCCAGCAGGGGTCTTCGAACAGCCCCTTCGGGAAGTATTTGTCGCGGGCGACGCGGGATTGCTGGAGGGTTCTCAACACCGTCAAGCGCCGGTTCTCCCCGTTTCCGGCGGGGACGGGGGGTGGGGCGGCGGGTGCGGGGACCGGAGCGGCGTGCGCCGTCTGGCCTTGGCGCAACGCCTTCACCGCCTCGATAAGGGCGAGGCCATGGCGGTAAGCGTCCTCCAGCGCGCCCTGCAACTCGCCATTGCCGGCGGGCGCGGGCGGGGTGGGCAGCGGGGCCGCCGCCTGATGGGCGGCCAGGGCGCGGGCGAGCGCGCCGTGGAGCTGGCTGCCGTCCTGCGGATCGCTGACGAAATCCGCCGCGCGCAGATGCATGGCGCGGACGACGTCCGCCGCCGTGGCGTTGGGCGCGACGACGATGACCTGGAGATGCCGGTGAACGCTCTTGCGCATCCGCTCGACCAGCGCCAGCCCGTCGAAATGGGGCAGGGCCAGCTCCACCGCCACGATGCCGATGCTGCCGTCAGCCTCCAGCGTGTCGAGCGCGGCGATGGGGTCGTGGGTTACATGGATGCGGTGGCCGTTGCGTTCGAAGGCGTCGTGCATGCCGATGCCCAGCGCGCGGTCCGCGCAGGCGATCAGGATGGACGTTGCCGAGACATGAAGGCCGGCGCTGGTTTGGACCGGGCGCACCGGCCACGCCAAGGGTCGCTCCAACTCGATCCGCATCGAAGCCCTTCCCCCGTTGGGTGCATGGAATGCTGTGCTTAAGGATTAACACGCAAAGCAAACCATCATGGATGCAATCATGGTCCAAAATAGAGCGATCAAAAAATGTCTCAAAATTCCGCAAAATTTCGATGGGTTAGGCAAAACGGCATAGAGTAGCCGGGTCGCGGCACTGCCTGTTCTTCGTTTGATGCATCAAAACCAATGAAATGCGCCCAGCGGTTGTGACGCGGTGGACGAAGGCGCGCGGCTGACGGGGTCGGGCCGGAGCGGAGCCATGTCGCTGGGGTCTTCTCCAGACTGGACCCGTCTTGGAAACGGCGGCGCGCGCGATGCGCGTAAGGTGGCCGCACCCCTTGCCGGCACCGGACGCCATGCGCCTGACCCTGACGACCAAGATCATTTTGTTGCTGCAGGTGGCGCTCTGTTTCGCGCTGCTCTCCACCGCGACGCTCTCCTACCTGAAGATGGAGCGCATGGTGGAGGACACCGTGGCGTCCCGCTTCACCGTCGCCCTGCGCGGGCTGGCGGGCGAGGTGGAGGGCGCCGTCAGCCTCGGCGTGTCCATCACGGCGCTGCGCAATCTCGACGCGCTGATCCAGCGCGCGATGGCGCGGGACGACCGGATCACCGGCTTGGTCCTGTTCACCGACACGGGTGAGGTGCTGGCGGCGGCGGGCCGCGGCGGGCCGGTGGGCGCGATCCCCGCCGGCTGGAAGGCGGCCTTCGCCCGCGACGGCAAGTCCGACCGGGTGGCGGCCGTGGCCGACGGCGACAGCCAGGCGCTTCTGCTCGGCATCCGCAACGCCTTCGGCGGCGTGGCCGGCGGTGTCGCCCTGACCTATTCGCTGGGCGAGGTGCAGGCGGGCATCCGCGGCACCATCCCGGATCTGCTGCTGTCCGGCGGCATCAATCTGGTGACCGGGTTGCTGATCACCATGGTCGCGGTCTGGCTGCTGCTGCGCCCGATCCAGCGGCGGCTGCGCGAGATGACCGCCAGCATCAACATGCTGGGCATGGGCGAGCCGCCCAACCTGACCCCGCAGTTGGTGGCCTTCGCCCCCGGCCTGAAGGACTTCGCGGATCGCATCCTGGAACAGCAGCAGCACGGCGCGGAGGAAGGCCATCCCCAGCCCGCCGACCCGGCGGCTGAGACCGCGCGCCCGGCGGGAGTCACGCCATGAAGCTGTCCTTCATCCGCCGCCTGAACTGGATGCTGACGGGCGTCGTGTCCGTGCTGATGCTGGTCAGCCTCGCCGTCCAGACCAACCACGTCAACACGCTGTTCCGCCCGCTGATCGAGCCGGAGCTGGCCCGCAAGGCCGAGGTCGTCGGGTCCTACGTGGTCGCACAGATCGACCGCGCGGTGGCGCTCGGCTTCGAGCTGGACAAGCTGGTCGGGGTGGACGAGCTGCTGTCCGACGCGCTGTCCGCCAACCCGGACGTCAAGTATCTGGCGCTGGAGATCGGCGGTCGCCTTTATGCCTTTTCCGGCACCGAGGAGGCGCGGTCCGGCGACCGTCTGACCGTTGCGGACACCCCGCCGGAGGGCGGGTCCCCGCAATTCCTCGACACCGTCCTGCCGCTGGAAGGGAACGAAGAGGCGCGGCTGCATGTCGGCGTCGATTCCGGCTATGTCCGCTCCGCCATGAACGAGGTGGTGTTCGACCTCGGCTCCGTGCTGATCGTCGCCATCCTGCTCAACATCGAGATTCTGCTGCTGGTCGTCGGCACCTCCGTCGCGGCGCCGCTGCGGCGGGTGACGGCGGTGATGAAGCAGGCCGCCGACGGGCATCTCGGCGTGCGCGTCGCCCTGCGCAACCGCGACGAGGTGGGCGAGTTGTCGCGTGCCGTCGACTGGGCGCTGGACAGCGTGCAGCACAAGGCCGACATGTCCGCGTCCGAACCGGCCATGACCAAGATCGGCATGATGCAGCGGGTGGTGGAGCTGCGCTTCGCCATCTTCATCTTCTCCCTGGCGGAGGAGCTGACCCGCACCTTCCTGTCCGTCTACATCAAGCAGCTGTTCGAACCGGTGCCCGGCCTGTCGATGGAGATGGTCATCGGCGCCCCGATCGCCCTGTTCATGCTGCTGTGGGCGGTCAGCCAGCCGATCGCCGGCAGCGTGTCGGAACGGCGCGGGCGGCGGGCCGTCTTCCTGGGCGGCGCGCTGCTGTCCTTCGCCGGTCTGGTCGGCTCCGGCCTCGCCACCGACCTCATCCAGCTCATCGTCGCGCGCTGCCTGACCGCCATCGGCTACGCCAGCGTCTTCATCGCCGCGCAGGGCTTCGTCATCGACGCCACCGATCCAAAGCAGCGCGCCCAGGCCATCGCCATGTACGCCGGCGGCATCCTCAGCGCCGGTGTCTGCGGCCCGGCCATCGGCGGCGTGATCGCCGGGCAGGTGGGCTTCCGCACGACCTTCCTGATCTCCGCCGGGCTGGCGCTGCTGGCCGCCTTCATGGCGTGGCAGGTGCTGCCGCGGGTGCGCGCGTCCCAGGCGAAATCCAGCCGCGGCCTGCGTCTGACCGACGCCGTGCTGTGCCTGCGCAACCCGCGCTTCGTCGGGCTGGCCGTCTTCAGCGCGGTCCCGGCCAAGCTGGGGCTGACGGCGCTGCTGTTCTTCCTGCTGCCGCTGGCGCTGGACGACCAGGGGGTCAGCCAGTCCTGGATCGGGCGCGTGCTGCTGCTCTACTGGCTGCTGATGATCGTGGTGTCTCCGATGGCCGCGAAGCTGTCGGACCGCTCGGGCCAGCGAATCGGCTTCCTGGTGGTGGGCGGGCTGGTCGCCGCCGGGGCGGCCTGGGTGCTCTCGATGCCGGGGTCGCTCGGCACGGCGCTGGCCGGGGTCGCCCTGCTGGGGGTGGCGCACGCCATGCTCGGCGCGCCGCAGCTCGCCATGCTCGCCGACGTCTGCGTCAAGGAGCGGGCGGCGCTGGGCGAGACCACGGTGATCGGCATGTTCCGTCTGATCGAGCGGCTGGGCTCCGTCATCGCCCCCTTCCTGGCCGGGCTGTTCCTGGCCCACTACGGCTACGCCGGGGCGCTGAAGGGCATCGGCGCGGTGCTGGCGGCCTGCGTCGCCGTGCAGCTTCTGCTGAGCGCCCTGTTCCGCCCGCGCCCGCCCGCCGACTTCCCGCAGAGGACCCCCGCATGAGCCTGTCCCGCCGCACCGTCCTGACGGGAGCCCTCACCGCCGGAACATTGACTGCCGGAACGCTGGCGGCTGGCGGTTTCCCGGCCGTTGCGCAGACCGCCAGGACCTTCACCGCCGCCAGACCGGCGCGCATCGTCGTGCTGACCCCGCGCAAGGATGTGGGGGACGTGCTGGGCCTGCGCGACTTCATCGCGTCGAGCGGCCTGTCGGCCACGGTGGAGGTTCGCGAGGTGCCGCAGACCTCCGCCATGCCGACGCTGCTGCCGGAGATCCGGGCGTCCAAGCCCGATCTGGTGGTGACGGTCTTCACGCCGCTGACGCTGGCGACAGTGGGGCGCTACGACGATCCGGACCCGTCGCGTTTCCTGACCGACGTGCCGGTGGTCTTCACCTCGGTCACCGACCCGGTGGCGTCGCGCGTCGTGCGCGCGCTCGACCGTCCGGGGCGCGCGGTCACCGGCACGCGGCACATTGCGCCGGTCGCGGTTCAGATGAAGACGATGCTGTCCTACCGGCGCTGGAAGAAGATCGCCGCGGTCTACAACCCGGCGGAGGACAACATGGTCGTCGCCGTGCGCGACCTGAAGGAGGAAGCCGCCCGCCAGGGGGTTGAGCTTCACGACGCCCCGCTGCCGCGCGACGCCGCCGGCGCGGCGCTCGCCGCCGCCATTCCCGACCTGATCGCCGACGCGGCCCGCGCCGGAGCGGAGCTGGTCTACATCGGACCGGACACGCTGGTCGCCTCCAACAACAACGCGGTGGTGGCGGAGCAGGCGCTGGCCCATCGGCTGGCCACCTTCTGCTCCACCGAATTGCCGATCCGCCGGGCCAACCTGCTGATGGGGCTGGTCAGCCCGGCGGTCAACGTCGGGCGCTTCGCCGGTCTGAAGGCGGTGGAGATCCTGACCGGGGCCAAGCCCGCCGACGGCATCCCGGTGGAGACGCTGAACCGCTTTTCCCTGCTGCTGCGCATCGGGGCGGCCAAGCAACTGGACCTCTACCCTCCGATGCGCCTGCTCAACATCGCCGAAATCGTCCAGGACGCCTGACATGACGGTCCTCTTATCCCCCGAACAGACGGTCCACACGGGCATGCTGCGCGTTCGGCGCGGCCAGCCGGTCCGCGTTCCCTACCGCATCCGCTTTCTCGGTCCCGCCGACCTGCCGGCGCTGGAGGCGTTCCGCGGCTACATCTTCGGGCAGCTGCCGGACATCGACGCCTATTTTCCGGAAACGCCGGAGTTCGCCGGGCTGCATCTGGGCGAGCGCGGCGTGACGCTGGGGCTGGAGGCCGAGGGGCGGCTGATCGGCTGCGCCATCCTGGGCCTGCCGCAGCCCGGCATGCCGGCCTTCGTGGATGACCTGCCGCAAGCCCGTCCCGCCGTCACCGCCACCGCCCACATGGCGAGCTGCATGGTCCATCCGGACTTTCGCGGCAACGGGCTGCAACGGCTTCTGGTGACGCTGCGCACGCTCCACGCGCTGGGGGCAGGGCGCCCGCATCTGTTCTCGCGCGTCGCCCTGTCGAATCCGCGCAGCCTGTCGAACCTGCTGGCCGGCGGCTTCCTGGTGCGCCGGGTGCTGGTCATGCACGCCAGCGGTCGGCTGCGCTACCTGCTGCACCGCGACCTGGGAGCGGCCCCGCCCGCCTGGGTGCCGGGCAGCGAGCGCGTCTTTGCCGTGCCGGAGCTGGAGGAGCAGAGGGCGGTGATCGAGGCCGGCTGGGTCGGGCGTTCGGTGGAGCTGGATGGTCCCGTGCCGCTGGTCACTTACGCGCGCCCGGTGGAGGCGGTGCAGGCCGTGCCGCAGGACGCCGCGCTTGAGGTCACGCCATGAGCGCCCCCCGCAAAACGGCGGTTGTCGTCGACCCCTATTCCACCGGCATCCTTCTGGCGCCGCGCCTGCGCGCGCGCGGCTACGAGGTGATCGCGGTGCAGAGCCGCCCGGACCTTGCCCCGTCGCTGCTGCGCAGCTGTCAGCCCGACGACTTCGCGGCGCACATCCTCCACGACGGCAATCTCGACGGGCTGGCCGAGCGGTTGCGCCCTCTGGCCCCGGCCTTCATCCTGCCGGGCAACGAGTCCGCGGTGGAGTTGACCGACGCGCTGGGCGCCGTTCTGGGCACGCCGGGCAACAGCCCGAAGCTGACCGCCGCGCGCCGCAACAAGTTCATGATGATCGAGCGGCTGGCCGCCGCCGGCCTGCTGACCGCCCGCCAGACCATGGCGACCGGCGCCGCGGAGGCGGTGGAGTGGGCGGCGCAGGCGGGCTGGCCCGTGGTGGCGAAGCCGATGGCCAGCGCCTCCACCGACCATGTCTATTTCTGCGACACCCCCGCCCAGCTGCGCGCCGCCGTGGACGCCATCCTGGGCAGCCGCGACTTCTGCGGCTCGACCAACGAGCGGGTTCTGGTGCAGACCTACCTCGACGGCCTCGAATACGTTGTCAACACGGTCAGCCGCGGCGGGCGCCACTATGTCTGCGACGTGCTGCTGTCGGCCAAGCGGGCGCTGAACGGGTCGCCCTTCGTCTACGACTACTATCGGCTTCTGCCGCCGGACGAGCCGGTGGCGCAGGCGCTGATGGCCTACATCCGCCGGGTTCTCGACGCGCTGGAGATCACCGACGGTGCCGGCCATGCTGAAGTGCGGATGACCGCCCGCGGCCCGGCGCTGGTGGAGATCGCGGCGCGCGCCATGGGGCCGGCCGGCTCCACCACCGCCATCGCGGCGGGCACCGGGCACGACCAAGTCGATCTGCTGGTCGATGCCTTCGACGGAGCGGCGGCGGTCGGGCCACTGCTCGACGGCCATTACCGGTTCCAGGCCGACGCGATGGTCCTCTATCTGCCGGTGCTGGTGTCGGGCCGGGTGGAGGCGCTGCCGGACCTCTCCATTCTGGACGGGATGGCGAGCGTGCGCGGCTACGGCCTCGTGCTGCGGGTTGGGGACGAGGTGGTGCCGACGCTCGACCTGACGCAGGTGCTGGCGAAGGTCTATCTCGCGCACCCGGACCGCGCCGTGTTCGAGCGCGACTGGGCCGCCATCCGCTCGCTGGAGGATCGCCTCCAGCCGGTCGTCGCGTAGCGTCGGAGCGGGCGGGCGGCAATGGCGCATGTCCCCTACGAGCAGCACTGGGCCGCGGCCCGCAAGCGGTTCGAGGCCGCAACGGCGAAGCACCGGCCGAAGGAGGCCAAGGCCATCGCCGCGGCGCTGAACGGCGACGCCGCGGTGATCAAGGCGCTGAAGGCCGGCGACGCCGTCCACCGCGCCGCCACCACCGGCGACGCCGCCGCGAAGGATCTCGCCGCCGCGGCGAAGGACTTCCTGAAGGCGCGCAAGGCCTATCTGGCCGCTCTGGACAAGGCGCTGGACGAGGAGGCGGCCAGCCGCGGCGACAAGGCCGCGGCGGCGGCCTGCGAGCGGGCGATGAAGGCGCTCGCCAAGGACGTCGCCGATCTGGATGCGGCCATCGGTGCGGACGCCGACCGCTTCAAGGCGCAGGCCGCGCAAGCCGAAAAGGACGCCGCCTCGGCGGAGCGGGCGCAGAAGCGGTGGGAGGCGAACATCAACGGCGCGCTGGCCCGCGCCGCCGCCGGGGTCGCCAAGGTGCGCGCCAAGCCGACGCCGGAAACCTACAACGAGTTGTTCCCGGCGCTGGCCCGCGATCTCGCCGCCCAACTCGCCGCGGCGAAGGCGCTGGACGGGTTGCGCGCCGATCCGGACTTCTACCGCCGGAAGCTCGCCCCCTGGGCCGGGCAAGGCGGTGACGGACCGCCGATGCGCGTGCCGCCCGACTACACCGCCCGCCAGATCACCGACCTCATCAAGGAGTTCGCCACCGTCTGCAAGGGCGTGGTGCAGCTGGTGGGTGGGCGCTGATGGAAGGGGCGGAATGGGAAGCCGCCGTTTTGGACCCAATCGGTTCCGGTAGTGGTGGGAGAGGAGCAATCGCCGATTCCGAGGGGCGCGCCCGCCTCCTACCATGCAGACCGATAGGGTGAATGATTGGTTAAGCGGAGGAGCTGAGACATGGGTGGTCCCCTGAAGCGCATCGACATCCCGGACATCCTGACCCAGAAGGACTGGGACAAGAAGAAGGGCGCCATCGCCAAGATCGCCGGCAAGACCGGCATCGGCGACGCGATGAAGGCGGTGGACAAGGCGCACGGCGCCATCGACTGGAAGAAGCTGAGCGTATCGTTGAACGCTCCCAGCAACGCCACGCTGGACGATCTCGACTCGCTGCTGGACGAGGCGCGGGCGGAGTACAAGCGCTCGGTCGAGCCGCTGCGCACCCAGCTCCAGAAGCTCCGCGATCTGGCCGAGGCGACGGCGAAGAAGTTCAAGTCGAACAAGCTGATCCCGAAGGATTCCGCCGCCCACGCGGAGAAGGTGGCCAAGGCCGCCGACCAGCTCTTCGTCGCCTTCAACCAGTCCTCGCTCGGCGACAAGATCGTCGACGACTATGAGGGCATGAAGGACGCCATCGAAAAGGCCGACAAGGTGCGCGCCAAGGGTCGGGAGATCCTGGAAAAGTACATGCTGTCCCTGGCGAAGAAGCTGAAGACGGCGAAGACGGTGGACGATTTCCAGGATCTTTGGAAGGAAGACATCCGCGGCGTCGGCACCCAGCTGCCGAAGATGCCCGAACTGAAGTCCTTCTTGAAGGAATGGCGCAACATCTCCTCCCAGGACGGCATCCCGGAGACCGACGAGGATGTGAAGAGCCGCTGCAAGGAGGTGATGGCCGTGCTCGCCCGCATGGACAAGCAGATGAAGGCCATGGCCTGACCACGTCCAGCACCGCGGCCGATTGGGTGCCATCGAGCCGATTGGGTGCCATTGATAGGAGCGTCCGGAATTTCGCCGGTGTTCTGGCGGTTCCGGACGCTTTTTCCATTAGCGATTCCTGTTGAATCCGTCATCTCCGATGGTCTGCGCCAAATACAGGCCATATCCCTGATTGAGAGGTTAAAACCACAATTTCTATAGGATTTACGTTTGATGAAGCTTATTGCGAATTTCTGAGTCGTTGTTGCGCCGATGGCTGATTATACTTCGCCGCGTAGCCGGTTTCGGTATCACGGGGTTTCTGCTTTAAATGGCTGGGTGCATCGGTATTTCCGCAGCAACGGTTTTGCGATACCTCTCATGATTGGATTGGCTCGGCGCCTGTCGACCTGCGGGTCGGACTGCGGCCTGTGCCATGCGCCTGTCAAAGGAATCATGCCCCGGTGCCTCTGCCGTCTGCCGCCATGCCGTCCGTAACCGCCATTCTTGCGTGTGTCGCCCGACGGCTGGGCGCGGTTCTGCTCCTCGCCCTTCTTTTCGCCACCCCGGCCCTGGCCACCGTCCTGCCGCAGGCGGAGCGCGGCGTGCTCGACCTGCGGGGCTGGTACGCCGACCTTGACGGGCCGGTGTCGCTGGACGGCGAGTGGCTGGTGTCCTGGGACCGTCTGGCCGGTGAGGAAAGCCTGAATCCGCTGCCGGAGCTGGACGGCCGGCTCTGGACACCGTTCACCCTGCCGGCGATCTGGAACGGGACCGAGCGCCCGGACGGGCGGGAGATGGGCGGGATGGGGGCCGCCACCTTCCGCCTGAAGATCCTCCTGCCGCCCGGCATGCCGCCGCTGACGCTGAAGATGCCGCCGATCAACTCCGCCATGCGGGTCTGGGTGGACGGCCGCTCGGTCGCCGCCGCTGGGGTTCCGGCCGTGGCCGCCGCGCAGGAGCAGCCATCCTCCGTCTCCCGCTTCGTCACGCTGCATGGCGGTCAGCGGGTGATCGAGCTGGCGGTGGAGGTCTCCAACCACTTCCATTTCGAAGGCGGGATCGGGCGCACGATCTATCTCGACGCCAACGGCGGGCTGTCGCGGCTGTGGCAGCGGCAGTTGATGACCAACGCCGGGGCGTTGATGTCGTTGTCCCTGATGGCGCTGTTCATCGGCGCCTTCCTGCGCCGACGCTTGTCGGCGGCCCCGCTGTTCCTGGTGATGCTTCTGGCCGCCTGCGCCATGCGGCTGATCTGCACCAGCGAGCTGCTGCGCGTCTTCTTTCCCGGCGTGTCGGAGGTGTGGGCCTACCGGCTGGAATATCTGCCGATCTACATGTTCTACCCGATCTACTTCCACCTGCTGCGCGAACTGTTTCCCGGATGCCTGCACCGCGGGGTGGGGCGCGCCATGATGGCGGTCGCGGTGCCGGGCATGTTCCTGGTGCTGGTGACCGAACCGGCGCAGTTCACCCAATTTCGCGACGTGGCGAGCCTGCTGCTGGTGCTGTCGGCCCTGTATTTCGCGTGGCGCCTCGCCGTGGCCGCCCTGCGCCGCCATTCCGGGGCGCTTCTGCTGGGGGCGGGGGCGCTGGCCTTTCTGGGGTCGGTGGTGCACGACGCGCTGATGTACGCGCATTTCTTCGAGAGCATCGACCTCGTGCCCTACGGGGCGCTGCTGTTCCTGTTCAGCCACGCGCTGGTGCTGGGGCGGCGGGTGGAGACGGCCTTCCTCAACGAACGCCGGCTGTCGCAGGAACTGGCCACCCTCAACGAGGGGCTGGAGCGACAGATCGCCGAGCGCACCCGCGCCCTGTCGGACAAGTCCGCGACGCTGGAGCGCTTCCTCGCCAACCTCAGCCACGAGGTCAGGACCCCGCTGAACGCCATTCTGGGCATGGTGCGGGTGATCCGCCGCGAGGGGCCGACCGCCCAGCTGGACGAGCGGTTGCGCGTCGCCGACGGGGCGGGGCGGCATCTCGTCTCCATGCTCGACACCATCCTCGACCTGTCGCGGTTGGAGGCGGGCCGGATGGAGCTTCATCCCCAGCCCACCGACGTGGTGGCGCTGGTCGAGGACGCCGTGGCGCTGATGCGCGCGGGCGCCGAGGAGAAGGGCCTCGCCCTGTCCCTGACGGTCAGCGGGCTGGGGGCGGCACGCTTTTGGATCGATCCATTGCGCCTGCGCCAGATCGTTCTGAACCTGCTGAGCAACGCCGTGAAGTTCACCGAACGCGGTGGGGTCGAGGTGTCGCTGACCGCGAAGCCGGCGCCGGCCGGTGCGGCGAGCGGGACGGTTGTTCTGTGCCTGACCGTGGCGGACAGTGGCCCCGGCGTGCCGAGGGCGGCGCAGGCCATCATCTTCGAGCCCTTCCACCGGTTGGAGGGGAACCGGCTGGAAGGCAACCGCCGCGACGGCGCCGGGCTTGGGCTGGCCATCGTGAACGGGCTTGTCCGTCTGATGGGGGGCACCGTCTGCCTGGAGGGCCGGCCGGGCGGCGGTTCCCTCTTCACGGTGTCGCTGCCGACCCGCCCGTTGCCGGTCGCCGACCCGTCGCCGGACCGCGCCGCTCCCATGCCCGTGCCGGGCAGCCTGGACATCCTGGTGGTGGAGGACGCGCCGGAGAATCAAGCCATCCTTCGCGAGTATCTGGCGCCCGGCGGCCACCGAGCCGTCTATGTGGAAAGCGGCGAGGAGGCCCTGGCGGTGCTGGCCACCCGCGTCGTGGACGTCGTGCTGCTCGACATGCGGCTGCCGGGGATCGACGGGGTGGAGGTGACGCGGCGCATCCGCGCCTTGCCGGACGCCGAGCGGGCGCTGGTGCCGGTGATCGCGGTGACCGCCAACAGCTCTCCGGAGGATCGGGCGGATTATCTGGACGCCGGCGTGGACGAGGTGGTGGCGAAGCCGGTGGACCCGGACGCGCTTCAGGACGCGCTTGCCCGCCACGCGCCGTCCGGCTCCTGCGCGCCCGCTCCGTTTTCCGCCGTGCAACAGACGCCACTCCCGGGGGCGCCACTCCCGGGGGCGCCGCTCACGCGGATGCTGCCCAGGGCCGACAGCGCGCGGCTGATGGACCGCTTCGCCCAAGCCTGCCGGGAGGTGCTGGCGATTCTCGATGATGCGGAGTCGTCGCCCCGGCGTGTGGCCGACGCGGCCCACCGCATGAAGGGCAGCGGCGGCACCTATGGCTTTCCGGAGGTGAGCGCCGCGGCGCGGGCGCTGGAGCGGACAGCGCAGGCCGTCGAATGCGGGAGCGGCGGGGCCGCTTCCATGCAAGGGGATGCGGCGGCGCTGCGGGACCGGCTTCACGCCGCCCTGCGCGCCATCGAGAAGGGGGAGGCGGGGCTGACATGACGGCGACAGGGGTTGTTGCGACGGGAGCGGCAGCGGCGGGCAGGGCATCATGAGCGTCGGATCGGAACTGGTCGGCCGGACCGTGCTGGTGGTCGAGGACTCCCCGGAAACGCAGGATTTGATCGCCACCTACCTGGAGCATCAGGGGGTGCGGGTGCTGCGGGCCGCGAACGGGGCGGAGTTGACCGCGCGCATTGCGCAGGACCGGCCGGACCTTGTGCTGTTGGACATCAACCTGCCGGATTGCGACGGGCTGGATTTGGCCGAGCGGCTGCGGCTGGGGGAGACCGTTCCGTTGATCTTCGTGACCGGCCGCGACAGCCCGACCGACCGCATCGCCGGCCTGTCCCACGGCGGCGACTATGTGACCAAGCCGGTCGACCTGCTCGAACTGCTGATCCGCATCCGCAACCTGTTGCGCCGCTCCGGAGCAGCCGCCGCTCCGCCCGCGCCCGCCGAGGGGACGGCAAGTCCGGCGCCCGACGCGCCGCTGACCTTCCAGGGATGGCGTCTCGATCTGGTGCGCCGCGCGCTGTTCCGTCCCGACGGTTCCTACCTCGCCCTGACCACGGGGGAGTTCAACATCCTGGCGGCGCTGGCGGCCATGCGGCCCAACCCGGTCAGCCGCGAATACCTGCTTGACGTGATCAGCAACCGCGACCCGCGCTCCATCAGCGAGCACACGGTGGACACCTTGATCACCCGGCTGCGTCGCAAGATGCGGCTGGATGACGGCGCATCCTCGCCGATCGTTACCGTCCGCGGGGTCGGTTATGCATTGGAATCTGACGAATCTTGACGATAATGATTAATATGCAATAATAAAACGCACGTTACTCCGTTCAAAAAGTATCAACGGCCGTTGATACGCGTTCGAACGGGGTAATGCTATACATCACCCAACGAATGATTGACGGTTCCAAGCGGGTACCTGGAAGTGGTGGAGCGTTCCGCCGCATCGGGTCGCCACGCCGGGCCTGACACCGCCGCCGGCCAACCGGCGCGCGATCTGATGCGGGTGAGAGCGGCATGCAACGGTCCCTGGTTTCGCGTTCGGCGGAGCGTATCGCGCTGGCTGGTCAAACGGCGGCGGGTTACTCGGCACCGAGTTACTCAGCGGCGGCGCCTTCCATTCTGATCATCGGCAACGACAGCGCGGCCATCGCCGGCATCCGCGACTGCGCCCTGCGGCTCGGTCATCGGGTGCAGGACACGCGTGACGTGATCTCGGCGCTGGGCTTGCTGGACGTGGACCGCAGCGTCGGCGTCGTGTTCGTGGATGGCGGATCGCCCTGGTTCGACGGTCTGGCGCTGATGGAGCGGCTGCACCGCACCCATCGCGGCCTCGCCTGCATCCTTTTCGCCCGCAACCCGGAGGCGGACGACGTGGTGCGCGCCCTGCGGCTGGAGGCCGCCGACGTGGTCACCGACCCGGAGGACGAGGCGCAGATCGAGCGCGCTCTGGCCCGCGTCCTCAACGGCGGCGAGGGGCACGCATCGTCCGTCCCGGAACTTCCTCCGGAGTCGATGGGCAGCCGTGACGATGCGCTGGAACAGGCCTACCGTCACGGGCTGGCGCTGGTCGAGACGGTGCGCGCCTTGCGCGGCGAGGCCGCGGCGGCCCGCGTGATGCCCTTCGTTGCGGCCCATCGCACGGCGCCTGCAGCCGTGGCATCCGCCGTGGCGACGTCCATGGCCCCCCTGTCGACGTGCGACGCCGCGACCGAGGTCTCTGCACCGGACAGCCTGGGCATCCTGACGGCGATCCGCCGCAAGCGCGCCGCCCGCGAGAAGTTCTTTCCCAAGGGGCTGTTCGAGGACCCCTGCTGGGACATGCTGCTGGACCTGATGATCAATCATCTCCAGGGGCGGCGGATTTCGGTGTCCTCGCTGTGCATCGCGTCGGGCGTGGCGCAGACCACGGCGTTGCGCCGCATCACCGACCTGCACGACCGCGGGCTGGTTCGGCGCATCGCCGACGACAAGGACGGGCGCCGCGTCTTCATCGAACTGACCGAAGAGGGCGTGGCCGCCATGGAACGTTACGTGGAGACGGTCGGCCCGCTCGGCTGATCGCCCGCCGCTCCGGCCTCCGCTTGGCGCGAGCAGTCCGGCCAGGGGCAGGCGCAGGACGGGAAACGGCACTCGTCGCCGTTCACGTCGCTGGCCTGCACGGCGATCTTGTAGCGCAGGCCGCGGGCCGACGGCGTGTCGATCAGGCCGCAGGCCTCGTAGACCTCGACATTGACGCGGGCCGATTGCAGGGCAACCCGGGCGATCTGTTTGGGATCTTTCATCATCGGCGTCTCGGCCTCGCTTCCGCTGCGTCGTCGGTCCTTTCAACGCATGTCCGGCGCCGTTGTGCCAGGGCGTATCGGAAGGACTTCCTTTGGCACGCCCGCGGCATCCTTACGGTGCGAGCGTCCGCACCTCCCACATCGACCGATAAGCCTCCTCCAGCGCCCGGGCGAAGGCCGGCGCGTCGCATAGGGGTGATTGGCGCACGCGCTCCCGCAGGCCGGCGCGCAGGGCGGCCAGGGACTCCAGGTCGCCGACGAGGGCGGCGGTCTTGGCGACGTAGTCCGCCGGGCTGTCCGCCACCAACCGGTCGGCGAGGCCGAGCGTTTCCAGAAAGCTGACCCCGATCCGTCCCGCCCAGCGGTCGCCGCGCAGGGTCACCACCGGCACGCCCATCCACAGGCTCTCGACCGTCGTGGTGCCGCCGCCGAAGGGGATGGGGGACAGCGCGATGTCGATGCGGTTGAGGCTGTTGAAATAGTCCGCCCGCGGCGTTTTCCCTTCCATGCGCAGGCGGTTCGGCGCGACGCCGTGCGCGGCGAACTGGTCGCGCAGGGTCTGCCGCACACCGTAGTCGGCAAACTCCCGCGACTTCAGCAGCAGGCGGGCTTGCGGCAGGGCGGTCAGGATCCGCGCCCACAGCGCAACGGTCGGCCGGGTGATCTTGGCCCGGTTGTGGAAGGCGCCGAGCGTGACCGATCCGCCGTCGAGCGCCGGAAGCGGCCCGACCGCCACGTCCTCCGCCGGCGGGGTGAAGCACAGATAGCTGTCGGGGAGGCGCCAGACCGTCTCGGTGAAGAAACGCTCCTCCCCCGGCGGCAGGACGTGGCGGTCGGCGATGATCCAGTCCATCGTCGGCAAGCCGGTCGTCCCGAAATAGCCGAGCCAGCTCGCCTGGACGGGGGCGGGCCGCCGAGCGAACAGGGTCAGGCGGTTGTTCCCCGTATGGCCGGACAGGTCGACGAGGATGTCGATGCCGTCCCGCCGGATCAGGTCGGCCACCGCGGTGTCGTCCATGCCGACGATCGGGCGCCATCCGTCGGCGGCTGCGCGGAGGCTCTCGGTCACGTCGTCGGTGCGGCCGTTGTTGGCGTAGCCGAAGGCGGTGACCGCGGAGCGGTCGTGTGCCCTCAGGACGCTTTCCAGGAAGTAGCCGACGGGATGGCTGTTGAAGTCGCTGGAAACGTAGCCGATGCGCAGCGGACGGGAGCGGTCGTCGCGAACCACCGGAGCGGCCGCCGGGAGTGCGCCGCCGCTTCGTTCGGCCCAGTCGCGGGCGGCGGCGAGGAAGTCGGCGTTTCCGCACTCCGGCACATAGTGCTGCGCCATCAGGACGTTGCTGTGCGCCATCGGGAAATCCGGACGGTGCGTGAGCGCCGAACGGTAGGCGGCGATGGCCTGGTCCAGATGCCCTTGCCCTTTCAGGGTGTTGCCGAGGTTGGACCAGGCCAGGGCGAAATCGGGCTGGAAAGTCAGCGCGACGCGGTAGGTCGCCGCCGCTTCGCCCAGCCGGTCCTGCTGGTCCAGGGCATAGCCGAGGTTGCAGTGGGATTCGGCGTTGGCCGGCGCCGCCTGGATGGCGTCGGTGAAGGCGGCGATGGCGGCGTCGGTCTGCCCAACCTCCAGGAACAGGGAGCCGAGGTTGTTCAGCGCTTCCACGAAGCCGGGCTGGAGCGCGATGGCCTGACGGTAGGCGGCGACGCTTTCGTTGGGGCGGCGCTGCAGACGAAACAGATTGCCCAGCCGGAAATGAATGTCCGCCCGGTCCGGGCCGAGGCGCAGCGCCGCCATCAGGGCGTCCAGGGCCTCGTCCACGCGGCCCGCATCGAGCAGGGATGAGCCGAGATTCAGCTGGTACTCCAGTGCCTCCCGGATGGACAGGGCGGTGCGTATGGCGGCGATTCCGGAGTCGTGATCGCCCCGTTCGGACAGCAGCACGCCCAGCAGATGCCAAGCGTCGGGGTTCCGCGGCTCGCTCTTCAGGATTTGGCGGTACGCCCGCTCCGCCTCGTCGCCGCGGCCGTCGTTGTGCAGGGTCAGGGCATCGGTGATCGAGGGCCGGGCGTTACGGCTGTCCGTCATGGAGCGTCCATCTTGAGGAACGGGCATCGCGGGAGCGGGCGGTGCAACTCGCGGGAGAGTAGACCGCCCGGCCGGGTCACGTCCATGAAGGAAGGGGATGTTCTCAGCGGAAGAGGCCGGGAACGATCCGGACCATGATTCCCGAGCGGGACGCCACCAGAACGGCGTCCGACCCGGCGCGGACCCAATGATGCCCGCGCGGCGGCCGATGGAGGTGATAAGCGGCGGGCGTGGTGATGACGTAGCGCCGCGACTCGTAGGCGGCGGGCAGGGGGTCGCCGGACTTCCAGTGCCGCGCCGCGCGATGGACGGGCGGGGGCGGGCGATGCGATTCGTGTCCGCGATGGTCACGCTCCAACCGCGGCGGCTCGCGATGGTCCGGTCCCCAGCCGGCGGCGGAGGCGTCTTGGGTGCCCAGGCCGACCAGCACGGTGGCGGCGGTCAAGGCGGTGGTCATGGAGGCGATCAGGATGCGCGACATGGGGGTGTCCCTCTTCTCGTCAGGCCGGGATCGTGATCCCGATGCCCCGATGCTGCGCGCGCCCTGTTGCCGGCGTGTGTCCGGCGGCCCCCCGTTTGGTAACGGACTGTTACGGCTCAGCCCAGCTCAAACGTCGTCACGCCGAACAGGCGCGCGGTGTCGATGGCCGGGGCGGGGCCGAGATACATGCGGGCGGTTTCGAACTGCGGGGTCAGACCCAGCTCCTCCGCCAGCAGGACGGCGTCGCGGTTGACCTCCGGAACGTCGAGGAAAATCGGTCCGTCGCCCGCTGTGGCGGCGAGCGCCAGCGCGAGATCGCGCGCCGTGCCGCGGTCGGCGGCGTAGAGCGGGCCGATCTTGCTGCCGGTGTGGCAGGGGCGGATCACCCCGAAGCCCCGCAACGCCCCGTCGACCACGGCGGCCAGCGCGGAGGCGCCGGGCAGCGTGATCCAATTGGACAGGAAGCCGGCGCGCGGCGCCGGGAACAGCGCGCGGTCCCACGTCAGCAGCCGGTCGAAGGGCACCGTCCGCGCGTCCAGCAGCGCCGCAACGGAGGAGGTTCCGGCGGGCGGCGCGCCGCCGTAGCGGATGTTGCGATAAGCCAGCGCGAAGCCGGACTTGCGGTAGTTGTCCTGCTGCGCCACCACCCCGTCGAGCCCGACGGTGCAGCCCTCCAGATGCTTCAACCCGGCCTGCCAAAGGTCCCAGCCGAGGCCGCGCCCGCGCAGGTCTGGCCGCACGATGTAGAAGCCGAGGAAGCCGAAGTTCTCGGGATAGCGGACGACGGAAAGGCAGGCCGCCGGTTCGCCGTCCAGCTCCCCGATCAGGAAGCCTTCGGGGTCCACGGCGTGGAAGGCCCCGGCATCGTGCAGGCCGGGGTTCCAGCCCTCCGCCCGCGCCCAGTCGACGGCGAGATCCAGCTCGGCCCGGCTCATCACGCGCACGCGGTAGCCTTCCATGGCGTCCCTCCGGTTCAGGGCTGCGGGGCGGGGGCGAAGCGCGCCATCTCCCCGGCGTAGGGTTTGGGCAGGGGGAAAGCGTAACCGCCGGTCTTGCCGGTGCGCAAGCCCAGCACGGCCAGCCCCTCCACCAGCTTCACCGCGGCGGTGACGCCGTCCACCACCGGCACGCCCATCTCCGCGGTCAGGGCGCGGGCCAGATCGGCCATGCCGGCGCAGCCCAGAACGACGCTTTCCGCCCCGTCCTCCGCGATGGCTTGGCGGATGGTCTCGCGCACCCGCTCCACGGCGCCCGACGCCGGGTCCTCCAGCGCCAGCACCGGCACGCCGGCGGCGCGCACCCGGCAGCGCCCAGCCACGCCGTAGCGTCCCGCCAGATGCTCCAGCGCCGGGACGGAGCGCGGCATGGTGGTGACCACGCTGAACCTCCCGCCGAGCAGGGTGGCGGTCTTCATCGCCGCCTCGCAGATGCCGACCACCGGAACGGCGGAGAGGCAGCGCGCGGCGTCCAGCCCGACATCGTCGAAGCAGGCGATCACGACGCCGTCGATGCCCGGCGCGGCGCGTTCGTGGGCGGCGATCACCTCCAGCAGGCCGGGGACGGCCAGTGCCTCGTCGTAATAGCCCTCGATGCTGGCGGGGCCCATGGCCGGGTTGGCGGCGACGATCTCCGTCCCCGGCGCCGCGACGGCGCGGGCGGCATCCCCGGCCTTCTCGGTCATCGAGGCGGTGGTGTTCGGGTTGACGACCAGGATGCGCATGGTTGGCTTTCTGCGTCTCAAGCGGCGCCGCCGGTCCGCCGCAGCCGGCGGCGGCGCAGGATCATCACCCCGGCCAGGAACAGGCCGATCACCGTGAAGGAGAACAGCGTCGTCAGCGTGCCCAGCGCGTAGAGCACCGGCGTCGTGACGTTGGTGGTCATGCCGTAGATCTCCAGCGGCAGGGTGTTGAAGGACCCCGCGGTCATCAGCGTGCGCGCGAACTCGTCGTAGGACAGGGTGAAGCCGAACAGCCCGACGCCGATCAGGCTGGGCAGCAGGATGGGCAGCACCACATGGCGCACCGTCTGCCAGGGCGTGGCGCCGAGGTCGCGCGCCGCCTCCTCGTAGGCCGGGTTGAAGCGGTTGAAGATGGCGAAGACGATCAGCAGGCCGAAGGGCAGCGTCCAGGTCAGATGCGCGCCGAGCGCCGAGCCGTACCAGGTCGGCTCGATCCCCAGGATGTTGAAGAGCAGGCCAATGCCCAGGCTGACCAGGATCGACGGCACGATCAGGCTCGCCACCGCCAGATAGAACAGCGCCCCGCTGCCCAGGAAGCGGCGGCGGAAGGCGAAGCCGGCGAGCAGCGAGAACAGCACCGTCAGCACCATCACCGTCAGCCCGAGCGCGATGGAGCGGCGGAAGGAGCCGCCGAAATCGCCGACCGCCTGCTGCTCGAACAGGTTCCTGAACCAGTGGAGGGAGACGCCGTTCATCGGGAAGGTCAACCCGCCCTCCGGCCCCTGGAAGGACAGGATCGTGATGGTGGCGATCGGCCCGTAGAGGAACAGGACGAACAGCCCGAAGAAGGCGGCGAGCAGGTAGAAGGACAGGCCGCGCCGGTTGCCGGTGCCGGTCATCGCTTACAGCTCCTTGCGGATGTCGACGATGCGCAGCATCGCCACGACCATGATGAGGACGACGGCCAGCAGCACGACCGCGTTCGCGGCGGCGGCGGGGTACTGGAGCAGCGAGATCTCGTTGGCGATCATCAGCCCGATCGAGGCGCTCTGCCCGCCGCTCATCAGCCGGACGGTGATGAAGTCGCCCATCACCAGCGTGACCACGAAGATGGAGCCGATGGCGATGCCCGGCTTGGCCAGCGGCAGGATGACGTTCCACACCACCTGCGCCGCGCTGGCGCCGCCGTCGCGCGCCGCCTCGACCAGGGCGCGGTCGATGCGCATCATCGAATTGAAGATCGGCACCACCATGAACAGCGCGTAGAGGTGCACGAAGGCCAGCACCACCGCGAAGTCGGAGAACAGCAGGAACTCCAGCGGCTGGTCGATCAGCCCGGCGGAGATCAGCCCGGAATTCAGCAGCCCGTTGCGCCCGAGGAAGGGAATCCACGAGATCATGCGGATGATGTTGGAGGTCCAGAACGGGATCGTGCAGACCAGGAACAGCACCATCTGCCAGGTCGTGGACTGGACGTGGAAGGCCAGGAAATAGGCGACCGTGAAGCCGATCAGCAGCGTGATGACCCAGGTCAGCGCCGCGAATTTCACCGTGTTCAGGTAGGTCTTCCAGGTGACCGGGGAGGTCAGCAGCTCCTCGTAGTTGGTCAGCACGAAGTCCGGGTAGATGCGGATGCTGTCATAGTCCCAGAAGCTGACCGCGACGATGGTCAGGATGGGGATCAGCAGGAAGACCAGCAGCGTCAGCGCCAGCGGCCCGGCCTGGAGGTAGGGGGCGACCCGGCGCAGCACGGAACGGCGCACTCCGCCGCTCCGCGGTGCCGCGGACGCGCTGGACGCTTCGGATGGGGCGGCGGAGACGGTCATGGCGGAAGGCTCCGGTGCCGTGGGGAAGTGCTGGGGTGGGAGAGTCTTGCCCCCACCCTGACCCTCCCCCGCTTCGCAGGGGAGGGGAATTGGCCCTCCCCTGCGAAGCGGGAGGGCGGGGGCAAGCGGGCCTAGGTTACGCCGCGATGAACTCGTTCCACTTGCGGACCATGTAGCGGTCCTCGTCCATCACCGCGTTCCAGCAGGCGACGCGGCCCATGCGGTCCTGGAACGAACCGCCGTCGCGCACCGCGCCGGCCTTCTCCATCACCTTGCCTTCGGGGCTGAGGATGTCGGTCTTGGCCGGCTGACCCTCCATCCAGAAGGCCCACTCGTCCGGCGACATGTGCTCCTTCGCGGTGTCGAGCACGGCGGAGTAATAGCCCTGGCGGTTCAGATAGGCGCCGACCCAGCCCGACAGGTACCAGTTGATGTACTCATAGGCCGCCTCAAGCTCCAGCCCGCTCAGATGCTTGGCGATGCCGAGGCCGCCGCCCCAGGCGCGGTAGCCTTCCTTCAGCGGCTGGTAGACGCAGGGGATGCCCTTGGCGCGCACGGCGGCCACGGCCGGCGACCACATCGACTGGATGATGACCTCGCCCGACGACATCAGGTTGACGCTCTCGTCGAAGGTCTTCCAGAAGGCGCGGAACTGGCCGGCCTTCTTGGCGTCGGTCATGATCTTGAGGGTCTTGTCGATCTCCTCCTTGGTCATGTTGCCCTTGTCGCCGTACTTCACCTCGCCCATGGCCTCGCAGACCATGGCGGCGTCCATGATGCCGATGGAGGGGATGTTCAGGATCGACGCCTTCCCCTTGAAGGCCGGGTCGAGGAGGTCCTTCCAGCTGCTGATCGGGCGGCCGACCAGATCGGGGCGGATGCCCAGCGTGTCGGCGTTGTAGATGGTCGGGATCAGCGTCATCCACTGGGTGGCCGACTTGGCGAACTTGATGCTGTCCTTGCCCTCCACGAAGCCGACGGTGTGCGGGGCGGTGCCCTGGGCGACGGCGCTCTCCGGGGTCAGCTTGCCGTTGACGAAGATCGGGACGATCTTGTCGAAGTTCTTGATCTTGGAGACGTCCATCGGCTGCATCACGCCGGCCGGGAAGACCTTCTTGCAGATCCAGTACTCGATGTCGGCGATGTCGTAGGACTTCGGCTGGGTCACCGCGCGCTGGGCCACCGCGTCGCTGTCGAGCGCGGTCATCTGCAGCGTGAAGCCCAGATCCTCCTTCACCTTGTCGGCGACTGCGTTCAGGTTCGACACGCCGGTGCCGAACTGGCGCAGCGTGACGTTCTTGATGTTCTGCGCCCAGATGGTGGGGAAGCCGGTGATCGCCCCCGACCCGATGGCGACACCCGCGGCGGCGGCGGTGCCCTTCAGCAGCGTGCGGCGGCTGACGCCCGTGGTGGTCCCGGCGGAAAGGGGCGAACCGGTGCGCGTCTCGGTCATGCTCTGTGCCTCCAGTATGGTCGGTCGGTTCTTGGGGAATCGGTTCTTGGGGATTGGTCGGGGAAATCAGGCAACCAGGGGATGCACGTCGCGCGCCTGCCAGCCCGCGGTCACGCGGTCGCCGATGGCAAGCGGGGCGTCGTAGAAACGGGATTCGTCCAGCACCACGGCGAAGTCCTCCGCACCCGGCACGTCGAGCGTCAGGTGGACCGACGCGCCGTGATACTCCAGCGCGCGGACGGTGCCTTCCAACTGGTGGTCGGTTCCCTCGGGCTGGCCGAGCAGGATGCGGTCGGCGCGCACGGCCCGGCGGCCGGCGGCGTCCTCAACCACGTTGTGGCCGCCGATGAAGCGGGCGACGAAGGCGGTGCGCGGCTGGTTGAAGACCTCGCGCGGCGGGCCGGCCTGCTCGATCCGGCCCTGATTCATCACCACCACGAGGTCGGCCAGCGCCATCGCCTCGGTCTGGCTGTGGGTAACATGGACGAAGGTGATGCCAAGCTCGGTGTGCAGGCGCTTCAGCTCCTCCCGCATGCGGATGCGCAGGAAGGGGTCGAGCGCCGACAGCGGCTCGTCGAGCAGGAGCACGCCCGGCCGGGTGATCAACGCGCGGGCCAGGGCCACGCGCTGCTGCTGGCCGCCGGACAACTGGGCGGGCAGCCGGCCCGCGTACTGGGACATGTGGACGAGGTCCAGCATCTCCCGCGCGCGGCGGCGCCGCTCCTCCTTGCCCACTCCCTTCATTTTCAGGCTGAAGGCGACGTTGTCGGTGCAGTCGAGGTGCGGAAACAGGGCGTAGCTCTGGAACATCATGGCGGTGCCGCGGCGGGCCGGCGGTTCCCCGTTCACGACCGTGTCGCCGATCAGCAGGTCGCCGTCGGAGATGTCCTCGTGCCCGGCGATCATGCGCAGCGTGGAGGTCTTGCCGCAGCCGCTGGGGCCGAGCAGGCAGCAGTAGGCGCCGGCGGCGATGCGCAGGTCGATCCCGTCCACGGCGACGGTCGAGCCGTAGGACTTGCGCAGCTTTACCAGTTCGACGGTCGATCCGGCAGCGGTCGGTCCGGCGGTGGTCGATCCGGTGGTCATGGCCTTCTCCGATTTTGTGCACAATCCGCGGGGCCGTGTGGGGCTGTTGGATATGTCCGCAAGTTCCATGCCAGCATGGAAATGGCGGAATTCCGCGCTCCTCGAGCGGCAAAAATCAGCGAATGGTCAGGATTTCAGCGCTGTGGCGCGAAATTGTGCATGGGTGAGCTGTGCCCGATGCATGGGCAGGCTGTGACCGCCGCGTTTGTCCGCTGGTCCGTTTTGTGCACAATTCGTGGCGAAGGTTTGAACAGCGCTTGTGCCATCATGAAGACTGTCCTGAGCGCACCCCGCCGCGCCGTCCGGGGGCGGGGGGAGGGGGCGGAGGCCCGCATCGTCCGCAGCATCGGCGAGGCCATCGCCGACCGCCGTCTGGCCCCCGGCACCAAGCTGGCCGAGGAGAGTCTGGCCGAAGTGTTCGGCGTCAGCCGGGAGCGGGTGCGCAAGGTGCTGCTGCTGCTGGCGCAGCGGCGCGTGGTGACGCTGATTCCCAACCGCGGCGCCTTCGTCGCCAAGCCCACCGCGCGGGAGGCGCGCGAGGTGTTCGAAGCGCGGCGGGTGATCGAGCGCGCCGTGGTCGAGGCGCTGGACCGCAACCCGCGCCCCCTGCCGGACGAGATGTCGGCCAAGCTGCGCGCCCATCTGGCGCGGGAGGAGGAGGCCGATCGCGCCGGCGACCGCATGTCGCTGATCCGCCTGTCGGGTCAGTTCCACCTGCTGTTGGCCGACTTCGCCGGAAACGCGACTTTGGCCGGCATCCTGGCCGACCTGATCGACCGCTCCAGCCTCGCCATCGCGGCGTTCGAGCGGCGGTCCTCCCATTCCTGCTCCGCCACCGAGCACCGGCGGTTCGTCGAGGCGCTGGAGTCCGGCCCGCCCGGCGCGGCGATGCGGCTGATGATGGAGCATCTCGACGAGGTGGAACGGCAACTCGACCTCGATGCGCGGTCGGACGGCGCGGTCGATCTGAAATCCGTTTTCGCGGACCGGACGTAAGACGCTGTCCGAACGGTCGGAGGATAGCCCGCCCCTATCGACCGCATAGGGACAAAGGGCTGCTTCCGATGGGTTCGGCTCGCTATTATGCTGCCCGCCGCGACATCGAGGTGACCGACATCATGCAGCCCATTCCCAAGCCCGCCGACCATCCGCCGGTTCCCGCGCGCCGCGTCGGTGTGCTTCTGATGAATCTCGGAACGCCGGAGGCGACCGACTACTGGTCGATGCGCCGCTATCTGAAGGAATTCCTGTCGGACCCCCGCGTGATCGAGGTGCCGAAGGCGGTGTGGTGGCCGGTGCTGAACGGCATCATCCTGACCGTGCGACCGGGCAAGAGCGGGCATGCCTACAAAAGCATCTGGAACGAGGAGCGCAACGAAAGCCCGCTGAAGACCGTCACCCGCGCCCAGGCGGAGGGCGTCGCGGCGGCGCTGGCGGCGCGGCACGGTGAAGCGGTGGTGGTCGACTGGGCCATGCGTTACGGCCAGCCGGCGGTCGGTCCGGCGATTCAGCGGCTGAAGGACCAGGGCTGCGACCGCATCCTGCTGTTCCCGCTCTACCCGCAATATTCGGCGACCACGACGGCCACGGCCAACGACCAAGCTTTCCGCCAGCTGATGACGATGCGCTGGCAGCCGGCGGTGCGCACCGTCCCCGCCTACCACGACGAGCCGGGCTACATCGAGGCGCTGGCCCGCTCGGTGGTGCGGCACATCGCGGCTCTGGACCACACGCCGGACGTGCTGCTGGCGAGCTTCCACGGCCTGCCGAAGGCCTATCTGGACCGCGGCGATCCCTACCACTGCTTCTGCGTGAAGACCGCGCGCCTGCTGGCCGAGCGGCTGGGCTGGGAGCCGGGGCGCGTGCAATACAGTTTCCAGTCGCGCTTCGGCAAGGCGGAATGGCTGAAGCCCTACACCGACAAGACAGTCGAGGAGCTGGCCCGCGCCGGCAAGACCAAGATCGCGGTGATCGCGCCGGGCTTCTCCGCCGACTGCGTGGAGACGCTGGAAGAGATCCAATTCCAGGTGAAGGACGCCTTCATGGCGGCGGGCGGCGAGCGCTTCACCTACATCCCCTGCCTGAACGACCACCCGGACCATGTCATCTTCCTGGCCGACCTCGTGGAGCGCGAGCTGGGCGGCTGGGTGGACGGCGCCGGGGCGCGGGCGGCCCGCGATGCGGAGGACCACGTCACGGCGTGACCCCCTTCTCCAAAATGGAGGGCCGCACAGGCGGAAAGGGTGGGTTGTCGCGGCGGCCCGGCTTCCCCATGCTGGCGGACGGACACAATGGACGATGGTTGGGAGGATGCGGGCGATGCGGCGTGTGTTTCGGGCGGTGGCCGCCCTGGCGCTGGGTGCGCTGCTGACGGCGGGGAGCGCCGCTGCGGCGGACAAGGTCCGTGTCGGATCGAAGCTGGACGCCGAAAGCGGCCTGCTCGGCACCATGATCCTGCAGGTGCTGGAGGCCAACGGCATTCCGGTGGAGAATAAGATCCAACTCGGCCCCACCCGGATCGTGCGCGGCGCCCTGCTGGCCGGCGAAATCGACATCTATCCGGAATACACCGGAAACGGCGCCTTCTTCTTCAACATCGACAGCGATCCGGCCTGGAAGAACGCCGCCGCCGGCTACGAGACGGTGAAGCAGCTCGACCGCGACAAGAACAACATCGTCTGGCTGACTCCGGCGCCGGCGAACAACACCTGGGCCATCGCGCTGCGCCGCGACGTGGCGGCACCCAACAACCTCGCCACCATGGAGGATTTCTCCCGCTGGGTCGGTGCTGGCGGCGCGGCGAAGCTCGCCGCCTCGGCGGAGTTCGTGGAGAGCCCGGCAGCGCTGCCCTCCTTCCAGAAATCCTACGGCTTCACGCTGAAGCCCGACCAGATCCTGGTCCTGGCCGGCGGCGACACGGCGGCGACCATCCGCGCGGCGGCGGAAGGCACGTCCGGCGTGAACACCGCCATGGTCTACGGCACGGACGGCGCCATCGCCGCTCTGGACCTCGTGGTCATGAAGGACACCAAGAGCGCGCAGATGGTCTACGCTCCGGCCCCGACCATCCGCGACGGCGTGCTGGACGCCCATCCGAAGATCCGCGACCTGCTGGACCCGGTTTTCAAATCCCTGGACACCGAGACCCTGCGCGGGTTGAACGCCAAGATTTCCGTGGAGGGACAGGACCCGCGGGCGGTCGCCACGACATATCTGAAGTCGAAGGGCTTCCTGAACTGACGGCCTGAACCGACGGAATGACCCGCGTCCGTCTGATCCACAACCGCGTTGCCCTGCTGCTCGCCGTCGTGACCGTGGCGGCGGCGCTGGCCCTGCCATTTCTTGCTTTCGCGCCGAACCGGCTGCTGTCGGGAAAGGCCATCGCGTTGAGCGGGGTGGCCGGTGCCGGAGGAAACGCGGCGGCGCTTCTGCCGTTCGCCCTGCTGCTGGCCGGGCCGTTCCTACGGGCGAGCCGGGCGGTGAATGTCCTGTATGTCGGGGCGGGGGTGCTGGCGGCGGCGGGGCTGGTCTGGCTGGCCGGGCAGCACGCCGCGCTGCTCGCCGCGACCGCCAGCCCGGCGGCGCGGACCTCCTTCGGGGCGGGATTCTGGATGATGGAGGCCGCCGCTCTGCTCGCTGTCCTCGACGGGGTGCGGCGGCTGGGGCTAGGTCCCGCCGGGCGGGTCGCCGTGGGCGCTCTGGTCGCGGCGCTGATCGGCGGGCAATTCGCCGCCGGGCATCTCGACCAACTGTCGATCATGAAGGAATACGCCAATCAGCGGGACGTCTTCGCCGGGGCCGTGCTGCGCCACGCCGCGCTGGTCGCGGCGGCCCTGGCGCCGACCCTGCTGATCGGCGTGCCGCTGGGCATCGCCGCGCAGCGCTCCCCCGCCGTGGGGCGGCTGGTCTTTCCGGTGCTGAACGTGGTGCAGACGATTCCGTCCATTGCTCTGTTCGGGCTGCTGCTGGCCCCGCTGTCGGCGCTGGCCGCCGCATTTCCGGGGCTGGGGATCGGCGGGGTGGGGCCGGTGCCGGCGGTGATCGCGCTGACGCTCTATTCGCTGCTGCCCATCGCGCGCAACACCGCCGCCGGGCTGGCCGGCGTGCCGGAGCCGGTGCGGGAGGCGGCGCGCGGCATCGGCATGACCCCACGCCAGGTCTTCTGGCGGGTCGAGGCGCCGCTGGCCCTCCCGGTGTTCCTGTCCGGCTTGCGGATCACGCTGGTCCAGGCGGTCGGGCTGGCCGCGGTGGCCGCGCTGATCGGCGCCGGGGGATTGGGAGCGATCATGTTCCAGGGGCTGTTCGCCAACGCGCTGGACCTTGTGCTGCTGGGAGCGGTCCCGGTGATCCTGCTGGCCGTCGCCGCCGACGCGGCGCTGAAGCTGGCCTCAGCGCTGGCGCTGTCGCGACTCGGGAGGACGGCGGCGTGATCGTCTTCGAGGGAGTGACCAAGCGGTTCGGCGCCTGGACCGCCGTGGACAACCTGTCGCTGACCGTGGCGGCCGGGGAGTTCCGCGTGCTCATCGGGCCGTCCGGCTCCGGCAAGTCCACGGTTTTGCGGATGATGAACCGGCTGATCGCGCCGGACGCCGGGACCATCCGGGTGGAGGGGGAAGACATCGCCCGCCTGAAGCCGGAGACGCTGCGCCGTCGCATGGGCTACGTGATCCAGAACATCGGGCTGTTTCCGCACTGGACGGTGGAGCGCAACATCGCCGCCGTGCCGGAACTGCTCGGCTGGCCCAGGGCGCGGGTGCGCGACCGGGTGACGGAGCTGCTCGCCCTGCTGAACCTCGACCCGGAGCGCTACCGCGGCGCCTACCCGCACGAACTGTCCGGCGGGCAGCAGCAGCGCGTCGGCGTCGCCCGCGCGCTGGCGGCGGAGCCGCACATCCTGCTGATGGACGAGCCGTTCAGCGCGCTCGACCCGATCACCCGCGGCGCCTTGCAGGCGGAGATGGCGGCGATCCACAAGGCGACGGGGACCACCGTCGTCTTCGTCACCCATGACATGGACGAGGCGCTGGCGCTGGCCAGCCGGATCGCCGTGCTGGACCGCGGGCGGCTGGTGCAGACCGGCACGCCGCTCGACATCCTGACCGATCCCGCCGACGACCGCGTGCGCGATCTGGTGGGGCGCGAGGATTGGGGGCTGAAACGGCTGGCCGTGGAGACGGTGGCGGAGCGGATGCGCCCCGGTGAAACGGCGCCGGGCGATCCCCTGGCGGCGGGGGCGCCGCTGCGTCAGGCGCTGGCCGAGATGGTGGCGCGCGGGACCGACCGGCTTCCCGTGGTGGACGGGCGGGGACGCCCGGCGGGCGCGCTCCACCTCGCCGACCTGCTGCGCGGGCCGGACCGCGCATGAGGGGCGGTCTCTCCGTTTTGCTGACGGACCGGCTGGCTCTGGGCTCGGTCGTCCTGGCGGCGCTGGTTTTGGGGATGCCGGCGCTGAAGCCGCTGTTCGCCGCGGCCTTCCCGGCGCTCGACCGGCCCTTGTACGAGGCGGACGGCTTCCTGGCCCTGACGCTGGACCATCTCGCCCTGGCCGGCGGAGCGAGCCTGATCGCGGTGCTGCTGGGCGGGGCGGCGGGCATCGCGGTGACCCGGCCCTTCGGCCGGGAGTTCCGCGGCGTCCTCGACGCGGTGGCGGCGATGGGCCAGACCTTCCCGCCAGTGGCGGTGCTGGCCGTCTCGGTCCCCATCCTCGGCTTCGGCCCGGCCCCGGCGCTGATCGCGCTGACGCTCTACGGGCTGCTGCCCATCGTGGAGAACACCGTCGCCGGTCTGGAGTCGGTGCCGGAGCCGGTGCGCGAGGCGGCCCGCGGCATGGGCATGGGGCCGGGCGCGCTGCTGTGGCGGGTGGAACTGCCGCTCGCCGCCCCGGTGATCCTGGCTGGGGTGCGGACGGCGGCGGTCGTCAATCTGGGCACGGCGGCCATCGCCTCCACGGTCGGGGCGAAGACCCTCGGCCTGCCGATCATCGTCGGGCTGAACGGCTCCAACCCCGCCTACGTCATCCAGGGCGCGCTGATCGTCGCCGCCCTCGCGGTGGTGATGGACGCCGGCTTCGACCGGCTGGCGGCGCGCCTGACCCGCTGGAGGCCCGGCGGCGCCTGAAGGACGCGGCCTGACGGTCACCGGTAGCCGAGCTTGCGCAGAGCGGGTTCCTCGAGCTTCCTGGCGCGCGGCAGCGTGTCTTCGTTCACGACTTTCAGCACATGCGTCCGGATGCTCTTCAGAGCGTCCGTGTAAGCGCCGCTGTCGATTCCGTTGAAGAAATCAGTCCTGAGTTGGTCGTCAATGTTCAGACCTTTGGCGCTGTTCTGATTGATGAACACCTTGTAGAGTTTTGGCGCGCTTTTCTGATCGACGCCCTTGCGGGTGATCGACAGGAATTCGATGTTCTCGCCGGTCCGCCCCTGCACGGCGAAGGCGTGCAACAGCAGCGTCAGCTTGTTGCTTTTCAAAATCTCCTCGATCCCCTTTCCGGCGAAGGGATTCACGAACTCGCCGCCCTTGGTCTGCGCCTGAACCTTCTGGTCCGCCTTGCGTTGCTTCTCATAGGCGGCCTCGTCCTTCGCCAGTCGGGCGCTGATGTCCTTGCGGTCCTTGGCGATGGCCTCCTCGAAAGCCTTGATGAGCTTGGTCGTGACGCTCGGCACCGATTTGGCGAAGGCCAGGGCCTTCTTCGCCACCGCGGCCTTCGGGTGAGCCTTCGTCAGAACGCCCAGATCCTTTGCGGCTTCCGCGGCCAGAGTGCCGACGGCCTTGAGCTTCCGGAGCATGGGGGTGACGACCTTGGCCACCTCGGCTTCGTAGGTGCTGATGACGTCGTCGTCCAGCGGCTCCGGCTTGGCGAGGGCATGCAGCATCACCCGGTTCCAGGTGATCGCCTCGAACGCCTTTTCAGCGGCGGCGAGTCCCTCCAGAAACTGCGCACAGGCCGGTCGGTCCTGGCAGGTGCCAAGGCTGGCCGCCGCGACACGCGGAATGAGTTCGTCCGGATATCCAATGATCTTCATGGCCTGCGCCTCCCTGCCGGTTTGTGGGGAGAGCCTGCCGAAGCGACTTGGGCGGAGCAATTCGAGATCGGTCGGAATGACGGGAGTATCCGGCGCGATCTGCACCTTTGCGGACCGATCCCGCGGCGGAGCCTCGCCGCCGCGGGACGGTGCCGTCTCACTGCGGCGGGATGCGCAGAACCTGGCCGGGGTAGATCTTGTTCGGGTCCTTCAGCATCGGCTTGTTCGCCTCGAAGATGGCGTTGTAGCGGTTGGGGTCGCCGTAGACCTTCTTGGCGATGGCGGACAGGGTGTCGCCCTTCTCCACCGTGTGGAATCGCGTCTGGCTGGCCGGCTGCTCCGTCGGCGGCATGGTTGGCTGGTCCGGGCCGCCCGCACCCTGGTCCTTGGCGATGACGGCGGTCTGGTCGTCCACCCGCGACACGCCCTTCACGTTGCCGAGCGCCACCGCGATCTTCTCCTTTTCCTCCTGGGAGGCGGCGCTGCCGCGGACGGTCACCGTGTCGTCGGCGACCTGGATGTCCAGCCCGTTCGTCGGCAGGCCGACCTGCGACAGGTGGGATTTCAGCTCCTCGGCGGTCGGAGTGTCCGTGTCGCTGACCTTTTCGCCATGATCGCGGCGGAAGAAATCGAACAGGCCCATCATGTCCTCCCTCGGTTGGTCGCCTTGGTAAGCGATCCCGAACAACATCGCTGCGGCTCGCTGGTTTCACGCGCGGAGGAGGGGGTGCGGAACGCCGGGCTTAGCAGGCGCGTTCGGCTTCCCAAATAAGGCCATGGAACCCAAATAACGCCATAGAGAATCACGCCGAAAGGGGAGAGGATCACACCGCCCCCTGCGCAAAGGAGCCGCCGATGAACCCGTCCGAAGACTGGCGGATTCCGCCGCAATTCCAGCCCGATCCCGATGATCTGGCCTACGATCTGGACCGGGCGCTGTCCGCCGTGGTCGGGCTGCGCGCCAGCGTTCCCGACGACGCCTATACCGCCGGCGTGCTGGGCACGGAGCGCGCCGGGCAGGGCGCCGTCATCCGCGAGGACGGGCTGGTCCTGACCATCGGCTACCTGATCGCGGAGGCCGAGGAGGTCTGGCTGACCACAAACGACGGGCGGGCGGTGCAGGCCCATGTCGTCGCCTACGATCACACCAGCGGATTCGGGCTGGTGCAGGCGCTGTCGCCGCTGGGCGTGCCGGCACTGATGCTCGGCTCGTCGCGCCATGTGCAGTTGGGCGACCCGGTGGTGGTGGCCGGAGCCGGCGGGCGGGCGCGGTCCATGACCGCGCGGGTGGTCGCCCGGCAGGAGTTCGCCGGCTACTGGGAATACATGATCGACGATGCGCTGTTCACCCTGCCGGCCCATCCGAACTGGGGTGGAACGGCGATGCTGGGGGCGGGCGGCGAACTGCTGGGCATCGGCTCCCTGCAGCTTCAGTACCGGGCGCCGGAGGAGCGCGTCCTGCCGCTGAACATGAACGTGCCCATCGATCTGCTGAAGCCGATTCTCGACGACCTGATGACCCGTGGGAAGGTCAGCGGCCCGCCGCGCCCCTGGCTCGGCCTCTACGCCACCCAGGACGAGCGCGAGCGGGTGGTGCTGGTCGGGCTGGCCGGAGACGGGCCGGCGCAGCGGGCGGAGTTGCGGGCCGGCGACGTGGTGCGCGCCGTCGCCGGGCAGCCGGTGGGCTCGCTGGCGGACTTCTACCGGGCCCTGTGGAACCTCGGCCCGGCGGGGGTCGACGTGCCGCTGACCATGGAGCGGGAGGGCGATGTGTTCGACATGCGCGTCGGCTCCAGCGACCGTGAGCGCTTTTTGAAGGCGGCGCGGCGGCACTGACGCGACCATTTGTGCGACACTGGCGCTCCAGAACCAAGAAGACGGGTTGGAGAGCGCTTTTATGGACGACTTGATGAAGGGGGAACCGGCCTCCGGCTTCCAGACCCTGCTCGGATATACACTGGTGCGGTGGGACGAGGGCGTGGCGGAGGTGGAGCTGACCATCGCTCCGCAGCACCGCAACCGAGGCGGCGTCCTGCACGGCGGCGCGTTGATGACCCTGCTCGACACCGTCATGGGATTCGCGGCGACCCACTGCGCGGTGCCCGGCCATTCCCGCCGGGTGGTCACGCTGTCGCTGTCCTCCAGCTTCCTGGGTGCCGTGGCGGAGGGCACGGTGGTGGCCCGCGGCACGCTGCTGGGCGGCGGGCGCAAGATCGTCGGCTGCCGGGGCGAGGTGCGGCGCAAGGAGGACGGCGCGCTGCTGGCGTCCGCCGAGGGAATGTTCAAGTATGCTCCGGGAAGCGAAAATCCGGAGGGAACGCCCCGATGACCATTACGAACGATAAGAAGACTGGCTTGGACATCGCGCAGGACGGCCGTGTCCTGCGCCTGACCATCAACGACCCGGCCACCCGCAACTCGATCGGCCCGGCGCTGATGGAGGCGGCCCGCGCCGCCTTCGACGCGGCGGCAGCCGACGCAAGCGTCGGGGCGGTGGTGCTGACCGGCGCCGAAGGGGCCTTCTGCTCCGGCGGCAATCTGAAATGGCTGAAGGAGGCGCGCGGCGGCGACCGCGAGGCGGTTCGGGCGGGGGTGGAGAGCTTCCACGCCATGATCCGCAGCCTGCGCGCCTGCCCGAAGCCGGTCATCGCCGCGGTCGAGGGGCCGGCGGGCGGGGCGGGTTTCCCGCTGGCGCTGGCCTGCGACCTGATCGTCGCGGCGGAGGACGCGGTGTTCACCCTGTCCTACATCAAGGTCGCGCTGACCTCCGACGGCGGCGGCACGGCGTCGCTGGCCCGCGCGCTGCCGCCGCAGCTCGCCGCGGAGATCCTGTTCGAGGGCGGGCGCGTCGGTGCGCCGCGTCTGGCGCAGCTCGGCATGATCAACCGGCTGACCGCTCCCGGCGGCGCGCTGGCCGAGGCGACCGCCTGGGCGGAACGGCTGGCCGCCGGCCCGACCGCCGCCCTGGGCCGCGCCAAGGGGCTGCTGGAGGTCGCTTACGGCGGGCTGGCGGAGCAGCTCGACCGCGAGCGCGACGCCTTCGTGGAGTCGCTGTTCCACGACGAGGCCGGGGAGGGCGTGACTGCCTTCTTCGAAAAGCGGGCGCCGGTGTTTCCGAAGGGGTGAGTGGTCGCATAAGGGGTCCCCACCCCGGCCCTCCCCCGCTTCGCAGGGGAGGGAGAAAAGTCCCCTCCCCTGCGAAGCGGGGGAGGGCCGGGGTGGGGGCCAGTGCAGAGCGCCCTCAGGCCCCCTTCCACTCCGTGTGCACCATGCCCGGACGGTCGGTGCGCTCGTAGCCGTGGGCGCCGAAATAGTCGCGCTGGGCCTGGATCATGTTGGCCCACAGCCGGCCGCTGCGGTAGCCGTCCCAGTAGGACAGGGCCGAGGCCATCGCCGGGACCGGCACCGCGGCCAGGGTCGCGGCGGCCACCACGCGGCGGAAGCCGGTGTCGCCGCGGGTCATCAGGCCGGCGATGTCGGGGTCCAGCATCAGGTTCGGCAGTTCCGGCGCGCGGTTCAGCGCGGTCAGGATGCGGTCGAGCAGGCGGGCGCGGATGATGCAGCCGCCGCGCCAGATGCGCGCCACCGCCGCCAGATCGACGTCCCAGCCGAATTGCCGGCTGCCCGCCGCGATCACCGCGAAGCCCTGGGCGTAGACGGCGATCCGCCCGCTGAGCAGCGCGTCGCCGACGGACGCGACCAGATCCTCCGTGGAGGGGACGTGGGGGATGGCCAGCGCCTCGGAGGCGCGCACGCGCTCGTCCTTCAGGGCGGAAAGGCAGCGGGCGTGCACGGCCTCGGCGATGGTCGGGGCGGGCATGCCCAGCTCCAGCGCGGTGGTCGCCGCCCAGTGGCCGGTGCCCTTCTGGCCGGCGGCGTCGCGGATCACTTCCAGGATCGGGGCGCCGGTCTCGCCGTCCTTCGTGCGCAGGATGTCGGTGGTGATCTCCATCAGGTAGGAGGCCAGCTCGCCGCCGTTCCATTCGGCGAAGATGTCCGCCAGACGCTCGTAGGAGCAGCCGCCGATCTCGCGCAGAAGATGATACGCCTCGGCGATCAGCTGCATGTCGGCGTATTCGATGCCGTTGTGGATCATCTTCACGAAGTGACCCGCCCCCTCCGGCCCGACGCGGGCGAAGCAGGACTCGCCGTCCGGGGCGCGGGCGGCGATGGCGGCCAGCAGCGGGGCGACGGGGGCCAGAGCCTCGGCGTCGCCGCCGGCCATCAGGGCCGGGCCGCGGCGCGCGCCCTCCTCGCCGCCCGACACGCCCAGCCCGACGAAGCGCACGCCCGCCGCCGCGGCGAGTGCTGCGCGGCGGTTGGTGTCGCGGAAATGGGAGTTGCCGCCGTCGATCAGCACATCGCCCGGCGACAGGCGGGGCAGCAGGGCCGCCGTCAACTCGTCCACCGGGGCGCCGGCGGGCACCATCATCAGGATCGTGCGCGGCGCCTTGAGCGCGCCCAGCAACGCCTCCACCGACGCGCAGGCGATGGCGTTGCCCACCTGGGCGGCAAAGGCGCCGCGGCGCCCCTCGTCCAGGTCGTAGCCCGCCACCACGGCCCCGTGGTCGGCCAGATTGGCGGCGAGGTTGCGCCCCATCACGCCCAGGCCGAGGACGGCGATGTCGGCCGAGCCGACGGCAGCGAATTCCGCTCCGGTCCCGGTCGCGTTGCCCTGCACCATTACGACGAACTCCCGTACATTCTCTTTGATGACACCCCGCGGCGCGGGGGTCGGTTGCGGTCTCTCAAGTGGTCTCGCGGACCATCAGGCGAAAGCCCAGATCCACACGGCGCGGATTTTCCCGGCTTTTCGGCGTTCGGTCCGCCATGCCCGCGATCAGCAGGCGGGCCGCCTCCACGCCGATCGCGCGGCGGGGGGTGGCGACGGTGGTCAGCGGCGGGACGGTCCAGGCCGCCCCCGCCAAATCATTGAACCCGGCGACGGCCAGCCGCTCCGGCACCGGGATGCCGAGCCGTACGCATTGGAACAGCGCGCCCTGCGCCAGATCGTCGTTGCACAGGAACAGCGCGTCGGTGTCCGGATGCGCCGCCAGCGTGCGTTCCAGCAACTCCGCGCCCAGCGCGACGGAGGTGGCGTCCGGCACCATCAGTTCCAGAGCGGGGTCGTGCCGCCCGGCGTCGCGCAGCGCCTGCCGCCAGCCGTCGCAGCGCTGGCGCGTCCGCGGGTCGAGCTGCCCGGCGATCAAGCCGATCCGCCGCCGCCCCCGCGCTGCCAGATGCGCGCCGACGGCGTAACCGGCGTCGTACTGCGAGAAGCCGACCGTCTGCACCGGGCAATCGCTGTGTTCACCCTCCGCGGCCAGATCCATGGTGTGGATGACCGGGATCGTCAGGCTGCGCAGCAGGTCCCAGGTGCCCGGCGTGTGGTCGAGCCCGGTCAGTATCACTCCATCCGGATCGTGGGCGAGCTGGGTGCGCAGCACGCGCTCCTCCGCCTCCGGGCCGTAGCCGGTGATGCCGACCAGCGGCTGGTAGCCCTGCGGGCTCAGCGTCTCCTGCACGCCGGCCAGCAGATCGATGAAGACGGCGTTGGTCAGGGAGGGGATCAGCACCGCCACCGTCATCGTCCGCGCCGAGGCCAGCGCCGAGGCCACGCGGCTGGGCACGAAGCCCAGGCGGCGGCTCGCCTCCTCGACGCGGGCGCGCACCTCCTCGCTGACCGTGTCCGGCCGGCGCAGGGCGCGGGACACGGTCATGGCGCTGACCCCGGCGGCGGCGGCGACGTCGGCCATGGTGGCGCGTCCGCTGCGCGAGGATCGGGGTTTGCGGGGGGTGGCGGTCATAGGCGTTCCAGTTGTCCGGCGGCCATTATCCCGCGCTGGATTGGGCTTTACAAGCCTCGTTTGTTAGCGGTAACATGCGCTCCTCTCCCCACTCCATTCTGTTTCGAGGACTGACCGGCATGAGCCCTCTTCCGTCTCCTGATGTTACCGCTAACATGGCCGGGTCGGTGGACGCCGTCGTGGTGATGGGCGTGGCGGGTTGCGGCAAGACCTCGGTGGGGGAGGAGCTGGCCCGGCGGCTTGGCTGGCCGTTCCTGGAGGGCGACAGCTTCCACCCGCCGGAGAACATCGCGAAGATGTCCGCCGGCATCCCGCTCCAGGACGAGGACCGCTGGGGCTGGCTGGACACCATCGCCGCCCACATCGCTCTGGCGGGGGAGGCGAAGGCGCCGATCGTGGTGTCCTGCTCCGCGCTGAAGCGACGCTACCGCGAGCGGCTGAGCGCCGGCGGGACGCGCGTCCTGTTCGTTCATCTGGACGGCAGCCGGGACATCATTCATGCGCGCATGGCGCTGCGCGCCGGCCATTTCATGCCGACCGCTCTGCTCGACAGCCAGTTCGCGGCGCTGGAGCCGCTGGGGGCCGGGGAGTTCGGCATCGTCTGTGACATCGACGCCAGCCCGGCGGAGATCGCCGCCCGCGTCTCCTCCCAGATCGCCCCCGCCGCCTGAACATTCTGCCGTCTGGAAGGACCACGCCATGATGAGTCTTCATCCCGTCCTCGACGCCGTCACCCGCCGCATCCGGGAGCGCAGCCAACCCACCCGCGCCGCCTATCTGGAGCGTCTGCGCGCCGCCGCGGCGCAGGGGCCGCGCCGTCTGGCGCTGGGCTGCGCCAACCGGGCGCACGGCTTCGCCGGCTGCACGGCGGCGGAGGACAAGGCTGCGCTGCGCGGCGGCTCCACCCCGGCCATCGGCATCGTCACCTCCTACAACGACATGCTGTCCGCCCATCAGCCCTACGGCGACTATCCGGAGCGGCTCAAGGCGGCGGTGCGGGCGGCGGGCGGCGTGGCCCAGGTGGCGGGCGGCGTGCCGGCGATGTGCGACGGCGTCACCCAGGGCGAGCCGGGCATGGAGCTGTCGCTGTTCTCGCGCGAGGTCATCGCCATGGGAACGGCGGTCGCCCTGTCGCACGGCACCTTCGACGGGGTGCTGTGCCTCGGCGTCTGCGACAAGATCGTTCCGGGGCTGCTGATCGGCGCGCTGTCCTTCGGCCATCTGCCCACCGTCTTCGTGCCCGCCGGGCCGATGCCCTCCGGCCTGCCCAACAAGGAGAAGGGGCGCATCCGCCAGCAATACGCGGAAGGCAAGCTGGACAAGGACGCGCTTCTGGAGGCGGAGGCCGCCTCCTACCACGCGCCGGGCACCTGCACCTTCTACGGCACCGCCAACTCGAACCAGATGCTGGTCGAGATGATGGGGCTGCACCTGCCGGGGGCGAGCTTCGCCAACCCAGGCACGGCGCTGCGCGACGCGCTGACCGATGCGGCGGCGCGGCGGGTGGTGTCCCTGCGCACCCCCATCGGGGAGATCGTCGACGAGCGCGCCATCGTCAACGCGGTGGTCGGGCTGCTGGCGACGGGTGGGTCCACCAACCACACGCTCCATTTGCCGGCCATCGCGGCGGCGGCGGGGATCGCCCTGACCTGGGAGGACTTCGCCGAGCTGTCGGCGGTGGTGCCGCTGCTCGCCCGCGTCTACCCGAACGGCAGCGCCGACGTGAACCAGTTCGAGGCGGCGGGCGGCATGGCCTTCCTGATCGGGGAACTGGCCGAGGCCGGCCTTCTCCATGGCGACGCCGCCACGGTGTGGGAGGACGACAGCATCGCCGCCTACCGCCGTCCGCTGCGGCTGGAGGGGGACGCGCTGGTGCGCGGCGCGGCGGTCCGGGAGAGCGCCGACCCCGCGGTGCTGGCGCCGGTCGCGTCGCCCATGGCGCCGGAGGGCGGGCTGCGCGTGCTGAGCGGGCCGCTGGGTCGCGCGGTGGTGAAGGTCTCCGCCGTGAAGCCGGACCATCGCGTGATCGAGGCGCCGGCCCGCGTCTTCACCGACCAGGAATCGGTGCAGGCGGCCTTCCGCCGCGGCGAGCTGCACCGCGACGTGGTGGTGGTGGTGCGCTTTCAGGGACCGAAGGCCAACGGCATGCCGGAACTGCACAAGCTGACGCCGCCGCTGGGCGTGCTTCAGGATCTCGGCTACCGCGTGGCGCTGGTGACGGACGGGCGGATGTCGGGGGCGTCGGGCAAGGTCCCGGCGGCCATCCACGTCACGCCGGAGGCCGCGGCGGGCGGTCCGCTGGGGCGCGTTCGCGACGGCGACCGGCTGCGGCTGGACGCCGAGCGCGGCACGCTGGAGGTGCTGGTCGACGACGCGGAGTGGGACGCGCGCCCGCTGGCGGACGCGCCGGCCGATGCCGGTGTCGGCTGCGGGCGGGAGTTGTTCGGGGTGTTCCGCCGGGCGGTCGGCAGCGCCGAAGCCGGGGCGTCGGTGTTCGGGTGAGGGCAGTCCTATTGCGGGTTCCCTCTCCCCCCTGGGGAGAGGGTTAGGGTGAGGGGGGTGCGCTTGTGCCGGACGTACCGCCATGCGCACCCCCTCACCAGCCCTCCGGGCCACCCTCTCCCCGGAGGGGAGAGGGCTATAAAGGCCAGGGGCGAGACTACATTGCGGAGGGCGAGGGGAGTCCGATCACTTCACGGTCAGCTCGTAGGTGCCCATCGTCCCGTACACGGCGACCGACGTGCTGCCCGCCGGGACCATGACGGTGCCGACGTGGGAGCCGGTGGTCACCACATCGCCGGCCTTCAGACCGCCCAGGCTGACCGCGCCGGTGTTGGCCATCCACACCAGAAGCCGCACCGGCTCGCCCGCGGAATTGCCGGCGACGGTCTCGATCTTCTGCTCGCCGTCGACGACCAGGGCCACCCGCTCCTTGAGCGGCTCCAGCGAGCGCCAATCGGCGATGGCCGGGCCGACGACCAGGGCGCCGTGGTTGAACTGGTCGGCCATGTGGCTGAACCACTCCTGCGAGCCGAAACCGGCGAAGCGCGTGTCGACGATCTCGAAGGCCGGGTGGACGGACTCCACGGCGTCGAGGACCTCCTCGCGGCTGTAGGGCTCGGCGCGGGGCGGCAGGTCCTTGGCGAACTTGTAAGCGATCTCCGCCTCCATGCCGATGACCTGATAGTCCGCGGCGGGTAGCGTCGTCGTGTCGAAGAACAGCGTGTCGGCGTGGATGGGGGCGCGGAACGGCTCCGAATCCGGGGTGCGGGCGCCGACCTTCCAGGCGACCACCGGGCCGAGGCGGCGGGCCACGGCGTCCTGGATGGCGTAGGCCTCGGCCTCGCTGGTGGGTCGGGTCGGCAGGGCGGACAGCCAGTCGCGGCTTTTCCGCGCCTGGATCAGGGCGTCAACGGAATCGCTGAATGCGGCGTTGTTCATCTCTTCGGGCATTATCTTCGGGCCTTCGCTTTTCTTCGGTTATTGGTGCTTATCGGGTTGGACTCTCATGGCGCCGCAGGACTCGCGGATGACCAGCCGGGCGGGCAGGATCACGCGCTCCGGCGCGCCCTGCGGGTCGGCGATGCGGCGCAGCAGCAGGCGGGCGGCTTCCTGCCCGATCTGGCGGGCGGAGGTCGCGACGGTGGTCAGGGCGGGACGGCTCATCGCCGCTTCGGCCATATCGTCGAACCCTGTCACGGCGACATCGCGCCCGGCCCGGAGACCGCGGGCCTCCAGCCCCAGCATCACGCCGAACGCAACCAGATCGTTGTAACAAAGCATCGCGGTGGGCGGGTCGGCAAGATCCATCAGCGGCCCCACCGAGTCCAGCCCGCCGCGGCGGGTGGCCGGGCAGCGGACGACCAGATCCGGGGTCAGGCCGTGGCGGCGCAGGGCCGCGGCGAAGCCGACACGGCGCCCGGCCGAGGCGGAGTGGGACAGGTTGCCGCCGACGAAGGCGATGCGGCGATGGCCGATCCGCAGCAGATGCTCGGTCACCATCTCCATGCCGAACTCGTAATCCACCCCGGCGTAGTCGCCTTCGCGGGCGGAGACGAAGCGCAGCGCCTGGACGACGGGAAGCTGCCACTGGCGCAGCCGGTCCAGCAGGGCCGGCGAGGTTCCGGCGGCGGGGCAGAGGATCACCCCGTCGACATTCTGCTCGCGCATGCGCTGGAGGTAGCGGTCCTGCCGCTCCCCCGATTCAGCGGTGTTGGCGAGGAAGGCGACGACCCCTTGCTCACCCAGAACGTCGTCCACCCCGGCGGTCAACTCGCCGTAGAAGGAGTTGTTGATCTCGCAGACGAGCAGGCCGACGGTGTCGGTGCGGGCGGCGCGCAGGGTCGCGGCGCCGCGGTTGTAGACATAGCCCAACGCCGCGATGGCAGCCTGCACGCGCTCCCGCGTCTCGGCGGCGACCAGCGGACTGCCGCGCAGGACGAGCGAGACGGTGGACCGCGACACCCCGGCGTGGTGTGCCACCTCCGTCAGGGTGATGCGGGCCGGTCCGCCGCGCTCGTCCAGGACGGTCATTCACGCCGCCATTCAGACGACGGCCGTCGGCAGCGGCTGGCCGGCGAAGAAGGCGGACAGGTTCGCCAGCACCAGATTGCCCATCGCCATGCGCGTTTCCACCGTGGCGCTCGCCTGGTGCGGCTGGAGCACGACGTTGTCCAGGCCGAACAGGGCCTCGGGCGCGTGCGGCTCGTTGGCGAAGACGTCCAGCGCGGCCCCGCCGAGACGCCCGTCGGTCAGGGCGGCGACCAACTCCGGCTCATCCACCACGGCACCGCGGGCGACGTTGACCAGCAGCCCGTCGGGACCCAGCGCCTCGATCACCGCGCGGTTGACCATGTTGCGGGCGTCCGGCCCGGCCGAGGCGGCGACGATCAGGATGTCGCTCTCCCGCGCCAGATCGACCGGGGAGGCGACGAAGCGGTAGGACACGTCGGTGCGCGGCTTGCGGTTGGTGTAGGCGATCTCCATGCCGAATCCGGCGGCGCGCTGGGCGATGGCCATACCGATGCGGCCCAGACCCAGGATTCCCAGCCGCTTGCCGGTCACCTTGCGGGCCAGCGGCAGCCCACCGCCCGGCCAGCGCCCGGCGCGCACGAAGCGGTCGCCGACCATCATGCGGCGCGACCCGGCGATCATCAGCCCGATGGCGAGATCGGCCACGTCGTCGGTCAGCACGTCGGGCGTGTTGGTGACGCGGACGCCGCGGCCCGCCGCGTGCTTCAGGTCCACCGCGTCGGTGCCGACGCCGTTGATCGCGACGATCCCCAGGTTCGGGCAGGCGTCCATGATCGCGTTGCTGACGCCCGTGCCGCCGCCGGTGACGACGGCGCGGACGCGCGGCCCCACCTCGGCGACCAGCCGGTCGCGGTCGGGCGCCCCGGCGAGGCGGTGGACGGTGTAGCCCGCGTCCAGCGCCGCCTCGATGTCCGGCATCATGGATTCGACGAGGAGGATCTCCGGCTTCATCAAAAGCGTCCTTCGTGGCGTGGCTCAGTGGGTGAGGATCTGGCCGAGGAAGTTGCGGGTCCGCTCGGACCTCGGATTCGTGAAGAACTCGGCGGGGGTCGCCTGCTCGACGATCTCGCCGCGGTCCATGAAGATGACGCGGTCGGCGACCGACTTGGCGAAGCCCATCTCGTGCGTGACGCACAGCATGGTCATGCCGTCCTCGGCCAGCCCGATCATGGTGTCGAGGACCTCCTTGACCATCTCGGGATCGAGCGCGGAGGTCGGCTCGTCGAACAGCATGACCTTGGGGTTCATGCACAGCGACCGCGCGATGGCGACGCGCTGCTGCTGCCCGCCGGAGAGCTGGCCGGGGTATTTGTCCGCCTGCTCCGGGATGCGCACGCGCGCCAGATACTTCATGGCGATGTCCCGCGCCTCCTGCTTGGAGGTGCCGCGCACCCTCATGGGAGCGAGCATGCAGTTCTCGACCACGGTCAGGTGCGGGAACAGGTTGAACTGCTGGAACACCATCCCGACGTCGCGCCGCACCTGATCGAGGTGGCGGTGGTTGGCGTCGATCGTGACGCCGTTGACGGTGATCGTGCCCTTCTGGTGCTTCTCAAGCTGGTTGATGCAGCGGATCAGCGTGGACTTGCCGGAGCCCGAGGGGCCGCAGATGACGATCCGCTCGCCCTTGTGGACCTCCAGCTCGATGTCCTTCAGCACATGGAAGCTGTCGTACCATTTCTGGACGCCGGCCATGCGGATGACGACCTCACCGCTGACCGGCCGCGGCGCGGGGACGTCCGTGGTATCGTAAGCCGAGGCCATGGGGGACTCCTCCAAAATTGGCCCTCTCCCGCCCCGGGAGAGGGAAGGGACCCATGCGAAGCGTGGGAAGGGTGAGGGTGCCGCCAAGAATCAACATTTTGATCCTCGCGCTACCCTCACCCGCCCGCTTCGCGGGCACCCTCTCCCGGGGCGGGAGAGGGGATCAAGAACTTACGACTTGGTCAGCGGGGGCAGGTCGGTGCCCAGCCACTTCTTGTGGATCTCGTTCAGCTCGCCGTTCGACTTCGCGGTCTCGATGAACTCGTTGACCCACTTCAGCAGGGCGTCCTGGCCCTTGCGCATGGCGATGCCCTGCACCTGACGGTTCAGCACGAACTTCATCTCATAGTTCGCCTGCGGGGCCAGCTTCTTGATCTCCTTGGTGACCACGTTGCTGAGGCCCAGCGCGTCCACCTGACCGGACAGCATGGCCTGCACGGCGCTGGCGTCGTCGTCGAAGCGCATGATGCGCGCGTCCTTCGGAGCGGCGGCGGTCAGGGCGTTGTCCTGGGTGCTGGCGCGGGCGACGCCGACGCGCTTGCCCGACAGCTCCGCGGCCTCCTTGATCTTGGTGTTGGCCGGGGCGACCAGACCGATCTCGATGGCGGCGTAGGGCTCGGAGAACTGCACCTGCTCGGCGCGGGCCGGGGTGATGCCCAGCGAGGCGACCAGCAGGTCCACCTTGTTGGTCAGCAGGTAGGGGATGCGGTTCGGGCCGGTGACCGGAACGATCTCCACCGGGACGCCCATGTGCTTGCCCAGCAGCTTGGCGACGTCGGCGTCGTAGCCGTCCGGCTTGCCGTCGGCGGTGGTGATGCCGAAGGGCGGGAAGTCCACCAGCATGCCGATGGTCAGCTTGCCCTTCGACTTGATCTCGTCGACGGTCTGGGCGGCGGCGGGAACGGCCAGGGCGACGGCGGCGGCCATCATGGCGCCGGCAACGGCGAGGCGGCGGGTGATCGACAGGCTCATTGGGGGTTTCCTCACGGTTCTTATGAAAAGGATGTCGGCTTCGGGCTTAGCGGGTGGCGAGGGCGTAGCGCCGCTCCAGACGGGCGCTGAGCAGCGACAGCGGCCAGCACATCAGGAAGTAGAGCACCGCCACGATCCCGAACACCAGGAAGGGCTGGAAGGTGGCGTTGTTGACGATCTGTCCGGCGCGGGTCAGCTCGGTGAAGCCGATGATGGCGGCCAGCGAGGTGCTCTTGATGAGCTGCACGAGGAAGCCCACGGTCGGCGGCACCGCGACTTTCACCGCCTGCGGCAGGATCACATAGCGCATCAGCCCCGGATAGCGCAGGCCGAGCGCCGAGGCGGCCTCCCACTGGCCGCGCGGCACCGCCTGGATGCAGCCGCGCCAGATCTCGCCGAGGAAGGCGCTGGCGTTCAGCGTCAGGCCCAGCGCCGCGGCGGCCCAGGGGTTGAGGTCGAGGCCCATCACCGTGGCGCCGAAGAAGACCAGGAAGAGCTGCATCAGCAGCGGCGTGCCCTGGAACAGCTGGATGTAGCCGGTGGCGGCCAGCCGCACCGCCTTGATGTCCGAGGTGCGGGCCAGCGCGATGAACAGCCCTACCGTGGCCCCGCCGACGAAGGCGATGGCCGACAGCGCCAGAGTCCATTGCACGGCGCTGAGAAGGAAGAGGAACTCGTTGTAACTGAAGGCGCGGATCATGGCTCGGCCCTCCCTCAGCGCCGGTCGGTGTCGTAGGCGAAGGCCAGCTTGTAGATGCCGGCGAACAGCGCGGAGAACATCATCGCCAGCGCCAGATAGATGCCGGTGACCACGATGTAGATTTCGAAGCTGCGGAAGGTCTGCGACTGGATGTTGTTGGCGACCGAGGTCAGCTCGTCCGCCGAGATCGCCGAGACCACGCTGGAGCTGAGCATCAGCAGGATGAACTGGCTGGTCAGCGCGGGGTAGACGGTGCGCAGCGCCGGCTTGATGACGATGTAACGGAAGACCTGCAACGGCTTCAGTCCCAGCGCCAGCCCGGCCTCGATCTGGCCTTTTTGGATCGATTCGATGCCGGCCCGGATGATCTCCGTCGCGTAGGCGCCGACATTGACCACCATGGCGATCAGCGCGGCGAGGTCGGGCGACAGGCGGACGCCCATGGTCGGCAGGCCGAAGAAGATCAGGAAGATCTGCACCAGGAAGGGCGTGTTGCGCACCACCTCGATGTAGGCGTTGATGATCCAGCGGATCGGCTTCGGCCCGGACGTTTTGCCGAGCGCGCAGAGGATGGCGACGATCAGGCCGAGAATCATCGCGCCGATCGACAATTGCACGGTCAGCCACGCGCCCTGGAGCAGATAGTCCCAGGAATCGATGACCGCCTTAAAATCGAAGGTGTAGTTCACGGGCATTCCCTCCGCATCCGGACCGGCCGCAACCAAACCGGGGCGTTGCGCGCCGCCGGTGGACGGTCCCTGTGCGGGATTCTCGTTATCGGCCTCTCGTCGTCCGGCAACCCGCGGCGATGTCTCTGGCGCCGGATGTTGCGAAGAACCTATTTGGATCGATCCAAATGCGCAAGGGTGAAAACACAGCGCTGCGAAATTAATTCGTGCAGCCAACAATCACGCCGCGAACTCCTCCTGGTGATGCGCTACCGCGATGGTGCGTCCACGAACGGACGCTTGCGCCGCGCCGCGTCTTGACGATGATCAAGGTGGAACACGACCGCGCACCGGACTATTCGGGGTGATACGACGCGGTGCCGCCCCGTGAGGGTGGCTCCCAAGGGAGAAGGAATATCGCATGGACTGCTTCGCCGGCCCCGGCCCCGCCGCCCCCCTCCCGCTGGACGAGGCGTTGGCCCGTGTGCAGCGGACCTACGGCGCGGCGACGGAGCCGGAGGAGGTGCCGCTGCGCGCAGCGCTCGGCCGCATCCTGGCGGAACCGGTGACGGCGACGGTGAACGTGCCGCCGGTCGCCGTCTCGGCGATGGACGGCTGGGGATTCGGCAAGGGGGACGGAGCTGCGGAGGGCGATGCCTTGCGGCTGGCCGTGGTGGGGCGCGTGCCCGCCGGCTCCGTCTTCCCCGGTACGGTCGGGCCGGGCGAGGCGGTCCGCATCTTCACGGGCGCGCCGATCCCGGCGGGGGTGGACACCGTCGCCATGCAGGAGGATTGCCGCGCCGAGGACGGAGCGGTGCTGGTCCCCGCCACCCTCGCGCGCGGCGCCAACATCCGCGAGGCCGGGGAGGACATGACGGCCGGATCGGTCGTGCTGACGCCCGGCCTGCGGTTGCGCGCCCAGGAGATCGGTCTGGCCGCCGCGGTGGGCCGGTCGAACCTGTTGGTGCGCAAGCGTCTGCGCGTCGTCCTGTTCTCCACCGGCGACGAACTGCGCGAGCCGGGGTCGGACAAGCCGGAGGGGACGATCTACGACGCCAACCGCTACACGCTGGCTGCCCAGCTCGACGCGCTGGGGGCGGACGTGCGCGACCTCGGCATCCTGCCGGACAAGCCGGAGGTGACCCGCGCCGCCCTGGCCGACGCCGCGGCGACCGCCGATCTCGTCGTCACCTCCGGCGGCGCGTCGGTGGGGGAGGAGGACCATGTGAAGGCGGCGGTCGGCGAGCTTGGGTCCGTCGATCTGTGGAAGCTCGCGCTGAAGCCGGGCAAGCCGCTGGCCCTCGGGCGCATCGGCACCACACCGTTCCTCGGCCTGCCCGGCAACCCGGTTTCGGCAATGGTGACCTTCATGCTGGTGGGGCGCCCTCTGGTGCTGCGCCTGTCGGGGGCGGAGAGTGCGCCAGCCCCCCGCTGCCTCGTCGTCGCCGGCTTCGAATTCAAGAAGAGGCCGGGACGGCGCGAGTTCCTGCGCGCCCGTCTGGCGACCGGACCGGATGGCCGCCCGGTCGCCCACAAGTTTCCCAGCGACAGCTCCGGCGTCCTGACCTCGATGGTCGAGGCGGACGGGCTGGTGGACATGCCGGCGGACGCCACCGCGATCCGCGACGGGGACATGGTGGAGTTCCTGCCCTTCACCGGGCTGTTCGCCTGAGCTTCACGCCGGGGCCGGGCATCGGGTTGGGGCAGCGCTTCACCCGGGCCGCGGCCTCGTCGATGTCCTTTTACTTCTTCGGCATGTGCCCGCTGATCTCGGCGTGCAGGGGTTTGGTGTCCTCGAACGTCTTCTGCTGTTCGGGGGTGGCTTCCTTCTGGTGCTTCGCCTTCCATTCCGAATAGGGCATGCCGTAGACGGCGATGCGGGCCTCCTCGTCGGTCAGCGGCACGTTCCGCTCCTTGGCGGCGGCGGCGTACCATTTGGACAGGCAGTTGCGGCAGAAGCCGGCCAGATTCATCAGGTCGATGTTCTGCACGTCGGTGCGCTTCTGAAGATGCGCGACCAGACCGCGGAATGCGGCGGCCTCCAGTTCGGTGCGGGTCTTCTCGTCCATTCCAATCCCTCTCAATTTTGTTGGTTGTGCAGCGTGACGAAGCGGCCGTGGCGGTGGAAGCTCTGGGACGAGCCGCCGGCCAGGATCGCCTCGGCCACGGCGTCGCGGTTCTCCACCACGAAGCCGGCCAGAGCGGCGATGCCGTAGCGGAACAGCCGCGGCGTCAGCGGCGTCCCCGGCCCGACGAGGGCGACGCGGGTCCCCTCCGCCACCGACAGCAGACGGGGCAGGGTGCGGTTGGTCAGGGTGGAGGCGGTGATCGCCGCACCCTCGGCGCCCCGCAACAGCCATTCCCCGGCGGCTTCCGGATACTCCCCGTCGCTGGGGTTCCGCTCAACCACATGGGCGTTGGGCAGGCGCCGGGCAATCTGCGGGAAGGCCCCGAAGACGACGACGCGCCCCTCCATCCCGGTGAACAGGTCCAGCCCATTGACCGGAGAACCGGTCAGATCGGGGCGGTTGTAGTGGGCGTTCAGGGCGGCCATGCCGACCGCGGCCTCCTGCGGGTCCCAGGAGCGCGCGGCGTGGGCAGCCAGCTCTGCGAGGCCGACGCCGGCCCAGCGCGCCGGGTCGAGCGGCGGCGCCGACTGCGGGCGGGCGGCCAGACCGATGCCGGGCCCCGCGGCACCGTCCGTCTCCACCATGATCCATTTGGCGCCGATGGTGATGGCACGGACCTCCGCGTCCTCCACCCCGTGCAGGAGGTCGTCGTAGAGCCGGTGCGCCCCCCACCAGCGCCACAGCGCGTCCTCGTCCGGCGAAATCAGGGAGGTGAAGCCGCCGGTGAAGCTCTGCCACTCGTTGAGGAAGCGGCTGCCGACGCTGGTCAGCACCGGGATGCCCTCGGCGATGCCGGCCAGCAGCTCGTCCGCCAACCCCTCGCCGTGCGCCTCCAGTCCGGCAAACTTGTTGACCACCAGGAGGTCGGCGCGCTCCGCGATGGCGCGGCGCAGCGCCTGGCTGGCCTCGGCCACCCCCTGGGGATCGACGCGGCAGGACTGCGATGCGCGGCCCAGATGCTGGGAGATGTCGTAGGCCTGACCGGTGGCGACGTCCACCAGCTCCATCAGGTCGGCGCAGTCGCCGGGCGCGCCGGTGTTGCGCTGGATCACGCCGCCGACGCGAAAGCCGCGCCGCTGCAGTTCCGTCACAAACCGGTCGATCATCGCGTCCACGGCGGCGGAGCCGGGGCCATGGACCACCGCGCCGGGACGCAGCGGGGGTGGAACCGCGGGGCGCAGGGTCGGCATGGGGCGGGCTCCTTCAGAGATGGAGGCGAACGTCACGCGGCGGAGGCGCCGCGGCGGATGTGGTACACGAACACCTCCCCGCGCGTCTCGTGCGCCAGCAGCACGTTGTCGGTCGTGTTGCAGAAATGCTTGAAATCGATGATCGACGCCGGGTCGGTGGCGTAGACGATCACCTCCTCCCCCTCGGCCATTTTGTCCAGGAGGGCACGCGTCCGCAGGATGGGCAGCGGGCAATGCAGCCCCTTCACGTCGAGTTCCTTGGCCGCCACGAACACACCCTCTTCTTCTGCATGGTCACCGGACGCCGCGACTGTACCGGGTTCGCGCCTCCGTCTCCACCGTTCCGGGCGGTCAGGGCACCTTTGCCGGGCTGGGATGTTAGCCAGGAAACGGACTCGAACGAACAATGCGGGAGCAACGCTTATGGCCGGTCGGCATTTCGACAAGGTGGTGGTCATCACCGGGGCGTCCAGCGGGATCGGCCGGGCGACCGCCCTGGAATTCGCGCGCCAGGGCGCCGCGGTGGTGCTGGCGGCGCGGCGCCACGCCGCCCTGCACGAGGTCGCGGAGGACTGCGTGGAAGCCGGGGGGCGGGCGATGGTCGTGCCCACCGACGTGCGCGACCAGGAGCAGATGAACCGGTTGGCCGAGCGCGCCATCGAGGTGTTCGGCGGGATCGACGTCTGGGTGAACAACGCCGGCGTGATCGCTTTCGGACGCTTCGAGGAGACTCCGCAGGACGTGTTCGAGGAGGTGATGCGCACCAACTTCTTCGGCACCGCCAACGGTTGCCGCGCCGTGATGCCCCATTTTCTGGAGCGGGGGGAGGGCACAATCATCAACGTCGCCTCGCTGGCCTCCATCGTCGGGCAGCGCTACGCCGCCGCCTATGCCGCCAGCAAGTTCGCGGTGCGCGGCTTCTCCGAAACGCTGAGGCAGGAGCTGGTGGAGGACCCCGGAATCCAGGTCTGCACCGTGCTGCCCGGCCCCATCGACACGCCGCTGTGGCAGCATGGCGCGAACTACACCGGCCGCGCCGTCAAGGCGATGACGCCGCTGCGCCCGCCGGAGGAGGTGGCGGAGGCCATCCTGCGGCTGGCCGAAAACCCCCGCCCAGAGCTGTTCGTCGGCGCCGCGGGGCGCTCCGCCGCCCTGCCGCACGTGGTGGCGCCGGCGCTGGCCGACCGCATGCTGGCCCACCGGATGGACCGCGACATGTTCGACAACCGCCCGGCCCACGACACCTCCGGCGGCGTTCTGGAGGCCATGCCGGACTATCGGGAGGCGAGCGGCGGCTGGATGGAGCGCGCCGCCGCGCAGGGGCCGCAAGGCCGGGCGGATGGGCGCCGGACCTTCTGCTGGACCAACCTCGCCTTGTTCCTGCTGCCCATCGGGCTGATGAGCCGTTTGCCCGCCCATGTCTGGGAGCGGCGGGCGTGGGAGAGTGCCAGGGTCAGGCCGTCAGCATCTTGAGGGCGGACAAGGCCAGGATCGCGGCCAGCAGATAGCGCAGCGCCGCGGTCGGCAGATGGCGGCTTCCCAGCCAGGCGCCGACCGCCCCGCCCACCCCGGCGGCGGCCAGCCACCAGGGCAGGGCCGTCGGCAGGGTCGTCGCGGTCGTCCAGGTCCCGGCCAGCGCCGCCGCCGAGTTCAGCAGGTTGTAGGCGGCCGACACGGCGGCGGCGCGGCGGGTCTCGACCCAGCCCATGAGCAGGATCAGCGGCGCCAGGAAGATGCCGCCGCCAGTGCCGGTCATCCCGGACAGGAAGCCCACGGCCGCCCCGGCGGCGAGCGCCGGCAGGAAGGGCGGCGTGGCCTCATGCGTCAATCCGGGTGTTCCGCGCGCCGCCCAGGTGGAACGCGCCAGTTCCAGCGCCGCCAGAAGGAGGATCGCCCCGACCAGCGGGTAATAGAGATGCGACGGCAGGTGCAGCGTGCCGCCGAGGAACGAGAAGGGCATCCCCAGCACGCCGAACGGGTAGAAGGCCCGCCACGTGAACAGTCCGGCGCGCGCGAAGCGGGTGGTGCCGATGGCGGCCACCAGAAGGTTGAGGGCGAGCGCCGTCGGCTTCATCGTCGCCGGGTCGAGCCCGACGATGCCCATGACCGCCAGATAGCCCGAGGCGCCGGCCTGCCCGACCGCGGCGTACAGCGTGGCGACGGCCAGGATCAGCGCCGTCAAACCGACCGTCTCGTTGATCACCCGCGTTTCCCCCAAAGCTTCGCCGGTCGCTTGTAAACCGGTGGGCGTGGGCAGGGCCAGGGAAAGGGCGGAGGATTTCCGAACCATGGAGGCGCGGCGCTGTTGGCGGGGGAGGGCACCGACGCCCATCCCCCATCACCCCTGTCCTTCGGAGCCTGCCCATGCACGCCCGCGAGATGATCAGCACGCACCCCCAGGTCCGCGGCAACGCCAACGACGCGCTCAGCCGCTGCATCGAGGCCTGCTACGACTGCGCGCAGACCTGCACCAGCTGCGCCGACGCCTGCCTGGGCGAGGATCAGCTGGCCGAGCTGGTCCAGTGCATCCGTCTGAACATGGATTGCGCGGACGTCTGCACGGCCACCGGTTCCGTCGCCACGCGGCGCAGCGGTTCCAACGAGGCGGTGATCCGCGCCATGCTCGACGCCTGCGCCACCGCCTGCCGCCTCTGCGCCGAGGAATGCGAACATCACGCCGGCATGCACCGGCACTGCCGCATCTGCGCCGAAGCCTGCCGGACCTGCGAGGACGCCTGCCGCAAGGCTGCGCAAGGCCTGAGCCATTGATGGAGGCGGGGGGTTATCCGCCGTTTCCGAGGATCACCCTGTCCAGGTAATCGGCCAACAGCGGGCCGTCCCCCAACCCGAGCAACAGCTTGGACGACACATTGCCGTTGTCCGTCCGCAGGCCGGGAACCGACGCGTGGCGGGTCAGGAAGCGGTCCAGCGCGGCGTTCCAGGCCGGGTCGGCGTTGCGGCAGAAGATCTTCGACAGTGAGAAATGCGGCACCTTGCGGAAGGGGCTGGGAAGGCGCTTCCCCTGGAAGACCGCCGGCGGGTTGCCGTGGGCGCGGTAACGGGCCTCCAGCGTCTTGCGGAAGCTCTGGAAGGTCGTCCCACCGCTCTCCATGCCGATGGTGACGACCGGAACGCCGAGCAGGGCCACCGAGTCGGCGATCAGGCGGGCGTTCTCCTCCTGGTCGCGCCGGATGGCCTCGGCGATGTCCGGATCGTCGCGCATCGCATCGTTCAGCCCCACCGTGCGCGGCGTGTGGAAGGAGCTTTTGTTCAGCACCATCACCTTGCGGCGGAAGGACCCGGCGCCGAAGATGCCATCGAAGAAGCTGTGCGCCATGGCCCCGGCGCGCCCCTGGACGCACAGATAGACGGATTGCTCGAACTCCCGGCGCCCCGGATTGTCGCCGACCAGGATCAGCTCCGGCAAAGGGCCGTCGGCGGTCGCGTAGGTGGCGAGGTCGCCGTTCGCGACGAACAGCGGCGACACGGAATCCCGGAGGGCGCGGACCCGTTCGCCGTGTTCGGCGACGCGAGCCCGGAACAGCGAGACCGTGTCCGGCCGGTCGTCCGCGGGCGGGACGTCGCCCAGGATGACGGACAGGCGCCGCAACTCGGCCTCGTTGTCCGCTGCCGACGCGTCGATCGACGATACCGCCATTCCCATCACCCCTTTTGCCAAGCCGTCCCCATCCAAGGGACCGGCGCCATCTAAGGGACTGGTGATTGTGTTGTCGAGAGGCGTCGATCCGGTTATAGAGTGCGCCAGGGAAGCGACCGGAGCCGCGCCGATTGCGGGTTCGCCAGGAGGTTCGGAAGGAATGAAGCTGTCAGACGTCGATATTCGCCGATACCTCGCCGAAGGACGCATCGAGATCGACCCGTTGCCGGCGGAGAGCCAGATCGGCGCGATGTCGGTCGACCTCCAGCTCGGGAACGCCTTCCAGGTCTTCCCGCCGGGCAAGGCGGCCTTCGTCGACCTTGCCCCACCGGAGGGCCATCCCAGCCAGGTTCCCGACAAGCTGATGGATCGGGTCGAGGTTCCCGTTGGTGAGCCGTTCTTCCTGCATCCGGGCGAGCTGGTGCTCGGGATCACGGTGCAGCGCATCGGCCTTCCCAACGACATCGCCGGCCGTCTGGACGGTCGCAGCAGCCTCGCTCGCCTCGGGCTGATGGTGCACGCCACCGCGCACACCATCGATCCGGGTTGGAACGGCCGCATCACGCTGGAATTCTTCAACTGCGGGCGGCTGCCGCTGGCGCTGCGTCCGGGCATGAGGATCTGTGCCCTCAGCTTCGAGACGCTGATGTCGCCGACCTCCAAGCCCTATGCCGCGCGCCCCGACGCCAAGTACCGCGACCAGCTCGATCCCCTGCCGAGCCGGATCAACCTGGAACAGCCCTGAGGGCTGGTCTCCGAAGGCCGACGTTGAAAAGGCGCCCCGCTTCCGGGGCGCCTTTTTTATGCGGCGTGAGGCGGGCGGATCCTTACCCGGGCTCCCACCCCTCCGGCGCCATCTCGAAGCCGGCGAATTCGAAGGCGGGGGAGACGGTGCAGCCGACCAGAACCCAGCCCGCCAACGGCCGCGCCGCCTGCCACGCGTGCGCCGGAACGACCCCCTGCGGGCGTTGGCCGCCCGCCAGGTCCATCCCCAGCACCACCCGCTCCACCGACCGCCCGTCGGCGGAGATGGACAGCTCCAGCGGTCCGCCGGCGTGCCAGTGCCACATCTCGACCGCGTCCACCCGGTGCCAGTGGGAGCGCTCGCCGGCCTGAAGCAGGTAATGGATGCCGGTCTTGACTCCGCGTCCGCCGCCCGGCGGGGCGTCCCGGAAGGTCTCCACATAGTGGCCGCCTTCCGGATGGGGCTGCATGCCCAGCGTGGCGATGATGCGCTCGGGCGTCAGCGACTCCATGGCCTCGCCCTCCGTCACGCCGGTGGCGGGGCGGTGCGGCGGAAGCTGTCGAGGTCGGAGGCCGAGGCGAACCAAGCCGCCAGTTCCGGGCGGCCCACCCGCCAATCCTCGTGCCCGAACCGGAAGTCGAGGTAGCCGAGCGCCACCAGGATGGACAGCGTTCCGATGGTCAGCGTGCCGTCGAGGGCCGGCGCTTCCGCCTCCAGCACGTCGAGCGCGCGGGCGACGGCGCGGCGCTGGCGCTCCGCCCAGGATTCGGAGCGCTCGCCGTCCGGACGCTGAAGCTCCAGGCGGCGCAGGATGGCGGCGTCGCAGATGCCGTCGGCCAGCGCCTGCTGGCGCAGCGCCGTCCAGCGCGCCGGGCCGGAGGCCGGGAACAGGCGCGGGCCGTCGTGCAGCGAGTCCAGATACTCCGCGATCACCGGGCTGTCGTAGAGCGTCGAGCCGTCCTCCAGGATCAGGGCCGGCACCTTGCCCAGCGGGTTGTCCGCCGGCAGGTCCGTGTCCGGCGCCCAGGCGTTGGTCACCTGCTTCCCGACCGCCGAATCCAGCCCGCATTCGATGAGGACCATCGCGACCTTGCGGACGTAGGGCGAGGTCGGGCTCCAGCGCAGCTTCATGAAAATCTCTCCTCCCGTTCGGTGGGCGTCAGCGTAGCGCGAGGGCGCGCCGTCTTAAAAGCGGTCCTTCTTAAAAGCGGTCCTTCTTAAAAGCGGTCCTTGCGGCCGCGGATCTCGGCGAAGACCGCCACCGGGTCGGCTCCGGCCATGCCCAGCGCCGCCTGGACCTCCGGCGCATCGGCGCGCAGGAAGGGGTTGGTGGCTTTCTCGACACCCAGTGCGGACGGAATGGTCGGCTCCCCGCGCTCGCGCTGCGCGGCGACGTCCGCCGCACGGGCCTTCAGGGCGGCGTTGTCCGGCTCCACCGTCACGGCGAAGCGGGCGTTGGACAGGGTGTATTCGTGGCCGCAATAGACGCGCGTGTCGTCCGGCAGGCCGCGCAGCTTGACCAGCGAGGACCACATCTGGGCGGGCGTGCCCTCGAACAACCGCCCGCAGCCGAGCGCGAACAGCGTGTCGCCGCAGAACAGCGCCTTGGCCTCCGGAAACCAGAAGGCGATGTGGCCCGAGGTGTGACCGGGGACGAAAAACACCTTTGCGGTGAGCGATCCAAACGAAATGGTCTCGCCTTCGCCCAGACACGTCTCCATATCGGGAATGCGGGCCACGTCGGCGCGCGGGCCGATCACGTCGGCGCCGTAGCGCGCCTTCAGCGCGTGGTTGCCGCCGATGTGGTCGCTGTGATGGTGGGTGTTGAAGATGTGCGTCAGCGTCCAGTTGCGCCGGTCCAGTTCCGTCAGCACGGGCTGCGCGTCGCCGGGGTCAACGACTCCCACGGCGCCGCTGGCCGGATCGCGCAGGAGGTAGATGTAGTTGTCGGCGAACGCCGGAATCAGGTGGATGTCCATGGCCTTGGGCCCCTCCCGCATGAATGTACGGTTGATCGAAACGTGATAGCCTGGGATGACCATGTACACCGATATCGTCGATCTTCGTGAGTTCTACGAGTCCGGGCTGGGTCAGGCGGCGCGGCGGATGATCCGTCGGCGCATCCGCACCATCTGGCCCGACCTGCGCGGGCAGATCGTGCTGGGGGTCGGCTACACGACGCCGTATCTGCAGCCCTTCCGCGACGAGGCGGAGCGGGTGTTCTCCATCATGCCGGCGACCCAGGGCGTGACCTTCTGGCCGCCGGGCGGGCCTGGGCTGGTGGCGCTGGGCGACGAGGCGGACCTGCCGCTCGCCGACATGTCGGTGGACCGCGTGCTGCTCGTCCATGGGCTGGAAGGGACCGAGCAGCTCCGCCCGATGATGCGGGAGATCTGGCGCGTGCTCGCCGGCGGCGGGCGGGTGCTGGTGGTCGTGCCGAACCGCCGCGGCCTGTGGGCGCGGGCCGACTGGACGCCCTTTGGCCATGGCTTCCCCTATTCGGCCTCGCAACTGAAGCAGGTGCTGCGCGACACCATGTTCGTGCCGGAGCGCACGGGGCACGCGCTGTTCCTGCCGCCGCTGCGCTCCCGCTTCCTGCTGAAGACCGCCCCGGCCTGGGAGGAGGTGGGCGGGCGCTGGTTCAAGGCCTTCGCCGGCGTCACGATGATCGAGGCGTCCAAGCAGATCTTCGCGGGCGTGCCGCGCAAGACCCAGCAGCCGGCCAAGCGCCGCCTGATCGTTCCGCTTCCCGGCGGGGCGGCCCCGGCCCGCCGCCCGGCGGGGTCCGGCGCGTGGCGCGTGTCGGAGGAGCCGTAAGCCTTGCTCCGGGACCGTCCGGGTTTATAACGTCCCTGTTCACCGCAGCGGATCAAACCCCATGGCGAAGGCGAACGTTCTGATCGTCCCCGGACTCGGCAATTCCGGTCCCGAACACTGGCAAAGCTGGCTGCAACAACGCCATCCATCCTTCACGCGGGTGGAGCAGGTCGACTGGGACGCGCCGGCCCTGGAAGATTGGGTGCGGTCGCTGGAGGATGCCGTGACCGCCGCGGCCGCCCCGGTGATGCTGGTCGCCCACAGCCTCGGCTGCATGACGGTGGCTCATTGGGCCGTGCGGAGCGGCTCGTCGGTCGGCAAGATCGCCGCCGCCCTGCTGGTCGCCCCGCCGGACGTCGAATCGGCGGAGCACACGCCGCCGGAGGTTCACGGCTTCGCCCCGGTGCCCACCGACCCGCTGCCCTTCCGCACGGTGGTGCTGGCCAGCCGCAACGATCCTTACGCCCCGATCGCGCGCTCCTGCGGGTTCGCGGTGGGGTGGGGAGCCGACTTCATCGACGGCGGCGACCTCAACCACATCAACACCTCCGCCGGCTACGGCCCCTGGCCGGACGGCGAGCGGCTTGTCCTCGACCTGCTGCGCGCGGTGGACAGCGGCACTTGAGCCGTTACCGGGACTGGCCGGTCACCGTCTTCACGCCCTCGCCATAGGTGAATTCCGGTGCCCGCGCGAGTTCGGAGGCCGGAAGGTCCAGCGTCGGCGGCGTGGAACCGTCGGCACCGGCGGACGCGCCCGCGATGTCTGTGCGCAGCATGCTGACCGGCAGGGACCGCAGCTTTCCGTCCGCGCCATTGCCCTCCGCGGGGGCCAGCACGATCCGTTCGATCGAGGCGGCGGTGCCGTCCAGCGTGAAGTCCTTGATGGATCCGCCGGGCTGACCGTCGCGGGTCCGCACCTCCCTGCCGATCAGAGTCCGCGCCTCCTCCGGGGTCAGCAGATGGGGAATGGCGGCGACGGAGGGGGCCGCGCGCTGCATCTCGTCGGAAGGCGCCGCACCGCCGAGGCCCTCCGGCGAGGCCGCGGGCGGGGTGGCCGGGGTGTCGTCCGGGCGCGGCGCCGTCATCAGCGGGGGGCGGGCGGCGTCCGGTGACGCCAGCGGGGCCTGCGGCGCCTGCGCCGACGCTGTGGCGCCGGACAGCAGCAGGGCGGCGGCCGATGCGGCCAGGACGGAGGAGGGGACGAGGCGCATGGTGCGTGGCTCCCGCTGGTCTGTTGTTGAACGGACTTTGCCTATCAACAGCGCCAGCGGGGCAGGGGTTGCATCGCCGGGAACCGGCGGGGGGCGGTCAGTCCCGGCGCAGCAGGAAGACGCCCTGCTCGCCCAGCAGGTTGGCGAGCCCGGAATGGGCGTGGCCGGTGACGCGGCCGGCGCCGTTCACGATCATGCAGCGCTCGATGCGGATGCCCAGCTCCTCCGCCAGGACGACGAAGTCCTTGATCGTGCAGAAATGGATGTTGGGTGTTTCCCACCACTGGTAGCCCAGCTTCTCCGTCACCGGCATGCGTCCGGTCAACAGAAGCTGCGCGCGGATGCGCCAGTAGCCGAAATTGGGCACCGACACGATGGCCCGCCGCCCGATGCGCGTCATCGTCTCCAGGACCGTCCGCGGCTCCCGCATCGCCTGGAGGGTCTGGCTGAGGATCACGTAATCGAAGGCGCCCGGCGGGTAGTCCTGCAGGTCGGTTTCGGCGTCGCCCTGGATGACCGACAGGCCCTGGGCCACGCACTGGTGCACGCCGTCCATCGACAGCTCGATCCCGCGCCCGTCCACTCCCTTCCGGCGGGACAGGAAGGCGAGCAGGGCGCCGTCGCCGCAGCCAACGTCGAGCACGCGGCTGCCCGGCTCCACCATCTCCGCGATCAGCTTCAGGTCGGTGCGGATGCCGTTGCCGGAGGCCGTGGAGGCGGAGGCTTGCTTGTCGTCGAGGGGGCTCATGTCCGGGATGTCCGTGTCAGGCCGCGGTGCTCGGCGCAGCCCTCCAGGAAGCCACGGATCACCTGGTGGAATTCGGGCTCATCCAGCAGGAAGGAGTCGTGGCCCTTGTCGGTCCGGATCTCCACGAAGCTGACGTTGGCGGCCACCGCGTTCAGCGCGTGCACGATGGCCCGCGATTCGGAGGTGGGGAACAGCCAGTCGCTGGAGAAGCTGGCCAGGCAGAAGCGCACCGGCGTGCCCTTGCCGTCCTTGCGGAAGGCGTTGGACAGGGTGCCGCCCCCGTAATCCGCGGCGAGATCGAAATAGTCCATCGCCCGCGTGATGTAGAGGTAGGAGTTGGCGTCGAACCGCTCGACGAAGGTGATGCCCTGGTGGCGCAAATAGCTTTCCACCTGGAAATCGGCGTCGAAGCCGTAGGTGACGGTCTGGCGGTTCTGCAGGTTGCGCCCGAACTTGCGGTGCAGCGCCGGCTCCGACAGGTAGGTGATGTGCGCCGCCATGCGCGCCACCGCCAAGCCGCGGTGGGGGCGGGTGCCCTCCAGCAGGTAGTTGCCGCCGGCCCAGTCCGGGTCGGCCATGATCGCCTGCCGGCCCACCTCGTGGAAGGCGATGTTCTGCGCCGAGTGGCGGGCCGCCGTGGCGATCGGCACCGCGGCGAAGACCGATTCGGGATAGGCCACCGCCCATTGCAGGACCTGCATGCCGCCCATGGAGCCGCCGATCACGCAGAAGAGCTGCTCGATCCCCAGATGCTCGACCAGCAGCTTCTGGGCGCGCACCATGTCGCCGATGGTGATGACGGGAAAGCCGAGGCCATAGGGCTTGCCGGTCGCCGGGTCGGTCTCCTTCGGGCCGGTGGAGCCCATGCAGCCGCCGATCACGTTGGAGCAGATGACGAAATAGCGGTCTGTGTCGACCGGCCTGCCCGGACCGACCAGCATCTCCCACCAGCCGGGCTTGCCGGTCACCGGATGCTGGTCCAGCACGTAATGGTCGCCGGTCAGGGCGTGGCAGATCAGGATGGCATTCGACCGGTCGGCGTTCAGCGTGCCGTAGGTCTGGTAGGCGACGTCGAAGGGACCCAGCTCCGCCCCGCTGTCCAGCCGCATGGGCTTGTCCACCCCGAGCGTGACCCGGTGGCCGGGCATCGTCGCGGGTTCGGCAGGCACGGCAGCGGCGGGGTTCGGCGCGGACATGACGGGTCGGGAGCCTCCGGAAAACGGGACGGTATAGCTACGGATCGGCGGTTGGGAGTGTCAACGTTTTCTTTGATTTCGCGGCGCTTGCGGACTACTACTATCCGGCTTTGGATTCGCCCTGGATTTGACGGTTTCCCGCCCCATGCCTCCGCCCAAGTCCCCGCTCGACGATCTGCGCCGCGAGATCGATCACATCGACGATACGATCCACGACCTGCTGATGCGCCGCGCCGCGGTGGTGGAGCGCGTCGGCGTCGTCAAAGGCCAGATCGAGGCTGCGGAAGGTCAGGTCAGTGGAAATCCCCAGGTCCCGATCTACCTGCGCCCGGCGCGCGAGGCGGTGATCCTGCGCCGCCTGATGGCGCGTCACGCCGGCTCCTTCCCGGCGATGGCCGTCGTCCGCATGTGGCGGGAGATGATCACGGCCTTCACCCGTCTCCAGGGGCCCTTCGCCGTCGCCGTCTACGCGCCGGAGGACCGCCGCGGATTCTGGGACGTGGCCCGCGACCATTTCGGCAGCGTCGTTCCGATGACCGCCGTCAACTCGCCCGCCGCCGCCATCCGCGCGGTGTCGGAGGGCACGGCCACCGTCGGCGTTGTTCCCTACCCGGCTGAAGACGACGCGGACCCCTGGTGGCGCTTCCTGGTGTCGTCCGACGCGCGCACGCCGCGCGTGGTGGCGCGGCTGCCCTTCGCCGGGCGCGGCAACGCCCGCGGCGAGGACCGCGACGCGCTGGCCATCGCGCTGGTCCCGCACGAGCCGACCGGCGACGACCGCACCCTCCTGGGGATCGAGCTGGGGCATGACCTCAGCCGCGGCCGGCTCAAGGACCATCTGGAGACGAGCGGCCTCGCCCCGACCTATTTCTGCACCTGGCACGCCCGCGACCCGTCCGGCCCGTCCATCCATCTGGTCGAGGTCGCCGACTTCGTCGACCACACCGACCCGCGCCTGTCCGCCTTCGCCGGCCGGCTGGGCGAGATCCCGGTGCGGATCAACATCGTGGGCGGCTACGCCGTCCCGCTCCATCTCTCCGCCTCATCTTTCCAATGACGCCCGCAAGGTCTGAGACCTGACATGACCCAGCCGAACAACGGCCCGGCGCCCCGCCCGGGGATTCTCGACATCGCCCCCTACGTCGGCGGCGAGCATGCGGGGCACATCCGCCTCGCCTCCAACGAAGGCGCGCTCGGCCCCAGCCCGCGCGCCGTGGAGGCCTACAAGGCCGCCGCGGGCGAGCTGCACCGCTACCCGGACGGCGGCTCCGCCAAGCTGCGCAAGGCCATCGCCGAGCGCTTCGGCCTGGACGCCGACCGCGTGGTCTGCGGCGCCGGCTCCGACGAGCTGATCGCCCTGCTGATCCGCGCCTACGCAGGGCCGGGGGACGAGGTGCTGTATTCGCAGCACGGCTTCCTGATGTACCCGATCGGCGCCAAGTCGGTCGGCGCCACGCCGGTCCAGGCGCCGGAGACGAACCTGACCACCGACGTGGATTCGCTGCTGGCCCACGTCACGCCGCGTACCCGGCTGGTTTTCGTCGCCAACCCGAACAACCCGACCGGCACCTACATCACCGCCGACGAGATGGCCCGCCTGCACGCCGGCCTGCCGGAAAACGCCATCCTGGTCATCGACGCGGCCTACGCCGAGTACATGAACCACAACGACTATTCGGCGGGGCAGGAGCTGGTGGATCGCTTCCCCAACGTGGTGATGACCCGCACCTTCTCGAAGATCTTCGCGCTGGGCTCGGTCCGGCTGGGCTGGGCCTATTGCCCGGCGGGGATCGCCGACGTGCTGAACCGCGTGCGCGGTCCCTTCAACGTCTCCTCCGCGGCGCAGATCGCCGGGGTGGCGGCGCTGGAGGACACCGAATTCCTGGAGCGCTCGCGCAGCCACAACACCGAGTGGCGGGAGTGGTTCGTCCAGCAGGTGCAGGGGCTCGGCCTGAAGACCCACCCCAGCGTGACGAACTTCGTGCTGGTGGACTTCGCCGGCCAAGCCGCCGGCAAGGACGACGCCGAGGCGGCGCGCCTGTTCCTGAAGGGCCGCGGCATCCTGGTCCGCCAGATGCCCTCCTACGGCCTGCCCAGCTGCCTGCGCGTCACCATCGGCACGGAGGCCGAAATGCGCGAGGTGGTGCGGGCGCTGAAGGACTTCCTGGCGGCCTGACAAACCGGCTAATCGTGATGGAGGAGGCCGGGCCTTGCTGCCCGGCCTTTTCGTTTGCGGCATGTTGGCGGCTTCACCGTGGGGCAAAGTTTCGCTTGGTCATGGGGCGCCTTGGTGCTTTATAGCGGGGCATTCTGCACCCCATCCGCAGCCGGTGTTCCAAGATCATGAGCGAGATCGCCACCCCCCTGTTCGACCGCGTCGCCATCGTCGGCATCGGTCTGATCGGTTCCTCCCTGGCGCGGGCGCTCACCCATTACGGCGTCGCGCGGCAGGTCGTCTGCGCGGACCGCAGCCCGGATCACTGCGCCAAGGCGATGGAACTGGGCATCGTGGAGCAGGCCACCACCGATCTGGCGGAAGCGCTTGAAGGGACGGAACTGGTCATCCTGGCGACCCCCGTCGGCGCCTTCGCGGAGGTGGGGGAGGCGGTCGGGCCGCTGCTGCGGCCGGGCATGATCGTGACGGATGTCGGCTCCGTGAAGCAGGCGGTGCTGCGCGATGTCGGTCCGCACATTCCCGACGGGGTGCATCTGATCCCCGGCCATCCGGTCGCGGGCACCGAGCATTCGGGGCCGGAGGCCGGCTTCGCCACCCTGTTCCAGGGGCGCTGGTGCATCGTCACCCCTCCGCCCGGCGCCAACGAGGCGGCGGTGGAGAAGGTGGTGGAACTGTGGCGCTGCATCGGCTCGACGGTCGAACTGATGGACGCCAACCACCATGACCGCGTGCTGGCCATCACCTCGCACCTGCCGCACCTGATCGCCTACACCATCGTTGGCACGGCGTCCGACCTGGAGGACGACACCAAGTCGGAGGTCATCAAGTTCTCCGCCGGCGGTTTCCGCGATTTCACCCGCATCGCCGCCAGCGACCCGGTGATGTGGCGCGACGTCTTCCTGAACAACCGCGAGGCGGTTCTGGAGATTCTCCAGCGCTTCACCGAGGATCTGACGGCCCTCCAGCGCGCCATCCGCTGGGGCGAGGGGCAGCAGTTGCAGGACCATTTTGCCAAGACCCGCGCCATCCGCCGTGGCATCATCGACGCCAAGCAGGCCTGAGACTCCAAACGAAACTGACCGGGCCGGTGCGTCTACCGGACCCGACGCAGCGTCATCAGGCCGCCGGTCAGCGGGTCCTTCAGCCGTGCCGTGTCGGAGTCGATCAGTTCGATGGCGAGGGTCGGCCCGAAGCTTTCCGGAAGGACGGTGACGGTGTTGCCTGACACGGAATAACTCACCGGCTGTTCAAACCCCAGGCCGCGCATCCTCATGCTGGACCGGCGGAACTCGTAGGTTCCCAGGGCCATGCCCATACCCCCCGCTTCCGCATCGGCGGTGCCGAGACCGATGGGAGCGATCAGCGTCCAGCGCCCGATCAACGGGTTCCCAGGGTCGTAGGTTTCGCATCCCGCGAGAGCCAGAAGCGCCAAGGCGGTGGTCAGAAGTGGATGGGATCGGTGGAAAAGCTTTGTCTGCATGGCCCAACAACAGCGTGAAACGCGGTTCGGTCCGCGGAACGGACCGCCTTCCTCTATTTCACATAAAATAGTTGATAAAATATGGCTTCAGTTTTGTGAATCACACATGTCATTTCAAAAGGCGACTTGCCCAATAGGGATAGTTGATGTTCAATGCCCCTCACGGCCCACCGCCGCCAAACGCAAGCCTTGGGGAATCTGTTCATGCCGTTGCGCGTCAGCCAGTGCCTTGTCGCCGTGGGCGCAATCCTGGCCGCCTTGGCAACGGCCAGCGCCGCGGTCCGCGACACGATCCTGAACGTGTCCTATGACCCGACGCGGGAACTGTATGAGGAGTTCAACCCGGCCTTCGCCCGCACCTGGGCCGAGGTGGCTGGGGAAACGGTGGTCATCCGGCAATCGCACGGCGGATCAGGCGCGCAGGCGCGCTCGGTCATCGACGGGCTCGATGCCGACGTGGTCACGCTGGCGCTGGCCTACGACGTGGACGCCATCGCCGACACCGGGCTGATCGCCAAGGACTGGCGGACGCGCCTGCCGAACAACAGCTCCCCCTACACCTCCACCATCGTTTTCCTGGTCCGCAAGGGCAACCCGAAGCAGATCAAGGACTGGGACGATCTGGTGAAGCCGGGCGTGGAAGTGGTGACGCCGAACCCGAAAACCTCGGGCGGGGCGCGCTGGAACTACCTCGCCGCCTGGGCCTACGCGCTGAAGACCAACGGCAACGACGAGGCCAAGGCCAGGCAGTTCGTCGCCGACCTGTTCAAGAACGTGCCGGTGCTGGACAGCGGCGCCCGCGGGGCCGCCCTGACCTTCACGCGCAAGGGCGTCGGCGACGTGCTGCTGGCCTGGGAGAACGAGGCCTTCCTGTCGCTCCAGGAGTTCGGCGCCGACCAGTTCGAGATCGTCGTGCCGTCCCTGTCGATCCTCACCGAGCCGCCGGTGGCCGTGGTGGACAGCGTGGTCGACCGCAAGGGCACCCGCAAGGTGGCCGAGGCCTACGTGCAGTATCTCTACACCCGCGAGGGGCAGGAGATCGCCGCCCGGAATTTCTACCGGCCCCGCCATCCCGAACTGGCGCGGCAGTATGCCGGGCGCTTCTCCCCGGTGGCGCTGGTGACCGTGGACGATGTCTTCGGCGGCTGGCGCAAGGCCCAGGCAACCCACTTCGCGGAGGGTGCCCTGTTCGACCAGATTCAGCAGGCGCCTCGCTGAACCTCAGAGTTTGCTGACCGATTCACCGAGTGCGGGAGGGCCAGACACCATGAGCACGACATCGCCCCCCCGGAGCACGGACGCTCGGACCGCGGACGGCGACGCCAATCCGCTGACCAGCGTGATCGCCGAGAACATCCGCAATTTCCGGCTCCGCCAGGGGCTGTCCGTCGATGCGCTCGCCAAGCTGTCGGGCAACAGCCGGGCGGAGCTGACGGCGGTCGAGGCCGGGCGTGGGCCGTCCAGCATCGATTTCCTGTGGACCATCGCCCGCGCGCTCGATGTGCCCTTCTCCAGCCTGCTCAGCAGCGGGGGCAGCGGCGGGACCACAGTGATCCGGCGGGCGGACAGCCAGCCGCTGGCCTCGCGCGACGGGCGTTTCAGCTCGCGGGCGCTGTTCCCATTTCACGGGGAGCGGCAGGTGGAGTTCTACGAGCTGCGCCTCGCTCCCGGCACTGACGAGCGGGCCGACGCCCACACCATCGGCACGGTGGAGAACATCCTGGTCGGGAGCGGTGTGGTCGAGATCGAGACCGGCGACGGCACCCACCGGCTGGAGGAGGGCGACACGATCCAGTTCGACGCCGACTCCCCTCACGCCTACCGCAATGTGGGCGACGGCGAGGCGCTGCTGTACCTCGTGATGACCTACGTTCTCTGATTCCCGGTCAGGCGGCCGTCCGCACGCTGGCGTCGCCGTTGGCGGGGGCCTGCGGTCCGCTGTCGCGGGACATTTCCGTCTTCAGAGCAGCGGCGAGCTGCCGGAAGGTCTCCTTGCGGCCGGACGTGCGGCGCCAGACCAGCCCGATGCGGCGGTAGGGCCGCTCCCCGCCCAGGGGGCGGACCACCACATCCAAACCGCGCAGAATCCCCGAGTCGAGCGCCATCTGCGGCAGCAGGGTCACCCCCAGCCCGTTGGCGACCATCTGCACCAGCGTGTGCAGGCTGGTGCCCTGGAAGGCGGCGCTTTGCCGCGCCCCCTCCATGGAGCAGGCGGCCAGCGCGTGGTCGCGCAGGCAATGCCCATCCTCCAGCAGCAGCAGATCCTCAAGCGCCACGTCGGATGGGCGGGGCGTCGTGACGTCGCTCAGCCGGTGCGCGGGCGTGCAGACCACGGAAAAGCGGTCTTCGGCGAGGTCGATCGATTCCACGTCGCCGGAGGGATAGGGCAGGGCCAGGATGGCCGCGTCCAGCTCCCCCGACTCCAGCCGGTCGAGCAGCCGAGCGGTCTGGTCCTCGCGCAGGAACAGCTTGAGCTTGGGGAAGCTGTCGCGCAGGGCCGGCATCACGCGGGGGATCAGGAAGGGGCCGATGGTTGGGATCACGCCCAGATGGAGCGGCCCGGACATCGGGTCCTCCACCGAGCGGGCCATGTCCACCAGTTCCTCCGCCCCCTTCAGGACGATGCGGGCGCGGTCGGCGATCTCGCGGCCCAGCGGGGTCGGCAGGACGGTGCGCCGCGTGCGTTCCAGCAGCGGGGCGCCCAGCAGATTCTCCAATTCCTGGATGCCGGCGCTGAGCGTGGACTGGCTGACGAGGCAGGCTTCCGCCGCCTTGCCGAAATGGCAGCGATCGACGACGGCGACGAGGTAGTGGAGCTGACGCAACGTGGGGAGGGGCTTCATGCACTGCACAATAATCGGTTTTATCGATCAAAGCGATTGGTATTTTTCGCTTCCATCGCTGATCCATTGCCCCTAACTTCCCTGGTGTCAAGCGACCAACGAGGGGGGAGCGGACTTCCGGCAGGGATGCCGCGGCGCTGGTAGCCCATATGGGAAACGGCGCCAAGCGGGCAGGACACCGGAGTGACGCTTGCTCCAATCATTCAGACTGATGGAGAAATCATGTCCTTGATCAACACCGAGATTAAGCCGTTCAAGGCGACCGCTTTCAAGGGCGGCAAGTTCATCGACGTCAGCGACGCCGACCTGAAGGGCAAGTGGTCGGTCGTCTTCTTCTACCCGGCGGACTTCACCTTCGTGTGCCCGACCGAGCTGGAAGACCTGGCCGATAACTACAGCGAGTTCCAGAAGCTCGGCGTTGAAATCTACAGCGTTTCGACCGACACCCACTTCTGCCACAAGGCTTGGCACGACACCTCGCCGGCCATCGGCAAGATCGGCTACACCATGGTCGGCGACCCGACCGGCACGATCTGCCGCAACTTCGAGATCCTGATCGAGGAGAAGGGCCTCGCCGACCGCGGCACCTTCGTCGTCGACCCGGACGGCAAGATCCAGATCATCGAGATCACCGCCGGCGGCATCGGCCGCGACGCCCGCGAGCTGCTCCGCAAGGTGAAGGCCGCCCAGTACGTCGCTTCGCACCCGGGCGAGGTCTGCCCGGCCAAGTGGGAAGAGGGTGAGAAGACGCTCGCCCCGTCGCTCGACCTCGTCGGCAAGATCTAAGCCTCTCCGGCTGATCATCTGGGAACCGCCGGCCGCAACCGCGGCCGGACGGT
>NZ_JACCJY010000011.1 GCF_014596085.1 Azospirillum tabaci
CGGCCAAGCCCCACCCCCCCCCGCCCGCCCCCGGGGGCCCCGCCGCCCCCCCCCGCGCCCGGACGGTCCGGCCGCGGCCACGCTGGCCGCGGCGCCACGGCTTCGGGCCCGGATCGATTCCGGGCCCGGATCACGAGTGGCCTTCATCCGTTCACCAAGATCTGCCGTTCGACAAGAAACGCTTCAACGAAATTCTGCTGCCCGGACCCGCCCTGGCGCCACCGGGCTCGCTTCGAAAAACCACTTTCGGGAGCCCTCGCCGTGTTGGATAGCAACGTCAAAGGCCAGCTCAAGGCCTATTTCGACAAGATCACGCAGCCCATCGAACTGGCCGCCTCCCTGGACGACGGCGCCAAGTCGCAGGAAATGCAGGCCCTGCTGCAGGACATCGCGTCCCTGTCGGACAAGATCACCTTCGTCCGCAGCGACGACGACGCGCGCAAGCCCTCCTTCGCGATCACGCGCACCGGCACCGACGTCGGTGTCCGCTTCGCCGGCCTGCCGATGGGCCACGAATTCAATTCCCTCATCCTCGCCCTGCTGCAGGTCGGCGGCCACCCCTCCAAGGAGTCGGCGGAGGTCATCGAGCAGGTGAAGGCGCTGGAGGGTGAGTACCGGTTCGAGACCTATTTCTCGCTGTCCTGCCAGAACTGCCCCGACGTGGTGCAGGCCCTGAACCTGATGAGCGTTTTGAACCCGCGGATCAAGCATGTCGCCATCGATGGCGCGCTGTTCCAGCAGGAGGTCGAATCGCGCAAGATCATGGCCGTCCCGTCCATCTTCCTGAACGGCGAGCCGTTCGGCCAGGGCCGCATGGGGCTGGAGCAGATCCTCGCCAAGATCGACACCGGCGCCTCGCAGCGCGACGCGGAGAAGATCAAGGCCAAGGACGCCTTCGACGTGCTGGTGATCGGCGGCGGCCCGGCCGGCGCCGCGGCGGCGATCTACGCGGCCCGCAAGGGCATCCGCACCGGCGTCGCGGCGGAGCGCTTCGGCGGTCAGGTGCTCGACACCATGGCCATCGAGAACTTCATCTCCGTCTCCCACACCGAGGGGCCGAAGCTGGCCACCGCGCTGGAGCAGCACGTCAAGGAGTATGAGGTCGACGTGATGAACCTGCAGCGGGCGGAGAAGCTGATCCCCGCCGAGGGTCCGGGCGGCCTGATCGAGGTCCAGCTCGCCAACGGCGCCTCGCTGAAGTCCAAGACGGTGATCCTGTCCACCGGCGCCCGCTGGCGCCAGATGGGCGTCCCCGGCGAGGACGAGTACCGGAACAAGGGCGTGGCCTACTGCCCGCACTGCGACGGCCCGCTGTTCAAGGGCAAGCGCGTGGCGGTCATCGGCGGCGGCAACTCCGGTGTGGAGGCGGCGATCGATCTGGCCGGCATCGTCGCCGAGGTGACGCTGATCGAGTTCGACAGCCAGCTCCGCGCCGACGAGGTGCTCCAGCGCAAGCTGCGCAGCCTGCCCAACGTGCGCGTCATCACCTCGGGCCTGACGACCGAGGTGCATGGCGACGGCACCAAGGTAACCGGCCTCAGCTACAAGAACCGCAACACCGGCGAGGTGCACCGGATCGATCTGGAAGGCATCTTCGTGCAGATCGGCCTCGTGCCCAACACCGAGTGGCTGAAGGGCTCGGTGGCGCTGAGCCCGCGCGGCGAGATCGAGGTGGACGCGCGCGGCCAGACCTCCATCCCCGGCGTGTTCGCGGCGGGCGACGCGACGACGGTGCCCTACAAGCAGATCATCATCGCCATGGGCGAGGGCTCGAAGGCCGCCCTGTCGGCCTTCGACTACCTGATCCGCATGGCGCCGGTCGAGGCCGTCGCCGCGGCGTAAAAGGGGGCGGATGGTTCGGGAGGTGGTCGTGTAGGGCCCCCTCCCGGCCTCCCGCCCTCGTCAGCGCAGACCCGCCAGCACCTTGTCCAGCGTGATCGGGAAATCGCGCACGCGCACGCCGGTCGCGTGATGGATGGCGTTGGCGATGGCGGCGGGAACGCCGACGATGCCGATCTCGCCGACCCCCTTGGCGCCCAGCGCGTTGACCATGTCGTCATGCTCCTCGACGAACAGCACGTCGATCTCCGGCACGTCCGCGTTCACCGGGACATGGTACTCGGCGTAGTCGTGATTCATCACGCGGCCCAGCCGGTGGTCGGTGAAGGCCTCCTCCTCCAGACCCATGCCGATGCCCCAGACCACGGCGCCCTGAATCTGGCTGCGCGCCGTCTTGGGGTTGATGATGCGGCCGGCGGCGATGGCGCTGACCACGCGGGCCACCCGGATGGTGCCGAGATCCTCGTCCACCCGGACCTCCACGAAGACCGCGGAATGGGTGGCGAAGGTGTGCCGCGCCCGCGCCAGCAGATAGGGCAGGGCGCGCGCCTCCTCCTCGATGCTCAGGGTGCCGGATCCCCGCATCACGTCGGTGATGGACAGGCGCCGCGACCGGTCGTTCCGGACGATCAGATGGCCGTCGGCGAAGAGGACATCCGCCTCCGCCACGCCCTTCAGCGGGCTGTTGTCCAGCTTCCCGGCCAACGTGACCAGCTGTGACCGCACCCGGTCGCACACCGCCTTCACCGCCGACCCGACGGTGGAGACGGTCCAGGACCCGCCCTCGATGGGGGCGGTGGGAAGCGAGGAATCGCCCAGGCAGAAGGTCACCTCCTCGATCGGCAGGCCCAGAACGTCGGCGGCGATCTGCGTCATGACGGTGTAGGTGCCGGTGCCGATGTCGGCGGTGGCGCTGGACACCACCAGCTTCCCATCGACGCCCAGGACCGCCTTGGCGGCGGCCTGCCCCTGCATGGCGTCCCACACGCCCGCCGCCATGCCCCAGCCGATCAGCTCGCGGCCTTCGCGCATGGAGCGCGGCGCGGGAGTGCGCTTCGCCCAGCCGAACCGCTCCGCGCCGTGCTGGAAGCAGGCGCGCAGCTCCTTGCTGGAAAAGGGGTTTCCGGTGTTGGGATCGGTCTCCGCGTAGTTCTTCAGACGAAGCTCCACCGGGTCCATGCCGAGCTTGCAGGCCAGCTCGTCCATGGCGATCTCCAGCGCCGGGACGCCGGTCGCAGCGCCCGGCGCGCGCTGGTCCTGCGGCGTGTGCACGTCCAGCCGCGACAGCTTGTAGTCCAGCCGGACGTTGTCGCATGTGTACTGCTGGCCCGACCAGTTGACGACGATCTCCACGTAGTTCTCGTTCCGCGAGCTTTCCTGCACCGCCTCGTGGATCAGCGCCCGCAGCGTGCCGTCGCGGTCGGCGCCCAGAGCCACCCGCTGGATGGTTTCGGGCCGGTGGCCGAAGCTGAACATCTGCGGGCGCGACAGCTCCACCCGGACGGAGCGTTTCAATTGCGTCGCCGCCAGCATGGCCATGAAGAGCTGATGCTGCGGCCGCAAGCCGGAGCCGAAGGCGCCGCCGACGAAGGGCGACATCACCCGCACGGCGGATTTGGGCAGGCCGAAGACGTTGCAGACGTAGGTGTGGCAGTTCTGCGCGCCCTGGGTCTTGTCGTGGACGGTCAGCGTGCCGTCGTCGTGGTGCAGGACGGTGGTGGCGTGCATCTCCATCGGGTTGTGGTATTCCGCAGCCTGGGTGAATTCCACGTCCACCTGGACGGGTGAGTCCAGGAACGCCTGCTCCGGGTTGCCGCGCGGCTTCGGCGGGGGCTGGAAACCGCCCTTGTCCTTGCCGGGGGTGAAGGTGTTCGCGCGGTTGGCGCGCAGGTTGGTCTGGTGGGGGGCCACCTCATACTCGATGTGGACGAGGCGGGCGGCGTAGCGGGCCAGTTCAAAGCTCTCGGCGATCACCAGCGCCACCGGCTGGAGCGCATGGTGGATCTCCGCGTCGTAGAGCGGTCGGAAGGGCGATCCCTTGGGCGCGTCGTCGTCCTTCCATTTGCGGTCGAACCAGGCGAGGCTCGGCCGGTTCTCATGGGTGAAGATGTGGATGACGCCGGGCAGGGCCAGCGCCGCCGCGGTGTCGATGCGGGTGATCCGCCCGCGCGCGATGGCGCTGGAGACGATGCAGCCGTGGGCGAGGTCCGGCAAGGTGAACTCGGCGGCGTAATGGGCGTCGCCGGTCACCTTCTTGCGCCCATCCACCCGGTTGACGGGCTTGCCGATGGGGCCGTTGGGCTCCCTCAGGAAGCCGGGAATGCTGGGAATGGCGATCATGGGCGGGGCGCTCCCTTGCGCTCGGCGGCTTCGGTCAGGGCGCGGACGATGGCGCGCTCGGCCAGTTCGATCTTGAAGCTGTTGTGCTCGTGCCCCTTGGCGTCGCGCAGCAGAACGCGCGCGGCGCCGCGGAACTGGTCGGGCGTGGCGGGTTTCCCGATGAGGGCGGCTTCGGCCTCCGGGTCGCGCCAGGGCTTGTGGGCGACGCCGCCCAGCGCCAGCCGGGCGTCGCGGACGGTGCCCCCATCCATCTCCAGCCCCGCCGCCACCGACACCAGCGCGAAGGCGTAGGAGGCGCGGTCGCGGATCTTCAGATAGGTCGAATGCTCGGCGAAGCCCTTGGCCGGCAGGTCGATGGCCGTGATGAGGTCGCCCGGCCGCAGGACCGTGTCGATCTCCGGACGGTCGCCGGGCAGTCGGTGGAACTCGGCGAAGGGGATGCTGCGCTCGCCCTCCGGACCGGTCACCTGGACGACCGCTTCGAGCGCCGCCAGAGCGACGCAGAGGTCGGAGGGGTGGACGGCGATGCACTGGTCGCTGGCGCCCAGGATGGCGTGGATGCGGTTCACCCCGCCGATCGCGCCGCAGCCCGATCCCGGCTCCCGTTTGTTGCAGGGGGTGGCGGTGTCGTAGAAGTAGTAGCAGCGGGTCCGCTGCAGCAGGTTGCCGCCGTTGGTCGCCATATTGCGGAGCTGAGCCGAGGCTCCGGCGAGAATCGCCTTGGACAGCATGGGGTAGCGGGTCTGCACGCGCTCGTCGTAAGCGGTGTCGGCGTTGCGGGCCAGCGCGCCCAGCCGCAGGCCGCCCTCCGCCGTGTCCTCGATCCGGTCCAGCGGCAAGCGCGAGATGTCGACCAGCCGTTCCGGGTGCACCACGTCGGCCTTCATAAGATCGAGCAGGTTGGTCCCCCCGGCGACGAAGGCGGTCCCGGAGGCGCCAGCCCGCCCGACCGCGTCCGCCGCGCTGTCGGCGCGGGCGTAGGTGAAGGATCTCATGGCGCACCCTCCGCCTTCGTAGCCACGGCGGCCATCGCCTGCCGGATCGCCGCGACGATGTTGGGGTAGGCCCCGCAGCGGCACAGGTTGCCGCTCATCAACTCGCGGATCTCGTCGTCGGTGCTGGCTTTGCCCTCGGCGATCAGCCCCGCCGCGGAACAGATCTGGCCCGGCGTGCAGTAGCCGCACTGGAAGGCGTCATGCTCGATGAAGGCCTCCTGGAGCGGGTGGAGCGCGTCGCCGGTGGTCAGCCCCTCGATGGTGGTGACCTTGCGGCCGTCCTGCATCGCCGCCAGCGTCAGGCAGGAATTGATGCGCCGCCCGTCCACCAGGACGGTACAGGCCCCGCACTGGCCGTGATCGCATCCCTTCTTGGTGCCGGTCAGGTCGAGGTGCAGGCGCAGCGCGTCCAGCAGCGTCGTCCAGGGGGCGAGGTGGAGCGTCCGCTCGACCCCGTTGACGGTCAGCGTGACGGGAATCGGTTCGGGGGGAGGGGCGGTGGCCGGGCGCAGGCTGGCCTTGAGCTGTGCCATGGAGACTCCGGATCTGCGGGGGAGCGCCGGACGCCGCCATGATGGGGGACTGCGCCGACTTCACATGTCCGGACAACAGGAGGTTGGCACCGCCGTTCCGCAGCCGGAATGAACCGGCCGGGAACGCAGGCTGCCGCATCCTGGGCACACGCTGAAACGGTGGGGGTTCGGCGGTTCGCCGTTACTTCTTCGCGGTGCCCGCGATGCCGGACTTTTCCGCGGCGTCCAGCAGGGTGACGACCTCGGGGGCGACCCACCAGCGGCAGCGCTTGCGCTCGTCGCTCGACACGGCGATGACGCGGTCGATCAGGCGGGTTTCGGCAGCGCCGAACGTCTGTTGCTGCCGCAACGCCGCCTCGATCACACTGGCCAGCGCGATGTCGAGCGCGGTGATCTCGATGGGGTAGCTCAGCATGTCCGCCAGATCGGCGAGCTGGCCCAGCGTCCGCAGCCCTTCCGCGGCGCCGGTGGAGGACAGGCGGCGGAAGACCGTGGCGACGTGGTTGCCGTCCTCGGCCCGCCACGGCTTGCCCGACGACACGATGCCGCGCCGCGCCAGCTGCGCCTGGAATTCGTTGACGAAGCGCACGCGTTCGATCAGCGGGTCGAGCACGCTGTGCATGGTCAGCGCCTCGATCCTCCGGGCGAGGACGGGGGCGAGGTCCTCGTGCACCGCGTTGCTCAGCTCGCGGAACGCCTGATGGACCATGTTGCGTTCGCGGTCGGTGGTGTCCAGCTCCAGCGCGTGGACGGCGTCGTACCAGGCCAGGAAATGCTGGAGTTGGGCGGAGGGATGGTCGCGGTCGTCCACCGCGTCCGCCACCAGCAGGCCCGGTTTGCTGAGAAAGCTGCCGGTCAGCGTGGCTCTCAGAGTCTCCGCGGCGACCAGAAGGCGACCGATGATGGCGTCCTTTGCCACGGCGACGGGAAAGGCTTCGAACAGGCGGGTCGCCAGGGCGGCGTCGTCGCGCCGGTGCAGGCCGGCCACCGCGAACATGGCCGCCCCGTCGCGCGTGCAGTCGCCGCGGCGCACCATCTCCCGCGCCAGACGCACCGGGTCGCCGTGCAGCAGCGACGGCAGGGGCTGGCCCGCCCAGGCGGGGGCCGCCTGAAGGATGGTCTCCATCCGCTCCAGCTCGGCGCGGGAGACGCCCTCGCGCTGGCGGACACCGTGGCGTTTCAACATCTGCGCGCGGAAGCCCGACACCTCGGACAGGAAGGCGGTCGCTTCCGCCGGCGTGGCGCGCAGGCGGGCCAGAACGGCAAGGCTGCGCTGGCGCAGCTCGTCCGCCCAGCTCTGCGCCTCGGCGGAGGCGAAGATCTCGTTCAGCGGCTGGTCCTTGGCGAGGCGGGCCACAGTCTCCTGGACGCGACTGACCTGCGGTTCCATGCGGGGAGCCAGGGCGAACCACCAGGCGCTGACGTCCGCCAGATGCAGGGCGCCGGCCAGCCGGACGCCGCTGGACAGCAGGGAATCGTCGCGCAGGATCAGCGCGTCGAACAGGCCGGTCCAGACGCGGCGCGCGTGCTCGGACCGCCGCCCGTTCAGCATGGTGACCAGCATCTGGGCGACCGGCTCGGCCATGTCCTCCAGATACCCGTCGCGGATCATCTTGTAGAGCTGGAGCTTCTGCCCATGGTCCAGCGGGGCCAGCACGTCGGACACACGCTTCAGGCTCTTGTCCTGTCCGCCGGGCAGGTCGGGCAGGGCGAGGTGGAGCGGAATCGCCGTCGCCGCATCGGGCGGCACGCCGTCGGCCGCCTGCATCTCTTTCGACATCCGGAGCTTTGCCATGGTCGGACCCGTCCGCATCGAAGCGTGTGGAAATTCAATCTAAGATCGATTGGATATGGTCGTTAGAATATGCCTAAAAAGCCTAACGAATCGCTAAACGGTGACAAAGACACATTTTCGCGGTCTCTATGACGAAATCTAACAAGGGTGACGAAACAAAAAGCAAAGATGAGTCGTTGACCGTCACATTTAAAACACAACCCAAGCGCTCATGCCTCATCCTTTCAGAGGGCGAATCCTTGCGGGTTCCGTAGGCTTGCGGGCGGGGATGGGGGGCGCGCTGCGCTCCCGCCCTTCCTCCCCGAGGAAGCCCTGAGCCGCGACGACGGCGGAGCGCCACGGGCGGTCCATCGCCATCCAGTTCTCGAAGGGCAGGCGGTCGAGGGGCAGCCCCGGCCAGGACGCGGAAAACAGGCCGGAGATCATCCAGCCGGCCAGCAGCGTGACCGCCAACTGCTCAGAAAAGCCTCCGGTCTTCAGGATGGGAAGCGCGAAGTTGCGCCGTCGCTTGATCGGCCACAGCAGCGGCAGCCCTGCCGGGGTCAGCAGATCGCCTGCCAAATGGGTCAGGTAGCCGATCAGGAAGGGCAGGATCAGGTGCGAGTAGTCCGCGTACTCGTGCAGCACCCAAAGGCAGCCCACGATGGCCAGCGTGGAATGGGTGACGCCGCGATGACCGAAGACGGCGGAGATCACGTTCGACAGGGGCCGCATCAACTGGCCGAGCGTCGATTTGGGATGGTCGATGTCCGGCGCCAGAGACCCGATCACCGCCGCCCCGAACGCCACCACGTCGAAGGGAAGTCCGAAGCGTGCCGACGCGTAGAACCACGCCGCCCCGCCGACGATCATGTGGGAAGAGGCCATCATGGGCGGTCACCGCAGGACGAGCGATGAGGCACAGGGCGTCAGAACGCGCGAAGGCTGTGCCTGGGTGACGGCCACTCTGTCGGATGCTCCCGGATTCCTGGTTCCTAACATTAGGACAGAAGTCGCGACCACACAATCACGGCCTGATCAAGAGGGATTCCGAAATGACATGGCGCCTATGCGTTCCCGGCGTCCATGATCGAGGTACGCCCTTAGCCCGCCGGGCCGCGGCTGCAGGTGGCGCCGATGGCGCGCAGGGCGTTGCGCACCCGCCCGACACTCTCGCGGTCCGGCAGGCTGTACCAGGTGATGGTCAGGGCGACCGGCGCGGCGCGGCGCAGGCCATGGACGTCGCCGGGGGCGGCCTCGACGACGCGGCCCTGGCTGCCGACGAACCAGCGCCAGCGCAGGCCCTCGCCGTCGGCCGGCGATTGCCAGACCTCGCGGGAATCCCGGTAATAGGCCCCGCCCCCGGCGTCCGCCGCGTCGGCGTAGAGGTAGAGCGGGTTCTCCGGCGACAGAGAGAGCAGCAAATGCTGGACGGACCGCGGCCCGCCGGAACGGATGACGGCGTCCGGAAGCGGCTCGTCGCCGTCCTGGCCATAGTCGAACATGGTGGAGCCGCGGTGCATCGGTCAGTTGGATCGGGCGTGAGGGGTCAGCCGGGCTGGAGGAATTCGACCTCGACGAAGACGATGTCGCTGTCGCCGTCGTTGATGACGTTGTGGCTGACGCCGGCCTTGCGGAAATAGGAGCGGCCCGGCTCCAGCGGGAACTGGCGGGCGTTGCCGTCCGGATCGACGATGGTGAAAGCGCCGGCCGTCACCGGGACGATCACATAATCGTAGCCATGCACATGGGCGCCGGTCTCCGCCCCTGGCACCAGACGCCATTCGGTGACGCGGGTGCGCTCGTTCTCGACATGCTGGGTGGAAACCGCCTGCGGACGGGTGCTCATCTCCTGGTGCCCTCCTTGCTCTTCTCGTTGGGGTCTTTTCAAAAGAACAATTCGTGTACCACGAAGCCCGAGCCGCGCCCAGACCGAAGCGCACCCGGCGCCTTTCCTTCGGACTCCTTTGGCGAGCGGCCCCCCTCCTTTGAGGGATGCTTACCTACGATTGAATCCGTGACCCGATGACTCCCCGCAGCTTAGCCTTGCCGGCTCGTACCGCGCAAAACCGTCAGGGAGGGGCGTCAAGCCGGCATGCCAGCGTTGAGGAGCCACCAGACCATGGTCGCCGGCGTCGCCGCGGCCATCGCGCAGCGGCAGACGGACGTGCGGGACGTTCTGGCCGCGGTGACGCCGGGTGGAGGAAAGTCGCTGCTGCCGGTCATCATGGGGGCGGCGCTGATGCGCGCCGGACTGATCGACCGCATCTGCTGGATCGTGCCCCGCGACAGCCTGCGCCGGCAGGCCGAGGAAGCCTTCGCCGATCCGCGCTGGCGCGAGGCGCTCGGCCACGGGATCGCGCTGCGGGCGGCGGAGAACGGGCGCGATCCCTGCCGTGGTCTGCAAGGTTACGTCACCACCTATCAGGCGGTCGCCGCCGCCCCGGACCTGCACCTTCAGGAGTTCCGCCGCCACCGCTATCTGCTGGCCGTGGACGAGCTGCATCACCTGCCCGCCGTCGCCGACACCGGATCGGCGACCACGGCGGAGGATGAGACCGCCTGGAGCCGCTCCATCCTGCCCCTGTTGGAAAGTGCCGCCGCCCGCCTGCTCATGAGCGGCACGCTGGAGCGGGCGGACGGGCGCCCCATCCTGTGGCTGCCCTACCGCGCGCCGACGGGGGTGCGGAGGGTGCGCGAGATCGATTTCAAGGCGCCGGGCTGGGCGATCGTCGGCTATTCGCGGCGGCAGGCGCTGGCCGAGAAGGCGATTCTGCCGGTGACCTTCGGCGCGATGGACGGCACCGCGACATGGCTGGACGCGGAGCGGACGACGCGCAGCGTCGACGCGCTGTCCCGCGCCGGGGAGAACACCCGCGACGCCCTGTTCACCGCGCTGCGCACCGGTTTCGCCCAGGCCATGCTGCGCGAGGCCTACCGCTCCTGCCGCGAGCACCGGGCGAAGCGGCGCGCGGCGGGGACCGGTTCCGGGCATGAGGGTGCCGGGCTGGGCAAGCTTTTGGTGATCGCGCCGGACCAGGAAACCGCCCGCAACTACCTGGACACGCTGCGCGGCTGGATGCCCGGCGCTCAGGCGGCGCGGATGGCGCAGATCGCCATTTCCGAACGGCGCGACGCGCAGGAAGTGGTGGCCGCCTTCCGCCTGCGCCCGGAACCCGCCGTGCTGGTCTCCGTCGCCATGGCCTATGAGGGGCTGGACGCGCCGGCCATTTCGCACGTCGCCTGCCTGACCCACATCCGCTCCCGCCCCTGGCTGGAGCAGGCCATCGCGCGGGCCACCCGCGTCGATCCCCACGCCGGTGCCTACGAGCAGCAGCGGGCGGTGATCTACCACCCCTCCGACATGATGTTCGAGCGGTTCCGCCAGATGGTGGAAACGCAGCAGGGCACGCGGGCCATGGTGAAGACGCGGCGCCAACACGAACTCCCCTTCGAGCGCACGGTGGAGGCGGAGCCGGAGATCATCCCGCTGGAATCCAACGCGACGGCCCTGCGCTTCGCCGTGGTCGCTCCCGGCCCCGATTTCGGCAACCCGTCGCCGGGGCGGGACGCCGCCGACCGCCCGCCGGCTGCCTCCCCGGCGAAGGACGGGGTGCAGGTGCCCAGCGCCGTGGAGCATCATCTGCGCCAGCGCATCGGCCAGATCGTGGCGGCCCAGGTGATCGAGGACCAGGACAACAACCTCGTCGCCGAGGGGCCGGTCAGCTACCACACCTACAACGCCGTGCTGAAGCGCTGCATGAACAAAGCGCGGTCGGAGATGACGCTGTCGGAGTTGGAGGCCGCCCTCGGCTGGCTGGAGCGCAACCGCATCTCCGATCACCTGCACCTGATCGCCGACGACCCGCAATACCGCTGGTCGAGCCGCCGCAAGGCCCGGGGGGCAGGTTCGGTCACGGCCTTTTCGAAACCATCCCGCCGGACGCCACCCCATGGTACGGTGAAGCCGGCGTCCTAAATAACGTGCGCTGCCACACTTTTTTGCAGGAGCGAAGCAACTGGCCTTCGTGGAGAGTGTCGGCCCGTTCGCCACCCGTGGAGGTTACCGGTGCGTTTCGCGAGGCCGCTCAATATTCTTCTCGTGGAGGATGACTCGCTCACCGCCATGGCGATGGCCCGCATGCTGGAAATGGCCCATTGCACGGTCACCACCGTGACGGACGGCGAGGCCGGTTTGAACGCCCTGACCGAAGGGGCCTTCGACGCCGTCATCACCGATCTGGTCATGCCCCGGCTGGGTGGCGAGGCGATGATCCGCCAATTGCGGCTCGACCGGCCCGACCTGCCCATCGTCGTGCTCTCCGCCTCGCCGCCCGAGGACGGCATTCCCGGCCTGCGGAAAGGGGAGGGCGGACCGCTGGTGATCCTGAGGAAGCCCGTCCTGGCAGGGGAGCTTCTGACGGCGATGGAAGAGCTGTTCCTGAAGACGTGAGCCGGGAGCGATCAGGCCTTCTTCTTGCCGAAGCTGATCTTCGGCTCCTCACCTTTGAGCAGGCGCTGGATGTTCGCGGAATGGCGGATGGCGACCAGCACCGCGATGAACAGGCACAGACCCGCCACCAGCGGCCCGCCGAAAATCCAGCCGAAGATCGGGCTGAGGCCGAGAGCGGTCAGGGCCGACAGCGACGAGATCTTGAACAGGAAGGCCATGGCGAGCCACGTCGCGCAGGCGATCACGCCGACCGGCCAGGACACCGCCAGCAGCACGCCGAGCGCGGTCGCCACGCCCTTGCCGCCCTTGAAGCCGAGCCAGACCGGGAAGCTGTGGCCCAGCATGGCGCCGCCCGCCGCGAAGACCGCCGCCTCCGGCCCCGCCCAGGCGAGGGCGAGCAGGGCGGCGATGGCACCCTTGCCGCTGTCCAGGATCAGGGTGGCGGCGGCCAGCGGCTTGTTGCCGGTGCGCAGCACGTTGGTGGCGCCGATGTTGCCGGAGCCGATCTGGCGGATGTCGCCCAGACCGGCCAGCCGCGTCAGCACCAGCCCGAAGGGGATCGAGCCCAGCAGATAGCCCAGCAGGGCGGAGATGAGGAGAGTCACCCGGTCAGCCCTCGAACTGCCAGACGGTGCGCCCGTCCACCACGGTGCGCAGCGGACGGCCCTGGACGGGGCGGTCCTCGAAGGGGCTGTTCTTCGACTTCGACTTGAAGGCCGCCACGTCCACCTTCCACGGCACGTCAAGGTCGAAGGCGATCAGGTCGGCGGGCGCCCCCTTGGCGATGCGGCCGAGCGGCAGGCCGAGGAGTTCGGCCGGCTTGACGGTCACGCAGGCCAGCGCCTTCAGCAGCGGCATGGCGCCCTTGTGCACCAGTTCCAGCGTCAGCGGGAACAGCGTCTCCAGCCCGATCACACCGCAGGCGGCCTGGGCGAAGGGCAGGCGCTTCTGGTCCTGGTCCTGCGGCGTGTGGTCGGAGGCGATGGCGTCGATGGTGCCGTCGGCCAGACCTTCCACGATGGCCCGCCGGTCCATTTCGCCGCGCAGCGGCGGGGAGACCTTGGCGAAGGTGCGGTAGTCGCCGACGTCCGTCTCGGTCAGGGCGAAGTAATGCGGGGCGGTGTCGCAGGTGACCTTGAGCCCGCGCGCCTTGGCGCGGCGGATCAGGTCCACCGACTCGCCCGTCGTGACATGGGCGAAGTGCAGCCGGCCGCCGGAGAGTTCGAGCAGGCGCAGGTCGCGCTCGATCATGATGATCTCGGCCTCCCGCGGGATGCCGATGAGGCCGAGGCGGGTGGCCCGCTCGCCCGAATTCATCATGCCGCCGCTGGCGAGGCTCGGCTCCTCCGGATGCTGGACGATCAGCTTGTCGAAGGTGCGGGCGTAGCTGAGCGCGCGGCGCATCGCCTTGGCGCTGGCGATCGCCTTGGTGCCGTCGGTGAAGGCCACGGCCCCGGCGCGGGACAGCAGGCCCATCTCGGTGATCTCGTTGCCCTCGGTCCCGCGGGTCGCGGCGGCGTAGGCGAAGACCTTGACCAGACGCACTTCGCGGGCGCGCCGGGCGATGAACTCCAGACTCGCCACCTCGTCGGTCACCGGGTCGGTGTTGGGGAGCAGGACCACGGCGGTGATGCCGCCGGCCACCGCGGCGCGCGACGCGCTCTTGATGGTGTCCTTTTCCTCCTCGCCGGGCTCGCCGATCAGGACGCGCATGTCGACGAGGCCGGGGGCGAGGCACTGGCCCTGGAGGTCGACGACCTCGATCCCCTCCGGCACGCCGTCGGCGAACAGGGACGGGCCGAAGTCGGCGATCTTCGCGCCTTCGGTCAGCAGGTCGCCCCGCTGGTCCAGGCCGCTGGCGGGGTCGAGCAGGCGGGCGTTGCGGTAGGCGACGCGCGTGGCGGAATTAGACATCGGTCCCCCGGCGATCGCGGGTGAGAAGGTCGAGCACGGCCATGCGGACGGCCACGCCCAGCTCCACCTGATCGAGGATCATGGAGCGCTTGAGGTCGTCGGCGACCTCCGAATCGATCTCGACGCCGCGGTTCATCGGGCCGGGATGCATGACCACCGCGTGCGGCTTCGCCACCGCCAGCTTCTCGTAGTCCAGGCCGTAGAAGTAGAAGTATTCGCGGGTCGAGGGGACGTACTGGCCGCTCATCCGCTCGGTCTGGAGGCGCAGCATCATCACCACGTCGGCGTCCTTCAGGCCGGTCGCCATGGAGTGGTGGATCTCGACGCCCAGCCGGTCGATCTGCGAGGGGATCAGCGTCGGCGGCGCCACGACGCGGACGCGGGCGCCCATGGCGTTCAGCAGATGGATGTTGGAGCGCGCGACGCGGCTGTGCAGGATGTCGCCGCAGATCGCCACGATCAGACCGTCCAGGCTGCCCAGGCGGCGGCGGATCGCCAGCGCGTCCAGGAGCCCTTGCGTCGGGTGTTCGTGGTGGCCGTCGCCCGCGTTGATGACCGAGCAGTTGACCTTGTCGGCCAGCAGCTTCACCGCCCCCGAATCGGCGTGGCGAACGACCAGCGCGTCGAGGTGCATGGCGTTCAGCGTCATCGCCGTGTCGATCAGCGTCTCGCCCTTCTTCACCGAGCTGCCGTCCGACGACATGTTGATGACGTCGGCGCCGAGCCGCTTGCCGGCCAGCTCGAAGCTGGTGCGGGTGCGGGTCGAATTCTCGAAGAAGAGGTTGACGATCGTCCGCCCGTCGAGGAGCGACGACTTCTTCGAAGGCTGGCGGTTCTGCTCGACGTAGCCGTCGGCGAGGTCGAGGATGGTGGTGATCTCGCCTGCCGTCAGCCCCTCGATGCCAAGGAGGTGGCGGTGCGGGAAAACCGTCGTGGAATGGGGCGATCCGGTCATGGGCCGCGACTATAGGAGCGGTCCCGGACGCCCGCAAGCGCGCCCTATGACCTTTTTAAAGGTAGGCGATGAGCCGCCCGCAGGCCAGGGCGCCGACCCACAGCGCGAGCGAGGCAGCGCCCGCGAACCGGGCGCCCGGCGGTGGCCGGTCCGCAAGGCTCCAGTCCGCCATCCGACGGCCGGCGAGCCCGTGGAAGGCCAGGATGTTCAGCAAGGCGAGCCCGATCAGCGCCAGCTTCGCCAGGAAGGCCGGGTTGCCGGCCAGCGCCGTCGCCTCCGTCGTGAAGAGGAGGAGGCCGGTCGGCACCGCCAGCGCGAAGCCGGTAACGGCCACCGGCAGGAGCAGCCGCGCCAACGCATCGGCCGGCAGCAGCGGCGCACGAACCCCGATCAGACGCAGGTCAAAGGCCAGGATCGCCCCGACCAGAAGCGCGAATCCGAGGATGTGCGTGATCTCGACCAGCGGGTAGAGCCAGACCGACTGGCGCAGCGACTCGCCGAGCCCGGACGTCTCCAGCGCGACGAGCCAGCCTGGGCCGGTGGGGCCGAGATCGTGGTCCATGCGTGGGGGCCGCCGTCAGCGCAACTCGCCGTCAGCGCAGCTCAATGGTCTTGTCGGCGGCGGTGATGCGCTCCGCCCGCAGCTCCGCCGGATCGGACTTGGCGGGATAGCCGACCACCGTCACGGTCTGGCCGGGCTTGATCGAATCGGCGGGCAGGCCGCGCGTGCTCATGCGGCTGGGCGGGGCGAGCACGACGTGCCAAAGCTTGCCGTCGGCCTGGAGGTTCAGCATGGCGTGCGGGTTGTTGAAGGCGATCTGCTGCACGGTGCCGGTCAGCGTCATCTCCTTGTCCGATTCATAGCCGCCCCAGCCATGGTGGGCGGCGGCGGGCCAGGCCAGCGAAGCGGACAGGAGGGCGGCGAGGGCGAGTGGACGTGCGGGCGTCATGGCGCAACCTTTCCCCGGTCAGGCGTCTGTTCAGGCGTCTGGGGTAGAGGTTGTGGCGGACTCCGCCGCAGACAAGGTCCGGCTGTGAGCGGCAACAGCTGTGGGGGCGGCTTTGGGGGCCGGGTCGGCGGCGGCTTCCTCGAACAGCCAGTCGCGGAACGCCTTCACCTTCGGGCGCGTAAAGTAATGGGGCGGGGCGGCCACATAGTAGGCGTAGTTACCCGGCAAATGGACGTCGAACAGCCGGACCAGCCGCCCGGCGGCCACATCGTCCGCCACCAGGACGCCGCGGGCCAGCGCCACGCCGCCGCCCTCCGCCGCGACCTGGAGCAGCAGCGCCGAATCGTCGAAGCGCGGGCCGCGGGCATGGTCCAGCCCCTCCACCCCCGCGGCCTCGCCCCAGGTGCCCCAGGTGATGAAGTAGTCGTCGTGGAGCAGCGTGTGGTGGCGCAGATCCTCCGGGCGGCGCAGCGGGCGGGGACCGTTGAGAAGCGACGGGCTGCACACCGGGTAGATGTCCTCGGTCATCAGCCGCTCGCAACGCAGGCCGGGCCAATTGCCGGCGCCGAAGCGGATGCCGATGTCCACGTCCTGTTGGGCGAAATCCACGAGCTGCGGGGTGGTGTGCAGCCGCACCTCCAACTCCGGATGGCGGGCCTGGAAGCGGCCCAGCCGCATGACCAGCCATTTCGCGGCGAAGCTGGGCATGGTGGAGATGGTCAGCGCGCCGGACCCGTCCATGCGGAACAGCCGCTCCGTCGCCTGCGACAGCGTGTCGAGCGCGTCGCGCACCGGCGGCAGATAGGATTGCCCGGTCTCCGTCAGGATCAGCGAGCGGTTCATCCGCCGGAACAGCGGCATCCCAAGCCATTCCTCCAGCCCCTTGATCTGATGGCTGACGGCGGCCTGGGTGACGTGAAGCTCCTCCGCCGCCTTGGTGAAGGACAGGTGGCGGGCGGCGGATTCGAAGGCGCGCAACGCGTTCAGCGGCGGCAGGCGGCGGGCCATGAGGCAACTCCGGGAGACGGTCTTCGGATTAGTTTTCCTAATTCAAACTATGAGAAAGCGTCGTTTGTGCGCAAGGACCGGGTGGCCCATCCTCCAGTCACGGAACACAGTTCGGAACGTCGGGCGACAGGCATCGACGGCGACCGGACACAAGAGGAGACGCGATCATGGCCCAGAGCATGAATGGCAGCATGAACACCCGCACCGACGCGCAGGAGCGGCCCGGCCAGGGGATCGGCCAGGGGATCGGCGGTGCGCTGGTTGCCCTGTTCGACACGGTGGCAACCTGGAACGAGCGGCGGCGCCAGCGGCGCGCGTTGGAGGCCTTGCCCGATCATCTGTTGCAGGACATCGGCCTGTCCCGCGCCGATGCGGTGACCGAGGCCGACAAGCCCTTCTGGCAGGGCTGAGGGAATCCTTCTGGCAGGGCTGAGGGAATCTTATCGAGGAAACGGACGGGAGCGGGCCGATGAGCGACGACGGAGATCTGACGGGCGGTTGTCTGTGTGGTGGCGTGCGGTACAGGGCGACCGAGCGGCCCATGGGGGTGGTGAACTGCCACTGCGGCCAATGCCGGCGCTTCCACGGCCATTTCGGAGCCTACATCACCATTCCGCGCAAGACGGTCGTCATTGAGGCGCAGGACACCCTGTCCTGGTACCGTTCCTCGGCGAAGGCGCAGCGGGGGTTCTGCTCGCGCTGCGGTTCGTCGCTGTTCTGGAGTGGCGACGAGGGCGCGTTGCTCGACATCGCCGCTGGCACGCTGGACCAGCCGACCAGCCTGACGACGCTGCGGCATATCTATGCGGCGGACAAGGGGGACTATTACACCCTCGACGATGGGTTGGAGCGGTTCCCCCAGGGTGCGCCGGAACCGCCGTGAAGCGTTCGGCAGATGGTCGGCACGCAAGGCGCCCTGCGGGGGGACGCGCTTCCCCCCCCCGGCGCCCCCCGGTTCGGCCAACAGGCTCCGGAGCCCGGGGGGGGGGGCAG
>NZ_JACCJY010000012.1 GCF_014596085.1 Azospirillum tabaci
GGGGTGGGGGAGGGGGCGGGCCCGCAGGCCCCCCGGGGGGGACCCCCCCTCCCCCCGCAGGGCGCCCGCAGGTTCGGCAATCAGGCTCCGAAGCCGAGAAGCGCGGACAGATCATACGTTGAGCTGCCAACCCTGAGGTATTCGACTTCGGAAATACCCGACGGTGTTCCAGAGTTGTTAAAATATCCGTGAATGATGACTCCGTTATCATTCACAGAATCGGCGGCGTCAGTGGCTGTCATAATGTACAGATCGACGTTGCTAACTTGGAAAAACTGGAGATCGTAGATTGACGAGGCTCCTGAAAATATTAGGAGATCCTGTGTTCCTGGGCTGTAATTGTCGGTGTCATAAATATAAGAGACGCCCCCCAGGTTGGCGTTGTGAAGATAGACGTCATTCCCTTCCCCGCCGTACAGGTAATCCGCTGTACCTGCCGGAGCACCGCCACCGATCAGGGTGTCGTTTCCAAAGCTGCCGTAGATAGTATCCGATCCGGCCTCACCCCACAATTCATCGTTGCCATAATCGCCATCAAGGCGATCGTTGCCGTTGGCACCGTACATGGTATCATTGCCACTTCCCCCGAACAGGTTATCGTGACCGTTTCCGCCATCGATTACATCGCTGTACGGCGTGCCAGCGATTGTATCGTCTCCATCAAAACCATCAATATAGCACGCCTCGTTGGGCGGCGAGGGCCATGAATAGCCAGGGTAAAGATCGTTTCCATTCGATAAGGGGACGTGAATCATTTTCATTCCTTTGTGTACTTGGCGGTCTGTTATTTTCCACCTTTAGGCAGAGATTATGTTTTATCAAAAAACTTGGCCTCGTAAAACAAAATAAAAATATATATTTTAGTTTATTAGCTATCTAATAAAATTGCATTATTCTTGGAAAGTTAAAAGCGGTGACGTCGCCAGAGGATGTGCCCTGGCGACGCTGTTCATGATTCTGGTTTTGTTAATTCATGCAGTGGTGAGTGAATGCGGTAATGGCCTGGCGTGTTCTATAGATACTTGTATATGGTTTCGAGTATTTTTGAGGCGTTGGCTTTGGCATAAGCATCCGTGTTGTTGGTTAAGACCATGCCAAAGACCCCAGCGTCGCCGCCGTTCTTGCCACTTGTGAGGGCGTAGGCATTGGCCGCACTGCCCGGATTCCAGCCGCCCACCGTGTCCAACTGCTTGCCAAGCGCCGAGTTCCTGATTTTGGACAGAGCACTTTGAGCATTCGTGCTTCCATCTTTCAAATCGACCGGAGAGCTGTTTACGCTGGGCTTCATGCTGCCATCAAACAGGATGCGAAGATTTCCGCCACTTTCCGCGCCCTTCTTCGTGAAAACGATATCGAACATGCCGGTGGACCCGCCGCTTTTATTCGTCCACATGCTTTCACCGGTCGTATGCAGCATTTTGGCTACGGCCGGCGGCATTTCCGGTTCGATCAATCCGTTCTTTTCCGCCAGATTCTTTATGGCGGTCAGCGCGGCTCCGCCCGCCGCCCAACTGTTCCCGTCTGCGCTCAAACCGAAAGTCTGGTTGACGAGGCTGCGCACCTTCCCCCGGTATTCGGTGTGCTTTTCCCGCCACTCGGCATGGGCCGACAACGCTTCGGGTGTGAAGAGTTCCGCATCCGCGTTCAGTCCCGGTACATTCTTTGCTGCCGTCGCGGCTTGAGCCAGCGAGTCGGCGGTCACGGAAAACTTGGTCGCGCCGTTCATCTTGAACTGCGCTTCGGCCGACAGGCTGATGGTGTCCTGCGGCTCGGAGGCGGGGGCTCCGCTCTGTGGCGGAGTGGCCGAAGACGAGGCGCCTGCAACCTGGGCATTTCCTGAGCTTTTTCCAGCACCGATCTGCAGCGGAGATTGGGTGTATCCCGAGGTGGCATTGATGCTCATGGTTACCTCGATTGCAAAGAATATCTATCGTGGGTAGAATTAAACGAATGTCCTAACGAATTGTTAATAAGAAAAAACTAATCAGTTATGTATCTAACTAATAAAAATGCATCTATCTGAATGCGTATGGAGGCGTGGTGTCCGATGCGGAAGTCATCCTGTCCTGGTGCCGCTCCGTGACGAAGTCGCGGCATGTATTTTTGAGTTATGCAATAAGGCCCTGAAGGGGAGCGGGTGGCGCCTAGCGAACCCTTAAAAAGCGGCGGCCTCACCCCGCCAGGGCGACGACCAGCGGCAGCGTGGCGGCGGAAGCGAGCGTCTGGACGGTGATGATGCCGGCCACGAGCGCGTGGTCGCCGCCCATCTGCCGGGCCAGTATGTAGGAACTGGCCGAGCAGGGCAGGGCGTTGAACAGCACGGCGATGGTCAGCGGCAGCCCGTCCACCCCCAGCCACAGCCCGGTCATCGCCGTCGCGGCGGGGACCAGCAGCAGCTTCAGGACGCTGGACAGCGCCACGCCGAGCCCGGCGCCGCGCGCCGCGGCGAGGTCCAGACCGGCACCGACCGAGAGCAGACCCATGGGCAGGGCGGCCCGCGCCAGAATGCCCACCACGTCCGCGATCACTGGAATCCGGCCGATCCCGCTCAGGTTCAGGGCGGCGCCGATGGCGACGGCGATGATGATCGGATTGCGCAGGATGCCGGAGACGACCGCGCCGACGCCGCTGCGCTGCGGCGCTCCGTCCGCCACGCACCCATAGCGCACCATCGCCGTGACGCAGAGCAGGTTGACCAGCGGCACCACCACGGCGATGCCCACCGCCGTCAGCGTCAGCCCGGCGGACCCGTAGAGCGCGCTTGCCCCCGCCAGACCCACATAGGTGTTGGGTCGGATCGCCCCCTGGAAGACCGAGGTGAAGGCCGGACCATCCAGCCCGATCGGGCGCCGGACCGCGAGCGCCAGGGCGGCGCCGGCAAAAATCCCCACCGCCATCGTCCCTCCCATGGGACCCATGGACAGGGTGCGCAGATCGGTCCGCGTCAGTTCGTCCACGATCAGGCAGGGAAAGAACAGCAGATAGGTCAGCCGATCGAGCGACGGCCAAGCGGCCTCGGGAATCACGGCGCGACGGCGCAGCCCCTGGCCGAACAGGATCAGCAGGAAGATCGGGGCCAGCGCCCCAGCGATGGGCAGCATGGCGCCGTCAGGCGTCCCCGTCGCTGTCGCCGCCGCCGTCTTCCTCGTCGCGTTCCCGCTGCTCCCGCTCCATGCGGCGGATGTGGGCCAGCGCGTCCAGCGCGCCTTGCAGGATGTAGGCGGCCGCCATCTTGTCCACCACCTCGTCCCGGCGCTTGCGGGTCATGTCGGCCTCGCCGATCATGAAACGCTCCACCGCGGAGGTCGACAGCCGCTCGTCCCAGAAGGCGATCTCGGCGTCCCAGCCCAGCAGGTCGGACCGCTCCATCAGGTTCTTGGCGAAGGCACGGGTGGACTCGGCGCGCGGTCCCTCCGACCCGTCCATGTTCAGCGGCAGGCCGATCACCAGCCCGCCGATCCCGTAATCGCGCAGCGTCCGCGACAGTTCGCGGGCGTCCTGGGTGAACTTCGTGCGCTTCAGCGTGCCGATCGGCGAGGCGACGACGAAGTTCGGGTCGGACACGGCCATGCCGACGGTCTTGGTGCCGACGTCGAGGCCGAGCAGGCGCTGGCCCCGGCCCAAGCGGGCGGCCAGTTCGGGAAGCGTGTGGATCATGCCGCGAACCATAGAAGCCGCAGGCCGGAACGGCAAGCCCGGCGGAGGTGTCGGGCAGGGCTGCCGCACGCGCCGTTCCTTCTCCCGAAGGGGAGAAGGTCGGGCGGGCGAAACGCGATGACCCCGGGCGGATAGCCCTGAATCATTGCGGTGATAGAATTCGGGTGATAGCTTCCAAGCCGTTTTTCCAGACGTTTCGGAAGAGAGTGGAAGGCATGTCGCTCGACAAGGCCACCGTGGCCAAGATCGCGCATCTGGCCCGCATCAAGGTGCCGGACGATGAACTGGATCACCTGGCGGGTGAGCTGAGCCAAATCCTGACCTTCGTCGAACAGTTGGGCGAGGTCGACACGCAGGACGTGCCGCCGATGACCAGCGTGGCCGCGCAAACGCTGCGCCGCCGCAAGGACGAGGTGACCGATGGCGGTTACCGCGACGCCGTCCTTTCCAACGGCCCGGAGACGGCCGAAGGCTTCTACGTCGTTCCGAAGGTGGTCGAGTGATGACCGGTCTTACGCATCTGACCATGGCGGCGGCCCTCGACGGCCTCGCCAAGAAGGAGTTCACCGCGGTCGAGCTGACCGAGGCCCACGTCAAGGCGGTGGAGACGATCCGCCCCCTGAACGCCTTCATCACCGAGACGCCGGAGCAGGCGCTGGCGATGGCCAAGGCCTCCGACGCCCGCCGCGCCAAAGGCGAAGCCGGCCCGATGGAGGGGTTGCCCATCGCGGTGAAGGACCTGTTCTGCACCAAGGGCGTGCCGACCACCGCGGCCAGCCACATCCTCGACGGCTTCAAGCCGGAGTATGAGTCCACCGTCACCAGCAACCTGTGGCGCGACGGCGCCGTCATGCTGGGCAAGGTGAACCTGGACGAGTTCGCCATGGGCTCGGCCAACATCACCTCCTACCACGGCAACGTGGTCAGCCCGTGGAGCCCGGGCGAGGCCGGCAACTGGTCGCGCCAGCTCGTCCCCGGCGGCTCGTCGGGCGGATCCGCCGCGGCGGTGGCCGCGCGCGCCGCGTTGGGCGCCACCGGCACGGACACCGGCGGCTCGATCCGCCAGCCCGCCGCCTTCACCGGCATCGTCGGCATCAAGCCGACCTACGGCCGCTGCTCGCGCTGGGGCGTGGTCGCCTTCGCCTCCTCGCTCGATCAGGCCGGCCCGATGACCCGCACGGTCGAGGACGCGGCGATCATGCTGCGCTCCATGTGCGGCTTCGATCCGAAGGACTCCACCTCGGTCGACCTGCCGGTGCCGGACTTCCGCGCCGCGCTGACCGGCGACATCCGCGGCCTGAAGGTCGGCATTCCGAAGGAATACCGGGTGGAGGGCATGCCCGCCGAGATCGCCGCGATCTGGGACCAGGGCATCGAATGGCTGAAGCAGGCCGGCGCCGAGCCGGTGGAGATCAGCCTGCCGCACACCAAATACGCGCTCGCCACCTACTACATCGTCGCTCCGGCCGAGGCGTCGTCGAACCTCGCGCGCTACGACGGCCTGCGCTACGGCCTGCGGGTCGAGGGCGCCAGCCTGAAGGACATGTACGAGAACACCCGCGGCGCCGGCTTCGGCAAGGAGGTCCGCCGCCGCATCCTGATCGGCACCTACGTGCTGTCGGCGGGTTATTACGACGCCTATTACAACAAGGCCCGTCAGGTGCGCACGCGCATCAAGTGGGACTTCGACGAGGCGTTCAAGCAGTGTGACGTCATCCTGACGCCGACGGCGCCGAGCACCGCCTTCGCCATCGGTGAGAAGATGGACGATCCGATCCAGATGTACCTGAACGACGTGTTCACGGTCCCGGCCTCGCTGGCCGGCCTGCCGGGCATGTCGGTTCCGGCGGGCGTCGGGTCGGACGGGCTGCCGCTGGGGCTCCAGCTCCTGGGCCGGCCCTTCGATGAGGAGACCGTCCTGCGCGTCGGTCAGGTCATCGAGAAGGCTGCCGCCGTCACCGCCACCCCGCCGTTCATGGCCTGAGCCGGACGAGAGAAGAGACCGATGTCGTACATTCAGGGCGAAACGGGCGATTGGGAAATCGTGATCGGGCTGGAGGTCCACGCCCAGGTCATCTCGAACGCCAAGCTGTTCTCCGGCGCCGCCACCGCCTTCGGCGCGGAGCCGAACAGCCAGGTCAGCTTCGTCGACGCCGCCTTTCCCGGCATGCTGCCCGTCATCAACGAGCATTGCATCGAGCAGGCGGTGCGCACCGGCCTGGGGCTGAAGGCGCAGATCAACCTGCACTCGGTGTTCGACCGCAAGAACTACTTCTACGCCGACCTGCCGCAGGGCTATCAGATCAGCCAGTATCTGCAGCCCATCGTCGGCAAGGGCGAGATCGTTCTGGACCTGCCGGACGGCTCCTCGCGCACGGTCGGCGTCACGCGCCTGCATCTGGAGCAGGACGCCGGCAAGTCGCTGCACGACCAGCACCCCGCCAAGACCTACATCGACCTGAACCGGTCGGGCGTGGCGCTGATGGAGATCGTGTCGGAGCCGGACATGCGCACCGCGGAGGAGGCCGGCGCCTATGTGCGCAAGCTTCGCTCCATCCTGCGCTACCTCGGCACCTGCGACGGCAACATGGAGGAAGGCTCCATGCGCTGCGACGTCAACGTGTCGGTGCGCAAGCCGGGCGCGCCCTTCGGCACGCGCTGCGAGATCAAGAACGTCAACTCGATCCGCTTCGTCATGCAGGCGATCGAGTACGAGGCGCGCCGCCAGATCGAGATCATCGAGGAAGGCGGCAAGATCGACCAGGAGACGCGTCTGTGGGACACGACCAAGTTCGTGACCCGCTCCATGCGCTCCAAGGAAGAGGCGCACGACTACCGCTACTTCCCCGATCCCGACCTGCTGCCGCTGGAGCTGGATCCGGCGTGGGTGGAGGACATCAAGCGCACCCTGCCGGAGCTGCCGGACGACAAGAAGGCCCGCTTCATCAGCGAGTACAAGCTGTCGCCCTACGACGCCAACGTGCTGGTGTCGGAGAAGGCCCGCGCCGACTTCTTCGAGGCGGTGGCCAAGGGCCGCGATCCGAAGCTGGCCGCCAACTGGGTCACCGGCGAGCTGTTCGGCTATCTGAACAAGGCCGGCAAGGAGATCGAGGAGAGCCCCGTCTCGGCGGAAAACCTCGGTGGCCTGATCGACCTGATCGCCGACAACACCATCTCCGGCCGCATCGCCAAGGAGGTGTTCGAGGCGATGTTCGAAACGGGTGAGAAGCCCGCCGACATCGTCGAGAAGAAGGGCCTGCGCCAGGTCACCGACACCGGGGCCATCGAGTCGTCCATCGACGCCGTTCTGGCCGCCAACGCCGACAAGGTGGCGGAGTTCCGGTCGGGCAAGGACAAGCTGTTCGGCTTCTTCGTCGGTCAGGTCATGAAGGCGACCCAGGGCAAGGCCAACCCGGCCCTGGTCAACGAAATCCTGATGACCAAGCTGAAAGGCTGATGCACAACGGTTGTGACGCCATACCAGGGGATGGTGCGGCGTCATAACCATTGATTTTGTTCTCCCGTCGGTTTCAAGTGAGGCCGGCGGGAGGCCCAATGATTGCAGATTCGCTGACGGTGGCGCTGCTTGCGCTGTTCTCCGGTCTCCTGGCCGGATTTCTCGCCGGCTTGCTGGCGGCGCGGCGCATGGGGCCAAGGCCCCCAGTGAGGGACCCGGCACTCCCCTCCGTCGCGACGGAAGAACGGTTGCGCGCCATTTTGGACACCGCTCCCATCGGTGTTCTCATCAACACGCGCGACGGGGACAACCTCTACCACAGCCCCAGCGCCGCCACCTGTTTCAAAGTCAGCGGCGAGCAGCTCCAGCGCGACGGCATGTGGCCGCTCTATCATGACCCGCGGGACCGCCGGGCCGCCATCGATCGACTTTACGCCGATGGCCTCTTCGACGGACAGGAGGTGTTGCTGCGCCGCGGCGACGGCGAGACCTGCATGGGTTCGCTGAGTTCGACCGTCATCGACTTCGAGGGGCAGCGCTGCCACATCAGCTGGTTCTACGATTTGACGGAGCAGAAGAAGGCCGACGCGGTTCGCCGCGATCTGGCCGACCGTCTGGAAATGGCGCTGGACGCCACCGGCGCGGCGGTGTGGGACACCGACATTCTACGGGGAACCTGCTGGTGGTCCGACAGCTTTCCACGCATGCTGGGCTACGCCGAGCCGCCGGAGATGCCCGCCGACTTTTGGGATGCGCGCCTGCATCCCGAGGATCGGCAGCGCGTGCTGACCACCATCGACGCCCACTTGCGGGGCGAGACCGCGGCCTACGCCTATGATTACCGGCTGCGCCGTGCCGATGGCGGCTGGATGTGGATCGCCGCGCAAGGACGGGCGATTCGCGACGCCGCCGGGCAGGCGGTGCGCTACGTCGGCATCATGAGCGACATCACCGAGCGCCGCCGGCAGGAGGAGGAGGTCCGCGCCGGCAAGGAGCGGCTGCTGCGAATCCTGGAGGCCAGCCCCATCGCCGTGAACATCACGCGCCGCGACGGCCTGCTGGTGTTCTGCAACACGCAGTCGGAAATCATCCTTGGTCGATCGCGCGACGACCTGCTGCCGATGCCCGCCGAGCGGCTGTACGCCGATCCGGCGGACCGTCAGGCATTGATCGACCGTTTCGAACGGGAAGGCCCCTTCCGCGACGCCGAGGTGCGCTTCCGCAAGCCGGACGGAACGATTGTCTGGGTGTTGTCGAGCTGGGGGGAGATCGAGATGGACGGGGAGCCGGCGCTGTTGACTTGGCTCTACGACATCAACGACCGCAAGGCGGCGGAGGCCGCGATGGTGGCCGCCCGCGACGAGGCGGAGCGCGCTCTCGCCGAACTGCGCGCCGCCCAGGAGAGCCTGATCCAGGCGGAGGCCATGGCCTCGCTGGGGCAGTTGGTTGCCGGGGTGGCGCATGAGATCAACACGCCCGTCGGCATCGGTCTCACCGCGGCCAGCCACATCGCCGAACAGGCCCGCGACCTGCGCGTCCGTTTCGATTCGGGCACGCTGAAGAAAACCAATTTGGCCGAGTATCTGGACACCGTGACGGAAGCCGCGCGTCTGCTGGTGTCGAACATGAACCGGGCGGCGGCGCTGGTGCAGAGCTTCAAGCAGGTGGCCGTGGATCAAACCTCGGGCGAGCGCCGCTCCTTCGATCTGCGGACTTATGTTGACGAGGTGCTGTTTTCTCTACGGCCTCGGCTGAAGCGCACGCTGGTGACGGTCGAGGTGGACTGTCCGGAGGGGTTGGAGATGGACAGCTTCCCCGGCGCGCTGAGCCAGGTCCTGACCAATCTCGTGATCAACGCGCTGATCCATGCTTATGGCGAGGACCAGCGGGGAACCATCCGGATCGCGATCCGTACCGACGACGACGATCATGTCGTCATCGATTTTTCCGACGACGGGTCCGGCATTCCTGAAGACCATCTGCCGAAAGTCTTCGACCCCTTCTTCACGACCAAGCGTGGGGAGGGCGGTTCGGGGCTTGGGCTGCACATCGTGCGCAGCACCGTGACGGGCGTGCTGGGCGGTACGGTCGCGGTGCGGTCGGTGACCAGGCAGGGCACGGGCTTCACCCTGCGATTGCCGCGCCGCATCGCGCGGGAGTCCGCCTTGACGGCGGTCCTGCTGCCCGAACCGGGGCCGGCGTTTCCAGTCTGACGGAGGCTGGGGACCAGAGGACCGCCTCAGGCGTGGAGGTCCTGGAACTGCAGATGCTTGGGCCGGCGGCCGCGCCGCTTGGGTGCGGCGAAGGAGGCGGAAGCGCCGCTTTCGCCTTGCACTTCGGCCTTCAGTTCCTGAACGCAACGCAACAGCAGTTCCTTTTCGCGCAGGTCCTCACGGTCGGTGATCTCCAGACAGCTCAGCTTGATCTCGACCAGATCGATCAGCGTTTCGGCGCAGCGGCGTGACAAGCTCATGGCGTCCCCCTGACCAAGGATTGCTATCGCGTTCAGGTGGTAAGCTACCTCCATTTTTCTAAAAAGTATATAAAATTTTATATAGATTTCGTTCCTTTCGGCCTTGTTCCAAATTTTTGGCGAGTAAGCGTTGACAGGCCCCACCCGGATCGTTAGAACGCACCCACGCCAGCGGCGCCACAGAGCGCCGACCCGGTAGGAGGGGTGGCCGAGAGGCTGAAGGCGGCGGTTTGCTAAACCGTTATAGGGGCTCAAACCCCTATCGTGGGTTCGAATCCCATCCCCTCCGCCACTTCCTTTCGCATCAATAAGTTAGCGATAGTTCAGCCGGCATTTCGAAGGCTACAACCTTCGTGAAACCGTTGCAGCTATGCCAACTTCTGTGACACCCCTCCCCCGATGCGCATCACCCGTTGCCGGGTCGCAGGGTCGACATAGTCGAGGTACATCTCGGTCACCTTCACTGATGAATGGCCGAGGATAAGCTGCAAATCGTAGATGCTCCCCCCGTCGCGCAGGTAGTTCACCGCGAAGAGGTGCCGTAGGTCGTGCAGGCGAAACGACAGTGGTTCCAAGCCCTTATCAGCTTTTTTGGCTGCTGCGTTGATCCTGTTCCGGATTTGGATATGGCGGGACGCTACGTTTCGGAACGGCTGGCCGTCGTCGTGCCAGAAAACGTACTGGGATTTGATGTGGTGGGGTATGACACCCAGTATGACACCGGCCTGATGGCTCAAGGGAACCACCCTCGCGCGCCGACCCTTCGTCCTGGTGAGGATGATGCTGGACCCGTCGGTGGCGATCTGTGGGCGTGTTAGGCCGACCGCCTCCGCTTCCCGCATGCCGGTGGCGGCAAGGAAGCGAATCAGGGCGGCCCACGTTGGCTTCACGTTGGCGCAGTACCGCTCGATCTCGGCCGCGGTCGGCAAGGTGATGGGCTCCCGCCGCTCTTTGATGTGCGACCGATCCCAAGTCCGGGCCGGGTTGTCGTCGCGCCAACCCCAGCCGACGCAGGCATGCAGAACGCTCGACAGGGCCGTCAGGTCGCGACGCAGGGTCGCGTTCGTCGCGGCCCGACGCTGCTTCGACCAAGTTACGATCTCGCCGATCGTCTTATGGGCGATTCGCTCGACCGGCAGTTCCTCCAGAGGCACGCGCTTGCCCGCCGTCGAATCGGTGACGACAGCCGCCGCGATCTGGCCTATGGAGACGGCATAGCGCTGTGCCGTCGTGTCGTCGACGTTGTCGGGCAGGTACTCCTTCAGCCATTTGCCCACCGCCTCGGGCCAGGAGTGGAGGTGGCCGCGCAGCTCCGCTAAGCGACGGTCGCGGCGGGAGACCGCTTCCGCTTGATCCTTTGTTCGTAGACTTTCTCGTATTGGCTGGCCATCGATCTTGAGCCTGAGGTACCAAGTCCCGTCGACTTGGTATAGGTTCCTGTCGTCGGCAGCCGTTGGCTGCTTAGGCATGTCGTAGCATCCTCACGAAGTTTAATCCAACGCCGCACCTCAGACTCGACGAAGGTCCAGGTACCCCCTTCGACGAGTTGTGCGGCACTGGGGATTTTGCCCTGTTTGGCGAGCAGCTGCACAGAGCGTTTGGATAGGCCGGTGATGGCGGCGACGCGATCGGCGCGGATACGCTCGGCCCCGGGGTGGTCCATCTACACCCCCACCAGCGGCTGCAGGTTCTCCCACGGCGCCGCGGCCAAGCGTACGGGGCCGCAATCCTGAGCGTCACGCATCGCCGTCACTCCCGCCACCATCGCCCTTTTCCGGATCGTCTTCGCCCTTCCCACCTTCCTCCGAAGGCTTCCTGAACAGGTCGCGCTGCCGCGGCGGAAGGCGCATGCCCGGCACGATGGGAAGGTTCATCTCGACCCAAAACTGCCTTCCGGCCTCCTTGCCCCAAAGGTGGGTGCCGGTGCGAACGGCGCCGAGACGCTGATGGAAGGGCTGCTCTGCCGGCGCAGAGTCCGTCTCGTCCTTCGCTCCCATGGTGTAGGAGCCGGTCTTGCGGATGGACGGCAGGACTTTGGCGGTCACCCACTTCTTGAACCGCTTCGCCGCAGGCTTGCGGCTGGTCAGGATCAGGCTGTAGAGGCCTGACTCGTTAATGATGGTCAACTGCTGTTCGCCGCCAGGGGTGTCGATAATACCGACACCCTTCTCGTCATCGTCCAGACGGCTGGCGGCGTCACGGTTGTTGCCGATCTCCAGAACGTGGCACACGTCGGCCAGCACGAATCTTGGCGACCCGTCCATGGCGATGATGCGAACGGTCATTCCCTCGAAATTCAGGGGGGTGATGTGGTTCATGATCTGGTCTCTATGAGATGAGGTTTGGGCGGTTCAGAGTGATGAGGCTGGGGTTCAGCCAATCGCCACCTCCCGCGCCTCCAGCTTGTCGATGTTCGAGCGGTGGACGGTGAAGGTCAGGGCGACGACGAACGGGTTAGCAGCCCAGGCGTCATCTCCGTGCAGGCGCCGCCAATAGTTGGCGAATGCCATGCGCGCAGAGCCGAGGGCGCAGTCCGCGAGGCGCTTGGCGTACGGGCTGGTGCGGGCTCTGTGCTCGGCTTCCTCCCAATTCATGGGCCAAGAGTCAGCAGGCCAACGTGCGGTCTGGAATGTCTGGCCACCATCGACCGACATCTGGCATTCGCGGAAACCGGTGTCGCGCTGCGTCGCCCCTTCCGCCCGCGCGTCTTCCTCGCTGATGTCCTGCAACCGCTGGACCTTCATGCTCTCCACCACCAGCGTGAGCCGGCTGGCCCAGCGGGGCATGTGGATGGAGGGTTTCCACGGGCCGGGGTATTGGGCGCAGCCGTGCTCCTTGTAGTGCAGTTCGCCGTTGGCATAGGCCAGTGTCGATCCGTCGGCAGCATATTCAACGCCAAGAATGGCCGGATCGCCGTAGGCGTCAGAGGTGGCGAAGTTCTCCCGCACCCACAGCCGGTCGCCCGGCTGGACCTTGGCGAGCGGCGATGTGGCGAGGCGGCGCGTCTGCGTTTTCCTGCCGTCGAGGAGCGCGCGGACCATCGGCGCGCTGAAGATGATCGGGACGTCACGCATCGGCGTCCTCCATTTGCTCGGCGCCGCCCCCGACGCTCGCCGCGCCCAACTCGAACGCCTCGATCAGCCCCCGGATCTGCCGGATGGCGTCTTCCAGGTGCATTCGGCGATGAGGACGATCCTCCAGCACGGCCAGCAGCTCGCAGGGGGCGAGGCTGCCGCGCTCGGCCAGCCGTTCCAGGGTCTGGCCATGGTTGATCTGCGCCTGTGCCCTATGGGGCGCGACAAGGCTCCAGGCAATGGCCCAGTGGTCGAGTTGCACTATGAGGGGTCTGGTACATTCCTGCTTGCGGACCCCAGCGCAACACGGGATGGTAGAGGAGGCGTGTCCGCACAATCCAAGTTCTAGGCTTCGTACATGACCTTTGGGAACTTCGTCCGTGATCGTCGTTACAATCGCCGGCGCGATCTCCATGATCCCTACGGCGGTCAACGCCAGGGCGGCATCATTACGCCGTCGAAGTACCCAGTCATATTTGCGATCACCGGGGTAAGCGGCGTCCAGCACGGCTATCTCGATGGTTGGACCCAAGATGGCCAGGTTTTCCGCTACTTCGGCGAAGGCCAGGAAGGCGATATGACCTTCACCTCTGGGAACAAAGCCATCCGCGATCATGTCGCCGAGGGAGAGGATTTGCTCCTTTTCCAGAAGCAGCATCGTTCTGGGATGCTGAGGTTTCTCGGCCAATTCGTCTGTGTGAGCACAACCAGAGAACCGACACCAGATCGTCGTGGGAACATGAGGAGTGGGATCGTCTTCAACCTGGTTCCGGTGGAGGGGCTCCAGGAGGCTGACGCTGCGGAAACGGAGGGTGACCACAGCGCCAGTGGGCTCGATCTGGCTGCACTTAGGAGTGCCGCAATGGAAGCTGCGTCTACTGGTGAAGAGGAGCCAGCCGAAGGCGCTCGGCGGCGTGTTTACCAGCGCAGCGAGGTGGTGCGCCGATATGTGCTCGCGCGTGCCGCCGGCATCTGCGAGTGCTGCAAGTCGCCTGCTCCATTCATGCGAGCTAATGGTGAACCATACCTGGAGCCACATCACATCCGACGCGTGAGCGACGGTGGTCCAGACGATCCTCGCTACGTTGCTGGGGTATGCCCAACCTGCCATCGACGTATCCATCATGGCGCGGATGGCAAGGACATCAACGAGGCTCTGGGTGAGGCAATCCTGCATTTTGAGTATGCCGTGGCCTCGGTCGAGCCTCCCAATCGAACAACGCGAAAGCGTGTTATGGCCTAGGCTGCTGTTCATCAAAGCGCCTCTCTGGTGGGAGCATCGGTTCGGCTGTTGTCGTCACATTCGCAGTTGCTTACCCGGTCACCGCAGTCCGGGCAGCGCTTCAGGTGTGCGCAGTCAGCGCACTGGTAGTGTCCGTCCGACAGGCACTCACCGATCTCGCCTTTGAGGCGGAGGCGAGGGGCGTAAGCGATGCACGGCGCGTGCGGGTCCCGCATGCCAGGCAGACCGACCGGGATCTTCTCCCACGCCATGGCTTTGACGCGACGGTAGGAGAACCGGCACAGCCAGAGCCAGAAGCCGCCCGGCTCGTTCTCGATGCGCAGCTTCAGCATTGTTCAGCCCTCCACCGTTTCAAGCTGACCAGCCGCCAGCCGCTCGATCACGTCCGGGCCGTTCCATCGCGGCGCGTTGTCGGGGTGGGTCAGGCCGTGGCTCTTCAGGACGATTCGGATCGCCATCATGGACTCCGCCGTCGGCTGCCCGCTGTAGTCGGTGAAGCGCCAGTCCCACATGTTCTTGACCGCGGTCGCGGCGCGCCGGGGAGCTTCCGGCACCAGGGCGCCGCCCAGCGACACGCCGGTCGGCAGGTGGGTCAGCACATGCCGCCAGGTATCCTGGTCATGGTGGACGCCGAAGAAGCCGCGGGTCTGACCGGAGACTGTCACCCACCCCTTTGTGGTGATGATGCGGTACTCGGCGTCGGTCCAGGTGCGGTGGCCGATGGCAGCCGAATTCAGGGGCTTGGCGTCGGGCGAAAAAGGACGATTGGGCATAGCTCGTCACGCCCCCGGCGCAGTGCGGTTGTCCACCGCCACGCGCTCGTCCATCGGCGACGTCATGTGCGCGGCATGCAGGACGCCCGTGGCCTTCAGCGAGTCGTAGGCGTCCAGGTCGTACACCACCGCCAGATAGGGCAGGGTGGCCGGGCGAGGCTGCTGGCCAGCTTTCCGCGCGAGTTCGTGGGCGTGTTCGTCCGGGTGCGTCTCGAAGGTCGGTGGCAGGTCTACCAGTTCCGCCGGCATGTAGGCCTGCGCCGCCGGGTCCCAGCGCTTCAGCCGGTACTGCACGATGTCGGGGAAGGCGACGCGGCCGTCGGCGGTGATCAGTTCCTCGACAGTCTGCGGGCCGGGCGGCGGGGCCATGGTGGCGCAGGCGCGGACGTGGCGGTTGGTGTGCCGCTGCTGCGGCGCAGGCGGAAAGGAGCTTTCGATCAGCCGCCCGGTCTTGGTGATGCCGGTGCGGTGGGTCAGTTCGTCCATCATCATCGGCACCTTCAGTCTTGGGCGTGGTTGGGAGCGGGTTCGATCCATTCGCCGCCGACATCGGCGAAGTCGGGATCGTCGCCGTCGATTACCGTCGTCTCGGGGCCGGGCAGGGCCGGGCGGACCTCCTCCGGCAGGTTCCAGCGGTCGCTGGCCCAGGTCCTGGCGCATTCCTCGGTGCAGGGCCGGTAGCCGAAGAGGGACGAGCCCGGATAGAACTCGGTCAGGATCGGGGTGTCGGCGCCCGGACCGAACACGTCGATCCGCAGCATCTTGACGCCGAACCGCTCGACCTCGCGTGCCAGGCCGTAGCGGGAGCGATGGCCGAGCAACTCGACCTTCGCCCATTCGGCGGCCGGGACGGCGGTCGCGGGTGTGCTGGAGGTGGTGTCCATCAGAACTCTCCATTCGCATCGGCCTTCGCCGCGATCTCGTCGAGTTCGCGCTTGCGGGCGCTGATCAGGATTTTCTTGGCCGTGTCGCTGCCCAGCGCGGACGCTTTGCCGGCAGGGCCATCCCACCACGCGCGCAGAGCGGCGGAGCCCTGCTTGGCCGCGTCCAAGGCCTCGTTGAAGGCTTCATCCGCCGGGGTGAGGGGCTTATCGTCGGGCGGAGCCGCGTCCTGCTGCTGGGCCTGCGCGCCGAACGGGTTGTCGAGGTTCTGCTGGTCGCGCCGCTCCTGCTCGACGCGTTCGCGTTCGGCGTCGGCGGCCTTGGCGATGGAGGCGTAATTCTCCATCTTGGGCTTCAGCAGATTCCGCTGATCGGAGCTGAGTTCGCTCCAGAACTCCCGGAAGCTCTGCGCACCTTCCTCGGCTGCAGCGGTCGCGTCGACCTCCAGCTTGCGCTGCTCAGTGCTTCGCAGGTCAGCGCCACCGAGCCACGCGATCAGGCGCTTGCCCATCTCCTCGGTCATGACCTCGCCGGCGGCGAAGACCTCGCGCAGCGGACCCGGGCATTTACCGGCCGGCGCGGTGACCGTGAATTTGCCGTCGCCCAGCATCTGGCCCATGACGGTCATGTCGTAGCGCAGCGTTTTCTCCTGCACCGGAACGACAGGACCGGGGATGAGCTTCTTGCGACCGTCGACAATCTCTTCGACCAGCGGCTGCTTGGCACGGGCGCACAGGATGATGTGCATGTCGGAGCGCAGCAGGCGGTTGGTCATCTTGCCGAGGCGGCGTTTGGGCTTGGCCCATTTCGCTATGTCGTTACGCTCGGTCGCGGTCTCGACCATATCGAGGACGCCACCTTCAGCGAACCAGACGTGGCTGATGCTGTCGATCACCAGGACGTTGATGCCGGCCGCCTCGATCTCGTTCAGCGCTTCGATGTAGCGGTCGGGCGTGAACGGAGGCGTGAGGGAGGCGTACATGTAACCGCCGGGAATCTTGTCCACGTAGGCCCGCCCACGCTGCCCGCCCTCGGTGTCCAGCAGCATCCGCTTGGCCGGGTCGGGCTCCATGCCCGCGGCCAGCCGTAGCGCGGAGAGTGTCTTGCCGGTTTCGGACAGGCCATAGAGTGAGATCAGGAAGCGCATACCGGCGCGGTTGGCCGGGACGATGTTGAGCAATCCCATCGTCGCCTCCCTCACTGCGCCGCGAACAGGTCGCCGGCCGGAGCCGACCCGGACGGCACGGTCGCGACGGTGCCGTCCTCCATCACCACGCCGACCTTGCCGGAGCTGTCCACGCGCTCCACCCAGACCTGGTAGTCGCTGGCATCCGCCATCTCGGACAGCATCTGCAGGCCGTCCTCATCGAGCAGAGATCCGTCCTTGATCCGCAGAACACGAAGCTTGGGGTTGGTCGCCATGGCGATGGCCACCGACACCCGCAGCTGCTCGGCGCTGCTGGCTTGGTCGAAGGGAATGCCGTTGAACAGGACCATGCTGTCGCCGAAGGACAGGCCGGGAATGGGCATCTTGGCGGCGGCGATTGCCTCGGCTTTCTCCCGCTCACGATCGGCCATGTAGTCGGTGAGCGCTTTGCTCTCGGATTCCGCGGCAGCGGCTTCCTTCTCCAGGGCGATGCGCCGGTCGCGCAGCTTGATCCCGTCGTTGATGGCGTTGGCGCTGTCGATCTCGCCGCGCAGGATGGCGACGTCCTCGGGATCGGGCAGGGGCTCGGCGTTGGCCAGCTTGTCTGCACGCTCGTTCGCCTGACCACGCTTCTCGGCGACCTGATCGCGCAGGCGCTTCTCGGTGGCATCCAGATCGGCCGCTTCGTCGAGGTCCAGTTGCTCGATCTGAAGCTGGAGCCGGGCGATCTCGTCGCGGAGGCGGGTCCGCTCGGTGGTGGCCTTCGACCGGATCGCCGAGAGCGCAGGGCTGATGGAGGATTCGATTTCTTGGGCTTCGGCGGACAGCTCGGACAGTTCGTCTCCGACACGCTCACGGTTGGCGCGGCGCCGCTCGATAGAAGCGTTGTGGTCGGCGGCCTTGGTCATGCGGTCCATCAGCGCCGCGACGTCGACCGGCTGCTCGGGAAGGTCGTCTGGAACCGCGATGGCGGCAGCCTGGGTCCGGAGCGTCTTGGCCCGCCGGTTCGCGTCGGTGCGCTTTTCAAAATCCGCCCGGTTGGCCGCGTCCAGCGCATCCACGTCCACGTCCAGCTTCACCAGCCCGCGCAACTGCTCCAGCTGCTTCTTCGGGTCCATGCGGCTGAAGGCCAGCGGGTCGAATGTCAGGCTGCCCAGCAGGTCGTCCAGCATCCGCTGGGGCGACGGGAAGCGCGCGCCGTTCGCCGCCTCGACGGTGATGGAGGTGGTGACGTCGCCGGCCTCCCGGCGCTTCCACTTCCTCGTGACGATGATCTCGCCGAGGTCCAGCCGCACGCGGGCTTCGGTTTCCCCATCCCGGATCGGACGGGACTGGATGTTCTTCCCGCCGTCCAGCGCCCACCAGATGGCGTCCAGAACGGTGCTTTTCCCCGCCGCGTTCTTGCCGGTGATCTGCACGAGCGGCCCCGTCGGGGTGATCTGCACCACCTTGATGCGCTTCAGGTTCTCGGCTTCGAGGCTGATGATCTTCATGACGGGAATCCTTCAGAGCGGCGCCTGCCAGGCGCGCGCGAGGTCGAAATAGCGGGAGGGGTCGAATTCGCCGGCGTCGTGCCGGTCCTGAAGCTGGCGCTCGGCCCAAGCCGGAAGCTCCACCAGCACGGCGTCTTCCGAGTAGGACGGCCAGCGGTTGGAGCGGAGGCATCCGGCGAAGACGGCGCGCGCCGCGGGGAGCATGATGCGGCCCCACTCCAGGGCGGCGCCCGCGACCTTGCCGACCGTCGTCAGATACGGCGGGTCCTTCTCCTGGACGACGTACCAATAGGTCGCGTTCTCGCCGGTCAGGGCCTTGTGGCCTTCGAGATAGTGCGCGGCGCGGACGTGCCAGCCCATGTTGGCGGCGACGCGCTTCAGGTCGGCCGGGTCGGCGGTCGTGGAGGTCTTGTAGTCCACGACATGGCCGGGCTTGACGTAGTCGGGTCGGCACTTGCACCAGATGCCGAACCGCTCGTCTCGCCAAAAATAGGACTGTTCGGCCTGCCCGCCGGAGAAGGCATCATCGGCGAACTTGGGCGCGGTCGAGAAGGGCAGGTCCGGAATCTCGTTGCGCATGGCGCGGCGCATGCCTGCGATCATCTCGGCCTGATGGATCAGGAGCGGGATCCTCCCGGCGTTTCGAGCATCGTCCCGGGCGTTCTGGGCCGCCTTGGTGCGATAGTCGGCGGCGTCGATCACCGACACGCTGACATCGAAGGAGTCCGGCTCCAGGAACAGGAGGTGGGCGGCCTTGCCGATGTCGAATTCCTTCTTGTCCTCCGGCGCGTAGTCGGGGTTCAGCGAGCTGTTGAACCACGCCTTGGCCGGGCAGCCACCGTCCTTCAGCATGTTCCAGGCGAACCCGGCGGACAGGGCAGGGGTGGGGGTGCAATTGCCGTGGTAGACCTCGGCGTCGAGCTGGTAGACGCCGGGCTTGGTGATGGTGGAGGTGGTCATGGGGCCTCGGAGGGCTGGGCCGCGTGCGGGTACAGCGCCTGATTGGCGCAGGCCATCCGCTTGCGGTTGTTGTTGGGGGAGCGCAGGAACAGCGTGTCGCCCTTGATCCGTTCGAGGATCCAGGTCCCGGCGCCCTTCAGGCGGATGGGCTGGCCGACCATTGCTGGAAGCGCGTCAGGGGGGATCGGCTTCAACTTCGCCTCCTCCGCCTGCAGCTTCTTCCACCAGTCGCGAACGATCAGGGGCGTGGCGCGCCGGGCGATGCCGTAGAAGGCGCGCAGCGTTTCGATGTCGGTGATCTTGCCGATGTGGCAGGCATCCCGGCTCATGCCGAGATGCGCGGCGACGTAGGAGTAGGCCCGGTTCCGGGCGGCATCCTGGATGCGCTTGAAGGCGGCCACGCGGGCGGCGCCCGTTTCGGCGACAGGGTAATAGTGCGGCGCCGTCTGCCACAGCCGGTCGAACACCTGATGGGTCATCCGGCGGGCGCGGCGCAGCTCGGCCGCGACGGGCGCGCCCTGCGGCGTGCCATCGGGGTGCGCGCTCATCAGCCCGCCGCAGCCGGCGGCCCGGCGGTCGCACAGGTGGACGAAGGGATTCGGCGTCTTGAAGGTGCGGGGGGTGGGCTGCAGCCGCATCGGCGCGCCGCAGTCCGGGCACTTGAGGGCGGGCATGGTGGGGAGCGTTTCGGCCATGTTTCAGCCCACCGGATCGAGCTTGCTGACGAGCTGGCGCAGCCGATGCGCCATGCGGTCATGGAAGGATGCGGTGGAGCGCGCCGCGCGCATCAGCAGATGGAGGCCGCCAAAGGTGGCTGGCATCATCTCGGCGGCAGGAGAACTCTCGTAGGTGAAGACGGCGGTGATTTGCAGACGCTCTTGCGCCTCCTGCAGAAAGGAATTCTGTTCCCGCGGCATCAGGCAGCCGAACAGCTTTCCCTCCCGGTCGGCGGCTCGCCGGGCGATTAGGTCCAGAAGATCCACCGAGACGCTGGGACCGTGATAGGCCAGAAGGGCGCATGGCGGCGATTCATGCAGGATTTCGACCGTGGGCACCTGCTCGGGCTCGTCCTCGCGAGGCGACGCGGGACGGTCGCCCAGCACCTCGGCGATCAGCGCATCCATCTCCGGCCGGGCCAGGATGTCGACCAGCAGCTGGGCGAGGCGGTTGTGTCCGTCCGGGTGGTCGCAGTTCAGGCCGGTGATCAGCAGGGAGGCGCCGTTGCGCCGGATCAGCGCGGCGTCGAACTGTGCGTCGGCGGGTTCGATGACGTAGGTGGAGGGCATGGTCAGCGGCCTTTCCGAAGAATCCACCCGACGCGGTTGCCCGGCGCGAAGCGTCCGTGGGCAGCGACGTAGGCGAGCTTGAGCCGATCGCGTGCCTCGATCGGCAGCGTCGGCTTGCGGGCGAAGAGGGTGCAGGCCTGCTCCAGCGGAGCGGTCAGCAGGTCCGGGGCGGCGTTCCGCTTCGCGGTGGCGAACGGATTGGAGGAAGGGCGCCCGGTCATGACCGCACCGTCGGCAGGGCGTCGTGCTTGCCGCGGAGCGATCCACTACAGATCGGGCCGCCAGCGGATTTGCGGACCATACCCTTGACGATTTTCCAGACCCGCTGGTGCGGGACGCCGTACTTTTCCGCCAGAGTCGTCGTGTCGGCGAAGCCAGAAGCATATGCATCTCGGATTGCGCGCACGTCGTTGTCACTGAGCGCGCCGCCTGAATGCTGGATGCTGTGGTCGATGCGGGGGATGACCTCCAGGTTCTCCAACCTGTTGTCGGTCTTGTCCTCGTTTCGATGATGGATGACGTGTCCGTCAGGAACGGCGATACCGGCTGCAGCCACAACCAGCTTGTGCTCGTAGCAATAGCCGTTCGGGTCAGCCAGAGGATGTGAGCGCCCGATACGCACCTTCACGTAGCCATGCGGCGAGAGCATCTTGCCATCATTCCAGCGGTGCGATTGACTGCCACGCGCGTGGTTCTTGTGGTTACCCTTGGGCATTGGAAGTGTCCTTATCGCCGGAGGTTTCAGCTTCAGCGTCCTGCTCGGCCATCCGGCGCCAGTTCGCTTCCTGCTCCCGCGCCCGAACGTGCTGCTCGTGCTGGAAATGCAGCTCCTTCCGTGCCTCGGGGAGCGTGTACGAGCGCCCGAGTTCGGGATCGTCGTAGGGCGAGGACTTCGGGTAGGCGCGCAGCAGCTTGCAGACGATGGCCATGTGCAGGGCCGTGTTGCGGAACCGCTCGGCCCGCTCCGCCCAGCGGTCGGCCGCCGCCGTCGCATCGGTGGTGTAGCCGCAGCGCTCCAGCGCCTTCACCAGTCCGCGGGTATGGGCCATGTCGTCGGCGGCTTCAGCCTCGTCGATCGGGTCCATGGCTGGTCACCCCGCCTGCAGGCCGAGCGCGAGCGCCGCACGCCGCTGGATCAGCGGATCGGCGCCGTTCTGGGCCATGTGGAGGAGGCTGTCCCGGACGTAGCTGCTCGCCACCGGGCCACCGTGGCGGAGGGCCGTGGCGCAGAGCCAGAAGAAGGTGGCGCGGGTGGAGACCTGGGCCATGGCGGTCAGGCCTCCGGCTTGCCGAAGGCGCCGCAGAAGCCGACACGCTTCGGGTTCGGCTCGAATCTGCCATTGACGCGGCCATCGCCGTCGCAGGTGGTGCAGTCCTCGTATCCGCCGCTCGCAAACGGCACCGTCCCTTTCCCATTGCAGGTAGGGCACGTTTCGGAAACCCAGAGATTCGCATCCCCCACCCACCGCCACGCCATGCACTCCGATCCGATGCAGCGGCTGCCCGTCGCCGTGTCGCACTGGCGTGCGCGGCCAGCGATCAGCGTGGCGCGGTTCCCGACCGGATGGATCGGGGAGCTTCCCGTCAGCACTGCCATGTCCGACGCGACGTTCTGGATGGCGACCCGCGCCATCGGGCACCACTTCGTGCGTGCCTCTTCCTCGGTCATCAGCATTGCCGTCACTCCGGCTTGCCGATGCGGACGGTGCCCGCGCGGCTGTCCACGGCCTCGACGAAGCGGATGGCGTTCCGCCCGCCGGCGTTGATCGTGATCTGGTCGCCGACGTGAACCAGATCGGCGGCGCCGTCGAAATAGCCGGGCTCGTCCACCTGGGGGAGGTCGTGCTGCGTCGTGTAGTGCCAGAGCGTGAAGCCGTTTGTGTAGGCCAGGACGCTGAGGTCTTTCGGGGCGTAGGCCATCGTCGTCATCCCTTGATCGCAGGAACGCTGATGGTCGGCGCGAGCTGCTCGGCGATGTACCGGCTGACCGACGCCTGGATCTGCGCCTTGGCCTGGGTGGAGAAGGCCTTGATCGTCTCGTTGAGCGCTTCCTGGAGCGGCTTGTGGGCGAGGGTGTTCAGCATGTGCTGGGACCGCGGCAAGCTGCCGCTGTAGCTGCTGGGGCGCCCATCGCTGTCCACCTTCTCGCCCAGGTACTGCTGAAAGCGGTCGGTCAGCAGTTCGCGGACGCTGTAGGTCTGGCCGGTCGGCTCGCCCCAGCCGTTCGTCTTGCGGTGCGCCTTGGTGAAGAACTCTTCCAGCTTCTCGGTGGCAAGCGCCTGGAACTGCTGATCGGCCAGCTCCAGCATCTTCGTTTCAACGGCTTCCTTGACCGCGCCGCTGATCTGCTTCTGGAGGCTGTTCACCAGCGACTTGACCACCACGTCCTGAAGGCTGCCGTTCAGCCACTGGTCGACGTTGATGGTGACCGTGATGGCGCCCTTCGGCAGCTCATCCGCCTTGACCTCGGTCGCGCCATCTTCGTCTTCGTAATCGTCATCGTATGCCATAGGGAAATCTCCTGATTTCGGCTGGCGACAGCAGGTGGTTTCCCCTGCTCTCGGCAACCGGCGGGGCGGTGGATGGGACCGCCCCGCTGGCCCTGCGAATCGCACTCACACGAACCCGAATGAATGAGTTTCCGTGGGTGCTGCGCCGGTTCCGGCCCGGCGCGGGCGCTGTGGCTATAAGGACATCTCGACCTCCCTGCTGGCGGTGGGGGCGAGAGAGCCGGCTTCTATCTCCGCGCCGACGCCGGCCACATGCCCGTCCATTGGTCCTGCGATCCGCAGTTTTCCCGGCGGGCTGACTCGCTGCGGCTCTCTCACGCCCTTAAGCCCCGCGACGGGCTTTCACCGTCCACGGGGCTGTTCGGCTGCCGTCCGGATCAGGCGGCTTCGAGCACGTCGGTTTCCCACCAGCACTCCTGGGCGCGGCCGTCGGCGGCCTTGTAGTGGACCAGAGCGGAGGTGGTGCCGCTCGCGAGGATGCTGAGGCCGCGCACAGTGCCGGTCTCGCCGCTGGCCTTGATCTTCACGGTGTCGCCGATGCTGAAGGGGAAGGTGATCGGGTTGCTCATGGGGGCCTCGTGCTGGGGATGTTTGAAGGGTGAGGGGCATCCACAGTTTTGCCTTTCGGCCTAGCGGTCCGGTGGCGCTGCCGCGCTCCCACTACCGCACTGGTAAACTCCGCTGGTTAGCCGGCGCCGACACCCAGCAGGCGTGGTGAACCTCGTCACGCCCCTCTACGGCCCCAAACCCCTGCGGCCGGACCGTTAGGGGCTGGAGCGCGCCAGGGCGCGGGTATGTGTGGCGGTCACGCCTTCTTCTTCGTCTGGACGTGCCCCTTGAAGACCCGCTTGCGGTCACGGTGCGCCTGATAGCGCGGGTCGATGCGGGACTTGCGGCGGGCGCGAATGGCTTGGCGGCAGGTGGACATGCGAATGGCCTCTTTGTGGGAGGTGGAGGAGGCCCGGGGAGCGCCCGCAGGGACGGGAAGGGCGCTCCCCGGTGCGCCGGGGTTGAGGGGGCTCAGACCCCGGCGGTCTCGTCGGTCGCCCACCAGCCGGGAAAGGCCCGGCACAGAGCGGCCAGAAGGTCGCGTTCCTGTTTGCTGAAGAGGCCCATCGGTCAGGCCGCCGGCTGCTCGGCGTCGGCCTTGCCGACGGCCTTGACCAGCTCGAACATGCGCTTGCGGACCGTGGCGTCGGGGATGCGGTAGTAGGCGCGCACCAGCTCCAGCGTCTCGCGCTTCGCCATCGGGTCCGGCTCGAAGGCGCCGAGGTCCTGGCCGCTGGAGTCCGCGTCGTCCTCGACCTTCGCCGTGGCCACGTCCGCCGGCATGTCGTCGAAGAAGAAGGACACCGGCACGTCCAGGACGCGACCGAGGTCGAACAGGCGGGACGCGCCGATGCGGTTGGCGCCGCGCTCGTACTTCTGCACCTGCTGGAAGGTCAGGCCGATGGCCTCTCCCAGCTTCTCCTGGGACATGCCCAGCAGGGTCCGGCGAATGCGGACACGGGAGCCGACATGCACGTCGATGGGGTTCGGTCCCTTGCGACCGCGGGCGGAGGTCGGGGCGGCTTCGGTGGTGATCCGGCGGGACGAGACGGCGTTCATGGGCAGGCTCCTGTTCGGTGCTGTGGGTGAAAGGAAAAGGCGGGAAGGGGGCGCTAAGCGGCGCTGCGGCTGCTGGCGGCAGGACAGGCGAGGGCCATCGACTGCTTAAAGAGCCAAGCGCGCGCGTCTTGAGCGGTGTTGAAGAACTGGCCGTCGGCCTCGATCCGCAGCTTGGTGGCGGTGTCGGGCGTGACGGGGAGGCGCACCGACCGTTGCTTTCCGGCCGGGTCTTCGATGAAGGCCAGCATCGTGACCGCTTCTTCGGGATGAGACTGGATCACCAGGGAAGCGGCGCCCATGCAACGGGTCAGGCGGCTGGCGGCGCAGTGGTCGGTGGAGGACATGCAGTTTCCCTCATCAGGACCGCCGCCGGGCTACCCCGTTCGGTCGGTTGTGAGGAGATGTTCGTTTGGAATTGCAAAACCGTCAAGCGGAAAAGTTTGGCGTAGCAAAACTTGTTTGCGGCTTCGCGCGAAAGAGCGTGTGCAAACGAAAAAGCCGCGCCCAGTTGCCCAGGCGCGGCTTTCTAAGAGATCGACGGTCTGTCGGGTTACTTGGCCTTCCGCCGCCCGGTCTGCGGGTTGGCAATCAGCTCGGCGGCCTCAGCAGACACACCGGACAGCGCGTTCGCCATCTTTACCGTAAGGGCGGTGTCGATCCCATAATAGAGCCAATCGACGGATATCCCTTTCTGAACAAGCGCATATAGCTTGTCCGGACCTGGGTAGAAGCGCCCATGGATGTATCCGGAGTATGTGCCCTTCGTCACCCCAAACAGCTCCTGCATGTCCTCTGCAGTCAGACCGAGCGCGATCCGTGCCGATTCAAGGCGGATGCCGAAGGCTTTGCTGGAGAGTGCGTCTGCCTGTTCAAGCGTGGCGACGGACATGGGCGAAATCCTTGATGATGATCGGTCAGTTGCGGCCACCCTATCATTGTTTGGAAAATCAGAACATAGGAAAATTCCGCCTATGCCAAACCGATTCTCGTTGACCGGTTTGGCATAGCAAAACAATATGGACGTCTAAAGGGGTACCATCTCAGGATCAACGCGATGACCTCCACCGACGCCGAAAGCGCTCATCCATCACCGCGCCCGGCACGCCGAAAGCACAGCGCTGAAGGCCGCACTTTCTTTCTTGGTCCGAACGATACCGCTGTGCGGGTGGCTGACCTGTATGCCTTGGCGGCTTCCGGAAAGGAGACTGCGGCCAACATCGCCAAGCGCCACGGCATATCCCGCTATCGCCTCAGTGAAATCTTCGCTGAAGCCGGTTTCCCGCGACTGCGGTCCGGCCGTCGGGCCGTGAACACCGCTACCTGACAGCATTCCTCTTCCCGCCCTTTTCCTCCCTGTGGGCGGGCGACCTGGGCGGGGCCGGCGCTGTAGCGCTGCCCCGCCTCCTTCTTCCCGAAGGACGCGTCCCATGAAGACCTTCACCCCCGCCGAGATCGCGACCATCAAGCACCACGCCGACAAGCGCGTAAAGGTCCAGACCCTGGCGCAATGGTTCGGCGCGACGGTGCGGGAGATCCGCGGCGTGCTCGCCGTGGCACAGACGGCGCCGTCCGGGGCGCCCAAGGCTGGCGGCAACGCCAGCGGCGAAAATGCCGGAACCGCAGCCGTGCCTGGAGAAGCGACGGGGCAGCCTCTTTCCATAGTCGGGAAAGGGCTCGATGAAGTGCCGCCGCTGCGGGAGGTCGGAGAGGCCGTTGGCGCGGTCGAACCGGTGAATCAGCAAGGCCAATCGAGCCGCCCCACCCCCACCGATTCCCTGGGCAGCCCGCCGCAGAGTGACCAGGGCCGCGAGCCGGCCAGCCAGCAGAAGGAAGCGCCGCATGATGAAATCGCCGCCGACGCGCCCGCTGGACAGCTTCAGCCCGCGGACGCGGACGGATGCGGCGCTGGATCGCCTGTCGCAGCCGTGCCCGCTCGTTCCCCGCGTGTTCGCCGCAAACGGCTTCCTGCGGGACCGGCTGCACTTCCTACTGGGCATCCCGCCGCAGGGCGAGATGTCGGATGCGGCTGTGGAAGCGACGGTTCGGCTAAACGGCCGGCGCGCAAGCTGAGGACTGGCCTCGCCGCCGAGATCGACCCGGACCGTCTACGCGCCCTGCTGATCGACCAAGGCATGACATATGAGGAGGCCGCCGAAGCGCTGGGCACCACCCGCAATGTGGTGGCTGGGCGCGCGCAGCGCCTGGGCATCACGAAGGGCACCGGCGTTGGCGGCCACAAGCGCCGCATCACGCACGGGCGCCGCGCGAAGTCGGCCTCCGTAGAGCAGGATCACCAGCCCCCGGCACTCGACCCGAAGGAACCGCACGGCTGCCGCTGGATCGAAGACGAGGTCGGTCAGCCCGGCAATAGCTGGTCCTACTGCCAAGCCGAACCGCACCAGCCGGGCTCGTCCTGGTGCGCGCACCACTATGCCCGCGTCTACGGGCGGACCAAGTCCGACACCTACCTGGAAGACATTCGCGTTTCCGCGCCCGGCCTCGGCCGTGGCGGAATGAAGGTCGGGTGACGTGATCCGCACCCCCTTCGCCCCAGCCCCAACCGCCATCGTCCAGCAGGTCGCCGTGCAGGCGCCGCTGGGCGCTGTCGTGCTTCTGCTGGGGCGACCTGTTCGCATCGTTCGCCGCATCGCCTGCATGAAGGGCGAACTGATGATCATCGAGGAGACGACCGCGGTCGGGCGCGCGCTGCCCGGTCAGTACGGCCTCTGGCCGGCTGAGGTCGTCGATGAGGCGTGGGCCATGCAGGCAGCCCGCCTCCGTTCCCCCACCCTCTGAACCGGAGTCCACCCATGGCACGCAAGGCCAAGGACAACCCCACCAACATGGCGGACGAAGACGTCGCCGACACGCTCCGACAAGCGTCGAGCGATCTGGTCGATGCGCAGGAGGCCTTGGAAGCCGCCCGCGCGCCGATCAAGGAAGCCAAGGGCCTCATCAAGGCCACCGGCATCGACTTCGACATCTTCCGGCTCTGCCACGGCATCCGTCACCTGGACGATGATGCCCAGCGGCAAAAGCGCATCAAGAAGCTCCACGTCGCCATGCACGCGCTGCTGGGCGATGTGGTGAAGCTCGACCTGTTCGGCTTCACCACCAGCATCAAGCCGGCGGTGAAGAAGGCGCTGCAGCAGGCCAGCGACAACCTTGCCAAGGTCGAACCGCCGGCTCCGCCGCCCGAAATGGACGATGCGGACGAGTCCGATTCGTCCGACGCACCGGTGGCCGAGGCCCCGCCCCAGGCGCCCGCCGACGAGCCGGTCTCGGAAGACCCGCCGCCGCTGGTCGCCGCAGAGGCCATGCCCGAAGGCGCGGGCTTCGCCTTCAACAACGGCAAGACGGCCGGCAAGCAAGGGCACGGTCCCGACGCCAACCCGCACGACGCCGAGACGCCGGAGTATGGGCTGTGGGAGCGCGGCCGGGTGGCCGGTGCCGCTTGGGCGTCGCGTTTCTTCGCCGGTGAGAGCCTGGAGACAGGCGACCATGCGGTGATGTGTGGGGACGAGGGCGGCATCGTCGTCTTCCGCCACGCCGATGCCGAGCTGGTCGCCCGCTGTGCAGACGCGCTCAACGCCGCGCAGGCCGCCGCGGACGAGATGCTGTCCCCAGCGCAGATCCGTGACGTTGTGCACCCCTGCCTCGCCGATCCGGAGGGCAGCTTCGGCGTAGTGTTCGAGGGCAAGTTCGCGCCGGATGCGGAGGAGCAGGCGCCCGCCGCCCCGACCGTCGAGAAGGTCAAGTTCACCGGTAGCGCGAAGCAGCAGCGTATCGAGGCCTACTTCTTCGGCTTCGACGGTGCCGCCGCGGGCACGCCGCTGGAGGTGCTGACCAAGGGACGGCGCGGTGAGCCGAAGGCGAAGATCGAGGCCGGCTACCGAGACCAGCAGGCCGGGGCCGAACCGAAGCACGAGCGCCCGGCCGCGAAGGTTCCGGTGGAGGAACAAACCGGAAGCGAGGCGACTGAGGCCGCCGCGGGCACCGAAGGGCAGGGCGAGGCGGACGCCACCGAGCCGAACTTCGATGACCAGGGCGTGGTCGATGCGGAGAACGGGGCCGTCGATCCTGCCAATGAACAGGGTGAGACCGACCAGCAGGGCGACGATGAGACCGTGCAGGCGGAGGCCACCGCCGAGGTCGAGCCGGAGGCCTGGGACCCCGAGCAGGGGCGCGTTGGCGTGCAGCAGGACGGCGCCACCGGCCAGTGGGTGATGTTCGACCTGAAGGAGCGTCAGCCGCTGGTCGACGCGCCGGGTCCGAACTCGGGCGAGACCTGGGCGAACCAGATCAACGGCTACTTCGCCGACCGCTTGGGCGACGTGCCGCGCGCCGAGCTGATCACCGTCGCGAAGACGCTGGCGATGGGACGCCTGCTGTCGGCCCCGCGGCCGGCGCCGACGGACTCCAACATGTTCGCGGCGGTCTGATCCGATGGCAGCCCCGCAACAGAAATGGGTCTGGGGCGACTTCTTGGCCCGGTTCGTCATCCCCGGCGAACCGGCCGCCAAGGGGAATAGCCGCGAGATCGTCCAGTTCGGTGGGCGCGCGGCTCTGCGCAAGGGCGACAAGGCGCTCGCCTTCGAATCGACCGCCGGCCTGCATGTCCCGAAGCTGGAAGAACCCTACGACGGGGACGTGGGTGTCTTCCTGCGCATCTTCTACGCCAGCCGCCGGCCCGATCTGGACGGGAGCCTCGTTTACGACGCCCTGCAGAACCGCACGACCTGGATCGGGAAGGGCGAGGAGCGCAAGGCCCGCGTCGAGAAGCGGCTGATCGTCAACGACCGTCAGATTCGGCTGAAGCACGAGGAAGGGTTCGTCGATCCGGCCCGCCCGCGGGTGGAGGTCGCCGTCTACAAGGCGACGCTGATGCTGGCAGGTGCGGCATGAAGCTCCCACGCATCACCTACCATTCCGATGTCCAGCCGCTGCCCGGCTCGTACGTCGTTCCGCAGGGGCCGCGGGCGCGCACCTCGTATCTCGTGCTGACGTCGCGCGAGGTCATGCCGCGTAAGCCGCGTGATCACCGCATCTGGTCGCTGGAGGTTGAGCGCGTCGGCCGTGACGCCGTCCCGGCCGACGCCGTGCAGCATCTGAGCGATTGGATTCCGCGCGCCCGCAAGCCCCGGCCCGGCCAACGGAGGGGCGCATGAAGCTCCGCCCTTACCAGCAGAAGAACGCGGACGAGATCCTGGCGTGCTTGGCGCGCGGCGTTCTCGGCACCCTCTATGTGCTCCCAACAGCCGGCGGCAAAACGGCGGTAGTGGTGCGCGGCGTGATCCGTGAGGTGGTCAACCTCGGCTGGCCCGTCGTTTTCCTCGTCCACCGCCGCGAGCTTCTGCACCAGTCCGTCCGCACCTTGGCCCGCGTCGGCATCAAGGCTTCGGTGGTTGATCCTGACCATGATCCGGACCCCCTCGCGCTGGTCCACGTCTGCTCCATCGACACGCTGAAAGCCCGCAAGAAGCGGCTGGCCGGCTGGCTGCGCACGATCCGCCTCGTCGTCATCGACGAGGCCCACCACACGGTGGCGCCCGGCTGGCAGGCCCTGCTGGAGATGCTGATCAATGCGCAGCGGGTCGGCGTTTCCGCTACCCCCTTCCGCGGCGATGGCAAGCCGCTGGGCGCCCTTTTCGATGAGGTGGTGCGGGGCCCGACCGTGGCCGAACTGACCCCCGAGTGGCTGTGCCTGGCAGAGGTCTGGGCGCCTTGGACCCCCGACCTGACGTCCGTGACTATCAGCCGGGGCGACTATGTCGCGTCCGACCTCGAACGGGTGATGAACAACGACGCGGTGACTCGGCTCGCGGTCAACCAGTATGCCGCCCGGATGCCGGGAGAGCCGGCCATCGCCTTCTGCGTCTCTGTCGATCACGCCCGCTATGTCGCCGCGCAGTTCAGCGCCGCCGGCTGGCAGGCCGTCTCGGTGGATGGCAACATGGACCCCGACGCCCGCGATGCGGCGATCCAGGGCTTGGCTTCGGGCCGCTATCAGGTCCTGACCTCCTGCGAGATCGTCAGCGAGGGGACCGACGTTCCGGTTGTCGCCGGCGCGATCCTCCTCCGCCCGACTAAGAGCGTCCTGAAGTACATGCAGCAGGTCGGGCGCGTCCTGCGCATCTGCCACGGCAAAACCCGCGCCTGCATCATCGACATCGCCGGCAACGTCGACCTCCACGGCCTACCGGAGGCCGATCGGGTGTGGACGCTGGAGAGCGGGCTGGTCCCGCAGGTCCACCGCACGATCCGGTGCCCGAAGTGCCACCGCCGCTTCGCCCCCGGCCCGTTCTGCCCGAGCTGTCGCCACGAGTTCCGCTATTGGGACCGGCCCGCCGTGCCGCTGCTGTCCACCCTGGCCGACAGCATGATCCGCAACATGACGCTTTCAGACCTGGAACGCATCGCCACCAACGAGATGGACCTTCGCCGCATCGCACGGGTGAGGGGCTTCAATCCGGGATGGGTTCATCACGCGACCCTCCGCATGCGCGAACGGCAGAACGACCGGAGGCGGACATGATGGTCCCCGACGCCTACCGCTCCTTCCTGGAGCGGAAGATCAAGACGGCCGTCGCCATGGGCTTCACCGTGGACGATGCCGAAATCAACCCGCTGCTGAAGCCGCATCAGCGCGCGATCGTCCGTTGGGCTGTCCAGGGCGGTCGCCGGGCCATCTTCGCCAAGTTCGGCCTGGGCAAGTCGGTCATGCAGCTGGAGGTGCTGCGCCTGATCCTGGCCCGTGCCGGCGGGCGGGGGCTTGTCGTCGCCCCGCTTGGCGTCCGGCTGGAGTTCATGCAGGACGTGCACAAGCTGAACACCGGGGACGATCCCGCCTTCACCGACGAACAGCGCACCGCGCTGCGCCGGTGGCAGGCCGGGCATCCGGAGCGGATTATCTCCATTCGGTTCATCCGCACCATCGACGAGGCGGACGCCAACGGCCTCTACATCACGAACTACGAGACGGTCCGGGACGGCAAGCTCGACCCGAACGAGTTCACCGCGGCCAGCCTGGACGAGGCGAGCGTGCTGCGCTCCTTCGGCTCGAAAACCTACCAGACCTTCCTGACCTTGTTCGACCGGGTTCGGTTCCGCTTCGTCGCGACCGCCACCCCGTCGCCCAACCGGTACAAGGAGCTGATCCACTATGCCGGCTTCCTCGGCATCATGGACACCGGGCAGGCTCTGACGCGATGGTTCCAGCGCAACAGCGAGCAGGCCAACGACCTGACCCTGTTCCCGCACAAGGAGCAGGAGTTCTGGGCTTGGCTGCACAGCTGGGCGATCTTCCTTCAGCGGCCATCGGATCTGGGTTTCAGCGACGAAGGCTATGACCTGCCCGAGCTGGTGGTGCGGTGGCACGAGGTGCCCAGCGACATCGCCGCCGCCGGCTACGAGCGGGACGGGCAGGGCATCCTGTTCCGGGCCGGCGCCGTCGGGCTGGCCAGCGAGGCGAAGGAGCGGCGGGACTCCCTGCCGGCCCGCATCGCCAAGCTGCGCGACCTGATCGAGGCGCGCCCGGACGATCACGTCGTGATCTGGCACGACCTTGAGGCCGAGCGGCGCGCCATCGAGGAGGCTCTGCCGATCCGATCCTTCGGGATGTGGGACGAGTTCCGCGACGGCCATCCGACCGGCATCGAACTCTACGAGCGGCACTATTCCGCTCATCGGTATGCAGACGGTCGCGAGCGCAACCTCTTCGCTGGCCCCGGCTTCAAGACGGTTCTGCTTTCCCGCGACCGTAAGGCCCTCTTCGTCTGGCGGAAGTTCATCGACGACTCCGGGCAGCAGGGCATCAACTGCGCGGTCTTCCGCAACGAAGGGTCTGGCACGTCGTCAGAACTGATCCGCGAAGCAATGGCAATCGCGTGGGCTCGTTGGCCGGGCGAACGGCTCTACACCTACGTCGATCCCCGCAAGGTGCGGTCCGCCAATCCCGGATACTGCTTCCAGATGGCCGGCTGGACGAAAGCCGGTTGGACGAAGGGCGGCCTTCTCGTTCTGGAAGCATTGCCGGGCTGTGAAGTTCCTGAGGTGCGTCCAACCAACGAACTCCGGTCCGTCTACGGGACGCAGGATCTCGACGAGCGCGAGGCCGCCATCATCGACTTCAGCGAGGGTCGGATCGCCCGGCTCTCCACCAAGCCCGTCATCGCCGGCAGCGGCTGCAACTTCCAGCGCCACTGCGCCTGGGCCGTCTTCGCCGGCGTCTCCCACAAGTTCAACGACTTCATCCAGGCCGTCCACCGGCTGCACCGCTTTCTCCAGCCCCGCACCGTGGAGATCGACATCATCCACACCGAGACGGAGCGCGAGATCGTCCGGGACCTCCAGGCCAAATGGGCGCGCCATAACGAATTGGCGGACCAGATGAGCGAGATCATCAAACAGCATGGGCTGAACAGCCTGTCCATGGTCGAGGCGCTGACGCGCTCCATCGGCGTCGAGCGGCTGGAGGTGTCCGGCCAGGGCTGGACCGTCGCCAACAACGACTGCGTGGACGAGGCCCGGCGCATGGCGACCGACAGCGTTGGGCTGATCGTGACGTCCATCCCCTTCAGCAACCACTACGAATACACGGCCAGCTACAACGACTTCGGCCACACGGACAATAACGGCCATTTCTGGGAGCAGATGGACCACCTGACCCCGGAGCTGCTGCGCGTCCTGCAGCCGGGCCGGCTGGCCTGCATCCACGTCAAGGACCGGATCGTCTTCGGCAATGTCACAGGCAAGGGCGTGCCTACGGTCAGCCCGTTCCATGCCGAGGCGATCTTCCACTACATGCGGCACGGCTTCGACTACTTGGGCATGCACATCGTCCTGACCGACGTGGTGCGGGAGAACAACCAGACCTATCGCCTGACGTATAAGGAGCTTCGCAAGGACGGCACGAAGATGGGGCAGGGGTGCCCTGAATACGTGCTGATCTTCCGCAAGCCGCAGAGCGACCGATCCAAGGGCTACGCGGACTCCCCGGTGACGAAGACGCTGGAGGAATACAGCCTCGCCCGCTGGCAGGTTGACGCGCACGCCTTCTGGCGGTCGAGCGGAAACCGCTTCCTGACCGCGGAGGAGCTGGAGGGGTTCGGGCCGGACGTGCTGGCGAAGGCCTTCACCGATGCGACCCTGCAGGCGGTCTACGACTTCGAGGCCCACGTCCGGATCGGCGAGGCCCTAGCGGCGCGTGGCGCCCTGCCCAGCAGCTTCATGAGCCTCGCGCCGGGCAGCTGGTCGGATGCGATCTGGCACGACGTGAATCGCATGCTGACGCTGAACGGCGAGCAGTCCAAGCGCGGGCTGGAGATGCACGTTTGCCCGCTCCAGTTCGACATCGTGGACCGGCTGATTGTCCGCTACAGCAACCCCGGCGACGAGGTGTTCGACCCCTTCGGCGGGTTGATGACGGTGCCCTACCGCGCGCTGAAGCTGAAGCGTCGGGGCCGGGCGTCCGAGCTGCACACGGGCTATTTCCTCGACGGCGTGAAGTACCTCCAGGCCATGGAGCGGGAGGTGTCCATGCCGTCCCTCTTCGACCTCATGGAGGCTGAGGCCCTGCCGGCGAAGCTGAAGGCGACGACATCGGCCAAGCCGGCGGCTCGGCGCCGCCCGACGCCGCCGGCCGACAGCCTGCTGGAGGTGGTGTGATGCACCGCGAAACTCAGACCGAACCGGCAGCGCGCCCGGTGATCCTCGACGTTCCCGGTAAGCTGCTGGTGCTCGCGCTGATCGGCGCCGACGGCAAACTGCAGGGCGTCGAACTGGAGCCGCTCGACGCCCTGGCGCTTGCGGTGGACCTCACCACCTCGGCCCGGCGCCGGCTGGCGGGAGGTGGGCTGTGACCCGCGCCCAAGCCCATCCATTTTTCTCCGGCATTTTCGGTCCGGATCAGCACGTCTTCATGGCGAGCGGTGGAGGCGGCACCTTCAAGGCCGTCCAACGGCTCGTCCAGCGCGTTGGCACCGACCACCTCACGCTGCTGTTCTGTGACACGCTGATCGAGCACCGGGACTGCTACAAGCTGCTCGCGCTTACGGCGTTTACGGCGTTCGACCGGCAGGGCTCGAACTCGGCGGCCCATATCCTGACCCTGATCGATGCTCTGCCGGAGTATCACGAAGACCCGGCCCGTCGCGCCCAGCAGTTGGAAGAAATTCGGCAGGCGATGGCTCTGGCTGTGCCGCAGCTCGTCTGGCTTGCCGATGGCCGCGATCCTTGGACGCTGTTCTTCGAGCGCAAGTTCCTGGGCAACAGCCGCGTGGATCTGTGCAGCAAGGAACTGAAGCGGGACGTCGCCGACCGCTGGCTCAAGGCCAACCGTGACCCCGCGGTGACTACCGTCTACCTGGGCATGGACTGGACGGAGGAGCATCGGTTCATTGAGGCGCAGGCCCGTTACGCGCGAACCGGGTATCGGTGCGAGGCCCCGCTGTGCGAGGCGCCCTTCCTGCCGGCGGACTGGAAGGTGGATCTGTACTCCGAGTTGCTTGCGCTCGGCATTGCGGTCGAACTGTACCGGCTCGGGTTCCCACACAACAACTGCGGCGGCTTCTGCATCAAGGCCGGGCAGGCATTCTTTGCCCTGCTGCTGCGCACGAGGCCAGCCGTCTACGCCTTCCACGAGGCGAAGGAGAAGGCAATCCGGCTGATCCTGGGAGACGTGTCGATCCTGAAGGACCGGCGCGGTGGCGTGACCAGGACGCTCACGCTGGAGGCGTTCCGCCTGCGTTTGGAGGCAGGCGGCGGCTTCGACAAGACCGACTTTGGCTCATGCGGTTGCATGGGTGAATCTCCCGACGAACCGACCGGCGACGTCCCCCTCGACATGATCTATGGCGACGGCTCCGTGCAGCCGCTGCTGGTGAGGTGAGCCATGACCGCGCTGACCCGCAACGTCTCCATCCGCGCCTTGACCCGCGACGACGTGCCGGAGGTGATTGACCTCCTCCAGTCCTGCCACCGCCGGACGGACGGCACGGTGCCTTCGCGCTACGGCGAATCGGCCCTGCGCAGGATGCTCTACGACGCGACGGCTGCCATCTGCCCGCACGGCTCCAACGTGCTGGTGGCGGTGGTCGACGGCGACATCGTCGGCGTGGTGGCCTACCGCTCCGCCTTCATCTCGGCGCTGGGCTGGGAGATCGCCTATTGGGGCACGTCGCCCCGTCATCAGGGGCACGGCGTGGGTGGGCGCCTCCTCGATGCGGCGCTGACGCAGATCCGCCACGGCGCCGCGCCTGACCACTTCGTGTTGGTCCGCACCGCCCATCCGGCCGCCTTCGCGCGGCGTGGGTTCCATCCGTTGCCCGATGACGCGGCCTTGATGCGGGCGCAGGTCCGGGGCTTGCGGATTTTCGAGCTGGAGGAAGCGTGATCATGACCGAGAACCTTCCCCATCCTCTGGTTCCGGCAGAGGTCGACATCGCGAAGCTCGACGGCTTTATGCTGGACACGCGACGCGTCCTCTCCTCCGAGCTGCTGGCCCTGTCCAGCGGTGACGAGTTCAAGGCCGCGGTCACCCTCTGGTGCCGAGCGTGGCAACAGCGGCCGGCGGCCAGCCTTCCCAACAACCCGACCATCCTGGCGAGCTTCGCCGGCGTGTCGCCCCAGCGCTGGGCCAAGATCAAGGACATGGCCCTGCGCGGGTTCGTCCTGTGTAGCGACGGCAGGCTCTATCACCGGGTTCTCGCTGAAGATGCCATGCGCGCATGGGAGGCTCTGACCAAACGTCACGACCGCACAAAGAAGGCCACTGAAGCACGGAAAAAGGGCCGCGACGAAACCCGTAACGATGATCGTGACGATGCCGCCGACGATGCACGTAACGCGCAACGTGACGATGACCGTAACGACCAACGTAACGAGGTCCCAACAGTTGCGCGCGACAGGACAGGACGGGACGGGACGGGACGGGAGTCTAGTACTGGAATCGTAGAATCCTCGGCTGGCAGGCCCCGCGCACCCGCGCGAGACGAGCCCAGCCCGCCCGCCGATGGCGATGATCCAGGGGTTTCCCAGGCGGTCAGCGCCATCCGCCGCTCCGTGGCCGAGGCGTACGAGCGCTGGTTCGACCTGCCCGACCGGCCGTTGACGCCGGCTGACGAGGAACTGCTGGCGGACTGGATCAACGCCGGAACCGCCCGTGGGCTCAAGCCCGCCGAGGCGGCGGACGCCGCGGCTGCGGAGGTCCAGCGCCAGTTCAAGCGCTTGGCCGATCGCGACGGTGGGCCGCCCCGCAGCCTGCGCGCCGTCCTCGACGCCGACGTCCGGTCGGCCATCGCCAACGCCCGGCCCGGTCGCGGCGCGTCGGGGGGAGGGAGCCGACTGCCGGAACCGCCGACCCCGTATGCCGGGCACCTGACGGCGCAGGAGTTCTCGTCCTGGGTTGCGCCATGCCGGGTCGCCGAGTGCGACGGCGTGGTGACCGTCGAGGCACCGACGCGCTACGTCCACGACTGGATCGTCGCCAACCTGACCGACAAGCTGCGCACCGCCTGGGGCGCGCAGTCGGTCGAGGTCAGCGTGGTTGCCAAGCCTGCGCAGGCTGGGGGTGCGCGATGAGCGCCAGCTCGACGGCCCGCCGAGTGGACCTGGAGACGCTAGTGATCTGGGCTGTGAAGACCCAGCGCGCCGACTGCGACGACGTTGGTCTGTTCGACATCGAGCGGGAGGTTGACCCACACCTGAGCCGCCGCCCGCTGGTCTCGACGGACGGGGTGGCGACCATGCTGCGTCGAGGCAACCTCGGCTGCCAGGTCGATGGCGGAGGCCTCCTCCGCACGCTGTCGAGCCGCACCCATCCGGACGCAGAAGCGGTCATGGCCGCGGTCAACCGTGTTCGCGATTTGCGTCGGAGGGGGCTGGTGCTGCACTACGCCCGCGCCGGGTATCGCCCGGACTTCGAGAGCGGGAAGCAGCGGCTGGTGGCGATGCCCGCCAAGTCGGGAGCAGGGCGGGGGAACAGATGCCGGATTGAGGGCGAATGGGAGCCGACACCCGAGCGGTCGGTGATTGCGCGGCGCATGATGGCCGCCGGGCGACCGATTGTGGACCGTCACGGGCGCAGCGAGATCGATGCCGCTGAGCGCGGGTTTCGGTTCGACTATGGGACGGACGGTCAGCGTCGGGTGTTCGTGCGCTGGTGCCCCCTCGTGGAGGAACCGAGCCTGACGGAGATCCGGGCTGTCAACGAAACCTACGCAGAGTGGCATGCCGGCATGATGATGCTGCTCGGGCAGCTCGTGGGCGTGCCGCTGAGGGAGTTCCGACTGACTGGGTTCAAGGCGCCTACATGCCCATGGGGTGAAGGGGCTTGACGGGCTCCGCGAAAAAGGGGTAGACAGCCTACACGAGCTATTCGTGTCACAGCCCCGCCGGAGAGATCCGGGCGGGGCTTTGTCATTTCTGGAGGTTGCCGGTCATGGGAAGACGCCTCTCCTGCCTGCCGCCGCGCGTTGCCAAGCTCGATGTGAGCGTTGCCGCCCTGCCGCCGAAGGAAGCCGACCGGTTCTACCTGTCGATCGAGTGGCGCAAGCTCGTGGCCAGCCTGATCCGCACCCGAGGGCGTCGCTGCGAGCGCTGTGGCAAGACGCACGAGGACGACGGCGGCTCGGTCAAGCTGATCGGAGACCACAAGGTCGAGCGGAAGGATGGCGGCGCCGAACTGGACCCCGCGAACATTGAGCTGCTGTGTGCTCGTGCGGGGGGCAACGGCAGGCCTCGGGCGGATGGTGGGCGGGGAGGGTGCCACGCCGCCAAGACCGCACAGGCGAGGGCGCAGCGGATGGCCACGGTGTACCGGCCTGGCCCGAGGGGGTAAGGGGGTCAATTCTCCAGGGCGGCTTGGGGGCCCAACCGGTCTGGGTGTCATGCGGAGAATTTTTCCGATCGTCCTGAGAATTTCGGCCGGTTGATTTTTAGACAGGAATCCGGAGTTCGGTCATGGCTCGTCCGGAGTTCAAGCCGACGCCGGCACAACGTCGGCAGGTTTCGATCCTGGCTGCGGCGAAGGTGTCTGAGGTGGACATCGCCGCGGCGCTGGACATCGCCAGAGGCACGCTTCGCAAGCACTTCGCCCAGGAGCTTAAGACCGGCAAGTCCAAGCGCAACGCGGCAGTGATCCAGGCAATCTACAAGCAGGCTCTGTCTGGAAACGTCAGTGCCCAGCGCCTGTGGGTGAAGGTGGCTGGCCTGGACGTTCCGAGCTTCCCGAACTTCGGGGACGAGCCGGAGGAGAAGCCGGTGAAGACGACGAAGCCGAAGTCCGTTGGCAAGAAGCAGGCGGCGCAGGAGGCTGCCGTCACGGCTGGGACCGGTACCGAGTGGGGTGACGACCTCGCGTTCAACGGTCGGGTGAACTGATGTCCGATCCCATGGTCGCTGCATCGGTCTGGGACACGTCCTGCCCGGATTGGGAGCAGCGATTGCTATTGGGTAAGGCTCTGGTACCGGAACTGCCGCTGTTTCAGATGGAGGCGGAAAGGGCGCTGCGAATCTTCAACCGCCTGCGGCTGCCCGACGTGATCGGCACGCCGACGATGGCCGAAGGGGCGGGCGACTGGTTTCGCCGGATCGTGGAAACGCTGTTTGGGTCGTATGACACGACGACGAACAGGCGGATGATCCAGGAAGTGTTTCTCCTGGTCCCCAAAAAAAATGGGAAGAGTTCGTACGCCGCCGCCCTGATGGTGGTCGCTCTGATCGTCAACCGAAGACCAAACGCGGAATTTCTTCTGATCGCTCCAACGAAGAAGATTGCCGACATTGCTTTCAAGCAAGCAGCGGGCATCATCGATGCGGACGAGGAGCTGAAGAAGATATTCCACCCGCAGGAGCATCTTCGGAAAATCACGCACCGCAACAGCAAGGCGACGCTGGAGATCAAAGCGGCCGACACCGACACCATCACCGGATCGAAGTCGACCGGCATCCTGGTCGATGAGACGCACGTGTTCGCGAAGAAGCCAAAGGCGGCTGACATCTTCGTCGAGATCCGGGGCGCGCTGGCGGCGCGGCCGGACGGCTTCATGATCCAGATTTCGACCCAGTCGAAGGAGCCGCCGGTTGGAGTGTTCAAGTCGGAGCTGGCGACGGCGCGTGATGTCCGTGACGGCAAGCTGAAGCTGCCGCTCCTGCCGGTGATCTATGAGCTGCCGGACCGGCTTATGGGCGAGGATGGGAACGGCTGGAAGCAGTCGGAATACTGGCCGCTGGTCAACCCGAACATGGGCCGATCGGTTCGACTTGACTTCCTGGTCAACGAATTGGTGAAGGCCGAGCGCGAAGGCCCTGCGCAACTCGCGCTGCTGGCGTCCCAGCACTTCAATGTCGAGGTCGGTTTGCGGTTGCGCACCAACCGCTGGGTGGGCGCCGATCATTGGGAATTGGCCGGTGATCCGAGCCTGACCAAGGATGAAATCCTGCGGCGGTCGGACGTGGTCGTGGCCGGCATCGACGGCGGCGGTCTCGATGACCTCCTGGCGCTTGCCCTGCTGGGCCGGGACCGCCTGACCCGCGAATGGCTGCTTTGGGTGCACGCCTGGGCGCACAAGTCGGTGCTGGAGTTGCGCAAGGCGGAGGCGTCCACGCTGATGGACATGGTGAAGACCGGCGACCTGACGCTGGTCGACAGCCTTCCGGACGACGTGGAGCAGCTCGTGAGCATCCTCGAGGAAGTCGATGATGCGGGGCTACTGGCGCAGGTCGGCTTGGACCCCGCTGGCGTCGGGGCCATCGTGGATGCTGCGGCGGATAAGGGGATTGGTGGGGAGCAGGACTCCACCGGCAAGAACCGCGTCGTCGGTGTCTCGCAGGGTTACACGCTCAATGGAGCAATCAAGACGGCGGAGAGGAAGCTGGTCGACCTCACGCTCGTCCACTGCGACCAGCCGATCATGGCCTGGGCCGTGGGCAATGCGAAGTCCGAGCAGCGTGGTAACGCGGTGATGATCACCAAGCAGGCGTCCGGGGCCGGGAAGATCGACCCTCTGATGGCGACCTTCGACGCGGTGACGCTGATGTCGCGCAATCCGCAGCCACCGGAACATTGCCGGCTGTCGCCCTACGAAACCCAAGACCTCATTTTCGCGGGCTAACGACACATGACCGAGCTTCCACGCATCCGTGTCGCCGCTCCGTCGCGGGTGGTGAGGGCGGCAGCGCCGGCTGTGCCCGCCGCTCCACCGGCTGTGCAGACGGGCCTCCATGCTGGATTCGCGTTTGCGGGAATGGGTTCGGGGTCCACGGCTGGGCCGGTGGTGAACGCTGAGACGGCCATGCGGGTGACCTCGGTGTGGCGCAGCATCTCGCTGGTGTCCGGCACGATCTCGACGGCGCCACTGATGCTCTACCGCCGTGTCGGCAACGGCAAGGAACGGGCGATCAAGCACCCTCTTTACCGGGTCGTGTGCCGTCGCCCGAATGGATGGATGACGCGCCTGGAGTTCTGGCGCCTGCTGATGACGTGGCTTTTGCAGCACGGCAACTCCTACGCCTTCATCCAGCGGGATGGGCGTGGGCGCGTTGTGGCGCTTCTACCGGTTCATCCGTCGCTGGTCCGGGTCTATCGAGCCTTCGACGGCACGCCGATCTATGAATTCAGCATCTGGTACGGCACCGAACGGTTCCGCGTTACCGGCGACAACATGTTTCACCTCCGCTGGGGTGCGGTGAACCCGTACCTTGGCATGTCGCCCATCGCCGTGCATGCCGAGGCCATCGGTGACGCCATCGCCGCGCGCCAGTTCGGTAGCCAGTTCTTCGCAAACGGCGCTGCGATGTCCGGCGTGCTGTCTGTGCCAGGGCAGCTCGGTGAGGACGCCCAGCGCCGTATCGCGGCTCAGTGGGCGGTCAACTACTCAGGCCCAGCCAACGCCCATAGAACGGCCGTGCTGGCCAACGGCGCGAAGTATGAGCGCATCGGAATCCCGCCGAACGAAGCCCAGTGGCTGGAGCTGCGCGGGTTCCAGGTCGAAGACATTGGCCGCATCTATGGCGTTCCGCCGCACCTTCTCGGAGCCACGACGAAATCCACCAGTTGGGGAACGGGCATCGAGCAGATGACGCTCGGCTTCATCAAGTTCACCCTGAACGAGCACTTCGCAAACATCGCCCAGAGCTGTGACCGGGACCTGCTGCTTGAAGACGATGACGACGAGTATTTCTTCGAACATGACATCTCCAACTTGGAGCGCGGAGACCTCAAGAGCCTGCTGGAAGCGATGTCGAAGGGCTTTAGCTGCGCGGCGGTGAACCCGAATGAAATCCGCGAGCGCATCGGGCTCAACCCGTACGCGGATGGCGAAAAATTCTTCTATCCGGTCAACACCGCGCCCAACAGCGACTTGGCGGCAGCCGGCGCGGCAGGCATGTCCGTGAGCGACATTGCCGCGGCTGTTGCCGAGATCCTGCTGCCCCACCTGCAAGACTGAGGAACCTCAATGCCCAAGCCCCAATTGGTTGAGGCCGGCGAGTTCAAGCGCGCGGCCAAATCCGCCGCCGACACGTCCGGCATGGTGCTGGTGAAGACCGGCGCCTTCGGTACCAAGATCACCGACGAGGCGGCGCGCACCGTCGATTTCGTCATCTCCACCGCCTCCGAAGACCGGGAGAACGACGTCATCTCCCTGTCGGGCTGGCAACTCAGCAACTACCGAAAGAACCCGGTGGTGCTCTGGGCTCATGACAGCAGCGACCTGCCGGTCGGCAAGTCACTGTCCGAGACGGTGGATGGGAAGGCGCTGCACTCGACCTGCCAGTTCGCGACGAAGGACGAGAACCCGTT